>NZ_JBCMFA010000006.1:0-357408 GCF_043847915.1 Salmonella sp. 2020_1459 | reverse complement strand
AGTAAAAGAGTCCGTGGCAATTTATAACCATGAACGGCCACACCTGGCCCTGAAATACAAAACGCCCGATGATGTTCATCAGGCGTTTTACAGACAAAAAACTGTCAACCTATATCAGGACTAGTCAATAAAGCCACCCTACAGGGGGGATGAGAACACCCGACCGGGGTTCGACAACTGGCGCAGCCAGTTGGACAGACGACGAGCCTGCGAGGAGACTGCCCGAAGGGGCGAGCAAAGCGAGTCAATCCCCCCCTCACCGCCATATTCAAGAAAGAGCTCGTACGAAAGTACGGGCTTTTGTATCTAAACTTCTTGTTTTTACTGTAATTTTCCTGATGAAAGGTTTGTTTTTGGACCTTTGGTTGCTACACCAAACTTACTATAGATTGTGTAAAACAGCCCTACTTCCCTACCTGAAACGCTTTAGAAAAGTTTGCATAAGTATCTCTCGGTAGTAAAAAAGCACCGAGTTCCTCTGTCTGATGCTGCTGTTGATTTGTTAAAAGATTTACCACGATTAAAAGATAACAATCATGTATTCCCTGCCCCTCGCGCTGAAACACTTTCTGATATGTCGTTATTGGGTGTATTGAAACGAATGGGATATATCGACTTAACGCAACATGGCTTCCGTTCTACTTTCCGTGAGTGGGCTGGTGAAGCAACGGATTATCAACGTGAGGTTATTGAACATGCGTTGGCGCACCAGTTGGCAGATAAGGCTGAAGCAGCGTATCAGCGTGGGACGTTATGGCCTAAACGGGTGGCGTTGATGGATGATTGGACGGGGTATAGCACTGCCAACAGCTAAGCTACCTGTACGAAAGCATTATCGTTGATAACAACGTAGAAAGTGTGATGCTAATAGCATTCGCTTTCGAAAATGTGATAAGTAATAATTTCATACTGAACTATTTCTTATATAATTATTATCATAATTTGCAAATTACATAACCCACTCAAGGAGAGGTTATGCCCGGACTGATAGGCTACTGGAAGCAACTTCCCACCAAAGATGAATATATTAAAAAACACAATATGAGCAAAATATCCTGCTACAGTTGTGGTCACGAGAAATTCAGCGATGTTGGTTTGATACAGGTATGGGATAATCACAGAAGAATTCTTTGTGCTAAGTGTAAGACTACTCTTTTCAGAGAAGAGGATTAGTTTTTTTGGCATTGGTAACAGCGGCTTCAGCATCCCTTTTCACGCAGCGGGTCGGGCTTTTTTTTCGCATTTGACCCGTCGATTACCGGATGATGACGCAATTTACAAGCGCCTTGTCCGCCTACCGCGAGCACAACGCCATCAGGCTAACTATTAGCCGGCGTAAAAAAACCGGGCGCTAAGGCCCGGTTTGTACGGCAGTGAAACGAAGATTAATGCGCGGCTTCCGGCTTGTGCTTTTGCGCACTCTGGAAGCCATACGTCAACGCATTTTTCTCTTTATCCAGCGCGACGGTGACCTGTCCGCCATCAACCAGCGATCCAAACAGCAACTCATTGGCCAGCGGTTTTTTCAGGTTATCCTGAATCACACGCGCCATCGGTCGTGCGCCCATCGCCCGGTCATAGCCCTTTTCCGCCAGCCAGTCGCGCGCTTCCTGACTGACTTCCAGAGAGACGCCTTTCTGATCCAACTGAGCCTGCAACTCGACGATAAACTTATCGACAACCTGATGAATCACCTCGCCAGACAGATGATCGAACCAAATAATGTTGTCGAGACGGTTACGGAACTCCGGCGTAAACACTTTCTTGATCTCGCCCATCGCATCGGTACTGTTGTCCTGATGAATAAGACCAATAGATTTACGTTCGGTTTCTCGCACGCCGGCGTTGGTGGTCATCACCAGCACCACGTTGCGGAAATCCGCCTTACGGCCGTTGTTATCGGTCAGCGTACCGTTATCCATCACCTGCAGCAGCAGGTTAAAGACATCCGGGTGCGCTTTTTCGATCTCATCCAGCAACAGCACCGCATGAGGATGCTTAATCACCGCATCCGTCAGCAGCCCGCCCTGGTCGAAACCGACGTATCCCGGAGGTGCGCCGATCAAACGGCTCACCGTATGACGCTCCATATATTCAGACATATCGAAGCGCAACAGCTCAATACCCAGCGCTTTTGAAAGCTGTACCGTAACTTCAGTTTTCCCTACGCCAGTTGGCCCGGCGAACAAGAATGAGCCGACAGGTTTATGCTCATGGCCCAGACCCGCACGACTCATCTTAATAGCTTCGGTCAGCGCCTCAATCGCGTTATCCTGGCCGAAGACCAGCATTTTCAGACGATCGCCCAGGTTCTTCAGCGTATCGCGATCGCTTTGCGAGACGCTCTTTTCAGGAATTCGCGCAATTCGCGCCACTACGGACTCAATATCCGCCACGTTGACCGTTTTCTTACGTTTGCTCACCGGCATCAGACGCGCCCGAGCGCCCGCTTCGTCAATCACGTCAATGGCTTTATCCGGCAGATGGCGGTCATTGATATATTTTACCGCCAGCTCGACCGCCGCACGCACCGCTTTCGCGGTATAACGCACGTCGTGGTGCGCTTCGTACTTAGGTTTCAAGCCGTTGATAATTTGCACCGTCTCTTCCACCGAAGGCTCGGTAATATCAATTTTCTGGAAACGGCGTGCTAATGCGCGGTCTTTCTCAAAAATATTGCTGAATTCCTGATAGGTCGTTGAGCCGATCACCCGGATCTTGCCGCTGGAAAGCAGCGGTTTAATCAGATTTGCCGCATCCACCTGTCCGCCCGACGCCGCGCCAGCGCCGATAATGGTATGGATTTCATCGATAAACAGGATGCTGTTGGTATCCTGCTCAAGCTGTTTCAGCAACGCCTTAAACCGTTTTTCAAAATCGCCACGGTATTTGGTGCCCGCCAGCAGCGAACCGATATCCAGAGAGTAAATGGTGCAATCGGCCATCACTTCCGGCACATCGCCCTGCACGATACGCCAGGCCAGCCCTTCGGCAATCGCCGTTTTGCCAACACCGGATTCCCCTACCAGCAACGGGTTATTTTTACGGCGACGACACAAGACCTGGATCGCGCGTTCCAGTTCTTTTTCACGACCAATCAGCGGATCGATGCCGCCCACGCGAGCAAGTTGGTTAAGATTCGTCGTGAAGTTTTCCATACGTTCCTCCCCGCCAGCTTGTTCGTCGCCAGTTGGCTGATTGCCGAGATCGGAAGATTGGCTCGGTTCGTCTTTTCGCGTCCCGTGAGAAATAAAGTTCACGATATCCAGACGGCTCACTTCATGCTTACGCAGCAGATAAGCCGCCTGTGATTCCTGTTCGCTAAAGATAGCCACCAGCACATTCGCGCCAGTCACTTCACTACGCCCGGAAGACTGAACGTGGAAGACGGCACGTTGCAGGACACGCTGGAAACTTAACGTCGGCTGCGTATCACGCTCTTCTTCACTGGCAGGCAGTACGGGTGTGGTTTGTTCAATGAAGGCTTCGAGTTCCTGACGGAGCGCCACCAGATCCACGGAGCATGCTTCCAGCGCTTCGCGAGCCGATGGGTTGCTGAGCAGCGCCAGCAACAGATGCTCGACGGTCATAAACTCATGACGGTGCTCGCGCGCTCTGGCGAAAGCCATGTTTAAACTGAGTTCCAGTTCTTGATTGAGCATAGGCACCTCCCCCAATTTTTATACCTGCATTCAGGCTTTTTCCAGCGTACACAGCAACGGATGCTCGTTCTCCCTTGCATACTTGTTCACCATCGCCACTTTGGTTTCCGCCACCTCGGCGGTGAACACGCCGCAGATGGCTTTGCCTTGATAGTGAACTGCAAGCATCAATTGCGTTGCACGTTCTACATCATAAGAAAAGAATTTTTGTAACACGTCAATAACAAACTCCATCGGAGTGTAATCATCATTGACTAATATCACTTTATACATAGATGGCGGTTTTAGCGCGTCGCACACGCTATCTTCCACCAACTGGTCAAAATCCAGCCAATCGTTCGTCTTACCCATTGTCAGTCGTCATTATCGGTTACGGTTGTCGGCAGGAAAATCTGCCGCTGACCAGAGTCTATGCACACAATCAATCTACCTCAATTGATAGATAACTAACATCTATCAGTACCATCCGCGACATCTGTCACATTCCCGGCAATAGCGTTAACTGCTTCAAATTTTTGATTCATTTTTACCCGATCCCCCCTGCCTGATGCTTGACGCCTCGCCTGATTTCTCTAAATTGTAATGTCGAGAGTTGGTGAGGTTTTGAACAGCCCCCACTCCGTCACCGGTTCATTCCATCTTACTTATATAAGATTTACGAAGGATGTCGAAGCATGGAAACGGGTACTGTAAAGTGGTTCAACAATGCCAAAGGGTTTGGTTTCATCTGCCCTGAAGGCGGCGGCGAGGATATTTTCGCCCATTATTCCACCATTCAAATGGATGGTTACAGAACGCTTAAAGCCGGACAGTCTGTCCGGTTTGATGTCCACCAGGGGCCAAAAGGCAATCACGCCAGCGTCATCGTGCCCATCGAAGCAGAGGCCGTTGCATAGCTCCTCTGTCTCATTGTGTACATCCAGGAGGCAAAATGCCAGCCCGATCGGCTGGCATTTTTATTTAACGCCAGTGCCTGATAGCGACACTGTTGCATCTTATCAGGCCGACAAATGACGTCAGCGAGATTACTCCCTTGCCAGCGCATCCACCGGGTCCAGTCGCGCCGCGTTTCTCGCCGGTAGCCAGCCAAACAGTATCCCGGTAAACGTCGAACATAAAAACGCGCTCGCCAGCGCAGTCAGTGAAAAACCGATCTCCCAGCCGGGCAGGAAAAGCTGTAGCATAAATGCGATGAACATCGACAAGCTAATCCCCAGCGCTCCCCCAACCAGGCAAACCAGCACCGCTTCAATAAGAAACTGCTGTAGCACATCGCTGGCGCGCGCGCCTACCGCCATACGGATGCCGATTTCACGCGTTCGCTCGGTGACGGAAACCAGCATAATATTCATAACGCCAATGCCGCCGACAACCAGCGAAATGACGGCCACCAGCGTCAGAAATAACTGAAGAGTATAGGTGGTTTTTTCAGCCGTTTTCAGAACGCTGTCCATATTCCAGGTGAAGAAGTCTTTTTTACCGTGGCGTAAGGTGAGCAGGCGGGTAAGCTGCTGTTCAGCCTGATCGCTATCAACGCCATCTTTCACACGAACGGTGATCGAGTTAAGCCATGACTGACCCATTATGCGATCTGACATCGTGCTATAGGGCAACCAAACTTGCAACAGATTGCTATTGCCGTACATGGACGGTTTCTCTTCCGCCACGCCAATAACAATAACCGGCATATTACCCACCAGCACCACTTCCCCTACGACATTCGCTTTATTTGGAAATAGCTGGCGTCGCGTGTTGGCATCCAGCACCACCACCTGCGCGCGATCCTGTTGCTGTACAGCATTGAAGGTGTTCCCCTCCCTAAAGGACATGCCGTAAACGTTAAAATAATCGCCACTGACGCCATTAGCATTTACGGCAATATCAATATTGCCATAGCGAAGACGTAAGCTCTTTGAAACGCTGGGCGTCGCAGAGTTAACCCACGGCTGTTTCTGAATAGCGACCAGATCGTCATATTTCAGCGCCTGTCGATACTGCGGATTGTCGTCGCCAAAATCTTTGCCTGGATGAATATCAATCGTGTTAGTGCCCATAGCGCGGATATCCGCCAGTACCATCTGTTTTGCGGCGTCGCCGACCACCACAATCGACACCACCGACGCAATACCGATAATAATTCCCAGCATGGTCAGTAAAGTACGCATTTTGTTAGCGGCCATCGCTAACCACGCCATTGACAGCGCTTCGCGAAAGCTGCTGGCAAATTGCCGCCAGCCGGGAGCCGTATTAACTACGGCAGCGTCAACGCCCTGTTCGCGTTTCTTTTCCTCCGCGGGCGGATTATGGACAATCTTGCCATCGTGAATTTCAATAATCCGCTCCGCCTGGGCGGCAATCAGCGGATCGTGCGTCACAATGATCACCGTATGTCCGCGATCGCGCAGTTGGCGCAAAATCGCCATCACCTCTTCGCCGGAATGGCTATCCAGCGCGCCGGTCGGCTCATCTGCCAGAATCACCTGTCCACCGTTCATCAGAGCGCGGGCAATACTGACACGCTGCTGCTGTCCGCCAGAAAGCTGTGAAGGTGGGTAATCGACGCGATCGCTTAATCCCAGCCGCAAAAGCAACTCTCTGGCGCGCGCCTGGCGTTTTTTGCGTTCAATGCCGGCGTAGACGGCGGGGATTTCAACATTTTGCGCTGCCGTTAAATGCGACAACAGATGGTAGCGCTGAAAGATAAAGCCAAAATGCTCACGCCGCAGCTGCGCCAGCGCGTCCGGGTCCAGCGTCGAGACGTCACGCCCCGCCACCCGATAAGTGCCGCTGGTCGGTTTATCCAGGCACCCGAGGATATTCATCAGCGTTGATTTTCCAGAACCGGAAACGCCGACGATCGCCACCATCTCCCCGGCGTGGATTTGCAGGGAGATATCTTTCAACACCGCCACCTGCTCTTCTCCGGAGGGGTAGCTACGACTCACATTGCACAGTTCAAGCAATGCCGTCATGGCGTCGCTCCTGGCCTGCTTTCGCCGATGATCACCTCATCGCCCGCTTCCAGACCTTTAACCACTTCCACGTCTGTATCGTTACGCTCGCCAATGACCACTTCGCGCTCACGTTTTTCGCCGTTACGCAACAGCGCCACTTTATAACGATTGCCGCCCACCGGTTCGCCAAGCGCGGCGAGAGGAATAATCAGCACATTTTTGACATCCATGAGTTGAATATAAACCTGTGCGGTCATATCAAGACGCAAGATTCTTTTGGGATTCGGCACTTCAAACCGGGCGTAATAAAAAATAGCGTCGTTGATCTTTTCCGGCGTCGGCAGAATATCTTTTAAAACGCCTTCATAGCGCGTTTGCGGATCGCCTGCAATGGTGAACCATGCTTTCTGCCCCGCCCGAAGATGGATCACGTCCGCTTCCGAGACCTGCGCTTTTACCAGCATGGTGCTCATATCCGCCAGCGTCAGAATATTGGGCGCCTGCTGAGCTGCAATCACCGTTTGTCCTTGCAGGGTAGTGATTTGCGTCACTTCCCCCGCCATGGGGGCGACAATACGGGTATATTCCAGGTTGGTTTTCGCGGTGTCCAACGAGGCCCGATTACGTTTGATCTGGGCATCTATGGTGCCAATACGCGCCTGTTTAACCGCCATCTCCGTCGCCGCGGTATCCAGATCCTGTTGCGATACCGCCTGAGTCTTAGCTAACTGCTGCTGGCGCGCCAGCGTAACCCGCGCCAGCTTTAACTCAGCGGCTGCCTGCTGACGCTCCGCGTTCAGCTCCATCAGGGTGGCCTCGACCTCTTTTATCTGGTTCTCCGCCTGATCTGGGTCAATCACGCCGAGTAGCTGATCTTTTTTAACGTTATCGCCAATGGAGACCAGCAGCGTTTTCAACTGGCCGCTCACCTGCGCGCCGACATCCACTTTACGCAACGCGTCCAGTTTTCCAGTCGCCAGTACACTCTGTTCAAGATCGCCTGGCCGCACGATTAATGTCTGATAAGTTGGCAGCGGGGCATTTATCATTCGCCAGCCAGCCATCCCCCCCACTAAAAGAATTAAAATAATGACCAGATAACGCTTTTTAAATTTCTTTCCTTTAGCACGCATAGAAACCCTGACGGCAAAATTTTAACCAGAAAGTAAACCGTATCTAAACAAACCTGACGCAATAAAGATAGCGCCGGCTGTATTGACGATTGGTTAATGTTTCCTGTGGTTCAATCTCGACAATCTTATGTCGCGGATTACGATCATGACACAGCTTACAGATAATACCTGGTACACTTCAGATTACATCTCTCCTTTACAATTATTTATTCGTCTGACGCGCGGGCAATTACAGCCAGGAAAATTCTGGCGTAAAGCCAGCTTTCGTCGCAAGTTTTTAATCCGCTCATTAGTCATGCCGCGTGCGACCAGCCAATTACTGACCAATCTCACCCAATGGCCGGAGTTAAATACGTTACTTGCTCGTCAGCCGCGTTTGCCTATTCGGCTACATCGTCCTTATATGGCTGTAAATATTAAACGCGATTTCGCCTTAGATGCGCTGTGTTTTCATTATCAACAGATGCGCCAACTTTTATCGCGGGAACAACAAGTTAGCTATTTAAGTCAGTATGGCCTGAATCTTGCTAAATTTGAAACTAAAACCGGCGAGTTGTTTCAACTTGATTTAGTCAGTCTGGTCTCACTGGATAAAGAAGGTGAAAGCACTATTGTTGTTCGCGACGCACAGTTACGTATTCTGGCAGAGATCACATTTACTCTGTGTCGCTTTAACCAACAACGCACACTATTTATCGGCGGATTACAGGGCGCGGCAAACGACGTCCCTCACGAAATTATCCAGCAGGCGACCAAAGCCTGCCATGGTCTTTTTCCCAAACGCATCGTGATGGAGGCTCTCTGTCAGTTTGCGCAAGTCTTTCAGGCAGAAAAGATTATAGCCGTGAGTAACGATGCGCACGTTTACCGTAGCTGGCGATACATGGATAAAAAGACGCAAATGCATGCCGACTATGACGCGTTTTGGGAATCGTTAGGCGGTGAAAGAATTAAAGGAAATTACTATGCGCTGCCGCTGGCGATCGCCCGAAAAAGCGAAGCGGAGATCGCCAGTAAAAAACGGGCCGAGTATCGCCGCCGCTATGCGTTACTCGATAGCGTCGTCGAACAGGTTCCGGCCACATTCAAACGTTAATCCGCCCGGCCCCGCGCCAGCCAAACCACGCGCGAGAACATCTTTCTGAACAGCGGCGGCACGGCGTCAATTCCCCGCCGCCCGGCTTCCATCGCGACTTCAATCGCCAAATCCGGCTTTGACGAGCGGTGGATAGCTTTAGTGATAATTTTCCGGGTATTCATCGGCACATTAGGCGGAAGCTGCGCAACCCGGTGAAAAACATCGGCAAAGCCCTGACGATACATAAAATGTTCCATATCCAGCGCAGGCAGCGCCGTGAGATGTTCGCGTTCTTCTTCCCGATCGTTATTAAGCAGACTGCGGACCGTCGCGGCATATTTTTTCCCCGCTTCGTCGCCATCCACCAGGACATGCCACTCGATTCCCATACGGCGGGCGAACTTCACCAGCGGTTTCAGGCCAGACTGAGCAAACTCAATGACTTTAATGCCCTCCGCATCAAAATGATGTCCACACTGACGCGCCAGCTCATTAATAACCCAGGTTTCCGTCTCGCCTTCCACCAGTAGCCAGCAACGCGCAAACAGCGACGATGCGCGATTAAAGCGGATATGAAAGGCGATGCGCCGTCCATCTTCCGCGCTTAACCCGCCCGGGCCCAGACGCCAGGCGGCGACGCGGGAAGATTCACGCACCAACCGTACGACATGCTCCACCGGCGTTAGCGAGAGCAATTCGCCTGAGTTGGTTGTCGCTATCCGCTGTAGCGGTAACAGATTGAGCAATTGCCAGGCGACTGAAAGCATAATGGGATGTAAACGGGTTTCCGGATCTTCCACCAGCAGTAATGGTCGCGCGTCTTTATGTAACCGCAGCGTCCCTTTCGCCTGTAACAGCGTGGAGAAAAGCCCCAGCAGGATCACCCGATGCGACCGGCTGCCCGGTTTGTCGATCATCCGATTAATAATATCCAGATAGCGCCAGCTACGCTGCTCATTTTGCGAACGCCGGCGCATGAGTCGGTGACGCGCCTGTCCTGCGCCCTGCTCTGAGAAATAGTGCTCAAGCAGTTGCACCATCGCGGACAGTCCCTGACGAATCTGCCCGTCGGTTAAATTTTGCGGCCGGGTCGCCAGCTCACGCGCCAGAAAATCCAGCTGTCGGGCCGTGACTTCAACATCCGGCACATTGGGCACCGTACCGTTGCGAATACGTCGCATAAAGCGCGCATCGCGCAAACGTAGCACTGGCATCAGACGAACCAGGTGGCGCACCTGATCGTTAATATTTTCCACCGGCAATGGCTGCCCATCGCTATTGAGAAAACTGCGCAGCGTCATCACGCTACCATCGGCGCCGCATTCGCCCTCTAGCCGATAAAAAATACGGTGAAAATCATCCTCGCAAGGCGACCAGCATGCTTCCAGCGCTCGATAACGACGTACCCGATGCCGCCCTGGCTGCGTTTCGCGAAAAGTCAGAATAATATGCAGGTGATGCTCGCGTCCTTTTATGTCGCCAGGCGGGAACCAGAAATCCTCACGGACAAAATGGTAAAGATCGAGTTCCGGCGACAATAACAGAGTCAGCGCATCCAGCAGGCTGGATTTTCCCCAGGCGTTTTCCCCAATCAGCACGTTGTTTTGCTCCAGCATCAACGACAGTCGGTTGATACCGCGAAATCCTACTATTTCAACGCGTTCGAGAATCATGCTTCCTCCAGAAAAACGTCATCACTCCATTAAATTCACCGCAGTATAACGGCAAATGCGTCCGCCTGGCGTGATATTCCCCCCCTTTGCCTGGGGCAAATGTCTGATAAATGTACGGCTGACGGTGTCGCTTTACTGATAGTCTGGAATTCGGTAGTGTCATGTACGCTATTCAAACAATAAAAAAGGGCCCGGCTGTTCATGTTTTCAGGACTTTTAATCATTCTGGTTCCACTGATTGTGGGCTATCTCATTCCACTGCGACATAAAGCCGCATTACAACTCATTAACCGGCTACTGAGCTGGATCGTGTATCTTATTCTCTTTTTTATGGGAATAAGCCTGGCGTTTTTGGATAACCTCGCCAGTAATCTGGTGGCGATTTTTCATTATTCCGCCGTCAGTATTACGATTATTTTATTGTGTAATATCGCCGCCTTATTGTGGCTGGAACGTATCCTCCCGTGGCGTCACCATCATCAGCAGGAAAAACTGCCTTCGCGTATTGCCATGGCGCTGGAGTCGCTACAACTGTGCGGCGTAGTGGTATTGGGGTTTGTTATCGGCCTGAGCGGACTCTCTGTTTTACAGCACGCCACCGAAGCCAGTGAATATACGCTGATCTTTTTATTGTTCCTGGTAGGGATTCAGCTACGAAATAGCGGCATGACCTTAAAGCAAATTGTGCTTAACCGTCGGGGAATGATGGTCGCGGTCGTTGTCGTGGCAAGCTCATTACTGGGCGGCGTGATTAATGCGTTTATCCTGGACTTACCGCTCAAAACCGCCCTGGCGATGGCGTCAGGTTTCGGCTGGTACTCTCTTTCCGGTATTTTGCTGACGGAGTCGTTTGGACCGGTTATCGGCAGCGCGGCATTTTTTAACGATCTGGCCCGCGAGCTCTTAGCCATTATGCTTATTCCCGGTCTGGTTCGCCGCAGCCGTTCAACGGCATTGGGCCTGTGCGGAGCGACCTCAATGGACTTTACGTTGCCGGTATTACAGCGCTCCGGCGGCGTAGAGATTGTTCCGGCGGCTATCGTACATGGCTTTATCCTCAGCCTGCTGGTCCCCCTCTTAATGGCGTTCTTCTCGGCCTGATACCTCTTTGGCGGTAGGCATCTGCCGCCAAAATTGCGCTAAATCAATCTCCTTGCACATTATGGCAGAAATCCCTTTTATCCCTTTGTTCACAGGCATAATCTTAAACATGTATATTAAATATAACTTTAAAAGGTGTGACCATGTTTTGTGTGCAATGTGAACAAACCATCCGTACACCAGCCGGAAACGGCTGCTCCTACGCGCAGGGAATGTGCGGTAAAACGGCTGAAACGTCCGATCTGCAGGATCTGCTGATTGCGGCTTTGCAAGGTTTGTCTGCCTGGGCGGTGAAGGCCCGTGAATATGGCATCATTAATCACGACGTTGATAACTTTGCGCCGCGCGCGTTTTTCTCCACGCTGACCAACGTTAACTTCGACTCTCCGCGTATCGTCGGCTACGCCCGTGAAGCGATTGCCTTGCGTGAAGCGTTGAAAGCGCAGTGCCTGAGCGTAGATGCCAATGCGCATTGCGACAATCCGATGGCCGATCTGCAACTGGTTAGCGACGATCTGGGCGAACTGCAACGTCAGGCGGCGGAATTTACCCCGAATAAAGACAAAGCCGCCATTGGCGAGAATATCCTCGGCCTGCGCCTGCTGTGCCTGTACGGTCTGAAAGGCGCGGCGGCGTACATGGAACATGCGCACGTTCTCGGTCAATACGACAACGACATTTACGCGCAGTACCACAAAATCATGGCCTGGCTCGGCACCTGGCCTGCTGATATGAACGCGCTGCTGGAGTGCGCAATGGAAATCGGCCAGATGAACTTCAAAGTGATGAGCATTCTGGATGCCGGTGAAACCACCAAATACGGTCACCCAACGCCGACTCAGGTCAACGTCAAAGCGACTGAAGGCAAGTGCATTCTGATCTCCGGTCACGATCTGAAAGATCTCTACAACCTGCTGGAACAGACCGAAGGCACCGGCGTTAACGTCTATACTCACGGTGAAATGCTGCCCGCACATGGCTATCCGGAACTGCGTAAATTCAAGCATCTGGTCGGTAACTACGGCAGCGGCTGGCAGAATCAGCAGGTCGAGTTCGCCCGCTTCCCTGGCCCAATCGTGATGACTTCTAACTGCATTATCGACCCGACCGTGGGCAGCTATGACGACCGTATCTGGACCCGTAGCATCGTCGGCTGGCCGGGCGTTAGCCATCTTGAAGGCGATGACTTCGGGCCGGTCATTGCCCAGGCGCAGCAGATGGCGGGCTTCCCGTATAGCGAAATTCCGCATCTCATCACCGTCGGTTTTGGCCGTCAGACCCTGCTCGGCGCTGCCGATACGCTCATCGATCTGGTCAGTCGTGAAAAACTGCGCCACATCTTCCTGGTCGGCGGCTGTGACGGCGCGCGCGGCGAGCGTAACTACTTTACCGATTTCGCCACCAGCGTACCGGATGACTGCCTGATCCTGACCCTGGCGTGCGGTAAATACCGTTTCAACAAACTGGAGTTCGGCGACATCGAAGGGCTGCCGCGTCTGGTCGATGCCGGTCAGTGTAACGATGCTTACTCCGCGATTATCCTGGCGGTGACGCTGGCGGAAAAACTGGGCTGCGGCGTCAACGATCTGCCGCTATCGCTGGTGCTCTCCTGGTTTGAGCAGAAAGCGATCGTGATTCTGCTGACGCTGCTGTCATTAGGCGTGAAAAATATTGTCACCGGGCCGACCGCGCCGGGCTTCTTCACGCCGGATCTGCTGGCTATCCTCAACGAGAAGTTCGGTCTGCGCTCCGTGACTACCGTTGAAGAAGACATGAAGCAATTACTGAGCGCGTAAGGAGGTCAATGATGACGATGCCAACCTCACAATGTCCCTGGCGAATGCAGGTGCATCACATCCATCAGGAGACGCCGGATGTATGGACAATTGCGCTATTATGCCATGACTACTACCCTTACCGCGCCGGGCAGTATGCGCTGGTGAGCGTGCGTAATTCAGCGGAAACGCTGCGCGCCTACACCCTTTCGTCTACGCCGGGCGTCAGTGAATATATCACGCTGACCGTTCGTCGGATTGACGATGGCACGGGTTCACAGTGGTTGACCCATGACATCAAGCGCGGCGATTACATCTGGCTGTCTGATGCAATGGGCGATTTTACCTGTGACGATAAAACAGAAGATAAATTTCTGCTGCTCGCCGCCGGTTGTGGCGTAACGCCAATCATGTCGATGCGTCGCTGGCTGGCGAAATACCGCCCGCAGGCCGACGTGCAGGTCATCTTTAACGTCCGTTCGCCGGATGATGTGATTTTTGCCGACGAGTGGCGACAGTATCCGGTCACGCTAGTGGCGGAAAATCATGCCACGGAAGGTTTTGTCGCGGGCCGTCTGACCACGGAATTGTTACAGAGCGTACCGGATTTGGCATCGCGCACCATCATGACCTGCGGCCCGGCGCCCTATATGGATTTCGTCGAACAGGGAGTGAAAGCGCTTGGCGTAACGCGCTTCTTTAAAGAGAAGTTCTTCACGCCGGTGGCGGAAACGGCAACCAGCGGCCTGAAATTCACCAAGCTACAGCCAGCGCAGGAATTTTATGCCCCGATCGGTACGACGCTGCTGGAGGCGCTGGAGAGTAATAAAGTACCGGTTGCCGCTGCCTGTCGGGCAGGTGTTTGCGGCTGCTGTAAAACCAAAGTCGTTTCCGGCGACTATACGGTGAGCAGCACCATGACGCTGAGCGAGGCGGAGATTGCCGAAGGTTACGTACTGGCCTGCTCCTGCCATCCGCAGGGCGATCTTGTTCTCGCATAATCGGTAAACGTTCCATTGTAGGCCCGGTAAGCGTTAGCGCCACCGGGCGATTTACCACTCGCTTCATCCTTTCGCCCCTCTCTCCGCCAAAGAAAAACGTCATCGTCATCTTCAACTAAACTTGTAACCGTTATCACATTTAAGGAGATGGAGAACCATGAAACAAACCGTTGCCGCTTTTATCGCCAAAACGCTGGAACAGGCTGGCGTAAAACGAATCTGGGGCGTCACTGGCGATTCCCTGAACGGCCTGAGCGATAGTCTTAATCGTATGGGAACCATTGAATGGATGCCAACCCGCCACGAAGAGGTCGCCGCTTTCGCCGCCGGCGCACAAGCGCAGCTTACCGGCGAGCTGGCAGTGTGCGCCGGTTCATGTGGACCGGGCAACCTGCACCTGATCAATGGCCTGTTTGATTGCCACCGTAACCACGTCCCTGTTCTGGCGATCGCCGCCCATATTCCGTCCAGTGAAATCGGCAGCGGTTATTTCCAGGAGACCCACCCGCAGGAGTTGTTCCGTGAATGCAGCCACTATTGCGAGTTGGTTTCCAGCCCGGAGCAGATCCCGCAGGTACTCGCCATCGCCATGCGCAAAGCGGTGCTAAATCGCGGCGTCTCCGTGGTCGTACTTCCGGGTGACGTGGCGCTGAAACCCGCGCCTGAAAACGCCGTCACCCATTGGTACCATGCCCCGCACCCCGTCGTCACGCCGGCGGAGGAAGAGCTGAAAAAACTGGCGCAACTGCTGCGCTACTCCAGCAATATCGCATTGATGTGCGGTAGCGGCTGCGCGGGCGCGCATGAGGAGTTGGTCGCGTTGGCGGCAAAGCTAAAAGCGCCAATCGTTCATGCCCTACGCGGCAAAGAGCACGTTGAGTACGATAATCCTTATGATGTGGGAATGACCGGCCTGATTGGCTTCTCTTCTGGCTTCCACACCATGATGAACGCCGATACGCTGATCCTGCTCGGCACCCAGTTCCCCTACCGCGCCTTTTATCCGAGCGATGCCAAAATCATTCAGATTGACATCAACCCGGGCAGTATTGGCGCGCACAGCAAAGTCGACATGGCGCTGGTGGGCGATATTAAAGCCACGCTTCGCGCCCTGCTGCCGCTGGTGGAAGAAAAAAGCAATCGTAAATTCCTCGATAAAGCTCTGGAGCACTATCGGGACGCCCGTAAGGGACTTGATGACTTAGCCAAACTCAGCGATAAAGCCATCCATCCACAATATCTGGCGCAACAAATTAGCCATTTCGCCGCTGACGACGCTATTTTTACCTGCGATGTCGGCACGCCGACCGTCTGGGCGGCCCGCTATCTAAAAATGAACGGCAAGCGCCGCCTGCTGGGCTCGTTTAACCACGGGTCAATGGCCAACGCCATGCCACAGGCGCTCGGCGCTCAGGCCACCGCGCCGGGTCGGCAGGTTATCGCGATGTGCGGTGATGGCGGCTTCAGTATGCTGATGGGCGATTTTCTCTCGGTGGTACAGATGAAGCTGCCGATAAAAATCGTCGTCTTTAATAACAGCGTGCTGGGCTTTGTGGCGATGGAAATGAAAGCCGGCGGCTACCTTACCGACGGTACCGAACTGCACGACACCAATTTCGCGCGTATCGCCGAAGCCTGCGGCATTACCGGTATTCGCGTGGAAAAAGCCGCAGACGTGGACGGTGCGCTACAGCGCGCGTTTTCCATTGACGGCCCGGTACTGGTTGACGTGGTCGTGGCAAAAGAAGAGCTGGCGATCCCGCCGCAGATCAAACTGGAACAAGCGAAAGGCTTTAGCCTGTACATGCTACGCGCCATTATTAGCGGCCGCGGCGATGAAGTGATCGAACTGGCGAAAACGAACTGGCTAAGGTAAAACAGTGCACATCACCTTTTAAAATCCAGGGATGTGCCATGATTGATTTACGCAGTGATACCGTTACCCGACCGGGCCGCGCCATGCTCGAGGCGATGATGACCGCCCCGGTCGGGGACGACGTATACGGCGATGACCCTACCGTTAACGCCCTTCAGCGCTACGCCGCCGACCTTTCCGGTAAAGAAGCGGCGCTTTTTTTACCCACCGGCACCCAGGCCAATCTGGTCGCGCTGCTTAGCCATTGTGAACGCGGCGAAGAGTATATCGTCGGTCAGGGCGCGCATAATTATCTCTATGAAGCTGGCGGCGCGGCGGTGCTCGGCAGCATTCAGCCGCAGCCCATCGACGCCGCCGCGGACGGTACGCTGCCGCTGGAGAACGTGGCGGCGAAGATTAAAGCGGATGACATCCACTTCGCGCGCACGCGCTTACTCAGTCTGGAAAATACGCATAACGGGAAAGTGCTGCCGCGCGCGTATCTGAAAGACGCCTGGACATTTACCCGCGAACGTGGACTGGCGCTGCACGTTGACGGCGCCCGAATTTTTAACGCGGTGGTTGCCTACGGCTGTGAGTTAAAAGAAATTACGCAGTATTGCGACTCTTTTACCATCTGCCTGTCAAAAGGTCTCGGAACGCCGGTCGGTTCGCTGCTGGTCGGCAACCGCGATTACATTAAACGCGCGACGCGCTGGCGTAAAATGGTCGGCGGCGGAATGCGTCAGGCCGGGATTCTGGCAGCGGCCGGACTGTATGCGCTGAAGCATAACGTGGCGCGTCTGCAAGAGGATCATGACAACGCCGCCTGGCTGGCGCAGCAGCTTCGCGAAGCGGGCGCGGAGGTCATGCGCCACGAAACGAATATGCTGTTTGTTCGCGTTGGTGAAGCACAGGCCGCCGCGCTTGGCGACTATTTACGGGAACGGAATATCCTGATTAACGCCGCGCCGATTGTGCGTCTGGTGACGCATCTGGATGTCTCTCGCGAACAGCTTACCGACGTCGTCGCCCACTGGCGCGCCTTTTTAGCCCGCTAAGGAGAGCAACGTGGCGCAACGCATTCTGGTTCTCGGCGCCAGCGGCTATATCGGCCAGCACCTGGTCTTTGCGCTAAGTCAGCAAGGGCATCAGGTGCGGGCGGCGGCGCGGCGCGTCGAACGTCTGGAAAAACAGCGCCTCGCCAACGTCAGTTGTCATAAGGTCGATCTGCACTGGCCGGAAAATTTACCCGCGCTGCTTCGCGACATTGATACCGTTTACTATCTGGTACACGGTATGGGCGAAGGCGGCGATTTTATCGCCCATGAGCGTCAGGCGGCGCTCAACGTGCGCGACGCGCTGCGCCAGACGCCGGTTAAACAACTTATTTTCCTCAGTTCACTGCAGGCACCGGCGCATGAGCAATCCGATCACCTGCGCGCCCGCCAGCTTACGGCTGACACGCTGCGCGACGCAGGCGTACCGGTGACGGAATTACGCGCCGGGATCATCGTCGGCGCAGGCTCCGCCGCCTTCGAAGTCATGCGCGACATGGTTTACAACCTGCCAATACTCACGCCGCCGCGCTGGGTGCGTTCGCGCACCACGCCCATCGCCCTGGAAAATTTACTCTACTACCTGGTTGGCTTACTGGATCACCCTGCGCACGAGCATCGTATTCTGGAAGCCGCCGGGCCGCAGGTATTAAGCTATCAGCAGCAGTTTGAACGTTTTATGGCCGTCAGCGGTAAACGGCGTCCGCTGATCCCGGTGCCTTTTCCGACCCGCTGGATTTCGGTCTGGTTTTTAAACGTCATTACCTCCGTGCCGCCGACTACCGCAAAAGCCTTAATCCAGGGGTTAAGGCACGATTTGCTGGCCGATGACGCCGCGTTAAAAAAGTTGATCCCCCAAACGCTTATCACCTTTGACGACGCCGTTCGCCGCACGCTGAAAGAAGAAGAAAAACTGGTGAACTCCAGCGACTGGGGCTACGACGCGCTGGCCTTCGCCCGCTGGCGTCCCGAATACGGCTATTTTCCAAAGCAGGCGGGCTTTACCGCGCAGACCCCGGCCAGCCTATCGGCGCTCTGGCAGGTCGTAAATCGGCTTGGTGGCAAAGAGGGCTATTTTTTCGGCAATATTTTGTGGCAGACGCGCGCCGCGATGGACCGTCTGGTGGGGCATAAACTGGCGAAAGGCCGCCCGTCGCATACTTTGCTCAAGCCTGGCGATACGGTAGATAGCTGGAAAGTGATCATTGTCGAGCCAGAAAAACAGCTCACGCTCTTGTTTGGCATGAAAGCGCCGGGTCTGGGGCGGCTTAGTTTCACGCTGCATGATAAAGGCCGCTACCGCGAAATTGACGTGCGCGCCTGGTGGCATCCACACGGAATGCCGGGCCTGATTTACTGGCTACTGATGATCCCGGCGCACCTGTTTATTTTCCGGGGAATGGCAAGGCGTATTGCCCGACTTGCAGAACAAATCACAGAAAAATGAGAAAAAGTTGCTGTATTCTTTCGTGTTTCCCATTGCATACCGACGTAATTCACGGAAGAATGCGCACGACGGTTTATTAAACACAGTGGATTGATATGAAGGTACTGGTTACCGGCGCCACCAGCGGCTTAGGTCGAAACGCGGTTGAATTTTTGCGCAATAAAGGCATCAGCGTCAGAGCGACGGGTCGCAATGAAGCGATGGGCAAGCTGCTTGAAAAAATGGGCGCGGAATTCGTCCATGCGGATTTAACCGAACTGGTCTCCTCGCAGGCCAAAGTGATGCTCGCCGGGATCGACACGTTGTGGCACTGCTCCAGCTTTACCTCGCCCTGGGGAACCCAACAAGCTTTCGATCTGGCGAATGTTCGCGCCACCCGCCGTCTGGGAGAATGGGCGGTCGCCTGGGGCGTGCGCAATTTTATTCATATCTCCTCTCCCTCACTCTATTTTGATTACCACCATCACCGTGATATCAAGGAGGATTTCCGTCCGCATCGGTTTGCCAATGAGTTCGCCCGCAGTAAAGCCGCCGGTGAAGAGGTGATTAATCTGCTGGCGCAGGCCAATCCGCAAACACGTTTTACGGTGTTGCGTCCGCAAAGCCTGTTTGGCCCGCACGATAAAGTATTTATCCCACGTCTGGCGCATATGATGCACCATTACGGTAGCGTCTTATTACCGCACGGGGGCAGCGCGCTGGTCGATATGACCTACTATGAAAATGCGATCCACGCCATGTGGCTGGCCAGCCAGCCGGGCTGCGATCATCTGCCTTCTGGCCGCGCTTATAACATCACTAACGGCGAAAACCGCACCTTACGCAGCATCGTACAAAAGTTAATTGATGAACTGACTATCGACTGCCGCATTCGCTCTGTGCCTTACCCGATGCTGGATATGATCGCCCGCAGTATGGAACGCTTCGGCAAAAAATCCGCCAAAGAGCCCCCGCTAACGCATTACGGCGTGTCAAAACTGAATTTTGATTTTACGCTCGATACGACTCGCGCGCAGGACGAGCTGGGCTACCAGCCCATCGTCACGCTGGACGAAGGCATTGAGCGCACCGCCGCCTGGCTGCGCGATCACGGAAATTTACCGCGTTAATCCTGGCCGTACTTCTCCAGTAATGCTTCGGCAATCGCCTGCGTTTCGGCATCTGCGATACCGTTCCATTGCGCCGGACGGAAGTGCATCTGGAACGCCATAATCACCCGCTGCTGCTCGCGTGCCGTCATATCGGCTTTGACTTCATAGCCATAGCGCGAGAGTAACGCAAGCACCGTTGCGGTATCGACTGGCGTATACGGCGTGCGTCCAGCCAGATAAAACGCCACACGCTGGGCGTCAGGCCAGGCGCCAATCCCCTGCGCCGCCAGCTCGCGCCACGGGAAGCGCGGGCCGGGATCGTCTTTACGCTGCGGCGCGATATCCGCATGGGCCACCACATTCTGCGGTTTGATGTTATAGCGCGCGATAATATCCTTCGCTAACGGAATCAATGCCTGAATTTGCGCGGATTCAAACGGCGCGAAAGATTTCACCCCGCCGGACATTCGCCAGCCGCGATTTTCCAGCTCAATGCCAATAGACGTATCATTGAGACGCGTGGCGCCTCGCCAGAAACTGACGCCCGCATGCCAGGCCTGATCCTGTTCCGGCACCAGTTGCCAGATGCGCGGTTTACCGCCATATAATGGCGGGGTTGCGGGAATCAGGTAATGCGAACTGACGTTGCGGCCCGTTAACGTCGCCAGCGAAACGGCAAAGTTTTCCGCCGTATAGTGAATCACCAGGACTTTAATGCGCGGATAGGCCGCCTGCGCCCGATGTCGGGTATCAAGCTGATATCCCTCTTTATCGATAATTCCTTTTTCGCTCGCGCAGCCTGTTAACAGCAACGCGAGACCAACCAGCCACAGTAGCGCTCTCATCGGCGCGTTTTCACCGCCGTTCCGCTGACGCTGACCATCAGCATACTGCCATCCTTGCCGACAGTTTCGTAATCAATATCGATGCCTACCACCGCATCGGCGCCCAACGCTTTAGCCTGCTCGCCAAGTTCCTGAAAAGCGATTTCACGCGCTTTACGCAGCTCTTTCTCATACGCGCCGGAACGTCCGCCGACGATATCCCGAATGCCGGCGAAAAAATCGCGGAAAATATTGGCGCCTAAAATGGCTTCGCCCGTCACCACACCGCAATACTCCACGATGCTTTGTCCTTCCAGCGTTGGGGTTGTTGAAAACTGCATAGTGAATCTCCCGGGTTAGCTAAGCACACGATCTCAAACGCATTATCAAGCTGATACGCTATCATTGAAAGGATATAATTGATTATCGTAGATCGGTTTTTGCTCGATCGCCTATAAGGAAATCATCATGCGCTATTCTAAACTCTCTTTGCTCATCCCGTGCGCGCTTCTGCTTAGCGCCTGTACGACCGTCACTCCCGCCTACAAAGATAATGGCCCGCGTATCGGCGCGTGTGTGGAAGGCGGCCCGGACAGCGTGGCTCAACAATTTTACGACTACCGTATTCAACACCACAGCAATGATATCGCCGCGCTTCGCCCCTACTTGAGTGATAACCTGGCGAAATTGCTGACCGACGCCAGCCGCGATACGGAGCACCGCCAGTTGATGAGCGGCGATCTGTTCTCCAGCCGCGCTACGCTGCCGGATAGCGCCAACGTCGCCAGCGCATCAACCATTCCGAACCGAGATGCGCGCAACATTCCTCTGCGGGTGGCGTTAAAACAGGGCGATCAAAGCTGGCAGGATGAAGTGCTTATGATTCACGAAGGCTCATGCTGGGTGATTGACGACGTTCGCTATCTGGGCGGAGATGTCCATGCCCCTGCCGGTACGCTGCGCCAGTCAATAGAAAACCGTTAACAGACAGTATTCCCCCGCTTTTGCACCCATAACCCCGTAAATTGTCTGGCATTCTGCCCGGGATGCCGACAATTCTTCTTACCTACTATTCCTCCTGCTATTTTGTGCTATGTTTAGGGAAGAATGTGGGATATATTTAACTTTTAACGCATAAATATTGCATAACTATTCTGCGAAAGGTACTATCTGCGGCTTCAATAGCTATCAGACTGCCTGTATACGAGTGTCAATGAGTATTCAATTAAACGGCATTAATTGCTTTTACGGCGCGCATCAGGCGCTGTTCGATATCACGCTGGATTGCCCCGAAGGCGAAACGCTGGTGTTGCTTGGCCCAAGCGGGGCGGGTAAAAGTTCGCTGCTGCGTGTACTCAATCTGCTTGAGATGCCGCGCTCCGGCACTCTGACTATCGCCGGGAACCATTTTGACTTTACGAAAACGCCGTCCGATAAGGCGATTCGTGAGCTACGTCAAAATGTCGGAATGGTCTTTCAGCAATATAATCTTTGGCCACATCTCACCGTTGTGCAGAATCTGATTGAAGCGCCCTGCCGCGTACTGGGTCTGACAAAAGATCAGGCGCTGGCGCGCGCAGAAAAGCTGCTGGAGCGTTTACGTCTGAAGCCATATAGCGATCGTTATCCGTTGCACCTTTCCGGCGGTCAGCAGCAGCGCGTCGCGATTGCCCGCGCGCTGATGATGGAGCCGCAGGTGCTGCTGTTTGATGAACCGACCGCCGCGCTGGACCCGGAAATTACCGCTCAAATCGTCAGCATTATTCATGAGCTGGCGGAAACGAACATTACTCAGGTGATCGTTACGCATGAAGTCGAAGTGGCGCGTAAGACCGCCAGTCGTGTGATTTATATGGAAAATGGTCACATCGTCGAGCACGGTGATGCGGGTTGCTTTGCCCACCCTCAGACCGAAGCGTTCAAAAACTATCTCTCTCACTAAGATTCGGGACAATGACAATGAAAAAAGTTCTGATTGCCGCGCTAATTGCAGGCTTTAGCCTTTCCGCTACAGCAGCCCAGACCATTCGTTTTGCGACCGAAGCGTCCTATCCGCCGTTCGAATCGATGGATGCTAATAACAAGATTGTCGGCTTTGACGTCGACCTGGCCAACGCGCTATGTAAAGAGATCGACGCCTCCTGTACCTTTACCAATCAGGCGTTCGACAGCCTGATCCCCAGCCTGAAATTCCGCCGCTTCGACGCTGTAATGGCGGGAATGGATATCACGCCGGAACGTGAAAAGCAGGTGCTGTTTACCACGCCATATTACGACAACTCCGCGCTGTTCGTGGGTCAGCAGGGCAAATACACCAGCGTCGATCAACTGAAAGGTAAGAAAGTCGGCGTACAGAACGGTACGACGCACCAGAAATTCATCATGGATAAGCATCCGGAAATCACCACCGTACCGTATGACAGCTATCAGAACGCGAAGCTGGATCTACAAAATGGCCGTATCGACGCTGTTTTCGGCGACACGGCGGTCGTGACCGAATGGCTGAAAGCCAATCCTAAGCTGGTGCCGGTCGGCGATAAAGTCACCGATAAAGATTATTTCGGCACCGGCCTGGGTATCGCGGTACGCCAGGGCAACACCGAGCTGCAGCAGAAATTCAATACTGCGCTGGAAAAAGTGAAGAAAGATGGGACTTACGAGACCATCTATAACAAATGGTTCCAGAAGTAATCTTTGATGAACGAATTTTTTCCTTTAGCAAGCGCCGCCGGGATGACCGTCGGCCTTGCCGTCTGCGCGCTGATCATTGGCCTCGCGTTAGCCATGTTCTTTGCCGTCTGGGAGTCCGTAAAATGGCGCCCGATTGCCTGGATAGGCTCCGCGCTGGTCACTATTTTGCGCGGCCTGCCGGAAATTCTGGTGGTGCTGTTTATCTATTTCGGCTCCTCGCAACTCCTGCTTACGCTGTCTGACGGGTTTACCCTCCATCTCGGCTTTACGCAGATCCCGGTGCAAATGGAGATTGAGAACTTTGACGTCAGTCCGTTCCTGTGCGGCGTGATTGCGTTGTCCCTGCTGTATGCGGCCTATGCGTCGCAGACGCTACGCGGCGCGCTGAAAGCCGTTCCGTCTGGTCAGTGGGAGTCGGGTCAGGCACTGGGATTATCAAAGACGGCGATTTTTTTCCGTCTGGTGATGCCGCAGATGTGGCGTCACGCCCTGCCAGGGCTGGGTAATCAGTGGCTGGTGTTGCTAAAAGATACGGCTCTGGTCAGCCTTATCAGCGTTAACGATCTGATGTTGCAGACCAAAAGTATTGCCACACGCACCCAGGAACCGTTTAACTGGTACATTATTGCGGCGGCTATTTACCTGGTCATTACGCTGATCAGTCAGTACATTCTCAAACGCATAGACCTGCGCGCAACACGTTTTGAGCGGAGGCCAGACTAATGCTTGAGTACTTACCTGAACTGCTAAAAGGGCTACACACCAGCCTGACGCTGACCGTGGCTTCTATTGCCGTCGCTTTGGTGCTGGCGTTAGTTTTTACCATTATCCTGACACTAAAAACGCCGTTCGTGGTGTGGCTGGTGCGCGGCTATATCACGTTGTTTACCGGTACGCCGTTGTTGGTGCAAATTTTCCTGATCTACTACGGACCCGGTCAATTCCCGACACTGCAAGAGTATCCGCTACTCTGGCATCTACTGTCTGAACCGTGGCTGTGCGCTCTGATCGCGTTGTCGCTAAACAGCGCCGCTTATACCACGCAGCTATTTTATGGCGCGATTCGCGCGATTCCGGAAGGTCAGTGGCAGTCCTGCGGCGCGCTGGGGATGAGTAAGAAAGATACGCTAGCGATTTTGTTGCCCTATGCGTTTAAACGCGCCCTCTCCTCCTATTCTAATGAGGTGGTACTGGTCTTCAAAAGTACCTCGCTGGCCTATACCATCACCTTGATGGAAGTCATGGGGTACAGTCAGTTGCTCTATGGTCGTACCTACGATGTGGTGGTATTTGGCGCGGCAGGCGTAATTTACCTGGTCGTCAACGGTCTATTGACGCTGATGATGCGTTTGATTGAGCGTAAAGCTCTGGCGTTTGAGCGACGCAATTAACCAGGCAGGATAAGGCATTCTCGCCGCCGTTCGACAATGGTCAGATGGCGCTGCGCTTATCAAACCTACGATGCATAATATTGAATAAATCCGACGGACAAGTGGTTAACCTGTCCGTCTTTTTTATCCATTTTAAAATATTTAATCATTTTTATTGCATACAAATTCAATTGATGGCATTGTAAATCTATGCCGCAGACACGGCGCATAATCATAAGATTACGGGAGTGACATCATGAAAAAGTTAGTTCTGGCTGCATTACTCGCCTCTTTCGCCACTGGCAGCATCGCCGCTGAAAAAATCAATTTCGGGGTTTCCGCCACCTATCCCCCGTTTGAATCCCTGGATGCGAGTAATAAAATTGTGGGCTTCGATATCGATCTGGCAACCGCATTATGCAAGCAAATGCAGGCAGAATGTACTTTTACCAATCATGCTTTCGATAGTCTTATCCCGGCGCTGAAATTCAGAAAATATGATGCCGTCATTTCCGGAATGGACATTACCCCGGAGCGCAGTAAGCAGGTCGCCTTTAGCAATCCCTATTATGCGAACTCCGCGCTGGTGATTGCCAAAAAAGACACCTATAAAACCTTTACCGATCTAAAAGGTAAGCGTATCGGTATGGAAAATGGCACCACGCATCAAAAATATCTCCAGGATAAACATCCGGAGGTCAAAACCGTGGCCTACGACAGCTACCAGAATGCGATTATCGACCTGAAAAATGGCCGTATTGACGGCGTCTTTGGCGATACCGCAGTGGTCAATGAGTGGCTGAAAACGAATCCGCAACTGGGTCCGGCAACAGAGAAAGTGACCGATCCGCAATACTTCGGTACCGGACTTGGCATCGCGGTGCGCCCGGACAATAAGGCGTTGCTGGAAAAACTGAATAATGCGCTGGCCGCCATTAAAGCGGACGGCACTTATCAGAAAATCAGCGATCAGTGGTTCCCGCAGTAAGACATATGTGATTAGCCCACCGTGTTGCGAAATGGCAGTATAAATACCTTATTCAGCCCACGGGCCGCCATCGGAAACTATCCTGGCCTGATAAGCGCAGCGCCATTGAGCATTCTACAGTTTGTCATCAGTCTCAAACGCCTGCATCAACAGGCGATTCGGACTAATACTTGCCGGGTGACGCTGACGCGTACCCGGCTTACAACATTGTTACGTTTTAGATAACATCCAGACCCAGACGGCGATACTGCTCCGCCGGAGCATCATTTTCTTTCATCAAACGGATAAGTAAGTTGATCATCCTTGCTTCGATGGCCTCATCATGAATAGGATGTTGCTGCTGCGGATCGTCTCTGAGATCAAACAAGAGATGACCAAAGCTATTCACACCTTTATATTTTTCCCTGGCCGGAATACGTAATACCTGAAGCCCTTTAGTGAATTTAAACGGAGGCGCCAGAGATAATTTTCCCAGTTCATCCACGTCATAACGCGCATTCATCTTGATCGGCATTAACGTGTAGTTCGCAATGTCATGCTCACGCCCCGGCTGCGCGGCCCGCATATAAACATAGCGTCCGTCGGTAACATTAACATGTCCGCTAAACACGCCAAACAGCGCGCCTTCCCTGACGGGTTCATCACTGGCAATGACTTTCGCCAGCGGTTGGCCCTGCATATCTGCGGGAATAGGTTGCTGAAAATAATCCAGTAGCGTTGGCGCCCAGTCAATCATCTGCACCAGCGACTGCCGTCGCGCTCCGCATACCGCGCTGCGCGGGTCCCAGATAAACAGCGGGTTATTCGCCACCTCGTTATAATAGGGCATTTGATTTTTAGCCCACCAACCGTGCTCCCCCAGCAAGAAGCCGTGATCGGTACCGACAATCAGCATCGTATCGCGCCAGAGATCGTGTTCATCCATCAGATCAAGGATACGTCCCAGATTGCGGTCGCACATGGAAACCAGGGCCCGATAACGACAGCGAATATGCGCTATCGCCTCCTCGCTTTCACTGACTTTGCCGCGCGGCCAGTCATAATGCGGGCCTTGCCACTCATCGTCATAGAGCGATAAATATTCCTCGGTGGTATAAAACGGCTCATGCGGATCGAACGTCTCAACCTGCAATAACCAGTTATCTTCGGCATGATTTTTATGGATAAAATCGCACCCGGCGTCAAAAACTTTCGTCTGGGGAAAATCGGCTTCCTGCTGGATGTATTCGCGGTTCGCCCAGTCATGACGCCATAGCCCGGAAACGCCGCCTCCGGTTTGTTTTTGTGGAACGCGCAGTACTTCCGGAATGGGCGGCTCGCCAACGCTCGCCTTCCAGTGATCGCCCTCCTGACCGCGTACTACGTCCCAGGAGCTATAGCGGTTATGGTAGTTACCGCCGCCGTCTTCCCAGTAATGCAGATGATCGCTGATAAGATGGGTGTAGATCCCCGCTTTTTTCAATAATTCCGGCATGGAATCATCAAAGGGTTCCAGCGGCCCCCACTCACGATGCAGGAAATTATAGCGCCCGGTGTGCAGTTCCCGACGGGCTGGCATACAGGGCATACTGCCGACATAACTATTGTCAAAGGTGGCGGCATGTGCCGCCAGGCGTTGAAAGTTAGGCGCTTTCGTTAGCAAATCGCCATAGGGCGGCAAATAGTTTTTATTCAGACTGTCAAACAGCAGAATAATCGCTTTCATGACTCACCCTCATTTGTTGAGCAGGTGCGGAAAATTTTTCTCTACCACATCGTAAATCTGTTTACCTATTGATTCGCCATCCATGATATTTTCAATGGGAATGAGATATTGTCCGTGTTTAGGATCGAGGCTAACAACATCAAGCAATTTTTTCGAAATCGCATAAATATCTGCCCAGTCGGTAAATCCACCGACCTCTCCCGCTGCCGTATGCTCCATATCAAAAGAGAAGTCATATTTTGCTAACGCTTTTTTAACAACAGTCTGTAACATTACGCTACTGCCTACACCATAACCGCATACGAATAAAATATTTACAGAATCTTTCATAATAAAATCCTTTATATAAACCGAATCAATTAAATGGAATAAGGACCAAGATGGAACGTTGAAGCAATAAATTTCAGTAATTCACAAATTGCAGGCCACAGAGTCGCCCAGTCAAATATTCCCGTCCAGCCCACACCTTCTTTTGCCAGCCCGGTTAAAGGAATGGCCCATACCGTACCGAAAGTCTGAATAATCCCTAACAGGAAAGTACAAATAATAACGGAACGATATCCCCCCATTCGGTTGGCTAATACGCCGATGGGACCGCCGGAAAAGAAGAGCGGAACAAAACCAGGCAGTACCATAATAGGGCTATGGATGAGCAGCAGAATGCCCATGGAAAAAATCGTGCCGAAAGTACAAAAGACGAATCCCAGCGTGGCCGCGTTAGGCGAAAAAGGTAATAAAGCAGCAACATCCACAGCCGGTATGGCGTTAGGAATAAAGCGATCCTGCCATCCTTTAAACGAACCGTTAATTTCACCAACCATCATCCGCACGCCCTGCAGCAAGATGACCATATACATAGAGAATTGCAGGCCCAGATTGATGATATAGATATACCAGGGTTTGCCTTTCGCCATTAACTGTACGTTATCGATCCCTGTCGCCAATAGAAAACCGCCAACGAAGAGCGTCATCACAATGGCGATTGCCGTCACGTTGTGGTTAAAAATGGCTAACCAACCGGGAAGTTTCAGGTTTTCGGCGTCATGCTTTTCCGGATCGCCGAATTTATGCGCGAATTTCGAGAAAAACCACAGTCCCAGCATCTGGTTATGCGCAATGGTAAAACCGGCGTTATTGGTCACTTTGGCGATGGGTTTAACAATAAGTGTAGTTGAAAACGCCCAAAAGACCCCGGTCAATACCCCGGCAATTACAATGGATTGTACCCAACCGAACCCCAGCCAGAAGACGATTAACCACAGTACTGCCTGTGAATGAGAGACCCCGGTATTACCGGTAAGAAATATACCTTTTGCGCCGGTATAACGGCCAAATAAAACTAATAACAGGTTAGTAAAAAACGCCAATACAAAAACGTATCCTACATAGCCGAAATTATCGCCCAGCGCTATTTGCGTCGCGGCTTTCATGGCATATGAATCCATTAAGTATCCATGCACGCCATAAGCCTTGCTGACTGCCTCTGCAACCGGTTTAAAAGTGGCTGAAAATTGAAAGCCGCCAAATAACACCATCATCAAACCGACCATCGCGCTGATCATACCGGTGATAATTTTTATAGGCGTCTTTTTATCCAGCGCATAGCCAACACCGACTAATATCCCAATTAATATTGCCGGTTCAGTTAAAAACGTTTGAATAACATCTATAAATTTGGCAAACATCGTCTGAACGCCCTCCATAAGCGTGCCTATTCGTTGTCATGATTGACCCCTTTACTGACGTTACGTATTGCTTCGCTGATGCTATTGAAAGTTACCCGATAAACCACCTTGTCTAATTTTGCCTTACACGCACTGTAATAATCAAAATTAGTCATTAAAAGATTTAAAGTGATTATTTGTGATTTGATTTGCAAAAATAGAGTAGTATATAACCATGATCGATCGGAGTTTTTTATCGATCGATCATGGTTATTATTATTTATGGATAATTAGATAGTTAATATAGATATTTTGTATGTCTGGCTTTTGGCGCTACAGCCTGCAAAGCAGTGTTAACACTTCATAATGCGCGGTATGCGGGAACATATCGAAAAGCTGAACACGTTGAATACGGTAGTTCGGCAGATGGCGAATATCCTGCGCCATCGTCTGCGCGTTACAGCTCGAATAAATGATAAAACGCGGCGCCATTTGTGCAAGGTAATCGCACAACGGCTTGCCAATGCCGCGGCGGGGAGGATTCACCAACACCAGATCGGGCGTTTCGCCTTGTGCGGTGGCGAATTGGGTGGAATCCAGCGCCTGGAAATGAAGGCGGGTCAATCCCAGCTCGGCAGCGGATTGCTTCGCGCAGGCAATCGCCTCCGGCGCGATCTCAATACCGGTTAATTGCATCTGCGGCGTCGCGCAGTGCAGGCCGAATCCGCCCACTCCGCAAAAAAGATCCCACATATGGCGTACCGGCAGTTGCCCTACCCAGTCGCGCGCCGTCGCATATAATCGGCTGGCGACCGTAGGGTTGGTCTGAAAGAAACTTTGCGGACGAATCCACAGCGGCACATCGTTAAAACGTTCCGCCAGCGCCTGCTGATCCGTCAGGTAGATTTCCGTCTCCCCTTCCATAATCGCCATATGTACCGGCTGGATATTTGCGGTGATCACTCTGAGCTGCGGCAGTTGCGCACGCAGCCACGGTAACGCCGCGCGCAGTTGCGTAAGTTTGGTTTCTGAACGCAACACGAAGCGTAGCATCATACCGCCATCGAACTGACTTTCCGTCAGCAACAGGTATTTCAGTTCGCCACGTTTTCGCGCCACGTTATAAGGCGTGAGTCCGGCCCGGGCAATAAAAGGTTTTAGCGCGCTGAATACGGGGGCAAAGGAGGCGGGATACAGCGGGCAGCCGCAAAGATCGACCGGCGTACCGTCGCGATGCAGCATCCCGAAGAGCGGTTTTTCTACACTACCGCTCACGACCATTTTCGCTTTGTTGCGGAAATGCTGTTCCGGGCCGCTAATCGGCGCGCACCACTGTTCAACAGGCAGCCCGGCCAGCAAACGATGTAAATCGGCTGTTTTTGCGGAAAGTTGTTCGTTAACCGACTGCGTAATCCATTGACAGGAACGGCAGCGACCCGCGTCATAGAGTGCGCACTGCATACCAAAAAACCTTCATATTATCCGGGGCGACGATTATACACATTATTGCAGCCGGAAGAACCGACGGCTGGGAGCGGGAATAAACAGCAGAAACAGAATTAAAAGATCGGGGAGTTTTTGCATGACCAGGGAATGCAGGATATCACGCTTCGATTCTCCCGCGATGCTAAACAACTCCGGATACCCGTAGCCTAACGACGCCGCCCACAGATACCCACTTACAATAATTTGTGTCGCCAGGTACACCCAGCGCGCCCAGCTACGGCCTTTCACCAGCGAAAACGCACAATAAATTTCAATAAAGACCAGCACTAAGCTGGCCAGAAAGACCAGGGTTAAGCTCCACGTCTGCACGCTGCGATGAATAAACTCGCCCATCCCGCGTATGCCGAGGGTATTCATAATCATCAGCACATCGAGACCGCGAATCAAAATAATCGCCATAGCCGCAACCTGCACCAGCGTAGGCACATTTAAACGGGCATGTGATGAGGTTGATTGCTTTATAAATCCCAATGAATGTCTTCCCTGAAAATGATGCCGCGACTCGCGCGGCAACGCATTGCCATAGTGGAAGATTTTAGTGGCTTCAGCCGCGTCTTGCACGCTGGATATCGCGAATCCGCTGTTTTTCCGCTCGCGCCATCAGGTACCAGGCAATAAATCCGATGATTCCTACCACGCCGAGGATTAACGTCGCCAGCGCGTTGATTTCCGGGTTCACACCCATGCGCACGCTGGAGAAAACCAGCATCGGTAGCGTGGTGGCGCCGGGACCGGAAACAAAGCTGGCAATCACCAGATCGTCAAGAGAGAGCGTAAAGGCCAACAGCCAGCCCGAGATCACTGCTGGCATGATCATCGGTAACGTAATGACAAAAAAGACTTTCAACGGCGGCGCGCCAAGATCCATCGCCGCCTCTTCAATCGAACGATCCAGTTCGCGTAATCGCGAAGCGATCACCACTGCCACGTAGGCGGTACAGAACGTGACGTGCGCCAACCAGATGGTCAGCATCCCGCGATCGGAGGGCCAGTCGATAGCATGACCGAGCGCGACAAACAGCAGCAGCAGCGACAGCCCGGTAATCACATCCGGCATCACCAGCGGCGCGGTGATCATAAACGCAAAGCCGTTTGCGCCGCGAAATCGTCCAAATCGCACCATCACCACCGCGGCGATAGTACCGAGCACCACCGCCATCGTCGCCGCGCAGGCGGCAATTGTCAGGCTTAGTCCCACTGCGCTCATCATGGCGGTATCCCGAAAGAGCTCGCCATACCAGCGCGTCGACCATCCCGCCCACACCGTCACCAGCTTCGAACTGTTAAACGAGTAAATCACCAACATTAACATCGGCGCATAGAGAAAAGTAAACCCCAGCACCAGAATCAGAATGCGCCAGGGCGAGCGAACGACCGGTAAGTTATTCATCCGTGCTCCCCCACACTTTTTTGCTGATGTTTATGGAACCACATGATCGGTACTATCAGCAGCAGCAACATAATAATGGCGACCGCAGAAGCAACCGGCCAGTCGCGGTTATTGAAAAACTCCTGCCACAGGACGCGACCAATCATGATACTGTCCGGCCCGCCAAGCAGTTCCGGGATCACGAACTCGCCCACCGCCGGGATAAAAACCAGCATCGAGCCGGCGATGATTCCGCCTTTGGTGAGCGGGACAATGATGCTAAAAAATGTTTTCAGCGGTCGGGCGCCGAGATCCAGCGACGCTTCCACCAGCGAATAATCAATGCGCGTCAATGCGGTATAAATGGGCAGTACCATAAACGGCAGATAAGCATAAACAATGCCGATATAGACGGCCAGGTTAGTGTGCAGGATCGTCAGCGGCTGATCGATAACCCCTAGCCACAGCAACACATTGTTCAGCACACCGTTGTTTTTCAAAATGCCCATCCAGGCATAGACGCGTATTAAAAAAGACGTCCACGAGGGCAGAATCACCAACAGCAGCAGGATATTGCGCGTGGAGGGCTTGCTGTGCGCCACCGCCCACGCCAGCGGGTAGCCCAACAGCAGGCAGCAGATTGTGGAAATACCGGCAATTTGTAACGATTGCAGATAGGCTTCGAAATAGAGCGGATCGTCGGTCAGTTGCAAAAAATTGCCGAGGTTGAGCGTAATCGACAACTGACCGTCAGCCCATTCCAGCAGATCGGTATACGGCGGGATCGCCCGCGCCATTTCCGCCAGGCTTATCTTAAAGACGATAAGAAACGGCAGTAAAAACAGCAGAATGAGCCAAATATAGGGCAAAGCAATAACCAGCTTACGCCCATGTTTCATTTGCATTCGCGCCAACCATAGCGCCGCGCCGCCAGGTTTACTGATGCGTGCCGGAGGTTCAAGTGTGCTCATGTTTCCCCCTTATACCGTCAGGACCACGCAGCTATCCGCTTCCCAGCACAAACGCACTTCATCGCCCCAGGTCGGTAACCCTTTCCGGTAACGGTGCGCATTCTGCAGTTGAGCGCTGATCATCTGCCCGCTTTTTAGCCGCACATGATAAATAGACAGATCGCCGAGATACGCAATATGCGCCACTTCGCCGACGGCGAAATTATAGCCATCGGCAGGCGGCGACTCACACAGCATGATTTTTTCCGGACGTAGCGCCACATATACCGGCACATTATCAACGACAGAGGCATCTGCATCGACTTTTAACGGATGAACCAAACCGGGCGCGTCAATGACCAGACCGTCCTCCTCACGCGCTTTCAGTAAGCCCTCAAAAACATTTACCGATCCGATAAATTCGGCGCTATAGCGGGTCGTCGGATGCTCGTAAATCTCCTCCGGTTCGCCAATTTGCACAAATTTTCCACGGTTCATGATGGCAATGCGCCCCGCCATCGTCATCGCTTCTTCCTGATCGTGCGTCACCATGACGCAGGTCACGCCGACGCGCTCAAGGATATCCACCACTTCAAGCTGCATCCGGTCGCGTAATTTTTTATCCAGCGCGCCCATCGGTTCATCCAACAAGAGCAGCTTAGGACGTTTCGCCAGGCTGCGCGCCAGGGCCACGCGCTGGCGCTGACCGCCGGAAAGCTGATGCGGCTTACGTTTTGCAAACTCCTGCATGTGCACCAGACCCAGCATCTCATTGACGCGGCTGGTAATCTCCGCCTTCGGCAGTTTGTCCTGCTTCAGACCAAAAGCGATGTTCTGCTCTACCGTCATATGCGGAAACAACGCATAGGACTGAAACATCATATTAATCGGACGCTGATACGGCGGAACATGCGCCAGATCGACGCCGTCGAGCATAATTTGCCCGCTGCTCGGCGGTTCAAAACCTGCCAGCATCCGTAGCAGAGTCGATTTTCCACAACCTGACGCGCCCAGCAGGGCAAAAATCTCGCCTTTATAGATAGTCAGACTGACATCATCGACAGCATGTTGCCCGTCGAATGACTTCGTCAGGTTGCGAATTTCCAGAAGCGGCGTCAGCGCTTTACGGGTTTTCACCTGCGGGCGGTGGGGGACATCATTCATAAGGCGCTCTCCGGCATAACACAATCAAACGATACAAACGGTGGAATGCCCGATAGCGCACGCTTATCAGGCCATACCGTTAATAAATTACTTACCGCTTTTCACCTTCGTCCATGCGCGGGTGCGGACGCGATCAATCTTCGGCTCCTGCACTTTCAGGGTAAACAACTTGGCCCGCACATCCGCCGGCGGATAAATTCCCGGGTTATCGCGCACCTGCTGGCTGACCAGCGCCGTCGCCTCTTTATTCGCATTGGCGTAGAAAACGTGATCGGAAATATGGGCAATCACATCAGGGCGCAGCAGATAATTAAGGAACTGGTAGGCCTCGTCTTTATTTTTGGCGTCAGCCGGCATGGCAAACACATCAAAAAACGCCATTGCCCCCTCTTTGGGGATCGAGAAAGAGATATTGACGCCATTTTTCGCCTCTTTCGCCCGGTTAGCGGCCTGCCAGACATCGCCCGCCCAGCCGATGGCCACACAGGTATCGCCATTAGCCAGATCGTTAATGTATTGCGAGGAGTGGAAATAGCGAATGTTTGGCCGTAGCTTCAACAATAGATCGGTTGCCGGACCGGTGTAATCATCCGCTTTGCTGCTATTCGGATCTTTACCCAGATAGTTCAGCACGGTGGCAAAAATTTCTTCAGGCGCATCAAGGAAAGAGACACCGCAGCTTTTTAGCTTCTCCAGATTTTCCGGCTTGAGGACTAAATCCCAGCTATTCACTGGCGCATCATCCCCCAGCACCGCTTTCACTTTATCAACGTTATAGCCAATGCCCGTCGTGGCCCACATATAGGGCATGGCGTATTTGTTGTCAGGATCGTGCTTCGCTACCAGTTTCAGCAGTTCAGGATCGAGGTTTTTCCAGCCGGGAAGTTTGCTTTTATCCAGCGGCTGAAAAACGCCCGCGGTGAGCTGGCGCTCAAGAAAACTGGCCGATGGCACCACCAGATCGAACCCGGTGCTGCCTGCCATTAACTTGCCTTCCAGCACTTCGTTAGAGTCAAAGACATCATAGATAACGTTAATCCCGGTCTCTTTTTCAAAGTTCGCCACCGTGTCCGGCGCGATATAATCTGACCAGTTATAAATGTGCAGCGTTTTTTGTTCGGCAGCGAGCGTGCCGACAGAGACGACCATCAGAGCACCCGCAACCAGACCCGATAGCCATTTTTTCTTTAAGGCGGTCATCATCGCTTTCCTTCTGAAATCCGTTAACAAATGAACCCATTAGGCGTGGTTTAAAACATGCCTGAAATGTGCATACCTTTTCATTTGATACAAATGAAGAAGAGAGGTCGCCCTCCCTGCCATCAAGCTCGCTATAGAAGCTTCGCAAGAATAACTTTAGCTAAGGTTTGAGGCTATAGCCCAGATTAAAAAACGCCTTTTATCAATTTTTTATGCAGGTTTTGTCTATGTGATAAAGCGAAATGGTCAGAAAGGAGGTGAATAATTCTTTAAATAAAGGTTAATAGCAGCATAAAAAAGTGTAAACAGCAGCCGCGCTGGCAGCGACTGCCTGATTATCGGAAGGGATTAGTGAAGAAAATGGTCAACTGCGCTGGTTTTTTGCGCGTCTTCTTCCGCGTTAAACAGAAGCTGATGCGCCCCGGCCTCAAGGATCACCATAGAAATCTGCTCTTCACTTTGGCGAACAAACCATTCGAACTGTTCGTAGGTGACGCCTTGCATAACGGATAAAGACTGGCACACAACCAGTTTTGGCAGATTATCATCCTGCATATCGAGAAAGGCTTTTACCGTCAACGAACTGGCGTTGATAGCAGAGAGATCGGCCGCCAGCGGCAGCAACGCGGAAGGCCTGACCTCCGCCATCGCGGAAAAAAGAACGGTGTTGTCCACCAAATCGATTTTAGCATCGTAGACGCCGTCAAAATTCTGCATATGCGGCAAATGCAGCGCCTGGCAGGTATCACATTCGAAGAAATTCATGCCCAGGTCGTCGAGCCATTGACGCAACGTATCCAGAGTGGGAACGACCAGTGATATCATAATAATGTGCTACCTCTTACGATGACGATGAAAAAATTACCGGCACAGCTTACGCAAAAAGCGTGCTTCGTACTACGGCGGAATCCACGATTGCGATTAGCCGCCGATTTTAAGGCAAAATTCAGGCGTAGCGTGACGTTCTATCCACTGAATCATTCGCCCCGCGATATCCACGCCCGTAGTCTTTTCGATACCTTCCAGTCCCGGCGAGGCATTCACCTCCATCACCAGCGGCCCGCGCGCGGCGCGTAAAATATCGACACCCGCCACATCCAGCCCCAGCGTCTGTGCGGCTTTGATGGCGATATCCCGTTCACGGGGCGTGATCGTCGCGATGCTGGCCACCCCTCCACGATGAAGATTGGAGCGAAAATCACCGGCTTTCGCGCACCGCTCAATCGCCGCCACAACCTCATTGCCGACGACCAGACAACGAATATCGCATCCTTTAGCTTCGGCAATGTATTCCTGAACCAGGATATGGGCATTCAGCCCCCGAAACGCATCAATAACGCTTTCAGCAGCCTGACGCGTCTCCGCCAATACCACGCCGATCCCTTGCGTGCCTTCTACCAGCTTCACGACCAGCGGCGCCCCGCCAACCATCTTAATAAGATCGCTGGTATCATCCGGCGAATGGGCGATCCCGGTAATGGGAAGATCGATCCCCTGGCGCGCCAGAAGTTGTAGCGATCGCAGCTTATCGCGCGCGCGGGTAATGGCGACGGATTCATTCAGCGGATAGCTACCCAATAGCTCAAACTGACGTAGCGCAGCGGTACCATAAAAGGTAATGGCCGAACCAATACGGGGAATAACGGCGTCAAAATGGGGCAGACGACGCCCCTTGTAATGGATCGACGACGCTGCCGGATTAATATTCATATAGCAGGAAAGAGGATCGAGTATCTCGACCAGATGGCCGCGCCGCATCGCCGCTTCGCGCAGACGTTTGCAAGAATAGAGCGTTCCATCCCTGGACAATATGGCAATTTTCACCCTGCACCTCGCTGAAAACCCTGAAAAGCCCGCGTATCATACACTGGCCCGCAGGTTTTAGCGCGTCGCCCAGCCCTGTTTATGCAAATATTCAAGGATAAATGGGCGATTTTCTTTAATCAGGGTGCGACGGATATGATCGCTCCAGGTATCGCGTCGCGTATTACTGCCGCGGGTCAGATAATACTCAGCCAACTGCTCGTCATAGCGCGCCAGCAGCTTTTCATCAAGCGGTTGATACTGGTTCTCATGAACCACAAGCTCGGCAGGCAGGCGCGGTTTTAGATCCGGATTATCCGCAGGCCATCCCAAACACAGGCCAAAGAGCGGCAATACATGCTTCGGCAATTTTAACAGTTCTGTAACAGATTCAATATTGTTACGGATGCCGCCGATATATACGCCGCCTAACCCCAGTGATTCCGCCGCCGTCAGCGCATTTTGCCCCATCATCGCCGTATCGACGACACCGAGCAGCAGTTGTTCGGCAAGCCCCAACTGCGCGTCAGGACAGATCTGCAAATGACGATTAAAATCGGCGCAAAATACCCAGAACTCAGCGGCCTGCGCCACATGCTTTTGCCCGCCCGTCAGGGGCACTAACGCCTCGCGCAGCGCCCGATCGGTAATACGGATAATAGAGCTGCACTGTAAAAAACTGGAACTGGACGTGCTGCGCGCGGCGGCAATAATGGCCTCTCGCTGCGCGTCAGTCACGGGTTCATCGGTGAAATGGCGAATAGAAGGATGGCCACAAAGAAGTTCAATGGTCGGACTCATTATGCTTTTCTCTATCTGAACGGGAAGAAATGTCGGGTGGACGTTTCATCAACTGCGGCGCCAGTAACTGCGCAATACGCCACATCATCGCCACCGCGGCGGGGAGGATCAACACGACGCCGAGGAAAACCATCAATACGCCAGCCAGCGGCGTATTGAACGGCGCGGGCAGCGTAAGGTAATGATTAAGCGATAGCAGAGCAAGCGCCAGCAAAATCATACCGAGGCATTCCAGTATCAGTATGCTTTTGGGTAACACGCCAATCGTGCGCATATCAAGCCTCCCGGTTAACTGACGCACAGTGTAGAACGTTCTGGTCCGGCGTGCTTAACAGATATAGCCCTGGGTTATCAAAGGAACAGGCGTAACCTGCTTTTCATCTGCCGTAAATCGCGGCATGATAACACCTGTTCGCCGTCTGGCTTTATGTTCGAGGAGAGATATGTTTACTGTTATTTTTGGCCGCCCAGGGTGCCCTTATTGCGTGCGTGCAAAAGAGTTGGCGGAAAAACTGAGCAAAGAACGCGACGATTTCAACTACCGCTATATTGATATCCATGCTGAAGGCATTACTAAAGCGGATTTGGAAAAAACCGTAGGTAAACCTGTAGAAACCGTACCGCAGATTTTTGTCGATCAAAAACATATCGGCGGCTGTACGGATTTTGAAGCATGGGCAAAAGAAAATCTGAATCTTTTCGCCTGATTGCTCTGGCAACGCCCTCTGACGGAGGGCGCTATCGGCGTTTTTTTCGCCGGTGGCTAAACAGGCTGCTAATAAACAAATAACAGAGCGCGCCTAACGCACACCAGAATACGGCGCTAAATAACCACGCCAGTTCTTGCCAAAACGATCGGGTAGGCATAAATACCACGCGCATTAACACCAGGCAAAACGGCGCCGCCAGCATCGCCCCGATCAGCGGTCGGATCACCTCGCGCCGGTGAGAACAAAAACTGGCCACCGCACCAGGCAACGTAAAAAATAACAGTCCAATCTCAGGATGCCCTGCCGCGCGAAAAGCGCCTTGTACATGCATAGTTAATGAAAGACACACCACAATAAAGAGTACAAAGCAGCAGACAACGCTTGCCCACCCGTGTTTATGTTTCAATCGTTCCTCCTGACACTCTCTATCGAACACGCTTTCCGCCGTGAGGCATCCAGTCAGATAAAGTCATGTGGCATTCCATGCCAAAAACACACCTGCACGATTCTTATAGCCGTTAGTACGCAATAAGATTAAACTAGCAGGATATATTGTTGTGTTGTTTTTATTTGGATGCTGTATGCAATACGATTGCACCCTTAATTCATGATAAAAACAGTAGCGTAAATTACCATTTCTTTCAACAGCTTACTCGTAAACAAGAAGTTAGTCTCCGTGAATATAAACGTCGCAGATTTGTTAAATGGGAATTACATCCTGTTATTATTTGTGGTCCTGGCTCTTGGCCTGTGTCTTGGCAAGTTACGTCTGGGTTCAGTCCAACTTGGTAATTCCATTGGCGTTTTAGTGGTCTCTCTATTATTAGGGCAGCAACACTTCAGTATTAACACCGACGCGCTAAATCTGGGATTTATGCTGTTTATTTTTTGTGTCGGCGTCGAGGCTGGCCCCAACTTTTTTTCGATTTTTTTTCGCGACGGTAAAAATTATCTGATGCTTGCCCTGGTCATGGTCGGTAGCGCTCTGCTAATCGCCTTAGGCCTTGGTAAGCTATTCGGCTGGGATATCGGCCTGACGGCCGGTATGCTGGCTGGCTCAATGACCTCCACGCCCGTGCTGGTTGGCGCAGGCGATACCCTGCGACATTCCGGCATCGCCAGCACGCAACTCTCCTCCGCTCTTGATAATCTGAGCCTGGGCTATGCCCTGACCTATCTGATTGGCTTGGTCAGTCTGATCGTGGGCGCGCGCTACTTGCCTAAACTACAGCATCAGGATTTGCAAACCAGCGCCCAGCAAATTGCTCGCGAGCGCGGTCTGGATACCGATGCTAATCGCAAGGTTTATTTGCCGGTTATCCGCGCCTATCGGGTTGGTCCGGAACTGGTGGCCTGGACTGACGGCAAAAACCTGCGCGAGCTGGGTATTTACCGCCAGACAGGCTGCTATATCGAACGTATTCGTCGTAACGGTATTCTGGCGAACCCGGATGGCGATGCGGTGCTGCAAATGGGCGATGAGATTGCGCTGGTCGGCTATCCGGACGCGCACGCCAGGCTCGATCCCAGCTTTCGTAATGGTAAGGAAGTGTTTGATCGCGATCTGCTTGATATGCGCATCGTGACGGAAGAAATTGTGGTGAAAAACCACAATGCGGTCGGTCGCCGCCTCGCTCAGCTCAAGCTGACCGATCATGGCTGCTTCCTTAACCGCGTCATCCGCAGCCAGATCGAAATGCCTATCGACGATAACGTCGTGCTGAATAAAGGCGACGTGTTACAGGTGAGCGGCGACGCCAGACGCGTAAAAACCATCGCCGATCGCATTGGTTTTATTTCGATCCATAGTCAGGTGACGGATCTGCTCGCCTTCTGCGCTTTTTTTATCATCGGGTTAATGATCGGGATGATTACCTTCCAGTTCAGCAATTTTAGTTTCGGCATCGGCAACGCGGCCGGATTGCTGTTCGCCGGGATCATGCTCGGTTTCCTGCGCGCTAACCATCCTACCTTTGGTTATATTCCGCAGGGCGCGCTTAACATGGTGAAAGAATTCGGCTTGATGGTATTTATGGCAGGCGTTGGTTTAAGCGCCGGCAGCGGTATCAGCAACGGTCTGGGCGCGGTCGGCGGACAAATGCTGATCGCCGGGCTTGTCGTCAGCCTGGTACCGGTGGTGATCTGCTTCTTGTTTGGCGCTTATGTGCTGCGCATGAACCGGGCGCTGCTGTTCGGCGCCATGATGGGCGCGCGTACCTGCGCCCCGGCGATGGAAATCATTAGCGATACGGCGCGCAGTAATATTCCAGCGCTGGGTTATGCGGGGACTTACGCCATCGCCAACGTTCTGCTAACGCTGGCGGGGACGCTTATTGTCATCATCTGGCCGGGGTTAGGATAAAACTGAAGTTTGCCTTTAAGTGAAAAAATTTTGCCAATAGGTCGAACTTTTCGTTAAAGCATCAGTCATACCTATTGCCACTGCTTTTCTTTGATGTCCCCATTTTGTGGAGCCCATCAACCCCGCCATTTCGGTTCAAGGTTGGTGGGTTTTTTGTTGCCTGACGCAGAGTGACACGACATTGACTCTCCGGCGATTCGCTTTACCATCTGTAAAATCGCTTCACGCGCCAGCGGCGTTCGATCCGTTACAAAATGCAGCGTCATCCCCTCGATAAACGCATCCAGCGCGCGGGCGGTCTGTGCGTCAAACCACTGCGCCAGCGTATTCTGGCTACGCTGCATCCAGTTTTGCATGACTATTTTTAACGCTGGCTTATCGCTGGCATAGGCATATAACTGATACATTAACGCCATATTATCCGGCGTCGTAACCTGCGAGCCGTAAATCATTTCCGTTATCGCCTGGCACGCCCCCTCCGCATCCGTCACCTGCGCAAAAAAGTCCTGGTATTGACGCGACATGTTCTCGGTGAAAAGTGTAAAAGCTTCACTCAATAACGCATCCATACCGGCAAAATAGTAGGTCATCGAGCCAAGCGGCACCTGAGCGATAGCGGCGATTTTCCGGTGCGTCACAGCATGAACGCCATAGGTCTTTACCGCTTCCAGTGTGGCCTGAATTATTTTTTCCCGTCGCTTAGGATCATTGGCGCGTCTTACGGCATTTTCTTTCATGATGAGTTCCACATCTCATTCAGGATGCAGGCGATAGTAGCCTGCCGCTTACGCTGAAAAAACAGACAGTAAAAACTGTCTGCACAATGAAGTATGACGATGATATGTACAAATGTACACAAGCTTGCTAATGTTTACCTCTCGCTTCTATTTTCTGGCATGACGCTATGACCGTCCTCTCCTCACGTAACGCCTTAAAACGCCGTACCTGGGCGCTGTTTATGTTCTTCTTTTTACCCGGACTGCTGATGGCCTCCTGGGCAACCCGAACGCCTGCTATTCGGGATATTCTTTCCGTCTCTACCGCGGAAATGGGGGCGGTCTTATTCGGGCTTTCTATCGGTTCAATGAGCGGTATTCTTTGTTCCGCCTGGCTGGTGAAACGATTTGGCACCCGGAAGGTTATTCGCACGACGATGACCTGCGCAGTAGGCGGGATGGTTATTCTTAGCATCGCGCTGTGGTGCGCCTCGCCGCTGATTTTTGCCCTTGGATTAGCCGTTTTCGGCGCCAGTTTTGGCGCCGCCGAAGTGGCGATTAATGTCGAAGGCGCGGCGGTCGAACGCGAGCTGAATAAAACCGTTCTGCCGATGATGCATGGTTTTTACAGTTTCGGCACGCTGGCGGGCGCTGGTGTCGGCATGGCGTTAACCGCATTAAGCGTCCCGGCTAACATCCATATCATCCTCGCGGCTGCCGTGGCGATCGCGCCCATTTTCATCGCCATTCGGGCGATCCCTGACGGTACGGGTAAAAACGCATCGGAAGATTCTCACCTTCAGGAAAAAGGATTACCTTTTTATCGGGACATCCAGCTTTTGCTTATTGGCGTGGTGGTGCTGGCAATGGCATTCGCCGAAGGATCTGCGAATGACTGGCTACCGCTACTGATGGTAGACGGACACGGTTTTAGCCCAACCTCCGGCTCTCTGATCTACGCCGGTTTCACGCTTGGTATGACCGTTGGCCGCTTTACCGGCGGCTGGTTTATTGACCGCTATAGCCGGGTGACGGTTGTTCGCGCCAGCGCGTTGATGGGAGCGTTGGGCATTGGCCTGATTATTTTTGTCGATAGCGACTGGGTCGCCGGCGTCTCGGTCATTCTTTGGGGCTTAGGCGCTTCGCTCGGCTTCCCGCTGGCCATTTCCGCCGCCAGCGATACCGGTCCCGACGCGCCGACGCGCGTGAGCGTTGTCGCCACGACCGGCTATCTGGCGTTTTTGGTCGGGCCGCCGCTGTTGGGCTATCTGGGAGAGCATTATGGATTACGCAGCGCCATGATGGTTGTGCTGGCGCTGGTTATTCTGGCGGCGCTGGTGGCGAAGGCCGTCGCCAAACCTGTATCGACTCCGCAACCGGTGATGGAGCATAACGCATGAGTATCAAATTAATCGCCGTCGACATGGACGGCACGTTTCTGAGCGATCAAAAAACCTATAACCGTGACCGGTTTATGGCGCAGTACCAACAAATGAAGCGGCAAGGCATTCGCTTTGTCGTGGCCAGCGGCAACCAGTATTACCAGTTAATCTCCTTCTTTCCGGAAATTGCGCACGAAATCGCTTTTGTCGCGGAAAACGGCGGCTGGGTGGTCAGCGAAGGCGAGGATATTTTTAACGGCGAGCTGACAAAAGCCGACTTCCAGGCGGTTGTCGAACACCTGCTCACACGCGCCGATGTGGAGATCATCGCCTGTGGAAAAAACAGCGCCTACACGCTGAAACGGTACGACGATGCGTTAAAAGCCGTTGCGGCAATGTATTATCATCGTCTGGAGTTTGTGGATAATTTCAACAATATCAGCGATGTTTTTTTCAAATTCGGCCTTAATATTACCGATGAACGGATACCGGAAGTACAGGCGGCGCTGCACGACGCCATTGGCGATATCATGGTCCCCGTTCATACCGGCTATGGCAGTATTGATTTAATAATTCCCGGCGTGCATAAAGCCAACGGCCTGCGTCTGTTACAGCAGCGCTGGGGCATTCATGATAGTGAAGTGGTGGTATTCGGCGACGGCGGCAACGATATTGAGATGCTGCGTCAGGCCGGGTTTAGTTTTGCCATGTCGCACGCCAGCGAAGCGGTCGCGGCGGCGGCGAAATACCGCGCCGGATCGAACAATCAGGAAGGCGTGCTGGATATCATCGACAGCGTATTAAACAACGAGCCGCCGTTCAACGTCTAGCGGATGCCTCTCTACGCCTGATAACAGAAAGCTTATCAGGCGTAGCCGCTCTCTCAGACTGTTTGCGAATTCCCCGTCCGCTTATCTTTTAAGAAGACCAGCATCAGCAGTAGCCAAAGAATACCGTTTGCCAGATTAAACAGGCTAAATAGCCCATTGCCGCCGCTTAACCAGGCGTGTTTACTGACTTCAATGCCAACGGTAAAAATCAGCATTTGTAGCATTCCCATCGCCGCCGAGACCGTTCCTTTACTCATATCGCTGGAGAAGAGCGTCAGACGCACCAGTCCGGCATTCGCCAGCCCAATGCCAAAAGCGTATACGCTTAATCCCGCCGTCATCCATAAATAAGCATGGGATGAAACCACCGTCGCCGCCGCGGCGATGATCAGCCCCGCGACGATAGGCCAGCCGCCCATCACGATCAGCGAGCGAACCGTACGTCGGGAGGTTAAACGCGCCAACACCAGATTACCGGCAATGAGCGCGCCAAAAACGGGCACCTGCAGCAGACCATATTCATAGCTGCTGAGCTGTTCGCCGCTAATGATGATAATCGGCGACTGCGCAATCCAGGCCAACAACGGCAGGCTGACAAATCCCAGCGCTAACGCCCCTGCGACGAACCGCCGGTTTTTTATCACCAGTCGATAATCCCGGCCCAGCGCCTTAAATGACAGCGTTTCGCCCCGCCGCGTGGCGGTCTCCGGCATTGCGCGCTGTAGCCCGAAAAAGGCGATAGCGGCCAGTGCGGCAAATAAAATAAACATCCCCTCCCACGGCAGAACATGCACCCATGCCGCCCCAACCAGTGGTCCCAGTAGCGGCGCGATTAACGCCACGTTCGCCATCAGCGCGGTAATTTTTATACACACCGCCTCCTCAAAGGACTCCTGAATCGCGGCATACCCTACAGCGCCGATAAAACACAGGCTAATCCCTTGCAAAAAACGCAGGAAGGTAAATTGTTCGATGTTTTTCGCCAGTAACGTCGCCAGGCAGGTGACAATAAACCACACGACGCCCGCCAGCATCACGGGACGACGGCCAATCCGGTCAGACAACGGGCCAAGCAGCCACTGTAAGAACATACCGCCCGCCAGATAAGCGGTCATGGACGTCGGAACCCAGTCCAGGCCCGCCTGATACTGCTCAACCACCGCCAGCATACCCGGCTGGATCATGTCGTTGCCAATATAAGTAGAAAATTCGTACAGCACCAGACAGAGAGGAAAAAGTAGCGCCTGACGTCCCAGCCTGCCGCCTGATTGTAAACGATTCTGCATACCATCTCTTCGCCAATAAAAACCGCGCAGAGTGTAATGAAAGTCGGGGAACTGAGATAGCGAATTATGAGGCTGCAAGGGAAATAGCGCACATTTTTACAGAAAGCCGCTTAGCGCTTGCGTACTTTAAGGTTAATTTAAGTTTGCGCCGTTATCATCGACATTATTTTATGCCATTGTCTTAAATCTCTTCATGTTGCCGCCAAATAAGACAATACTGCTTTTCCTCCCTGTTACGCTGCATTTATGCTCAGTTTGCACGGGGATGAGCTGGCTATCCCTTTTGATTTCATTGCTCCGAGCCTGGATGTTATGCTGGAAAACCTTAACAACTCGCTGTTTTATTTTATTAACGCCACGCCTGATTCCGCGCAGTGGACAATTTCGCTCGCTATCTTTATCGCCAAAGATGTCATCAACATTGTCCCGCTCTTAGCCGTGGTACTCTGGCTGTGGGGTCCCCGCGATCGGGTCTGCGCTCAGCGCCAGCTGATCGTTAAAATCGGCATCGCGCTGATTATCAGTCTGGCGGTCTCCTGGACAATGGGACACCTTTTCCCGCACGACCGTCCGTTTGTCGATCATATCGGCTATAACTTCCTGCATCATGCCGCCGATGACTCGTTCCCCAGCGATCACGGTACGGTGATTTTTACCTTTGCGCTGGCGTTTTTGTTCTGGCACCGCCTCTGGTCAGGCATCGTGATGATGGCGATAGCCATGACCATCGCCTGGTCGCGCGTCTATCTCGGCGTACACTGGCCGTTAGATATGATTGGCGCGCTGCTGGTAGCGATGCTTGGCTGCCTGAGCGCACAGCTGATCTGGCAATGGTACGGCGCGCCGCTCTACCAGGCGCTGCAACGTTGTTACCGTTTCTGTTTCGCATTGCCCATTCGAAAAGGCTGGGTACGTGACTAAATAGCGAAAAAAAGAGTAATATTAAGCGCTCTGTATGGTGCGGAGCGCTTATTTAACTCTCCAGGGGAACTATGGAAACGCGACGCGACGAGCGTATTGGTCAATTGCTGCAGGCCTTAAAACGCAGCGATAAACTTCATCTTAAAGAAGCCGCGACCCTGTTGGGCGTCTCTGAAATGACCATTCGTCGCGACCTGAACCATAAAAGCGCGCCTGTCGTATTGCTGGGCGGCTATATCGTACTGGAGCCCCGCAGCGCCAGCCATTATCTGTTAAGCGATCAAAAATCTCGTCTGGTGGAAGAAAAACGCCGAGCCGCTCAGTTGGCTGCGGGCCTGGTACAAGCGCATCAGACGGTATTTATTGACTGTGGCACCACCACGCCGTGGATCATTGAAGCCATTGATAATGACCTTCCCTTTACGGCGGTGTGCTATTCACTTAATACCTTTCTGGCGCTGCAGGACAAACCCCATTGCCGCGCCATCCTCAGCGGCGGGGAGTTTCACGCCAGCAACGCCATTTTCAAACCGCTTGATTTCCATGAAACGTTAAACAATATTTGTCCGGATATCGCGTTTTATTCCGCCGCCGGCGTTCATACCAGTAAAGGCGCTACCTGCTTTAATCTGGAAGAGCTGCCGGTAAAACATTGGGCAATGACAATGGCACAGCGCCATGTACTGGTGGTGGATCACAGTAAATTCGGCAAGGTACGTCCGGCGCGGATGGGGGAATTATCACGCTTTGATACGATTATCAGCGACCGCCGTCCCGACGAGGCCTTTGTGGCCTACGCTAAAGCGCAACAAATTACTCTGATGTATTAACCGCAGGTTTGCCGGATGCGACGCGCACCCGGCAATGGGGTTATTTTACGAGAACCAACTGCCAAACCACTGATGGAGTTTCATCAGCACAAAATCCCACATCCGGCTGAAAAATCCCCCCTCCTCGACGTTTTCCATCACCATTAACGGGCGTTGCTCAATGGATTTTCCGTTAAGCTGGAAATCGATGGTGCCGACAACCTGCCCTTTCTTCAACGGCGCCGTGAGCTGTGGTTCGTTCAACGTAAAGCTGGCCTTCAGGTTTTTAAGCTGCCCACGCGGAATCGTCACAGACCCCGCATCGCCCGCCCCCAAATTGACCTCACGCTTATCGCCAAACCAGACCCGTTGCGTCACGAATGTCGCGTCAGGTTTAATCGGCGTGACCGTTTCAAAGAAGCGGAAACCCCAGGTCAGCAGTTTTTCTGACTCATTAAAACGAATACGGTCCGTTTTCGCCCCCAGCACGACAGAGATCAGGCGCATATCGCCCTGAGTGGCGGAGGCGACAAGGTTATACCCAGCGCCAGCCGTTGTCCCCGTTTTCATGCCGTCGACATGCAGATTGGTGCTCCACAACAGGCGGTTGCGGTTCGGTTGACGAATATTATTAAAAGTAAATTCTTTTTCTTTATGAATGGCGTATTCGTCAGGCACATCGTGAATCAAGGCCTTGCCGAGCAACGCCATATCGCGAGCGGTACTGAACTGCCCTGGCGCATCAAGACCGTGTACCGTCTGGAAGGTTGTATTGGTTAACCCCAGTCGTTTCGCATAGGCGTTCATCAGGCCGATAAAGGACTCCTGGCTTCCGGCGACGTAGTCGGCAAGCGCGATACAGGCATCGTTACCTGACTGAATGATGATGCCTTTATTAAGATCCGCAACCGACACCTGATCGCCTGGCTTCAGAAACATCACCGACGACCCACGTAGCGCCGGGTTCCCCGTCGCCCAGGCATCTTTGCCCACCGTCACCATATCGGTCAGCTTGATTTTCCCTGCCTTCAGCGCCTGGCCCACCACGTAGCTGGTCATAATTTTTGTCAAACTGGCAGGGTCGAGTTTCTCATCGGCGTTGCCTTCCGCCAGTACTTTACCGCTGGCGTAATCCATTAAGATCCAGGCTCGCGCATCAACGCCCGGCGGCGCGATCGTTTGTTCCTCTGCCTTTACAGGCGAAGCGAAAAGGAATAAGAGAACCGAACCTGCCGCGAGGCTACGAAGGGAAGAAGCGTATTGCGTCATAGTACCACCCGAGTATCCATTCCAAAAACACACGTCACACCACCGTGTAATAAGTGCGGTGAGTAATAACGCACTCACGACGTTAAAGAAACCGTAACTTGGTAAAGTTTTTAAAGTTTATGCAATAACATCCCGTTACGCTTCCTTCATAACGATTTTTTTACAGACCATTGTGTAAATGTTAGGTTTATCTCACGGTAGGCCGATTACTGTCATCATCCTGATAAAACAGAAGGGGTTAATATGATTACGCTGTGGGGCCGGAACAACTCGACTAATGTTAAAAAAGTGTTGTGGACGCTTGAAGAGCTGGAACTGCCATACGATCAAATTCTGGCAGGTGGAAAATTCGGCGTTAACCAAGATGCCGACTATCTGGCGATGAATCCTAATGGGCTGGTGCCGCTGCTTAAAGATGATGAAACCGACCTGTTATTGTGGGAATCCAATGCCATTGTCCGCTATCTGGCGGCGCAATACGGCCAGAACCGGCTATGGGTTGATAATCCGGCGCGGCGTGCGGAGGGCGAAAAATGGATGGACTGGGCGAATCAAACGTTAAGCCCGGCGCACCGCGTGATCCTGATGGGACTGGTCAGAACCCCGCCGGAAAAACGCGACCAGGCGGCAATTGAAGCCGGTATCGAAAAGTGTGATGGCCTGTTTGCGCTGCTTGATGACGCTCTGGCCCACCAGCCGTGGTTCTCCGGAGACAACTTCGGCACCGGCGATATCGCCATTGCGCCTTTCGTCTATAACCTGTTGAACGTGGGTCTGAAGTGGACGCCGCGCCCGAATCTGGAACGCTGGTATCAACAGCTTACCGAGCGCCCTGCTTTTCGCAAAGTGGTGATGATCCCAGTCACCTAACGCGTAGCCGCGGCCTCAAGTGAAGGACTTACCTTGAGTAACTGCCCGTCGGACTCATCGGTTAACACATATAAGTAGCCGTCAGGTCCGACACGCACATCGTAGATACGTTGCTTTCTGTCACTCAAAATACAGTCTTCTTCCGTCACCGTATTGCCATTGACGCGCATCACAATAACCTCTTTATCTTTTAGCGCGCCGATAAACAGTTTATGCCGTCACGGCACAAAAACGTCGCTGATATAAAGGCCATCCCGCTAATTGCCGGAGAATCCTTCCAGTAGTAAACCGACTGCTCCGTTCCTTCGACAATTTCACCTTTGGTTTCCGGCACTTTCAGACCACTATAGTTGACGCCCCATGTGGCCAGCGGCCAGCCATAATTTTTGCCTTTTTTCGGTATGTTAATTTCATCGCCGCCGCGCAGACCGTGTTCATGCAGCCATAGCGCGCCGCTCCAGGGATTGACTGCCAGTCCCTGCGGATTACGAATACCGGCATTGTACATGGCAAGATCAACAACCTGCTCTTTCATGCCGGGCTGACAGGCGCGGTATTCATAGTCGACCTGAAAGCTGCGGCAACATGCCTGACAGCGGTAATGCTGGTGCCCTGCACTCCCCGGACCATACTTTTTAACGGATGCCGTTTGCGCGCAAAACGGGCATTTCACATCGACTTTAACCATCATAAATCCTGCGATAAAAGTCGGTATTCGAAACGATAATCACCGATTGAATACATGATCGTTTTCTGGGGATTTCACTGCATGTCATGATGGTTTACTCCTGCGATGAATAAGAGAACGGCGTTTAACCGTAAAATCAACATGCAGCGGGTCGAGAATAAAGATTATTAACGGAGTGATACCGACTTGAATCCGCCGAGTACTTTTTAGAGTATGTTCCATTCTTCGCGCCGGAATCCCTGAGTTATAGCCTGTCTGATCTAAAATGGAGATCAGAAAAATATGACACAAGCTGTTGCATAACATGGATAAAATGGGTAGTCATGCAAGCGAGATAAGACAATGAATGTATTCATTACTGATGCTGGTCGCTTATCGTGGTTACAGTGTGATCCTTTTTGCTCCGCTGGTAGCACTTGGCGCAGTTCTGTTCACCCGTCCAGTGACGGTCGCCCCGGTTTTCAGTGATATATTTATGGATAAGTTGATCGGTTTTGTAAAACTTTATTTTCCTGTCTTTCTGCTGGGTGCAGTATTTGGCAAGCTGATTGAATTTGCTGGTTTTTACTACTCAATTGTCAGTGCTGTGACCTGTATGGTGGGCCAGAACAAAGCCATGCCGATGATTATTCTTGTATGCGCTTTATTGACCTATGGAGGCGTATCATTGTTTGTGGTGGCGTTTGCCAATCTGTTCTTTACTTGGCTGATTCCACATATTTACGGTGATCAGTTTATGATAAATCTGCCGGGGCTGAAAAAACCGCTGTAAACGGGTTAACCTGATGACCACGGGGAGCAGGTATTAGCATCTACGTTACAACGGTTCCGACAATATGTCTGACCTGACCCCCTGTCAGCGGTCACCAGCGTCCTACCAGATCCGCCCCGGATCATGGTAGGGCGGTGACACCGTCAGCCTACATTTTGTAGTTATCTCGACGTGACAGGAATTCGGATAGGCCGAAATACTCAGTCTGACTGAGCCTATAAAAAAGCAGCACACTGTATTATACGTTAATTATGAGCCACAACGATGCACTTTGATATAAAAGATTTAAAATTATTCCTTGCTATCAGTGAAGAAGGGAGCTTAACACGTGGAGCGGAAAAAACTTACATGTCTGCCGCATCTGGTAGCGTGCGTATACGTAATCTTGAACAGAGTATCAATCTGAGATTGCTGTATCGTAGTAGCAAGGGGATAACGTTATCCTCTGCTGGTGAAACATTTAAACACCACGCCAGCCTTATTGTGAATCAAATGGAAATGTTACGTAGCGATATGCAGGAGCATGTTAAAGGCATCAAAGGACATGTCAGAATATTTTCCAGTATAACTGCTATTGCAGAGTATCTCCCCCCATTGTTGAGCCATTTCCTTACACTATATAACGATGTGAATATTGATCTCAGGGAGTATCCAAGTCCGGAAATTGTACGTTCTGTTATTGAGGGGAAAACTGATCTCGGAATTGTTGCTGGTAATATTACAACAGATAACCTTGAAATACTGCCGTTCCGTACTGATAGGCTAGTGCTTATCACCGCGACAGACCATCCCTTTGCTGACAGAAAAAGCGTGACCTTTCATGAATTAATTCAATATGAACAAATCAGCCTGCCTGAAGGGACAGGAATGTTTGAATTTATCCGAAAAAAGGCAGAACTAGTACCATCTAAACTGAAAATTAGAATACAGGTCGGCAACTTTGAAACATTTTGCCGTATGGTTGAAGCAAAAGTGGGCATTGGTATAATGCCTCACTCTGCTGCATCCCGTTTGCGTCAGTTGCATGAATTTTCGATTATTGATCTTGATGAATTTTGGTCATTAAGAAAATTACAAATCTGCGCCAGAAGCTTTGACAAATTACCCGGCTTCACACAAAAACTGGTTACTATGCTCACAGCTCAGACTGAGTGATAGCGTTACATCCCTGTATAATTTGGTCCGTTGCCACCTTCAGGCGTAGTCCAGGTTATATTTTGTTTAGGATCTTTAATGTCACAAACTTTACAGTGAATACAGTTCTGTGAATTTATTTGCAGACGCATATTTTGTGTTTCACTATCCTGTAAAAATTCATATACTCCGGCAGGGCAATATCGTTCTTCGGGGCCACCATAAATATCCAGATTAATGGATATAGGGATATTCTGATCACTGATTTTCAAATGTACTGGCTGGTCGTCATCATGCCAGGTGTTACTGAGATAGACGGATGACAAAATATCAAACGTCAGTTTACCGTCAGGTTTGTCGTACAGTTTTTTCTGGCTTTTGTTGGCCGGTTGCAGAGTGATATTGTCCGGTCGGTTATTTTTTACACGCCAGGGGATTTTTTTTATACCCATTCGGGGAAGCAGCCAATGCTCAATGCCAGTCATGATAAAACCTATCACACGCCCTTTTTTAAACCAGGGTTTGAAATTACTACCATTTTCCAGTTCCTGCCAAAGCCAGCTCTGTCGCAGTAATGTTTGATATTCTGTCAGTATGTCGTTTTTCCTGTTGTCCAGCAAAGCATTAAATATAGCGTCAGCCGCTATCATGCCACTTTTGATAGCTGTATGGATGCCCTTGATTCTACTTGCATTGAGCGTACCGGCATTACAACCAATCAGCAGACCACCAGGTAAACAGGGATCAGGCATAGACGCAATCCCGCCGTTATTGATTGCTCTTGCGCCATAACCAATACGCTTACCCCGGTCAATGTATTTGCGTATAGAAGGGTGTGTTTTCAGGCGCTGCATTTCCTGAAAAGGGCTTAACCAGGGATTTGAATAATCAAGTCCCACAACCAAACCTAGTGCAATTTTATTATCATTAAGATGATAGAGAAACCCACCCCCGAACGACTCTTTATCCAGAGGCCAACCTGTGGTGTGAATTACAAGCCCCGGATGGGACTGGTCTGATGGAACCTCCCACAACTCTTTTATGCCTATGCTAAAACTCTGGGGTGCTTTGCCTGTATCAAGATGAAATTTTTTGATCAGTTCTTTAGCCAGACTACCGCGGGCCCCTTCGGCAAAAATTGTATATTTTGCCAGAATTTCTATTCCACTCTGGAACCCCTCTTTCTTGCTGCCATCCCGATGACGTCCCATATCACCAGTTACTACACCGATAATGTTAGTATCCTGATCATACAGTATCTCAGTTGCCGAAAAGCCTGCATAAATATCCACGCCTGACGTTTCTGCCTGACCGGCGAGCCATTTAATGAGATTACCGAGGCTTACGATAAAGTTTCCATGGTTGCGAAAATTATCAGGAATCAATGCATCCGGCAAATTAATACATTTTTCATTCGTCAGTAACAGTAATTTATCCTGAGTAACAGGCTGTTTAATGGGTGCGCCTCTTTCCTGCCAATCAGGAATTAGTTCATTCAGCGCTCGGGGATCCATGACTGCCCCACTGAGAATATGAGAACCAGGCTCAGCTCCTTTATCAAGGACGATAATGGACAGTTCTTTTCCTGCGTCATTTGCCTGTAATTTAAGTTTAAGAGCTGCAGATAATCCGGCGGGTCCTGCTCCCACAATAAGAACATCACATTCTATTGTCTCACGTGATTGCTGGGTATTAGAAAGTGTATCGTTCATTATTAACTCCTTAATTTTTCAGCACCGTAGGAACAGCTATATTATGTAAATAAAATTGCATTCATATTGTAACCAATGAAATAAATATCATAGTGATAAAACAGATGAAATGGTATAGGAATGTTCAACCTTAGAAAAAGGTGCCTATAAGACTATATAGCCAGTTATCAACTATTAAAAAAATGTCGGTGATGATGAAGCATTCCATAACATTTATATTTAGCTTTCTCCCTCAGATGAAAAATAATATACACAAATCATTTTTAAGCCGTTCATCATAATTGCAGGAAAAGTCCCTATTTTCTTGGCATTCTATTATAGTTACCCGCGAGAAATAATCAGCCAACTGTCGGGTACAGAAGGGAGCGGCAATGACATGTTCAATCGAGACTATAATGACTCCGGACAGAGGTAACTGTTTCATAATATTTTTCCAATTGATTTGACATCAGAATGAACGTGGCATCTCCAGCACATGCTCAGCGATATAGCTCAGGATCAGGTTGGTAGATATGGGAGCAACCTGATATAAACGTGTTTCTCTAAACTTTCGTTCGATATCATACTCACAGGCAAAACCATATCCACCATGAAATTGCAGGCAGGCATTGGCTGCTTCCCAGCTGGCTTTCGCAGCAAGGTATTTCGCCATATTAGCCTGTGCTCCACAATCAAGATGCTGATCAAAAAGCTCGCACGCTTTAAAACGCATCAGATTAGCCGCTTCCACTGCAATAAATGCTTCTGCAATAGGAAACTGCACCCCCTGGTTCTGACCAATGGGACGACCAAAAACCTCACGCTCGCAGGTATAGCGGGTAACACGATCCATAAACCAATATCCATCGCCTATACATTCTGCCGCAATCAAGGTACGCTCTGCATTTAAACCATCAAGTATGTAATGAAAACCCATACCCTCTTCACCAATAAGATTTTCTTCGGGAATTTCCAGGTTGTCAAAAAAGAGCTCGTTGGTTTCATGATTGACCATATTGGGAATAGGTCGTACTGTCATTCCATTTTTCATAGCTTCTTTAATATCAACCATGAAAATAGACATCCCTTCGGATTTACGTTTTACATTTGCAAGCGGAGTAGTTCGAACCAGAAGAATCATCCAGTCTGAATGTTGAACACGTGAAATCCAGACTTTTTGTCCGTTTATCACATACCGGTCTTCTCTTTTTATAGCTGTAGTTTTAATTCTGGTGGTATCTGTACCTGCTGTGGGTTCTGTGACGCCCATCGACTGCAGGCGCCATTCACCAGTAGCTATCCGTGGCAGCCAGAATTCTTTCTGTTTATCGGATCCATGACGTAACAACGTATTCATGTTATACATCTGACCATGGCAGGCTCCAGAGTTTCCACCCGATCTATTGATCTCTTCCATGATAATAGATGCTTCAGTTAAACCAAGCCCTGACCCTCCAAATTCCTCCGGGATGAGCGCAGCCAGCCAACCAGCTTTGGTTAGTTTATTAACAAACTCTTCAGGATAGGCTTTTGCTTCATCTATCTTACGGTGATATTTATCATCAAATTCACTACATAATGAACGAACCGCATCACGAATATCCTGATATTTATCCTTTTCAATACTTTTCATAATTTTTTCCTCAATAAACCAGCGCCAACAGGGGGTAGAAAATGACCTTTTATCGGATGACCATCAGCAGATAGATCTGACTGGCGGTCGACAGGAAGAAAATAGAGCCAGTGCCATAATTCTGGCAGAACGCCCCCCCTCTTTAAAGATTTTGATGTCTTTATCCAGAGTGGCGGCCAGCAGCTTAGCGGGACCGGGGTTAAGATAATCGGTGTTGCGCAGAATGCCAGGCTGCCAAATTTGAATATCAGTATATTGCATAAAAGTTACCTTTAAGGAGGAAAAAATATGATTTATAATTTATCGATAAGTTCAGGTACAGCTTTGAAAATATCAGCTACCAAACCATAATCCGCAATAGAAAAGATAGGAGCGTCAGGATCCTTATTAATAGCGACAATGACGCCTGACTCTTTCATCCCGGCAAGATGTTGTATGGCGCCAGAAATTCCCAGAGCAATATAAAGTTGAGGCGCAACGATTTTTCCGGTCTGGCCAATCTGATAATCATTTGGTGCATAACCAGCATCTACAGCAGCCCGGCTTGCCCCCACGGCAGCGCCTAATTTATCTGCCAGGTTATCAACAAGTTCTTTGAATGCCTGTGCACTTCCTACTCCTCGTCCACCTGATACTACAACTCTGGCGGATTGTAAGTCTGGACGGTTACTTTTATTAACATGTTGGCTAATAAATTTTACCTGATCTGAACCAAGAACAACCTCTGTAAATTCAATGGGGGCTTTTCCCTCATATTCCGCAACCGCAGCCGCAGCCGCAAATGAGGTAGGACGAACAGTTATCACTTTATATTCATCATCACTGTGTACTGTGGCAATAGCGTTACCCGCATAGATTGGACGTTCAAAGGTATGTTGATCAATGACACGCGTAATATCACTAATCTGAGATACATCAAGTTTTGCTGCTAAGCGTGGCGCACAGTTTTTTCCAAAAGAGCTTGCAGGAAAAAGAATGGACTGATAATGATTTTTCCCACTATTCAAAAAATAGCTGATCTGTTTTTCCACATTCTCTGCCAGAAGGTGTTCGAATAGTGGGCTGTCAGCAACAAATACAGTGGATATCCCCTGAATATGACTGGCTTTAACTGCAATACTTTCTATACCATATCCTAACATAAGTATATCTATATCACTATTAATGGCTTTTGCCGCAGTGATAGTACTGAGTGTTGAAGGTAAAAGAGTATTGCCGTTATGTTCAGCAATAACTAAAGAAGCCATATTTTCCTCCTTAAATTACTTTTTCTTCGTTTTTTAATTTATCTAGCAGCGTGTTAATATCTGGAACGATTATGCCTGCTTTCCTTCTTGCTGGCTCATCAACTTTAATAATAGTCAATCTGGATGATGGGTTAATACCAAGTGAATCGAAATCTATCTCCTTAACAGGTTTCTTTTTGGCTTTAATAACATTCGGCAAGCTGATATTCCTCGGTGTATTCAGACGTAGATCTGTAGTGAGTACTGCAGGCAGGGATAAATTTAACGTTTCTAATCCTCCATCAACCTCACGAACAGCAGTTAATGAATTATCAGAAATAGTAATTTCACTAACATTAGTGGCTTGGGGAAGATCGAGTAATGCTGCCAGCATTTGGCCTACCTGATTACAATCATCGTCAATAGCTTGCTTGCCTAATAATATAATATCGGGTTTTTCATTCCGGGTAATAGCGGTGATAGTTTTGGCCACAATTAGTGGTGTAAGAGAGTTTTTTGTTAATATGTGTATTGCCCTGTCTGCCCCTGCTGCCAGTGCTGTACGCAATACATCCCCTACACCTGTGTTTCCTATAGACACTACAACAACCTCACTGATTAATCCCCGTTCTTTTAAACGTACTGCTTCTTCAACTGCAATTTCATCAAATGGATTGATACTGAGTTTTGAATCAGAAATATCAACATCAGAATGATCTCGCTTTATTCTAATTCTAACGTTATGATCGACAACTTGTTTTACACAAACTAAAGCTTTCATTGGTGACTCCTTCATATATTTACTAAATGCTATGAGCCAAAATCCTTTTTGCTTTTTCCAGTAACGGTTTATCCACCATTTGCCCTTCATGACTGAACGCTCCATGGGGATATTGAGCCAGTCGCATAATCTGGGGAACCCACTCGATTTCTTGTTTTAAATAGCTGAATGCTCTGTTTACATGTGAAATTTGTGGAGGGTGAATACATACCTTGCCACTGAACCCCATTTTACAGGAGTGAATAGCATTTTGTATTGTCAACTCGTTTTTCATAAATTCAGTTGTGATACCGTTAACAGAAGGATATGATCCAGCCAGGCGTGAAGTTATTACAATTTTTGCACGTACAGCAATCAGTACTTTTTCATCATTACTCATGAAATTCAGAGCATTTTCTCTGGCAATTATTTTTTTCTCAGATGACACCGCATTTTCTAAATCAAGGATTACGCTATCAGCACAACTGCTATTTGCTTTTTCAAATCGTTCAGGTTGGTCCCCCGTAACGAAAAGAAAAAACCGTTCTAACGTTTGCATTCTCGTCTCTCATTTGAATGGAGCATCTGATAATTCAATATATCTTAAAAAAATAATTTTCTGAATTAGCTTTTATCTAACCCCCCATTAAAATTGGTTCAGGTTCGCTGATAACAGAAAGAAACATGTAATTTATTGTTACAATAACAAAGATAAAAATAAAATTTAATTATTTGATATAAATAACGTTTCAGAATAGTAAACGGCCGACATTCCGTACCTGTTTCAGGAGTGAATTCGACTATACCGTTCCCTAAGAACATCAACGATTGTCTGGTGAACCGAATTTAGTCACCTTTGGCGGAAAACAGGCTGGCATATAGGAGAGCATGACAACCCGGGTCATTCCCTCCGTGATTTTTTAGTAACACGCTGAAAAAGTATCTGAAACTTCATTCTGCAAGTGAGACTTTCCCCGAAGTCGATCGATACGTTTTATCTTGTGCCTGACCGATGCTACTCCTGACAAATCACGCCCAATACTGAATAAGTGTAAGAGATGCACCGTTAATCACTACACTGGTAGCCTCAATCAGAGATTGACGGCGGTAAAGGTGCAAAGGCTCCAGTATATTTTTAAAGGATTTTTGGCATAATGAACGAGCAGGCATAGTGATGATTTCCTTGAAAGTGTTAGCGCAATCAATTAGATCACATAACACTATGCCTGTCCTGGTTTGCTGGGGATTCCTCAGGAGTCGCCTCCCCCTTATTCAGACCTGTGTAAGCGGTGAATGTGCTTTCAGACTCTGAATACTCAGCGTCAAAGTTGTCAGACAGTTTTCAAGTTTATCTGCGTTGACGGCAATAAAGGTCGGACAATCATGGTGTCCGCTCATTAAACAAACGGCGGCGGCTGCAAGCGCGCCTTCGGCACGGCGCAGCGCGTTCCACTCTTCCTGATCGAGATGCAGTCCCTGCCGTAAAGCGTGATCGTGGAGCTCGCGATTCAGTTCAAAAAAATTGTCACGCAGAGTGTCACTTTCGCTGACTGACATATACCCCTTCGCTTTTCGCAATTGCAGATAAGCGGCAAGATCGATACGCGCGTTTATCAGCTTGTTGAGAAGATCGGTTCTCAGTCTGTCAACGACCATACCTTTTTTCCTCCTCTTTTCTACCAGGGTTCAACTTAATAGTATGGTCGTTTTTTAGACAAAGGGGTGTCAGAGATCAAGAATTTTCTTAGAATTGCCCTTTTTCACCTTTTGCTGATAACCACAACGGTTGATGCCGCCGCTCCTGATGAGATTGCGATACAATTTTTGTTCGGATATCTGTAGAATCCCTGCCCTGACCATTCCAATAAATGAACACTTTTTAAGCTATGAGTAATGTAACCCACCAGCCAAAGATCGGCTTCGTTTCCCTGGGCTGTCCGAAAAACCTCGTTGATTCGGAACGCATCCTGACTGAGCTGCGTACCGAAGGCTATGACGTTGTGCCACGCTATGACGATGCGGATATGGTTATCGTTAATACCTGTGGCTTTATTGACAGCGCGGTACAAGAGTCGCTGGAAGCCATTGGCGAAGCGCTGAACGAAAACGGTAAGGTAATCGTCACCGGCTGCCTGGGCGCAAAAGAAGATCAGATCCGCGAAGTGCATCCGAAAGTACTGGAAATCACCGGGCCGCATAGCTATGAGCAAGTTCTGCAGCACGTACATCATTACGTACCGAAGCCGAAGCACAATCCATTTTTAAGCCTCGTACCGGAACAGGGTGTAAAACTGACGCCGCGCCATTATGCGTATCTGAAAATTTCTGAAGGCTGTAATCACCGCTGCACGTTCTGCATCATCCCGTCGATGCGCGGGGATCTGGTCAGCCGTCCGATTGGCGACGTATTAAGCGAAGCGAAACGTCTGGTTGATGCCGGGGTCAAAGAGATTCTGGTGATTTCGCAAGATACCTCCGCCTACGGCGTAGATGTGAAGCACCGCACCGGATTCCATAATGGCGAACCGGTGAAAACCAGTATGGTGAGCCTGTGCGAACAGTTATCAAAACTGGGCGTCTGGACACGTCTGCACTACGTCTACCCCTACCCACACGTTGATGATGTGATTCCGCTAATGGCGGAAGGCAAAATCCTGCCTTATCTGGACATTCCGCTGCAACATGCCAGCCCGCGGATTCTTAAACTGATGAAACGTCCTGGTTCCGTTGACCGCCAGCTGGCGCGCATTAAGCAGTGGCGCGAAATCTGCCCGGAACTGACCCTACGCTCCACCTTTATTGTCGGCTTCCCCGGCGAAACGGAAGAAGACTTCCAGATGCTGCTCGACTTCCTGAAAGAAGCGCGCCTCGATCGTGTAGGCTGCTTCAAGTACAGCCCGGTGGAAGGCGCTGGCGCGAATGAGCTGCCGGATCAGGTGCCGGAAGAGGTGAAAGAAGAGCGCTGGAACCGCTTTATGCAACTGCAACAGCAAATCTCCGCTGAGCGCTTGCAGGAAAAAGTGGGCCGCGAAATTCTGGTGATCGTCGATGAGGTTGACGAAGAAGGCGCTATCGGGCGTAGCATGGCGGATGCGCCGGAAATTGACGGCGCGGTCTATTTGAACGGCGAAACCAACGTCAAGCCGGGCGATATCGTGCGCGTGAAAGTGGAAAACGCCGACGAATATGATTTGTGGGGCAGTCGGGTTTAACGCCACCTCCCCCGGCGCGGGTGCCGAATGTGTTACCCCACCTGGCGAGCCCGTTCCAGGCCCGCCAGGCGTCAACGCCACCGGGCTGGCTTACCCCTTAATCTTCGGGTCCAGCGCATCGCGCAACCCGTCGCCTAACAGGTTAAACGCCAGCACAGTCAGGAAAATCGCCACCGCCGGGAAGAGCGCTACGTGCGGCGCGATGACCATATCCGCCCGCGCTTCATTAAGCATCGCTCCCCACTCCGGCGTTGGCGGCTGCGCGCCTAACCCGAGAAATGACAGGCTTGCCGCGGAAATAATTGACGTACCGATACGCATCGTAAAGAAAACCACAATTGACGAGACCGTCCCCGGCAAGATATGGCTAAACAAAATCGTCGTGTCGCTGGCGCCGATACTGCGGGCAGACTCAATAAACGTCTGCTGTTTTAAGACCAGGGTATTTCCGCGCACCAGACGTGCAAACGCCGGAATAGAGAAAATCGCCACCGCAACGATCACATTAGCAATACCGCTGCCTAACACCGCCACAACGGCAATCGCCAGCAAAATGCCGGGGAAGGCGAACAACACATCGCAAATGCGCATAATGAAACGATCCCACCAGCCTTCATAATATCCCGCCAGCAATCCCAACACCGTACCGATTATCGCGCCGATAAATACCGCGAACACGCCCGCCGCCAGTGAGATCTGCGCTCCAACGAGAACCCGGCTAAAGATGTCTCTTCCCAGCGAGTCAACGCCAAACCAGTGCTGCAAAGAGGGGCCATTGTTCAGGCTATCGTAGTCAAAATAGTTTTCCGCATCGTAGGGCGTCAGCCAACGGGCAAAAATCGCCACCAGAATTAACGCCAGTACGAATCCCCCGGCGACCAACGCGACATGCTGGCGGCGAAAACGACGCCAGAACTCCCGCCACGGCGTGCGTATCTGGTCGGGTTTTATCACCGGCATAGCATGTAAAATCGCCTGACGGCGCCAGTTAAATAATCGCATCCTTACTTATACCTGATAGCCGGATTAATGGCGGCATAGAGGACATCCACCACTAAGTTGATAAGAATAAATTCCAGAGAAAACAGCAGCACTTCCGCCTGAATCACGGGGTAGTCGCGCATGTCGACGGAGTCGACCAGTAATCGCCCAAGCCCCGGCCAGTTAAACACTTTTTCGACGACGATCGATCCGCCAAGCAGAAAGCCAAATTGCAGTCCCATCATGGTGACGACCGGGATCATCGCATTGCGCAGGCCATGTTTTAACACCACCCACGTTTCACTAACGCCTTTCGCCCGCGCGGTCCTCATGTAATCCTCGCTCAGGACATCGACAAACGAGGAGCGCGTAAAACGCGCCATGACGGATGCCACCGCCGCGCCAAGCGTCAGGGAGGGTAAAATATAATGTTGCCAGCTATCCGCCCCCACGGTCGGTAGCCAGCCCAGATCCACGGAAAAAATCTGCATTAACAACATTCCCAGCGCAAAAGCCGGGAAAGAAATGCCGGTCACGGCAAGCGTCATTCCTAACCGGTCAGGCCAGCGATTACGCCACACGGCGGCGGCGATGCCGATCGCCATGCCAAACAGAACCGCCCATATCATACTGGTTATCGTCAGCCACAGCGTCGGCAAAAAGCGGCTGGCGATCTCCTCAGAAACCGGGCGGCGGGAAACCATTGACGTCCCGAAATCGCCTTGTAAAACATGGGTGATGTAATGCCAAAACTGGACATGAAGCGGCTGATCAAGCCCCAGCTGCTGACGAACCAGCGCGATCACCTGCGCGTCGGCTTCCGGTCCGGCTATCAGCCGCGCCGGGTCGCCGGGCAACAAATGAACAAATAAAAACACCAGCACTGCCACAATCAACAGCGTAGGAATTAATCCCAGCAGGCGCTTGAGAACATAGTTAAGCATCACACGAACCTTTTACCGGATGGCGGACAACGCGCGCGCCATCCAGCCCCATCGCATTACTTACTTCAAATCCGCATCGTCAAAGCTGAAACCGGTATCCGGCATAATCCAGAAACCGGTCAAATTTTTACTGTGCGCAGAAACCAATTTCTCCACCACCAACGGTATCCAGGGCGACTCTTTCCAGATAATATCCTGCGCCTCTTTGTACAATCGTGTTTTCTCCTGCGGATCGTTGGTCTTTAAGGCCGCCGCCAAATCGCTGTCGACCTGCTTGTTGCTGTAAAAAGCGGTATTAAACTGCGTCGGCGGCCAGTTTTGTGATGCGAAGAGCGGCGATAACGCCCAGTCAGCTTCGCCCGTCGACGCCGACCAGCCGGTATAGAACATTCGCACGCCGCTCTCTTTTTGCCCTTTGCCCTCAACTTCCGCAGCGCGCTGGCCGGCGTCCATCGCGGTTATCCGGGCTTTAATGCCAATCTGCGCCAGTTGCTGTTGGGTAAACTGCAACACTTTTTGCGCGGTGCTATGGTTATGCGATGACCACAGCGTGGTACTGAAACCGTCTGGATACCCCGCCTCTTTCAACAGTTCGCGCGCTTTAGCCGGATCATAGGGCCACGGCTGATAGCTTTGCGCATAGGCTATCGACGGCGGCACCACGCCCGTCGCCGGCGTGGCGTATCCGGCAAACGCCACTTTAACCAGCGCCTGACGATTGATAGCGTAATTCAACGCCTCACGCACCTTAGGATTATCAAACGGCTTCTGCGTCACATTCATACTGATATAACGCTGCATAATGGACGGGCTGGCGACCAGTTCGAGGTTTTTATTTTTCGCCAGTAACGCGGCCTGCTCATAAGGGATAGGAAAAGCAAATTGCGCTTCGCCGGTTTGCAGCATCGCCGCGCGGGTATTGTTGTCAGTAACCGGACGCCAGGTAATAGAATCCAGCTTGGGTAAGCCCTGCTGCCAGTAACCGGCGAACTTCTTCACTTTGACAAAGTCGGTCTGATTCCAGGTTTCAAGCTGGTATGGACCGGTACCGACCGGATGAAAACCAATATCCTTGCCATATTTTTCCAGCGCTTGCGGCGAGATCATCGCCGTCGCCGGGTGCGCCAGAATATTAATGAAAGCGGAGAACGGCTGTTTCAGGGTGATTTTTACCGTTGCCGGATCGACAACCTCCGTTTTTGCGATATTTTTATACAGGTTATAACGCTTGAGGTGGTTATCCGGATTGCTGGCGCGATCGAGATTCGCTTTCACCGCCGCCGCATCAAAATCCGCGCCGTCCTGAAATTTCACCCCCTGCCGTAGGGTAATGGTGTAGGTCAGACCGTCATCAGAAACGGTATAGCCTTCCGCCAGGACGTTTTTTACCTTCATGTCTTTATCCAGGCCAAACAGCCCCTGATAAAATGACTTCGCCACCGCCTGCGAGAGCGTATCGTTGGCGTCATACGGATCGAGCGTGGTGAAATTAGACCCTACCGCCACCACCACATCTTTGGCCGCCAGGGCCGGAAAAACCGCAATGGATGAGGCCAGTCCCAGCGCCGCCAGCCATTTATGCGTAATAAATTGCGTCATGTTGTTCTCCTGAAACCCTGCCTGTCTGAATGTTATAAGCGCGAGAGCGCATTATCCTGCAGCGGCCGCGCGACATAATGTCCCGGCCCGACCAACTGTAATGAAACGGCGGGCGTCTCTTCGCCACGTTTATGAATATTGCTGGGTATATCATCTGATAGCAGAACGCGCCGCGGCCGGTGTCTGGAGGGATCGGCAACCGGCACCGCCGCCATCAATTTACGCGTATAAGGATGCTGCGGATTTTCAAAAACGGCGCGCCGCGGCCCCATCTCAACAATTTGACCAAGATACATCACCGCCACGCGATGGCTAATTCGCTCCACGACCGCCATATCATGCGAAATAAACAGGTAGGCGATCCCCATTTCCCGTTGTAAATCGAGCAGTAAATTAATGATCTGCCCGCGAACGGAAACATCCAGCGCGGAGACCGCCTCATCGGCAATAATCACTTTAGGATTCAATGCCAGCGCGCGAGCTATGCAGATGCGCTGACGTTGACCGCCGGAAAACTCATGCGGATAACGCCAGGCATGTTCAGGACGTAATCCGACACGCTCAAGCAACCAGGCCACGCGCTTTGCCGCAGCGTCCCCCTGCCCCAGGCCATGAATCCGTAAAGGTTCCATAATGGAATACCCCACGGTCTGGCGCGGGTCGAGCGAGGCGTAAGGGTCCTGGAAAATACACTGAATATCGCGGCGCAACGGCTGGAGTTTACCCGCAGACAGTGTGTCAATGCGCTGGCCGTTAAAGATAATCTCCCCCTGCCGGGATTCAACCAACCGCAACAGCGCGCGTCCGGTCGTCGATTTTCCGCTACCGGACTCGCCCACCAGCGATAGCGTTTCGCCCGGCCAGAGATCGAAACTGATATTCTCAACGGCATGAACTTCACGCGTAATACGGTTAAAGAGACCGCTACGCAGCGGGAATCGCGTCACCAGCCCCCGAACCTGGAGAATAGGTTCGCCTTCCACCACCGTGTCTTGCTCAATCTGCGATTCATAAAGGGCCGGTTCGTCAGCGGAAATCAACGGGAAACGGCGTGGCAGCGAGTGGCCGCGCATCGCGCCAAGCTGAGGGACGGCGGCCAGTAACGTTTGGGTATAAGGATGCGTCGGCGCATGGAAAATCTGCTCTACGCTGCCGGTTTCCACGGCCTCGCCCTGATACATCACCAGCACGCGATCGGCAATATCCGCCACGACGCCCATGTCGTGGGTGATAAAAATCACACCCATCGACATCTCTTGCTGCAACACTTTGATAAGTTGCAGAATTTGCGCCTGGATAGTGACATCCAGCGCCGTGGTGGGTTCATCGGCAATCAATACCGCCGGACGACAGGATAGCGCCATCGCGATCATGACTCGCTGGCGCATCCCGCCGGAAAGCTGATGCGGATAACGCGATAAAATCGCCTGCGACTCCGGGATCCGTACCTGATCGAGCATACGTTTCGCTTCCGCCAGCGCCTCTTCGTGGCTGGCGCCCTGATGCAAACGAATAGATTCGGCAATTTGCTCGCCAACGGTAAATACCGGGTTGAGCGAGGTCATTGGCTCCTGGAAAATCATGGCGATATCCGCGCCGCGCACACGTCGCATCTGCGCGTCACTCTGCTCAGACAACTCAATCACCTGGCGATTACGCCGACGCAACAGCATTTCGCCGCAGCGCACGTTCGCGCCCGACTGCTCAATCAGCCGCATTAACGCCAGCGCCGTCACCGATTTTCCCGAGCCCGACTCGCCGACAATCGCCAGAGTCTCTCCACGCTTCAGGCGTAATGACACATTACGCACGGCGTCTACCTGTTGCCCTTCGTGGTGAAACGCGATATTCAGGCCACTTACGGACAGAACATCGCGGCTATCCAGTTCATCGCTGTGCGGCACCTGCGGCTCCTTATTCCCGGTAAATTCCTGTGGTCGGCGTATCCCCGGCATATCCCCAGGCGCGATACATCCCTTCGCTGTTAAACGGCAACGCGACATTACCTTCGTGATCAACGGCGATCAATCCACCGCTGCCGCCCAGCGCCGGTAATTTTTCCATCACCACGCGCTCACAGGCGTCGGCAAGGCTGAGTCCGCCATATTCCATCAATGCGGCGATATCGTAAGCCGCGAGCGTGCGAATAAAGACCTCTCCCGTTCCGGTACAGGAAACGGCGACGCTGGCGTTGTTGGCATAACACCCGGCGCCGACCAGCGGGCTGTCGCCGACGCGCCCGGGCAATTTATTGGTCATCCCGCCGGTAGACGTTGCCGCCGCCAGATTACCGAATTTATCCCGCGCCACCGCGCCGACTGTACCCATTTTTTTCGTTTCGTCCAGCGGCGCGCCGCTGTGATCGAGCGCCATTTCGCCCGCCGCACGCGCCGCCAGCAATTGCTCGTAACGCGCCGGGGTGGAAAAGATATCCGGCGAAACGCGCGCCATCCCCTGTGAAAAGGCAAAGTTTTCCGCCCCTTCCCCCACCATGAGTACATGCGGGCTGCGCTCCATCACCAGTCTGGCGGCGAGCACAGGATGGCGAACATGACTCACGCCCGCGACGGCTCCGGCTTTCAGGGTATTGCCGTCCATCACGCAGGCATCCAGTTCATGAGTCCCGTCTCGGGTATAGACCGCGCCGATACCCGCATTGAAGAGCGGACACGCTTCCAGCAGGCGCACCGCTTCCGTCACTACATCAAGCGCGCTGTCACCCGCTTCCAGCATCTTTTGCCCGCTTTCGACAATCTCTGACAGCGCCTGGATATAGCGTAGCTCCTGCTCATGGCTCATTTGCGCGCGAGCAATCGCGCCTGCGCCGCCGTGAATCGCAATCACTGCTTTATTCATTTTTAGGGTCCATTAACGGTGGCACACAACTTTTACTATAACTATCAGAATTGTTGTGAGTTATTCATTCGATTTTTGAATATAGAAAGATGCGTAAGGTATGTAAAGGCGCAAGGCCGTCTCTAAGACCGAGGTAGCATACTGCCCGCCACTGTTTTCTGACATAATAGCCGGATTCGATTTTGCCTCGCAGGAGTATGTTCATGGAATTTTCCGCCGGATTGATGCCGCTTGAAACGGCGCTGACCCAGATGCTTTCACGTATTACCCCGCTCACCGCCGTAGAAACGTTGCCGCTGGTGAACTGCTTTGGCCGCATCCTGGCGACCGATATCGTTTCTCCCCTCGATGTCCCCGGCTTTGATAATTCAGCTATGGATGGTTATGCGGTACGCGTGGCGGATTTGTCCGCCGATAAGCCGCTGCCCGTCGCCGGCAAAGCATTTGCCGGTCAGCCCTACCAGGGAGAGTGGCCTGCGGGAACCTGCATTCGCATTATGACCGGCGCCCCGGTACCGGCAGGTTGCGAGGCGGTAGTCATGCAAGAGCAGACGGAACAAACCGATGACGGCGTGCGTTTTACCGCCGATGTTCGTTGCGGACAAAACATCCGCCGCCGCGGCGAGGATATTCGCCAGGATGCGGTGGTCTTTCCGGCCGGTACGCGCCTGACTACTGCCGAACTGCCAGTGCTGGCGTCGCTGGGAATTTCCGATGCGCAGGTTGTACGTAAAGTGCGCGTAGCGCTGTTCTCGACCGGCGACGAGCTCCAGCTTCCGGGCCAGCCGCTGGAGGCGGGACAAATTTATGACACTAACCGTCTAACTATACATTTGATGCTGCAACAGCTTGGCTGCGAAGTGATCAATTTAGGCATTATTCCTGACGATCCCGGTAAGCTTCGCGCCGCATTTATCGACGCCGACAGCCAGGCCGATGTAGTGATAAGCTCCGGCGGCGTCTCGGTTGGTGAAGCGGACTATACCAAAACCATCCTTGAGGAGCTGGGCGAAATCGCCTTCTGGAAGCTGGCTATCAAGCCAGGCAAACCGTTTGCCTTCGGCAAACTCAGTAATAGCTGGTTCTGTGGCCTGCCGGGGAATCCAGTCTCTGCGGCGCTCACGTTTTATCAACTGGTTCAGCCTTTACTGGCGAAGCTTGGCGGCAACACGGCAAGCGCTGTACCGCCGCGCCAGCGTGTACGCACAACATCTCGCCTGAAGAAAACGCCGGGGCGTCTCGATTTCCAGCGCGGCATCCTGCAACGTAGCGCCAACGGAGAACTGGAGGTCACGACCACCGGACACCAGGGTTCACATATTTTTAGCTCGTTTAGTCTGGGCAACTGCTTTATTGTGCTGGAGCGTGAACGCGGCAATGTTGAGCCGGGAGAATGGGTGGAAGTCGAGCCGTTTAATGCTCTGTTCGGAGGCCTGTAATGGCGGAACTTAGCGACCAGGAAATGCTGCGCTATAACCGACAAATTATTCTGCGCGGCTTCGATTTTGAAGGGCAGGAAGCGTTAAAAGATGCGCGGGTATTAGTGGTCGGGCTGGGCGGACTCGGCTGCGCGGCAACGCAGTATCTGGCCGGCGCTGGCGTCGGGCAACTGACGCTACTCGATTTTGATACCGTTTCCGTTTCCAATCTCCAGCGTCAAACCTTGCACAGCGACGCCACGGTCGGGCAGCCAAAGGTAGAGTCCGCCCGCGACGCGCTGGCACGAATCAACCCGCATATTACCATTACGCCCGTTAACGCGCGGCTGGACGACGACGCTATGACCAGCCTGATTGCCGGGCATTCGCTGGTACTGGACTGTACCGATAACGTTAGCGTACGTAATCAACTTAACGCCGGATGCTATACCGCGAAAGTGCCGCTAATCTCCGGCGCGGCCATTCGTATGGAAGGACAAGTTACCGTCTTTACGTATCGGGAAAACGAACCCTGTTACCGCTGCCTGAGCCGTCTGTTTGGCGAAAACGCTCTGACCTGTGTAGAAGCTGGGGTGATGGCGCCGCTGATTGGCGTGATCGGTTCGCTACAGGCAATGGAGGCCATTAAGCTGCTGGCGCATTACGGTCAGCCTGCCAGCGGAAAAATCGTCATGTACGATGCGATGACCTGTCAGTTCCGCGAAATGAAGTTGATGCGTAACCCCGGCTGTGAGGTCTGCGGGCAGTAGCCACTTTACGGATAAACATACCAAAGCACGGTTTATGGCCGTGCTGTATCAACAGATAATTACTGCCATCAGACGCAAAGCCAGCTTACCCAAGCTCCGACTGACGATCGGCTCAAGCAGCGCGGCATCATCTTAAACGCCATATCACAGCCTCAAACCGTGATGTTGTACCTCATTTAACGCCTCTTAGTCAGAACCTCTCCATTCGTTGACGCACATCAAGACAACTTTCATTCGAAAGTAATTTAATCTTTATATGAAATAAGAGAGGCCGTTTATGATCTTCAATATTCAGCGCTATTCTACCCACGATGGCCCCGGTATCCGTACCGTAGTATTTCTCAAAGGCTGTTCGTTGGGCTGTCGCTGGTGCCAGAACCCGGAAAGCCGCGCCCGCGCTCAGGATCTGTTATACGACGCGCGGCTGTGTCTCGAAGGATGCGACCTGTGCGCGCAAGCCGCGCCGGACGTCATTGAGCGCGCGCTAAACGGCCTGCTCATCCATCGCGAGAAACTGACCGACGCCCATTTTTCCATCCTGGCGCATTGCTGCCCCACACAGGCGTTAACCGTGTGCGGCGAAATAAAAAGCGTGGATGAGATCATGGCGACAGTACTGCGCGATAAACCTTTTTACGATCGCAGCGGCGGCGGTCTTACGCTTTCCGGCGGCGAACCGTTTATGCAGCCGGAACTGGCGGCAGAGCTGTTTAAAGCCAGCCATGACGCCGGTATTCATACTGCGGTTGAGACCTGTCTGCATGTCCCATGGAAATACATTGCGCCCTCACTGCCTTATATCGATCTGTTTCTGGCTGATTTGAAACATGTCGCCGACGGGCCGTTTAAGCGGTGGACCGATGGCAGCGCCTCGCGGGTGTTGGAAAATCTCAGGAAACTCTCCGCCGCGGGCAAAAAAATGGTGATTCGCGTCCCGCTGATTCAGGGATTTAATGCCGATGAGGAGACCATTAAAGCCATTACCGACTTTGCCGCCGACGAACTGCACGTCGGGGAAATTCATTTTCTGCCCTACCACACGCTGGGCATCAATAAATACCACTTACTCAGTCAGCCCTATCATGCCCCGGATAAACCACTGGATGCGCCGGCGTTACTTGATTTTGCCCAGAAGTACGCCTGCCAAAAAGGTTTAACCGCGACCCTACGAGGATAATTATCATGACCCAACTGAAACTGGACACGCTCAGTGACCGCATTAAGGCGCACAAAACCGCGCTGGTACATATCGTGAAACCGCCGGTCTGTACCGAGCGCGCGCAGCATTATACCGAAATGTATCAGCAGCATCTGGATAAACCGATTCCGGTACGCCGCGCGCTGGCGCTGGCCCATCACCTGGCGGAACGCACTATCTGGATAAAACACGATGAATTGATCGTCGGCAACCAGGCAAGTGAAGTCCGCGCCGCGCCGATTTTCCCGGAATATACCGTCTCGTGGATTGAAAAAGAGATCGACGACCTGGCAGACCGGCCCGGCGCAGGTTTTTCCGTCAGTGAAGAAAACAAGCGTATTCTGCACGACGTCTGTCCGTGGTGGCGCGGTCAAACCGTCCAGGATCGCTGCTACGGCATGTTTACCGATGAACAAAAAGGGCTTCTGGCGACTGGCATTATCAAAGCCGAAGGCAATATGACCTCCGGCGATGCGCACCTGGCGGTGAACTTCCCGCTGCTGCTGGAAAAAGGGCTTGATGGCCTGCGCGATAAAGTCGCCGAGCGCCGCTCACGCATCAACCTGACCGTGCTGGAAGATCTGCATGGCGAGCAGTTCCTGAAGGCGATTGATATTGTGCTGGACGCGGTAAGCCAGCACATCACGCGCTTTGCCGCGCTGGCGCGCCAGATGGCGGGCGAAGAGTCCCGTGAAAGCCGTCGTAAAGAGCTACTTACCATCGCCGAAAACTGCGAGGTGATCGCCCACCAACCGCCGCAGACCTTCTGGCAAGCACTGCAATTGTGCTACTTCATCCAACTGATTCTACAAATTGAGTCTAACGGTCACTCGGTGTCATTTGGTCGTATGGACCAGTATCTTTACCCCTATTATCGTCGCGATGTCGAACTAAACCAGACTCTGGATCGTGAGCACGCCATTGAACTGCTGCACAGCTGCTGGCTGAAACTGCTGGAAGTAAACAAGATCCGCTCCGGTTCGCACTCTAAAGCTTCCGCAGGCAGCCCGCTGTATCAAAACGTCACCATTGGCGGTCAGAATCTCATCAACGGTCAGCCAATGGACGCAGTGAATCCGCTGTCTTACGCCATTCTGGAGTCCTGCGGACGTTTGCGTTCTACCCAGCCCAACCTCAGTGTGCGTTATCACGCCGGAATGAGTAACGATTTCCTTGACGCCTGCGTCCAGGTCATCCGCTGCGGCTTTGGGATGCCGGCGTTTAACAATGATGAAATCGTCATCCCGGAATTTATCAAGTTGGGGATCGAACCGCAGGACGCTTACGATTACGCGGCGATCGGCTGTATCGAAACCGCCGTCGGCGGGAAATGGGGTTATCGCTGCACCGGCATGAGCTTTATTAACTTCGCCCGCGTCATGCTGGCGGCGCTGGAAGGCGGTCGCGACGCCACCAGCGGCAAGGTATTTCTGCCGCAGGAAAAGGCGCTCTCCGCAGGCAACTTTAACAATTTTGACGAAGTGATGGCCGCCTGGGATACCCAAATTCGCTACTACACGCGCAAATCGATCGAAATTGAGTATGTGGTCGACACCATGCTGGAAGAGAACGTCCACGATATTCTCTGCTCAGCGCTAGTAGATGACTGTATTGAGCGAGCGAAGAGTATCAAGCAAGGCGGCGCGAAATATGACTGGGTATCCGGTCTTCAGGTCGGTATCGCCAACCTGGGCAACAGCCTCGCCGCCGTGAAAAAACTGGTCTTCGAACAGGGCGTTATCGGTCAACAGCAGCTTGCCGCCGCGCTGGCCGATGACTTCGACGGCCTGACTCACGAGCAGTTGCGCCAGCGTCTGATTAACGGCGCGCCGAAGTACGGCAACGACGATGACAGTGTCGATACCCTGCTGGCGCGCGCTTATCAGACCTATATTGATGAGCTGAAGCAATATCATAACCCGCGCTACGGTCGTGGCCCTGTCGGCGGCAACTATTACGCCGGTACGTCCTCTATCTCAGCAAACGTGCCATTTGGCGCCGCGACTATGGCTACCCCGGATGGCCGCAAAGCGCATACGCCGCTGGCGGAAGGCGCAAGCCCTGCATCAGGTACGGATCATCTCGGCCCGACGGCGGTGATTGGTTCCGTAGGCAAATTACCTACCGGTTCCATTCTCGGCGGCGTGCTGCTCAACCAGAAACTGAACCCAACGACGCTGGAAAACGAATCCGACAAACAGAAACTGATGGTTCTGCTACGGACGTTCTTTGAGGTGCATAAAGGCTGGCATATTCAGTACAACATCGTGTCACGCGAAACGCTGTTGGATGCGAAAAAACATCCAGACCAGTACCGCGATCTGGTCGTGCGTGTGGCAGGCTACTCCGCCTTCTTCACCGCGCTGTCGCCGGATGCGCAGGACGATATCATCGCCCGTACCGAACATATGCTGTAATTTACCCTGGCGCCATCGGCAATATGTCCGAACTGCCTGATGGCGCTACGTTTAACAGGCCTACGCAGGCCTGTTAATCAGAAGGGATCGGTGCCGTCAAGCACGGCCTGAATGACGTTGAGCGCGCCTTGATGGTTATTATCATCAGTGTGATAACGTGAAAGCGCTTTGATATTGTCTGCGGCATTGCCCATGGCAAAAGAGTAATGCGCCATTTTCAACATTTCCGCATCATTACCGCTGTCGCCAATGGCGACGACATTCTGTGGCGACCTGTTCCAGCGCTTTAACAGACGACTGATGCCATTCGCTTTATGCAGTCCCGGGATAATCAGGTCGATAAAACCGAAGCCGCTGGTGACGGGCTTCATGATGCCATCCAGAGATACGTGCAGTTTGTCGATAACCAGCGGAATTTGTTCATCGGGCAAATTCAGGGAGAACTTAAACAGGATATCGTCAATGTCGTGATAATCGTTTACCGGCTGCAGGCGGTGATAATGTTTGGCCATCAGCGCCACGAAAGTCTCGGGAGCGTTTTTGCTGACATAAGCGCTTTTCAGACCGCAGGCGACGAAGTTAAGCTGCTTATCCTTCAGCAGTTCGCCAATCACAATCCGCGATTCATGCCGGGTTAACTCCCCGTGAAACAACTGCTTGCCATGTTCATACACCAGCGCGCCATTTTCTGCGACAAAGGAAATTTCGTCTTTCAGCTCGGGGAAGAAGGAGATCAACTGGTAGTACTGATTACCGCTGGCGACCACAAATTCGATATTACGTTTTTTCAGTTCCTGGTATTGCGCCATGAAGCGTACACGATCGTACTGCTTGGCATCGTCGAGAAAAGTGCCGTCCATATCGGTAACGACAACGTTAACGGTCATACTTAAGCTCCTGGCTGTAACTGCGACCAGAAACATTTTAATAACAATGTGAGCAGAACCACAAATTTATTTCGAATGAAAAGTAGCTGAACGAAAGGAATAGCCGCATAAGACATTAAGACGTCCTGGCCACCTTACGTTTTCCTCTCGCTTCCCTCTTTGTGCGCCCCTGCAATATTTTAAACTTGCATTAACCTTATTTTAACTTAAAGTATCACATGTAACTAATTTTACTTTCGAACGAAAGATGATGAGGTTGATATGACAACTCCTTTTACCCACGAAACGCTGCCCGCCGACCCAAAAGCGGCCATTCGTCAGATGAAGCAGGCGCTACGCGCGCAAATCGGCGACGTACAGGCGGTGTTCGACCGTTTGAGCGCCACCATAGCAGCCCGGGTGGCGGAAATTAACGATCTGAAGGCGCAGGGGCAGCCGGTATGGCCAATTATCCCTTTTAGCGAACTGGCGATGGGCAACATTAGCGATGCCACCCGCGCCGAGGTTAAGCGCCGCGGGTGCGCGGTGATTAAAGGTCATTTTCCACGCGAACAGGCGTTGGCATGGGACCAGTCGATGCTCGACTATCTGGACAAGAACCATTTTGACGAGGTGTATAAAGGACCGGGGGATAATTTTTTCGGTACGCTGAGCGCCTCCCGGCCTGAAATCTATCCTGTCTACTGGTCGCAGGCGCAAATGCAGGCCCGCCAAAGTGAAGAGATGGCGCTGGCGCAGTCGTTCCTCAACCGTCTATGGCAGGTAGAGCACGACGGCAAGCGATGGTTTAATCCGGATATCAGCATCATTTACCCGGATCGCATCCGTCGCCGCCCGCCGGGCACCACATCCAAAGGACTGGGGGCGCATACCGACTCCGGCGCGCTGGAGCGCTGGCTGCTGCCAGCCTATCAGCGGGTATTTGCCAGCGTGTTTAACGGCAACGTCGAGCAGTACGATCCGTGGAATGCGGCACACCGTACCGAAGTTGAAGAGTATACGGTGGATAACACCACCAAATGCTCGGTATTTCGCACCTTCCAGGGCTGGACCGCGCTCTCCGATATGCTGCCCGGTCAGGGGTTGCTTCATGTCGTCCCTATCCCGGAGGCGATGGCGTATATTCTGCTGCGCCCGCTGCTGGATGATGTCCCGGAAGATGAATTATGCGGCGTCGCGCCGGGCCGGGTGCTGCCGATTTCTGAACAGTGGCATCCTTTACTGATGGCGGCGTTAACCAGCATTCCGCCACTGGAAGCCGGGGATTCCGTGTGGTGGCATTGCGATGTCATCCACTCCGTCGCCCCCGTCGAAAATCAGCAGGGCTGGGGCAATGTGATGTACATTCCTGCCGCGCCAATGTGTGAGAAGAATCTGGCCTATGCGCGTAAGGTGAAAGCTACGCTGGAGACAGGCGCATCACCGGGCGATTTCCCGCGCGAGGACTATGAAACCACCTGGGAAGGGCGCTTCACGCTGCGCGATCTGAATATTCACGGTAAACGGGCATTAGGTATGGACGTTTGACGGTCGTACAGCCCTGCCCGCTCAACTGCGGTGTGCCCTTTGCCTGGGCGCACCCGTCTTACCGAACCTACGCGCCAGGATACGTAGGCCCGGTAAGCACAGCGCCACCGGGCGTCAGTGTTTAGCTTTCAATCCCTTTACTACGCAAATAATCGTCGTAGTTGCCGCTGAAGTCCACCACGCGCTCCGGCGTAATTTCAGGAACTGAAAAAGCGCGGCATTGAGTTCGTTGTCGCCAGCGGTAATCAGTATTACCAGCTTATTTCGTTCTTTCCTGAGCTAAAGGATGAGATCTCTTTTGTCGCGGAAAACGGCACGCTGGTGTATGAACATGGCAAGCAACTGTTCCACGGCGAACTGACCTGACATGAATCGCGGATTGTTATTGGCGAGTTGCTGAAATATAAGCAACTTAATTTTGTCGCCTGCGGTCTGCAAAGTGCATATGTCAGCGAAAATGCGCCAGAAGCACTCGTTACCCTGATGGCAAAACACTACCATCGCCTGAAACCTGTAAAAGATTATCAGGAGATTGATGACGTACTGTTCAAGTTTTCGCTCAACCTACCGAATGAATAAATCCCGTTAGTGATCGACAAACTACACGTTACGCTCGATGGCATTATGAAGCCCGTCACAAGTGGTTTTGGCTTTATCGTTCTGATTATTCCCGGCCTGCATAATAAAGCAAACGGTATTTCGCGGTTACTGAAACGCTGGGATCTGTCGCCACAAAATGTGGTAGCGATTGGCGACAGCGGCAATGGCGCAGAGATGCTTAAAATGGCGCATTATTCATTTGCGATGGACAATGCCGCAGAAAACATTAAATAAATCGCCCGTTACGCTACCGATAATAATAAGCATGAAGGCGCACTGAATGTGATTCAGGCGGTGCTGGAAAATAAAGTGCCGTTTACACTTTAACGAGAGTCGGGGCAATTGCCCCGATTTCTCAATGAGCATTACACTCATCTTCTTCAATCAGTTCAACCACTAATGTGGTTCCAGGCCCCTGTAAGTAATATTCATCGTCAAGGGGATCGCGCAGTTTCATAAATGTCGTTTTACCGACTTGCATGGTATGCCCGGCAGCCATTTCTGCTCCACTTTCAAGCAGGTAACGCAGAACATTATTGAAAATATCAGAATATTTTTGCCCTTCGTGATGACCTTGTGCGTGTGCTGCGAAATCTGGTAGCCCAAAGCAATCAGCACCATAGGTACGCATCCATACGCCTTCGATATCCTCAACTTCATATTTCACAAATCCACAAAATAGAGAGGTCAGCGGGAAACCTTCACGCAACATTTCCAGACTATGCTTACCCAACTCCTGAGACTTAAATACCCCCGCAGGTAATGAAGTGTGACCCGATTCATTTAATACAGCGACAGCCCCCATGCTACTTAATGCACCTGCAACCACAGCCAACGCAACATATTGCTCTAAAGGTGAAGTATCATACCCCTTATAATATAAAATAATATTTGCACTGGTTGCCCGTACTTGCTCTTTTACTTCCTGGGGATAATGAGCTGGCGCGACGCATTGTTCGATTGATTCCTGAGGGTAAGGCGTTTTAAATCCAACCATCGATATTACATGCTTACCCCATCCTGCTAAACCAAAAAAATCCAGTTCAGGGACAAGTTCACACGTTGCCTGTTTCATACTGGAATGATAATTACGCAACAAGCGGGTGAGTTCTTTTGAATTATTTTCCGGGAGAGTATCAAATACAACAACTAAACTTAGTGGGTTATCAATTTCAGCATTCGCTACTAAAACACCTTGTATATTAGATGAGTTTTTTTCTTTACGGCCAAAAAAGCGTTCCAAAATGCTCATATTTATTCCTTTTGTTGAACAATAAAGGAATATAAAATAGCACTTGAATTCTTATAAAGAAAATAACATTACAATATGTTTACCACAAAATATATTCGCAATTTTTATGATAGATCCTCTTCTTTCATTTAATTTTAAAATAGAATATTAAGAGCCTATCCCACCAGGCGTTATTGGCGCAGCCAGTTTGGACACGGACAGCGCGCAAAAACCGGAGCGTAAACGTAGTACGTGAGGATTTTGAGCACTGCCCAGGTCCAAAATGGCAAGTAAAATAGCCCTAATGGGATAGGCTCTAAGAGTATATATAATTTTCACATTGCATTCGGAAAAAATAAAAATTACCTTGTTAACATTCTGTAACCCCGACGCTATCGGGGTTACAGACAATAACTTACTCGATCCCTTTACTACGCAAATAATCGTCGTAGTTGCCGCTGAAGTCCACCACGCGCTCCGGCGTAATTTCAATGACGCGGGTTGCCAGCGAGCTGACGAACTCACGGTCGTGCGAAACAAAGATCAGCGTGCCCTGATACAGTTCCAGCGCCATATTCAGCGATTCGATCGACTCCATATCCAGGTGGTTAGTCGGTTCGTCCATGATCAGGATATTCGGCTTTTGCATCATCAGTTTGCCGAACAGCATACGGCCCTTCTCGCCACCGGAGAGGACTTTCGCAGGCTTTTTGATATCATCCTGGCTAAATAACAGGCGGCCCAGAATACTGCGCACTGCCTGCTCGTCGTCGCCTTCCTGTTTCCACTGACTCATCCATTCAAACACCGTCAGGTCATTTTCGAATTCATATTCGTGGTCCTGCGCGTAGTAACCAATACGCGCGTTTTCCGACCATTTAACGGTGCCGTGATCGGTGTCCAGATCGCCAACCAGCGTCTTCAGCAGCGTAGATTTACCCACGCCATTGGTGCCGAGTACCGCCAGCTTCTCGCCGACTTCGAGCAGCAAATTGACATTTTTAAACAGCGGACCGTTATCAAAACCTTTCGTCAGCGCTTCCACTTCCAGAGCGTTACGGAACAGTTTTTTATCCTGCTCAAAACGGATGAACGGGTTCTGACGGCTGGAGGCTTTCACCTCTTCCAGCTTGATTTTATCGATCTGCCGCGCGCGCGACGTTGCCTGACGCGATTTAGAGGCATTGGCGCTAAAACGGCTAACAAAAGATTGCAGCTCGGCAATTTGCGCTTTTTTCTTCGCATTATCGGCCAACAGACGTTCACGCGCCTGAGTCGCCGCCGTCATATACTCATCATAGTTACCCGGATAGACGCGCAAGTCGCCGTAATCCAGATCCGCCATATGCGTACAAACCATGTTCAGAAAGTGACGGTCGTGCGAAATGATAATCATCGTGCTATCGCGCTCGTTCAGCACCTGCTCCAGCCAACGGATAGTATCAATATCCAGGTTGTTGGTCGGTTCGTCGAGCAACAGGATGTCCGGGTTAGAGAATAACGCTTGCGCCAGCAGCACACGCAATTTCCAGCCTGGCGCGACTTCACTCATCAGACCGTAATGCTGCTCCAGCGGGATGCCCACCCCCAACAGCAGTTCGCCCGCGCGCGCCTCAGCGGAATAACCGTCCATCTCGCCGTATTTTACTTCCAGATCGGCGACTTTATAGCCGTCTTCTTCGCTCATTTCCGGCAAAGCGTAGATACGGTCGCGCTCCTGCTTGACTTCCCACAGTTCGCCATGCCCCATAATGACAGTATCAAGTACGGTGAATGTTTCAAAAGCGAACTGGTCCTGACGCAGCTTACCGATGCGCTCATTCGGATCGAGGGAAACATTGCCCAGCGTCGGCTCCAGGTCGCCGCCGAGGATTTTCATAAAAGTGGACTTTCCGCTACCGTTGGCGCCAATCAGGCCGTAACGGTTGCCGCCGCCAAATTTGACGGAAATGTTTTCGAACAGCGGCTTACTGCCGAACTGCATGGTAACGTTGCTGGAAACTAACACAGGCTTATCCTGAAAAAAGATGTGACAAACCGCTTATTATGCCACAAGTCTGAAATAAGATCGCGCCCTGTACAAAGGGCTACACTGAACCGTAAGGGAAAAAAACGTGATTTCGTACACATCTGAATTCCCTGTTTACTGGAATGCACCTATAATGCGCTCCCAACATGACAGAATTCTCAACCTACTAGCCTGCTTGGCACAGAATCTCGCATAACATGAATATGAAATTAACAACGCTTTTCGCGGCGGCTTTCGCTGTAGTTGGTTTTTGTAAAACAGCCTCAGCAGTCACTTACCCGCTGCCTACCGATGGTAGCCGTTTAATTGGGCAAAATCAGGTCATCACCGTTCCGGAGGGCAATACCCAGCCGCTGGAGTATTTTGCCGCGGAGTACCAGATGGGGCTCTCCAACATGCTGGAAGCCAACCCTGGCGTGGATACCTTCCTGCCGAAGGGCGGTACCGTGCTGAATATTCCGCAGCAGCTGATCCTGCCGGATACCGTACACGAAGGCATTATCATCAATAGCGCGGAAATGCGCCTCTATTACTACCCGAAAGGCACAAACACCGTTATCGTCCTGCCGATTGGGATCGGTCAGTTAGGTAAAGACACGCCTATCAACTGGACGACCAAAGTTGAACGTAAAAAAGCCGGTCCGACCTGGACGCCTACGGCAAAAATGCACGCTGAATATCGCGCCGCCGGCGAGCCGCTGCCTGCCGTCGTGCCTGCGGGCCCGGATAACCCGATGGGTCTGTACGCGCTGTACATCGGTCGCCTGTATGCTATTCACGGCACCAACGCCAACTTCGGCATCGGGCTTCGCGTGAGCCACGGCTGCGTGCGTCTGCGCAACGACGATATCAAATTCCTGTTTGAAAATGTGCCGGTCGGTACCCGCGTGCAGTTTATCGATGAACCGGTAAAAGCCACCACCGAGCCGGACGGTAGCCGTTACATTGAGGTGCATAACCCGCTGTCAACGACGGAAGCGCAGTTTGAAGGTAAGGAAGCGGTGCCGATCACGCTTAATAAGAGTATCCTGGCCGTCACCAACGAGCCTGACGTTGATCAGACCGTCGTACAACAGGCAGTTCAGGATCGTTCCGGGATGCCGGTTCGTCTGAACTGACAGACTCTGCCTGCGAAGCCCGATAGACACTATCGGGCTTCTCTTACGGCATCAGTTGCAATAATCCATATCCCACCAGCGCCGCCCATGCCAGCATCGGCAGCGAATAGAAATGAAATCGCCACCAGATTCGGCGATCGTTCGCCATCCGTAAAGCAATAAGATTTGCCAGCGACCCCGGCAGCAGACCAAACCCGCCGATATTCACCGCCCACGCCAGCAACGTCGAGGCCGGTACATAGTTCAGCAGGAGAATGGTACTGGGCACATTACTGATAACCTGCGACAGGCCGATAGCGGTTAGCCAAAGCCCCAGGTGAGACAGTGCGCCAACCTGGTTGAAAACGCCCTGCAACGCCGGCAATTGCGTTAGCAGATGGACATCAATAAACATCGCCATAAATACCAGCAGCAGCGTCCAGTCCACGCTGACTATCACCCTGCGCGCCAGCACAATAAACCCAGCCGCCACCAACACCAGTCCCCATAACTCTTGCCTGAGCTCCAGCGCGGTAAGAAAAACGACATATAATGCCAGGCAACTCCACACCAGACGGGGCTGCCACTGCGGCGAACGCGTACCGGTATGATACTGTAACGCCCTACCCGGAAAACAAAACCAGCACAGGAGCAGTAATGTCAGCATCATCATGACGGCAAGCGGCGCCATTTGCCCGCTAAATTCAGCAAAGGTTAAGCCGGAGCGTCCCCACAACAGAATATTTTGCGGATTACCGACAGGCGTCAGCAGCGAACCGGCGTTAACCGCCAACGCTTCAAAAATAATCAATCGGTTGACCGGAATCGCGCACAGTTTTTTTAATGTTATCGTCAGCGGCACAACGATAAACAGCGCGACATCGTTTGTCAGAAAGGTCGACAGTGCCGCCGCAGCCAGCACCAGGAACATCGCCAGTTGCCGCTCGGTATGAAATCGGCGCGTCATCTTGCGTCCCAGCACATCAAAATAGCCGCTCAGCTCAACGCCTTTAGTGAGCAACATTAACCCACTGAGGGTAATAATGGTGTGCCAGTCAATCGCGCCAGGCCAGGCGCGAGGCGCAAAAGGAACAAACAGGCTTAACGCCATCCCCACAATGATCAACAACTGAAAAAAACGGTCACGCCGCAGCGCCCGTAAAAAGGCCAGATTCATTCTGCAGATGTTCCATGCTGTTGCGTGAAGGCCAAAAAGGCATCCAATGTCTCCTGGCTGACATGGTGTTCCATCCCTTCCGCATCACGACGCGCGATTTCCGGGCTTACGCCTAATACCAGTAAAAAATTTTCGACAATTTGATGCCGCTCGCGGCTTTCCTGCGCCAGCTTCTCCCCTTCCGGTGTCAGAAAAACGCCGCGCCAGGGGATCATTTGAATAAATCCTAACGATGCCAGGCGTTTAAGCATTTTGGCCACAGTTGGCTGGGAGACGCCGAGCCGCGCCGCCATATCCACCTGACGCGCTTCCCCTACCTCAATAATTAAATCGGAAATCAGCTCAACGTAGTCGTCTATCAACTCACGGCGATGCGCCTCTCTGACCTGACGAAATCCTTCAACGTGTTCTTCTACGTTCACCAATTGCGTCACTTTTTTTGTTGTTGGCGTACCTGCGCGACGACCCATTTTGCTTCCTCGTTTCTGTGACGCGTTAACGCGTCAGCTGACAGAGCGCTCATTGTAAACCAGAGTTGTCCGGGCACAAAAAATTAACGTTTTAGCAATAGCTATAAAACATAGCCTGTGCTATATCTGTATGTAATGCAGACATCCCTCACGGATCGATGGGATAGAAACATCAGGAGGTTTTTATGAACGAATTTAAGAGGTGTATACGCGTGTTCAGTCACTCTCCCTTTAAAGTCCGGTTAATGCTGCTCTCTATGTTGTGCGATATGATCAACGGCAAACCGGAACAGGATAACCCTTCCACGAAATAACGCGGCGGTGCGGTACGCCGCTTTATTTTGCATCCTCAACGGAAATGGCGCCCATTTCCCCTGTTTTTTTGTGATTTTGCTATTCTCTTCGCAAAACATTTTCTTTCCGGCGGTTGACCTTCTTACCCGCACGCTCTATCTTCTGGCAGCCCTGAATATTTTGCGACTCGCCGTTGCGAACCCAATACCTTTTTTACGCATAATCAGGCAGGTAATGACCCTTCGCGCCAGGGTTAGCACATGGCGTTTTTGCAATAGTGGCATATGAATTCAACCCTTATCGATTCACTTCTCGCCCGTCGTCGGGCGGTAAGCCCATGGGCGGGCCTCTACTTTTTACAGTCGCTGCTGATTAACCTCGCGCTCGGCTACCCCTTTAGCCTGCTTTATACCGCGGCGTTTACCTGCCTGTTGCTGCTGCTCTGGCGCTACCTGCCCCGCGGACAAAAAGCGCTGCTCGGCATCTGTTCGCTGGTAGCCGCTTGCTATTTTCCCTTTGGCCAGGCTTACGGCGCGCCGAACTTTAATACGCTGCTGGCGCTGCACTCCACCAATATGGAAGAGTCGAGCGAAATCCTGACCATCTTCCCGTGGTATAGCTACCTGACCGGACTTTTTATTTTTGCGCTGGGTATTATTGCGCTTCGCCGCCGAAAAGAAGAGGTCAGGCCGCGCTGGAATAGCCTCGACAGCCTGTGCCTGCTGATCAGCGTCGCGGCATTTTTCGTCGCGCCGATACAAAATCTGGCCTGGGGCGGCGTTTTTAAGGTTATTGATACCGGCTATCCGGTTTTTCGCTTCGCCAAAGACGTTATCGTCAATAACAACGAAGTCATTGAAGAGCAGCACCGTATGGCGCAGCTATCCGGCATAAAAGATAGCTGGACGGTTACTGCGGTGAAACCCAGATATCACATCTATGTCGTGGTGATTGGTGAAAGCGCGCGACGGGATGCCATGGGCGCTTTCGGCGGCCACTGGGATAATACCCCCTTCGCCAGCCATGTGAATGGCGACTTCTTTATGGATTACATCGCCGCCAGCGGCTCAACGCAAAAATCGCTCGGTTTAACGCTCAATCGCGTGGTGGTTAACAAACCACAGTATCAGGATAATTTCGTCACGCTGGCTAACCGCGCCGGTTTTCAGACATGGTGGTTTTCCAATCAGGGGCAAATCGGCGAATACGACACGGCCATCGCCAGTATCGCCAAACGCGCCGATGAAGCGCATTTCCTGAAAAACGGCGATTTTGAAGCGGATAAAAATACTCGCGACGACGCGCTGTTAACCATGACGGCGCAGGTATTGGCGACAGAACGCACGCAACCGCAGTTGATTGTGTTGCATTTAATGGGATCGCATCCCCAGGCCTGCGACCGTACTCAGGGAAAATACGCGACGTTTGTCCAGTCGAAAGAGACGTCTTGTTATTTATACACCATGACGCAAACCGACAATTTGCTCCGTCAGCTCTATACTCAGCTTCGTCATAGCGGCGACAGTTTTTCGCTCGTCTATTTCTCCGATCACGGGCTGGCGTTTAAAGAACGCGGCAAAGCGGTACAGTACCTGGCGCATGACGACAAATTCCAGCAAAACTTCCAGGTGCCGTTTATGGTGCTATCCAGCGACAGTAAAGCGCATCGGATCATTAAAGCTCGCCGTTCCGCGAACGATTTCCTGAGTTTTTTCTCGCAATGGACAGGAATTAGCGCTAAAGAGATCAAAAATCGCTATCGATTTATTTCGGAACAGAAAACCGGGCCCGTTTATATCACCAATTTCAAATTACAGAAAGTGGACTATAACCATCTGGGCAGCGATATTTTTTCACTAAAATAATGCACGTTTCAGGCAAAAAAAATCCGCCCCGAAAGGCGGATTTTTCATTTTCACCGACGTGATTAGAAGCGGTAACCTACGCCAGCAATCCAGGTGCCAACGTCAACGCTACGAATACGGCTCTGCTCGTAAGAGAAGTCCAGAGCAACATTTTCCATCGGGTTGAATTGCAGACCAGCGCCATAGGAGAAGCCATAATCGCTGGTGTCATGCTTGTAGGTTGGGTAATCGGTCGTCTGGAATTTACCGTAACCCACACCGACTACACCGTAGATGCTCGCCCAATCGTTCAGACGGTAAGCCGGGCCGGCAGTGATGCCGTAGTACTGACCTTTGTTGTAATCGCCCGCACCGTTAGTACGATCTTTTTCGGTGTAGGTGAAGGAACCGATTACGCCCAGCGGGTTGTCGTCCTGCTCGTAACGATACTTCAGGTTGAAACCGCTCATTTTATTCGCTACGCCCTGCGCGTCGCTCTGAGCGTAACCACCGGTAACGGTAGAAGTAGCAGCTACTGCAGTACCTGCGGAAAAAGCCAGAACAGCGGCCAGTGCTGAAAGACATGCAATTTTTTTCATAACCACCTCAAATGTGCTTCAAGTAAGTCCTAAGTTTTAAATATATCAAAAATTAATGGGAAACTCTTTGCGATTCACGGTGTCTAAGGGCGCCTTTCATGTAACAGAACGTTTCCATATCGCGCTATCTTATTCAATTAACATCACTTTTCCGGCTGATTGCACCAATAATGCGCGTGTGGCGCGATACATTCATCCAGATTATTCCTAAACTAACAGTCTATTTATCCATCAATTTAAGTTCATTTTATGGAATCCTGGAAATTTTTTTTCAACGAATCCTCAACCGCTCCGGGGAATTTCCATTACACTGCCACCTTTACTCGTACTGACATTTTTTGACAGGAGAAAGGATGCCGGGGTCAACACGTAAACTACCAGTCTGGTTGCCCATTTTGGTTTTGCTCATTGCCATGTCCTCTATTCAGAGTGGCGCTTCACTGGCAAAATCGTTATTTCCTCTTGTCGGCGCGCCGGGTGTAACGGCGCTTCGTCTGGCGTTGGGAACGCTTATCCTTATCGCCTTTTTCAAACCCTGGCGTTTGCATTTTGCCAAAGAGCAGCGGCTGCCTTTACTGTTTTATGGTCTGTCGCTGGGCGGGATGAACTATCTATTCTATCTGTCGATTCAGACGGTGCCGTTGGGTATTGCGGTCGCGCTGGAATTTACCGGCCCTCTGGCGGTCGCGCTGTTTTCATCCCGGCGTCCGGTAGATTTTATTTGGGTCGTACTGGCTGTGCTTGGACTCTGGTTCCTGCTGCCATTAGGACAAGATATGTCTCACGTCGATCTTACCGGGGCCGCGTTAGCGCTCGGCGCTGGTGCCTGTTGGGCTGTCTATATTCTTACCGGCCAGCGAGCAGGCGCGGAACATGGTCCGGCCACGGTGGCGGTAGGCTCGCTGATTGCCGCCATCATTTTCGTGCCGATTGGCGCAGTTCAGGCTGGCGATGCGCTATGGCACTGGTCGATTCTTCCCTTAGGGTTAGCGGTCGCTGTGCTTTCTACGGCGCTGCCTTATTCACTGGAAATGATTGCGCTGACGCGCCTGCCAACCCGCACCTTCGGTACGCTGATGAGCATGGAACCCGCGCTGGCCGCCGTTTCCGGGATGATTTTTCTGGGCGAAACGCTTACGGGCATACAAATCCTGGCCCTGTGCGCCATCATTGCCGCTTCAATGGGATCTACCCTAACGATTCGACGCGAACCGCAAATTAAACAAGTTGACGTAAAATAGTTTCTTATTCTGCATGATGTGCATAATCATGCAGAATATCACCTCGTTATTCACCTTTTATTATTGCGCTATTACTTCGTCATTTTTTGTCATATTTTTTCTCATTTTTTACATTAAAATGAGAATTATTACCCACCAAACAGCAAACTCATCTAACTAATTGATTTTTAATCATAATAAATATTAAATCTTGTCTGTACTATTAAAGTGATAGGTAAATTCAAAAAAGCAAAGTTAAAAACCGGTGCTATACTTATTTTCGTTAATTACCTGGGACACAAACATCAAGAGGATATGAGATTATGAGTACCGCTAAACTGGTAAAAACAAAAGCGTCTAATCTGCTTTATACCCGTAACGATGTATCAGAGAGCGATAAAAAAGCGACGGTTGAGTTGCTTAATCGTCAGGTGATCCAGTTCATTGACCTGTCGCTGATCACGAAACAGGCCCACTGGAACATGCGCGGTGCTAACTTTATTGCCGTTCATGAGATGCTGGATGGCTTCCGTACCGCACTGACCGATCATCTGGATACTATGGCCGAGCGCGCCGTACAGCTTGGCGGTGTGGCGTTAGGCACCACGCAAGTTATCAACAGCAAAACTCCACTGAAAAGCTATCCGCTCGACATCCATAACGTGCAGGATCACTTAAAAGAACTGGCCGATCGCTACGCTGTTGTCGCTAATGATGTTCGCAAAGCTATCGGTGAAGCCAAAGATGAAGACACTGCCGATATCTTTACCGCCGCATCACGCGACCTCGATAAATTCCTGTGGTTTATCGAATCCAACATCGAATAAATCTATCTCTACCCTGAATACTTCGAGTTGCAGGAAGGTACAAACGCAGCGAATCCGCAGAAGCCTGACTTCCGTCGGTCACTGAAGCGAACGCACCTGCAACTTGATGTACACAGGTATATAAGTCATCCCTATACCCCTGCCTGGCACAGGGGTTTTGCACTTAATTAGTGCACACGTCTTGTACTCCCCTCCGATAAAAGTGAATTATTTGTAATAATTACATCACACAATCGTTAATTAAAGATTGTTTTAACAACAATTTTTACGCTAAATAGACCCTGTATCTCTACTTTGTTATTCATGCACTAAATCAGTGCCCCAAAACGGTGCGGTATACTGGTTTTGCCCGACTTATTGTGCACAGGAATGAGTGACGCTTCTGTTAAAACAATGAGTTACATAATTGGCATGATTTTTTCATTACGCTACATGTTCTCGCAGGGGATCGCCCCGTGGATAGAAAAGGAAATGCTATGAAGTCTCTATTAAAAGTTTCACTGGCTGCACTTACCCTGGCTTTTGCGGTGTCTTCGCACGCCGCGGATAAGAAACTCGTTGTGGCAACCGATACGGCGTTCGTTCCGTTTGAATTTAAACAGGGCGACAAATACGTCGGTTTTGATGTTGATCTGTGGGACGCTATCGCGAAAGAACTGAAGCTGGACTACACCCTGAAACCGATGGATTTCAGCGGCATTATTCCGGCATTACAAACCAAAAATATCGATCTGGCGCTGGCGGGTATTACGATTACGGACGAACGTAAAAAAGCGATCGACTTTTCCGATGGCTATTACAAAAGCGGTCTGCTCGTGATGGTGAAAGCCAACAATAACGACATTAAAAGCGTTAAAGACCTCGATGGCAAAGTCGTTGCCGTGAAGAGCGGAACCGGGTCGGTGGATTACGCGAAAGCGAATATCAAAACCAAAGACCTGCGTCAGTTCCCGAACATTGATAACGCGTACATGGAATTAGGCACCAACCGCGCAGACGCTGTTCTGCACGATACGCCGAACATCCTGTACTTTATCAAAACCGCAGGCAACGGCCAGTTCAAGGCGGTAGGCGAATCGCTGGAAGCACAGCAATACGGAGTTGCCTTCCCGAAAGGCAGCGATGAACTGCGCGAGAAAGTCAACGGCGCGCTGAAAACGCTGCGTGAGAATGGCACCTATAACGAAATCTACAAAAAATGGTTCGGTACAGAACCTAAATAAAACGACCTGATGTTGGCTTGTGGCCCGGTAGTGAGGACGCTCACCGGGCCTACAGCTCTTTTCCGTGACGGATAAGACACTTTCACGCCATTTCCGCGCCGGATAGAGCATTTGACTATTTACACCACGGTAACAGGAACGACATATGCAGTTTGACTGGAGCGCCATCTGGCCCGCCATTCCGCTTTTGCTTGAGGGCGCTAAAATGACTCTGTGGATCTCGGTCCTCGGTCTGGCTGGCGGCCTGGTTATTGGACTGGCGGCAGGTTTTGCCCGTACGTTTGGCGGCTGGTTCGCCAACCACATCGCCCTGGTTTTCATTGAAATTATTCGCGGCACGCCCATCGTTGTCCAGGTCATGTTTATCTACTTTGCCCTGCCGATGGCATTTAATGATTTGCGTATTGATCCATTCAGCGCAGCGGTCGTGACAATTATGATTAACTCCGGCGCTTATATCGCGGAAATTACTCGTGGCGCAGTATTATCCATTCACAAAGGTTTTCGCGAAGCGGGTCTGGCGCTGGGCCTTTCTCGCCGGGAAACCATCCGCCATGTTATTTTACCGCTTGCTCTGCGCCGTATGCTGCCGCCGCTGGGCAACCAGTGGATCATTAGCATCAAAGACACCTCGTTGTTTATTGTTATCGGCGTAGCCGAGCTGACCCGTCAGGGCCAGGAAATTATTGCCGGTAACTTTCGCGCCCTGGAAATCTGGAGCGCCGTGGCCGTCTTCTATTTGATCATTACGCTGGTGCTGAGCTTTATTTTGCGTCGTCTTGAAAGAAGGATGAAAATCCTGTGATTGAATTTAAAAACGTCTCCAAGCACTTTGGCCCCACCCAGGTGCTGCATAACATTGATTTAAACATCCGTCAGGGCGAAGTGGTTGTGATTATCGGCCCTTCCGGTTCGGGTAAATCCACGTTATTACGCTGTATCAATAAACTGGAAGAGATCACCTCCGGTGATCTGATTGTCGATGGTCTGAAAGTCAACGATCCTAAAGTAGACGAACGGCTGATTCGCCAGGAAGCCGGCATGGTGTTTCAACAGTTTTATCTGTTCCCGCATCTGACCGCGCTCGAAAACGTAATGTTCGGTCCTCTGCGCGTACGCGGCGTAAAGAAAGAAGAAGCGGAAAAACAGGCGAAAGCACTATTAGCGAAAGTTGGACTGGCGGAACGGGCGCACCACTACCCCTCCGAGCTTTCCGGCGGTCAACAACAGCGCGTCGCCATTGCCCGAGCGCTGGCAGTGAAGCCGAAAATGATGCTCTTTGACGAGCCAACCTCCGCTCTGGACCCTGAACTGCGCCATGAAGTGCTGAAAGTCATGCAGGATCTGGCGGAAGAAGGCATGACCATGGTCATTGTCACTCACGAAATCGGCTTTGCCGAAAAAGTCGCCTCACGGCTGATTTTTATCGATAAAGGCCGTATTGCCGAAGATGGCAGTCCGCAGGCGTTGATCGAAAACCCGCCAAGCCCACGTTTACAGGAATTTTTACAGCACGTCTCCTGAAATATCGCCCTTCCTGCCCTGCGGCAGGAAGGGCATCATGGAATAGTCCCATTTCATTTTCCCTCCCCTGCGCCATCTATACTTAGTGTTTTGCGTCTCTTTTCTCACTGGAGGAGTCATGCGGTGGACCCTGTTCATCCTTTTTTGTCTACTGGGCGCGCCTGCCCATGCGGTCGCCATACCCGGCGTGACCACGGGGACATCAACCAGCCAGCAAGCAGCGCCAGAGCCCAGTCCTGAACAAAAAAAAGCGGCCTATGCGGCCCTGGCTGACGTACTGGAGAACGAGGCTTCACGTAACGAATTGATAGCGCAACTCCGCGAAGCCTCAACCACGCCGCCGACCGAGCCGGCGCCAGCGCTTGCGCCGCCTGCGGCCAAAGATGAGAAAACGGTACTGGAGAACGTCACCACCGTTACCCGTCAGTACGGCGATGCTTTCGCTACCCGTTTCGCCCAGCTTTATCGCAACATCACCGATGCGCCGCACAAACCGTTTAACTCGCAAACCTTCACCAACGCGTTAACCCACTTTTTATTTCTGGCCGTCGCGGTATTTGGTTTTTATAGCGTGATACGGCTTTGCGCCCTGCCGTTATATCGAAAAATGGGCCTGTGGGCGCGCAAGAAAAACCGTGAACGCAGCAACTGGTTACAGCTCCCGGCGATGATCGTCGGCGCGTTTATTATCGACCTGCTGCTACTGGCGCTCACCTTATTTATCGGTCAGATGCTCAGTGATAATTTCCATGCGGGAAGTCGAACTATCGCTTTTCAGCAAAGCCTGTTCCTGAATGCCTTCGCGCTGATAGAGTTCTTTAAAGCGATTCTGCGGCTTATTTTTTGCCCTAATGTACCGGAATTACGCCCATTCGCGATTCAGGATGCGACAGCGCGTTACTGGAATCGCCGTATGAGTTCCCTTAGCAGTTTGATTGGCTACGGGCTAATTGTTGCCGTTCCGATTATTTCCAACCAGGTGAATGTTCAGGTTGGCGCGATGGCTAATGTGGCGATCATGCTCTGCATCACCATCTGGGCGCTGTACCTGATCTTTAAAAACAAAGCGGAGATTACGCAACATTTATTAAGTCTGGCGGAACGATCATTAGCCTTTTTTAGCCTGTTTATCCGCGCCTTTGCGCTGGTGTGGCACTGGCTGGCCAGCGCTTACTTTATCGTGCTGTTTTTCTTCTCGTTATTCGACCCAGGCAATAGCCTGAAGTTTATGATGGGCGCGACCGTGCGCAGTCTGGCGATTATTGGCATCGCGGCGTTTATCTCCGGTATGTTTACCCGCTGGATAGCGAAAACCATCACCCTGTCGCCCCATACGCAGCGCAATTACCCGGAATTACAAAAGCGGCTTAACGGCTGGCTCTCCTCGGCGCTAAAAGTCGCACGCTTTTTGACCGTCTGCGTCGCCGTTATGCTGTTGCTCAACGCCTGGGGGCTATTCGATTTCTGGCACTGGCTACATTATGGCGCGGGGGAAAAGATGGTCGATATCCTCATCCGTATCGCGTTAATCTTATTCTTCTCCGCCGTGGGATGGACGATCCTCGCCAGTCTGATTGAGAATCGTCTGGCCTCCGATATTCATGGCCGCCCGCTACCCAGCGCCCGCACGCGCACGCTGCTGACGCTGTTCCGCAATGCGCTGGCAGTGATTATCAGTACCATAACCATCATGATCGTGTTATCGGAAATCGGCGTCAATATCGCGCCATTGCTGGCTGGCGCGGGCGCGTTAGGTCTGGCTATCTCTTTCGGTTCGCAAACCCTGGTGAAAGATATTATCACCGGCGTCTTTATTCAGTTTGAAAACGGGATGAATACCGGCGACTTAGTCACCATAGGCCCGCTGACGGGGACGGTCGAAAGAATGTCGATTCGTTCCGTCGGCGTGCGGCAGGATACCGGGGCATACCATATTATCCCGTGGTCCTCGATCACCACTTTCGCCAACTTTGTGCGCGGTATCGGCTCTGTTGTCGCCAACTATGACGTGGATCGCCATGAGGATGCGGATAAAGCGAATCAGGCGCTGAAAGACGCGGTAACGGCGCTGATGGAGACGGAGGATATTCGCGGGCTGATTATCGGCGAACCCACGTTCGCCGGTATTGTCAGTTTAACGAACACGGCGTTTACTTTACGCGTGTCGTTCACCACGCTACCGCTCAAGCAGTGGACGGTGCGTTTTGCCCTTGATAGCCAGGTGAAAAAGCATTTTGATCTGGCTAATGTGCGCGCGCCGGTGCAAACGTATCAGGTTCTGCCCGCCCCCGTCGGCGGCCCGTCGCCTGATTCGCTGCCGCCGCGCGAACCGACGATTTAGCGTTTACGGGTGATAAAACGGCGACGCTGGTCGTCATCCATAAAGGTCCAGGCAATAAAGCGGCTTTGCTTTTGCCCCTGGGCCATCTCTTTTTTCACCACTTTCACCGCGCCAGCCTCCGTCAACGCCCGGTAAAGCGGCGGTAAATTCTCGCCGCGCGACACCAACGTCGTAAACCACAACACCTGACGGCGGAAGGATTGGCTTTCAGCAATCATTTTTTTAATAAAGGCGACTTCGCCGCCTTCGCACCATAGCTCCTGCTGTTGACCGCCAAAGTTCAGCGCATCATCTTTATTCTGCCCCAAATTGCGGCGCTTACGCTCGCTGCCCGCGCGGGCTGCGGCGGCGGAGTCGTGAAAAGGCGGGTTACAAAGCGTTGCGTCATAAAATTCATTTTTATGAATGATACCGGTAAAAATGGCCGCCGGATCTTTTTGCCGACGCAGACGAATGGCGCGGCTTAACCCCGTATTAGCCTGAATGATAGCCTGCGCGCTGGACATCGCTGCGTCGCTGACTTCACTACCGGTAAATCGCCAGCCATATTCATGGACGCCGATAAGCGGATAAATACAATTGGCGCCCACGCCCACGTCCAGAATAGTTGCCTGCGCCGGAATACTCCCTGTCGTTTCGCCAAGCAGATCCGCCAGATGATGGATATAATCCGCACGACCAGGCACCGGCGGACATAAAAACCCTGGCGGAATGTCCCAGTGTGTGACGGCATAAAAATGCGCCAGCAATGCCTTATTGAGCGCTTTTACCGCTTGCGGATTAGCAAAATCAACGCTCTGTTCACCGGCGGGCGTGCGGATAAGAAAGGACGTCAATTCCGGCGTGGTCTGACACAGTGCGGCGAGATCATAACGGTGTTGATGGCGGTTGCGCGGGTGTAACCCCGGTTTCTGGGCGGACATGGCATTCTCCTTTTAGCAGCGGCGTAAGATACCCGTATAACGCCACGGGGTAAATATACCACCGCGAATTCCCTGCCTCGCTCGTTTGATCGGCTCTCTGAATGACATTGGCTCTGCTCATGGTCTGAAAAGGCCGCGCGATGCGATTTTTTCGCCTGACGGCGCTACACTTAACCTCAGGTACCCTAAAATCAGGAGAGCGTGATGGCATCCTGCTGGGCAAATGACGACGCAGTGAATGAACAAATCAACAATACCATTGAAGATGCCGTTGCCCGCGCTCGCGGCGAACTTCCCCACGGCGAAAGTCGCGATGAATGCGAATCTTGCGGCGATCCTATCCCTGAAGCGCGGCGTAAAGCCGTGCCGGGCGTTCGGTTATGCATAGCCTGCCAACAGGAGAAAGATTTACATAACGCAACATTTTCAGGATATAATCATAGAGGTTCAAAAGACAGCCAGTTACGCTGACTTTTCTTTACCGAAACCGCCAGTATTATCCATTCCTTTACGCTCATGCTTTTTAGCGTTCTGCGTCGCAGAATGTGCCGTTAACCTCGACTCTGTAAAGCCAGATGACAAGAAAGGTAAATTCAACCGTTGAATTAATTAATAATCAATAGGTTATTTGTCATTCAAAAATTTTGAGCAAGGCAGTCAATTCTATTCGATTTTATCTTTCGCAAAAAACCGTGATACTCATCACATCGACGGAACATCGTCCCATAAACAGAATAACCTGCGAGAGATTAATCATGAAAACCATTAAATATGCTGTTGCAGCCATCGCGCTTTCCACCCTTTCTTTTGGCGCTTTTGCCGCAGAACCGGTTAGCGCGTCTCAGACGCAAAACCTGCATAAAATCGGCGTAGTGTCTGCCGATGGCGCCACCACGCTGGATGGCCTGGAAGCTAAACTGGCTGAAAAAGCCGCCGCTGCTGGCGCAAGCGCTTATAACATCACCTCCGCCGTAGGTAATGACAAAATGAGCGGCACTGCGGTGATTTATAAATAATTTACCTGCCCGCCAGATTTCAGGCTGTAACATCGCTGTTGTTTGAATTCTGACGGGTATTACCCTCGTCTGTTTGCCAACAGACCCACTGCTCCAACCCTCATTAACCCTGTTTGTTACCCTTATTTGCCCGTCCGTCACTGGACGGGCTTTTTTTATTCGCTAAAAGCCTGTTCGACGCGCGCAAGCCCGTCTTCTAACGTCGCCGCCTCTCCCGTCGCAACCAGACAACAGGCCATTTGCGTTTTTAATGATTGCGGCACCGGCTCGTGGCCGGCAAGGCAGCGCTCAATCCAGCGCGCGGTGATTTCAGGATCTTTAGTCGCAGGCAGTGAAAGCGGCTCGTCGTACGTGTCGCTCTGGCGCTCATGCAGTACCTGCACGCCGCGGCTATCAATCAGGCTGATTTGCGGACAGCGTTGCGGGTTGGCATAGACTTCGCCTTCGGTACCATGCATCAGCAAAGCCCGCCCGCCAATGCGGCTAAAAAAGGTCGCCACACGCGGAACATATTCAGGATGAGAAACGCTTGATAAACGCAGCGCGGCATCCTCAGCAAATGGCGTCGCCAGCTTGGCCAGTGAATGCGCGCTGTTACGCACGCCCATCCGCCAGCGCATCGCCAGCTGTTTTTCCAGCGGCGGGCAGAGCGCGCTCACCGGGATAAACACCGGCTGGCGCCCGTCCAGTTTGGCCTGCGCTTGTCCACCGTGTAGGGTGGGGATAATCCCCATCAGCTCAAATATAGTTTCCGTCAGTACGCGGGTCGGATCTTCACTGACGCCGTGTACTACGACTGGGAAGCCCAATTTATGCAGCAGGATAGCCAGCAACGGCGTTAAATTCGCCTGTTTACGCGCGCCGTTATAGCTGGGAATAACGACCGGCAACGGCCTATCTGCGGGCGGTGTCAGTTTGATGGTATGATTCTGCATGGCCTCATAAAAGCCCAGCATTTCGGCTTCGCCTTCGCCTTTAATACGCAGCGCCATCAATATACTGCCCATTTCCAGGTCGGGGACGTCGCCATTCAGCATTCGGGTATACAAACCGCGCGCGGTATCCAGATCCAGATCGCGGGCGTGATTTTTACCTCGCCCGATCTCTTTGATGATCTTGCGATAATCCATTGAAAGCTCCTTGAAGTGTGCTCACAGCATTAACGCCGTCGGCGGCGTGCAGGTTTTGCTTTTGGTTTTACTATAACGTCTGGCACGGCAGGCTGCTCTATCGGAAAAACAGGTAAGGCATTCAGTAAACGCTGTCCGTAGTTTTTGGTCAACAACCGCTTATCATAAATGACCACTTCTCCCCGACAGGCATGGCTACGGATCAATCGCCCTACCTGCTGAATTAAATTAAAAGACGCGCTTGGTAAACTTTGTACCTCAAACGGATAACGATTCAGGCTTTTTAGCCATTCGCCTTCGGTGATCACGACCGGGCTGTCGATCGGCGGAAAGGCAATTTTATGGATATGGACTTGCGTCAGCAGCTCGCCTTTAAGATCCAGCCCTTCGGCAAAAGACTGAAGCCCAACCAGCACGCTACGTTCGCCGCTCTCCACCCGTTTACGGTGCAGCTCTACCAGCCGGTAACGCGGCTGGTCACCCTGGACCAGGAGGAGTAAGCGCACATCAGCGACATGCTCCAGAAAACGCTGCATCGCCCGCCCGCTGGCAAACAGTACCAGCATACCATGATGTTTTTTGCTCTCCAGTTGCTCACGAAAATAGGCTGCCATTTCGGCAATATGCTGCTCTTCGTTATCAATGGTGGGTTCGTAGCGCATTTGAGGAATCACCAGTTTCCCCTGTTCCACATGATTAAACGGCGAATCCAGCGCCACAAAGCGGTCGCCGGCTTTTTCTTTTAAGCCGCTCATTTCCTGCAGGCGCGAAAAGCTATTGAGCGAGCGCAGTGTCGCCGAGGTGACAATAATGTGCGGTACGCTGCGCCATAACAATCTTTCCAGCTGATCGCTGACGCGGATACCGACACAATGGAACCAGACGTGGAGTTGCCCTTCGCGTATTTCACGCGTCGCCCATTTGGACACCGGCGCGCCTGAAGACTGCGCCATCGAAGCCAGCCGCCATAATTTACTTTGCGCCTCGAACATTCCCAGCGCCCGGTTCATCTGTAAAATCACCCGATGCAAACGCACAATATCGTGCGACCCGGTTTTTTCGCTGAGATCGTTGAGAAAGGACTCCGCCAGCCCACGCAGCGTCTCGGTCAGCTTCGCCAGTCGCTGGCAGATTTCCATGACCTCATCAGGCAACTCGCCCATTGCAAAACGGTGCTCCGCCTCCTGCGCTGCGGGCATATACAGATTAAGAATGGCATTGAGCGAGGCGATCAGTTCGTACACCTCCTCGCAATGGGCGTTAAGTCGCTCAGGATTCGCTAACGGCGGCGTGGTCTTAGGGCGAAATTGCTCCATGCAGGTCGCCACCAGTTTGCTGAACAGGTCCAGTTGCAAGCGATACCAGGAGGCGGTAATTTCCGCGCTCATCTCCAGCGCATCGCGAGCGACATCGGGCAGATGATGACCTTCATCCAGTACCAACAGCAGATGCTTTGGTTCCGGCAGTACGGCTTCACTTTCCATCGCCGCCATTACCAGCGCGTGATTCGCCACCACGACTTCCGCTTCCTGTATTTCACGTCGGGCGACAAAGAATGGACATTCGCGGTAATAGTGACAGTTGCGGTTCAGACAACTGGCTTTATCGGTACTTAATCGCCGCCACAGATCGTCGTCAATAGCAATGTCGGTATGATCCCGCAGACCATCCCATTTGTAACCGTCAAGATCCCCTTTCAGCCTGGCGCAGCGCTTTTGCTCTTCCTGGTTGTTAGGCGTCAGTTCGTCATCAAGAAAGGCGAGCAGATCCTGCTGCGTAGGCTCGCTACTGGCGAGCGCCGCCAGGTTTCGCGGACACACGTAACGCCCGCGGCCAAAGGCGGCGGTAAAGCGCAGATCGGGGATGATTTTTCGTAGCAGCGGCAAATCTTTGCTAAAGATCTGATCCTGTAACGCCACGTTAGCGGTACTGACCACCAGTGTTTTTTGCTCTTCCCGGGCAATGGCGATACCGGGAATAAGATAGGAGAGGGTTTTCCCGACGCCGGTCGGCGCTTCAATAGCCAGATGTCTCCCTTCTTCCCCGGCCAGCGTTCTGGCGACGTCAGCAATCATCTGCCGCTGCGGCGCACGGGGAATAAAGTCGGGAATCTGGTCCTGAAGCGCCTTATACCAGGCGGCGATTTGCGCTTTCAGCGCAGCGGTCAATGCCATGAGAAAACCTGAAGTACTGTATAAACAGCCACTATTGTGTCACATTTCAGGGGCGGGAAGTACCTTTTTTACCGGTTCTGGAAGGCGGCTCGCAACGCGATGTGTATTTTGCCGGATGACGGTGCAAGCACCTTATCGGGCCTACGTATTTGCATAGTCCGTAGGCCCGGTAAGCGTCGCGCTACCGGGCATGTTGCCGGATAAAATTTACTGGGCAGGCGTGATTCTGCGCGGGCGACGCGGCGGACGTGCTTTGTCGCCAGCGGGTTTCCCCTCGCCTGTGCGCGGTTTGGGTTTCGCCTTCGCTGCCCCACTATCCTGACGTCGCGGCTGCTGACTGCGCCCCGCTCCCCCCTGATTTTGTCCGCGTCCACGACCGCCGCCGCCGCCGCGCTGCTGACGGCCATTCTGAATCGGCTCCGCTTTAATCGACGGGTCGGGCTCATAGCCCGGCGTCGTAATGCGTGGGATCTCTTTTTTCAGCAACTTTTCGATATCACGCAACAATTTATGCTCGTCAACACAGACCAGCGACAGCGCCTCGCCAGTTGCCGCCGCGCGACCGGTACGGCCAATACGGTGTACATAATCTTCCGGCACGTTCGGCAGTTCATAGTTGACCACGTGCGGCAGTTCTTCAATATCCAGACCACGCGCCGCAATATCCGTCGCCACCAGCACGCGAATATCGCCGGATTTAAAATCGGCCAGCGCGCGGGTACGTGCGCCCTGCGATTTATTACCGTGGATCGCCGCGCTGCGAATACCGTCTTTATTAAGCTGTTCCGCCAGATGGTTCGCGCCATGCTTGGTGCGGGTGAAGACCAACACCTGCTGCCAGTTGCCCTGGCCAATCATCTGCGACAGCAGTTCGCGCTTACGTTTTTTATCGACAAAGTGCACGTGCTGCGTTACCTGCTCTGAGGCCGTGTTGCGGCGCGCCACTTCGATTTCCAGCGGGTTGCGCAACAGCTTTTCGGCAAGCGCTTTGATGTCGTCGGAGAACGTGGCGGAGAACAGCAGATTCTGACGCTTCGCCGGCAGTTTCGCCAGCACGCGACGAATGTCGTGAATGAAGCCCATATCCAGCATACGGTCGGCTTCATCCAGTACCAGAATCTCAATCTGATCCAGCTTCACGGCATTTTGATGTTCCAGGTCGAGCAGACGTCCCGGCGTCGCCACCAGCACATCCACGCCGCCGCGCAGTTTCATCATCTGCGGATTGATGCTTACGCCGCCAAATACCACCAGCGAGCGAATATTGAGATATTTACTGTAATCTCTGACGTTTTCGCCAATTTGCGCCGCCAGCTCGCGGGTTGGCGTGAGGATCAACGCACGCACCGGGCGACGACCTTTAGCATGCGGCTGATGGGTAATCAGATGCTGCAACAATGGCAGGGTAAAACCCGCCGTTTTACCGGTTCCGGTCTGAGCGCTGGCCATCAGATCGCGGCCTTCCAGCACGGCGGGAATCGCCTGTTGCTGAATAGGGGTAGGTTCACGGTAACCCTGCTCGGCAATAGCGCGCAGGATATCAGGGTTTAATCCCAGGGAATCAAAAGACATAACTACTCCGGACCGCCCCGACCGTTGCCGGTGTAGTTTTCAGGGAGATGCTCAAATTTGGAATGACAAAAACCACAATGTCATGAAGGGGCGGAGTGTAGCAGTTTTTGTGATGCGGCGCATAAATTATCCCGGAAGGTAGCAAAGACAAATTAATCGACCACACTGGACAAGTGCCATTATGAGTCATAGTCTTAATCAATCGATTGATTAAAAATTAGGGCGTGTGATGAATATTCCCACCACGACCACCAAGGGCGAGCAGGCGAAAAGTCAGCTCATTGCCGCCGCGCTGGCGCAGTTTGGCGAGTATGGCCTCCATGCCACCACGCGCGATATCGCCGCGCTGGCGGGGCAAAATATTGCCGCCATTACTTACTATTTCGGCTCAAAAGAGGATTTATACCTCGCCTGCGCCCAGTGGATTGCCGATTTTCTTGGCGAAAAATTTCGCCCCCATGCTGAAAAAGCGGAACGTCTGTTTAGCCAGCCTGCCCCTGACCGGGACGCCATACGCGAGCTCATTCTGCTCGCCTGCAAGAACATGATTATGCTGCTGACGCAGGAAGACACCGTTAACCTGAGCAAATTTATTTCACGCGAGCAGCTCTCTCCCACGTCGGCCTATCAATTGGTTCATGAACAGGTTATCGATCCGTTGCATACCCATCTGACAAGATTGGTTGCCGCTTATACCGGCTGCGACGCCAATGATACGCGCATGATTTTGCATACCCATGCCTTACTGGGCGAAGTGCTGGCGTTCCGTCTCGGCAAAGAAACTATTCTGTTACGTACCGGCTGGCCGCAGTTTGATGAAGAAAAAGCGGAGCTGATTTACCAGACGGTAACCTGCCACATCGATCTTATTCTGCACGGTTTAACGCAAAGGAGTCTGGACTGATGAAAAAACCTGTCGTTATCGGACTGGCAATCGCAGCGATCGTCGCTGTGATTGCCGGTGGAACCTGGTGGTATCAAAGTCGGCAGGACGATGGGCTGACGCTATACGGTAATGTCGATATCCGTACCGTCAATATCAGCTTTCGCGTCGGCGGCAGGCTGGCGTCGCTGAATGTTGATGAAGGCGATGCCATCAAAGCCGGACAGGTGCTCGGCGAACTGGATCACGCGCCATACGAAAACGCGCTAATGCAGGCGAAAGCTGGCGTGTCGGTCGCGCAGGCGCAATATGATTTGATGCTGGCAGGCTATCGCGATGAAGAGATAGCCCAGGCCGCCGCCGCCGTCAGACAGGCGCAAGCCGCCTATGACTACGCGCAAAACTTTTATAACCGTCAGCAAGGATTGTGGAAAAGCCGCACCATTTCCGCTAACGATCTGGAAAACGCCCGCTCATCGCGCGATCAGGCGCAGGCGACGCTGAAGTCCGCGCAGGATAAACTGAGCCAGTACCGTACCGGTAATCGTGAACAGGATATCGCCCAGGCGAAAGCCAGCCTGGAACAGGCAAAGGCCCAACTGGCGCAGGCGCAGCTTGATTTGCAGGACACCACGCTTATCGCGCCTGCCAACGGAACCTTGCTCACCCGCGCGGTCGAGCCTGGCAGTATGCTGAACGCCGGCAGCACGGTATTAACGCTCTCGCTGACCCGCCCCGTCTGGGTGCGCGCCTATGTCGATGAACGCAACCTCAGTCAGACGCAACCGGGGCGCGACATTCTGTTGTATACCGACGGTCGTCCTGACAAACCTTACCACGGCAAGATTGGTTTCGTTTCGCCCACCGCGGAATTTACGCCGAAAACCGTCGAAACGCCGGATCTGCGTACCGATCTCGTCTATCGCCTGCGCATTATCGTCACCGATGCGGACGATGCGTTACGCCAGGGGATGCCAGTCACGGTGAAATTTAATGACGAGGCACGGCATGAGTGAGGCCGTTATTACGCTGCACGGTCTGACGAAGCGCTTTGCGGGAATGGATAAACCCGCCGTCGCGCCGCTCGACTGTACCATTCATTCCGGTTATGTCACCGGGCTGGTAGGGCCGGACGGCGCAGGAAAAACCACGCTAATGCGTATGCTGGCAGGCCTGCTCAAAGCCGATGGCGGCAGCGCGTCCGTATTGGGCTTCGACCCGATACAAAACGACAGCGAGCTGCACGCGGTTCTGGGCTATATGCCGCAGAAATTTGGTCTGTATGAAGATCTTACCGTCATGGAGAACCTTAATCTCTATGCCGATTTACGCAGCGTTACCGGCGAGATACGGGAAAAGACCTTTGCCCGTTTGTTGGAGTTTACCGCCCTCGGCCCTTTCACTGGCCGTCTGGCGGGGAAATTGTCCGGCGGGATGAAGCAAAAACTGGGGCTGGCCTGTACGCTGGTCGGCGAACCGAAAGTGCTGCTGTTGGATGAACCGGGCGTTGGCGTTGACCCGATTTCACGGCGCGAGTTGTGGCAAATGGTCCACGAACTGGCGGGCGACGGGATGCTGATTTTATGGAGTACCTCCTATCTGGATGAAGCCGAACAGTGCCGCGATGTGCTGCTGATGAATGAAGGCGAGCTGCTCTATCAGGGCGAACCTAAAGCGCTGACGCAAACGATGGCCGGTCGTAGCTTTCTGATGAGTAGTCCACAGGAAAACAACCGTAAGTTGCTACAGAGAGCGCTCAGACTGCCGCAGGTGAGCGACGGCATGATTCAGGGACGTTCGGTACGCCTGATCCTGAAAAAAGAGGCGACCGCAGCAGATATTCGCCAGGCCGAAGGGATGCCGGAAATCACCCTCAATGAGACCGCGCCGCGCTTCGAAGATGCGTTTATCGATCTGCTTGGCGGAGCGGGAACCTCGGAGTCTCCGCTGGGTTCAATCCTGCATACGGTTGAAGGCACTGCCGGCGAAACGGTGATTGAAGCGCAGGAACTGACGAAAAAATTTGGCGATTTCGCGGCTACGGACCATGTTAATTTCGTCGTACAGCGCGGCGAGATTTTTGGCCTGCTCGGCCCGAACGGCGCGGGTAAATCAACCACCTTTAAAATGATGTGCGGCCTGCTGGTGCCGACGTCCGGCAAGGCGCTGGTGCTGGATATGGACCTGAAAGTCAGCTCCGGCAAAGCCCGTCAGCATCTGGGCTATATGGCGCAAAAATTTTCGCTTTACGGCAACCTGACGGTTGAGCAGAACCTGCGTTTTTTCTCCGGCGTCTACGGTTTGCGGGGCCGCGCGCAAAATGAAAAAATTCAGCGCATGAGTGAAGCGTTTGGTCTGAAAAGCATCGCGTCACATCCCACCGATGCGCTACCGCTGGGCTTTAAACAGCGACTGGCGCTGGCCTGCTCGCTGATGCACGAACCGGATATTTTATTCCTTGATGAACCAACGTCCGGGGTTGATCCCCTCACCCGCCGTGAATTTTGGCTGCATATTAATAGCATGGTGGAAAAAGGGGTCACGGTAATGGTGACGACCCACTTTATGGATGAGGCGGAATATTGCGATCGCATCGGACTGGTTTATCGCGGGAAGCTTATCGCCAGCGGTACGCCGGACGATCTCAAAGCGCAGGCCGCCGATGAGCAACAGGCCGATCCGACGATGGAGCAAGCCTTTATCACTCTCATCAATGACTGGGATAAGGAGCATACGCATGAGTAAGTCTCTCTCCTGGCGCCGCGTGCGTGCGTTGTGCGTCAAAGAGACGCGCCAGATCGTGCGCGATCCCAGTAGCTGGCTGATTGCGGTGGTGATCCCGCTGCTGTTGCTGTTTATTTTTGGTTACGGCATTAACCTTGACTCCAGCAAGCTGCGGGTGGGGATTCTGCTTGAACAGCAAAGCCAGGAGGCGCTGGATTTCACTCATGCGATGACCGGTTCACCCTATATCGACGCGACCATTAGCGATAATCGCCATGAATTAATTGAAAAAATGCAGGCCGGACGCATTCGCGGACTGGTGGTGATTCCGGTGGATTTCGCGCAGCAAATGGCGCGCGACGGTGACAGCGCGCCAATTCAGGTGATTACCGACGGCAGCGAGCCAAACACCGCCAACTTCGTTCAGGGTTATGTGGAAGGCATCTGGCAAATCTGGCAACAGCAGCGGGCGGAAGATCGCGGCGACACCTTTGAACCGCTCATCGACGTCCAGACGCGCTACTGGTTTAACCCGGCGGCGATCAGTCAGCATTTTATCATTCCCGGGGCGGTGACCATTATCATGACGGTAATTGGCGCAATCCTCACCTCGCTGGTCGTTGCCCGCGAATGGGAGCGCGGCACGATGGAGGCGCTGCTCTCAACCGAAGTGACGCGTGTTGAACTGCTGCTGTGTAAGCTTATTCCCTATTACTTTCTCGGTATGCTGGCGATGCTGCTCTGTATGCTGGTATCGGTGTTTATTCTCGGCGTGCCGTATCGCGGTTCGCTGGTGATTCTGTTTATCATCACCAGTCTGTTTTTACTGAGTACGCTGGGGATGGGGCTGTTGATTTCCACCATCACTCGCAACCAGTTTAACGCCGCGCAGGTGGCGCTGAACGCCGCCTTTTTACCCTCGATTATGCTGTCCGGGTTTATCTTCCAGATAGACAGTATGCCTGCGGTGATCCGCGCGGTGACCTATATTATTCCGGCGCGCTATTTTGTTAGCACCCTGCAAAGTCTGTTTCTGGCCGGCAATATTCCGGTCGTGTTAGGCGTTAACGTACTGTTTTTAATCGCCTCGGCGGTGATGTTTATTGGCCTGACGTGGCTAAAAACCAAACGACGGCTGGATTAACTCTGGCGCTCGTATTTTGCCCGGTGGCGCTATGCTTACCGGGCCTACGGGCCATGTAGGTCGGGTTAGCGTAGCGCCACCCGACATGAGGAAGGTTCTATGTTTCATCGCTTATGGACGTTAATTCGCAAAGAACTGCAATCGCTTTTACGCGAACCGCAAACGCGCGCGATCCTGATTCTGCCGGTGCTGATTCAGGTCATCCTGTTTCCGTTCGCCGCGACGCTTGAAGTCACTAACGCGACTATCGCCATCTATAACGAAGATAACGGCAAACATTCGGTAGAACTTACCCAGCGCTTTGCCCGCGCGAAAGCGTTTACCCATGTGCTATTGCTGAACAGTCCGCAGGAGATCCAGCCGACTATCGATACGCAAAAAGCGCTGCTGCTGGTACGCTTCCCGGCGGATTTCTCGCGGAATCTGGATACCTTCCAGCCAGCGCCGATGCAACTCATTCTTGATGGACGTAACTCCAACAGCGCGCAAATCGCCGCCAATTATCTGCAACAGATCGTCAAGGAGTATCAGCAGACATTGATGGACGGCAAGCCAAAGCCCAACAATAGCGAACTGGTGGTACGCAACTGGTATAACCCGAATCTGGACTACAAGTGGTTTGTGGTGCCCTCGCTGATCGCCATGATCACCACTATCGGCGTGATGATCGTCACTTCGCTGTCCGTCGCCCGCGAGCGTGAACAAGGCACTCTGGATCAGCTGCTGGTCTCTCCGCTCACCACCTGGCAGATTTTCGTTGGTAAAGCGGTGCCGGCGCTGATTGTCGCGACCTTCCAGGCCACGATCGTGCTGGCTATCGGCATTTGGGCATACCAAATTCCCTTCGCCGGTTCGTTAGCGCTGTTTTATTTCACGATGGTGATTTACGGGCTGTCGCTGGTAGGCTTTGGCTTGCTGATATCATCGCTTTGCGCCACGCAACAGCAGGCGTTTATCGGCGTCTTTGTCTTTATGATGCCGGCGATTTTGCTCTCGGGTTATGTCTCGCCGGTGGAAAATATGCCGGTCTGGCTGCAAAACCTGACGTGGATAAATCCTATCCGCCACTTTACTGATATTACTAAGCAAATTTATCTTAAGGACGCGAGTCTGGGGATTGTCTGGGGAAGTTTGTGGCCGCTACTGGTGATAGCGGCCACCACGGGTTCAGCGGCGTATGCGATGTTTAGACGCAAAGTGATGTAGCTTTTTATCTTTCGCCAGTAGCGAGACCACGGCGGGCCCGGCCAGGATAGCCAGCCCCGCCAGCGCCAGTAAAACATTGTTTTGCAAGACGCGGGATAGCAGCCAGAGGACAATCAGCGCGGTGCCGAAGTACCAGGTGGTAGTCAGCTCTTCCAGCACATCCGCCACATCGCGCCAGCGCTGCTCATGATGGCGCTGCAACGCCAGCATCAGCAGTACCGTCACGCCGTAAAGCACGCATAATCCCAGGCCGACGCGCACTAATGTGCCGCTCATCCAGCCTATTACCAGCATCGCCACTACCAGTAAATGCAACATAATCTGCCAACAACCGAGGCCGGTTGCGACACGAACGCGTTGTTGCCACTTCATGGCTTTTCTCCTGAAGCATTTTTCTCTCATTATTCAGAGTACCGAACTTTACGGAAAATTCCGTAAGACCGCATCTTTTTGTGACGACGACTACACTATTTCAATCAGGATAGTGACGCGGACAGGAAGAAAATGACTCAACACACGCGAAATTTTTCATTCAAAGTGCTCACAATTAATACGCACAAAGGTTTTACCGCCTTTAATAAACGCTTCATCCTGCCGGAGCTGCGCGACGCCGTCAGAACGGTCGGCGCCGATATCGTCTGTCTGCAAGAAGTAATGGGCGCGCATGAAGTACATCCGCTGCATATCGAAAACTGGCCGGACACTACCCACTATGAATTTTTGGCCGACACCATGTGGAGCGATTTCGCCTATGGCCGCAATGCGGTCTATCCAGAAGGCCACCACGGTAACGCGGTTCTTTCTCGCTATCCCATTGAACATTATGAAAATCGCGACGTCTCGGTCGGCGGTAGCGAAAAACGCGGCGTGCTCTATTGCCGCATTACGCCGCCCATGCTCAACCGCCCTATCCACGTCATGTGCGTACATCTCGGCCTGCGGGAGAGCCACCGCCAGGCGCAGTTAACCATGCTGGCGGGATGGGTGAATGCCTTGCCGGAATCAGAACCGGTGCTGGTGGCCGGAGACTTTAATGACTGGCGGCAAAAGGCCGGCCCGCCGTTAAACGCGGCCGGGCTGGAGGAGATATTCACCCGTGCCCATGGCCGACCGGCGCGCACATTCCCGGTGAGTATGCCGCTGCTGCGACTCGATCGTATTTACGTCAAGAATGCGAACGCCAGTTCTCCTACGGCGCTGCCGCTGCGGAACTGGCGACATTTATCAGACCATGCCCCCCTTAGCGCGGAGATCCATCTATGAAATGCGGCTGGCGTGAAGGTAATCAAATTCAGCTACTGGAAAACGGCGACCAGTTCTATCCTGCCGTGTTTGAAGCCATCGCTCAGGCACAGCAAAAAATCATTCTGGAAACCTTTATCTTGTTTGAAGATGAGGTGGGTAAAAAACTCCATGCAGCTCTGCTAAAAGCCGCACAGCGCGGCGTAAAAGCCGAAGTATTACTCGACGGCTACGGCTCTCCCGATCTCAGCGACGCGTTTGTCGGCGAATTGACCTCAGCAGGCGTGATTTTTCGCTATTACGACCCCCGCCCGCGTCTACTGGGGTTGCGAACCAATATCTTCCGCCGAATGCACCGCAAAATTGTGGTGATTGATGATCGTATTGCCTTTGTCGGCGGCATTAACTACTCCGCCGAACATATGTCGGATTACGGCCCGCAGGCGAAACAAGACTACGCGGTACGGGTCGAAGGGCCTGTAGTGGCCGATATCCTGCAATTCGAAGTCGAGAATCTGCCGGGGCAAAGCCCCGCGCGCCGCTGGTGGAAGCGCCATCATCAGGCCGAAGAAAACCGCCACCCCGGCGAAGCGCAGGCGCTGTTTGTCTGGCGAGATAACGAAGAGCACCGCGACGATATCGAACGTCATTATCTGAAAATGCTGACCCAGGCAAAGCGTGAGGTGATTATCGCTAACGCCTATTTTTTCCCCGGCTATCGCTTGCTCCACGCAATGCGTAAAGCCGCCCGCCGTGGCGTGAGCGTAAAACTGATTGTCCAGGGGGAACCAGACATGCCGATAGTCAAAGTCGGCGCGCGGTTGCTCTATAACTATCTGGTGAAGGGCGGTGTGCAGGTTTATGAATACCGACGCCGTCCGCTGCATGGCAAAGTGGCGCTGATGGACGATCACTGGGCCACGGTAGGGTCGAGTAATCTCGATCCGCTCAGCCTGTCGCTTAACCTTGAAGCTAACCTGATCATTCACGATCGTACCTTTAACCAGACCCTGCGCAATAATTTACAAGGCATCATCGTGAATGATTGTAAGCAGGTCGATGAGTCTATGCTGCCGAAACGCACCTGGTGGAACCTGACCAAAAGCGTGCTGGCGTTCCACTTTTTACGTCATTTCCCGGCGCTGGTCGGCTGGCTACCTGCGCATACCCCGCATCTGGCGCAGGTTCCCCCGCCTGCCCAGCCGGAAATGGAAACCCAGGATCGCGTTGATCCAGAAAATACAGGAGTGAAGCCCTAATGGCTAAATCGCATCCGCGCTGGCGGTTGGCTAAAAAAGTGCTGACCTGGCTGTTTTTTATTGCGGTCGTCGTTCTGCTGGTGGTTTATGCTAAAAAGGTCGACTGGGGCGATGTCTGGACCGTCATCCGCGACTATAACCGCACGGCGCTTTTAAGCGCTGTAGGACTGGTGATCGTTAGCTATCTTCTGTACGGCTGCTACGACCTGCTTGGACGGCTTTATTGCGGCCATAAACTGGCGAAGCGACAGGTGATGTTGGTATCGTTCGTCTGCTATGCCTTTAACCTGACGCTCAGCACCTGGGTCGGCGGGATCGGGATGCGTTACCGACTGTACTCTCGCCTCGGGTTGCCCGGCAGTACTATCACGCGTATTTTCTCACTCAGCATTACCACTAACTGGCTGGGCTATATTCTGCTTGGCGGCATCATTTTTACCTTCGGCATTGTCCAGCTTCCCGACCACTGGTATATCGATGAAGGCACGCTACGTATTCTCGGTATCGTTTTATTGTTGATTATCGCGGTCTATCTGTGGTTTTGCGCCTTTGCGAAGCGGCGGCATATGACGATTAAAGGACAGAAACTGGTGCTGCCGTCATGGAAATTCGCGCTGGCGCAGATGGCGATCTCCAGCGCGAACTGGATGGCGATGGGCGCCATCATCTGGCTGCTGATGGGTCAGGATGTGAACTATTTCTTTGTGCTGGGCGTACTGCTGGTGAGCAGTATCGCGGGCGTCATCGTGCATATTCCGGCAGGCATCGGCGTGCTGGAGGCCGTATTCCTTGCGTTGCTGGCGGGCGAACATACGTCGCAAGGCACGATTATCGCCACCCTGCTCGCGTACCGCGTGCTTTACTATTTTATTCCCCTGCTGCTGGCGCTGGTGTGCTACCTGATCCTGGAGAGCCGGGCGAAGAAGCTGCGGGCGAAAAACGAGCGGGCGATGGCGAAATAAATTTAAGCAGACGCGTTTTCGCTTTCCAGCACAACGCGTTTTATCCGGTAAAAATAAACATATGCTGAGAAAAAAGACGTATTCATCTGTAAGCGGGAAAAAAGCAGCAATGACCAGCTAAACAGCAGCAGGAGCACTTCGTGAAACTCGCCCATGAATACTGATGACAGGGTACAGAACGTTGCCAACGTAACGGAAATAATGGCCAGCAATAACGCATAGCGGTAAATAATGACCCCGCTCATTCTTCCTTTAAGCAGGAGCTGATTTGACGGGGTAAGAAAAGCGATATAGCCCACGGCCAGGAAGAAGACCAGCTCCAGATGCTTTTTATTGTGCAGCTCAAACTGCGCAATAACCATGTTTATACTGACGATCCATGTCATCGTCATCATGATCGCCGTAAGCCCAATAACACCTCCGTGAGGAATACCTTGTTCATACCAGTTTTTTTTGTAGTGGCTGGCCGGATACACAGGTAACTTAATTTCTGGCGGGATCAACTGCCCTTTTTTCACCAGCTCCGCCAGTGTTTTTCCTGTTAGCCACGTCATCAGGTTCATGGGCTTATCATTTCCTTGTCTGTGAGGTGAGATATTTTTGTAATGCGACTCGCACTAATCGACGCCCCAGGCAGAAACGAATCATCATCGTAAACGTTTCGCCATTCATCACCCAGCGGCAAAGCACAACCATAATAATCGCGATAACCAGATCACTCTTTAGTTCGCTATTTTGATGGCACAACACGTCAAATAATCCAGTACCGCAGAGCATAATATTTAATAAAAACAGTAAAACGCAGAGGCGCAACCCCAGGATAAAACCTTTGGCAATAAGCCATACCTCAGCCATAACACATAGCATAATACCTATAGCACTGCCAAAATAAATAATTATATTTAGTGGCCAATACAGGATAAACTTATCAAAAACAAAATGCGCACTGCACACACCTCCCACAAGAAGCATAAAACTAAACGCGCAAACAGGCGCAGGATTGGGTAATGAATGTTCCCATGACAATCCGGTAATGAAATGAGAAATCAGCGCTGGCGGGCATTTCTTATTAAAATCCTCGCCGCCATTTTTAATGGCGCGAGTGACGTCTTTAGCTTCACAAAACGCTAACCAAAATTGTTTGCCACATAATTTACTCATTATACCCATCATCACCAACCTGAATAAAAAACCTGCAACGCCTACGGCCTGAAAGATAATAGTATTTCCAGAATCATCAAAATGATATAACGACACAGCGTAACCACAGCATTAATAATGCCAAGGTAAAGCGTCAGCGCGCCAAATAAAGCGCAACGAGACAGGGATGAAAACTCGCTGTGGTATAATATGCGGGCATAACCATGCAGTGTCGATTTTTCTAGTGCTGTGATCAATGTCCATACCAATACCGTCAGCACACTGACTATCCAGACCAGAGTGCTACTGGCCACCAGGCTATTGACAACTATCGCAGCGATGATCCCGCTTACCGCCATAAAAATTAACGGCCTGAATAGACCAGAACTGATATTCAGGTAGAAAATAAATAAAGCATTAAGACTAAACATGATTCCAACAATCACGAAAATGGTCGCGCCACCTGAGAAAAGGTAAGCTAATGACACGCCGGTAAGCGTAATGATGGCAATATATATCAACGTTACGGCAACAGTGCCAAAGCGGGAAAGACAGGTAACGGCCCCATACCCCAGGCCAAGCAAAAGTGCTGATATCCACAAAACAACAACAGGTTGAACGTGAGTTATCAAAAAATGAGTATACAACGTTAACCATATAATGCCGGCGGTACACCATAGTCCCAACGCAGTATACCAATAGGTAAGGGATAACATTGTCGCGGGAATAAATGCTATTTGTCGTATACGTATTGCAGCCAGAGGTCCCACTTGTCATTTATCACTCTTCACATGATCACGGTGATAAGAATGGCAAGCGCAGGAAAATATTTCTAAGATATTTATGCTGTTTCGCCCTAAATATAGTCCTAAAAAAATCCTGGCGCAGGGCCAGGATTTTAAGAGATCGCTATAATTAGCGGCGATTACCAAAAATACGCAGTAACATCAGGAACAGGTTGATAAAGTCCAGGTACAGCGTTAACGCGCCGAGAATCGAATATTTACGCAGATTAGCGCTATCGCGGGTATCTATTTGCTCGCCGATATTTTTCAGTTTCTGCGTGTCATAGGCGGTCAGACCGACAAACACCACCACCCCGATATAGGTTACCGCCCACATCAGCGCTTCACTCTTCAGCCAGAAATTGACCAGCGACGCCAGAACGATACCAATAAGCGCCATAAACAGCATATTGCCGAAACCGCTAAGATCGCGTTTAGTGGTGTACCCGTACAGGCTCATGGCGCCAAACATTCCCCCCGTCACCACAAACGTGCTGGCGATAGAGGAGTAGGTGTAAACGATAAAAATACTGGATAACGTCAATCCGGTTAGCGCCGAATAGAGCATAAACAGCGTCGTCGCCATTCCGGCGCTAAGTTTATGCACCAGTCCCGACAGAACAAACACCAGCGCAAGCTGGGCAATAATTAAGCCAAAGAAGGTGATCTTACTGGAAAAGACAAACATCATGACGGCTGGCGTATTAGCCGCATACCACGCGATAAACGCGGTCAGTAACAGTCCGACCGTCATCCAGCCATACACTTGCGCCATATAGGTCTGCAGGCCGGACCGTGCCTGCACTATTGAATCAGATCGTGGAAATCTGTCCATGATGAACTCCTGTGTGGAAATGATACCCTAAAGCGTATCACATTCTGCTACCAACGTTTCGCCAACTGCTGGTCGCTGTCGCGCGCTTCGACCCAGCGATCGCCTTCCGGCGTGGCTTCACGCTTCCAGAACGGCGCACGGGTTTTCAGATAATCCATAATGAACTGGCCAGCGTCGAACGCGCTACTGCGGTGCGCGCTGGTGACGCCGACAAACACAATCTCATCGCCCGGCCATAATTCGCCAACGCGATGAATCACCGTGACCCGCCCCAGCGGCCAGCGGGAACGCGCCTTCGCGACGATCTCCGCCAGAGCTTTCTCAGTCATGCCGGGATAATGCTCCAGCGTCAGCGCCTTAACGCTATCGCCCAGGTTATGATTGCGCACTTTTCCGGTAAAGGTGACGACCGCGCCGTCTTCGTCGCGCGCCGCCAGCCAGGAATATTCCTCCCCGACGCTAAACGGCGCAGGGCCGACTACAATTCGCGTTTCACGCATGTTAGCCCCCCGTGACTGGCGGGAAAAACGCCACTTCATCGCCCGCCGTCAGCGGATGGTCAAAACTTACCAGCGTCTGGTTGACCGCCGCCAACAGCTTACCGTCTTCCAGCGCCAGCGCCCAACGATCGCTCTTTGTCGCCAGATGCTGTCGCAGCGACTCAACGGTGGAAAAATCTGCTGGAAGATCCAGCGCGTCAGTTCCTGTAAGCTCGCGAACCTGGGCGAAGAAAAGCACTTTAATCATGCGCATCCACCTTAAAATCCCCCGATTTGCCGCCGCTTTTCGCCAGCAGGCGCACCGGACCAATTACCATATCTTTTTGTACCGCTTTGCACATGTCGTAGATGGTTAACGCCGCGACGGACGCCGCGGTTAACGCTTCCATTTCGACGCCGGTTTTACCGGTCAGACGGCACAGAGACTCAATACGCACGCGGTTATGCTCCGGCTCGGCCTGAAGCTGAATCTCCACTTTACTTAGCAGTAGCGGGTGGCACAGCGGGATCAGCTCCCAGGTGCGTTTGGCGGCCTGAATACCGGCAATTCGGGCGGTGGCGAAAACATCGCCCTTGTGGTGTTTGCCATCAACAATCATCGCCAGCGTTTCACTACGCATGGTAACGAATGCTTCCGCACGCGCTTCACGAACGGTTTCCGCTTTCGCGGAAACGTCCACCATGTGCGCTTCGCCTGCGGCGTTTATATGGGTTAATTGCGACATCGTTATTTCTTTAAATGAGGGTGAAAATTACATGGGCGTGTACGGGCATCCAGCTGCGGCGCAATGATATTCTCCCATGCGGTTCTGCACGCTTTTGTGGAGCCCGGCATGGCGAAAATCAAGGTGTTATTCGCCACGCCAGCTACCGCGCGCGACTGCAGAGTTGCGGTGCCGATCTCTTCAAACGAGAGCATGCGAAACACTTCGCCAAATCCTTCCACTTCACGATCGAACAGCGGCAACAGCGCTTCCGGCGCCTGATCGCCTTCGGTCAAACCGGTCCCACCAGTTATCAATACGACCTGCACCTCATCACTGGCGATCCAGGCGGAAACCTGGGCGCGAATCGCGTAACGGTTCTCTTTAACGATGGCTTTCGCCACCACTTCATGCCCGGCCTCCTGCGCCGAATCACGCAGATAATGACCGGAGGTGTCGTCTTCTTCGCCGCGTCGGCTGGAAACAGTAAGAATAGCGATGCGGGTCGGGATAAATTCAGCGCTGACCTGACTCATCTGAAATCTCCTTATTAAGGATTAACCGCCAATGTAAGATAAATTTTGCGTAATACCAGTATTGCTCTGGTGAAGAAAGTGGGTCTGCTTTTTCTCCCGCAACGCGTCGGAAATACGTTCCTCAAGCGCGTATTGCTGCGCGTCATCCTGTAACAGGTCGCGTAAACTCACGCCGCCGTCGCCAAACAGACATAAATGCAGCTTACCGACGGACGAAACACGCAGGCGGTTACAGGTGGCGCAGAAATCTTTTTCATACGGCATAATGAGGCCGATCTCACCGGCGTAATCGGGATGACAAAAAACCTGCGCCGGGCCATCGCTGCGCTGGCGGAGCTGGTGGATCCAACCGCGCTTAATCAGCTCGTCGCGTAATACCTGACCCGAAATATGATGTTTGCGGAAGAGATCGCTCCCCTCGCCCGTCTCCATAAGTTCAATGAAGCGTAGCTGAATGGGGCGAGGCTGAATCCAGGCAAGGAAGGTATCCAACTGATGGTGATTCACGTCGCGCATCAGCACGGTGTTGACTTTCACCTTTTCGAAACCGGCGTCAAAGGCGGCATCGATGCCCGCCATCACCTGGCGGAATTTGTCCTGACCGGTAATCGCATGGAACTGACGCGCATCCAGACTATCCACGCTAACATTGACGCCCGTCAGCCCCGCTTCGCGCCAGTTCGCGGCATCGCGCGCCAGTCGATAACCGTTAGTGGTCACCGCGATCTGGCGAATAGCATCATTTTCACCCACGGCGGCAATGATGTCGGTAAAATCGCGGCGTAATGAAGGCTCGCCGCCGGTAAGACGCACCTTCTCCGTGCCAAGACTGGCAAAAGCGCGCGTAACGCGACGAATTTCATCGACGGTAAGGAAACCGTTGTTAGTGACGCCGCCAGGTTTGTAGCCATCCGGCAGACAGTAGGTGCAACGAAAGTTACACACATCGGTAATCGACAAACGCAAGTAGTAAAACTTACGCGCGAAAGCATCGGTAAGTTGTGAAGCCATGTACACCTTTCCAAATACGGGAGGCGGAGTCATTTCTTCCTGCGCCCTGGTGGCAAACGTTAAACGTTGTCACGGCCAAAGCACCGTATCAAAAATGACCCAGGTGCAGAGGCTAGAGTGTTTACTGTGGTTACGCCGATACTAGCGTGTAAATGACAATTTCGCCATCACGCTTTCGCTATATAAACATATACATAGCGATATGATCGTGCTATTTAGCGACAGAATACGTGAAAATCACACTTTTACATTGATATATATCATTTAGCCGTGGTAACGCCCTCGCTATAAAGGGGTAGTCGGGAATAATTAATTGTCTTTTAGCCGGTCGGCTAATTGCTGAAAACCCGCGACTTGCGCTACTGTAGCGCTGCTTATTTGACTTCAGGAATTTTTATGCGCAATCGTACGCTGGCTGACCTTGATCGTGTCGTTGCCCTCGGCGGAGGGCATGGATTAGGACGCGTCCTCTCCTCGCTTTCTTCATTAGGTTCGCGCCTGACCGGCATTGTGACTACCACAGATAACGGGGGGTCAACTGGCCGTATTCGCCGCTCGGAAGGCGGGATCGCCTGGGGCGATATGCGCAACTGTCTGAATCAGTTAATTACCGAACCTAGCGTCGCGTCCGCTATGTTTGAGTATCGTTTTGGCGGTAATGGCGAACTTTCTGGTCATAACCTCGGAAATTTGATGTTAAAGGCGTTAGATCACCTGAGCGTGCGGCCTCTGGAAGCGATTAATTTAATTCGTAATCTGCTTAAAGTGGACGCGCAGCTGATCCCGATGTCGGAGCTACCGGTAGATCTGATGGCGATTGACGATCAGGGGCATGAGATTTATGGCGAGGTGAATATCGATCAGTTAGCGACGCCGCCGCAGGAGATCATGTTAACGCCAAACGTTCCGGCGACGCGGGAAGCGGTACAGGCCATTAATGACGCGGATCTGATTCTGATTGGCCCTGGCAGTTTTTATACCAGCCTGATGCCTTGCCTGCTGCTGGATGAACTGGCGCAGGCGCTGCGGCGCACCCCAGCGCCAATGGTGTATATCGGCAATCTGGGTCGCGAACTGAGTCTGCCCGCCGCCAGTTTAACGCTGGTCGATAAGCTGGCGATGATGGAGCAATATATTGGCAAAAAAGTCATTGACGCAGTAGTGGTTGGGCCGCGAGTTGACGTCAGTGCGGTGAACGATCGGCTGGTGATTCAGGAAGTGCTGGAGGCCAGCGATATCCCCTATCGCCACGATCGTCAGTTATTACATAATGCGCTGGAAAAAGCGCTACAGGCGTTGGGTTAAGCCCGTTTACCGACGACGCTGCGCTTATCAGAAGCCTGTTTACACCGAAGGGTAAACAGGCTCTCTCCCTCTTCTGATAAACTGCGTTCAGCTATCGCCAGTAGGCGCTCATGAGCGAGCTCACCTCTTTTTTCAGCAATATATTCTCCATGATCTCAGTAAAGAGGGTCTGATTGATCTCTTCCATTATTTTTATCCCAATAGCACGCTCTGCATCCATCTGTACCTCAGTAGTACGCTCTGCGTCAGAGTCGTCTGCTATTCTTAAATCTTCCAGTTCAGCATTGACCCGGCTCTGATACTCATCCGTTTCAATACACTCATCCCTTTTAGCCATCATTTCACGCCACTCTTCTGGCGCTATGCGCTCCAGCACTTTATGCCACGGCCCCCACAGCGCAAACCATTTGTGAAAATCCCTATTTTCAGCAATTTTTATCCTTATTTCCGCCTCGTCCAGGTCAGACTCAGTGATACCAGAAACGTTATAAAATCGCATATCCTGGGTCATTGTTGTCAGCGACAGCGACTCTCGTAACTGATTCTGAAAACCCAGAAATACTTCGACTTCGTCAATAAAAAACAGCCGTTTTACCTTTTCTCTGGCGAGCGATTCTATTTGCTCCAGCCGAAAGATTTCACGCCCCGCCATAATCAGTTCCGCTAAGTGGCTATCAAAGGCGCCTCTTTCAGCATCATGAACCAACGTCGCTTCCTGCATTTGGTGGTATGCCAGTGTGACCCGATCTTCACAGCTTATCGTTGCACCCATCGCTATAATAAATGCGGTTTCTCTTAGTGCGCTATCTTCAGCCAGGCGCATTAGCCAGGCGGAGACTTGTTCCTTAAAATCCGGGTGTCGGGTGTTCTGCGTATCGCTAAGACGATCCAGAAACATGCTGAAGGCTGCCGCGTTTACTTCCGTCTCAAACGCCCGCCATTGGTTGACGTCTTCCTCCTCGAGATTGGTTAGCCACCCCTGGACAGCTTGATGCAGTGGTCGAGTTACCCGAACAATTGAAAAGTCGCCCATGGCAAACAATACCCGGGGTCCCTGATAATCTACAGAGGACATTAGCCGCTGCATATTCTGTATTGTTCGTTCTGAAAAAGGATTATATTCTACGATTATTCTTGTAGGTTGAGGTCCTTCACCACGAAAATGGGGTAACGACTCCGGGAGACGGACCAGGTTATTGCGAGAGGCCTGCATTATTTGTAATGCCGCCGGGAAGTTTTCCGGTAGATTAGTCAATGCGTTACGGGAAACATCCAGCGTTGTTATCGTGGGAGGTAGTGTTTCAGGCAGAACCGTAATCTGATTTTTACTTACATCCAGGACCTGTAATTCTGGTGGTAACGATGCGGGCAGACTGGTTAAGGCATTTTCGCCGGCCTCCAGAGTCTTCAGGCCCGGCGGCAATGTTTCAGGCAAAGCGGTTAACGAATTACTCTGCACATTCAAATGGGTAATCCCTGACGGAAGATGTGCTGGCAGTGTCCTTATGCTGTTATCATAAACGCTCAGGTACCGAAGTTCCTCAGGTAGATTTTCAGGTAAGCAACTAATTTTATTATGGAAAAGATCCAGCGATTGAAGCGCTGAAGGCAAACGTTCCGGCAATTCAGTAATACGGTTAATGCTCAGCTCCATTTCCTGTATGGTATCCGGTAACGTGGCAGGGATACTGGTTAGCTGATTACTGTTGGCATACAGGGTCTTTATATTTCCCTGTAAATTTTCCGGCAAACTTTTCAGTTCATTGTTATCGAGTATCAGAGTAGTTATCTGCTCAGGAATATAGGCAGGTATAGTGGTAAGTCCTAATATTTTCAGACGAAGTTCCGTCTTATTATTTTTCAGGCAGTCACGCATCCGTTGTACGGCTTCTTCACGATTTGCTGCCTCTTTCGCTGGCGCCTCTTTTACCCACTCAGACCAGATTAACTCATAATTCACAGCATCTTTGGAGCCGGAAGCGCTACTCGCCTGCTCGCTTTCTGTCACACGGGTATAGGTGACTGACTTTCCCCCTCCCTCAACGGTATAGCCCTCTGTATTAAAAACTATAGACAGAATTTCCTGACTATTTTCACTCAAAATACAGTATTGGTCTGCCCCTCCTCTACTATACTGAATATTATCCGCATACGCCGGGAAAGCTAACATCCTTAAACATTCAAACTTGCTTTTGATCTCTTCTGGCGAGGCGGTTTCAGGTGGATGACAAAGATAAGCGATGCAGTTTTGTGCTTCAACCTGATGTTCTGAAGAGAAAAAGGCACTTATTTTATTCCATATCTCTTCTTTTAAAGGCACCTCTGTTGAGGCCTCATTGCTAATACTTTGATGCCTTGCCGTAGATTGTATATTAGTAATATTAAACATATTTTCCCTACCTGATCTGAACGTAACCTAAAGTAACAGATAAGGATATTCTCAACTTTAAATAAGAGGTCACAGTCGTCATTATTTCGGACAAATCATTCAGTATTTGCAGCGCTTGACTTATAGATGCTCGCGCTTCCATCACCTCTTTTTTAAGTAGAATGATGTAATCTGTTGCCATGACACGCTTTCAACGAACTCATATAAGATTAAAATGACGATCATAAGGATAGCTATACCGATAATACGGGGCGTTTTTTTTCATAGCCGAGGAGAGAGGGAAAATTAGCGTTGGGTTCAGCCTCAACGCTAATTTTCTTCAGTTGTGATTAAACTAGCTACCCCATTGATGTTTTGAGTTTTTCGACAATCCCGTTAGTCAAAGCCTGTCACTGTTTTTCATTCCTGACTGACTTAGCCCTTACTATTGCACTGAAATTCTCAAAAGCGAGCCATGGTAACGATGACTCGCTGGAGATCGACACATTGTCAGGACGCCGCGATAAACAACTCGCGTAACTGGTGCAACTGGTCGCGAATTTGCGCGGCTTCTTCAAACTCCAGATTTTGCGCGTGCTGCATCATTTGCCCTTCCAGTTCATGAATTTTCTGCTGCAACGCTTTCGGCGTCATATCCAGTTCGACAATTCCGGCTTTTGCCGTAGAACGGCCCTTGCCTTTCCCCTTCGCTTTGGTTTTCGCAATGTTCTGCCCCAGCGCCAGGATGTCGACCACTTTTTTGTTCAGCCCCTGCGGAGTGATACCGTGCTCTTCGTTGTACTTCTGCTGCTTCTCGCGACGTCGCTCGGTTTCGCCAATCGCCTTCGCCATCGACGGCGTGATTTTATCGCCATACAGAATCGCTTTACCGTTAACGTTACGCGCCGCGCGCCCTATGGTCTGAATCAGGGAGCGCTCGGAGCGCAGGAAGCCCTCTTTATCGGCGTCCAGAATCGCCACCAGCGAGACTTCCGGCATATCCAGCCCTTCGCGCAGCAGGTTAATCCCCACCAGAACGTCAAACTCGCCCAGACGCAAATCGCGGATGATTTCCATGCGCTCCACGGTATCAATATCTGAGTGCAGGTAACGCACGCGCTCGCCGTGCTCTTCCAGATATTCGGTCAAATCTTCCGCCATCCGTTTGGTAAGCGTAGTGACAAGGACACGCTCATTAATGGCCGCACGCTGACGAATTTCGGACAGCAGATCGTCCACCTGGGTCGCCACCGGACGCACTTCAATAATCGGGTCCAGCAGCCCGGTCGGTCGCACGACCTGATCCACCACCTCATCACCAGATTTTTCCAGCTCATAGTTGCCGGGCGTGGCGGAAACATAGATAGTTTGCGGCGCTAAGGCTTCAAACTCCTCAAACTTCAGCGGACGGTTATCCAGCGCCGAAGGCAGACGGAAGCCATACTCGACCAGCGTCTCTTTGCGCGCCCGGTCGCCGCGGTACATGCCACCTATCTGCGGGATGGTGACATGAGACTCATCCACCACCAGCAGTCCGTCGGCGGGCAGATAATCGAACAAGGTTGGCGGCGGTTCGCCCGGCCCGCGGCCCGACAGAAAGCGGGAATAGTTTTCAATGCCTGAGCAGTAGCCCAGCTCGTTCATCATCTCTAAATCGAACTGCGTGCGCTGGCTTAATCGCTGCTCTTCAAGCAGCTTATTATTCGCCAGCAAGACCTTACGCCTGTCCGCCAGCTCATCTTTTATCTCTTCCATCGCCTGCAGAATACGCTCGCGCGGCGTCACGTAGTGCGTTTTGGGATAGATAGTATAACGTGGCACCGTTGACTCTACCTGCCCGGTTAACGGGTCGAACAGCGACAGGCGTTCCACTTCTTCATCAAACAGCTCAACGCGTAGCGCGATGTCGTCAGATTCAGCCGGGAAGATGTCGATCACTTCGCCGCGCACGCGAAAGGTACCACGCTGAAAAGCTTGATCGTTACGGGTGTATTGCAATTCCGCCAGCCGACGCAAAATCGCGCGCTGGTCAATCAGCATTCCCACCGTCAGATGCAGCATCATTTTCAGGTAGAGATCCGGATCGCCCAGACCGTAAATCGCGGACACAGAAGCCACCACCACGACATCGCGTCGCTCAAGCAACGCTTTCGTTGCCGACAACCGCATTTGCTCAATATGTTCGTTTACCGAAGCGTCTTTTTCGATAAACGTATCCGAACTTGGCACATACGCTTCCGGCTGATAGTAGTCATAGTAGGAGACGAAATACTCGACCGCGTTTTCCGGGAAAAACTCTTTCATTTCGCCGTAGAGCTGCGCCGCCAGGGTTTTATTGGGCGCAAGCACCATCGTTGGCCGCTGCAAGTCCGCAATGACGTTGGCAATGGTGAATGTCTTCCCGGAGCCGGTCACGCCCAATAACGTCTGATGCGCCAGCCCGTCCTCCAGCCCCTCTTCCAGACGACGTATAGCGTCCGGCTGATCGCCAGAAGGTTTAAAAGCGGAATTCAGTTTGAACGGTTTACTCATGAGCGGCTACCTGAAGGAGTGAGCGGGCAGGGATGTAATTTTACTCTCGACGGTGAATATTGCCAATAAAAAATACTGGATGAAAAAACAGTAACACTCCAGTGTATAATGGCTATCGGTAGATACCCCACGCTATTTAGAGGTAAAACATAGACAGTCGCGGGGTAAAATTCCAGCAGTGTGCTGGTTATCCCCAGACCAGAGTCTTTTTTAACATTTGTCAAGTCGGATGATGAAAGTTTTATGTCAACGTATCCTCCTTCCTTTACAACCATTGATTTTATATAACTTGCTGTCTGAAAAGGGATATTTTCTCAAGCCGTCTTTCGCGCCAATTTAGTCGCAGGCCGCGTCGCCTCTCGCTTACGTTGTGTTTTCTAACTCTAATACACAAGGTTATCCACAGGAATAGTGGATAACTGCTTCCAGCCCGTATCCCCTGCCGCCTGGCAAAATCAGCCCCTGACGTTTTCGCCGGGCGATAAAAAAAAATTATCGCTATTTTTGGCAGATTATTGGCTAACGAGAAGGGAAAAATTGAGGCGTAGACGCTCACATTTTGCACATTTTTAGCATGGCGACGTCAGGAGGGTCTGGCGAAAGAACAGCAGGATCGTCTGATCCTGCAAGAAGGCGGTTTTTAAGCGCGGTCAGGCGCGTTCCAGGGGGCTAAGGTCCAGATACTGTCCTGTCGCCGCCTGCGATGGAGAAACGCCCAGCCACGGGATTTCCCCTAATAGCGGGGCCGGTATGACGCGGCGAAGCGTCGCGAGATATTCACCATGACGCGCGCCTGGCGGCTGTATGTCGTTGGCTATCCATCCGACAAGCGGTAATCCGGCCTGTTCTACCGCCAGCGCCGTCAGCATGGCGTGATTAATACAGCCCAGCTTGACACCAACAACCAGAATCACCGGCAGCTGCTCCGTCTGTACCCAGTCGGCAAACGTCAGCGTGGCAGAGAGCGGTGTAAACCAGCCGCCCGCCCCTTCTGTCAACACCCAGTCTGCCTGCGCCTCCAGCGTTCGCAATCCGCGTGATAATACCGCCGCGTCTATCGCCCGGCCTTCGTCGGCGCTAACGATGTGGGGAGAGGTAGGCTCGGCAAAAGTATAAGGATTGATAGCGGAATAAGGTTGCGGCAGGCTGCTGTTACGCTGCAAGGCCAGGGCATCGCTATTGCGTAGCCCGTCGGTTGTCATTTCGCTGCCGGAAGCGACGGGCTTATAGCCTACGGTTTGATAACCTAACTGCGTTGCGGCCTGCAATAAGGCGCAACTGGCAACCGTTTTACCGACTTCAGTATCAGTACCGGTGACAAAATAGCGTTTAGTCACGTTCAATCACTCCCATAAAAAGATGGTACGTCAGCGGATATTTCCCCTGCCACTGCGGCCATGCCAGTTGAATCTGTCTAAGCCGGGCGCGGGTTAATACATCCGACTCCCGCCCTTCATGAAGATGGGTGGCGCCAATGCCTTTAAGCGAGCGCATCGCACTCAGGGCATCCTCAAACCACAATGTCATCGCCTGAGTATGACGAGACGCCCGCCAGCCGCGCAGCGCGTGGTCAATGGCCTCTTCCGGTAAAAAGCTATTCGCGTGAGCGCGATTATCGACGGCCTGCCATGCCTGACGCAGCTCCGGCAACGACCCCTGGCACAAGGTGGTAAACGCCACCACGCCGCCGGGCCGTACAACCCGATACAACTCGCTCAACGCATCACGTAAATCGCCACACCACTGGACCGCCAGGTTGCTCCAGGCCAGGTCAAAAACTTCGGCGTCATGGGGAATCGCTTCGATATCCGCCAGCAAATAGTGATGCGCCGCCTGACGATCGCGCGCCTGTTGCAGCATCGGCAGCGAAAGATCCAGGGCGGTCACTTCGCTCCCCCGCTCTCGCCAGTAACGACTCATACGTCCGGGGCCGCAGCCTGCGTCCAACACACTGGCAAACTGGCGGCCTGTCAACAGCGTCAGCAGCGCATCCGCGCTGTGTTGCTGCAAAGAGGCGTGCTGTTCATATTGCGATGCGGCCCGGCCAAACGCCGCCGCAATAGCCTGCTTATTCACCTGCGCCATGCAGCACCTCCAGCAGACGGTCGATATCACACGCTTCGTGCGCCTGCGTTAACGTTAAGCGCAGGCGCGCCGTACCGACAGGCACCGTCGGCGGGCGAATCGCCGTCGCCCAGCATCCTTGTTGACGCAACGCCTCCGCCAGGCGCAATGCACGGCTGTTATCGCCCACGATTAACGGCTGGATGGCGCTATGGGCATTCAGTAGCGTAAATCGGGACGCGTTAACGCCGGCCCGAAAGCGCTGAACCAGAGCGGCGAGTTTTTCGCGCCGTTCACCACCTTCATCGCTACGGATCACCGCCAGCGAGGCGCTTAACGCCTGCGCCTGGGCGGGCGGCATACTGGTGCTGTAAACCAGATGACGGGCAAATTGCAGCAGATAATCCGCGACGCTTTCCGAGCAGAGCACCGCTGCGCCGCTGACGCCAAACCCCTTACCGAAAGTCACCACCAGCAACTCAGGCTTCACCCCCCGTTGCCAGCAGGTGCCCCGCCCCTCATCGCCAGTCACGCCGATGCCGTGCGCATCATCAACCAACAGCCAGGCATGATGCCTGCGGGCAATATGCTGGATTTCCGCCAGCGGCGCGCTGTCGCCGTCCATGCTGTATACACCTTCTGTCACCACCAGTTGCTGACCCACGCAGGGCGATTGCAGTAAACGCGACAGATGCTGCGTATCGTTATGGATAAAGCGGCGAAGCTGCGCCGGACTCAGATTGGCGGCCTCCAGCAGGGAAGCATGACTCAACCTGTCGGCCACAATCCGGTCATTTTTTTTCATTAAGGCGGTAATGACCGCCTGATTCGCCGCAAAGCCAGAGATAAACAGCAGCGCGCGTGGATATCCTAACCATTGCGCCAGTTCCTCCTCTAACGCCTGGTGCGCCACGGAATAACCGCTGATATGACCCGACCCGCCGCTGCCGACGCCAAAACGCGTCGCTGCCTGTTGCCAGGCGCGAATAATCTGCGGATGTTGACTTAAGCCGAGGTAATCATTGCTGGAAAAGTTAAGATACTGTCGCCCGTTCGCTACCAGCCAGCGTCCGGCACCCTGCGATACCACATAGCGGCGGCGCAACGTATCCGTCGCCCGACGCGCCGTCAGCGCATCGTCGACGCGTTGTTGCCAACTCATAAGGCTGCCGCGTTGTAATAATCATCGGTGTCAGGCGTCATCAGCGTCTGCTCCAGACGTTGCTGCTGCTCGTTATCGCCCGCCAGCACCCTGGTCTGCTGCGGATTCAGCCCCAGCTTACGGAATAACTGCAGATCCTTGTCCTCTGCCGGATTTGGCGTAGTTAACAATTTGCAGCCATAGAAAATCGAGTTCGCCCCGGCCATAAAGCACATCGCCTGGGTCTGCTCGTTCATCTGTTCACGCCCTGCGGAAAGACGCACGTATGAGGTCGGCATCATGATGCGCGCCACGGCGATAGTACGAATAAAATCAAACGCATCCACGTCATCGTTATCCGCAAGCGGCGTGCCTTTCACCTTCACCAGCATGTTGATTGGCACGCTTTCCGGCGGTGTTGGCAGGTTCGCCAACTGCAACAACAGTCCGGCGCGATCGGTAACCGTTTCGCCCAGACCCACAATGCCGCCGGAGCACACTTTAATCCCTGCTTCACGGACTTTTTCCAGCGTGTCGAGGCGCTCCTGATAGGTACGGGTAGTGATGATATTGCCGTAAAACTCCGGCGAGGTATCGAGGTTGTGGTTGTAGTAATCCAGCCCGGCGTTAGCCAGACGCTGCGCCTGGCTCTCGTTCAACATGCCGAGCGTCATACAGGTTTCCAGCCCCATCGCTTTGACGCCCTGTACAATCTGCTCCAGATAAGGCATATCGCGTTCATGCGGATTCTTCCAGGCCGCTCCCATACAGAAGCGGGTCGAACCGGCGTTTTTCGCTTTACGGGCGGAGTCCAGTACCTGCTCTACCTCCATTAAACGCTCGGCTTCCAGCCCTGTTTTATAGCGCGAGCTCTGCGGGCAGTATTTACAATCCTCCGGGCAGGCGCCGGTTTTGATCGACAGCAGCGTACTAACCTGTACCTGCTGCGGATCGAAATGCTGGCGATGAATTTGCTGCGCTTCAAACAGCAATTCCAGCAGTGGTTTTTCAAATAATTCGGTTACTTGCGACAGTGTCCAGCGTGGGTGGCGAGCCATCGGGCTTCTCCAAAATATGTTGTTTGTTTTTGATATGGTGTAGACTCGTAAACCTAAATCTTTTTAATTTGGTTTACAAGTCGATTATGACAACGGACGATCTGGCCTTCGATAAACGCCATATTTGGCATCCTTACACTTCCATGACTTCGCCGCTGCCGGTATATCCCGTTGAGCGGGCCGAAGGCTGCGAGCTGGTTCTCGCCTCGGGCGAACGCCTGATTGAGGGGATGTCCTCCTGGTGGGCGGCCATTCATGGTTATAACCACCCGCAATTGAACGCGGCGATGAAAGCGCAAATTGACGCCATGTCGCATGTCATGTTCGGCGGCATAACCCATACACCTGCGGTGAATCTGTGCCGTAAGCTGGTCGCGATAACGCCTGAGCCGCTGGAGTGTGTCTTTCTGGCCGACTCCGGTTCGGTGTCGGTGGAAGTGGCCATGAAGATGGCGCTGCAATACTGGCAGGCGCGGGGCGAATCGCGTCAGCGTTTTCTGACGTTTCGCCACGGTTATCATGGCGACACGTTCGGCGCGATGTCGGTGTGCGATCCGGATAACTCCATGCACAGCTTGTGGAAAGGCTATCTGCCGGAAAATCTGTTCGCGCCGGCGCCGCAAAGCCGGATGGATGGCGAATGGGATGAAAGCGACATCGCGCCATTTGCCCGCCTGATGGCCGCGCATCGCCATGAAATAGCCGCCGTGATTCTGGAACCTATCGTTCAGGGCGCGGGCGGGATGCGCATATATCATCCACAATGGCTCAGGCGTATTCGTAACATGTGCGATCGCGAAGGCATTCTGCTGATTGCCGATGAAATAGCCACCGGGTTTGGCCGTACCGGCAAACTGTTCGCCTGCGAGCACGCCGGGATCGCGCCGGATATTTTGTGTCTCGGCAAAGCCTTAACCGGCGGCACCATGACCCTCTCGGCAACGCTCACGACACGCCAGGTTGCAGAGACTATTAGCAACGGCGAGGCGGGGTGTTTTATGCATGGCCCGACGTTTATGGGGAATCCGCTGGCCTGCGCCGTCGCTTGCGCCAGCCTGACGCTGCTGGAAAGCGGCGAATGGCGTCAGCAGGTGGCGTCTATCGAGTCTCAGTTACGCGCTGAGTTAGCCCCCGCGCAAAGTTCGCCCTGGGTGGCGGATGTGCGGGTGTTGGGCGCGATTGGGGTGGTTGAAACCACGCATCCGGTCAATATGGCGGCGCTTCAACGCTTCTTCGTCGGGCAAGGCGTCTGGATCAGGCCGTTCGGCAAGCTAATCTACCTGATGCCGCCCTATATTATTCGTCCGGATCAACTGCGCCGTTTGACCCAGGCGGTCAATGACGCAGTACACAATGAAACATTTTTTAGCCATTAATCAGCGGTAAGCGATGCTGCTTCTGGCTACACTTCTGGTGAGTCAAAAGGAGAGCGCATGAAACTTATCAGCAACGATTTGCGCGATGGAGATAAACTTCCTCATCGCCACGTTTTTAACGGTATGGGCTATGATGGCGATAATATTTCTCCGCATCTGGCCTGGGACGACGTGCCGATGGGCACCAAAAGTTTTGTCGTGACCTGTTACGATCCCGACGCGCCGACCGGCTCCGGCTGGTGGCACTGGGTGGTGGTGAACCTCCCGGCGGATACGCGCGTACTGACCCAGGGGTTCGGCTCAGGCCTGGTGGCCGTACCAGACGGCGTCATTCAGACGCGTACCGATTTCGGTAAAGCGGGCTACGGCGGCGCGGCGCCGCCTAAAGGGGAAACGCACCGCTATATCTTTACGGTTCACGCGCTGGACGTCGAGCGTCTTGACGTTGATGAAGACGCCAGCGGCGCGATGGTCGGCTTTAACGTGCATTTCCATTCGCTCGCCAGCGCCTCGATAACGGTGATGTTCAGTTAAACGCTGTGCCGGATGGCGGCGTAAACGTCTTATCCTGCCAACGGGTTGGGTAAGCCGAATAAGCGCCTCGCCATCCGGCAGCATTCACATAAAGTCCGGCACCAGACGCTGTAACGCGCCTTGCGCCAGCAGTGCTGTCGCACACTCAATATCGGGTGCGAAAAAACGATCCTGCGTATAGTGCGCTACCCGCTGGCGCAGTGTCTGCCGCGCCTGTTCCAGTAACGGGCTGGAGGTTAACCCTTCCCGTAAATCTATCCCCTGACAGGCCGCCAGCCACTCCACGGCAATGATGCCGCGGGTATTCGCCGCCATTTCCCAGAGTCGCCGCCCTGCCGCCGGGGCCATTGAGACATGATCTTCCTGATTCGCCGAGGTCGGCAGGCTATCCACGCTGTGCGGGTGCGCCAGCGCTTTATTCTCGCTGGCGAGCGCCGCGGCGGTGACCTGGGCAATCATAAAACCGGAATTAACGCCGCCATTTTTCACCAGGAACGGCGGTAACTGCGACATATGTTTATCCATCATCAGCGCGATGCGCCGCTCCGATAGCGCGCCGATTTCCGCTATCGCCAGCGCCAGATTATCCGCCGCCATGGCAACCGGTTCAGCATGGAAGTTACCGCCGGAGATCACCTCCCCCGCATCGGCAAAGACCAGCGGATTATCGGACACCGCGTTGGCCTCAGCCAGCAGTACCTCTTTCGTCTGACGTAACTGGGTCAGACAAGCGCCCATTACCTGCGGCTGGCAGCGAAGGGAATACGGGTCCTGAACTTTATGACAGTGGTGATGTGATTCAGCAATAGCACTGGTATCGGTCAACAGATGCCGGAACAACCGCGCGGCGTCAATTTGCCCCTGTTGTCCGCGCGCGGCATGAATGCGCGCATCAAAAGGACGGCGCGATCCCAGTACGGCTTCGGTGGTCAGCGCGCCGCAGACGACGGCGGAGGCAAATAACTCCTGTGCCTCAAACAAACCGCGCAGCGCGAAGGCCGTTGACACCTGGGTGCCGTTAAGCAGCGCCAGCCCCTCTTTGGCCGCCAGCGCGACAGGCTCCAGTCCGGCCTTTTTTAGCGCCGTCTGCGCCGGAAGCCATTCACCCTGCCAGCGCGCTTTTCCTTCGCCAAGCAGCGTCAGCGACAGATGCGCCAGCGGCGCTAAGTCGCCCGACGCGCCAACCGAGCCTTTTGCCGGAATCAGCGGATACACGCCGGCATTCACCAGAGCGATGAGCGCCTCTATCACGCTCAACCGAATCCCGGAAAACCCGCGCGCCAGGCTATTGATTTTCAATACCATAATCAGACGCACCATCGCGTCATCCAGTGGGTCGCCTACGCCCGCGGCGTGAGACAGCACCAACGATCGCTGTAGATTTTGCAAGTCTTCATCAGCGATGCGCGTCTGCGCCAGCAGACCGAAACCGGTGTTGATGCCGTAGGCGGTACGCCCTTCGGCAACGATATCATTGACGCACGCGACACTGGCGTTAATGCCGTCAATGGCGCTGGCGTCCAGCCGAAGCTGTACCGGATGACGCCAGACATCGTACAGTTGAGAGAGGCTTAACTGCCCCGGAGTGAGTGTCATGGTGTTCATATCAGCCTTTCCCCTGCGTCGCCGCAACCATCGGTAAATTCAGACCTTGCTCAACAGCGCATTCCACCGCGAGATCATATCCGGCATCGGCATGGCGCATGACGCCCGTCGCCGGATCGTTGTGTAACACGCGGCGAATACGCGCGGCGGCCTCGTCAGTGCCATCACAGACAATCACCATACCGGCGTGTTGCGAAAAACCCATCCCCACCCCGCCGCCATGATGGAGCGATACCCATGTCGCCCCGCTGGCGGTATTCAGCAACGCATTTAACAGCGGCCAGTCGGAAACCGCGTCAGAGCCGTCGCGCATCGCTTCGGTTTCACGGTTAGGGCTGGCGACGGAACCGGAATCCAGGTGATCGCGGCCAATCACAATGGGCGCGGATACCTCGCCGCAACGCACCATTTCGTTGAACGCCAGCCCCAGTTTTTGCCGCCACTCCAGGCCTACCCAGCAGATACGCGCCGGTAACCCCTGAAAATGAATGCGCTCGCGCGCCATATCCAGCCAGTGATGCAGATGTTTATCCTCAGCCACTATCTCTTTGACTTTGGCATCGGTTTTATAGATATCCTGCGGATCGCCGGACAGCGCCACCCAGCGAAACGGCCCGATGCCACGACAGAACAGCGGACGAATATAGGCTGGCACAAATCCCGGAAAATCAAAGGCGTTTTCCACCCCCATCTCTTTCGCCATCTGACGAATATTGTTGCCATAGTCAAAGGTCGGCACGCCCATTTTACTGAACGCCAGCATCGCCCGAACATGCGCCGCCATGGAACGTTTCGCTGCCTGCATCGTCCCGTGGGGATCGGATTGCGCGTTTTTCTGATACTCCTCCCAGCGCCAGCCGGAGGGTAAATAGCCATGTAGCGGATCGTGGGCGCTGGTCTGATCGGTCACCAGGTCCGGGCGCACGCCGCGATTAACCAGTTCCGGCAGGATATCCGCCGCGTTCGCGCACAGGGCGACGGACACGGCTTTCCCCTCGCGGGTGTAGCGCGTAATGCGGGCCAGCGCGTCATCCAGCGTGGCGGCCTGCTCATCCACGTAACGAGTACGCAGACGAAAATCGATACGGCTTTGCTGGCATTCAATCGTCAGCGAACACGCTCCGGCCAGCGTCGCGGCTAGCGGTTGCGCGCCGCCCATGCCGCCCAGCCCGGCAGTCAGCACCCAGCGTCCCGCCAGCGTGCCGTTATAGTGCTGACGCCCCGCCTCGACAAAGGTTTCGTATGTTCCCTGCACGATTCCCTGGCTGCCGATATAGATCCAGCTTCCGGCCGTCATTTGACCGTACATCGCCAGCCCTTTCGCATCCAGTTCGTTAAAGTGTTCCCATGTCGCCCAGTGGGGAACCAGGTTGGAGTTGGCGATTAATACCCGCGGCGCGTTGTCGTGCGTTTTAAATACGCCGACCGGTTTGCCAGACTGAATAAGCAACGTTTCGTCCGCCTCCAGCCGGGTGAGCGCATCAACAATAGCGTCATAGCATTTCCAGTTGCGCGCGGCGCGACCAATCCCGCCGTAGACCACCAGCTCATGCGGATTTTCCGCCACGTCAGGATCGAGATTATTCATTAACATCCGCAGCGGGGCTTCTGTCAGCCAGCTTTTCGCCGTTAATACCGTGCCTCGGGGCGCGCGGATAGTTTGCTGACGATACTTGCTTTCAGGCATAGCAATGACTCCTCATTATTATCGGTCTGCCATCGCCAAATAACGCTAAAACGCCACTATCAGGCACCGCCGCAGACCCACAGATAAGAATCAGACATATACTTGTCTATACAAGTAAGCACAAGAATAGAATTAACAAAAATGATACAATTTTGTTATATTGTGTCAGCAATCACGTTTTCCGGCAGCGGCCCGCTCAGGAGATAAATCGTCCCTGTAGCCGGTAGCGCGACCCGGGGAAAAGTAAACGGGCGTGAGAAACAATCCGCGACGCGGACCAAGTCGTACGACGAATGAGCAGACAAGGCTCATGCTCTTTGATAGTTAACCACGCACACTCTTGCGCCGTGGCGCGCACCGCCTCCACAATATGTTCCCCTTCCGTTAGCGGCGCGATCCGCGACAAATAAGCGTGCGGCGTGGTCTGACGGTAATCCTGCGTCAGGTAATCCACGGCAATATCCGCATTCACGCAGCGATCTTCAATTTGTACCGGCAGATCGTTTTCATAATGCACCATGATGGAATGGAAAATGACATCGCTCTCATTGACGTTGAGAGCGCTGGCCTGGATGGCGTTTGCCCGCACACGCTCCAGTGTAAGCACCTCACAACGATGCTGATGACGGCGGGCGGCAATCTCCTCGGCGATACTGCGGACTTCAAACAGCGCGGACTGGCCTTTTGGTTCGGCGACAAACGTCCCCACGCCCTGTAAACGCACCAGCCACCCTTCATCCGTCAGCTCACGCAGCGCCCGGTTGATGGTCATTCGGCTAAAGCCATACTGGGCGACCAGTTCAGCTTCCGACGGAATGCGATCGTGCGGCTGCCAGACGCCGCCGGCTATTTTTTTACAGATGTCCTGTTTCACCGTTTCGTAAAAAGGCGCAGGCGCAGAACGGGAGCGGGATGAATACATGCGTGAAGCCTTCCTTATGCGGATAATGTTTTCCGGATGACAGATTAACGCCACCAGTGCGCGATTTGCCAGCCAAGCCGCGCCGCCACGCGCGCCGCTGCGCCATCTTCATCAAAGCGTGGATTAAATTCAACCAGATCCGCCGCCTGTAATTTTCCGCTGCGGCAAACCGGCTCAATTAAACGCAGAACCTGTATCAGCGGCACGCCCAGCGCTGCGGGCGCGGAGACGGCCGGCATTTCCCAGACAGGCAATACGTCGAGATCGATAGTCAGATAAATTTTATCCACCTTGTCGATAAACTGCGTCATCTGCGCCAGCGCGTCATGGCAGTCAAGATCCTCCACCACGGTAACATTCCGCCACTGCGCTTCCCGCCACAACGCCTGCGTATTCGCCGCACGGCTCACGCCGAAACAGGCATAATGAAACGCGCGGCTCTGCGCGGCGCATAGCTGCGCCAGTTGACGAAACGGCGTCCCGGATGTTGCCTGGTCGGTCTGACGGAGATCCAGATGCGCATCAAGATTAATGATCCCTACGCTTTCCTGCGCAAACGCGTCCAGCACCCCCGCGCCGTGTCCAAATGCGGTTTCATGCCCGCCGCCCAGCACCAGCGTGCGCATCCCGGCCCGCAGGCAGCGGCTTACCGCATCGCGCAAGGCCTGCTGCGCGCCTTCCAGATCGGGCGTCGGCGCAACCCAATTGCCTAAATCCACTAGCCGTTCATGTCCCTGGTGGCTGGCCATATTCGCCAGCGCTTTACGCAACGCGTCCGGGCCGCCTGCCGCGCCGGGACGCCCTGCATTGCGTTTTACCCCCTCGTCGCAGGCAAATCCCATTAACGCGATCTTTTGCTGCCAGTTTTCGGGGGCAAAAGTCTCGCTGCGCGTGACGGTCTGAAACAGACGCTGCGCATCCGGCGCTTCTAGACTGTCATCGCGCCCCTGCCAGAGCGCCGGAGAAGCCGGATACCATTGCGTCATGAGATTTGTCCTCTGTATACCCGCTGATATAAAGGGTTACGCCCCGGCTCATACACAATCTCTACCGGCTGTTCAGCATCCCACACCACAAAATCCGCCCGGTAGCCGGCCCTGAGCTGCCCATGCGTCGCCTGTCTTCCCAGCGCGCGTGCGGCATGGCGCGTAACGCCCGCCCATGCCTCTTCCGGCGTCAGACCAAACTGTACGCAGGCCATATTCATCGCCAGATGCAAACTGCAAAACGGGCTGGTGCCGGGATTGAAATCGCTGGCGACGGCGACAGGCACCTGATAGCGGCGCAGCAGTTCTACCGGCGGGCGCTGCGTCTCGCGCAGAAAATAAAACGCGCCGGGCAATAATACGCCGACAGTACCGCCGTCACGCATCGCCGCGACGCCCGCTTCATCAAGATATTCGATATGATCCGCCGATAAACCCTGATAACGACTCACCAGCTGCGCGCCGCCCAACAGCGAAAGCTGCTCAACATGGCCTTTAACGGGAATACCTAACGCCTTCGCCGTCTGCAACACGCGCTCACTCTGGGCCACATTAAAGCCGACGCTCTCGCAAAAGAGGTCTACCGCATCAAATAACCCTTTTTGCCAGAGCTGCGGAATCATCGTCTCGCAGACCAGAGTGATGTAGCCGTCCGGGTCGTCACGATACTCCGCTGGCGTAGCATGAGCGGCCAATAGCGTGGGGCTAATGTCGATAGCGTTTTCGGCAGCAAGTTTTGCAGCGACGCGCAACAGCTTTTCTTCTGTCGCCAGCTCCAGACCATAGCCGGATTTAATCTCCAGCAGCGTAACGCCTTCGCTGGCAAGGCGCATCATGCGTTCGCGCGCCAGCAGGTAGAGCGTCTCCTCCGCACAGGCGCGGGTTGCTGATACCGTCGCGTTAATGCCGCCGCCCTGAGCGCTAATATGCTGGTATGACGCGCCGTTAAGCCGCTGCTCCCACTCTGCGGCGCGGTTACCGGCAAACACCAGATGCGTGTGGCAATCGATAAGTCCCGGGGTTACCAGTCGTCCCTGCATATCATGGATATTGTCCCCACTGACAGGAAGCTGCGTCTCTGGCACGATATCGCAAATATGCCCTTCGCGTACAATCAGCGCCTGGTTATCCACCAGCCCATACGGGGCTTGCTGCTGCGGGTCCATTGTCGCCAGCCTGATGTTTCGCCAGACAGTATCGCCCGGTAAAAGTTGCCGCATTCCTGTCGCTCTCTTGCCTGTCATGAGTTGTATAGACATTTATTTTCTTTCTGCTCCGGATTGTCAACTCAAAGCGCGAAAGTTGTTGCTTAATTGTGATAAAACTATCTGATGCTACAGGTGTTTCCAGCCTGAAAAGGAACTTTTTACCTTTTCGCCTTCCCGTTTCGTTCAACTTAGTATAAAAAAGCAGGCTTCAATGGATGTCATTTAACTTTTTCAAGCCCGGAGCAACCTGTGAATACATTATCGGTTTCCCGTCTGGCGCTGGCACTGGCTTTTGGCGTGACGCTGAGCGCCTGTAGCTCTACGCCACCCGATCAGATCCCTTCCGATCAAACCGCGCCTGGCACCGCCTCGCGCCCAATTCTGTCGGCAAATGAAGCGAAAAACTTCGTTGCGGCGCGCTATTTTGCCTCCCTGACGCCGAATACCGCCCCGTGGTCGCCGTCGCCGATTACCCTGCCCGCACAGCCTGACTTTGTGGTGGGGCCGGCAGGTACGCCAGGCGTTACGCACACCTCGATTCAGGCCGCGGTCGATGCGGCAATGGTTAAACGCACGAACAAACGCCAGTACATTGCTATTATGCCGGGCGACTATCAGGGGACCGTGTATGTTCCCGCCGCGCCGGGAAGTCTGACCCTGTACGGGACCGGTGAAAAACCGATCGATGTGAAAATTGGGATGGCGATTGATGGTGAAATGAGCGTCGCTGACTGGCGCCGCGCGGTGAATCCCGGCGGGAAATATATGCCTGGTAAACCCGCCTGGTATATGTTCGATAACTGCCAAAGCAAACACGCCGCGACGATCGGTGTGATGTGTTCTGCCGCGTTCTGGTCGCAGAATAACGGTCTGCAGCTACAAAATCTGACCATCGAGAACACGCTGGGCGACAGCGTCGATGCCGGAAACCATCCGGCGGTGGCGCTGCGTACCGATGGCGACAAAGTCCAGATTAACAAGGTCAATATCCTTGGCCGCCAGAACACCTTCTTTGTGACCAACAGCGGCGTGCAGAACCGTCTGCAAACCGATCGCCAGCCGCGTACGCTGGTGACGAACAGCTATATTGAAGGCGATGTGGATATGGTGTCCGGACGCGGCGCCGTGGTGTTCGATAACACCAACTTCCAGGTCGTCAACTCCCGCACACAGCAGGAAGCCTACGTCTTCGCCCCGGCGACGCTGTCCAATATTTACTATGGCTTTTTGGCGATCAACAGCCGCTTTAACGCCTCCGGCGATGGCGTTGCGCAGCTTGGCCGCTCGCTGGATGTCGACGCCAACACCAACGGTCAGGTCGTGATCCGCGACAGCGTGATTAACGAGGGCTTCAACGTTGCCAAACCGTGGGCCGACGCGGTCATCTCGAAACGTCCGTTTGCCGGAAATACGGGGACCGTGGATGACAAAGACGAGGTGCAGCGTAATCTGAACGACACTAACTACAACCGCATGTGGGAATACAACAACCGCGGTGTAGGCAGTAAAGTGGTGGCGGAACCTAAGCAGTAATCGCCGTTCCGGTTCAGGCTTATAAACGGGCCGCCGCAGCAGATGTGGCGGCCCGTGGTTTTACTGCAAGCGATGTTTATCGAAATTAATCAGGCATCCTGCCCTGGTGAGCTCCAGCCCGCCGCCCTCCGGCACACAGCGCTTTAGTACGCGTTCACCACAACCCACATTGGCCCCTGGCCGACGGCATAACGGCCTTTTTCCGTCAGCAACCCCTGAGTGCCCGTAATTTCATAGACCGCGATATGATGTGATTTTTGACCCGCAGCAATCAGGTATTTTCCGCTATTGTCGATATTAAAACCGCGCGGTTGGGCTTCCGTCGGCTGGAAGCCTTCAACGCTCAGTACGCTGCCATCTTCGGAGACACTAAAGACGGTAATCAGACTGGCGGTGCGGTCACAGGCATACAGATGCCGTCCATCCGGCGTAATATGAATATCCGCCGCCCAGCGGGTATCGGAAAAATCGGCGGGCATCATATCCAGCGTTTGCACGCACTCTATCTCGCCATGCGGATTTTTAAGCTGCCAGACATCCACCGAACTGTTCAGTTCATTGACGCAATACGCATATTGTCGATTCGGGTGGAAGACCATATGACGCGGGCCTGCCCCTTCAACCGTATTTACTTCCGCCGGCTCCTGGGCCACCAGATGGCCGTCATCGCTTAGCGTAAACAGACAAATGCGATCCTGTTTTAGCGCAGGCACCCACAGGGTACGGTTATCAGGCGTAATATTTGCCGAGTGGCAGCCGTCCAGCCCTTCCACCACATCCACCAACTCAACCGGCAGGCCATCCTGTAAGCGCGTCACGCTGACATTACCGGCGTTATACGATCCGACAAAGACAAAACGACCATGATGATCGGTAGAAATATGGGTCGGGCTACCCGGCAGGGCGGATTCGGCGGCAAACGTCAGCGCGCCATCATCCGGCGCAATACGATACGCCAGGACACGAAACTCCGGGCGCACGCCGACATAGAGGTAGCGTTTATCCGGACTGACCACCATCGGCTGAACCTGACCGGGCACATCCACGACCTGCACCAGCGTCAGCGTCCCTTCGTGGTTCAGGCTCCAGACGTGAATTTGCTGACTCTCAGGGCTGGCGGTATAGACTGTTTGTTTCATGAATACTCCTTTGCATATGGCATGTAGCTGCAATAACAGGACACAGCTTAACGTAGTCGCTTTTGACGGCGAATGCTGAATTCAGACGCAGAATTTTGTCTGCTTACCGTCCCGGTGTACCATGCCGACAGACGGAATTATTACTCTTAATCTGGAAAAAATTATGACTGCACGCGTGATTGCCCTCGATTTAGACGGAACATTATTAACCCCGCATAAAACCTTACTCCCCTCCTCGCTTGACGCGCTATCACGCGCCAAAGAGGCGGGCTTTCAACTTATCATTGTCACTGGTCGCCATCACGTTGCTATTCATCCTTTTTATCAGGCGCTGGCGCTGGAAACACCTGCTATTTGCTGCAACGGCACCTATTTGTATGATTATCAAGCTAAAACTGTCCTGGATGCCGATCCTATGCCCGTGGATAAGGCGTTGCAGTTGATTGATTTACTGGATGAGCATCAGATTCACGGCCTGATGTATGTTGATGACGCTATGCTTTACGAACACCCAACCGGTCACGTCGTGCGTACCTCCCGGTGGGCGCAGACCTTGCCGCCGGAGCAACGTCCGACCTTTACACAGGTCTCTTCGTTAGCGCAGGCGGCGCGCGACGTGAATGCCGTGTGGAAGTTTGCGCTTACCGATGAAGATATTCCCAGGCTACAGCGGTTCGGTCAGCATATTGAACAGGCGCTTGGCCTGGAGTGCGAATGGTCATGGCACGATCAGGTGGATATCGCGCGCAAAGGCAACAGTAAAGGCAAGCGCCTTACCCAGTGGATAGAAGCGCAGGGAGGGTCAATGAAAAATGTGATCGCTTTCGGCGATAACTACAACGACATCAGTATGCTGGAGGCGGCAGGCACCGGCGTTGCGATGGGCAACGCCGATGAGGCGGTGAAAGCGCGCGCTGACGTCGTGATCGGCGATAACACTACCGATAGCATCGCCAAATTTATTTACACCCACCTGCTATAGTCAGGCGGTGATAGAAACGCTTTTCACCTGCGCGTAAAGCCACAGGCCAGGCTTGATATTCAGCTCATCCCTGGCCCACGGGCTTATTCGCGCCCACAGCGTTCTGCCGCCTATCTCAAGCTGGACTTCCACCTGCCCGTTATCGTCATAACAATTCGCCACTTTTGCCCGCAATACGTTGCGGATACTGGTCTGCTGCGGCGGCTGTAGTACCAGCGAGACATCCGACGCCTGTATACGAATACGCAGTGTGGATTGCAGCGGCTGATTGAGTTTATTTACCCACAGGTGCTGGTCGCCAAGCGCCAGGGCAGTCATGGCATAATGCGGGTGATGCTCCAGCACGCTAACTTTCAGAATACTGCTCTGTTGCTCTTTCGGCAGCCACGGGTGCATAACGCTGCTTCCCCAGACCTCCTCCAGCGGGCCAAACGCTTTAACCTGTCCATCCTCCAGCACCATGACTTTATCCGCCAGGTGGAGAATTTCATCGAGAGAATGGCTGACATACAGCATGGGAATATTGATTTCTCGCGCCAGCCGTTGCAGGTACGGCAGTAATTCGCGTTTACGCGGGATATCCAGCGAGGCCAACGGTTCGTCCAACAGCAGCAACTCCGGGGCGGTGAGCAATGCCCGGCCTATCGCTACGCGCTGTTTTTCTCCGCCGGACAGGCTCCCCGGCAGGCGATCAAGCAACGCTTCAATTCCCAGCAGCGACACCAGCTTATCAAACTGACCGGTCATGCTTTTCGCCATGCCGTAGCGCAAATTGCCGCGTACTTTGTAATGGGGGAACAGGCGCGCATCCTGGAAAACATAACCGATGCGGCGCTTTTCCGGCGTTAAACAGATACCGTTTTCCGCGTCATGCAACACCCGGCCATTCAGCGCGATGCGTCCTTTTTGCGGGCGAGTCAAACCACTGATGGCATTAATCAGCGAGGTTTTTCCCGCGCCGGAGACGCCAAAGATAGCCGTGATCCCACTGGCTGGCAGCGTTTCGTTGAGGGTTAAACAGTGCGTTCCCAGCGTCTGGGAAAAATTAAGCTCCAGCATGGTTAGCGCCCCGTCCGTTCACGGCTAATCCGCGCCAGCCATTCAGAAATCAACAGCGAAATCAGCGCTAATACAATCGAAATCACGCACAGCCTCGCCGCCGCGCTCTCCCCGCCAGGCGTCTGGATCAAGGTATACATGGCGGAAGGTATGGTGCGGGTTTCGCCCGGAATATTGGAAACAAAGGTAATGGTCGCGCCAAATTCGCCAAGCGAACGGGCAAACGCCAGCACCGTACCGACAATAATGCCCGGCAGGGTAAGCGGTAAGGTGATAGTCAGAAAAACGCGCCAGCGCCCGGCGCCCAGCGTTCTGGCGGCCTGTTCAAGCTTGATATCCACCCCCTCCAGCGCCAGCCGAATGGCCCGCACCATCAGCGGGAAAGACATCACCGCCGCCGCCAGCACGGCGCCGCGCCAGCTAAAGGCAAACGTGAGACCGAACCAGTCATACAGCCACTGGCCAATAAATCCGCGTCGCCCCATCGACACCAGCAGCAGATAGCCGACCACCACCGGCGGCAGCACCAGCGGCAGATGCAGGACGCTATCAAGTAAGGCTTTGCCCGGAAACCGGCATCGCACCAGTAACCAGGCAAAAAAGATCCCAAACGGCAGGCTAAACAGCACGGCCAGGGAAGACACTTTAAGGCTAAGAAGGACAGCCTGCCATTCTGGATCGGTCAGTATCATTACTTCGTCGTAAATCCATAACGTTTAAAGATTGCCGAGGCCTGCGGTCCTTTCAGGTAATCATAGAACGCGCTGACGGTCGCATTTTTATGCCCCTCCACGATAGCGATGGGGTATTCCACTTTTTTATGTGAATCTTCCGGGAACGTAGCCACCACGTTGACCCCCTTGCTGGCGACCGCATCAGAACCGTATACAATGCCCAAAGGCGCTTCGTTACGTTCGACCAGCGCCAACGCGCCGCGCACATCCTCGCCCGGCGCCAGTTTCGGTTCAAGCGTTTGCCATGCGCCCAACTTTTGCAGCGCTTCTTTGGCATAAATTCCCGCCGGTACGTGTTGCGGATCGCCCACCGCCAGACGTCCGCCGTTCAGCAGACGAATCCAGTCCGTTTTGTTGTCGATGGTAAACGGTTTCTGCTCGCTGGCTTTCGGCGCTACCACCACCAGGCTATTGCCAAGCAATGTTTCGCGCGTCGTGGTATCCACCGCTTTTTTATCGGCTGCGTAATCCATCCATTTCTGGTCAGCAGAGATGAACAGATCCGCCGGCGCGCCCGCTTCTATCTGGCGCGCCAGCGTTGAAGAGGAGGCGAATGAGGAGACCACATCCACATTTTTCTCTTTTTTATATTCTGCCGCAATGTCTTGCATCGCGTTCGTTAGCGACGCGGCGGCAAATACGGTGATCTTGCCTTCATCCGCCAGCGCATGACCAGCGATGACGAAAGATAATGTCGCCCCTGCGACCAGGCGTAACCAGGAATGCGCCATCTGTAACTCCTTGTGCGTTTCGTTATGTAAACGACAATATAACGATAATCTCAGGGGTTTCCCAGCGGTTATTCATACCCATTAACGATTAAACACAGAAAATATCGGCAGGAAAAGCAGGATCTTGAGTAACAAAAACGCCCGACTGAGCGGGCGTTTGGGGAAATCAGCGGTTCTGTCTGGACTGGTCTTTCTGACCGATACCGGAAAAAATGTTGAACACCTCACCCAGACCGTAAATCAGACCGAGGATGATGGCCATCACTACCGGTACCATGATGACGGCGAATACCAGACTTTTTAATAACTCTAACATGGGCAACTCCAGATATAGTCCTTTTTGTATTTTAACCGCATCACACAGAAAAGCACTCCCCTTTTGTGCGGTCGGCTTTGCGCTGACGCGCTTTTCAGTCACAATAGTCCTTTTACCAGGAGCTGGTTATGCAGGCCGAAATCCTTCTTACCCTGAAACTTCAGCAAAAGCTTTTTGCCGATCCCCGACGTATCTCTCTGCTGAAACACATTGCGCTTTCCGGCTCGATTAGTCAGGGCGCGAAAGACGCGGGAATCAGCTATAAGAGCGCCTGGGATGCGATAAACGACATGAACCAGCTTAGCGAACATATGCTGGTTGAACGCGCAACGGGCGGCAAAGGCGGCGGCGGCGCGGTATTAACCCGCTATGGTCAGCGTCTGATCCAGCTTTACGATTTGCTGGGCCAAATTCAGCAAAAAGCGTTCGATGTGTTAAGCGACGATGACGCCCTGCCGCTTGACAGTCTGCTGGCCGCTATCTCCCGCTTTTCACTGCAAACCAGCGCCCGAAATCAGTGGTTCGGCACCATTACCGCCCGCGATCGCGATCAGGTGCAACAGCATGTCGACGTGCTGCTGGCCGACGGCAAAACGCGGCTCAAAGTCGCGCTGACGGCGCAAAGCGGCGAGCGTCTCGGCCTGGAGGAAGGTAAAGAAGTGCTGATCCTGCTAAAAGCGCCGTGGGTTGGCATTACCCGGGATGCAGCCGTTGCGCGCGCCGCTGACAATCAGTTGTCGGGAACGATCAGCCATATCGAGCGCGGCGCGGAACAGTGTGAAGTGTTGATGGCGCTGCCGGACGGCCAGACGCTGTGCGCCACGATACCGACTTCAGATGCCGCCACGTTAAAGGAAGACGATGACGTGATTGCCTGGTTTAATGCGGACAGAGTGATTATTGCAACGTTGTGCTAAGCACATTGACATCCGTTGCCGAAAGACGTATCCCTGTCATTCATCGCTGCAAAAAATGGGATGCAAAATGTCATCGTTGCAAATTTCGCAAGGCACGTTTCGTCTGAGCGATACAAAAACACTTCATCTGGATTCGCTGACGCTCAATGCGGGCGATAGCTGGGCATTCGTTGGGGCTAACGGGAGCGGGAAGTCGGCGCTCGCCCGCGCGCTGGCGGGTGAACTGCCATTATTAACAGGCGAGCGCCAGTGTCAGTTTACCCGCATTACTCGTCTGTCCTTTGAACAATTGCAAAAGCTGGTCAGCGATGAATGGCAACGTAATAACACCGATATGCTCAGTCCTGGCGAAGACGATACCGGACGCACTACCGCGGAAATTATTCAGGATGATGTTCACCATCCTGCCCGCTGTGCGATGCTGGCGCAGCAGTTCGGCATTTCCGCTTTACTCAACAGGCGTTTTAAATACCTTTCTACCGGCGAGACGCGAAAAGCGCTGCTGTGTCAGGCGCTGATGTCTGAGCCGGAGTTATTGATCCTTGATGAACCGTTCGACGGGCTTGACGTGACCGCCCGTCAACAACTGGCGCAACGCCTGACGGCGTTGAACCAGGCGGGCATTACCCTGGCGCTGGTACTCAACCGTTTTGATGAAATCCCGGACTTCGTGCAGTTTGCCGGCGTGCTTGCCGACTGTACGCTGGCGGAGACCGGAACGACGACAGAGTTACTGCAACGGGCGTTGGTCGCTCAACTCGCGCACAGCGAGCGTCTGACCGACGTACAATTACCCGAACCGGACGAACCTTCCGCCCGCCATGCGTTACCCGATGGCGAACCACGGATCGTACTTAACGATGGCGTAGTCTCGTATAACGATCGCCCTATCCTCCACCACCTAAGCTGGCGAGTCAATCCGGGCGAACACTGGCAGATCGTCGGTCCTAACGGAGCGGGTAAGTCTACGTTGCTTAGCCTTATTACTGGCGATCATCCGCAAGGCTACAGCAACGATCTTACGCTGTTCGGGCGGCGGCGAGGAAGCGGCGAAACAATCTGGGATATCAAAAAACATATCGGCTACGTCAGCAGCAGTTTACATCTGGATTACCGCGTCAGTACCACGGTACGCAATGTCATTCTCTCCGGCTATTTCGATTCTATCGGCATTTACCAGGCCGTTTCAGACAGGCAACGAAAACTGGCGCAACAGTGGCTGGATATTCTGGGAATCGATAAGCGTACGGCGGATGCCCCCTTCCACAGTCTCTCCTGGGGACAGCAGCGGCTGGCGCTGATCGTGCGCGCGCTGGTTAAACATCCGACAGTGTTGATTCTGGATGAGCCGCTGCAAGGGTTGGACCCGCTGAACCGCCAACTGGTACGCCGTTTTGTAGATGTATTAATTCGCCAGGGAGAGACCCAACTGCTGTTCGTTTCCCATCATGCAGAGGATGCGCCTGCCTGTATTACCCACCGGCTGGAATTTGTACCAGATGGCGAACGTTATAAGTACGTTTCCGGACGATGCAATAATTAAATGTATTATCAGAATGGCGCCGCGCGCCATTCTGGAACCACTCTCCTTTTATTAAGAATAATAATAACTGTCGATAAGCTTACTATCTCTTGAATCGCTGACCGCCTCATTGTCATAATAATCCTGAAATTTTCGACAATGATGTCGTATGTGAATATAAGGGATTCATTATGGCTTTTCGTTTTCCACAAATAATACTATTTTTACTGGCAGCCATGTTATTTTGCCCCGGCAGTTATGCTGAGCAAAAGCCGACCGCTGCGCAGGAAGCGCGTAAAACCGCCGTTGAGGTCGCTGTTGAAGGCATGAGTCGCGCCGCCGTTGCGGGTCCGACAAAGATTAGTTTAGGTGATAAAGCCACGCTTAATCTGCCGGAAGGATTTACCTGGATACCCGCAAAAGAAGCGGCGGTATTTATGCGTGAAATTGGTAACTATGTTGACGATGAATATTTTTACGGCCTCGTATTTAAAAAGGAAATGAATGGATTTATTTCTATCGAATATGATGATTCTGGTTATGTAAAAGATGATGATGCAAAAAACTGGGATGCCGATGAATTAATGGATAACCTGCGCAAAGGCACAAAAGAAGCGAATAAAGATCGTATTGCAAAAGGCATTGAGCCGATAGAAATTATTGGCTGGATCGAGAAGCCTACCTACGATGCAACCAATCATCGTCTGATCTGGTCCGCCGCCGTCCAGGATATCGGCACCAACGAACCACTGAATGAACAAGGCGTGAACTACAACACCTATCTGCTGGGACGTGAAGGCTATTTTTCTTTAAATCTGGTGACCGACAGAGGTTCTGTTGACCATGAAATCCCTCTGGCGAAAAGAATTCTCAGTTCCGTCAAGTTCAACGCTGGACAACGCTACGCTGACTTCAACGAATCAACGGACAAAATAGCGGAGTATGGGCTCGCCGCGCTGATTGGCGGTATCGCGGCCAAGAAAGTAGGTCTGCTTGCTATGCTCGGTATCGCGTTGCTTAAGTTCTGGAAAGTGACCGCCATCGGCGTCGTTGCCGTCGGGGCGCTCGCCAGGAAGCTACTCTCGCGTAAAAAAGACTGACAGCTCCTGCCCCGTCCGTTTCATTCCCAGGCGCGTAACGCGCCTTTTTTTCGGATAAAAAGCAGAAGCATTCTCAAGCCAGATGATTTGTAATCATTTAATTGATATAAATGCGTAAAATCACCAGTGTGTAAACGATTCCACTAATTTATTACATGTCACACTTTTCGCATCTTTGTTATGCTATGGTTATTCCATACCATAGGCTTAACGGAGCGAATTATGAGAGTATTGGTTACAGGTGGTAACGGTTACATTGGAAGTCATACCTGCGTACAATTGCTGCAAAATGGTCATGACGTCGTCATCCTCGATAACCTCTGCAACAGCAAGCGCAGCGTGCTGCCCGTTATTGAACGTCTGGGCGGTAAGCACCCGACCTTTGTCGAAGGCGATATTCGCAACGAAGCGCTTATAACCGAAATTCTGCACGATCACGCGATTGATACCGTGATTCACTTTGCCGGCCTGAAAGCCGTCGGCGAATCGGTCGCCAGGCCGCTGGAGTACTATGACAACAACGTCAACGGTACGCTGCGGTTGGTCAGCGCCATGCGTGCGGCCAACGTTAAAAACCTTATTTTTAGCTCCTCCGCCACCGTTTATGGCGATCAGCCCAAAATTCCTTACGTCGAAAGTTTTCCTACCGGCACGCCGCAAAGCCCCTACGGCAAAAGTAAATTGATGGTAGAACAGATCCTCACCGATCTGCAAAAAGCCCAGCCGGAGTGGAGTATTGCGCTGCTGCGTTATTTCAATCCGGTCGGCGCGCACCCGTCGGGCGACATGGGAGAAGATCCGCAAGGTATTCCGAATAACCTGATGCCCTATATCGCCCAGGTCGCCGTGGGTCGTCGCGAATCGCTCGCCGTTTTCGGCAATGATTACCCGACCGAGGATGGCACCGGCGTACGCGATTACATTCACGTTATGGACTTAGCCGACGGGCACGTCGTGGCAATGGAAAAACTGGCGGACAAATCCGGCGTACATATTTATAACCTCGGCGCGGGTGTCGGCAGTAGCGTCCTGGATGTGGTCAACGCCTTTAGTAAAGCCTGCGGTAAACCCATTAATTACCACTTCGCGCCGCGTCGCGACGGCGATCTCCCGGCGTATTGGGCGGATGCCAGCAAAGCCGATCGCGAGCTGAACTGGCGCGTCACCCGCACGCTTGACGAAATGGCGCAGGACACCTGGCACTGGCAGTCACGCCATCCGCAGGGATACCCAGATTAAGGACGTTGTTATGACCCCATTTAATCCCATCGATCATCCGCATCGCCGTTATAACCCGCTTACCGGCCAGTGGGTTCTGGTTTCGCCGCATCGCGCAAAGCGCCCCTGGCAGGGGGCGCAGGAAACGCCGTCTCAGCAAATGCTGCCGGCCCACGACCCGGACTGCTTCTTGTGTGCGGGCAATACGCGTGTCACTGGCGATAAAAATCCCGATTACAAAGGGACTTACGTCTTTACTAACGATTTCGCGGCGCTGATGGCCGACACGCCGAATGCGCCGGACAGCCACGATCCGCTGATGCGCTGTCAGAGCGCGCGCGGCACCAGCCGCGTGATCTGTTTTTCTCCCGATCACAGTAAAACGCTGCCGGAGTTGAGCCTGCCCGCGCTGACGGAAATCGTCAGAACCTGGCAAACGCAGACCGCCGAGTTAGGCAAAACCTATCCGTGGGTGCAGGTCTTTGAAAATAAAGGCGCGGCGATGGGCTGTTCGAACCCGCATCCGCATGGCCAGGTCTGGGCCAACAGCTTCCTGCCGAATGAGGCCGAACGCGAAGATCGTTTACAAAAAGCCTACTTCGCCGAGCAGCGCTCGCCAATGCTGGTGGATTATGTCCAGCGAGAACTGGCGGACGGCAGCCGCACCGTGGTCGAAACCGAACACTGGCTGGCGGTGGTGCCTTACTGGGCGGCGTGGCCGTTCGAAACGCTACTGTTACCCAAAACGCATGTCCTGCGCATTACCGATTTAAGCGACGAGCAGCGCGACTCTCTGGCGCTGGCGTTGAAAAAGCTGACCAGTCGTTATGACAACCTGTTTCAGTGTTCCTTCCCCTACTCAATGGGCTGGCACGGCGCGCCGTTTAACGGTGAAGAAAACGCACACTGGCAGTTGCACGCGCACTTTTATCCGCCGCTGCTGCGCTCTGCGACCGTCCGTAAATTTATGGTCGGCTATGAAATGCTGGCGGAAACCCAGCGTGATTTAACCGCAGAACAAGCGGCTGAACGCCTGCGCGCGGTCAGCGACATCCATTTTCGCGAATCCGGAGTATAAAAATGAATCTGAAAGAGAAAACGCGCGCGCTGTTTGCTGAAATTTTCGGCTACCCTGCCACCCACACGATTCAGGCGCCAGGCCGCGTCAATCTGATCGGCGAGCACACTGATTACAATGATGGTTTTGTTCTGCCCTGCGCTATTGATTACCAGACCGTAATTAGCTGTGCGCCGCGCGACGATCGTACCGTACGGGTGATTGCCGCCGATTACGACAATCAGGTGGACGAATTTTCACTGGATGCGCCGATCGTGACCCACGATAGCCAGCAGTGGTCAAACTATGTGCGCGGCGTAGTGAAACACCTGCAACAGCGTAACAACGCGTTTGGCGGCGTGGATATGGTCATCAGCGGCAATGTGCCGCAGGGCGCCGGGTTAAGCTCCTCCGCCTCGCTGGAAGTGGCGGTGGGCACAGTCTTCCAGCAGCTTTATCACCTGCCGCTGGACGGCGCGCAAATTGCGCTCAACGGACAAGAGGCCGAGAACCAGTTTGTCGGCTGTAACTGCGGCATTATGGATCAGCTCATCTCTGCGCTCGGCAAAAAAGATCATGCGTTGCTGATTGATTGCCGTACGCTCGGCGCCAAAGCGGTTTCCATGCCGAAAGGTGTCGCCGTGGTGATCATCAACAGTAACTTTAAGCGCACGCTGGTAGGCAGCGAGTATAATACCCGTCGTGAACAGTGCGAAACCGGCGCCCGTTTCTTCCAGCAGCCGGCCCTGCGCGATGTCAGCCTTGAGGCGTTCAATGCCGTCGCCAGCGAACTGGACCCGGTAGTCGCAAAACGCGTTCGCCATGTATTGAGCGAAAATGCGCGCACCGTTGAAGCGGCAAGCGCGCTGGAGAAAGGTGATTTGCAACGTATGGGCCAACTGATGGCGGAGTCCCATGCCTCAATGCGCGATGATTTCGAAATTACCGTCCCGCAGATAGACACGCTGGTAGACATCGTCAAAGCGACCATCGGCGATCAAGGCGGCGTGCGCATGACCGGCGGCGGCTTCGGCGGGTGTGTTGTCGCACTGATCCCGGAAGATCTGGTTCCCGCTGTGCAGCAGGCCGTTGCGCAACAGTACGAAGCGAAAACCGGAATCAAAGAAACCTTTTATGTATGCAAACCGTCACAAGGAGCAGGACAGTGCTAAATGAAACGCCCGCACTGGCCCCCGATGGTCAACCGTACCGCCTGCTAACCCTGCGCAACAGCGCAGGGATGGTGGTAACGCTGATGGACTGGGGAGCCACTCTTCTTTCCGCCCGTATTCCGCTGTCTGACGGCAGCGTTCGGGAAGCATTGCTGGGCTGCGCCAGCCCGGAACACTACCCTGAACAGACGTCGTTCCTCGGCGCCTCTATTGGCCGTTACGCGAACCGTATCGCCAATAGCCGCTATACGTTTGCCGGCGAAACCGTACAGTTAAGCCCAAGCCAGGGCGAGAACCAGCTACACGGCGGACCGGAAGGCTTTGACAAGCGCCGCTGGCAAATTGTGAACCAGAACGATCGCCAGGTATTATTCGCGCTCACCTCTGATGACGGCGACCAGGGCTTTCCTGGCCATCTGTGCGCCACGGCGCAATATCGTCTGACCGATGACAATAGAATCTCCATCACTTACCGGGCAACGGTCGATAAGCCCTGTCCGGTGAATTTGACCAACCACGTCTATTTTAATCTGGACGGCGATCGGACCGACGTGCGCCAGCATAAGCTGCAAATTCTGGCGGATGAGTATCTGCCGGTAGATGAATCCGGTATTCCACGCCAGGGGCTAAAATCGGTAGCCAATACCTCGTTTGACTTCCGGATGCCAAAAGTCATTGCCAGCGAGTTTCTCGCCGATGACGATCAGCGCAAGGTTAAAGGCTACGATCATGCTTTCCTGCTACAGACGCAGGGTGATGGCAAAAAGCCGGCGGCCCGTCTGTGGTCACAGGATGGAAAGCTACAAATGATGGTTTACACCACCGCCCCGGCGTTGCAGTTTTATTCCGGCAATTATCTGGCGGGTACACCTTCCCGCGGGCCGGAACCTTATGCCGACTGGCAAGGGCTGGCGCTGGAAAGCGAACTGCTGCCGGACAGTCCGAATCATCCTGAATGGCCGCAGCCTGACTGTATCCTTCGCCCTGGCGAGGAGTACGCCAGCCTGACCGAGTATCAGTTTATTCCGTTCTAACGATATGCCGCTACATGCCCGATGACGCAAGCTTATCGGGCCTACGCGCCATTGCCCTGCTCAAACCTCCACCACTTAAAGACAAAATCGCAACTCTGAGTTCACAAGAACCTTACACTGCGCCACTATTTTCGCTATGGTTATGCGTAAGCATTGCCGCCAACACCTCGCGGCAATATAATGAGAATTATTATCATTACATATGATTTATAGGAGTGAGAGTATGGCTGTAACTAAGCTGGTTCTGGTACGTCACGGTGAAAGTCAATGGAACAAAGAGAACCGTTTCACCGGCTGGTATGATGTTGACCTGTCTGAAAAAGGCGTAAGCGAAGCAAAAGCAGCGGGTAAACTGCTAAAAGAAGAAGGTTTCAGCTTTGATTTTGCCTACACTTCCGTACTGAAACGCGCTATCCATACGCTGTGGAACGTACTGGATGAACTGGATCAGGCGTGGCTGCCGGTGGAAAAATCCTGGAAACTCAATGAACGTCACTATGGCGCGTTGCAGGGGCTGAATAAAGCGGAAACGGCCGAAAAATATGGTGACGAGCAGGTTAAGCAGTGGCGCCGCGGTTTTGCCGTGACGCCGCCGGAACTGACCAAAGATGATGAGCGTTATCCGGGTCACGATCCACGTTATGCCAAACTGAGCGAGAAAGAGCTGCCGTTGACCGAAAGTCTGGCGCTGACCATCGACCGCGTTATTCCTTACTGGAACGACACCATCCTGCCGCGTATGAAGAGCGGTGAGCGCGTGATCATCGCCGCTCACGGTAACTCATTGCGTGCGCTGGTGAAATACCTGGATAACATGAGTGAAGATGAGATTCTTGAGTTAAACATCCCGACCGGCGTGCCGCTGGTGTATGAGTTCGACGAAAACTTCAAGCCGATCAAACATTACTATCTGGGCAACGCTGACGAGATCGCTGCGAAAGCGGCTGCCGTGGCGAATCAGGGTAAAGCGAAGTAATCACCTTTGCCGGATGGCGATATAACTGCCTTATCCGGCCTACGAGCAATGGGTAGGCCGGATAAGCGCAGCGCCATCAGGCAATATGTCTTAAACAGCGATCACGCCGTCCAGCACCACCTGCAATTTCCCCTGCGAACAGCGCTCCACGCGTCCTCGTACCCGGTACACTTCAGCCAGACGCTCCGCAGTAATCACCGTCTCCGGCGCGCCGCTGGCGACCAGCCTGCCGTCTTTTAGCATCAGGACATGGTCACCATGACGCAGTGCAATATTAATGTCATGCGCCACGACTATCGTCACCCTATTTTGCGCCTGGGTATCCCGACGCACGAGATCCATTACGTGAAACTGATAGTTTAAATCCAGCGCGCTGAGCGGCTCATCCAGCAACAGAAGTTCAGGGCGACGAATCAGCGATTGCGCCAGACCCACTAACTGCCGCTGACCGCCGGAAAGCTGGTCGAGATACTGCAACGCCAGATGCGTTATGCCCAATTGCTCAAGGATAGCCAGTATCTGCGCTCTGCCCTGCGCATTGTCTCTGCCGCCTGATGCCCGCAGTACCACGATAATCGACTCCAGTACATGCAGATGTACGCCCTGCGGTAATGACTGCGGCAAAAATACAACTTTCTGCGCCCGCTCGGCAAACGATAACGACATGAGATCTTCGCCATCAAGCAGCGCCTCGCCGTCGGCGTTATTCAGCCCGGCCAGCGAACGTAGTAACGTCGATTTACCACAGCCGTTCGGCCCCAGCAAAATGGTAATTTTCCCGCGCGGCAGTAAGGGAACGTTGAGATCTGCAATAACCGGCTGAGTGGAATAGCCGGCGCTAAATGAGCGGAGCATTAACCCGCGCATCAGAGACTCCCCCGATGTCGCAATACAATGCTTAAAAAGAACGGAACCCCGACCAGCGAGGTGACAATCCCCACCGGCACCATGACGCCCGGAATACTATTTTTCGCCGCAATAGAGGCCAGCGATAACACCAGCCCGCCTATCAGCACGCTGCCCGGAAGGTAGAAACGGTGATCTTCCCCCAACAGTATTCGCGCAATGTGCGGCGCAACGAGACCAATAAAACCAATCGGCCCGACGAAAGCTACCGCCAGCGCTGATAACAAGCTGATACGCAACAATGACAGCAGGCGTAAACGGCGGACATGAATCCCAAAGCTCATCGCCCTCTCTTCGCCCAGACGTAATGCCGTGAGTTGCCAGGCGCTTCGTAACGCGCAAAAAAGCACAGCAATAAACACCACGGCCAGTACGCCCAATTTTTCCCACGACGCGCGGACCAGGCTCCCCATCGTCCAGAATACCAGCCCCTGCAGCGTATCTTCATCAGCCACAAACTGCATAATGGCGACCAACGCGTTAAAGGTGAATACCAGCGCAATACCGAACAACACCACTCCGGATGCGGCGACGCCTGTCCAACGGGTAATACCGTCCAGGAGTAACGCGGATAAAAGCGCAAAGATGAACGCATTGGCCGGGATAAACCAGGCGGCAGGAATACCGGGAATACCGATCCCCAACACAATCGCCAGCGCAGCGCCAAAAGCCGCTGCGGACGATACGCCGAGGGTAAACGACGTCGCCAGCGGATTATTTAAAATGGTTTGCATTTCGGCGCCCGCTAACCCTAACGCCATGCCCACCAGTAGGGCCATCAGGGCATAGGGTAAGCGGATATCCCAGACAATAACGTGTATGCCCGCATTCACCTTTCCCGGCTGGAAAAGCGCCTGCCACAGCGCACTGAGCGGTAAACCAGAAGACCCACAGGTTACATCCACCATCAGTGAAGCCATCATCGCCAACGCAATAACTAACATGAGCACGGCCCGTTTGCGTATGATCTGGCGATAGCGCGGAATGACGGGCGTGGAAGCGAGAGCGGGGGCTAAAAGTGATTTGTCCTGACAGGTCATAGTTCGGGCTACGTTATTAATCAGAGGAGAATTATAGCGCCGAATTATTTCGTTATATATTTATTTATATTTCGATTGATGACACGGTGGGCTATCTCATCGGTTTCCAATAAATATCCTCCGGCATAGCCCTGTCTCTTGATCAGACCTCCTGATCAAGAGACAGGGCCTGGCTGGGGGTTTTCCATAGACAAAAAAAGCGTGGAACCATCCACGCTTGAGGCTGCTGACAACGTGTAACCAGGTGGCAATGTTCCAACCACGGACCTACAAAAAGTACGTAATCTGTTGATATTCTCATTTCGTAAATCAGGCAAAGCGCTAGCTGCCTCTCGCAGAAATGCCAACACAACAGATAATTGTCAGCAGTCCTCATTTTTCAGTCAGCAAATATCGGCCCGGCAGGGAATTTCGCCAGAAACCCGGTGACGGCCAGCAGCGACCACAGCCCGGGCCACTCAATCTGGCGCTCCCGCAGTTCATCATCCAGTGTCATAAGCGCAAACTCACCTTTATCGCCCAGCACGCCGCCCTGCCAGAGCAGCCGCTGCGCCTGCTGCCGCGCCCAGGGAGAATCGCTCTTCCAGGCCAGCAGGTGCAGCAGAGCCTGCTGCAGGCAGACACCGTGAGAATGTTGATCCCGCAACAGCCGCCGGTAAACCGGCAGCGATATGCTGCGCACGGTATAAAAACCGCTGCGGGTTTCGCTGTCAACATCTGCCATGCCAGCACAGAACTGACTGGCCAGGTCACATAAACGATTGTGCGTCAGCGGCTGGCGCAGGGCATCCAGACGACCTGCTGCGGCACACAGCAGCCCGCTCCTTTGCCGTTCTTGTGGCAGCGAATCAGGCAAAACCGCTACCGTTTCAGCCGCCCCGGCCTGCGCATGCTGTACGCCCGCGTCATAACAACGGACAAAGAAATCATGGCTGCCACGGACGATTGACGGGTGCGCCAGCAGATTCAGCGCCGGGTGCAGTTGTTCAAGCTCGTCCAGTGACGCCAGCGTGTAATTGACAACCACATCTTTTGTCGATGCCCGGCCTTCCGGACGAAATGCTATGGTTTCATTCATCAAAGTCTCCTTATGGGACATTCCCGGAGGCGATGCTGCACGTCTGTCCGGGCTACAGATCCATGCAATCCGGTAGCCCGGACAGGCGCAACGCGCCGCCTCCGGGAAAGGAACAGATTTACATCGCCAGCACGTACTTGAGCATCACGCCCGCCGCAATGGCCGAACCGATAACCCCCGCCACGTTCGGGCCCATCGCGTGCATCAGCAGGAAGTTCTGCGGGTCTGATTCCAGCCCCACTTTGTTCGACACCCTGGCCGCCATCGGTACCGCCGACACCCCCGCCGAACCGATAAGCGGGTTGATTTTGTTCTTACTGCACAGGTTCAGCAGCTTCGCCATCAGTACCCCGGCCGCCGTCCCGATACCAAAGGCAACCACCCCCAGCAGCAGAATGCCCAGCGTCTGCGGCTGCAGGAACTTGTCCGCCACCAGCTTCGCGCCCACCGACAGCCCGAGGAAAATGGTGACGATATTAATCAGCCCGTTCTGTACCGTGTCGCTCAGACGCTCCACCACGCCGCTTTCACGCATCAGATTGCCAAAGCAGAACATCCCCAGCAGCGGCGCGGCGTCCGGCAACAGCAGGGCCACCAGCATGAGCAACACCACCGGGAAGAGGATTTTTTCCCGCTTGCTGACGGTGCGCAGCTGCACCATGCGGATTTTCCGCTCCGTCTCCGTGGTCAGCGCCTTCATAATCGGCGGCTGGATTAACGGCACCAGCGCCATATACGAGTACGCCGCCACCGCGATGGCCCCCAGCAGCTCCGGCGCCAGCTTGCCCGACAGGTAAATCGCCGTCGGGCCGTCCGCGCCGCCGATGATGCCTATCGCCGCCGCCTGCGGCAGGGTGAAGGAAATCAGACCGAAGTAGTTCAGCGTCAGCGCCCCCAGCACCGTGGCGAAGATGCCGAACTGCGCCGCCGCGCCGAGCAGCAGGGTGCGCGGGTTGGCCAGCAACGGGCCGAAGTCGGTCATCGCGCCCACGCCCATAAAGATGACCAGCGGCGCGACACCGGAGCCAATCGCCACTTTGTAGAACAGCGCCAGCACCCCCGGCGTGTAGCCCATGTCCACCGCCAGGTTCTCCATCTGGCCCTGCACCGACGGCAGCGCCAGCGCTAATGCCTCTTTAATGGCGTGCACGTCCGGCGCGCAGTTAAGCTTCGCGGCAATCACCGCCAGCTGCCCGGCGTCGTGATGCGCCAGCAGGCTTTCCAGCGCGGTCAGCGCCATACCCGCTTCCGGGATGTTGGAGAGCAGCCCGCCGAAGCCAATTGGCAGCAGCAGTAACGGCTCGAACTTCTTCGCAATCGCCAGCCACAGCAGCAGCAGGCTCACCAGCAGCATGATGGCCTGGCCTGCGCCAAGGTGCATCAGCCCCATGCCCTGAAGCAGGGCGTTCAGACTTTCCATTTCAGTTCTCCGTTACGCCAGCGTCATCAGGGTGTCGCCGACGGAGACCGCGTCCCCGGACTTCACCGCGATACCGCGTACCGTCCCGGCCTGCGCGGCGCGGATTTCGGTTTCCATCTTCATGGCTTCCAGAATCAGCAGCACATCGCCTTCCGCCACCGTCTGGCCCTCAGCGGCAATCACCTTCCAGATGTTGCCCGCCAGCGGGGCGGTGACCGGGGTGCCTGCGCCTGCCGGAGCCGTCGCCGGAGCAGAAGAGGCAGCAGGAACGGCTGCGGTCAGCTGGCTGATATCGCCGCCGTCGCTGACCTTCACCACAAAGGCTTTGCCTTCCACTTCCACGGTGTAGATACCGGAGGCGGCAGGCTTCTCTGCTTTTGCCACCGGCTGCGCGGCTTCCACCTGCGGCACCGGCTCAAACGCCGCCGGGTTGTTACGGTTCTCAAGGAATTTGAGGCCGATTTGCGGGAACAGCGCCACGGTGAGCACGTCGTCGATGGCGTTTTCCGCAAGCTGAATGCCCTTCTCCTGCGCCTGGCGCTTCACGTCCGCTTCCAGTTCAGCCAGCTCCGGCTTCAGCAGGTCCGCCGGGCGGCAGGTCACCGGGGCAGCCCCTTCCAGCACGCGGGCCTGCAGTGCCGCGTTGACCGGCACCGGGGTGTGGCCGTATTCGCCCTTCAGAATGCCGGCGGTTTCTTTGGCGATGGTTTTGTAGCGCTCGCCGGTCAGGACGTTGAGCACCGCCTGGGTGCCGACAATCTGTGAAGTCGGAGTGACCAGCGGAATAAAGCCGAGGTCCTCGCGCACGCGGGGGATTTCCGCCAGCACCTGGTCGAGTTTGTCCGCCGCGTTCTGCTGCTTCAGTTGGCCTTCCAGGTTGGTGAGCATCCCGCCCGGCACCTGGGCCACCAGGATGCGGCTGTCGTAGCCCTTCAGCTGGCCTTCAAAGGCGTGATATTTCTTGCGCACCTCGCGGAAGTACGCGGCGATATTTTCCAGCTTCAGGATATCCAGCCCGGTGTCGTGCTCAGTACCTGCCAACGTCGCCACCAGCGCTTCGGTGGCCGGGTGGCCGTAGGTGGCGCTCATGGAGGAAATCGCCGTGTCCACGCCGTCGACGCCCGCCTCGATAGCCTTCAGCAGGGCCATCTCCGCCATCCCGGTGGTGGCGTGACAGTGCAGGTGCAGGCGCACCTCAAAACGTTTTTTGATTTCGCTGACCAGCTCATACGCCGCCATCGGTGTGAGAATGCCGGACATATCCTTGATGGCAATCGAGTCAACGCCGGTTTCCAGCAGTTGCTCCGTTAAATCCAGCCAGGTCTGCAGGGTGTGCGCCGGGCTGGTGGTGTAACTCAGGGTCCCCTGGGCGTGCGCGCCGTGGCTGCGCACCGCCTGTAATGCGGCTTTCATATTGCGCGGGTCGTTCATGGCATCGAAGACGCGGAACACGTCCATACCGTTTTTCACCGCCCGCTCAACGAAGCGTTCCACCACGTCATCGGCGTAGTGGCGGTAGCCGAGCAGGTTCTGGCCGCGCAGCAGCATCTGCAGGGGGGTCTTCGGCATGGCCTTTTTGAGCTCGCGCAGGCGGACCCACGGGTCTTCGCCGAGGAAACGGATGCAGGCGTCAAAGGTCGCACCGCCCCAGCATTCGAGGGAGCCGTAGCCCACGTCGTCGAGCTGAGCGGCAATCGGCAGCATGTCGTCAAGGCGCAGGCGGGTGGCGAAAAGGGACTGGTGGGCGTCGCGCAGGACGACGTCGGTAATGGCAATGGTCATGGATTCCTCCGTAAATTAAGGGTTAAGGCGGCGATGGTGGTGGATAGCGGCGGCAATCACCGGCTTGAGGCGGGCAAAGTCGTCCGCGGGCGCGGCGGCAGGTGCCAGTTTTGGCACCGGAGCCGGTTCAGGGAAGAAACGGTTGACGGCGGCGGACATGCCGCGGATGGCGAAAATCAGCAGGAACAGAAACGCCAGCACGAACCCCATGCCGAGGAACATCAGAGTGAAGCCTTCACCTAATAGCACCGAACTATTCATAATAAAGTCTCAAATTTAATAATCTAAAATAGAAAAGTAATATCAGGCATTAATAGAAAGGATAAAATACCGGTAGTAAAATCATACTAACGATAAAACAAACCAAACTAATCGCCAATCCGGGTTTTAAGAAATCTTTAAATTTAACATTCCCCGGGCCAATAATCATTGAGTTTGCTGGAATAGCCATTGGAGTACAAACAGCAACACTACTCGCAATAAAAACAGCAATAACAACTGCACGAGGGTCTGCGCCAATAGACTGTGCGATAGTCCATCCTACCGGGCATAACAACGTACATGCTGCAGTGTTACTCATTACTTGAGTCAAAGCCCATGTAAGTATCCACAATGACGCCATAATAATCATAACGCCAGAATCTCCGGTTACTGAAATAACGGCATTGGCAATCATTTCCCCAGCACCAGTAGAATTAAGCGCGGCACCTAAAGGCATCATAAACGCAAGCATGAAAACAGTTAGCGTTTCAAAAGAATTAAAAGTTTCCTTTTGTGTCAAAACTCCAGCAAATACAAGAACAATAGCCGCACAACACGCAATAATATGCATTGGAGGCAGAAGCTTAATATAATCAGTTGCCACCATCCCAGCGATAGACAGAATAAAAACGGCTAAAGTTAAATTTCTATGCCAGGCCGGAATTTGGCTATAATCCATTTGAGAATCAGATTGTGTATTTCCATCACGATCTGCGATGAGTTTTGAACCGAAGAAATAGAGAAATATAGAGCATGCAATCAGCAAAGGAATACCAATTTTAGCGTATTCGAAAAATGGCACCGACAGACTTCCCTTACTAAAAGTTTCAATAGTATTTTTAGCAATCAGATTTCCTGGCGAACCGATAATAGAAATATCAGCACCGATTGTTGCCCCAAAAACCAGAGGCATAAGAAGTTTAATAGGCTTAATCTGACTACTGGCGGCAATACCTAACACAATAGGAATTAGCACAGCAACTGTTCCGCTATTAGAAACAAAGGCAGACATAACTCCACCGATAAGAAAAATCAATACACTAAGGCTTCTTTCTGTTTTAGCATATTTTAGTAAAATTTTACTTGATTGCCATGCCAAACCTGTTTTAAAAAATGCCGCACCGAGTACACACATGGCGACGATAAGAATAACATTCGCATTTACGATTGAAGCAAAAATATCCTTAGCATCGATAACACCGGTAAAATAAAGTGCCATTGGGACCATAAATGCAACTAATCCCATAGGAAGACGATCGCTAACAAAGATAATTATTGCAACCACTAAAACCAACAAAGTAATAATCGCTGGTGACATGTATACGTCCTTATATTATTAGGGTACAAAAACAACTCATTACAGTCATGAATACAACTGCAACAAGCATAAATCACATGTTATACTAAAATTACATCTAATTAATTTCTATTGAGAAAGAATACACTCACATAAATAACAACACTTACCCGACAAAGGCATAACATATTCTTACTGCTTTTGTTTCTGTTTAATCAAATAATTTCCTCTTAAAATCTGTCTGTGTATAATGCTACTTATATAAATGAAACTCATCCAATGCTAATAAGGTTGCAGCTTATGCAATATCGGCATCACCTCGAACTAACATGGCTCGAAGACTGTCTGGCTCTAAAAGAAACGTTGAATTTCTCAAAAGCGTCTGCCTCAAGATATGTGACTCAACCCGCATTTAGTCGTCGGATACAATCTCTCGAAGAATGGGTGGGTACGCCCCTTTTTGAAAGAAGTAAACGGGGAGTCACCCTTACCAAGGCCGGAGAAGTATTTACAGACCAGCTTCCCGAACTGATCCACTCCTTGTACACATTGAAAAGTGATACCCTTGAGGCTGCAGGTAATAAACAACCTAGTCTTGTTTTTTCAGCAACGCATGCTTTGTCTTTCTCTTTTGTACCGCACTTGTTAAAGCAAAGTGATAAAATTGCAAAATTTGGTTCATTTCGTCTTTTATCTGACTCATTGAATGCGTGCGAAAAAATGATGCGGCAGGGAGATTCACAATTTTTGCTGTGTCACCATCACCCACATATGCATCTAAATTTAAATAAAAATAACTTTATGAGCATTCGTCTTGGGTTTGATACATTAATTCCATTCAGTAAACCAGACTCAGAAACGTTAAAACCGTTGTGGAATATAAATAATAAGATTCAATTCCCTTACCTTTCTTTTTCATCACAATCAGGTCTGGGAAGAATAATAGCAAATACAGCGTCTATTAACAGAATTACCCATAATATAAATGTTGCCTTTGTGGCCGATCTGGCAGCAACACTATTGGCAATGGTCAGATCTGGCGACGGTGTTGCCTGGATACCTCAAAGCCTTGCCAGGCAAGATATAGAGGCTAAAACTATTGTTACTGCAGCGGAAAAAGAAAGCAATTTATGGGTACCCATAGAAATAAGACTTTATAGACCAGCCAAGAGAATGCCTCCAGATGCCGAAGAGCTATGGGAAATTTTTGTTGAAGAACAAATATAATTATTTAATTGTAAAATGTTCTTTAATATAATCCTCAATGAATTTAATTAACGCTCTGGTTGCATATGATAAATATTTATCTTTCTTCCAGGCCAAACCAATCGTAACATAAGTCGGCTCAGTCATGGCCTTGGTTATTACTTTTTCGGCTTTAAGATCGACAGCGTCCAAAATGAAAGAAATTCCTTCATTTTTAGCAACCAGATCTATGTTGGTTTGAATCCTGTTTGATGATAGAAAAATATGTGTATGAATTCCTCGCTTTGTACATTCTTCAATAATCGTTTTTCTATGCCAGGAATCTTTTTTCATTAGTATCAATGGCTCATATTGTAGATCTTCCCAATCGATACTATCCTTTTTTGCCAGAGGATGTTTATCTGACATACATACCACGTGCTGCTGAGTCATTAATGGTACCGTAACTAATTCTTTTGGACAGTCATTAATAATAACAATAGCAAGATCCAGCTCTCCAGCAGAAAGTTTATCATGTAAACCAAAAGTCCCCTCTTCAACAAGAGAGAGTTCCATCTCTGGATAAATCTCTCGGAAATGCTTGAAGAGCGGTGAAAAAAGAAACAAACTTATCATCGGTGGGATCCCCAAAGTTACTATGCCACCATTTTCATTACGATAATCTTTCATTTCCGCTACGCTATTTTTTAACGCAATAAGGATAGGTTCAATTTTTTGTAAGAAAAACATGCCCTCCTCAGTAAGGACAAGTTTATTTTTCTTTCTATCAAATAATGTCACCCCTAATTCAGTCTCTAACTTCTTAATAGCAATGGTGATATTAGGTTGAGAAACAAAATGCCGCTCAGCAACTCTGGTTAAGTTACCTAACAAAGAAGCGCTTACAAAATATTCTAATTGTCTAATTTCCATCTATTTTCCACTACTATAAATAAAATTTATCATTTAATAAAAATAACATATTTCCTTCCTACAATGAATACGAATATCATGAAAATGTGATCAATGGATAAAACAATGCAACATAGCACTGGAGGGAGTATGAGTCGTATATTAAATACAGAAATTATCATTCCGATTATCGAAAAACTTGTAAAAAAAGCTTGTTATGAACTGGATGATAATCTCATGTGTTCTTTTCGTAAAGCATATGATAAAGAAGAGTCAAAGATCGGCAAGGAAACCATTAAGATATTAATTGATAATGGAGAGTATGCAAAAAAAGAACAACTTGCATGCTGCCATGATACCGGCACTTGTATCGTTATAATGGAAATTGGACAACATGTATGCTGGGAAGGTAAGCCGCTTAAAGATCAGGTGAACCAGGGTGCTCGCCAGGGCTATGAAAATGGATACTTAAGAAAATCCATGGTTGCAGATCCATTAGAACGTATTAATACTAATGATAATACTCCTGCAATTTTACATACTGAAATTGTTGATGGTGACCGAGTGACAATTACCGTTATGCCAAAGGGCGGCGGTAGCGAAAATATGGGAACTTTTAAAACATTGCTTCCCGGCGATGGTATTGATGGTATAAAAGATTTTGTTCTGGAAACTGTCCGTCGTGTAGGAGGCAATCCATGCCCTCCTTATATTATTGGTATCGGCGTTGGCGGTACAATGGATCACTGTTCGTGGATGGCGAAGAAAGCATTATTACGCCCTCTTGGTGAGTTCAATGCTAAACCACTTTATGCCCAGCTCGAAGCTGAATTATTAGAGGCCGTGAATAATACAGGGATCGGCCCTTTAGGTATGGGCGGGCGTATTACGGCGTTAGGCGTGCATGTCGATTACTATCCTTGCCATATCACTGCACTGCCAGTCGCAATCAATTTCCAATGTAATGCAAGCCGCCACGCTAGTGAAATCATTTAATACCTGGAGAAGCTATGATGGAATTAACATTACCATTGACTAAAGAGAAAGCGAAAACTCTTAAGGTCGGCGATATATTATTTCTCACTGGATTTGCTTACACCTGCCGTGACGCCGCGCATAAAAAAATCGAAGTAGCGCTTAGTAACGGAGAAAAATCACCAGTCGATTTTCAAAACCAAACAATTTACTATGCTGGCCCCTGCCCTGCCAGACCTGGTTTACCTATTGGCTCCAACGGTCCTACAACGGCCGCGCGTATGGACCCATTTGTAGAAATGATGTTTCAACAAGGGGCAACTGCGTTTCTTGGCAAAGGCGATCGTGCTGATTATGTCGCTGAGCTTTGTAAAAAATACGGTGGGGTTTCGCTACTCGGGATTGGAGGAGCGTCTGCAATTAATACAAAACATGTTAAATCAGTAGAAATTGTTGCCTACGAAGAATTAGGAACAGAATCCATTAAGAAGTTATATTTTGACCGCTATAGAGTCATTGTAGGAATTGATTCGGAAGGAAATACTCTCCAGAAGCAGGAAGTACCTAAGTACGCCAAATAATAATACATTAATATTGGTAATATCGGTCTGGTAGACTGTTACCGGACCGATATGTTTTCTATCCTGCGCTTCACCACAGGATAGAAAATAAACTTAGCCGCGACGGGCTTTTACCGCTGCCGACAACTGACGAAGCAGCGCATCGGTATCTTCCCAGCCAATACAGGCGTCAGTAATGCTTTTACCGTAGGTCAGCGGCTGACCGCTTTCCAGACTCTGGTTTCCTTCTACCAGATGACTCTCTACCATCACGCCAATAATCGCTTTTTCACCGCCCGCTATCTGCTGGCAGACATCGGCGCAAACCTCCATCTGCTTTTGAAATTGCTTACAGGAGTTGGCATGGCTGAAATCGATCATGACCTGCGGCGTCAGTCCCGCTTTGGTGAGGCCTTCTTTCACCTCAGCAACATGCTGCGCGCTATAGTTTGGCGCTTTACCGCCGCGCAGAATGATATGGCAGTCGCCGTTGCCGCTGGTATTCACAATCGCCGAATGACCCCATTTAGTGACGGAGAGGAAGCAATGCGGCGCGCCGGCGGCGTTGATGGCGTCAATGGCGACTTTAATCGTGCCATCAGTACCATTTTTAAAACCGACCGGACAAGAGAGGCCAGACGCCAATTCGCGATGAACCTGGGATTCAGTAGTCCGCGCGCCAATGGCGCCCCAGCTCATCAGATCGGCCAGATATTGCGGCGTGATCATATCGAGGAATTCGCCGGCGGCAGGCAGGCCGCTGTCGTTAATATCCAGCAGCAGTTTGCGCGCAATACGCAGACCGTCGTTAATCTGGAAGCTGTTATCCATGTGCGGATCGTTAATCAGCCCTTTCCAGCCGACGGTGGTACGCGGTTTCTCAAAATAGACGCGCATGACAATTTCAAGCTCGCCTTGAAGCTCATCGCGTAGCGCCAGCAAACGGGCGGCATACTCTTTCGCCGCTGCCGGATCATGAATTGAACAAGGACCGATCACCACCAGCAGACGATCGTCATTGCCTTTGAGAATTTTATGGATGGCTTTGCGCGCGTGAGCAACGGTATTTGCTGCATTTTCCGTGGCGGGAAACTTTTCCAGCAGCGCGACCGGAGGTAATAACTCGTTGATTTCTTTAATGCGTAAATCGTCGTTCTGATAATTCATGTTTATTCCAGTGTTGCCGTACTTATCCCAATGAATGCAATCCCTCCAATCTATCTCTTCAATTAAATAGTGTAAACGGGCTTTTACACTTTGAACGGAATAATCCTGGAATTCAGGAAAAAAACGCACAAATGTAGCGAAAAATGGGATCTAACCTACACTTTTTAACTGTAACCACTCTGTTTATGAATTATTGCAAGATTCTCTGCTGCGTTAACCCGCGGCGGCGAACGCTTTTTATCCCTTATTTGAGGATTTGACTGACACGTGCACTGTTGGAAGAGGTTATCCGACATATCCACCATAACAGGAGCATCTTATGAAAATGACAAAACTGACTACGCTTTTACTGACCGCTACCCTCGGCCTTGCCAGCGGCGCAGCGTTAGCTGCTGAATCTAACGCGCAATCCAGTAATGGCCAGGCGAACTCGGCGGCAAATGCCGGTCAGGTTGCCCCGGACGCCCGCCAGAATGTAGCGCCGAATGATGTGAATAACAACGACATCAATACCAACGGCAATACTAACAGCACGATGCAGCATCCAGACGGTTCAACCATGAATCATGACGGAATGACCAAGGATGAAGAGCATAAAAATACCATGTGTAAAGACGGTCGCTGCCCGGATATTAATAAAAAAGTGGAAACCGGTAATGGCGTCAATAATGACGTGAATACCAAAACCGACGGTACCACACAGTAATGCAAAAAAAAGTCTGATAACGGGAGAGCTTTCGCTCTCCTTTTTATTTTGTCAGCGAAAAATCAGTATGATGTCTACAGTATTGATGAGAATAACAAAGGAATGACGTTATGGCGCACTCACACTCTCATGCCGATTCACACCTGCCGAAAGATAATAATGCTCGTCGCCTGCTTTTCGCCTTTATCGTCACTGCCGGATTTATGCTCCTTGAGGTGGTGGGCGGGATACTCTCCGGCTCTCTGGCGTTGTTGGCGGATGCGGGACATATGCTCACCGACGCGGCGGCCCTTCTCTTTGCGCTGCTGGCGGTTCAATTTTCCCGTCGTCCCCCGACTGTTCGCCACACTTTTGGCTGGCTAAGACTCACCACACTGGCGGCCTTTGTGAATGCCATTGCGTTGGTGGTCATTACCCTTCTCATTGTCTGGGAAGCGATAGAGCGCTTTTACACGCCACGTCCGGTGGCGGGCAATCTGATGATGGTGATTGCGGTTGCGGGTCTGCTGGCGAACCTGTTTGCGTTCTGGATTCTCCATCGGGGAAGCGATGAAAAAAACCTGAACGTGCGCGCTGCCGCGCTACATGTGATGGGCGATTTGCTGGGTTCCGTCGGCGCAATAGTCGCCGCGTTGATCATTATCTGGACAGGCTGGACGCCAGCGGACCCGATTCTCTCTATTCTGGTTTCGGTACTGGTGCTACGCAGCGCCTGGCGTTTGTTAAAAGATAGCGTCAACGAATTGCTGGAAGGCGCGCCGGTTTCACTGGATATTAATGCCTTACAGCGCCATTTAAGTCGGGAAATCCCCGAAGTCCGCAACGTACACCATGTGCATGTCTGGATGGTCGGCGAAAAACCGGTCATGACGTTGCACGCTCAGGTCATTCCGCCACACGACCATGATGCGCTGCTGGAACGTATCCAGGATTTCCTGATGCACGAATACCATATTGCGCACGCTACGATTCAGATGGAGTATCAAGTGTGTCACGGCCCGGACTGTCATCTGAATCAGACGCCATCCGGGCATGTTCATCACCATTAACGGGAAAGCGCGCGCGATCCTCGCTCCCGCGCGCTGTTTATCCACAGGCGGCTACCGTTCACGGCGATAAATGTCAGGATCAGATATTCCAGCGACATCGCATAGACGCCCTGCAAAGCAAAAATCACCACACTGATCACGTTGATTACCACCCACAGGAGCCAGTTTTCGACATATTTGCGTGTCATCAGAATCATCGCCGCGATAGACAGCACCATCATGCAAGAGTCCCAGAACGGGAAAGCGTCCGGTTGCAGTACAGGCATTGTCACCTGTAACCCCAGCATCTGCATAATGGCGACGGCCACGCGCGTCAGGACGGCGAATACGGGATCGATATATCGCGTCATCAAACCGATAGCTATCACACATATCGCCAGCCATGCCATTGCTTTTGGCAACGGCAGCCAGCGGATTTTAAGCTCGGCTTGATTATCCTTTGTTTGCCGCGACCACGCATACCAGCCATAAATATTGGCGGCAAAGAAAAAGAGTTGCAGCAACAGGCTGGCATAAAGCTGGATCTGAAAGAAAATAATCGCAAACAGGGTGACGTTAACCAGTCCAAAAAAGTAGTTGCTGATCTTCTCCAGACTGGCAAGCCAAATACAGAGCAGGCCGGCGATGGTTCCTACCGCTTCGATCCACGAGAGATCGTACCCGCCAGCGCCAATCGGAATATGAATCAGTATGTTGTGCGTACTAAAAAAATCCATTCTCTCCCCCAAAGATTTCCGTCTTTACGCCCGAAGTGTAGCCGCAAAATCCAGCATCCGGTTGAGCGGCAGTAATGCGCCCTCGCGTAGCGCCGCATCAACCTGTATTTCATGCGCCGCGCCTCCCTGCTCCAGCCCTTCAGCAATGGCTTTCAGGCCATTCATCGCCATCCACGGACAGTGCGCGCAGCTACGGCAGGTCGCCCCCTCGCCAGCCGTGGGCGCTTCAAGCAGCTCTTTTTCAGGCACCGCCTGCTGCATTTTGTAGAAGATGCCGCGATCGGTCGCCACGATAAGCTGTCTGTGCGGCAGCGTTTTTGCCGCCTTAATAAGCTGACTGGTGGAGCCCACCGCATCGGCCATCTCGACAATGGACTGCGGCGATTCAGGGTGAACCAGAAGAGCGGCATCGGGATAGATTTTTTTTAAACGGGTCAACGCCTGAGTTTTAAACTCGTCATGCACGATACACGCTCCTTGCCAGCACAGTACATCGGCCCCGGTCTGTTTTTGCACGTAATTCCCCAGGTGTCTGTCCGGCGCCCAGATAATTTTTTCCCCCAAACTATCCAGATGCTCAATCAGTTCTACGGCGATACTGGAGGTCACAACCCAGTCCGCACGCGCTTTAACAGCAGCCGAGGTGTTAGCATAGACCACTACGGTTCTGTCAGGGTGCGCATCACAAAAAGCGCTAAATTCGTCTATTGGGCAGCCTAAATCCAGCGAACATTCCGCCGCCAGGGTAGGCATAAGAATGGTCTTTTCCGGGCTGAGGATTTTGGCGGTTTCCCCCATAAACCGTACGCCCGCTACCAGCAGCGTGGATGCGGCGTGCTTCGCGCCGAAACGGGCCATTTCCAGTGAGTCGGAAATACAGCCGCCGGTTTCTTCTGCTAACTGTTGAATTTCCGGATCGGTGTAGTAGTGCGCCACCATGACGGCATTGCGCTCTTTGAGCAACCGCTTGATTTTCTCACGATAAAATTGCTTTTCGTCGTCGTTCAACGGCGTTGGTTTCGGCGGGAACGGGTAGATTGCGGCTTGTGGGTCAAACATTACGCTCATCGTGGCTTCTCGTTTTACTGACTTAACGAAACAACCGAATGAAAGCGTAATAAACGCCACAATCGGTTAATTTGTTTTATATGCTAAACAAGATAGCTGATTCAATAAGGAAAGTCACAATAATTAAGTAGCCCCGTATCTGATGGCGGCGTAACGTCTTATCTGGCCTACGTGAGCGGTGCCGTCTGTAGGCCTGATAAGCGCAGCGCATCAGGCAAGACCCGAACCTGCGACAGGTTCGAATCTTCCATATTGCAGATAGCAAAAAGGCGCCGCCAGCGCCCTCTTTTACATTGGTGGGTCGTGCAGGATGACTCGCTTCGCTCGCCCTTCGGGCCGTCGCCGTAAACGGCTCCGTTGTCTCACTGCGTGAGACCCGGACCTGCGGCAGGTTCGAATCTTATAAATCGCAGATAGCAAAAAAGCGCCTTTAGGGCGCTTTTTTACATTGGTGGGTCGTGCAGGATGACTCGGCTTCGCCTCGCCCTACGGGCCGTTGCTGACGCAACGTTATCCTTCACGTTCAACATCTGAGTTTGATGTTAAATTGGTGGGTCGTGCAGGATTCGAACCTGCGACCAATTGATTAAAAGTCAACTGCTCTACCAACTGAGCTAACGACCCCTTGGATAAGGGTTACTGCTTCAATCATTCAGGATGGTGGGTCGTGCAGGATGACTCGGCTTCGCCTCGCCCTTCGGGCCGTTGCTAAAGCAACATTATCCTTCACGTTCTCTACCAGTTACCACCTTGTATATTGGTGGGTCGTGCAGGATTCGAACCTGCGACCAATTGATTAAAAGTCAACTGCTCTACCAACTGAGCTAACGACCCATACGGGTGCTGCCTGAAAGATTTTACTCGGACCATCTAAAGATGGTGGGTCGTGCAGGATGACTCGGCTTCGCCTTGCCCTACGGGCCGTTGCTGACGCAACGTTATCCTTCACGTTCAACATCTGAGTTTGATGTTAAATTGGTGGGTCGTGCAGGATTCGAACCTGCGACCAATTGATTAAAAGTCAACTGCTCTACCAACTGAGCTAACGACCCAAGTGGTGGGTGATGACGGGATCGAACCGCCGACCCCCTCCTTGTAAGGGAGGTGCTCTCCCAGCTGAGCTAATCACCCGATACTACGCTGGATATTACTGACTAACCGAAGTTAGTGGTGGGTCGTGCAGGATGACTCGGCTTCGCCTCGCCCTACGGGCCGTTGCTGACGCAACGTTATCCTTCACGTTTTATTCTCGTTTCCACCGAACGATTGGTGGGTCGTGCAGGATTCGAACCTGCGACCAATTGATTAAAAGTCAACTGCTCTACCAACTGAGCTAACGACCCACTTTTGCGTTGCTTTCGAGTTGTTTAATATCCCGTGGCAACGGCGGCATATATTACTGATTTCAGATTTGAGCGCAACAAAAATTTCGACGCTGGGGGCTCAACTGCTTAGGAATCGCACGACGCGACCAGAAAAAAGGCGTTTTCTGGTCGCATGGTACGCATTACATCGCGTTAAGACGCTTCTGCGCCTGTTTCGCGCCATCAGTGCCAGGATATTTGTTAATCACCTGCTGATAAACCGCTTTCGCTTTTGCCGTATCACCTTTGTCCTGCATGATAACGCCAACTTTGTACATCGCGTCCGCAGCCTTCGGCGACTTAGGATAGTTTTTTACTACCAAGGCGAAATAATAGGCGGCATCATCTTTTTTACCCTTGTTGTAATTCAACTGGCCCAGCCAATAATTGGCGTTCGGCTGATAAGTAGAATCAGGGTATTTCTTGATGAAGTTCTGAAACGCCACAATCGCATCATCCTGGCGAGACTTATCCTGCACCAGCGCAATTGCCGCATTGTAATCGGTATTCGCATCGCCACTTTGTACCGGCGCCCCTGAGGTTGCCGTACCGGCATCCGGAGCGGAGGTCGCAGCGGTTGCCGCCCCGCTCTGGTCACCAGCCGCTGGCTGCGCTGCGCCGCCATTATTTAAGCTCCCCAGCTGCAGCATAATTTGCTTCTGGCGCTCCATCACCTGATTCAGTTGATACTGATTTTCCTGGATTTGGCCGCGCAAAGAATCGATATCGGACTGATTATCGGAGAGCTGCTGCTGAAGTTGGGTTAAAAGCTGGCTGTGAGCGTTAGAGATACGCTCAAGTTGAGTGACGCGGTCTTCGACCGAGCCTGAGCCGACACTACTGATTGGCGCCTGAGCAAAAGCGGCCCAGGGGGCCGCTATGCCAACCAGTAACGACAGACTCAACAGGTGATGTCTGAAGTTACTGCTCATGCAATTCTCTTAGTAAACCAGTACAGCGCGACGGTTCTTAGCGTAAGCCGCTTCGTCGTGGCCCAGTACGGCAGGTTTTTCTTTACCGTAAGAAACGATGGAGATCTGGTCAGCGGAAACGCCTTTACCCTGCAGGTACATTTTAACGGCGTTAGCACGACGTTCGCCCAGGGAGATGTTGTACTCAGGCGTACCACGTTCGTCCGCGTGACCTTCTACGGTGACTTTGTAAGACGGGTTGCTACGCAGGAAGTTAGCGTGCGCATCCAGCATTGCCGCGAAGTCAGAACGGATATCGTACTTGTCGAGATCGAAGTAAACGATGTTGTTCTGCTGCAGCTGCTGCATCTGCAGACGCGCTTGCTCTTCAGATGACATGTTGCCGTTGCCGTTAGCGTCCATACCAGTGCCGGCGCCGTTCAGCATGCCGCCTTCGCTACCGTCATTGCTGGCGTTCTTGTTGGAAGAACATGCCGCGATTGCCATAACAGGCAGGGCAATCATCAGGCCCTTCAGCACTTTGTTCAGTTGCATTTCTTTAATTCCTTTAGTAATCAATTAATTATTATCACAGATACGGCGACCAGGCAGGCGATTTCACCTGACCATCAGTTGCCGGAAGACGCGCTTTGAAACGCCCATCTGTAGAAACCAAATTCAGCACAGATCCCATCCCCTGAGAAGAGCTGTAGATTACCATCGTGCCGTTAGGTGCCAGACTTGGCGTTTCATCCAGGAACGTTGACGACAGAACCTGTACGCCACCCGTCACCAGATCTTGTTTGGCAATGTGCTGCTGCCCGTTATTTGAGCTTACCATTACCATAAATTTACCGTCGCTGCTGACATCCGCATCCTGGTTTTGCGAACCTTCCCAGGTAATACGCTGCGCCGCACCGCCGTTAATGTTCATTTTATACACTTGCGGACGTCCAGCCTGGTCAGAAGTAAAGGCCAGAGTCTGGCTGTCCGGGAACCAGGTCGGCTCCGTATTGTTGCTACGCCCGTCCGTTATCTGACGAATCTGGCCGGAAGCAAGATCCATAACGTACAGGTTCAGACTTCCGGTTTTCGATAACGCGAACGCCAGTTTCGTCCCATCCGGCGAGAAGGCCGGCGCGCCGTTGTGACGCGGGAAGGACGCAACCTGACGCACTGCGCCGTTTGCCAGCGTCTGGATAACCAGCGCGGAGCGACCGCTTTCAAATGTCACGTAAGCCAGTTTTGAGCCGTCCGGAGACCACGCCGGAGACATCAACGGCTGCGGAGAACGGTGCACTACGAACTGATTGTAGCCATCGTAATCCGACACACGCAGTTCATACGGGAACTGACCGCCGTTAGTCTGTACCACATAGGCGATACGAGTACGGAACGCGCCCTTAATGCCCGTCAGTTTTTCAAAGACTTCGTCACTGGCGGTGTGGCCTGCATAACGCAGCCACTGCTTGTTCACTTTATAAGAGTTTTGCGCCAGTACAGTCCCCGGCGCGCCGCCAGTGTCAACCAGCTGATAAGCAACATTGTAGGAACCGTCCGGATTCGGCGTTACCTGCCCAACGACGACGGCATCAATACCCAGCGCAGACCATGCGGTAGGCTGAACTTCCTGAGCGGTGGCTGGCTGCTGCGGCAGTCGGGACCGGTCTAACGGATTAAATTTACCGCTATTGCGTAAATCTGCCGCCACGATGCCGCCGATATCTTCAGGCGCAGCGCCCGGCCCGGCCCATTTAAAAGGCACAACGCCAATCGGTCGCGCCGAGTCCACCCCCTGGGTGATCTCGATACGGACTTCTGCGTGCAGCACCGCCGCCCACAGCATCAGAAAACCAAATGCTACTCGTAATGCCTGCTTCATCATATCTCCCATACCTGGGCCTGCGACCCACGATAATTTAGCAGAATGTTAACAAACTCAAATACACAAAACCACCAGGACCAGTAACAACTCAACTGCTCCAACTTCCATAAAGAAAAGTATCTACAGTTTAAAGTCTAGTTTGGCATCCTTTATTTTCTCATAAACAGCCTGGCTTGGCGGTTTAGGAATTTTCGCGGTTTTTGCCGCCATTAACGCCGCCTGACAAAGCGCCGGATCGCCGCCCTCAGACGTAATGCTTTTTAATGAGCCATCCGGCGCCAGGCTAATATGCAAGACACATTGTTTGCCCTGATACAGGCTCGCATCATACAGACGGCTCTGAATGGCGACCTGAATCTGTTTCGCGTAGGCGCTGATATCAGCGCCTGTCGCCCCACCGTTAGCGCCCGATGTACCGCTATCTTTCGATGGCTGACCATTCCCTTTCGCGCCGCCGCCGGTTTTCGGCGCATTCTTACCCGAGCTGAGATCGCCAAGCAGATCGTCGACGCCTTCTGCGGCGGCCGCTTTTTCGGCAGCCGCTTTCTTCTTAGCGTCCGCCGCTGCTTTCGCCGCCGCGGCATCCGCTTTCTTCTTCGCCTCCGCCGCCGCTTTCACCGCCTCAGCATCCGCTTTCTTCTTCGCCTCCGCCGCCGCTTTCGCCGCTTCGGCTTCCGCTTTCTTCTTCGCCTCCGCTGCCGCTTTCGCCGCTTCGGCCTCTGCTTTCTTCTTCGCGTCCGCCGCCGCTTTCGCCGCTTCGGCTTCCGCTTTCTTCTTCGCGTCCGCTGCCGCTTTTACCGCCTCGGCTTCCGCTTTCTTCTTCGCGTCCGCCGCCGCTTTCGCCGCCTCGGCCTCCGCTTTCTTCTTCGCGTCCGCCGCCGCTTTCGCCGCTTCTTCGGCCTGTTGCTGCTGCTGTTGCGCCAGTTTTGCCGCTTCTTCAGCCTGCTTTTGCTGCTCCTGAGCCGCTAAACGTTCTTTCTCAAGTTGTTTCAACCGCTCCTGTTCGGCAGCCTGCTTCTGCTGCAGCTCCTCTGCTTGCTGCTGTTGCAGCTTTTTACGCTCTTCTTCCGCGCGTCTGGCGCTGGCCTGTTGATCCTGCTGACGGTTGTACTGCTGCACAACGGCGCCAGGATCGACCATCACCGCATCGATAGCGGAACCGCCGCCGCCGCCGGCAGAAGCCTCTATATGCTCATCAAACGAACTCCAGATCAGCACTGCAAATAAGATGATATGCAGCACGGCTGAAATAATTATCGCCCGTTTGAGCTTGTCGTTTTGTTCGGTTGCCTTTGACACTCTCGGTTCCCAAAAAACTGTTCGCCTGTTACTCGCCGTCTTTCAAGCCAACGGGACGCAGACTTCAGATTGGCTGCGTCATTAAGCCAACCGATTTTACGCCCGCGCTGTGTAACAAGTTCAGCGCTTTAATTATTTCATCGTACGGCACCTCTTTCGCGCCGCCGATTAAAAAGACTGTTTTCGGATTAGCCTGCAGATGACGCTTTACTTCTGCGATCACCTGTTCAGACGGCAGTTGATCCATTCGATCTTTATCAACCACTACGCTGTATTGCCCTACTCCGGAAACCTCAATAATGACCGGTGGATCGTCGTTACTACTGACCGCCTGCGACTGATTCGCCTCGGGCAAGTCGACTTCCACGCTCTGGGTAATGATCGGCGCGGTTGCCATAAAGATCAGCAGCAGCACCAACAGTACGTCGAGCAGCGGTACAATATTGATTTCGGACTTAAGTTCGCGACGACCTCGTCCACGCGTTCTGGCCATGGCTTACCCCTTGTTGCTTTCGCTTACGGTAAACGCCTGGCGGTGCAGAATCGCGGTGAACTCTTCCATAAAGTTGTCGTAATTCAGTTCCAGCTTGTTCACGCGCTGATTCAGTCGGTTGTAAGCCATAACCGCAGGGATGGCGGCAAACAGACCAATCGCCGTGGCAATCAATGCTTCGGCAATACCCGGCGCAACCATTTGCAGAGTCGCCTGTTTCACCGCGCCCAGGGCGATAAACGCATGCATAATCCCCCATACGGTGCCAAACAGACCGATATAAGGACTGATTGAGCCTACCGTGCCAAGAAACGGGATATGCGTTTCCAGCGTTTCCAGCTCTCGGTTCATGGAGATGCGCATCGCACGCGACGCCCCCTCTACCACTGCCTCCGGCGCATGGCTGTTGGCGCGATGGAGCCGGACAAACTCTTTGAACCCGCTATAAAAGATTTGTTCCGAGCCCGACAGACTATCGCGCCTCCCCTGGCTTTCCTGGTACAGACGCGATAGTTCGATTCCGGACCAGAATTTATCTTCAAACGCTTCCGCCTCACGCGCAGCGGCGTTCAGAATACGCGTTCGCTGGATAATGATGGCCCAGGATGCTATTGAAAAACCAATCAAAATCAACATGATAAGTTTAACCAGAAGGCTTGCCTTCAGGAACAAATCAAGGATATTCATGTCAGTCACTGCTTAAACTCCGCGACAATAGACTTAGGAAGCGCACGAGGCTTCATTTTGAGTGGATCAACGCAAACAATCAGAACCTCTGCTTCATTTAGCAGCGTGTTCTCTGCGTTGACAATGCGTTGCGTGAAAACCAAAGCGGTGCCACGCATTGACGTAATTTCTGTTTGAACTTCAAGCATATCGTCGAGCCGCGCAGGCGCATAGTATTCCAGCGTCATCTTGCGCACTACAAAGGCGACCCGCTCCGCCAGCAGCACCTGTTGGCTGAAGTGATGGTGACGCAGCATCTCCGTGCGCGCTCTTTCATAAAAAGCGACATAGCTGGCGTGATAAACCACACCGCCGGCGTCCGTGTCTTCGTAATAAACTCGAATTGGCCATCGAAACATATACTTATTCATCCCTGCAGCCTCTTTGTTGGCGTCATCCGCTTGCCGCCGTAATGCCTCAAGAATGCCGTTGTATATCGCCTTGTATTCACTTTACATCCCGGTAATGCAACAAAAGTAGAGCTTGTAAACGTTGCTACTATACGCGTGGGAATGAGGCTTGGGAATGGGGGGAAGTTAAGGGAGAGTAAAAATATATGGGCTTATGCAAGCCCCTATATTTTTAAGGAGGTTTCTTATTCACAAGAAGAAGAAAATCAGGCCGACGATAAGGACGATATCCGCAAGGAGCGGACAAAAAATCCCTTGCCAGTGTACGGATTCAGGGCGAAAACCCACGCCGTGGATTATGCCTGCGCAAACCGCCCACATCAGCAATAATCCGTGCCAGATTTCAAGCGTGCTGGTCCTGGCGGCAAACCGTGACGGGTCCCAGAACATACATCCTGCCAGCACTATCGCCATCACGAAGGAAAGCGCCCTTAACGGGCGCTTGTCCATTACCGCATACAGTTTTGCGATAATATGGGTCATTAGCTTTCTTCTTGACCGGTTTTACCCGCTTCAACGTGCTCAAGCGCCAGGGCGGTAATGATCCCGAATGCACAGGCAAGAAGCGTTCCCAGAATCCATGCGAAATACCACATTTTAAGCTCCTTACTTAGTACAGAGAGTGGGTGTTGCTTTCAATATGTTCTTTAGTGATACGACCGAACATTTTCCAGTAACACCAGCTGGTGTAGATCAGAATGATCGGTACGAACACCGCCGCAACCCAGGTCATCAGGTTCAGCGTCATCTGGCTGGATGTCGCATCCCACATGGTCAGGCTGGCATTCATCATCGTGCTGGACGGCATCACAAATGGGAACATAGCGATACCCGCCGTCAGAATAATGCAGGCCAGGGTCAGCGAAGAGAACAGGAATGCCCACGCGCCTTTCTCCATACGGGAAGTCAGGATAGTCAGCAGCGGCAGAACCACGCCCAGAGCCGGAACCAACCACAGGATCGGAGCATTATTAAAGTTCACCAGCCAGGCGCCAGCTTCACGCGCCACTTCTTTAGTCAGCGGGTTAGAGGCGGCATGATGGTCAATCGCGGATGTCACGACATAACCATCAATACCATACATTACCCAAACGCCCGCCAGCGCAAAGCACACTAATGTCACCAGCGCCGCAATCTGCGAGGTGGCGCGCGCGCGCAGGTGCAGTTCGCCAACGGTGCGCATTTGCAGGTAAGTCGCCCCCTGCGTGATGATCATCCCTACGCTTACGATACCCGCCAGCAGACCAAACGGGTTCAGCAACTGGAAGAAGTTACCGGTGTAGTACAGACGCAGATACTCATCCACGTGGAACGGTACGCCCTGCAACAGGTTGCCAAAGGCCACGCCAATCACCAGCGGCGGCACAAAGCTACCGATGAACACGCCCCAGTCCCACATGTTGCGCCAGCGCGGGTCTTCAATCTTGGAACGGTAATCAAAACCGACCGGACGGAAGAACAAAGACGCCAGCACCAGGATCATCGCTACATAGAAACCGGAGAACGCCGCGGCGTAAACCATCGGCCAGGCAGCAAACAACGCACCGCCCGCGGTGATCAACCACACCTGGTTACCGTCCCAGTGTGGGGCGATAGAGTTAATCATAATTCGACGTTCGGTGTCGTTACGACCGAGGAAACGGGTGAGCATCCCCACCCCCATGTCGAACCCATCGGTGACGGCGAAACCAATTAGCAAAATGCCAACCAGCAGCCACCAGATAAAACGTAGTACTTCATAATCGATCATTTGACGACTCCTGTCTTAGCGTGCCGGCTGAGAAGTCACGGTGGACTGCTCAAAGTGATAGCGACCGGTTTTCAGGCTGCTTGGGCCAAGGCGTGCAAATTTGAACATCAGGAACAATTCTGCCACCAGGAACAGGGTATACAGGCCGCAAATCAGGAACATGGAGAACAGCAGATCGCCCACGGTCAGCGATGAGTTCGCCACAGCTGTCGGCAACACTTCGCCGATCGCCCACGGCTGACGACCATACTCGGCGACGAACCAACCTGCTTCAACCGCAATCCACGGCAGTGGAATGCCGTACAGCGCCGCGCGCAACAGCCATTTTTTCTCACCGATGCGGTTACGAATCACGCTCCAGAAGGAAAGTGCGATGATCGCCAGCAGCAGGAAGCCGCACGCCACCATGATACGGAAAGCGAAGTACAGCGGCGCAACGCGAGGAATGGAATCTTTCGTCGCTTGCTGGATCTGCGCTTCGGTCGCGTCAGTCACATTAGGCGTATAGCGTTTCAGCAGCAGGCCGTAACCGAGATCTTTCTTCATGCTGTTAAACTGGTCGCGAACGGCCTGGTCGGTAGAACCGGCGCGCAGCTGCTCCAGCAGTTCATAGGCTTTCATCCCGTTACGGATACGCTCTTCATGCTGAACCATGAGATCTTTCAGACCAATAACCGGCGTGTCCACGGAACGCGTAGCGATAATGCCGAGCGCATAAGGGATCTGAATCGCCAGATGGTTTTCCTGTTTGTCCTGGTCAGGAATGCCGAACAGGGTAAAGGAGGCCGGAGCAGGTTGCGTTTCCCATTCTGCTTCAATCGCAGCGAGCTTGGTTTTCTGCACGTCGCCCATTTCGTAACCGGATTCGTCACCGAGTACGATAACGGACAGTACGGCAGCCATACCGAAGCTGGCAGCAATAGCAAAGGAGCGTTTAGCAAAGGCGAAGTCACGACCTTTCAGCATGTAGTAAGCGCTGATACCGAGGATGAACATCGCGCCGGTGACATAACCGGACGCCACAGTGTGAACAAATTTCACCTGTGCTACCGGGTTCAGCACCAGTTCAGAGAAGCTCACCATTTCCATACGCATGGTTTCGAAATTGAAATCCGCAGCGATTGGGTTTTGCATCCAGCCGTTCGCTACCAGAATCCACAACGCGGAGAGGTTGGACCCCAGAGCCACCAGCCAGGTGACGCACATATGCTGAACTTTACTCAGACGATCCCAGCCGAAGAAGAACAGACCTACAAAGGTGGATTCGAGGAAGAAGGCCATCAAACCTTCGATGGCCAGCGGCGCACCGAAGATGTCCCCAACATAGTGGGAGTAGTACGACCAGTTTGTCCCGAACTGGAACTCCATGGTCAAACCGGTAGCCACACCCAGAGCAAAGTTGATACCAAACAACTTGCCCCAGAACTTGGTCATATCTTTATAAATCTGTTTGCCGGAAAGGACGTATACCGTTTCCATAATGGCCAGCAGGAACGCCATACCGAGCGTTAGCGGCACAAACAGGAAGTGGTACATCGCGGTCAAGGCAAACTGTAAGCGCGACAGTTCGACTATATCTAACATCATGACTCCTTGCTCATCGCATGAAGACTCCGAGAGTGAACCCCGTTAGAAAGGGTCACACGCATGCCCCAATACAAATTTATTTGCGGCCTTCCATCGTACTATCCCCTCGGGAAGGAAACAGTAATGATGAAAAGTTACAAACATGTTAATAAAAAACCCAAATTGATCCCGCAAATATATTACGCCGTAAAACCCTTACAATAAACAGGTTTTTAGTGGGTCAGATTTGCTTTTTTCGACAGCGATCAATTTATGGCTAATCTATCGCTTTTCAGGGAATTTGATCACGGACAATTTAACCAGTTTTGATGCTCTTTTCCAACATTTAAATATTGATTAAAATCAATTTTTGAAGTTAATGTTAATAATGTTTATTCATTGAATGCATGGTGAATTTTTTGTTAACTTTTTGTTTTTGCAAAGAGTAATTTCAAACTCCCTGTAAAAAGAGGCTTATTCGGTAAGGCTAAACATTTTGTGCGTTTTTTACTGCCCCGCATCCAGTAAAAAACATTCCACATTGATGTTCAATTATTGCTAAATAGCTCACAGATTTTTTCTGTAGGTTATCAACACTTATTATTTTATACATTTAGTCTATTTTTATTTTACTTATAATTAACACCGCAAAGAAACTATCTCATTGCACACGCGCCATCATCCCACCGGGATTACTCTGCCCCAACTTCCCTTTCCCGACGACTAACGGCCAGGATCATCTTGCCAGGTTATCGCCTTAATTATCGCTAATAAGCTTTCCAGATAGCCAGAAACAAACATTTTATTCGCTAATTTTTCTTTATTTCAATAACACCGTATTTGCCTCTCCATAATTATTATAGTGAAGATTCTGTTATCACCTTCACAGATTTACCCTCAATTTCTACGTCACTCATAGTAATAATTCTGTTTATTCGCAGCCATAAATACCCTTTAAACATGATTAATCACGAACGAATAGTGTCAATAAGTTATTAATAATTTTTAAAGTTAACCTCTTTTAACCAGCAAAAGTTCATATGATTTATTAAACGATATCTTTAATACTTCATGGAAATAATGTCGGTACTCTTATGATTAAAATAGCTGTTTTATTCTGCCATTAAACAAGCAGTCTGTGTAAGCGCGATACATCTGAGGAGACATGTAGCTCGCGCTCAGGCAAACATGCGCGGCCACAGAGTCAAGCGTCAATTTACTATAGAGGTTAGCGTCAACATAGTGTAATGCTGCAATGCGTTTTTTTCATGGCGGAAAGCGCATAATCCGTCTCCAGTGAGGTCGGCAGGTATTTCACTAAGACAGCATCTGTATTTGCTGCAAAAGAGTTAACCGGCAAACTGAGTAAATTTACTGCCGCTGCCAGACGGTTATTATCAATTATTTTTAGACTCCACCATGTTTTTTTAATGAGGCATTATTTTCCTATAGTTCAATATTTACAAAGCCAATAATTTTATATCCCGGATGCTTCACCCGTACTTTGCCACAAACAATAAAGCCATAAAAAAGGCCACCGTAAAGGTGGCCAACCATGTCGAAAACGGACATTTATCTGTTCCCGCAGGAACAGCGAGTTTTATTTTATAATTGCTTTCAGCGCTTCGCCGATATCGGCCAGGCTGCGAACGGTTTTCACGCCTGCGGCTTCCAGCGCGGCAAATTTTTCATCCGCAGTGCCTTTACCACCGGCAATGATGGCGCCAGCGTGGCCCATACGCTTGCCTTTCGGCGCGGTAACACCCGCGATGTAGCCAACCACCGGCTTGGTCACGTGATCTTTAATGTAAGCCGCCGCTTCTTCTTCCGCGCTACCGCCGATCTCACCGATCATCACGATCGCTTCAGTCTGCGGATCTTCCTGGAACAGTTTCAGGATGTCGATGAAGTTAGAGCCCGGAATCGGGTCGCCGCCGATACCCACGCAGGTGGACTGGCCGAAACCGTAGTCGGTGGTCTGCTTAACCGCTTCATAGGTCAGCGTGCCGGAACGGGAAACGATACCCACTTTACCCGGCTTATGAATGTGACCCGGCATGATGCCGATTTTGCATTCGCCCGGGGTGATCACACCCGGGCAGTTCGGGCCGATCATGCGTACGCCAGCTTCGTCCAGCTTCACTTTCACGGTCAGCATATCCAGCGTCGGAATACCTTCGGTGATGGTGATAATCAGTTTGATACCTGCGTCGATCGCTTCCAGAATGGAGTCTTTGCAGAACGGCGCCGGGACGTAGATAACGGATGCAGTCGCACCGGTGGCTTCTACCGCTTCGCGCACGGTGTTGAACACCGGCAGACCCAAATGCGTGGTGCCGCCTTTACCTGGCGTCACGCCGCCCACCATCTGCGTACCGTAAGCAATCGCCTGTTCGGAGTGGAAAGTCCCCTGGCTACCGGTGAAGCCCTGGCAGATAACCTTGGTATCTTTATTAATTAAAACGGACATTATTTCCCCTCCACTGCGGCAACAACCTGCTGAGCTGCATCCGTCAGACTTTTCGCTGCAATAATATTCAGGCCACTGTCAGCCAGTTTCTTCGCGCCGAGTTCGGCGTTGTTGCCTTCCAGACGCACCACCACCGGAACGTTAACGCCCACTTCTTCCACCGCGCCGATGATACCGTCGGCAATCAGGTCACAACGGACGATACCGCCGAAGATGTTAACCAGAACCGCTTTCACGTTGTCATCCGAGAGGATAATTTTAAACGCTTCGGTGACGCGCTCTTTGGTTGCGCCGCCGCCTACGTCAAGGAAGTTAGCCGGTTCGCCGCCATGCAGCTTAACGATGTCCATGGTACCCATCGCCAGGCCCGCGCCGTTCACCATGCAACCGATGTTGCCGTCCAGCGCGACGTAGTTCAGTTCCCACTGCGCCGCCTGCGCTTCACGCGGGTCTTCCTGAGACTGGTCACGCATTTCACGCAGATCCGGCTGGCGGAACAGCGCGTTGCCGTCAGCGCCCAGCTTGCCGTCGAGGCAAATCAGATCGCCCTGCTTAGTGATCACCAGCGGGTTGATTTCGATCAGCGCCAGGTCGCGCTCAAGGAAAATGGTTGCCAGGCCCATAAAGATTTTGGTGAACTGCTGCACCAGTTTACCTTCCAGACCCAATTTGAACGCCAGTTCCCGTCCCTGATACGGCATCGGGCCGGTCAGCGGATCGAGCGCGACTTTATGGATCAGATGCGGGGTTTCCTCCGCGACTTTTTCGATCTCTACGCCACCTTCGGTAGACGCCATAAAGACCACGCGACGAGAACTACGGTCAACTACCGCGCCGAGGTACAGTTCTTTGCCGATGTCGGTCGCCGCTTCAACCAGAATCTGGTTTACCGGTTGGCCATTAGCGTCTGTTTGATAGGTCACCAGACGTTTGCCCAGCCAGTTTTCCGCGAAGGCGCGAATCTCTTCTTTGCTTTTTACTACCTTCACACCGCCCGCTTTGCCGCGGCCGCCAGCGTGAACCTGACATTTCACTACCCACGGGCCGGCACCGATTTTAGACGCGGCTTCTTCGGCTTCACGCGGAGTAGTACAGGCATAACCCACCGGCGCCGGTAAGCCATAGCGGGCAAAAAGTTGTTTTGCCTGATATTCATGTAAGTTCATGTGTTCTGTCCATCCTTCAGGTAATCGTTATCTTTAGACCTGTAGGCCTGAAAGCTGCGCGCCATCAGGCATTACACCATCGCCGGATGGCGGCGTGAACGCCTTATCCGGCCTACAGGTAGCAGGTGATGCTCTTGCTGACTACACGTCCAACAGCAGACGGGTCGGATCTTCCAGCAACTCTTTGATGGTGACCAGGAAGCCCACGGATTCGCGACCATCGATCAGGCGATGATCGTAAGAGAGCGCCAGGTACATCATCGGCAGGATTTCCACCTTGCCATCCACCGCCATCGGCCTGTCTTTAATAGCATGCATTCCCAGAATCGCGCTCTGCGGCGGGTTGATGATCGGGGTAGACATCAGCGAACCGAATACGCCGCCGTTGGTAATGGTAAAGTTACCACCGGTCAGGTCTTCTACGGTCAGCTTGCCGTCGCGGCCTTTGACAGCCAGTTCTTTAATTTTTTTCTCGATGTCAGCCATGCCCAGCGTATCCACGTCACGCAGGACCGGCGTGACCAGGCCGCGCGGCGTAGACACCGCCATGCTCACATCAAAGTAGTTGTGATACACCACGTCATCGCCGTCGATAGAGGCGTTCACTTCCGGATAACGCTTCAGCGCTTCCACTACCGCTTTCACGTAGAAGGACATAAAGCCCAGGCGGATACCATGACGTTTTTCAAACACTTCGCCATACTGCTTACGCAAATCCATAATCGGCTTCATGTTGACTTCATTGAAGGTCGTCAGCATGGCGGTGGAATTTTTCGCTTCCAGTAGACGCTCGGCCACGCGCTTGCGCAGGCGGGTCATTGGCACGCGTTTTTCGCCGCGCGCGCCCAGAGCGGGTTGTGCTGCAGGTTCAACAGCGGGTGCTTTAGACTCGCCTTTCGCCAGATGTTTTTCCACATCTTCACGGGTCAGACGCCCACCCACACCAGTGCCTTTAATGGCGCTGGCTTCCAGATTGTGTTCAGCCAGCAGGCGACGGATCGCCGGGCTGAGCGCATCGTTGTTTTGTTCTTCCAGCGACGCCTGCTGGCGCTGTGCCGGCGTAGACGCTTTCTCTTCAGATTTCGCGCTGGTCTCTTTACCCGCGCTGTTTCCTTCACGCAGGCGACCCAGGATCTGGCGAGAGGTGACAGTCGTCCCCTCCTCTTCCAGAACCGCATCCAGAATGCCGTCCGCTGATGCCGGTACTTCCAGTACCACTTTGTCAGTTTCGATTTCTACCAGCACTTCGTCACGAACAACCGCATCGCCCGGTTTTTTATGCCAGGTGGCGACGGTCGCGTCCGCTACGGACTCAGGCAGGTCGGGAACAAGAATATCTACGCTACTCATTATTTATCCTTTATTTAATCGACGTTCAGCGCGTCATTAACCAGATCTTGTTGCTGTTTCTGGTGAACGGACATATACCCTACCGCCGGAGAGGCGGAGGCCGGGCGACCTGCATAACGCAGAGCGGCCCCAAACGGAATCACTTCACGGAAATGATGCTGGCTGCAGTACCATGCGCCCTGGTTGAGCGGCTCTTCCTGGCACCAGACAAAATCATGGACGTGAGCGTATGGTTGCAGCGCTTCCTGCACCGCTTTATGCGGGAACGGATAGAGCTGTTCGATGCGCACGATAGCGACATCTTTCTGGTCGTTTTTGCGACGTTGTTCCAGCAGGTCGTAATAAACCTTACCAGAACACATTACCACGCGTTTTACGGCTTTAGGGTCCAGCTCGTCAATTTCGCCAATGGCCGGCTGGAAGGAACCGTTCGCCAGTTCATCAAGCGTGGAAACCGCCAGCGGGTGACGCAGCAGCGATTTCGGCGACATCACCACCAGCGGACGACGCATCCCGCGCAGCGCCTGACGGCGCAGCATATGGTAGACCTGCGCCGGGGTGGACGGCACGCAAACCTGCATATTCTGCTCGGCGCAAAGTTGCAGATAACGTTCCAGACGCGCGGAAGAGTGCTCCGGCCCCTGCCCTTCATAGCCGTGCGGCAACAGCATCACCAGACCGCACATCCGGCCCCATTTCTGCTCGCCGGAGGAGATGAACTGGTCAATCACTACCTGCGCGCCGTTGGCAAAATCGCCAAACTGCGCTTCCCAGATAGTCAGGGTACGTGGTTCCGCCGTGGCATAACCGTATTCAAAAGCCAGTACCGCTTCTTCAGACAGCACGGAGTCCCAGACTTTAAACTGTCCCTGACCGCTGTGAATATGCTGCAACGGCGTATACGTTGAGCCGTTCGTCTGGTTGTGGATCACCGCATGACGATGGAAGAAGGTGCCGCGACCGGAGTCTTCCCCGGACAGGCGCACCGGAATGCCTTCATCGACCAGCGTGGCGTAAGCCAGATTTTCCGCGCCGCCCCAGTCAAACAATTTCTCGCCTGCCGCCATTGCCTGACGGTCGCCATAAATTTTCGCCACGCGAGACTGCATTTCAATGGCTTCCGGCACGGTGCTGATACGTTTTGCCAGCTCCTGCAGACGCTTCATCTCAACTTTGTTCGGGTAGCTTTCGTCCCATTCGTGGTTGAGATATGGCGACCAGGTGAAGGAGTGCATGTTCATCGGACGCCACTCTTTCACTACGCACTCGCCAGCATCCAGCGCATCGCGATAGAGGTTGACCATTTCAGTAGCATCTTCCAGCGTTGCGACCTTATCAGCTTCCAGTTTGTCGGCGTAGATTTTACGCGGCGTCGGATGCTTTTTGATTTTCTGGTACATCAGCGGCTGGGTTGCGCTTGGCTCGTCGGCTTCGTTGTGGCCGTGACGGCGGTAGCATACCAGATCGATGAACACATCGCGTTTAAAGGTATTACGGAAGTCCAGCGCCAGACGGGTCACAAAAGCGACGGCTTCCGGATCGTCCGCATTGACGTGGAAAATCGGCGCCTGGACCATTTTACCGATATCGGTGCAGTAAGGCGTTGAACGCGCATCCAGTGGGTTAGAGGTGGTGAAGCCCACCTGGTTGTTGATAACGATACGTACCGTACCGCCCACTTCGTAACCGCGCGCTTTCGACATGTTCAGGGTTTCCTGAACCACGCCCTGGCCGGTCACCGCGGCGTCGCCGTGAATAGTGATCGGCAACACTTTGTTGCTGCTCGGTTCGTCCAGTCTGTCCAGACGGGCGCGCACGGAGCCCATCACCACCGGGCTCACAATTTCCAGATGCGATGGGTTAAACGCCAGCGCCAGGTGAACCAGACCGCCTTCGGTTTCGATATCTGACGAGAAGCCCATGTGATACTTCACGTCGCCGGTACCCAGATGTTCTTTATGTTTACCGGCAAACTCGTCGAACAGATCCTGCGGTTTTTTACCCAGTACGTTGATCAGCACGTTCAGGCGACCGCGGTGCGCCATCCCCAGCACCACTTCGCGAGTGCCGCTGTTACCCGCATGGCGAACCATCTCTTTCAGCATGGGTATCAGCGCATCTCCCCCCTCAAGCGAGAAACGTTTCGCACCCGGGAATTTGGCGCCCAGATAACGTTCCAGCCCTTCAGCGGCGGTCAGTTCGTTCAGGAAGCGTTTTTTCTCGTCAGCGCTAAAAGCCGCACGACCGGATTCGATGCGCTGTTGGATCCAGCGTTTCTCTTCGGTGCTGGTGATGTGCATATACTCAGCGCCAATCGGGCCGCAGTAGGTCTGTTTGAGCGCGTCGAGCAGCTCGCCCAGCTTCATCGTCTCTTTGCCGCTGGCAAAGGAGCCGACATTGAAGGTTTCCTGGAAATCGGCCTCGGTCAAATCATGGAAAGAAGGGTCCAGATCCGCCACGCGTTCTTGCTTCCACAGTCCCAGCGGATCGAGGTTTGCATGCTGATGGCCACGGAAACGATAAGCGTTGATAAGCTGCAGGACTTTAACCTGCTTCACATTGGTGTCAGGGTCGGAAATCGTAGAAGAGTGACGTGAGCCAGCCAACGCCTGCCGCCGGAAATATTCACGTGTTTTTGAATGGAGTTGATCCGGTTTGACTCCGGTACCAGGTAACTGCTGGAACGTCAAACGCCAGTTAGCGTCTACCGAGTCAGGATCGGTTAAGAAGTCTTCATAGAGCTGTTCTATCCAGCTCTGATTCGAACCAGAGAGGTAAGAAGAGTCCAACCAGGCTTTCAAAGCGCTGTTCTGCATCGTGATCCCTTAAGCATCTTTTCTGCTTATTTAATACTCTAAATAGGTCACGTTTCAGGAAGGCGGCAAGCTTGCGAATCCCTGGGAGCTTACATCCAGTAAGTGACCGGGGTGAGCAAGTGCAGCCAACGCACATGCAACGTGAACTATGACGAGTATTTCGCCGTGGATACTAACCACGCATACGCTGTATGCGTGCCGGGGTTCACTTGTTGCGGACTGTCGTGTCATCTGCGTCCGCTAAGGAACCTTTAAAAACTGTCTAATAATCTTCGCTGTTCAGGCTACGACTGCTTTGCGGCCTTCGCTCACTCCGGTCACATAGTTAACTATGCTCCCGAAGATTCGTTCAGACCGCGCCTTGTCTCGCTCTGAACATCTCGATTATTACTAATCATATGGCAGTTTTTAGAGGTTTCCTGCACTTCTATTGCCTGATGGCGCTGCGCTTATCAGGCCTACGGGATTGCGCCTGTAGGCCTGATAAGACGGTACGTCGCCATCCGGCAACTACTACAACTACTTATGCGCTACGCTGCAACAGCATCGACTTAATATGGCCGATAGCGCGCGTCGGGTTCAGTCCCTTAGGACATACACTGACGCAGTTCATAATGCTGTGACAGCGGAATACGCTGAATGCATCACTCATCCCTTCCAGACGACTGTCAGTCTCGGTATCACGACTATCGATCAGGAATCGATACGCCGCGAGCAGCCCCGCCGGACCGATAAACTTATCCGGGTTCCACCAGAATGACGGGCAGGATGTTGAGCAACAGGCGCAAAGAATACATTCATACAGCCCATCGAGTTTTTCACGCTGCTCCGGCATCTGCAGATGCTCACGAGCCGGTGGATTTTGCCCATTATTCAATAAGTAAGGCTTAATCTTCTCATATTGTGCGTAGAATTGCCCCATGTCTACCACCAAATCGCGGATCACCGGCAAACCGGGCAGCGGGCGAATCACAATCTTCTTACCCGGCTGAGTCAGCGCCGAAATAGGGGTAATACAGGCCAGACCATTCTTACCGTTCATATTCAAACCATCAGAACCGCACACACCTTCGCGGCAGGAACGGCGGAAAGAAAGGCTGGGATCTTTTTCTTTAAGCTGGATTAACGCATCCAGCAGCATCATGTCGCGCCCTTCTTCGCCTTCCAGGGTGTAATCCTGCATACGCGGAGCGTTATCGACATCCGGGTTATAACGATAAATCGAAAATTCGAGTTTCATCATCCTGTCTCCGCAATTAATAAGTACGAATCTTCGGCGGGAACGCCGGACGCAGTTTCGGTTCCATATTGACGCTTCGGCGCGTCATGGATTCCGTTTGCGGCTGATACAGGGTATGACACAACCAGTTGGCATCATCACGCTCCGGGAAATCGAAGCGGCTATGCGCGCCGCGGCTTTCCGTTCGGAAGTTGGCTGATACGGCAGTGGCGTAGGCGGTTTCCATCAGGTTATCCAGCTCCAGACACTCAACACGCTGGGTATTAAACTCGCTGGACGTGTCATCCAGACGGGCGTTTTTCAGACGCTCGCGGATCACTTTCAACTGCTCAAGCCCTTTCGCCATCGCGTCGCCTTCACGGAATACGGAGAAGTTATGCTGCATACACTCCTGCAACGCTTTGCGGATAGCCACCGGATCTTCGCCATTGCGGTTATTGTTCCAGCGATTCAGGCGCTCCAGAGAACCTTCAACGTCAGACTCGCTGGCGTCGCGCAGCACGCCCTGCTCGGCGATGGATTCCTGTAAATGCAGCCCCGCCGCGCGGCCAAAGACCACCAGATCCAGCAGTGAGTTACCGCCCAGACGGTTGGCGCCGTGAACCGATACACAGGCGATTTCGCCTACCGCAAACAGCCCCGGAATCACCACGTCTTCGCCCTGCTCGTTCACGGTCAGCGCCTGACCGGTCACTTTAGTCGGAATACCGCCCATCATGTAGTGGCAGGTCGGGATAACCGGAATTGGCTCTTTCACCGGATCGACGTGGGCGAAAGTGCGGGACAGCTCCAGGATACCCGGCAGGCGAGATTCCAGCACCTCTTTACCCAGGTGATCCAGTTTCAGTTTAGCGTGCGGCCCCCACGGGCCGTCGCAGCCGCGGCCTTCACGGATTTCGATCATGATGGAACGCGCCACCACGTCACGACCCGCCAGGTCTTTGGCGTTCGGCGCATAACGCTCCATAAAGCGCTCGCCGTGTTTGTTCAGCAGGTAACCGCCTTCGCCGCGGCAGCCTTCTGTCACCAGCACGCCCGCCCCGGCGATGCCGGTCGGGTGGAACTGCCACATTTCCATATCCTGCACCGGGACACCGGCACGCAGCGCCATACCGACACCGTCACCGGTGTTGATGTGAGCGTTGGTGGTGGACTGGTAGATACGGCCTGCGCCGCCGGTCGCCAGCACCGTCGCGCGGGCTTTGAAGTACACCACTTCACCGGTTTCGATGCACAGTGCGGTACACCCCACCACCGCGCCATCCTGGTTTTTCACCAGATCCAGCGCATACCATTCGGAGAAAATCGTGGTGTGGTTTTTCAAATTCTGTTGATACAGCGTATGTAGCAAGGCGTGACCGGTACGGTCAGCCGCCGCCGCGGTACGTGCCGCCTGCTCGCCGCCAAAGTTTTTCGACTGGCCGCCGAACGGGCGCTGATAGATACGTCCATCATCAAGACGGGAGAACGGTAACCCCATGTGCTCCAGTTCCAGAATCGCTTCCGGTCCGGTCTTACACATATATTCGATGGCATCCTGGTCACCAATGTAGTCCGACCCTTTTACGGTGTCGTACATGTGCCATTCCCAGTTATCTTCATGGGTATTGCCGAGCGCCACGGTGATACCGCCCTGCGCGGAAACGGTATGGGAACGGGTCGGGAAGACTTTCGAGAGCAGCGCACAGGTTTGGCCGCTCTGGGAAATTTGCAGCGCCGCGCGCATACCTGCACCACCGGCACCAATCACAACAGCATCAAATTCTCTGACTGGCAGTTTCATTACACACCCCACACCACAACAAATCCATAGATGACGTAAACCACCAGCGCAACAACAATAACGAGTTGCAGTATCAGACGCACTGCCAGTGGTTTAACGTAGTCGGTTAACACCTGCCACATGCCGATCCAGGCATGAATCAAGATGGAAAAAAGCGCCAGCAGGGTGAAGACTTTGGTGAAGGCCGATGAGAAGAAACCGGTCCAGGCTTCAAAGGTCAGTTCGCCGCTCGTGGCGAAAAAACCCACCATGTAGATGATGTATAACGTCAGAACGATAGCGGTAGCACGGACCAGGATGAAGTCATGTACGCCATTGCGTCCTAATGCGGAGGCGTTGCTTACCATACGAGGACTCCTGCGAGAAGTGAAAGCACGACAGTGATAACAAAAGAGATTTTGGCAGAGCGTTGACCCGCTTCGAATGTTTCTTCCAGATAGCCAAAATCCATTAACATGTGACGAATTCCCACGATGACGTGATACGCCAGCGCGGTAAGGATGCCCCACATGATAAATTTAACGATGAAGCCGTCCATGATATCGGCGGCCTGCTGGAATCCTTCCGGAGAAGAGAGGCTGGTGCCCAGTAGCCACAGTAGTATGCCGACGGCGATGAAAGTAATCACACCGGATACGCGATGGAGAATGGACGCTATCGCTGTGATGGGGAACCGAATCGTTTGTAGATCCAGATTGACAGGTCTTTGTTTTTTCACATTTCTTATCATGAATAACGCCCACATGCTGTTCTTATTATTCCCTTAAGACTTCGGTTACAGAGGTGAATCTACCTGTAGCCAGAAAGACGACGGGATTTCCTTCCTCCGGTCTGCGTGCGGGTCAGACAGCGTCCTTTCTATAACTGCGCGTCATGTAAAACACTGCTTCCAGTAGCTAAAACGACACGTTACAACGCTGGGTGGCTCGGGATTGCAGGGTATTCCGGAGACCTGGCGGCAGTATAGGACGTTCACAAAATCATTACAATTAACCTACATATAGTTTGTCGGGTTTTATCCTGAACAGTGACACAGGTCACGATAACAACATTTTTTTAATTTTCAATCATCTGATTTGACAAACATTAAACAAAATTGTTACAAACGACACCAGAAAAAGCATATAATGCGTAAAAGTTATGGGGTCACTCTTTCACCTGTTAATAAGTTATGCAACAGTACAATGATATTGACCCATTCTTTCAGGACAGTTATTAGTGATAGACAGGTTACATTACTCGGATTGCTACGTTCCTGATTTGCTGCTAATTCGAAATTAATCAAGCCGTTACCTGCAAGCGCCCATTGCTCTGTACCCAGGTCATCCCCTCTTTCACAGAGCGGCGAGCCAAATAACAAACTGGTAACGGTTGATTGATGCATACACAGAATCTTCCCTGCACTAACGACAAGGAAGATGACGTGGAGAAGGCAAGTCTGAGTTCCGGCAGTCTTAAGCAATAAGGCGCTAAGGAGACCGTAAATGGCTGATACAAAGGCAAAAATCACCCTTACTGGTGACACTGCTATTGAACTGGATGTGCTAAAAGGCACACTCGGTCAAGATGTTATTGATATTCGTAGTCTCGGTTCAAAAGGAGTTTTTACTTTTGACCCTGGTTTCACCTCTACCGCATCCTGCGAATCTAAAATCACCTTCATCGACGGCGACGAAGGCATTTTGTTGCATCGCGGTTTCCCGATTGACCAGCTTGCTACCGATTCCAACTATCTGGAAGTCTGTTACATCCTGCTGTACGGCGAAAAACCGACGCAGGAAGAGTATGACGAGTTCAGAACGACAGTCACCCGCCATACGATGATCCATGAGCAAATCACTCGCCTGTTCCATGCTTTCCGTCGCGACTCACATCCGATGGCGGTAATGTGCGGGATCACTGGCGCGCTGGCAGCGTTCTACCACGACTCGCTGGATGTGAACAATCCGCGCCACCGTGAAATCGCGGCGTTCCGCCTGCTGTCCAAAATGCCGACCATGGCGGCGATGTGTTACAAATATTCAATCGGTCAGCCGTTTGTTTATCCGCGCAACGACCTTTCCTACGCCGGTAACTTCCTGAACATGATGTTCTCCACGCCGTGTGAAACCTATGAAGTGAATCCGGTACTAGAGCGCGCGATGGACCGTATTCTGATCCTGCACGCTGACCATGAGCAGAACGCCTCAACGTCAACGGTACGTACCGCAGGTTCAAGCGGCGCCAACCCATTCGCCTGCATTGCCGCCGGGATCGCCTCCCTGTGGGGACCCGCGCACGGCGGCGCCAACGAAGCCGCGCTGAAAATGCTGGAAGAAATCAGCTCTGTTAAACACATTCCGGAATTTGTTCGCCGTGCGAAAGACAAGAATGATTCTTTCCGCCTGATGGGCTTCGGTCACCGTGTTTACAAAAACTACGATCCGCGCGCCACCGTGATGCGTGAAACCTGCCACGAAGTGCTGAAAGAGCTGGGCACCAAAGACGATCTGCTGGAAGTGGCGATGGAGCTTGAGCACATTGCGCTCAACGACCCGTACTTCATCGAGAAGAAACTGTACCCGAACGTAGACTTCTACTCCGGCATCATTCTGAAAGCGATGGGCATTCCATCTTCGATGTTCACCGTGATCTTCGCCATGGCGCGTACCGTTGGCTGGATTGCACACTGGAATGAAATGCACACTGACGGCATGAAAATCGCCCGTCCTCGTCAGCTGTATACCGGCTACGATAAACGCGATTTTAAATCGGCGCTGAAGCGTTAATTGACAACCGGATGGCGAGGCAACCCTCGCCATCCGGTACATTTTCCCTTTTTTCTTATCCTCATTATTTTATTCTTACCCCGTTACTCTCTATGATTAATTAAGGTTTCGCTAAATATCATTCAGGGAGCATGGAATGCCGATTCTGCAGTGGTTTTTGTTGTTCCTGTTATCGCTGCTCATTTCCCTTATTTTTCTCTGGCTGCACCTTCCGGCGGCGATGCTGCTCGGTCCAATGATTGCGGGTATCGTGTTGAGTTTGCGAGGTAGTACGCTACAACTTCCGCGCGGTATTTTTCTCGCCGCGCAGGCGATTCTCGGCTGTATGATCGCCCAAAATCTAACCGGTTCGATATTGACCACCCTCGCCCTCTACTGGCCGGTCGTGCTTTTAGTGTTGCTGGTGACGCTGCTTTCCAGCGCGATAGTCGGCTGGCTGCTGGTACGCTACAGCTCGCTGCCCGGCAACACCGGCGCATGGGGGTCTTCGCCGGGCGGCGCGGCGGCAATGGTAGCGATGGCGCAAGATTACGGGGCGGATATCCGCCTGGTGGCGTTTATGCAGTATCTACGGGTACTGTTTGTGGCTGGCGCGGCGGTGCTGGTGACACGCCTGATACTCGGCGACAGCGCGGCAGCGGTCAGCCAACAGGTGATCTGGTTTCCACCGCTTAGCGGTAATTTATTGACGACGCTGCTATTAGCGATCGTGGCGGGCATTGCCGGTCGCCTGATGCGTATCCCTTCCGGCACGATGCTGCTCCCCATGTTGGCAGGCGCGCTTCTCCATTCGCAAGGCATCATTGAGATTGAATTACCCGAATGGCTGCTGGCCGTGGCGTATATGGCGATAGGCTGGCGTATTGGGCTGGGTTTTGACAGACAGGTGTTTTTTATGGCGCTGCGGCCATTGCCGCAAATCTTATTGTCAATTTTCGCGCTGATGGCGATTTGCGCCGCGATGGCGTGGGGAATGGCTTACTACATGCAGATTGATTTTATGACGGCTTATCTTGCCACCAGTCCCGGTGGTCTGGATACGGTTGCCGCGATCGCGGCAGGAAGCAGTGCCGATATGGCGCTCATCATGGCAATGCAAACCCTACGGCTGTTCAGCATTCTGTTAACTGGGCCAGCAGTGGCCCGTTTTATATCAACCTATGCGCCCAGACAACCTTTGTAGGACTGATAAGCGTCGCGCCATCAGGCAATAGCCGCTCGCCGATGGCGGTTCCGGCTATTTCTGGCAATGCGGGCACCAGTAAAACGGGCGTGAGGACAGTGTTGTCTTTTCAATAATGCCGCCACACCGCTCGCACGCTTCGCCGTCACGGTGGAAAACCTTAAAGCGAAACAGTGCGCCATGATGCTTGTTTTCATCCGCCTGACCGCGAGTCGTGTAGGACAGGCGCGGAATATCCAACAGCGCGTGAGAAAGCGCATTCAGTTGCGCCTCGTTGAGATCTTTCGCTTTATGCTGTCCGGTTAACCCTACCTGCCAGAGGATTTCAACGCGCAGATAATTCCCCAATCCCGCCAGAAAGGCCTGATCCAGCAACAGTCCGGAAAATTGTCGGTTGCGAAAACGCGGCGACAGCAATCGAGCTTTAACCTCTTCCGGAGTGAGACGCGCGTCCAGCACATCCGGACCGACTCGCTGTAAAAAGGGGTGCGTCGTGAGCTGCTCTGCTGTCAGCATTTCGATATCAGACGCGCTATAAAGCAGAATAGTTTTATCCGCCGTTTGTAGCCTGACGCGCAATATACGCGTGGTCTGCGGTATTTCACCGGTGCCGATCACCCGCCATACGCCATAGAGTTGGTTGTGGCTGTAGAGCGTCAGGCCATTTGAAAAGTGGGTCAATAACGCTTTTCCCCGCGTCTCTATCCGGGTAACAAGTTGACCGGTAAGCTGCGATTCATACGGTTTTAACTGTGCAAAGGCAAACCAGACATCGGTTAAGGGTTTGCCTTTGATTGCCGCCTCCAGATTATCCGCCGCACGACGAATTTCCGGGCCTTCAGGCATGATAATATCCTTTGTTAACAGTTGATTAATGGACTACACCGCCTCTGACTATCTGGAATGCACATCGAACACCATAATGAACATCCACAGCGGATGGACAAACAGGCGGTGGTATCCAGTGATAATAACATTATCGCAGCACGAGACCACTTCCCCGTCAGGGTTAACATGATCGCGCCAGGGCATAATCGACTCAGCCCTTGTCGGGCGAGCGCCCAATAATGATTGTCTGCCTACCGGAATTAAATGACGCTTAGCTATATTTTGCCCAAAATTTTTTTCTGTTGATCCTTTTAAAGCCTTCTTTCCAATAACTGGCATTCAACTCTTTGATATAATTTTCTCCGGGAAAAAGTTTATCCTTTAAAGGTAGTTTCTTGGCTAGCACGATTCTTTCTGCGTTAGATCCCGCGGACTCTGAATGTGTGAGGGAAGATAAGGCGTCCAGTTGAGCGCTTGAGGGTCTGGCTATCAATTCAAAAAAAGGTTCTGACAATACAACACTACTAAGTGCTGCATAATTTCCTTTTTGTATGAGCGGTTTGACGTACTCAAAAAAAGAAATAATCCCTGATTGCAATCTTGCTGCTTTTTTTAAATACTCAATTTCAGAACCACTGCTATCTTCACGTACAGGAATTATTCCATTATCCGTTTTTTTATAGCCAATTGTTGACCCAGTATTGTCAGCCATAGCGAACTCCATTATTTCCACCCCTCCTGATAAGAAAAGATCACACTTATCGTTGGGATGGCCATAGTTGGTTAGCCAACCAAACATCTTATTATAAATAGATCGGTTATCATTGGCGCCAGCAAAAGTTGCCAAATAAAACCCATGTATTTGTTTTTCTGCCCATTGCGCACCTAAAGAACGAGCAAATACTGATTGAATATTACCCATCCATCCTACATCGATAAGTGCTATATTTTTATAACCTTCACAGGCCGTTTTAAAGTAATCAGCGTAAACTTCCCTGTGCTGAGTATTTTTTAATAAAATATATGGAAATAATTTATTTATAAGCCAGTGAACCTTATGTTCCTCTCCTGAAACAGGAATATACTCCTCGTCAGGAAAACCAACATGATGTATATCTGAAATATGCTCACTCGCATCTAACCCCGCGATAGCAAGTATCTTTTTAATACTTTTCTTATTCTTACCACCAAAAAGATGCCAAATCCTGTGCATCGGCCAATCAGTCATCCCCACCATATAAGCTGATGCGCGGGATATATATAAATATTCACATTTTACATGTTCTTCTGAAAAGTATTCATTATAAATTTTATAGATTAAGTGAGCATCGCGTGCTAAAAAAAGCGCTTTATCAATTTTATGAATCTTTAACTGATTCGCTAACCAGGATACATAACCTAATAATAACGGACCAAATACTTTAAATCCTATCTCGTTTAAAGGATCATTTTGATGGAAAGCAGAAACTTGTTTAAGTAATAAAGTCTTACAAATAGATTCACCAATAATATCTTTAGCTTTCCAATGATTAGATATCCCATGATTATACTCTGACCAATCAGCATGGAGAGTATTTATGCCGAGTTTTTTAGCGTTCAGAATATCTGCATGAACATTGTCGCCAACATGCATCCACGATGCAATATCTACATTTTCATTTTTCTTGACTATTGAAAACAACTTGCCACTATTTTTAGAGTGCCGCTCTTCACCAGATGAATAAACTGGAATGTTACTGATATCATAGCCACATGATGTTAACAACTCCTTTAATATTGCTGATGGAAGGTACATATCACTAATTAAAATAACTTTGCAACCATCACTAATAGCCTTTTCAAACAAACAGCTTCCACGCGAATTTTTATATAAAACAATCTTCTCCATTTGTATTTCCAGATCGATTATCTTTTCTACTGTCGCTGGTGAAAGCTGCGGATGCTTTTTTAAAATTTCATCGTATATTTCAGATATGAGTACTTCCGGCTCGCCGCCAAAACGCCTGACCCTATTCTCTCTGGCACTTACTTCCGCCTGAACTCTTATCTCTGGAAAATTATCAATAATATCAATCTCGCACGCTGATATAAAAAAGTTCTCAGTTGCTAAAGTTGATTGCATCAATGAAAACAAATCTCTGGGACGGTAAACCCTCCGGCTAACCAATGTATCAAAGATATCAAAGCTTACGGTCTTGTATTTTTTAAAGTTCATATCCATATTTTATTTAATCTTATTTTCAATATAAGAGATTTTATGAAAAAGACTATTGTTAGCAATATTTGAAAGTAACACATTGAGCAATGATGAGTCATCAATACTTCTCATCATTTTATTTTCTGCAATTTTGCATTCTATATCAAATAACTCATTGTTAATTACGGTATAATTGCCAAATTCAAAGTCATCATTTTCTCTGAAATGATAAAATGCCAGTGCTTCAGGTAAGATCCAAACATCATTTTCTGCAAGGTAATGAATAAAAAAAGGCCAGAAAAATGCAGGAGAGGATAATTTATGACTTTCAATCATATCGATAACAGAATTTTTATCGAATAAACACGAGGAAAGTGGAATAGAATTCCTGTAATAAATAACATCAAAACTAACAGGGCCAGCATTTAAATAGTGGTTCCATGGTTGCGTTGAATTTATAATTATTCTATTATTTTCCGCAATCTCAGCAACTTTATTTGTATGGCATGCTATTGCATTTACAGATGAATACGTTGACTGTATATTCGCCAAAACACTGAGTAGCCTTGACACATATTCAGGGGCCCAGGAATCGTCATCATCCATAAAGCATAAATAATTAGATTCAGACATCTTAATAGCATTAAAGATACAGCTTTCGTCGTAGATAACACTATATATATTTGACAGTTCTTTCAGATAAAAATCATCCACATTGTGACATTTCAATTCTTCCTCCATGCAGAAAATGATGATATTTATTTTTTTGAACGTCTGGTCATTAATGGATTGCAAGGCCCGCATTAATAGACGAGTACGCCCAGGTTTATGTCGGACAATAACTAAAAGACTCTTTTCCATATTCTGATTTCGCGTTTTACGGTATATATAAAAATTAACACCCTATGAATAAATGCTGACATTGGGTAAGGATTATAATATTTTATTAGACTGACACCAGATAAGGTGTAGCAACAGAACCATACCTAAGATTATCATAGTCATATAATTAAAAAATCGGTATAATTCTCATCAACACCACTTACATCATGTTTAATATTTATCTTCAGATCTTTTATTGAATTTTTTATACCAAAAGAGCTTTAAGGTAAGATAGGGCAAACTATTTTTCATCTCTTTTTTTGCAGATTTAAACCGATAAAAATTTTTGACTGCCGTAAACAAACCATTAATAATAACTTTAAAAAACTCCATTTTTGAGTGGGTAAGTTTTAATAATTTGCCATTTTCTATATTTAAATGATAGATAGTAATTCTCCGGAATGAAAACTTAGTAGGGTGATAATGACGATAATCAACCACGATTGGTTTTTTAATTAAAAAGAAAGCTGGAATTAAGTGTCCATTAAGGGTTATGCATCTAAAAAATTTGTAGATGGCTTTTTCTTTACCAGAACATGGGTAATCAACACAACCATTAACAATATCAATACCTTCTACATTGAATTTTTCATTATGAGTTATTGCATTAATTCTTTTTCTTATCTCCAGAAGATCTACATTATCTTCCCAAAACTCCCGTCCAGAAAGACAATCGTTATATGACATAATCATTGCTCTGGCAAGTTCATAGCGGCATGAAAAACTCGCAAGAAAGACTTCCCGCACAAAGAAAACACTTAACAGTAGTGCAGCAAACTTTCTTTTACTAATTAATGCAGGTACAGCAACAGTCCTGAAGTTCAAATAGCTATTTAGAACCGATATTTTTCTTTCAAAATCCATTTGCCACGAAGCCACACCATTAAGTGTGACAATATTATGTTTTTTATGCATATATCCAAATAGCAGGTCATCACCACGAACAAAGAAAGGAAATGAGTAATATTCAATAGCGTTAATATTAAAGGCAAAAAACCACCATCCACCGTAGCCTATTTTTCTTTCATTATCAAAAGTATCTAAAGAATCTATTTCCCGAGCATCCAGATAATGTTTATCCGGGTAATGTAAAAAATCTCTATGCCATATGGCACCAGATTCATGTATGATTGCCGGGTTATCTTCAAAAAGCATACAGCCAGTAACAACTGTATTTTTGTCTTTAGCCATCAGTAAAAAAGCATGAGTTCGACAAATCGATTCAATTTCACATGAGCCGTCGTCATCCATAAATATGACATGTTTGATATCGTTGATTTTCCCTGCCTCTATCAAACCTCTCATAAACCCGCCTGACCCACCGAGGTTTTCATTATTGATAACCATAATGCCGTTTCCTGACGGGTGATTAATCGCCTCGCCATTATTAACGACAATCAATTTAAAACGATCTTTAAATTCGCTCTGGGTTAAGAGTGTTTTATTAATTCTATTGATTGTTTTAGTAACAGCTTCTTTTCTATTATAAGTTGTTATAACTAAAGCCATAGATGATTTACTAACATGATCTTTAGTCAGAAATTCAAATCCATTTAAAACAGAGTCTTCGTCTGATTGCCACTCCACATAGATATATCCAAAATTTATTTTTGATATATCAATTTCAATCTCATCACTAATATCACATGACGATTTAAAATCAATTTGCTTTAATACTCTAATGACACCATTCTCTTTATGCCTTACAGTTATAGTTCCGCGACCAATTATATTAACCCGCAAAAAAAGTGATGTTAAGGTTGTATATTTTTTCCATTTCTTAATTGAGAATGCATTAAAAAAAGTATCAAAATATGCAACCTTATGACGCGGAACAAGTAAGTTACGTGAGGTATAGTTATACTTCCCGCCCTGAGTTCTGAAATAAAGCTGCTCTTCCGTGCATAGATCAATGTTTGGTAAAATTACTTTTTGAAGTAAAAAATACATAACGAACCTATAAATTTATATTATCTGGGGTAACGCTATTATAAAATAGTAAATTACTCACCGCGTAGTGATATAAATACTGCAATAAGAATATTAAAATCCGCCTTTGCTAACTATCTCACCGTGCTCAAGCCTGATGAACTTATTACATACAGATTTAGCCAGTTCATCATCGTGAGTGGCCATTACCATAATGCCCGCTTTAGAGATAAAGCTATTTAATCTCATCTCTGCTTTTCTTTTAAAATCACTATCACCCACGCTCATCCATTCATCCATCAGTAAAATTTCAGGATTAATTGCAGTAGAAATAGAAAAACCAAGCCTCAGAACCATACCACTAGAATACGTTCTAACGGGGATTTTAATAAAATCACCTAACTCGCTGAACTCGATGACATCTTCTGTAATATTTTTTATTTCATTTTTTGACAGACCGAGAAATAGTCCCCTCAGTTTTATATTTTCCAGGCCTGTAAGCTCACCATCCATTCCCATCATGGGATCAATGAGGCTGGTGACTCGACCGATACATTCATACTTCCCTGAAGTTGGTTTATAGGCCCCTGCAAGTACTCTCAGAAGAGTGGTTTTGCCCGAACCATTGTGTCCGATAAGCGCAAGACGGTTACCTTCGGTAAGCGTAAAATCAATTTTTTTTAATGCCTCTACTTCAATAATCCCGGTATTCGATGAGCCAATTCGTCCACCTGAAGCAGCCTGTAGAAAAGTTTTTTTAAATGAACGGTGGCTGGAGTTAAATATAGGGAGTATTACGCCAACGTTTTTGCAAGAGATTTTCATTAATTATAACCAGTATACGATTCTTGAGCGATATTTAGTCAACACTAAGGTTGAGACCATCAACATAATAATAGAGGTTATTATTGTGTAAAACCATATAGTTACATCTGGTACAGTTCCCATTAATGGTTTCCTGAGCATCTCCATAAAGTAATAAAAAATATTATAATCAACAAATTCCTTTCTTCCCTTTGGTAATTGTTCCGATGTCCAAATGATGGGAGTTATAAAAAAACACAACGTTACCACACTTTGAACAACCGGTCCCATATCACGATATCTTGTGCAAAAAATGGCGAGAATCATACCTGTAGAAATTAATGAGATGGATGTTATTACAATTGCAGGTATAAAAAGGAGAATATCAAGATTTACCGATGTATTGGTAAAAAAAATCACGAAAGGTATAATGATAAAATTATGCAACATAATCATAAACTGCCGATAGAAAACACGTAATATATATAAATATAGCGGAAGGTCAGATTGTTTAATAATTGATGCGGACTCATTAAATATTCCGCATGACTCATTAATAGTTGCTGATAGAAAGGCCCAAAAGATCATACCTAAAGTAAGATGCATGATAAAATTTTCGGAACCAGAACTGAACAGCGAACCGTAAAGAGGTCCCATCGCTGATATGGTGACCCCCATCGAAATCGTTATCCAAAAAGGCCCTAACACCGATCGCCGGTATCGTCCCAGGACATCATTCCAACCTAGCGAAATCCAAAGTTGGTGCCTGGCCAGAGCTTCTTTCAAATCATTCATTGTTTCCGTGTCACCTTTACCTGAAGAACTTATTCTTTAACGATATGAAAATATAACTTATTTATTTTCTATAATATTTACATACTATTTATCTAAACACTGACCTACTTCATAAGCACTTTATGGTGTTAGCAACCAATAGTGTCTTTATAAATTTGCAATGTCTTATTAATGACTAATATGCTGGAAAACAATTCCTTTACACGTTTTCTTCCATTCGCCCCCATCTCTAAGCGAATCTGTGGATTTTTTAACAAATACTCTAATTCTACCGCTAACTCCTGAGCTGAATTACTTTTCACGATCAACCCATTATAGTTATGAATAATTAAGCTATCACATCCGCCGGTATCATAAGCAATACATGCACGTCCTACAGATGATGCCTCTAATAAAAGCCGTGGTACTCCTTCCGGATAAATAGATGGTAATGCAACGATATTCGATTTCTGAATAAGCTCATATACATTCGAAGAGCGTCCCAGCCAGTTAATTAGTCCTTCATTATGCCAGTGATGAATGAGCTCCAAAGGGATAGCATCTTTATCGTCCTCGGCCAATATACCTGCAACATTTAAAACAAAATGAATATTTTTTTGTCTGAGGATCTTTTTTGCTTCAATGAGATCGCCAAGACCTTTACTCCATAACATTCGGCTTGCAAAAAGGACTATCGGTATCTCATGTTTTTTCTCTATAGAGAATTTATAAATATCCGGGTTAATTCCAGCACCTTCGATAACGATAGTTTTATGATAATCAATACCTACTAAACGCGATATTTTTCGTCGATCTTTATCATGTTCAAAAATAAAAACGCTACGCTTATTACCGGCAATATATTTGTAAACCAAAACGGTTAACGCACGCAATATTCTCATTGGCACGGTATTATATAAAAAGATTCGACCAAGTCCGACAAAGCTGATAACAACTGGACTATTACTTCTCCTGGCGCTAACCCCACCAATCAGGCAAGGTTTGAGCGTAATACAATGCAATAAGTCAGGATTAATCTCTTTAATAATTTTCCGAGCGTTAAGGAATGCTCTAAAAAAAACAAACATATTAAATGACTGAGCAACAAGAGACACATTGTGACAAATAAAACCAAGCGTTTTGAATTTTTTTATAATCTCTTCACCAATAAAATGACTTATGATATGAATTTCATAACCCGCATCCCTTGCCGCTATCGCACGTTCTGTCCAATGTAAATCAAAGTACCAGTCTGAATTTACAAAATAACATAACCTTTTCATCTCTTCGTCCTGCTAATGATATTTCCCACTAATACCTTTAAGTCCATGAAGTATTCCCTGCCAGATAAAATATAGATAACGAAATTTCTTACGCTGCCATGGTAATATGGCGAGATATTTAGAGAGGCGTAATACTATAGAAAGAACACTGAATATCCTGGGAACGGGTAAAAGTTTTCTCAGCAGCAACAAATTTCTACAAAGATAATATACTTTCCATTCGGGGCAGATACACCTTCCATGAATAGAGATATCATGAATAAATTTAATTTCTGGGGAGTAACGAATTTTCTGCCCGGACAATACTAGCTTATAACCAAAGAAAAAATCATCATAATAAAGGAAAAGTTCATCATGGATATCGTTAAGATGGTTATTCAATACCTTTCGATCAATAATCATACCAACGAATGACACAGTTTGAACATCAGTAACCTGAGTTCTTACTGGAGAAAACCGCTCTGGGCGTATCACATAATAAATAGTCTCAAACACCGTAGATGGAACCCTGATGAAAGGCAAATTCATCCGACAAGACCGTCCATAGGTGTCCTGAACTCGCGACGCAAATATACGGTATCTTGAGGTATCTAATAACGAGAAATGTTTTAAAATATTAATTTCCGGGTAAGCATCATCATCATAGAAAAATACCCAATCGGCATTACTATATGAGCATATATATTGACTACCTACTTTAAATCCGCCAGCACCACCAAGATTATCTTTAAGATTAAGTATCGTGATGCCAGGTTCACTTAATGAAGAAAGCCATTCCCTTGTACCGTCGCTTGAGCCATTATTAACGATAACAATAGAGGAAAAACCCGCCTTAACAGTCTCTCGCACACTTTTTTTTAATTTTTCAAGACGGTTAAAAGTTACGATTAGCGCTGTACACTTCATCAAACGGTAACTGTAAAAGCTGGCATTTCTTTTTGTTCATATAGCGACGTTAAGTATACGTCCGCCGTCTGTAATGCTTCAGCTATCGTGATGTCCATATCGAGATAACGATAAGTGCCAAGACGACCAATGAAAGTAATATTTTTTTCTTTTTTAGCCCGCGACAGATATTTATTCAGTAAATCCATTTTATCTGCCCTGCGAACAGGATAGTAGGGTATATCACCAGCTTCACATTCCCGACTATATTCTTGATAACATATTGAAGCTTTATGTCTCTCCCACGGAGAAAAATATTTGTGCTCAGTAATCCGAGTATAAGGAGTATCTATTGAACAATAATTCATTACTGCGCATCCTTGATAATCACTCTGGCAAATTATTTTTTTAAAGTCTAATGTACGATATTCCAGTCGGCCATATTGACAGGAGTAAAAGGCATCCAGCGCGCCACTGAAAAAAACATGATCATAATCTGTCCGCATTTCCTGAGTGAAGGAGCGACATAGTTCAACAGCGATATTTTCGTGTTCGACAATGGACTTGACCATTTGTGTATAACCAAATTTTGGTATTCCCTGAAACTTATGATTGAAATAGTTATCATCATAATTAAAGCGAACAGGGATACGTTTCAATACAGAAGCGGGTAACGCGGAAGGATGAAGCCCCCATTGTTTAATGGTATAACCTTTAAAAAAGGCTTCATATAACTCTTCGCCAATGAAACGCAAGGCCTGTTGCTCAAAATTTTGTGGTTCCAGAATGGTGCTATCACATTTTTGAAGCAGTAATTTCCTGGCGTCATCAGGTGAGCAGGCGACACCAAAAAATTGATTGATGGTATGAAGATTGATAGGTAAAGAAAATACCTGACCATTTACTGTGGCCTTAACTTTATTGATATAAGGCATCATCTCAGCGTATTTATTTACATAATTCCATACAGTTTCATTATCAGTATGAAAAATATGAGGACCATAAACGTGCACCATAATACCCGTGTGCTCATCTCGGGCATCATAAGCGTTACCACCGATATGCGAACGTTGATCAATAATATTGACTACATGTCCCTGCTCGGCTAACTGGCGTGCTATTACTGCGCCTGAAAGGCCCGCACCTACAATTAGTATCTTTTTACGTTGCATTATTTTTGTCACTCTGTTCGCAGACACAGATAATATTAGATAGTTTATCCAGAACCATTTTCATTTATATCAGAAGGGTAAAGTGAAATTTACTCAACGCATCCAGATAATTCCACGCTACCGCCACAGCGCGTAAACCCTCGCACTGATTACAGATTCATTAATGTCACACGTTATGCGGTATTTCCGGACAACGATGATTGCCATATTTATTTTGTGAAGATAACTCATTCAGAACGCAACATTATGGGTCTGAATACCGCGCGGCATGATGTAAATATGCTGTCAGCATAAATCCGGTGCGTTACCGGCCCCAGTTTTTACCAACCCACTCTGTTGACTGATGTCCGGGCCGACGTCCGGTATCCTTATTCTTACCGCATCAGATAGCGGTACTCCTGTCGGGATATCCCAGCGTTGTTTCAGCGTCTGCTCCGCGAGCCAGACCTGCCTCACGCCGGTTCCCAGCATACGGGCCGTCATTTCCGGGCTACAGCCTGACAACAGTAATCCCAGCACCCGCCGTCCCTGTTTTGGCAGACGCTCTGACAGTAACCTGACCAGCGTGCGGCTGTTTATCTCCATCACCAGCTCCGGCACGCTCAACGCGCTTTTCATCTCCTCCTCGTAAGGCGATGTCTGTAGTGATGACCATATGGCAAGCTCAGCCATTCTGGCCAGAACCCTTACCGACATGGCGCGTTTAATCAGCCTCAGATGGCGGAAGTAACCTTCCACGCTGACGTCAACCGGTAAAAACGCGTTACTGCTGCAAAAAACCACTGTCCGCGGATAACGCTGAAAAACCTGTTGCCACAGCAGAAGCTGGGTTGATGGCCGTCCGGCGGATATCACCATCGCGCCGGGCCACCGACGCAACCGATCCAGCAGCCCTTCTGGTGTCCTGAGACGAACGCAGTCCTCCACGCAAAGGCCACCGGTATCCGGAAACTGCGCAGGATTTTCGCCTGACTGACAAAACATAATCAGCCGGAGAGGCGGCAGTACTCTGGTTAACGTCTGCATATCAGTACGTCAGAACCTGATACAGGCTGAACAACGCTGCGACGGTGGAGACCGCCAGCAGGAGCAAAAATATTTTCGCCCCCATACTGTACCGGCACTTACTGGTGCCCCCCCTTCCGGTGGATATTTCCGCATATTCTTGCGTCATCAGATTGTTCTCCTCTGGCCATTGCCGACCCGGCACTGCGCCAGCAACGGCAGCTTCGTGTTGTGGAAACAACATGTCCGCACCCTTTCGTGGACCGGGAGCCATTCCATGTCTGTATGAAAAATGACGTCTGGCCCTATCTAAACACAGCACTCTGACACCCTGTCCGGTTCTGCTTTTCGGCTGCACAGGCCGTCAGTCCCCCTGGTAGTAAATGCTCCTGCCGCAGGGTAATTCTGCCCTGTGCGGAGTACAAAATGACAAATAGAAAACACAGTAATCTATTGATTTATATGTTGATTATGTAAATCAGCTTTCCCTGAACAGATTTCTCTGTGATTTAACAATATGATTCAAAAAGTAAAATAAAGGATTTAATCCTTTTATATGATAATTAATCAGCATTAAATATTATTTAATACGTTTTTTTAATACTTAAAATTAACATTTTGTGCAGGCAGGACAAAAATGGATACAGCATAGTGCTGGTTGGACCAGGTGAATTTTCCCTTAGTTTTTTTATTGTTATATGGATAACTCCTTAATAAGCAAGAGATTACGATTGCATGACTCTTGTGTGGAAGGGGTAAATCTGAGAGGATGATGAAAGCGCGAAGCGGACTTAACTTTTTGAATCAGAACGTACGGTTATACTCGACGTTTTTTTCGCCATATTCCATGAAAACGCCCGGCGTTACTTGCGGTGTATCTTACGGTGTGCTGGATATTCCTGTGCCCCAGATAGTCCTGTATGAGTCGTGTATCAATCCCTTTATCAGCAAGGGCGTAGCCGCAGGCATGTCGCAGCATATGAGGATGTGGCGCTATCGTTAATTCGGCCAACCGCCCTGCCTCACGAAGTATGTAAAAAAATTGTTGCCTGCTGAGCGGATGCCGTCGTAGCGACAGGAACAGCCAGTCTCCGTCAGCCCCTTTCTCAAGATACTTCCTGGCCCTGAGCCAGCTTTTCAGTACGTTATACTCATCGGGAAGGAGGGGGTGACACGTTGAAAAGCCATTTTTGAGGCGCCGGATATAAAGCTGTCTTCCTGCAAGATCAATATCCGACAAGCGCAGCCCCAGCAGCTCACTGGCCCGGAAGCCGTGAATAAACGCCATCAGGATTAAGCAGCGGTTTCTTTCCGGGAAGGGCATTCTGTCGGTCGCTGACAGCAGTTTTTCAATCTCTTCTTGCGTAAGATATTTTCTTTTCACAAAACAAATCCATCATAACAAAATGAGTAATATACTAAAAAATCACTGATCAGATGAGTTTAATTTTCGCTAAAAAAGTTGCTATGCGTAAACAGCTTAAAATCCATATAGCTGGCAATCTGGCACGCTATCCATGACGTGATAGTGAAACAGCGAATCAATCTGGCTTCAATCTCCTGATAAGTCGTCATGATGAGGAATATAAATGCTAAAAATGAGGCTATCGTGAGGTAAATCAATCAGAAAGGGGTAATAAAGAGTCAGGTAGTTTACCCGCCCCGGAGGTTTGATTAGATGGCGATAGCTAACAATATCATAATGATTTTCAAAAACTCTGCTGCTAACAGCAATAAGCTCATCATACTGGCTATTACAGCATCACTTGGTTATTTTTAAAATAATATATTATAAGGGGATTTATATAGTATTGAATAAATCCCTCTTCCTGACATTAAGAGAACAGAACACGATAATTTTTAGCAGCCGTAATATAATAGCTTCAATCGTCGGGCTCTCAGGCAATAACGTGTATATTACGCGCATTGAACGCGGCGCGTAACCTGCGAGCGAATGCAAGCGCATACTCGCCGTCGCCATGAATGCACACCGTTTGCGCCGTAACAGTCGTCCACACACCAGTAACGCTTTTCACTCTCCCGGCTTGTACCATATCCAGCGTTTGCGCCAGTGCCTGCTCTTCGTCGTGAATCAGCGCGCCAGGTTGCATGCGCGGCACCAGGCTACCGTCGGCCTGATAGCCGCGATCGGCAAACACCTCCTGCCGCGTCACCAGACGATAGCGTTCACCGGCCCGGATCAGCTCGCTTCCCGCCAGTCCAACCAGTATCAGTGACGGATCATAGTCGTGTACCGCTTTCGCAATCGCCTGTGCCAGATGGGGATCTTTCGCCGCCTGGTTATAGAGCATACCGTGCGGTTTGACATGGCGCATCACGCCGCCTTGCGCCTGGACAATCGCCCCCAGCGCGCCGATTTGGTACAGCGTCTGGGCGTATACCGTTTCCGGCGGCAAAACCATCGCCGTCCGCCCAAAATTATCCCGATCCGGAAAGCTGGGATGCGCGCCGATCGCCACGCCGTTTTTCAGCGCCTCGCGCACGCAGGTCAGCATGGTTTGCGCATCACCGGCGTGAAAACCACAGGCGATATTGGCGGAGGAGACCAGCGTTAATAATTCGCTGTCGCTGGCGCAACCTTCGCCCACATCCGCATTTAAATCAATGTTCATGCTGAAGCCGCCAGGTAAGCTGTTCCAGATAGCGCTGACGCTCATGGCGCGCGTTGAGCGCCTCTTCCAGCGAACATTGCACAAAATGGATCGGTTGTCCTAGCGGGATCTGCGCCAGATGGTACATATCTGCCTCGATGATGCAGGCAATGCGCGGATAGCCGCCAGTTGTCTGGGCATCATTCATTAGCACAATAGGTTGGCCGTTGTAAGGCACCTGCACGACACCGGGCAGCAAACCGTGCGACAGCAGTTCGCGATCCGTTGTCCGCGTTAACGATTGTCCCTGCAAACGATAGCCCATGCGATTACTTTGCGGACTGAGCTGCCATGGCGAACGCCAGAACGCTTCTTGCGAGGCGCGATCGAATTCACGGTATTCCGGCCCCGGCAGCGCACGGATGCGATTCCCCCACAGTAACTGCTTCACGCCCTGCGGCCCGCTAAACTGTCGCGATGGTTTACCCGTCGCCAACCGATCGCCATCTTTTAGCAGCCGTCCTTCCAGCCCACCGATACCGGACTTCAGATCGGTACTACACGATCCCATCACCTCCGGCACAGCAATACCGCCCGCCACCGCCAGATAGCTACGCATCCCGTGAAGCGGTCGATGCAGCGTAAGACGTTGACCCGCTTTTACCGGCAATCGCCAGCCTGTCCAGACCGGTTGATCATCCAACTGCGCTTCGCAGCCTGCGCCGGTAAGAGCGAACCAGGTCTCATTTTCAAATTCGACAACCAGTTGACCGAGAGTGATTTCCAGCGCCGGGGCATTCGCATCGTTCCCGACCAGGAGATTAGCGGTCTGAAAGGCGGGTTTATCCAGCGCACCGCAGTGACTCAGCCCCGACTGACGAAAGCCGTGACGCCCGCTATCCTGCACGGAGGTGTAAATCCCCGCGCGAATAATATTCAGCATATTCCCTCCTTTTGCGGCACAAAGCGTACGCTATCGCCAGGGCGTAGCAGAACCGGAGGCTCCCGCATCGGATCGAATAACTTCAACGGCGTGAGGCCGATCAGCTGCCAGCCGCCCGGCGTGGATAATGGATAAATACCCGTCTGCGCGCCGCCGATGCCGACAGAACCGGCCGGAACCTGCAGGCGCGGCTCCGCGCGTCTGGGCATATGGAGCGGTTCTGGTAAATTCCCAAGATAGGGAAAGCCAGGCTGAAAGCCTAAAAACCAGACGACATATTCAACGGAGGCATGTAGCTCCACGACCTGCTTTTCACTCAAACCGCTGTGCCGTGCCACCGCCGCCAGATCCGGCCCGCCTGCGCCGCCATAGATCACCGGGATCTCAACCGAACGCGAGTCCGGCTCCAGCGCCTCGCTCTCTTCCCACCAGCGCTGCAGACGCTCAATCGCATCCAGCGCCAGGGTTTGCGGTTCCCGCAAGATCACGGTGATATTGTTCATCCCGGGAATGGCTTCCACCACGTTCGGCATATCGACCAGACGCTGCGTCAGACGCCAGATGCGTTTCTGGCTCGCCAGCGTAATCGGCGGTTCAAGTTCCAGGACGACCGCCGTTTCGCCTAACAGATAACAACGCGCTCGCTGCACTTTATTACCTCTCAGTTATGCCGGGTTAGGGATATCAATAAACGTCACATCCAACGCCGTGTTTTCGTTCAACCATTCGCTCAGGGCGCGAATACCGCCGCGTTCAGTGGCATGGTGCCCGGCGGCATAAAAATGCAGCCCCTGTTCGCGCGCGGAATGAATGGTCTGTTCAGACACCTCGCCGGTAATAAAAGCATCCACGCCGAAGCGGGCGGCGCTATCAATAAAACTTTGCCCGCCGCCGGTACACCAGGCGACACGCTGCACATTCTCTGGCCCGGTATCGCCGCACCATAGCGGTTTACGCCCCAGACGCGCTTCAATCCATGAGGCCAGTTCCAGCCCCGGCACCGGCATTGAGAGCTCTCCCCACGGCACCAGCGGCTCAATTTCTCCTTTCACGGTAATGCCCAATAGCGCCGCCAACTGCGCATTGTTGCCCAGCTCAGGATGCGCATCCAGCGGCAGATGCCAACCGTAAAGGTTAATATCATTTGCCAGTAACGTTTTTAAGCGACGGCGTCTCATCCCGCGAATAACCGGAGACTCGCCTTTCCAGAAGTAACCATGATGAACAATGACCGCATCGGCCTGCAAACGCACCGCCTCATCGAGCAGCGCCTGACTTGCGGTCACGCCGGTAACGATTTTCTGTACCGTCTCTTTTCCTTCGACCTGTAAACCATTCGGCGCATAATCGCTTATTGCCGCACTGTTCAGCTTGTCGTTAATCAGTTGTTCCAGCTCGGTGTTTTTCATCATCGCTCCCTTTAACCCACGTTCTACTTTCCCGTTACGGGTTCAGCCTCCGTTAACATAGCCTCCCGTTAGCCGTTCGTCGATAAACATTTGTTTGACACATCAAGAAACAATCACCCCCGGGTTTGGCGCAAATTACTTAGCAAAACACGATCGGTTTCATGTATATTTATGCAATCAGAACGCATATTGCAGAAAAAATCAGTTCTGTATCATGTTGGTAACTTTAAGGAAACACGGCGATACGGCAGGCTTAATAAGCCCACAAAGAAAGGCATTATCTGAGAATGCCGCGTTCTTGCCGCAGCGTCTCTATCCCGGAAATACGATGAATAAACAAGCATCTCAACCCCGCGCTATTTACTACGTTGTCGCCCTGCAAATTTGGGAGTACTTCAGCTTTTATGGTATGCGCGCCCTACTGATTCTTTATCTCACCAATCAGCTAAAATACGACGATAACCACGCCTATGAGTTATTCAGCGCTTATTGTTCGCTGGTCTACGTAACGCCGATTCTTGGCGGCTATCTGGCGGATAAGGTGCTTGGCAACCGAATGGCAGTCATGCTGGGCGCATTTTTAATGGCTATAGGTCATTTAGTGCTGGGCGCCAGTGAGATCGCGCCGACATTCCTTTATCTGTCGCTGGCGATCATTGTCTGCGGCTACGGCCTGTTTAAATCGAATATTAGCTGCCTGCTGGGCGAACTGTACCAGCCGGAAGATCCGCGCCGCGACGGCGGGTTCTCGCTGCTTTACGCAGCGGGTAATATTGGTTCGATCGTGGCGCCTATCGCCTGCGGCTATGTGCAAGAGGAGTACAGTTGGGCGATGGGCTTTGCGCTCGCTGCCATTGGTATGCTTGCGGGGTTAGTGATCTTCCTGTGTGGAAATCGTCATTTCACCCACACCACCGGCGTTAATAAAGCCGTGTTGTGCGCCAGAAACTACCTGCTGCCGAACTGGGGCTGGCTGTTAATTTTGCTGGTAGCGGCGCCGTTGCTGATTACCGTTCTGTTCTGGAAAGAATGGTCAGTCTATGCCTTAATTGTGGCGACCGCGATCGGCCTGGTCGTGCTGGCAAAAATTTATCGTCAGGCGCAAACGGCCAAACAGCGCAAAGAACTGGGGCTGATTGTCACCCTGACCCTGTTCAGTATGCTGTTCTGGGCGTTTGCCCAGCAGGGCGGCAGTTCTATCAGCCTGTATATCGACCGCTTTGTGAACCGCGATATTCTGGGCTATTCCGTTCCTACCGCCATGTTCCAGTCGGTGAACGCCTTTGCCGTGATGCTGTGTGGGGTCGTCCTGGCCTGGCTGGTTAAAGAGAGCGTAAGCGGTAATCGCACCGTGCGTATCTGGGGCAAATTCGCGCTGGGTCTCGGTCTGATGAGCACCGGATTCTGTATTCTGACCCTGAGCGCACGCTGGTCCGCCGCTTACGGACACTCTTCAATGCCGCTAATGGTGCTGGGACTGGCGGTGATGGGCTTTGCCGAGCTGTTTATCGACCCGGTCGCCATGTCGCAAATTACGCGCATTGATATCCCCGGCGTCACCGGCGTATTAACCGGAATTTATATGCTGCTGTCCGGCGCGATAGCTAACTATCTGGCAGGCGTCATCGCTGACCAGACCTCGCAAAGCGCCTTCGACGCCAGCGGCGCGGTTAATTACGCCATCAACGCCTATGTGGATGTTTTTGAACAGATCACCTGGGGCGCGTTAGCTTGCGTAGGGGTTGTCCTGCTGATTTGGCTGTATCAGTCCTTCAAATTCAAAAGCCGCGCGCTGGCCGTCGAATCCTGATAGCAGAATGCCCGGTAGTTTGCGCTACCGGGCCTGTATCACGCCCCTTTTCTCGCCGCCTCATAGGCGGAAAGCGTTGCGATTCTCGCCTGTTTGTGCTCCACAATAGGCCGAGGATAATCAAGCACGACTCCCGCTTTTTCCGCCCACCGCCACGGCTCGTGAATCGCTTTTCCAGGGATATCGCGTAATGCCGGTAGCCACTGGCGGATAAATTCGCCGTCGCGATCGAACCTCTCTCCCTGAGTCGTGGGATTAAAAATACGAAAATAAGGCGCGGCGTCAGTACCGGTTGAGGCGGCCCACTGCCAGCCGCCATTATTGGCGGCAAGATCGCCGTCAATAAGCTGCGACATGAAATAGCGCTCCCCCAACCGCCAGTCAATCAACAGATCTTTTACCAGAAAGCTGGCGGTAATCATGCGTAAACGGTTATGCATCCAGCCCGTCGCATTAAGCTGGCGCATCGCCGCATCGACAATGGGATAACCGGTTTCGCCTTTCTGCCATGCCTGAAAATAGTGCGGGTTTTCCTGCCACGCGACGCGTTTTGTCCAGCGGATAAACGGCTGGTGTTTGCATAATGCCGGATACCAGGTCATTAAATGACGGTAAAATTCCCGCCAGATGAGCTCATTCAACCAGACGCTTCCCGGCCCGCCGTCCAGCGCCTGCGGCTGCTCCGCCAGTAATCGGTGCAGGCACTGTCGCGGCGACAGGCCGCCCGTCGCCAGGCTGGCGGAAAGCCGACTGGTGCCGTCGACCGCAGGGAAATCCCGCCGTGACTCATACCCGTCTGCGCCCTGCGCGCAAAACTGACGTAGCTGCGCGATGACCGCGTTTTCTTCCACCGGGAAAAGCGCGGCGTCAAACGCCTGTTGCGGGTAGTTAAGCGAGACTGGCGTTAAGGGTGTAGAAAGCGCGCCGCTCACCCGGATCTTCGGGGCCGGAACGCACGGCGGAATATCCTCTTTTAGCCGTTTCAACCAGGCGTTTTTAAACGGCGTAAAAACTTTATACATTTCATGATTGCCGGTCATCACCGCGCCGGGCGCAAGAATCACGCTATCGTCAAAGCCTTCGCAGATGACAGATGGCAGCGTTTTTTCCACCGCCGCATCACGCTGACGCTCGTTAAACTCATACTGATAGTTATAAAACAGATGGCTGACGTCATGCTGCCGGCAAACGTTTTTAACCGTCTCAATACTGGCGTTAAAATCCGCCACTTCATGAAACAGCAGCGGAATCCCTTTCTCTGCAAGGGCCGTCTGTAGCGCATTGAGCTGCGCGCTGATGAATGCCGCCTGCCGCGGCGCCATATCATGGGCCTGCCACTGCGCGGGGGTGGAAATATAAAGCGCCCGCACCCGCGCGGATGCATCGCGGCAGGCGGCGGCCAGCGCAAGGTTATCCTGTAAACGCAGATCGCGCCTGAACCAGACTAAATGGGTGGGCATACAACTCCTGAAAGATAAAACGTCACGGCGAATAGCGTTAAACAGTGTAGACCCTGGCGCATAAAAAAACCGCCAGCGTGGCGGCTGACGGTTTTTTCAGGCTGGTCGCGATTAATAAAAGTCGCAGGTGGCTTTTTCAGCCTGCGCCATCCATACCGGTTTATCACTGGTTTTCGACCAGACACGGTGCAGATAACTATAAAAACGCGCGCGGTCTTTCCAGAAGAGCATCACCGGCAACGCCAGCACGCCTGCGGTCACCGCGAAAGCACGACGGGCAAAAATGACATGCGCCGGATAGTCTTTATAGTGTTCCATACGTTTCCCCCCTTTATACCGACGCTACCCGCCCCGGTATAGATTGAATCGGTGAATAGCACCGAAAAATTGAACCTCGTTACCTGATTAAAATAGTACCGCTTTCGGTGTAATTTTACTACTCATCCGACCACTTATTTTCACGCTTTTCCAGCAGATTTACATTCAAAGCGTAAATTAGTTACAAAAAGGTTAAATTAATACTAACCATTAGTTAAATAATGGTCTTTGCCATTTTTATACTTTTTTTACACTCCGCCCGCCAATTTTTGCGAAATCTTTGCAGCCAAAAAATTACCTTTCTCAGGAGTAAAACAATGCCACTGGAGGTGCTCTGTGAGTGCAGGCGTGATAACCGGCATCGTGCTGGTTTTCTTACTTTTAGGTTATCTGGTCTATGCCCTGATTAATGCGGAGGCGTTCTGATGGCCGCGCAAGGATTTTTACTGATCGCCAGTTTTTTACTGATTTTATTGGTACTGGCGAAACCATTGGGTTCGGGCCTGGCAAGGCTCATCGCCGCCGTTCCGTTGCCGGGCGTGGCTGGCATTGAGCGTATCCTCTGGCGGACTCTTGGCATTACCGACCACGAAATGAACTGGCGTCAGTATTTACTGGCGCTACTGACGCTCAATCTGCTGGGACTGGGCATCCTGTTTTGCCTGCTGTTCTGGCAGGAGTGGCTGCCCTTAAATCCGCAGCGGCTACCGGGGCTGTCCTGGGATCTGGCGCTGAATACCGCCGTCAGCTTTGTCACCAATACCAACTGGCAAGCCTACAGCGGCGAAAGCACGCTGAGCTACTTTAGCCAGATGGCCGGGCTGACGGTGCAAAATTTCCTGTCGGCGGCGACCGGGATTGCGGTGGTTTTTGCGCTTATCCGCGCCTTTACGCGCCAGAATGTGCACACGCTGGGTAATGCCTGGCAGGATCTGGTACGCATTACGCTATGGATATTATTTCCTGTCGCGTTAATTATCGCGCTGTTTTTTATCCAACAAGGCGTACCGCAAAACCTGTCGGCTTATCAGCCCATCACCACCCTTGAAGGCGCTAAACAACTCTTGCCGATGGGGCCGGTTGCTTCGCAGGAGGCGATCAAAATGCTTGGCACCAACGGCGGCGGTTTCTTTAACGCCAACTCTTCGCATCCGTTCGAAAACCCCACCGCGCTCACTAATCTGGCGCAGATGCTGGCGATATTTTTGATTCCAGCCGCGCTCTGTTTCGCCTTTGGCGAAGCGGCGGGCGATCGCCGTCAGGGACGCGCGCTACTGTGGGCAATGTCATTCATTTTTGTGGTCTGCGTAGCGGTAGTGATGTGGACGGAAGTTCAGGGAAATCCACATCTGTTGGCGGCAGGCGCGGACAGTAGCGTCAACATGGAGGGTAAAGAAACACGCTTTGGCGTGCTGGCCAGCAGCCTGTTTGCCGTCGTCACGACCGCGGCGTCCTGCGGGGCGGTAAATGCCATGCACGACTCGTTTACCGCTCTGGGCGGTATGGTGCCGATGTGGCTGATGCAAATTGGCGAAGTGGTCTTTGGCGGCGTCGGTTCAGGCCTGTACGGCATGTTGCTGTTTGTCCTGCTGGCGGTGTTTATCGCGGGGCTGATGATCGGTCGCACGCCGGAATATCTGGGGAAAAAAATCGACGTGCGCGAAATGAAAATGACCGCGCTGGCGATTCTGGTCACGCCGATGCTGGTCTTGTTGGGTTCGGCGCTGGCGATGATGACGGATGCCGGACGCAGCGCAATGCTGAACCCTGGCCCGCACGGTTTTAGCGAAGTGCTATATGCCGTCTCCTCTGCCGCCAACAATAACGGTAGCGCCTTTGCGGGTCTGAGCGCTAACTCGCCTTTCTGGAACTGTTTGCTGGCGTTCTGCATGTTCGTCGGACGTTTCGGCGTGATTATTCCTGTCATGGCCATCGCCGGATCGCTGGTCAGTAAAAAAGTACAGCCGGCCAGTCAGGGAACGCTGGCGACCCACGGCGCGCTATTTATTGGACTGCTCATCGGCACGGTACTGCTGGTCGGCGCGCTGACGTTTATTCCTGCCCTGGCGCTTGGCCCGGTAGCGGAACATTTCTCTTTACCTTGAGCGATGTGGAGTACATTGATATGAGTCGCAAGCAACTGGCGCTGTTTGAACCTGTTTTACTCGTACAGGCGCTAACGGATGCCGTAAAAAAATTAAGCCCACGCGCCCAGTGGCGTAACCCGGTGATGTTTGTGGTCTGGGCCGGCAGCGTGCTAACCACTCTGTTAACGCTCGCTATGGTAACAGGACAAATAGCGGGAAGCGCCTTGTTTACAGGGGTGATCAGCCTGTGGTTATGGTTCACCGTACTGTTCGCCAATTTTGCCGAAGCGCTGGCGGAAGGCCGCAGCAAAGCCCAGGCAAACAGTCTGAAAGGGGTGAAAAAGACCGCGTTCGCTCGCCGCCTGCGCGCCCCGCGCCATGATGCGCAGGCCGATAACGTGCCCGCCGCTGAACTGCGGAAAGGCGACATTGTCCTGGTCAAAGCGGGCGATATTATTCCCTGCGATGGCGAGGTCATCGAAGGCGGCGCCTCGGTGGATGAAAGTGCGATTACCGGCGAATCCGCGCCCGTGATCCGCGAGTCCGGCGGCGATTTCGCCTCTGTCACCGGCGGCACGCGAATTCTTTCCGACTGGCTGGTGATTGCCTGTAGCGTCAATCCTGGCGAAACCTTTCTTGACCGGATGATCGCGATGGTGGAAGGCGCGCAGCGGCGGAAAACACCTAACGAGATTGCCCTGACGATTTTGCTCATTGCCCTGACCATTGTCTTTTTACTGGCGACCGCCACTCTGTGGCCCTTCTCTGCCTGGGGCGGTAACGCGGTCAGCGTCACCGTGTTGGTGGCGTTGCTGGTGTGCCTGATCCCCACTACCATCGGCGGGTTACTCTCCGCCATTGGCGTAGCCGGAATGAGCCGAATGTTGGGCGCGAACGTCATCGCCACCAGCGGCCGCGCCGTAGAAGCCGCGGGCGATGTCGACGTGTTACTGCTGGATAAAACCGGCACTATCACGCTCGGCAATCGCCAGGCGTCCGATTTTATTCCCGCCCGAGGGGTGGACGAACGCACGCTGGCTGACGCCGCGCAGCTCGCTTCGCTGGCCGACGAAACGCCGGAAGGCCGCAGCATTGTGATCCTCGCCAAACAGCGCTTTAACCTGCGTGAACGCGATGTGCAGTCGCTTCATGCCACCTTTGTTCCGTTTACCGCGCAAAGCCGCATGAGCGGGATTAATATCGATAACCGGATGATCCGTAAAGGCTCGGTGGACGCGATTCGGCGTCATGTCGAGAGCAATGGCGGCCATTTTCCCGCCGATGTCGAGCAAAACGTCGAGAACGTGGCGCGTCTGGGCGCGACGCCGCTGGTGGTAGTGGAAGGCGCGCGCGTACTGGGTGTTATCGCCCTCAAGGATATCGTTAAAGGCGGCATTAAAGAACGTTTCGCCCAGCTACGAAAGATGGGCATTAAAACGGTGATGATCACTGGCGATAACCGCCTGACGGCGGCAGCGATTGCCGCCGAGGCCGGTGTGGACGATTTTCTTGCCGAAGCCACGCCGGAAGCCAAGCTGGCGCTGATCCGCCAATATCAGGCGGAAGGACGGCTGGTCGCCATGACCGGCGACGGCACTAACGATGCCCCGGCGCTGGCGCAGGCTGACGTCGCGGTGGCGATGAACTCCGGCACCCAGGCGGCGAAAGAAGCCGGTAATATGGTGGATCTGGACTCTAACCCGACCAAGTTGATTGAAGTGGTGCATATCGGTAAGCAGATGCTGATGACGCGCGGCTCGCTCACCACCTTCAGTATCGCGAATGATGTAGCGAAATATTTCGCCATTATTCCCGCCGCGTTTGCCGCTACCTATCCGCAGCTAAACGCGCTCAACGTGATGGGGCTGCATTCGCCGAACTCCGCCATTCTGAGCGCGGTGATCTTTAACGCCCTGATTATTATTTTTCTGATCCCGCTGGCATTAAAAGGCGTGAGTTATAAGCCGCTTTCCGCATCGGCCATGCTGCGCCGTAATTTATGGATCTATGGTCTGGGTGGTCTGGTGGTGCCGTTTATTGGTATCAAAGTGATTGATGTGCTGCTGACCCTGCTGGGTCTGGCGTGAGGTGTATGATGATCGGTTTACGTCCTGCTTTTTCGACAATGTTATTTCTGCTGTTATTGACCGGCGGCGTGTATCCGCTTCTGACCACGGCGCTGGGGCAGTGGTGGTTTCCCTGGCAGGCTAATGGCTCGCTGATTCATAAAGACAATGTGATACGCGGCTCAGCGCTTATCGGACAATCGTTTACCGCCGCGGGCTATTTTCATGGCCGGCCCTCCGCCACCGCCGATACGCCTTATAATCCACTGGCGTCGGGCGGAAGCAACCTGGCCGCAAGCAATCCCGAACTGGATGCGCAAATACAGGCCCGCGTCGCCGCGCTACGCGCCGCTAACCCCCAGGCGAGTTCCGCGGTTCCGGTTGAGCTGGCGACGGCCTCGGCAAGCGGGCTGGATAATAATCTGACACCCGGCGCCGCGGCATGGCAAATCCCCCGCGTGGCGGCGGCTCGCCAGCTTCCCGTTGAACAGGTCGCGCAACTGGTTGCAGAATATACGCACAGGCCGCTGGCGCGCTTTCTTGGGCAACCGGTGGTGAATATTGTTGAGCTTAATCTGGCGCTGGATGCGCTACAGGGACACAGAGCGAAATGAACGACGAACCCTTGCGTCCTGATCCGGATCGCTTGTTGGAACAAACGCCCCCGCCCCACCGGGGGAAGTTGAAAATTTTCTTCGGCGCCTGCGCAGGCGTCGGAAAAACCTGGGCGATGCTGGCGCAAGCGCAGCGGCTGCGAGCGCAGGGGCTGGATGTGGTGATCGGCGTGGTAGAGACGCACGGCCGTGAAGAGACCGCCGCGCTACTTGACGGGCTGACCATTCTGCCGCCAAAACGTCACTCGCACCGGGGGCGGCAAATTCGCGAATTTGACCTGGATGCCGCCCTCGCCCGGCGTCCGGCGCTGATTTTAATGGATGAGCTGGCGCACAGTAACGCGCCTGGCTCACGCCATCCTAAGCGCTGGCAGGATATTGAAGAGCTGCTGGAAGCGGGAATCGACGTTTTCACCACCGTGAACGTACAACATCTGGAAAGTCTGAACGATGTGGTGAGCGGCGTCACGGGGATTCAGGTGCGCGAAACCGTCCCCGATCCCTTTTTTGATGCCGCTGATGAAGTCGTACTGGTCGATCTGCCGCCCGACGATCTGCGCCAACGGCTTAACGAAGGTAAAGTGTATATCGCCGGTCAGGCGGAACGCGCTATTGAACATTTTTTCCGCAAGGGCAATCTGATCGCCCTCCGCGAACTGGCACTACGCCGGACAGCCGATCGCGTGGACGATCAGATGCGCGCCTGGCGCGCGCATCCGGGCGAAGAAAAAGTATGGCATACCCGCGATGCGATTTTACTGTGTATCGGGCATAACACCGGCAGCGAAAAACTGGTGCGTACCGCGGCGCGTCTGGCCTCCCGGCTCGGCAGCGTCTGGCACGCCGTCTATGTCGAAACGCCAACGTTACACCGCTTACCGGAAAAACAACGGCGGGCCATTTTAAGCGCGCTGCGCCTGGCGCAGGAGCTTGGCGCGGAAACCGCCACCCTGTCCGCTCCCGCCGAAGAGAAAGCGGTCGTGCGCTATGCCCGCGAGCACAATCTGGGGAAAATCGTCATGGGCCGCCCGGCGTCGCGACGCTGGTGGCGACGTGACGCTTTCGCCGACCGTCTTGCCAGGCGCGCGCCGGATCTCGATCAGGTAATCGTCGCGCTGGAAGAGCCGCCAGCCCGCGCGTTGGCGCAAACGCCTGATAACCGACCTTTTAAAGAGAAATGGCGTGGGCAGATTCAGGGCTGTCTGGTCGCCGTGGCGCTTTGCGCCATCACCACGCTTATCGCTATGCAGTGGCTTGTCACCTTTGACGCCGCCAATCTGGTGATGCTCTATTTGCTGGGCGTAGTGGTGATTGCGCTGCTTTACGGACGCTGGCCGTCGGTGGTGGCGACGGTGATTAACGTGGCGAGTTTCGATCTCTTTTTTATCGCGCCACGCGGTACGCTCGCCGTTTCGGACGTGCAGTATTTGCTGACCTTTGCCGTGATGCTGACGGTTGGTCTGGTGATTGGCAATCTTACTGCCGGGGTGCGCTATCAGGCGCGCGTCGCCCGTTATCGGGAACAGCGTACCCGTCATTTATATGAAATGTCTAAAGCGCTGGCCGTCGGGCGTAGCGAACATGATATCGCCGCGACCAGCGAGCGGTTTATCGCCTCGACGTTTCAGGCGCGGAGCCAAATTTTATTACCTGATACTAACGGTAAGTTGCTGCCTCTCACCCACCAGCAAGGCATGACGCCGTGGGACGACGCAATTGCGCGCTGGAGTTTTGATAAAGGCCAGCCTGCCGGCGCAGGCACCGATACCCTCCCTGGCGTACCTTATCAAATCCTGCCGCTGAAAAGCGCCGATAAAACGTACGGTCTGGCTATCGTCGAACCGGGTAATTTGCGTCAGTTAATGGTGCCGGAGCAGCAACGCCTGCTGGAAACATTTACTCTGCTTGTCGCCAACGCGCTGGAACGACTGACGCTGACCGCCAGCGAAGAACAGGCGCGTCTCGCCAGCGAGCGAGAAAGTATTCGCAACGCTCTGCTGGCGGCGCTGTCGCATGATTTACGCACGCCGCTGACGGTATTGTTCGGCCAGGCGGAAATTTTGACGCTGGATTTAGCCAGCGCAGGATCGCCCCACGCGCGTCAGGCCAGTGAAATCCGCCAGCATATTCTCAACACCACCCGGCTGGTGAATAATTTGCTGGATATGGCGCGTATTCAGTCCGGCGGGTTTAATCTTAAAAAAGAGTGGCTGACGCTGGAAGAGGTCGTCGGGAGCGCGTTACAGATGTTAGAGCCGGGTTTATTGCATCCGATTACATTGTCGCTGCCGCAACAGTTAACGCTTATCCATGTCGATGGCCCCTTATTTGAGCGCGTCCTGATCAACTTGCTGGAAAACGCCGTTAAGTACGCCGGGCCGCAGGCCAGTATCGGCATTGATGCTGCGGTTAAGGACGATCGTTTACAACTGGATGTCTGGGATAACGGGCCGGGTATTCCTGCGGGGCAAGAACAGAAGATTTTCGATAAGTTCGCCCGCGGCAACAAAGAGTCCGCCGTCCCCGGCGTGGGGCTGGGGCTGGCGATTTGCCATGCTATCGTAGAGGTACACGGCGGCACGCTTACCGCCTATAATCGACCGCAGGGCGGCGCCTGTTTCCGTGTTACGCTGCCGCAAGGAAAACCACCTGAACTTGACGATTTTCATGAGGATATGTGACAAACGTTCTGATTGTTGAAGATGAACAGGCCATCCGCCGCTTTCTGCGCGCCGCGCTGGAAGGCGACGGCCTGCGCGTGTATGAAGCTGAAACATTACAACGTGGTTTACTGGAAGCCGCCACGCGAAAGCCCGATCTGATTATTCTCGATCTCGGCCTGCCGGACGGCGACGGAATCGATTTTATTCGCGACCTGCGTCAGTGGAGCGTAATACCGGTGATTGTCCTTTCCGCCCGCAGCGAAGAAAGCGATAAGATTGCCGCGCTTGACGCCGGAGCTGATGATTACCTGAGCAAGCCATTCGGCATTGGCGAGTTGCAGGCGCGTTTGCGTGTCGCGCTGCGACGGCACGCCGCCAGCCCTTGCGCCGATCCGATCGTCCGCTTTTCCGGCGTGACGGTCGATCTCGCCGCACGGTTGATCCACCGTGGCGACGAAGAAATCCATCTGACGCCGATTGAGTTCCGCCTGCTGGCGGTATTACTCAATAATGCCGGCAAGGTATTAACCCAACGGCAGTTATTAAACCAGGTCTGGGGCCCTAACGCCGTGGAGCATAGCCACTATTTGCGCATCTATATGGGACATTTACGCCAGAAACTGGAACAAGATCCCACCCGCCCACGCCATTTTATTACCGAAACCGGAATTGGCTATCGCTTTATGCCGTGAATAGCTATTCATTATTTTTAAATAACTTCTAATTTTTATGTCATTTATTTTCGGCGTCGCGAATAATTATTTTCGCGGCGATATTATATTTTATGGAGAATATAAAAAACATATAATTAACATTTAAGAAACAATCCGTTATTTCACAGCACGATATGCATAATCGCCGACTAATTATTTTTCAAATGATCGTTTTTTGTTGATCTGGTTCACAGATTGCTGGCGCTTCCTGGATAAAATATCCATGCTTTCAATAAATCAATGAAAGGACCTCAAAATGGAAAATAATAATCGTTTTATGCCCCATATAAGGCGGACAACGCATATTATGATGTTTGCCCACCGTAATAGTTTCGACTTTCATTTCTTTAATGCCCGGTAGTTTTTCTGCTACGGGTACTTCAGCATACAGGTCTTTCCGACCCTTATGTCATTCAGGTCTATTGCCTAAATAACTCGAATTGTTAAAAGCGACAGCACGGTAATTCCTTTACGCCCAGCCAGCTAACCATGTGGTTTGACAGAAGAAATTCCGACTCAGCGCAATTTTAGTTATCGCGGTTTCTGCCTGTATATCGTAGTACTCAACTCCTTAAATCCTGAATTCCCTGCAACCGGACGGGTTGGGATTTATTACATCTAAAATAAAGCTAATTTACTGATTTTTTTATCAGCGGGATAGCTTTGATTTTTTCCGGAAGAATCAGTTTCTCATGCGAGAAATTGAGGGCCTGCTATTACCTGAAATAAAGAGATGAAAAATGTCAGAATTAAAAATTGCCGTTAGCCGTCATTGCCCGGATTGTTTTTCTACACACCGTAATATTGTAAATGTTGATGAGAGTCGTTTCATCGACGTGGCTGCCATCGTGTTATCCATCGACGACATTGAACACGGAAAACTCGATGAAATCGACGCAACGGGTTACGGTATTCCCGTGTTTGTCGCGACTCATGACGAAGGGCGCGTACCGCCTGAGTATTTGCCGCGTATCTCTGGTGTATTCGAATATAATGAATCCCGTACTGCCTTCTATGGTCGCCAGTTGGAAACCGCAGCAAGCCACTACGAAACGCAGTTACGTCCGCCGTTTTTCCGCGCGCTGGTGGATTATGTCAACCAGGGCAACAGCGCATTTGACTGCCCGGGGCATCAGGGCGGCGAATTCTTCCGCCGTCATCCTGCCGGTAATCAGTTCGTGGAATACTTTGGCGAAACGCTCTTCCGCTCCGACCTATGCAACGCGGACGTGGCGATGGGCGATCTGCTGATTCACGAAGGCGCGCCTTGCATTGCGCAGCAACATGCGGCGAAAGTCTTTAACGCCGATAAGACCTACTTTGTGCTGAACGGGACCTCCTCCTCTAACAAAGTCGTACTCAACGCGCTGTTAACGCCGGGCGATCTGGTTCTGTTTGACCGTAACAACCACAAATCTAACCACCACGGCGCATTATTGCAGGCGGGCGCAACGCCAGTTTATCTGGAAACCGCGCGTAACCCGTATGGTTTTATCGGCGGGATCGACGCTCACTGCTTCGAAGAAGATTACCTGCGCGAGCTGATTAGCGAAGTCGCGCCGCAGCGTGCCCGCGAAGCACGTCCATTCCGTCTGGCCGTCATCCAGTTAGGCACCTACGACGGTACCATTTATAACGCCCGTCAGGTCGTCGATAAAATTGGTCATCTGTGCGACTACATCCTGTTTGACTCCGCCTGGGTCGGCTATGAACAATTTATTCCGATGATGGCCGATTGTTCGCCGCTGCTGCTGGAACTGAACGAAAACGATCCGGGTATTCTGGTGACGCAGTCCGTTCACAAACAACAAGCCGGTTTCTCCCAGACCTCGCAGATCCATAAAAAAGATAGCCATATCAAAGGGCAATCGCGCTACGTTCCGCATAAGCGCATGAACAACGCCTTTATGATGCACGCCTCCACCAGCCCGTTCTATCCGCTGTTCGCCGCGCTGGACGTTAACGCCAAAATGCACGAAGGCGTCAGCGGTCGCAATATGTGGATGGATTGCGTGGTTAACGGCATCGATGCCCGTAAATTGATCCTCGAAAACTGTCATCACATCCGTCCGTTCGTACCGGAACTGATTGATGGTAAGCCGTGGCAGTCATACCCGACGTCAGAGATCGCCAGCGATCTGCGCTTCTTCCACTTCGTTCCGGGAGAACACTGGCATGCGTTTGAAGGCTATGCCGAACATCAGTACTTTGTCGACCCTTGCAAACTGCTGCTCACCACACCGGGCATTAATGCAGCGAGCGGCGAATATGAAGACTTTGGCGTTCCTGCCACGATCCTCGCCAACTTCCTGCGCGAGAACGGCGTTGTGCCGGAAAAATGCGACCTCAACTCCATTCTGTTCCTGCTGACGCCGGCAGAAGACATGGCGAAGTTACAACAGCTTGTCGCCCTGCTGGCTCGTTTCGAAAAACTGCTGGAAGCTGATGCGCCGTTAGCGGAAGTATTACCGTCCATCTACAAACAGCATGAAGCGCGTTATGCCGGCTATACCCTGCGTCAGCTTTGCCAGGAGATGCACGATCTCTATGCGCGGCACAACGTGAAACAGCTGCAAAAAGAGATGTTCCGTAAATCGCATTTCCCGAAAGTCAGTATGAATCCGCAAGAGGCCAACTATGCCTATCTGCGCGGCGAGGTCGAACTGGTTCGCCTGCCGGAAGCGGAAGGTCGTATCGCGGCTGAAGGCGCTCTGCCTTACCCGCCGGGAGTGCTGTGTGTAGTTCCGGGTGAAATCTGGGGCGGTTCTGTCCTGCGTTACTTCAGCGCCCTGGAAGAAGGGATCAACCTGCTGCCGGGCTTTGCGCCTGAACTGCAGGGCGTTTATATCGAAGAACACGACGGCCGTAAGCAGGTCTGGTGCTACGTCATTAAACCTCGTGACGCACAGCGCTCCCTGCTGAAGGAGGAAAAATTATGAGTAAACCTAAATCCAATAAAATGGGTGTCGTGCAGCTCACAATTCTGACTATGGTCAACATGATGGGCTCCGGGATCATCATGCTACCGACCAAACTGTCTGAAGTCGGCACGATATCCATTATCTCCTGGCTGGTCACCGCCGTCGGCTCGATGGCGCTGGCCTGGGCGTTTGCGAAATGCGGTATGTTTAGCCGTAAATCCGGCGGCATGGGCGGTTACGCCGAATATGCCTTCGGTAAATCCGGCAACTTTATGGCGAACTATACCTACGGCGTCTCGCTGCTGATCGCCAACGTGGCTATCGCCATCTCCGCTGTCGGCTATGGCACCGAACTGTTCGGCGCCGCGCTGACGCCGCTCCAGATCGGTCTGGCGACTATCGCCGTATTGTGGGTTTGTACCATCGCAAACTTTGGCGGCGCGCGTATTACCGGACAGATCAGTAGCGTTACCGTTTGGGGCGTCATCATTCCGGTTGTCGGCCTGTGCATCATTGGCTGGTTCTGGTTTAGCCCCAGCATGTACGTAGCGTCATGGAACCCGCACCATGTTCCGTTCTTTAGCGCGGTCGGTTCTTCCATCGCCATGACGTTGTGGGCATTTCTTGGACTGGAATCCGCCTGCGCCAACGCAGACGTGGTCGAGAATCCAGAAAAGAACGTCCCCATTGCGGTACTGGGCGGTACGCTGGGCGCGGCGGTCATCTATATCGTTTCGACTAACGTGATTGCCGGGATTGTGCCGAACATGGATCTGGCGAACTCCACGGCGCCGTTTGGTCTGGCGTTTGCACAGATGTTCACGCCTGCGGTAGGTAAAGTGATCATGGCGCTGATGGTAATGTCCTGCTGCGGCTCGCTGCTGGGCTGGCAGTTCACTATCGCTCAGGTCTTTAAATCCTCCGCTGACGAAGGCTATTTCCCGAAAGTCTTCTCTCGTGTAACGAAAGTCGACGCGCCGGTTCAGGGGATGTTGATTATTGTGATTATTCAGACTGGCCTGTCGCTGATGACCATTAGCCCGTCGCTGAATAGTCAGTTTAACGTCCTGGTTAACCTGGCGGTGGTGACGAACATTATTCCGTATATTCTGTCGATGGCCGCGCTGGTTATCATTCAGAAAATGGCGAATGTGCCGTCATCAAAAGCGAAAGTCGCTAACTTCGTGGCCTTCGTTGGCGCCATGTATAGCTTCTACGCGCTATATTCCTCCGGTGAAGAAGCCATGCTGTACGGCTCAATTGTGACCTTCCTCGGCTGGACGTTATACGGCCTGGTCTCACCGCGTTTTGAATTGAAAAATAAACACGGCTGATGGCGCGCCCGGGCTGCGGTAACGGTAGTCCGGGCATTTTCACTCTTTGAATAAGATAATAGAAATGAGTAATCCAGAACGGGAAGTCACTGATATAGCAGAAATACTGGCTATTCTCAGTAAACACGAAGTGTGTCGGATAGGGTTTAATGACAATCTCTGTCCGTATGTTGTCCCCGTAAATTTTGGCTACGAGTATCAGAACGGACGCTGGATATTTTATTTTCACGGCGCACGCACCGGGAAAAAGATGCGTCTGTTACGTAAGAACCCGGCAGTATGCATTGAAATGGACGGCGACCATGCATTACTACGTGCCGATGACCCCTGTGATTATAGCTACGCCTACACCAGCGTTTTCGCCACCGGACTGGCATCGATATTGCAAACGCGCGAGGAGATGCGCCACGGCCTGGACGTCATTATGCGTCAGACCGATCCGGGAAAAACCTTCAGTTATCGGGAAGATATGATGAAAGCGGTTTGCGTGGTGCGTATCGAATGCGACGCCCTCACCTGCCGCCGACATCTGGCGACTCAGAGCGAATAAGTCAGATATCACAAGCGCCTTATCCGGCCTGGAGGCGATTTACAGGCCTGATAAGCGCAGCGCCGTTAATACAAAAAAGGAGCCGTAAGGCTCCTTTTTCTTCCATATCGCCCATCAGGCGTTTTTCAATACTTCGCTAACGATTTCAACGGCTTCTTTCTCAATCTGCTTGCGATGTTCTTCCCCCAGGAAGCTTTCGCAATAGATCTTATAAGCGTCTTCCGTACCGGATGGACGCGCGGCGAACCAGCCGTTATCGGTCATTACCTTCAGGCCGCCAATCGATGCGCCATTACCCGGCGCTGCGGTAAGACGCGCGGTGATCGGGTCGCCTGCCAGCGTGCTGGCGCTGACCATTTCCGGAGACAGTTTAGACAATGCCGCTTTCTGGGCCGAGGTCGCTGCCGCCTGCAGACGGTTATAGCTCGGCGCGCCAAAACGCGCTGCCAGTTCATTGTAATGCTCTTGCGGGTTTTTCCCGGTAACGGCGGTGATTTCCGCCGCCAGCAGGCACATGATGATACCGTCTTTATCGGTAGACCACGGCGTACCGTCGAAACGCAGGAACGAAGCGCCCGCGCTCTCTTCCCCGCCGAAACCAAAGCTGCCGTCGAACAAACCGTCAACAAACCATTTGAAGCCTACCGGCACTTCCACCAGCTTGCGTCCCAAATCATTCACCACGCGGTCAATCATCGCGGAAGAGACCAGCGTTTTACCGACAGCCACGTCTTTGCCCCACAGAGGACGATGCTGGAACAGATAGTTAATGGCGACCGCCAGATAATGGTTCGGGTTCATCAGCCCTGCAGGCGTCACGATGCCATGACGGTCGTAGTCCGGGTCGTTGGCGAAGGCCAGGTCAAACTTGTCACGCAGCGCCAGCAAACCCGCCATCGCGCATTCGGAGGAGCAATCCATACGGATCGCGCCATCTTTATCAAGGTGCATAAAGCGGAAGGTTTGATCAACCTGATCGTTAACTAACGTCAGGTTAAGCTTGTAATGCTCAGCGATACGTTTCCAGTATTCAATACCGGAGCCGCCCAGCGGATCAACGCCCAGCGTCAGACCGGCTTTCTGAATCGCCGCCATATCAACGATATCCGCCAGCCCTTCGACAAATGGCTGTACCAGATCTACCGCTTTAACGTGGCCCGAGGCCATTGCCGCATCCAGAGAGATGCGCTTAACGCCTTGCAAGCCGCCCGCCAGCAGCGCATTGGCGCGATCTTCTACCACTTTAGTGACGTTGGTATCCGCCGGGCCGCCATTGGGCGGATTATATTTAATACCGCCATCTTCCGGCGGGTTGTGCGACGGCGTAATGACAATACCATCAGCCAGCGGGCCGCCTTTTTTGTTATGGACCAGGATAGCATTTGACACGGCAGGCGTTGGCGTAAAGCCATTATTTTCCTGCACGATAACGTCTACGCCGTTTGCCGCCAGCACTTCCAGCACGGAAATGAAGGCCGGTTCCGAGAGCGCATGGGTGTCTTTCCCCACATAGCAGGGGCCGGTAATGCCATTCTTCGCCCGCTCTTCAGCAATCGCCTGGGCGATCGCCAGAATATGCGGTTCGTTGAAACTGTGACGACCTGCGCTACCGCGATGGCCGGAAGTGCCAAATTTCACGGCATGTTCTGCATTCCCTGCCTCCGGTTTCAGTACATAATACTGCGCCGTCAGTTGGGCGACGTTAATCAAATCACTCTGTTGCGCGGGTTGTCCTGCGCGGTTGTGGATTGCCATTGCCTGGTCCTTCTAATGCAAGGATTAAATTGTTCCGCAAACCTTTTCAATCAATTCCGCCGGGAATTGCATTGACTGCATGATGTGTTCGATCATGCTGCATTTACGGCCGGTGTTGGTGTTGGTGATCACCCAGTACGGCGTGCCGGGAACGTGCTTAGGTTTAGTTTGATTCCCATTTTTCAGCAGCGTTTGTTCATCCGCCGCAAAATAGACGCGCGTGCGGCCATGCAACGACTCCGTCGCCTCCGCAAACGCGTGGTGATCCAGTGAATAGAGTGTAGTCAGAATCAGCATAAAGCGGTTGACCGCTTTTTTCTGCTCGGCATATTCGTCAGACAACAGCAGCTCACGCATCGCGCGAACTTTGTCTTTTACCGGGTTGACCGGTTTCACTTCGGCAACGGGTTGCGCCGCAGGCGTCCCCTTCACCGCTGAAGCCGTTGGCTGTGTCGTGGCGGAAAACTTCAACATACGCCGTAAAATGTCGGATGCGCTCTCGCCGATATGCTTGGTGTGGCTGGCAATATAGCTATAGAGTTCATCATCAACTTCAATCGTTTTCATCTTAATCCAGTGCGATGTCTTTGCTGAATACAAGTCATTGGGATTATAGGAACAAATCCCAACAGCGGATAGCGTTAAGCCCGGCTGACAAAAAAACTCGGAGTAAACCTTAGAGGTTGCAGCCCAGTGGCAGAATGGTCAACATAATACCCTAACCCGACAGAGCGAAAAAAAGAACTTTGCCATGAAATTAAACATCCGAGCGCAATCTGCACAAAACCTGCACAATAATTCCCCCATCGTTCTCGTTCATGGTCTGTTTGGCAGCCTGGACAACCTCGGCGTACTGGCGCGCGATCTGGTGACCGATCACGACATTATTCAGGTCGATATGCGCAATCATGGTTTATCGCCGCGCGATCCGGTCATGGATTATCCGGCAATGGCCCAGGATCTTCTGGATACGCTTGACGCGCAGCAGATTGAAAAAGCGACGTTTATTGGTCATTCCATGGGCGGAAAAGCGGTAATGGCGCTGACGGCGCTGGCGCCCGATCGCATCGATCGTCTGGTCGCGATTGATATCGCCCCCGTGGATTATCACGTTCGCCGCCACGATCGCATTTTCGCGGCCATTAACGCCGTCAGCGAATCCGACGCGACATCCCGCCAACAGGCGGCAGGGATTATGCGCCAGCACCTCAACGAAGAAGGCGTGATCCAGTTTCTGTTAAAATCCTGGGCTGAAGGCGAATGGCGTTTTAATGTTCCGGTATTATGGGAGCAGTATCCGCATATCGTCGGCTGGGAAACCATTCCGCCCTGGGAACATCCGGCGCTGTTTATTCCAGGCGGTAACTCGCCGTACGTGACCGAAGCGTACCGCGACGCGCTGCTGGCGCAATTCCCTTTGGCGCGCGCGCATGTGATCGCCGGCGCGGGCCACTGGGTACATGCCGAAAAACCAGAGGCGGTTCTGCGCGCCATCCGCCGTTATCTGCACGATAAACGCTAACTGATTAAAAACTCATCGCCTGTGCGCGATTACGCGCGCGGGCGTTGGCGTCGCTTCCTCGCTGATGTATGATGGCGCGCTATCCATCCGGGCATAAGCCTGGCTGATTGTTTCCCCCGAAGTCACCAAAATCATGGCCAAAGAACAAACGGACCGTACGACATTAGATCTGTTCGCGCACGAGCGTCGCCCGGGACGACCTAAAACGAATCCGCTTTCGCGCGATGAACAGTTACGCATCAACAAGCGCAACCAGTTAAAACGCGACAAAGTTCGTGGCCTCAAGCGTGTCGAATTAAAACTCAACGCACAAGCGGTTGACGCGCTGAATGAGCTGGCCGAAGCGCGCAACATTAGCCGCAGCGAGCTCATTGAAGAAATATTAATGAAGCAGCTTATGGCGCTGCGCGGCCAGGGTTTAGTCTGAAAATAAGTTTTGTTTCATATTTCGTGTAGCAGAGCGTGCAGTCCCGCGTGATTGCTGTTTCCGCATATCTGCCTGTTCTGCTATGATTGCCCTTATCCGTGGGCAATTCGCCACCACCATTTCAATAAGTTTCAAGAGGTTATTTTACTCATGGCAATCACTGGCATCTTTTTCGGCAGCGACACCGGTAATACCGAAAATATCGCAAAAATGATTCAAAAACAGCTTGGTAAAGACGTTGCCGATGTGCATGACATTGCAAAAAGCAGTAAAGAAGACCTGGAAGGGTATGACATTCTGCTGCTGGGCATCCCAACCTGGTACTATGGCGAAGCGCAATGTGACTGGGATGACTTCTTCCCGACTCTCGAAGAGATTGACTTTAACGGTAAGCTGGTGGCGCTGTTTGGCTGTGGCGATCAGGAAGACTACGCGGAATACTTCTGTGATGCGCTGGGCACGATTCGCGACATTATTGAGCCGCGCGGCGCCACGATTGTGGGTCACTGGCCAACCGCAGGCTATCATTTTGAAGCCTCTAAAGGTCTGGCTGACGACGATCATTTTGTCGGTCTGGCGATTGACGAAGACCGTCAGCCTGAACTGACCGCCGAGCGTGTTGAAAAATGGGTTAAGCAAGTTTCGGCTGAATTGCACCTCGACGACATCCTCAACGCCTAATCTTATGCGGCGCAGCGTTATATCTGCGCCGCATCAATAGACAAGACCAATCAAAATAATTGCTACAAATTTGTAACTTTCGCACCCATCCCTGTACAATGTCCGGGTGTAATCAGGTGGCGCCAGAATTTGCAGGCAAAACCACAGTTTTATTAACATCTGCGAGAGACTTGCGGTTTTCATTTCGGCATGGCAGTCCTATAATGATACGCATTATCTTGAGTGCAATTTCTGTCACTTCTCTAATGAAGTGAATCGTTTAGCAACAGGACAGATTCCGCATGACTGACAACAATACCGCATTAAAGAAGGCTGGCCTGAAAGTAACGCTTCCTCGTTTAAAAATTCTGGAAGTTCTTCAGGAACCAGATAACCATCACGTCAGTGCGGAAGATTTATACAAACGCCTGATCGACATGGGTGAAGAAATCGGTCTGGCAACCGTATACCGTGTGCTGAACCAGTTTGACGATGCCGGTATCGTGACCCGCCATAATTTTGAAGGCGGTAAATCCGTTTTTGAACTGACGCAACAGCATCATCACGACCATCTTATCTGCCTTGATTGCGGAAAAGTGATTGAATTTAGTGATGACTCTATTGAAGCGCGCCAGCGTGAAATTGCGGCGAAACACGGTATTCGTTTAACTAATCACAGCCTCTATCTTTACGGCCACTGCGCTGAAGGCGACTGCCGCGAAGACGAGCACGCGCACGATGACGCGACTAAATAAGTGTAAATCTTTCGAAGAGCCAACCGCCCGGTTGGCTTTTTTATATCCTCCCCTTTCCTGCCGCTTGATGTTGATTTAATGTAAAAAACGCTATCGCATCTCAGGAGAGCAGGAATGGAGCTTCGCCAGTTACGCTATTTCGTGCGTATTATTGAAACCGGCAGTATGGGCAGCGCCGCACAGGATCTTGATATTGGCGTTTCAGCCTTAAGTCAACAGATGTCCCGTCTGGAAAACGAGCTTGCTATCCGTCTGCTGCAGCGCACCTCGCGCGGCGTAACGCCAACCAACGCCGGGCTGGCCTTTTATTCACAGGCGCAACTCGCCCTGCGTCATGCCGACGACGCGATTCTCGCCGCCAGAGAAGCGCGCCTTTCCGGTCATGTGAGCGTAGGAATGGCCCCCAGTACCGCCTCCATACTGGGTATACCGTTTATCCATGCCATGCAGGAAAACTATGCCGATGTCCGACTGCATGTGGTGGAAAGCTTGTCCGGTAATCTGGAAAGAATGATCAATACCCGCCAGATTGATTTAGCCGTTGTCTTTCAAAAAGATAAAATCCTGCGCTGGAGCGCCAGACCGATCCTTGAAGAACAGCTTTTTCTGATTGGCTCCCATGCCCTGCTGGCGGCGCTTCCTGATAACCCGATCACACCTGAACAACTGGCAGGCATTCCGCTCATTATGCCAAGCCAGGGACATGGGCTGCGCGGCAGGCTGGACGCTGTCTGCCAGGAACATGCGCTTAACGTTGAGATCGTCGCGGAAATTGACGGTCTGGCGTTGTTGATGCGCGCCGTGCGCGACGGTCTTGGCGCCACGTTGCAGCCCGGCGCGGCGATTTCTCATCTGGATAACGACGCGCTACGCGTGATCGGCGTCCATAATCCGGTACTCAGCCGCCCCAATTTTTTAGTCAGCCTGTCGGATGATGAACTGACGCCCGCCGGCCTTGCCGCCAGAGTAGTCCTTACCAAAGTTATGCGTCAGTTAGTCGACGCCGGTGAATGGCCAGGCGCAACCCTTTACGCTTACTAAACCCCTGTTTAGCGCTACCTGATAGCGCGCCGCTTATTTATCCGTATACATTTCAATTACAAATTTAACAAATAGTTAAATGGTACGGGAGTATAAGATGGTTGATGTACTGGTGATAGGCGGAGGCAATGCCGCATTATGCGCCGCCCTGACCGCACGGGAAGCGGGCGCATCGGTTCTGCTGCTGGAGGCTGCCCCGCGAGAATGGCGCGGCGGAAATTCTCAGCACACACGAAACCTGCGCTGTATGCATGATGCGCCGCAGGATGTGCTGGTAGAAAGCTATCCTGAAGAGGAATTCTGGCAGGATCTGTGGCGAGTCACCGACGGCAACACCAACGAGGCGCTGGCGCGGCTGGTCATTCGCACCTCTTCGCAATGCCGCGACTGGATGCGCAAACATGGCGTTAACTTTCAACCGCCGCTATCTGGGGCGCTCCACGTTGCGCGCACCAATGCGTTTTTTATGGGCGGCGGGAAAGCGCTCGTCAATGCCTATTACCGTAGCGCCGAACGGCTGGGCGTACAGATTCGCTATAACACGCCGGTTCACGCGCTTGAACTTCATGACGGCGAATTCGTGGCAGCGCTGGCGGGTAGCGAACGGATTACCGCCAAAGCCTGCGTATTAGCGGCTGGCGGTTTCGAATCAAACCGTGAATGGCTGCGGGAGGCCTGGGGAGAAAACGCCCGCGGCGAATGGCCCGCGGATAATTTTCTGATTCGCGGCACGCGTTTTAACCAGGGCGTATTACTCAAATTTATGATGGATGCCGGCGCGGATATCATTGGCGATCCGTCCCAGTCGCACTGCGTAGCGATTGATGCCAGGGCGCCGCTGTACGACGGCGGTATTTGTACTCGCGTGGATTGCGTATCGCTGGGTATTGTCGTGAATCGCGACGCCGAACGTTTTTATGATGAAGGCGAAGATTTCTGGCCGAAACGTTACGCCATTTGGGGGCGGCTGGTGGCTCAACAGCCAGGACAAATTGGCTATTCGATTATTGACAGTAAAGCCATCGGCCACTTTATGCCGCCGGTTTTTCCTGGCGCGCAGGCCAATACGCTGGCTGAACTGGCCTGCCAGTTGGGGCTGGACGCGGAAAAATTTACCCATACCGTCACGCAGTATAACCAGGCCTGCCAACCCGGTCATTTTGATCATACCTTGCTTGATGACTGCGCCACCAAAAACCTGACGCCGGCGAAAACCCACTGGGCGCGCCCGCTTGATGCGCCGCCCTACTACGGTTATGCGCTGCGACCCGGCATCACGTTTACCTACCTGGGTCTGAAAGTCAATGAACGTGCCGCGGTGCATTTTGCCGGTCATCCAAGCCGTAACCTGTTTGTTGCCGGCGAGATGATGGCAGGAAATGTTCTGGGCAAGGGGTATACCGCAGGCGTAGGCATGTCTATCGGCACAACCTTTGGCCGCATTGCGGGAATAGAAGCCGCCCGCGCGGCGCACAAGGAGGCGCAGCATGAAACAGCTTGAAAAATTAATCATTGAGGCCACCGTGCTTACCGAACCGGAAGCCGAGGTCGAACGCGTCATGCAAGTGTGTAACGCGTGTCGCTACTGCGAAGGTTTTTGCGCGGTATTTCCGGCGATGACCCAGCGGCTCGAGTTCGGTAAAGCCGATATTCATTATCTGGCGAATTTATGTCATAACTGCGGCGCCTGCCTGCACGCGTGCCAGTACGCGCCGCCCCATGAATTTGCCATTAACGTGCCGAAAGCGATGGCGCAAGCCCGCCTGGAGACGTATCAACAGTATGCCCAGCCCGCCGCTTTTGGCGCGTTATACCGTCGGGCGGGGATCACCGTCGCGCTGGCGCTGATAGTCGGTCTGACGCTCTTTTTATTACTGGCGATGGCGCTGAAAGGGTCGCTGATTCATCCGCCGCTGGCCGGTGACTTCTATCAAATTTTTCCGCATAGCCTGCTGGCATGGATGTTTGGCTCAGTTTTTGTGCTGGCAATCGGTTTGCTTATGGCGGGCGTAATTCGCTTCTGGCGTGAGATCTCGCCGGGCGTACCGCGTTCGGCAGAGATTGCGGAAGCGTCGCACAATGCGTTAACGCTGAAATATCTCGACGGCGGTCACGGCAAAGGCTGTAACGAAGCGGACGATGCGTTCACGCTGCTGCGCCGTCGCTTTCATCACTTTACCTTTTACGGTTTTATGCTCTGTTTTGCCGCCACGGTCGTGGCGACGGGCTATCACTACGTCGCCGGTTGGGAAGCGCCCTACCCGTTTTTTAGCCTGCCGGTCATGCTCGGCACGCTGGGCGGTATCGGTCTGCTTATCGGCCCGGCCGGGCTACTGTGGCTCAATCTGCGGCGGTCGCCGTTACATGGCGATGCGCGCCAGAAACCCATGGATCGCGGCTTTATTCTGCTGCTGTTCTTAACCAGTCTGACCGGGCTGGCGCTGCTGGCAGGCAGAGACACCAGCGGAATGGGCATACTGCTGGCGCTCCATTTAGGCGTGGTGATGGCGCTCTTTCTCACCCTTCCCTACGGAAAATTCGCCCACGGATTTTTCCGCTGCGCGGCCTTACTCAAATGGGCAGTTGAGAAGCGACGCGGAAAACATGCGGGGGATACAGGCAACTGACCCGCAACATCTTACCCATAAAACAATAAAGACAGTGGAGAGCAAACCCTATGGCACAACACACACCTGCAACATCGCGCGCCGGCACGTTCGGCGCAATACTGCGCGTGACAAGCGGCAATTTTCTTGAACAGTTTGATTTTTTCTTGTTCGGATTTTACGCCACCTATATCGCCAGAACGTTTTTTCCGGCGGAAAGCGAATTTGCCTCATTAATGTTGACCTTTGCCGTCTTTGGCTCCGGTTTTTTAATGCGCCCCGTCGGCGCGATTGTGCTTGGCGCCTATATTGACAGAATCGGACGCCGTAAAGGGCTGATGGTGACACTGGCGATTATGGGCTGCGGTACGTTGCTCATCGCCCTCGTCCCCGGCTACCAAACGATCGGCCTGGCAGCGCCTGCGTTGGTGCTGTTGGGCCGGTTATTACAAGGATTTTCTGCGGGCGTTGAGTTAGGCGGCGTCTCGGTCTATCTGTCCGAAATCGCAACGCCAGGCAATAAAGGGTTTTATACCAGCTGGCAATCCGCCAGTCAGCAGGTCGCGATCGTTGTTGCCGCGTTGATTGGTTATAGCCTGAATATCACGCTGGGACACGACGCGATATCGGAGTGGGGCTGGCGAATTCCGTTCTTTATCGGCTGTATGATCATTCCGCTGATTTTTGTTTTACGTCGTTCATTACAAGAAACAGAAGCGTTTTTACAACGCAAGCATCGCCCCGACACCAGGGAAATTTTTGCAACTATCGCCAAAAACTGGCGCATTATTACGGCCGGAACGCTGCTGGTGGCGATGACCACCACAACGTTTTATTTTATCACCGTTTATACGCCGACCTATGGCAGAACCGTGCTTAATCTCAGCGCGCGGGACAGTTTGATCGTCACCATGTTAGTGGGGGTGTCCAATTTTATCTGGTTACCCATTGGCGGCGCGATTTCCGACCGGATTGGCCGTCGCGCCGTGTTAATGGGCATTACGTTGCTGGCGCTGATCACCACCTGGCCCGTCATGCAGTGGCTGACCGCCGCGCCCGACTTTACCCGCATGACGCTGGTACTGCTGTGGTTCTCTTTCTTTTTTGGCATGTATAACGGCGCAATGGTCGCGGCGTTAACCGAAGTGATGCCAGTCTATGTGCGTACCGTTGGTTTCTCGCTGGCCTTTAGCCTGGCGACGGCGATTTTTGGCGGCCTGACGCCGGCCATCTCTACCGCGCTGGTAAAGTTAACCGGCGATAAAAGCTCGCCCGGCTGGTGGCTGATGTGCGCAGCGTTATGTGGACTTGCCGCGACGGCGATGCTGTTTGTACGTCTGAGTCGCGGCTATATCGCGGCAGAAAATAAAGCCTGAAAAAACCACGGGCGGAAAACATTCGCCCGTGGGTGGCAAGGCAGGGTTTTATTGCACGTTATTATGACTGCGAATTTCCTGCCAGACCTTATCGCAGTCAGCCTTGACCGCCTGATCGTTACCCGTGCGCGTCGCCTGAATGCACTGCTGATAGTCCAGTACCCGCACGCTTTCTTCGTTAGCAAATTGCTGATGTTTGCGGTCTTTTTTAAGGACATTCAGTACGCTTTGGCAGGCCTCTATCTTCTCAGGCGAGCCCTGTGCGGTATTGATACAGGCGCTGTACGCCTCTTTCAGCCGACTATCTTCTTCCGGCGCGGGTGATGACGCGCAGGCCGTCAAACCGGCGGTCATGCTGGCGATGAGTAAAATTTTTTTCATAGGTCGTTCCTCAACAGCGCGGCAGACCGGCAGCCTGCCGCATCTGACATCAGAAAATAGTGAATGGCGCAATAACAATAAATTTCACGTCACGCTCATCCTGGAAGATGTTGCCGTAACCACCGCCCCAGCTTGGAATATTGGAGTGGTTGTCATATTCGGTGAAGTGCAGCTTGAACATGGTGCCTTTGGCACGCCCCTCCTGCAGGGTATAAACCGCATCCAGACTGTATGAGGACTCTTCGATAGTGCGGTTTTTGTCGTAGTAAGCATCCGGGTTACTTTGCCAGGTTGCCGGTTTGGCATCCCAGGCGTAAACGTAAGACGCGCCCACAGCCCAGCCCGGCAGATTCCAGTTTTTCAGGTCATACATCGCGCCGAAGAAAACCGCCTTTTCACCGTTAGCGTTAAAGTCGGAGCGGTTATCCCACCAGATATCCAGACGACCGTTTGAAGAGGCGTAGGTTGGCGTCATACGTTGCAGAAAATAGCCCTGCTGACCGTCCGCTTTCACCCAGGTGCCTTCCAGACGCAGGTCAACCACTTCCGCGACTTTGTAGCCGAAGGTCAACGCCTGCAGCCAGGCCGTACCGTCGTAAATATCATTCACGCTGCGATCGTCTACTTTGTCGCGCGCGCCGTAGAACTGGTAACTGGTGGTGAACGGATTGCCGCCTAAATCAAATTTATAGCTGGCCTTCGCGAAATATTGATCGACATAGCCTTCGGACTGACCAAACGCCGCTTCCAGCACCAGATCATTTTTGAAGTCGTACTTCGCGCCGATGGAGTGGAGATAATCTACATTGGTTTTTTTATCCGCCTGATAAAACTTATCCATTTCGGTATGCCACGGCGCTTTATATTCGTTAGTCCACATGTAGGAAAAACTTAACGCGCCCGCATCGCCATAGTCAAAACTGGCGCCAGCTTCCGCACCCTGATAGGTACCCGGCATAAAACTCCAGTGCGGCGCTAACAGCGTCTGACCGGTAGGCTGAATATAACCGGCGCGCGCCCAGACCGGGCCATATTTAAATTTCGCTGCGGCTTTATAAAGACTGATACCGCTCTTATCGCCGGAATAGTCTTCGTCGTAGCCTTTATTCTTTTTCGAGAAGGCAATTTCGTTTGGATGACCGCTGTCGCCGTTTTCTGCCATTTCAATCGCGGTAAACGCCGCGATATCCAGACCGAACATATCCGCAGCGTAACCAGACTGAAAATCCAGGTTAGCGTTCCAGGTCGCATGAGAAAGGTTAGTTTTATATTTGTCGCCGTCGGTCACATCTTTGCGATCGCGTTCACGCTGCCAATAATAGATGCCGCCCGTTAACGTGGAGTCGTCGAAAAAGCCGGAGGCTTGCGCCTGCGGAACAACGATCCACCCCGACATTGCTGTGATACCGGCGATAGCCAGAGCCAGCGTACTACGTTTGCCACTAAACGTACGCATAAGTTAATCCTCTTTGACGTATAAATTGCTGCCGACAAAAGCGAACAGCGAAAAAATAAAAATAAAAAGTAGCGCTGAGAAACCTCATTTACTACGTTAAATAGACTATTTTTCGCGATGCGAATTATCAATCTCTTTCTGTAACCAGTATGTAATAATATGAGCAACCGCACATATTTAATTGCTTTCTGTTACATTCGACTGCTGGTGGGGGAAGCAGACCGCCAGAAAGAAAATTGACTTGTTTTCCATAGGCATGAAAATAATTGTCTCCTGTTGACCTGACGCTTATAACATTTAGATTAATAATCATTTATCAGATCAATAATTTTCAGAGAATAATTAATTCGCCTCGCAAAAAAGAGAATCGACTTAGAAATGCAGAGAAAAAACGCCGCAGAACGCGGCGTTGACAAGGTATTTTTACAGCATTCGCCTGTTGGCGCAGTGCTTACTCGCCCGCTTTCGCCCAGGTATCACGCAGGCCCACGGTGCGGTTAAAGACCAGCTTATCGGCCGTTGCATAGCGGCTGTCGAGGCAGAAGTAGCCTTCACGTTCAAACTGGAAAGCTTTTCCTGCTACCGCCGCTTTCAGCGACGGCTCGCCATACCCCTGCTTAATCACTAATGATTCGGGGTTGATAACAGACAGGAAGTCCTCCGCGGCGCCCGGATTCGGCACGCTGAACAGACGGTCGTAGAGACGAATTTCAATCGGCAGCGCATGTGCTGCGCTAACCCAGTGGATTACGCCTTTCACTTTACGCCCGTCAGCCGGATCTTTACTCAGCGTATCGGCATCATAGGTACAGAAGATGGTGGTGATATTCCCTTCGGCATCCTTCTCTACGCGCTCCGCTTTAATGACGTAGGCATTACGCAGACGCACTTCTTTGCCCATCACCAGACGCTTGTACTGCTTGTTCGCTTCTTCGCGGAAATCTGCGCGATCGATCCAGATCTCACCGCTAAACGGCACTTCACGGCTGCCCATCTCCGGTTTATTCGGATGGTTAGGCATGGTAACCATTTCGCTCTCGCCCTGCGGGTAGTTTTCGATAACCAGTTTTACCGGATCGATTACCGCCATCGCGCGCGGCGCGTTTTCGTTCAGATCTTCGCGAATGCAGGATTCCAGCGACGCCATCTCAATGGTGTTGTCCTGCTTGGTGACGCCGATGCGTTTGCAGAACTCACGAATAGAAGCCGCGGTATAGCCGCGACGGCGCAGACCGGAAATAGTCGGCATACGCGGATCATCCCAGCCTTCGACGTGTTTGTCGGTCACCAGCAGGTTCAGCTTACGCTTGGACATCACGGTGTATTCCAGATTCAGCCGCGAGAATTCGTACTGGCGCGGGTGAACCGGAATGGTGATGTTGTCCAGCACCCAGTCGTACAGACGACGGTTATCCTGGAACTCCAGCGTACACAGAGAATGAGTAATGCCTTCCAGCGCATCGCTGATGCAATGAGTAAAGTCGTACATCGGATAGATGCACCACTTGTTGCCAGTCTGATGATGCTCGGCGAATTTAATGCGATACAGCACCGGATCGCGCATCACGATAAACGGCGACGCCATGTCGATTTTAGCGCGCAGACAGGCTTTACCCTCTTCAAAACCGCCGGTACGCATTTTTTCAAATAGCGCGAGGTTCTCTTCCACGCTGCGATCGCGGAACGGGCTGTTTTTACCCGGCGCGGTCAGCGTACCGCGGTATTCACGGATCTGCTCCGGCGTCAGCTCATCAACGTAGGCTAGGCCTTTATTGATCAGCTCGACCGCATAGGCGTGCAGTTGGTCAAAGTAATCGGAGGAGTAGCGAATATCGCCAGACCAGTGAAAGCCTAACCACTCGACGTCGTTTTTGATCGAATCAACGTACTCGATATCTTCTTTTACCGGGTTGGTGTCATCGAAACGCAGGTTGCACTGGCCCTGATAATCTTGCGCGATGCCAAAGTTCAGGCAGATAGATTTCGCGTGGCCGATGTGCAGATAGCCATTCGGCTCCGGCGGAAAACGGGTATGGACAGTGGTATGTTTACCACTCGCCAGATCTTCATCAATAATCTGACGAATAAAGTTAGTCGGGCGGGCTTCAGCCTCACTCATCGTGGATTCCTCAAAGCGTAAACAACGTATAACGGCATATGATCTTATAAGCCGGACAGACTGACAACCTTTAGTTACTTAAAAAGTGGCTTTGCAGAAAATATTGGGGCTAATTGCGGTAAAAAAAAGCGGCGAAGGTTTCCCTCTGCCGCTTATGTTTCCTGTGATATCGCCGGATGGCGTCTTACGCCTTATCCGGCCAGGAAGCGATTATTTGCTCTTGATCTCGTACAGTGGCGTTTTACCCGCTACCACGTGACCATCCGCTTTGATGACCAGAGCGCTGAAGTCATCGCTGTTGCTGCAAACAACCGGGCTTATCATGGAACGCGCATTGGCATTCAGGAAGTCCAGATCCAGTTCCAGCACCGGCTGACCCGCCGTGACTTCCGCACCCTCTTCTACCAGACGCTTAAAGCCCTGACCGTTCAGCGCGACGGTATCGATACCCATATGGACAACGATCTCCGCGCCTTTTTCGGTTTCCAGACAGAACGCGTGGTTAGTGTTGAAGATTTTCACGATAGTACCCGCCGCCGGAGAAACCACGGTTTTATCGGTGGGTTTCACCGCCACGCCGTCGCCGACCGCTTTGCTGGCAAACGCTTCATCCGGTACCTGATCCAGCGCCACTACCTCACCGGTAATCGGAGAGACCAGTTCAGCGATAGTCACCGCATTCGGCACCGCCTGGGGTTTGGCCGCCGGAGCAGGTGTCGCAACGTGAGCCGCATCAGCAGACGCTGCCGCGACCGGCCCCCGCGCCACCACTTTCTTCATTTCATCGCCAATCGATTCCGCTTTCGCGCCGACAATAACCTGAATGGTCTGTTTGTTCAGTTTCACCACGCCGGAAGCGCCGAGGCGTTTGCAGGCCGCATCGTTGACGCGAGCAGAGTCGTTCACGGTCAGGCGCAGACGGGTAATACACGCATCGATCGCTTTCAGGTTGTCCGTACCGCCAACCGCAGCAATATAGCTGGTCGCCAGTTGCGTTAACCCTTCTTCGGTGTTGCTGTTGGCTTCTTCCGTTACCATCTCATCAACTTTATCTTCGCGGCCCGGCGTTTTCAGGTTAAACATACGAATAACCGCGCTGAACAGCAGGAAGTAGATGATAAAGAATACAACGCCCATCACCAGCAACATCCAGACGTTATTGCTGGCCGCTGGCAGGTTATACATCAGAACATAGTCGATCGCGCCTGCCGAGAAAGAGAAGCCCGCATGGATACCCAGCAACGTCGCGACGAACAGGCTGATACCGGTCAAAATGGCGTGCAGGAGGTACAGCAGCGGCGCCAGGAACATAAACAGGAATTCCAGCGGCTCGGTTACGCCGGTCAGAAACGCGGTGATCGCAACAGACAGCAGCATACCGCCCACCATCGGACGACGTTCTTTCGGCGCGGCGAAATACATCGCCAGAGCGGCGCCCGGCAGGCCAAACATCATGATCGGGAAGAAGCCGGACATAAACATCCCCGCCGTGCCGTCGCCAGCATAGAAGCGGTTGATGTCGCCGTGGAATACAGTGCCTGCGGCATTGGTGAATTCGCCAATCTGGAACCAGGCGATGGTGTTCAGTACCTGATGCAGACCGGTGGGGATCAGCAGACGGTTGATGAAGCCAAAGATACCGGAACCCAGCGCGCCTGCGGAAACGATCCATTCACCGCCCGCATGGATGCCATGCTGTACCGGCGGCCAGACGTAACCGAAAATAGCGGCCAGCACCAGACAGAAAAAGCCCGTTGCGATCGGCACAAAACGTTTTCCACCGAAGAAACTGAGAAAATCAGGCAGTTTGATACCAGACCAACGATTATAAACCGCGCCGCCGACCAGACCGGTAATAATCCCCGCCAGCACGCCCATGTTGATTTCCGGGTTAATCGTCACCATCGCTTTGGTCATGACGAAGTAACCCACGGCTCCCGCCAGTGCTGCCGCGCCCGCGCTATCTTTAGACCAACTGGAGGCCACGCCGATAGCGAAAACCAGCGCCAGGTTATCGAAAATAGACCCGCCCGCTTGCGCGATAAACGGCATATTCAGCAAATCTGGTTGGCCGAATCGCAGCAACAACGCTGCCACCGGCAACACGGCGATAGGGAGCTGCAACGCCCTACCCAGCCGCTGGAAAAAACCTAAAATATTCATCTTATTCCCCCTACGAGACGCCGATATGGCTTCTTTGAAGCCGTTTTTTATTGTGCTGCAAACGTTAAAAACGTGATGTTCTGTAATCGAACGGTGAGATCATCTTCTGCAGAGTGTGTGGAAAATTAATTCGCCTCGCAAATTAAACGGGTGTTTTTTGTGATTATAATCACTAAATATCGTAATCACCCCCACCATCCACTGGCTAACACGGAAAACTTATTTTATGATTCAAAAAATCAGGACGGATTGAACACGAACCCTGGATATCCAGGTTACGCTTAATACGATCCGCCAAATTTTGACATTGATTATCGAGGTGAAGAATGAGACTGATCCCCCTGAGTACCGCAGAACAGGTTGGCAAATGGGCCGCTCGCCATATCGTTAACCGTATTAATGCGTTCAAACCGACCGCCGATCGTCCGTTTGTCCTTGGACTGCCTACCGGCGGCACGCCGCTAACGGCGTACAAAGCGCTGGTTGAGATGCACAAAGCGGGCGAGGTCAGCTTTAAGCATGTGGTCACCTTTAATATGGACGAATATGTTGGCCTGCCGAAAGAGCACCCGGAAAGCTACCACAGCTTTATGCATCGTAACTTTTTCGATCACGTTGATATTCCAGCAGAAAACATCAATCTTCTCAACGGTAACGCACCGGATATCGATGCGGAATGCCGTCAATATGAAGAAAAAATTCGTTCTTACGGTAAAATCCATCTGTTTATGGGCGGCGTCGGCAACGACGGTCACATCGCCTTTAACGAACCGGCGTCTTCCCTGGCTTCCCGTACCCGTATCAAAACGTTAACCCATGATACTCGCGTAGCGAACTCCCGCTTCTTTGACGGCGACGTAAACCAGGTGCCGAAATACGCGCTGACGGTAGGTGTAGGCACGCTGCTGGATGCGGAAGAAGTGATGATTCTGGTGCTGGGCCATCAGAAAGCCCAGGCGCTGCAGGCGGCGGTTGAAGGCAACGTCAACCACATGTGGACCATTAGCTGCCTGCAACTCCATCCGAAAGCGGTTGTGGTATGCGATGAGCCGTCCACAATGGAACTTAAAGTTAAAACATTGAAATATTTCAATGAATTAGAAGCAGAAAATATTAAAGGTCTGTAATGTTGTCTCCGCCCCGCCAGTCAATGTGGGGCGGTAAATTTTTGATATCGGGGGTCGGAATGTATGCTTTAACCCAGGGCCGGATCTTTACCGGTCACGAAATTCTTGATGACCATGCGCTTGTTGTCGCTAATGGCCTGATTGACCGCGTTTGTCCGATGGCCGAACTGCCGCCGGGAATAGAACAACGCTCATTGAATGGGGCCATTCTCTCCCCCGGTTTTATTGATGTGCAGCTAAACGGCTGCGGCGGCGTGCAGTTTAACGATACCGCAGAAGCCGTCAGCGTTGAAACGCTGGAAATTATGCAGAAAGCCAATGAAAAATCGGGCTGTACTAACTTTCTGCCAACGCTTATCACTACCAGCGACGAATTGATGAAACAGGGCATTCGCGTCATGCGCGAATACCTGGAAAAACATCCGCACCAGGCGCTGGGTCTCCACCTGGAAGGCCCCTGGCTTAATCTGGTAAAAAAAGGCACCCATAATCCTGATTTCGTGCGTAAACCAGACGCTGCGCTGGTCGATTTCTTATGCGATAATGCCGACGTCATCACCAAAGTTACACTCGCGCCGGAAATGGTGCCTGCCGACGTAATCGCTAAACTGGCGAATGCGGGCATTGTGGTTTCCGCAGGTCACTCCAACGCGACGTTAAAAGAGGCAAAAGCGGGCTTCCGCGCCGGGATTACCTTTGCGACTCACCTGTTTAATGCGATGCCGTACATTACAGGGCGTGAGCCGGGCCTTGCTGGCGCTGTTCTGGACGAAGCGGATATTTATTGCGGCGTTATCGCCGATGGTCTGCATGTCGACTACGCCAACATTCGCAATGCCAAACGCCTGAAAGGCGACAAACTTTGTCTGGTGACAGACGCCACCGCACCGGCGGGGGCCAATATTGAGCAGTTCATTTTCGCAGGTAAAACAATATACTACCGCAATGGACTGTGTGTGGATGAAAACGGTACGTTGAGCGGTTCGTCCTTAACCATGATTGAAGGCGTACGCAACCTGGTCGCGCATTGCGGCATCGCGCTGGATGAAGTGCTGCGCATGGCAACGCTCTATCCGGCACGCGCTATCGGCGTTGATAAACATCTCGGTAGCATTGCGCCGGGTAAAGTCGCCAACCTGACCGCGTTCACCCACGATTTTAAAATTATCAAGACCATCGTTAATGGTGACGAGGTCGTTGACTTGAGTAAGTGAGAATATGACACCAGGCGGACAAGCTCAGATAGGTAACGTTGATCTCGTAAAACAGCTTAACAGCGCGGCCGTTTACCGCCTGATTGACCAGCATGGTCCTATCTCGCGCATACAAATTGCCGAGCAAAGCCAGCTTGCCCCCGCCAGCGTAACGAAAATTACGCGTCAACTCATTGAACGCGGGCTGATCAAAGAAGTCGATCAGCAGGCCTCTACCGGAGGCCGCCGCGCTATCTCTATCGTCACGGAAACCCGTAACTTCCATGCCATTGGCGTTCGCCTGGGCCGTCATGACACCACTTTAACGCTCTACGATCTGAGCAGTAAAGTGGTCGCTGAGGAGCATTATCCGCTACCGGAGCGCACCCAGGAGACGCTGGAACATGCGCTGCTCAACACCATCGCCGTCTTTATTGATAGCTGTCAGCGTAAAATTCGTGAATTGATCGCTATCTCGGTGATCCTGCCAGGGCTTGTCGATCCGGAAAGCGGCGTGATTCGTTACATGCCGCACATTCAGGTTGAAAACTGGGGACTGGTCGAAGCGCTGGAAAAACGGTTTCACGTTACCTGTTTCGTGGGACACGATATCCGTAGCCTGGCGCTGGCGGAACACTACTTCGGCGCCAGTCAGGATTGCGAGGACTCGATTCTGGTGCGCGTTCATCGTGGTACAGGCGCCGGGATTATCTCCAACGGACGCATCTTCATTGGCCGTAACGGCAACGTCGGTGAAATTGGGCATATTCAGGTGGAGCCGCTGGGCGAGCGCTGCCACTGCGGTAATTTCGGCTGTCTGGAAACCATTGCCGCCAATGCGGCGATTGAACAACGGGTGCTGAATTTGCTTAAACAAGGGTATCAAAGCCGTGTTCCGCTTGACGACTGCACGATTAAAACCATCTGTAAGGCGGCAAACCGGGGCGACAGCCTGGCCTCGGAAGTCATTGAGCATGTTGGTCGCCATTTGGGCAAAACGATCGCCATTGCTATCAACCTGTTTAATCCGCAAAAAATCGTCATTGCCGGCGAGATCATTGAAGCCGATAAAGTCCTGTTGCCCGCTATCGAAAGCTGTATCAATACGCAGGCGTTAAAGGCCTTTCGCAAAAATTTGCCGGTGGTACGCTCCACGCTGGATCACCGTTCTGCTATCGGCGCATTTGCCTTAGTTAAACGCGCCATGCTCAACGGAACATTGCTGCAACGTTTGCTGGAAAGTTGATGCGCTCTTATAGTATCGGATTATTCACAAATTCCCTGGGTAGTTCATGACCATCAAGAATGTAATCTGCGATATCGACGGCGTGCTGATGCACGACAACGTAGCCGTACCCGGTGCGGCGGAATTTCTGACGGGGATTCTGGAAAAAGGTCTGCCGCTGGTGCTGCTGACCAATTACCCGTCGCAAACCGGCCAGGATCTGGCGAACCGTTTTGCTACCGCTGGCGTTAACGTGCCGGACAGCGTGTTTTATACGTCAGCAATGGCGACAGCCGATTTTCTGCGCCGTCAGGAAGGTAAGAAAGCGTATGTCGTGGGCGAAGGCGCGCTCATTCACGAGCTCTATAAAGCGGGTTTTACTATTACCGATGTGAACCCTGATTTTGTCATCGTTGGAGAGACCCGCTCCTACAACTGGGACATGATGCATAAAGCGGCATTTTTCGTCGCCAATGGCGCGCGCTTTATCGCCACCAACCCGGATACTCACGGTCGCGGCTTTTATCCGGCCTGCGGCGCGCTGTGCGCAGGCATTGAAAAAATTTCCGGCAGGAAGCCGTTTTATGTCGGCAAACCCAGCCCGTGGATCATCCGCGCGGCGTTAAACAAAATGCAGGCGCACTCGGAAGAGACCGTTATCGTCGGCGACAACCTGCGCACCGACATTCTGGCGGGGTTCCAGGCCGGTCTGGAGACCATTCTGGTGCTTTCAGGCGTATCAACAATCAATGATATTGACAGTATGCCGTTCCGCCCAAGCTGGATTTACCCTTCCGTCGCCGAGATAGACGTTATCTAAACCTGTCCCCTACCCGATGACGCGCCGCTTTCAGGCCTACGGTTCGAACAACATTGTAGGCCTGATAAGCGAAACGTCATCAGGAAAAACATAATTCAATTAAACCACGATAAAACTGAAGATCCATCAATAAATCCGCGCAATACGTAATCATTTTTCACTAATCAACAATGACGATTGCATTTTTCATTTTTCAGACCGTAATCCCCTTGCGCCTTCCACGCCTTTGCGGCATTTTTTAGTCAAGCAAATACAAAAAGTACGACGCAACAGATTAACGGAGAAGGCTATGTGTTCTATTTTCGGCGTATTCGATATCAAAACAGATGCAGCGGAACTGCGTAAAAAAGCCCTTGAACTGTCACGCCTGATGCGCCATCGCGGCCCGGACTGGTCCGGCATCTACGCTTGCGATAACGCGATTCTCGCACATGAACGCTTGTCGATTGTTGATGTTAACGCTGGCGCCCAGCCCCTGTATAACGCCAGAAAAACCCACGTACTGGCGGTGAACGGTGAAATTTATAACCATCAAACGTTACGCGCGGAGTATGGCGATCGTTACGCGTTCCAGACAGGCTCCGACTGCGAAGTTATTCTCGCGCTATATCAGGAAAAAGGGCCGGATTTCCTTGACGATTTACAGGGGATGTTCGCCTTCGCCCTGTATAACAGCGAAAAAGACGCTTATCTGATTGGTCGTGACCATATCGGTATTATTCCGCTCTATATGGGCTATGACGAATTCGGCAACTTCTACGTAGCGTCAGAAATGAAAGCGCTGACCCCGGTCTGCCGCACCATTAAAGAGTTCCCGGCGGGCAGCTACCTGTGGAGCAAAGACGGCGAAATTCGTCAGTACTATCAGCGCGACTGGTTCGATTACGATGCGGTAAAAGACAACGTCACCGACAAAAACGCGCTGCGCCAGGCGCTGGAAGAATCCGTGAAAAGCCACCTGATGTCCGACGTGCCCTATGGCGTGCTGCTCTCCGGCGGTCTGGACTCGTCGGTTATTTCGGCAATCACCAAAAAATTCGCCGCCCGTCGCGTCGAAGATCAGGAGCGCTCCGAAGCCTGGTGGCCACAGTTGCACTCTTTTGCGGTCGGTCTGGAAGGTTCGCCTGACCTGAAGGCGGCCCAGGAAGTGGCTAACCACCTCGGCACCGTGCACCATGAAATTCACTTCACCGTGCAGGAAGGCCTTGATGCCATTCGTGATGTTATCTATCACATTGAAACCTATGACGTGACCACTATCCGCGCCTCAACGCCAATGTATCTGATGTCGCGTAAGATCAAAGCGATGGGCATCAAAATGGTGCTCTCCGGCGAAGGTTCCGATGAGGTGTTTGGCGGCTACCTGTACTTCCATAAAGCGCCGAACGCCAAAGAGTTACATGAAGAGACGGTCCGTAAGCTACAGGCGCTGCATATGTATGACTGCGCCCGCGCCAACAAAGCGATGTCCGCCTGGGGCGTGGAAGCGCGCGTACCGTTCCTGGATAAAAAATTCCTCGACGTGGCGATGCGTATCAACCCACAGGATAAAATGTGCGGCAACGGCAAGATGGAAAAACACGTGCTGCGCGAGTGCTTCGAGTCTTATCTGCCAGCAAGCGTCGCGTGGCGTCAGAAAGAGCAGTTCTCTGACGGCGTAGGCTACAGCTGGATCGATACGCTGAAAGAAGTGGCGGCGAAACAGATTTCCGATCAACAACTGGAAACCGCCCGCTTCCGCTTTCCATACAACACGCCGTCGTCTAAAGAGGCGTACTTGTACCGGGAAATTTTTGAAGAATTGTTCCCGGTGCCGAGCGCGGCGGAATGCGTACCCGGCGGCCCGTCCGTGGCCTGTTCTTCCGCCAAAGCCATTGAGTGGGATGAAGCATTCAAAACGATGGATGACCCGTCAGGCCGCGCGGTCGGCGTGCATCAGTCGGCGTACCAGTAAATTAACGATGACGAAAGAGCCCTTAGTGGCTCTTTTTTTATAGCAAACCACTTTCGGAAAAACGATTAATAACCAATAATTGCCGAATATTGCGCCACGCTGTTCGCAACCTAACCAAACAGACACTTTCCGACGTTTTTCGATGAAAAAGAGGTTGACGCTTCAAGGCTCAATACGCATAATGCGCCCCGCAACGCTGATAAGGTAACGCGAAAAAAAGATGGCTACGTAGCTCAGTTGGTTAGAGCACATCACTCATAATGATGGGGTCACAGGTTCGAATCCCGTCGTAGCCACCATCTTTTTTGCGGGAGTGGCGAAATTGGTAGACGCACCAGATTTAGGTTCTGGCGCCGCAAGGTGTGCGAGTTCAAGTCTCGCCTCCCGCACCATTCACCGATAAGCGTTGTACGGATGGGGTATCGCCAAGCGGTAAGGCACCGGTTTTTGATACCGGCATTCCCTGGTTCGAATCCAGGTACCCCAGCCATATTTCTTCGAGTTTGCGGTTCACCGCGACGGTATTGGGGTATCGCCAAGCGGTAAGGCACCGGTTTTTGATACCGGCATTCCCTGGTTCGAATCCAGGTACCCCAGCCATCGAAGAAATCATCTGGCTACGTAGCTCAGTTGGTTAGAGCACATCACTCATAATGATGGGGTCACAGGTTCGAATCCCGTCGTAGCCACCATATTCAGAACACGTCGAGGTATTCGACCGGTTCGAAAATAATTTGTTGGGGTATCGCCAAGCGGTAAGGCACCGGATTCTGATTCCGGCATTCCGAGGTTCGAATCCTCGTACCCCAGCCAGTTTTAAAGACGCTCTGCTAATGAGCGCAAGAAGTACGACAATTGGGGTATCGCCAAGCGGTAAGGCACCGGATTCTGATTCCGGCATTCCGAGGTTCGAATCCTCGTACCCCAGCCACCTTTAAAAAGCTCGCTTCGGCGAGCTTTTTGCTTTTCTGGCAATTCGGACTGCCTGATGGCGCTACGCTTATCAGGCCTACGGGCGAATACAGGCCGGGTAAGGTATCCGCCACCCGGCATAACACAAACTACAACCCCAACGCATACTTCAGCGCCTGACGTTTTAGCACGCCTGCGCGCTGCGCCGCCATCAGCCCCATATTGCGTAAAATACGCAGCGGCGGCAGTTCATTGCTGAACCCGGCATAAAACAGATCCATTCCACTTTGCATCATAAAATTATCTGCCATGCGCCGCGTCTGATAGCGTTTCAACACCGAATGGCTGGCCCAGGACTCGCCATAGCTACGGGCACTCGCCAGCACATCAATCAACGCATCAACATCCCGATACCCCAGGTTGACGCCCTGCCCGGCCAGCGGATGAATGGTATGCGCCGCGTCGCCTACCAGCGCCAGCCCCGGTTGCGCATACTGCAACGCGTGACGACGGGTTAGCGGAAACGCGCCCGCCGCGACAGGCATCACCGCCCCCAGACGCGCCGGAAAGTGCTGGTTAATTTCCACCTGCAATTGCGTCATCGATAAACCCTGCAGCTGGCGAATACGTGCCGGAGCGTCATACCACACCAGCGACGCCCAATCGTCGAACAGCGGCAAAAAAGCGCGCGGCCCCGTTGGCGTAAACTGCTGCCAGGTGCTGTCGCCTGGCGCATTTTCACACTTGACGGTGATAAGCATACACGACTGCGCATATTGCCAGGCATGAATGCCAATTCCCGCCATTTGCCGAACCTGCGAATTCGCGCCGTCGGCGCCAATCACTAACTTCGGCGTTACCCATTCGCCGTCGGCCAGTTCCAGCGCATAACCATCGTGGCGGCGTTGCAATGCCGCCAGTGAAGCCGGAACGCGCAGCGTCACGCCGGGGTGCGCTTCCAGCGCCTGCCATAGCGCCTGTTGCAGGACGTTGTTCTCTACCATATAGCCTAACAGCGGCAGCTTGAGTTCAGCGGCGTCGAACACCACATGGGCGTTTTCCCACTCCCAGGTCTCCAGTCGCCGATAAGGATGGCTACGCATCCCCTGCACCGCCTCCCAAACGCCCAGTCCCTTGAGCAGCGCCACGGATGCCGCGCTAATGGCCGAAATCCGCACGTCAGGCTGGCTGTCCGCCACAAACGGCGCAGGCGCGGCATGTTCTATTACCATCACCGTAAACCCTTGCTGCGCCAGACCCAGCGCCAGCGCGCCGCCGACCATTCCCCCGCCGACAATGGCAATTTCCGTTGGTTGATTTGTCATGGTCATTCATCCTGTTACGTTTTAGACAAGTTTACAGGATTTTTTACCCATTAGGGCTGACGTCAGTCATACTGGTCACAACCGCGCCAAAGCATTACACTATGCGCCCTGCTTTTCAGCCACTATTTCGCAAGAGCAAGTCGATGACTAAAAAACTCCATATTAAAACCTGGGGCTGTCAGATGAACGAGTACGATTCATCGAAGATGGCCGATCTGCTGGACGCCACCCACGGCTATCAACTGACCGACGTGGCGGAAGAGGCGGATGTGCTGCTGTTGAATACCTGCTCAATCCGCGAGAAGGCTCAGGAAAAAGTCTTCCATCAATTAGGTCGCTGGAGACTGTTAAAAGAGAAAAATCCCGATCTGATTATCGGCGTCGGCGGCTGCGTGGCTTCCCAGGAAGGCGAGCACATTCGTCAACGCGCCCATTACGTCGACATTATTTTTGGCCCGCAAACCTTACACCGCCTGCCGGAGATGATTAACTCCGTGCGTGGCGACCGCAGCCCGGTGGTCGATATCAGCTTCCCGGAAATCGAGAAGTTCGACCGTTTGCCGGAACCGCGCGCCGAAGGCCCGACCGCTTTCGTTTCTATCATGGAAGGCTGCAATAAATATTGTACTTACTGCGTGGTACCGTATACCCGCGGTGAAGAAGTCAGCCGTCCCTCAGACGATATCCTGTTCGAAATCGCCCAGCTAGCGGCGCAGGGCGTGCGTGAGGTCAACCTGCTGGGCCAGAACGTTAACGCCTGGCGCGGAGAAAACTACGACGGCACCACCGGTACCTTTGCCGATCTGCTGCGTCTGGTTGCCGCCATCGACGGCATTGACCGTATTCGCTTTACCACCAGCCATCCGATTGAGTTCACCGACGATATTATCGAGGTGTACCGCGATACGCCGGAGCTGGTCAGTTTCCTGCATCTGCCGGTACAGAGCGGTTCCGATCGCGTGTTGAATCTGATGGGGCGCACCCACACTGCGCTGGAATATAAAGCAATCATCCGTAAACTGCGCGCGGCGCGGCCGGACATTCAGATAAGCTCTGACTTTATCGTCGGTTTCCCAGGCGAAACTACCGATGATTTCGAAAAAACCATGAAGCTTATCGCTGACGTCAACTTTGATATGAGCTACAGCTTTATCTTCTCTGCGCGTCCGGGAACGCCGGCTGCCGATATGGTTGATGACGTACCGGAAGAAGAGAAGAAGCAGCGTCTGTATATTCTGCAAGAGCGTATCAACCAGCAGGCGATGGCATGGAGCCGCCGTATGCTCGGCACGACACAGCGCATTCTGGTGGAAGGCACGTCACGTAAAAACATTATGGAACTGTCTGGCCGTACCGAAAACAATCGGGTGGTGAACTTTGAAGGCACGCCGGAGATGATTGGTAAGTTTGTCGATGTGGAAATTACTGACGTCTATCCGAACTCCCTGCGCGGAAAAGTGGTGCGTACCGAAGATGAAATGGGTCTGCGCGTCGCCGAAACGCCGGAGTCCGTCATTGCCCGTACCCGTAAAGAAAATGAGCTGGGCGTAGGATTCTACCAGCCTTAATCCTGCAGGAAAGGCAATAATGCCCGATGGCGCTACGCCTGTCGGGCTTCCTGGTCATGGCCTGTCGCCCGACGGGCCTTGCAATTTTCCCTCTTCATCCCCATCTTCATTGCAATGCTTGCGCCTTTTCCCTATGGCGTGAATAATTTCCTTAGATGCCGGTAAATGTTCAGCGTCCGGCGATACAGACACAAGAGGAACAGTTTGAATATAGACACTCGCGAAATTACCCTTGAGCCCGCAGACAACGCCCGTCTGTTGAGCCTTTGCGGGCCGTTTGATGACAATATTAAACAGCTCGAACGTCGTCTCGGTATTGAAATCAACCGCCGTGACAATCACTTTAAACTGACCGGTCGTCCGATTTGCGTGACCGCGGCGACAGATATTTTGCGAAGTCTGTATGTCGATACCGCACCGATGCGCGGCCAGACTCAGGATATCGAACCGGAACAAATTCATCTGGCGATCAAAGAAGCGCGGGTGCTGGAACAGAGCGCGGAAAGCGTGCCTGACTATGGCAAAGCTATTAATATCAAAACCAAGCGCGGCGTGATTAAACCGCGTACCCCGAACCAGGCGCAGTACATCGCCAATATTCTCGATCATGATATTACCTTTGGCGTCGGCCCGGCGGGTACCGGTAAAACTTATCTTGCGGTCGCCGCTGCGGTAGACGCCCTGGAGCGCCAGGAGATTCGCCGTATTCTACTGACCCGTCCGGCGGTGGAAGCGGGCGAAAAACTCGGCTTTCTGCCAGGCGATTTAAGTCAGAAGGTGGACCCGTACCTGCGTCCGCTGTATGACGCGCTGTTCGAAATGCTCGGCTTTGAAAAAGTCGAGAAGCTGATTGAGCGCAATGTGATTGAAGTCGCGCCGCTGGCCTATATGCGCGGACGCACATTAAACGACGCCTTTATCATTCTGGATGAAAGCCAGAACACCACTATCGAACAAATGAAGATGTTCCTGACGCGTATCGGCTTTAACTCGAAAGCGGTGATCACCGGCGACGTGACGCAGATTGACCTGCCACGCAACACCAAATCCGGCTTGCGTCATGCCATTGAAGTGCTGGCGGAAGTCGATGAAATCAGTTTCAACTTCTTCCACAGCGAAGACGTGGTGCGCCATCCGGTCGTTGCCCGCATTGTTAACGCCTATGAAGCCTGGGAAGAGGCCGAACAAAAACGCAAAGCGGCGTTGGCGGCAGAGCGTAAGCGTGAAGCCCAGGAGCAGGAACAGAAATGAGCCAGGTGATCCTCGATTTACAGTTGGCCTGTGAAAACCACGCGGGCCTGCCGGATGAAGCTCAGTTTCAACGCTGGCTGGACGGCGTTATTCCGCAGTTTCAGGAAGAGGCGGAAGTCACAATCCGTCTGGTGGATGAGGCCGAAAGCCACGACCTTAATTTGACGTACCGCGGGAAAGATAAACCCACTAATGTTCTCTCCTTCCCGTTTGAAGCGCCCCCCGGCATTGAAATGCCGCTACTGGGCGATCTGATTATTTGCCGTCAGGTCGTGGAGCAGGAAGCGCAGGAACAGAGCAAGCCGCTGGAGGCGCACTGGGCGCACATGGTCGTACACGGTAGCCTGCATTTGCTGGGTTACGATCATATCGACGATGACGAAGCGGAAGAGATGGAGTCTCTCGAAACGGAGATTATGCTTGCTATGGGCTATGAGGATCCGTACATTGCCGAGAAGATTGCAGAATAGTAGCTTGCCGGATGGCGGCGCTTGCGCCTTATCCGGCCTACATTCATGCCTTTTGTAGGTCTGATAAGCGTAGCGCCATCAGGCAAAACATGCCGTCACAGCTGAGTATACGCATGACGAGCTTTGTATTAACTAACATGAGAACCCATACGACGCCATGAGCGACGACAATTCACACAGTAGTGACACAGTAAACAGTAAAAAGGGATTTTTTTCCCTGCTACTCAGCCAGCTTTTCCACGGTGAACCTAAAAACCGTGATGAGTTGCTGGCGCTGATCCGTGATTCCGGGCAGAACGAGCTTATCGATGAAGATACGCGCGATATGCTCGAAGGCGTAATGGACATCGCCGACCAGCGCGTTCGCGATATTATGATCCCGCGCTCCCAGATGATTACCCTGAAACGCAACCAGACGCTGGACGAATGTCTCGATGTTATCATCGAGTCCGCCCACTCGCGTTTTCCGGTGATCAGCGAAGATAAAGATCACATTGAAGGGATTCTGATGGCCAAAGATTTGCTGCCGTTTATGCGCAGCGATGCCGAAGCCTTCAGCATGGACAAAGTGTTACGCACCGCGGTTGTCGTACCGGAAAGCAAACGGGTTGACCGTATGCTCAAGGAATTCCGCTCCCAGCGCTACCATATGGCCATCGTTATCGATGAGTTTGGCGGCGTTTCCGGCCTTGTGACTATCGAAGACATCCTCGAACTGATTGTCGGTGAAATTGAAGATGAGTATGACGAAGAAGACGATATCGACTTCCGTCAGCTTAGCCGCCATACCTGGACGATTCGCGCGCTGGCGTCGATTGAAGACTTCAATGACGCTTTCGGCACCCACTTCAGCGATGAAGAGGTCGATACCATCGGCGGGCTGGTGATGCAGGCGTTCGGCCATTTACCGGCCCGCGGCGAAACCATTGACATTGATGGTTACCAGTTCAAAGTGGCGATGGCCGATAGTCGTCGTATTATTCAGGTGCATGTCAGGATCCCGGATGACTCGCCCCAGCCAAAACTGGACGAATAACAGCAATAGTGGACTAAAAATGGCATTTGCCTCGTTAATTGAACGCCAGCGTATTCGCCTGCTGCTGGCGTTATTATTCGGCGCCTGCGGAACACTGGCTTTCTCTCCGTATGACGTCTGGCCCGCAGCGATAGTGTCGCTTATCGGGCTGCAGGCCTTAACGTTTAATCGCCGCCCGCTCCAGTCTGCCGCCATCGGCTATTGCTGGGGACTCGGACTTTTCGGTAGCGGGATTAACTGGGTTTATGTCAGTATCGCGCAGTTTGGCGGCATGCCGGGCCCGGTTAACGTTTTTCTGGTGGTGCTGCTTGCAGCTTATCTCTCGCTGTATACCGGACTGTTTGCCGGGATTTTGTCGCGCCTGTGGCCAAAAACCAACTGGCTGCGCGTCGCTATCGCCGCGCCTGCAATATGGCAAATCACCGAATTTTTACGCGGCTGGGTGCTGACCGGCTTCCCCTGGCTGCAATTTGGCTATAGTCAGGTCGACGGCCCGCTAAAAGGCCTGGCGCCGGTAATGGGCGTCGAAGCGATCAACTTCCTGCTGATGATGGTCAGCGGCCTGTTAGCGCTGGCACTGGCGACGCGGAACTGGCGTCCGCTGGCTGTCGCCGTGATTCTGTTTGCTTTGCCCTTTCCGCTACGTTATATCCAGTGGTTTACGCTGGAACCTACCAAAGCGACCCAGGTATCGCTGGTGCAGGGCGATATTCCGCAGTCGCTGAAGTGGGACGAAAACCAGCTACTGAATACGCTAAAAATTTATCTCAACGAAACTCGCCCAGAGTTAGGCAAATCACAGATTATTATCTGGCCTGAGTCGGCGATTCCGGATCTCGAAATCAATCAGCAGCCTTTCCTTCGTTCGCTGGACGAGATGTTACGCGAAAAAAATAGCACGCTGATCACCGGTATTGTCGATGCGCGTCTCAATAAACAGAATCGATACGACACCTACAATACGATTATTACGTTGGGCAAGGATAATCCATACAGTTATGACTCGCCCAATCGCTACAATAAAAATCACCTTGTGCCCTTTGGCGAGTTCGTTCCGCTGGAGTCTATCCTGCGTCCGCTGGCGCCGTTCTTCGATCTGCCCATGTCCTCCTTTAGCCGCGGCCCTTATATCCAGCCGCAGTTACATGCGCACGACTATAAGCTGACGGCGGCAATCTGCTATGAAATTATTCTTGGCGAACAGGTGCGGGATAACTTCCGCCCGGACACCGACTATCTGCTGACGATTTCTAACGACGCCTGGTTTGGTAAGTCCATTGGCCCGTGGCAACATTTCCAGATGGCGCGGATGCGTTCGCTGGAGCTGGCGCGTCCGTTGCTGCGCAGTACTAATAACGGTATTACGGCGGTGATTGGCCCTCAGGGCGAGATTCAGGCGATGATCCCTCAGTTCACACGCCAGGTACTGACCACCAATGTCACGCCAACCACGGGTTTAACTCCCTATGCCCGTACCGGCAACTGGCCGCTATGGGTACTGACCGCGCTGTTTGCTTTTGGCGCGGTAGTGATGAGTCTGCGACAACGACGGAAATAATCTCTCCCCAGGCCGGATAGCGCTTCATTTATCCGGCCTGAAAATCCTCCTTTTTCCCTCATTCTGGCACGTCTATTGCTTTGTTAAACATGGCAAACCTGTTCTGGCTGCTTGTGCAACCTGGTCGCACCAAAATCGATCATCGGTAGCACCTGAACGGTGCAATGTAGGATTTTTGCCTCTGAACGGTGCGGCGCACTTCGCAAAAATAAACAATATCGCAGCAAAATATTTACAACAAGCCACACTAAATGTTAACAAACACACATAACACTGCACGCGCAAGTTGCAGGCAATAACAACATCACAATAGCTATCAATGCGTCGACGGCGCAGATGATAAAGGAGTTGGATATGCAATTACGTAAGCTAACCACAGCAATGCTGGTCATGGGACTGTCTGCGGGCCTTGCGCACGCAGAAGATGGCGCGCCTGCCGCTGGTAGCACCCTGGACAAGATCGCTAAAAATGGCGTGATCGTCGTCGGGCATCGCGAATCTTCTGTGCCCTTTTCTTATTACGACAACCAGCAGAAAGTGGTCGGCTATTCCCAGGACTACTCCAACGCCATTGTGGAAGCGGTAAAAAAGAAACTTAACAAGCCCGATCTGCAGGTGAAGCTGATCCCGATCACCTCGCAAAACCGTATTCCGCTGTTGCAAAACGGAACCTTCGATTTTGAATGTGGTTCAACGACTAACAACCTTGAGCGCCAGAAACAGGCCGCCTTCTCCGATACGATTTTCGTCGTCGGGACGCGACTGCTGACTAAAAAAGGCGGCGATATTAAAGATTTCCCGGATCTGAAAGGCAAAGCGGTCGTCGTCACCTCCGGGACGACCTCTGAAATTCTGCTGCATAAGCTTAACGAAGAGCAAAAGATGGGGATGCGTATTATTAGCGCGAAAGACCACGGTGACTCGTTCCGCACCCTGGAAAGCGGTCGCGCCGTCGCCTTTATGATGGATGACGCGCTGCTGGCCGGCGAGCGCGCCAAAGCCAAGAAACCGGATAACTGGGAGATTGTCGGTAAACCGCAGTCCCAGGAAGCCTACGGCTGTATGCTGCGTAAAAACGACCCTGAGTTTAAAAAGCTGATGGACGATACCATCGCCCAGGCGCAAACCTCCGGCGAAGCGGAAAAGTGGTTTGATAAGTGGTTTAAAAATCCGATCCCACCGAAAAACCTGAACATGAATTTCGAGTTGTCTGACGAGATGAAAGCCCTGTTCAAAGCACCGAATGATAAAGCGCTTAACTAACTAAAACTAAATGGGACGGGACTCCTGTCCTCTCGATTGTCGCTCAGCACGGACAGACTATAAGCCTGATGGTCGTTCCCCATCGGGCCTGAAGCCGCAAATCGCCGGGCAACAATCTTCGAGGGTAGCGCTGCTACCCTTTTTTTTCGGAGTAGATGTATGTCAATAGACTGGAACTGGGGTATTTTTTTACAGGAAGCCCCCTTCGGCAATACCACCTATCTCGGCTGGCTATGGAGTGGTTTTCAGGTCACCGTCGCCCTTTCAATTACCGCCTGGATTATCGCTTTCCTGGTAGGATCTATTTTCGGCATTTTACGTACCGTTCCCAACCGTTTCCTCTCCGGACTGGGCACGTTGTACGTAGAACTGTTCCGTAATGTGCCGCTGATCGTGCAATTCTTCACCTGGTACCTGGTGGTGCCTGAACTGTTGCCGGAAGATCTTGGCATGTGGTTTAAGGCGGAACTCGATCCCAATATTCAGTTTTTCCTCTCCTCAATGATCTGTCTGGGACTGTTTACCGCCGCCCGCGTTTGCGAACAGGTGCGCGCCGCGATTCAGTCTCTGCCTCGCGGGCAGAAGAACGCGGCGTTGGCGATGGGGCTAACGCTGCCGCAGGCTTATCGCTATGTCCTGCTGCCGAATGCCTATCGCGTTATCGTACCGCCAATGACGTCAGAGATGATGAACCTGGTGAAAAACTCGGCTATTGCCTCAACCATCGGCCTGGTGGATATGGCGGCGCAGGCAGGCAAACTGTTGGATTACTCGGCGCACGCCTGGGAATCCTTCACCGCCATTACGCTGGCCTATGTGCTGATTAACGCCGTTATCATGCTGGTCATGAGCCTGGTTGAACGCAAAGTCCGCCTGCCGGGCAACGTGGGGAGCAAATAATGTACGAATTTGACTGGAGTTCGATTATCCCCTCACTGCCTTACCTACTGGCCGGGTTGGTCATCACGCTGAAGATCACCGTCACCGCCGTTATCGTGGGGATAGTCTGGGGAACCATTCTGGCCGTCATGCGCCTCTCAAGCTTTGCCCCTATCGCCTGGTTTGCTAAAGCGTATGTTAACGTTTTCCGTTCCATCCCGTTGGTGATGGTCTTGCTGTGGTTCTATCTGATTGTACCCGGCTTTCTGCAAAACGTGCTGGGACTATCGCCGAAAACCGATATCCGCCTGATCTCCGCGATGGTGGCATTCTCCATGTTTGAAGCGGCCTACTATTCCGAGATTATTCGCGCCGGTATTCAAAGTATTTCCCGCGGGCAGTCCAGCGCCGCGCTGGCGCTGGGGATGACCCACTGGCAGTCGATGAAGCTCATTATTCTGCCGCAGGCGTTTCGGGCGATGGTGCCGCTGTTGCTTACGCAGGGCATCGTGCTATTTCAGGACACCTCTTTAGTTTATGTACTCAGCCTGGCGGACTTCTTCCGCACCGCGTCGACTATCGGCGAGCGTGACGGTACTCAGGTCGAAATGATTCTGTTCGCCGGCGCCGTTTATTTTGTTATCAGCCTGAGCGCGTCGTTGCTGGTCAGCTATTTGAAGAAAAGGACAGTTTAATGATTACCCTGAAAAATGTTTCAAAATGGTATGGTCACTTTCAGGTGCTGACCGATTGTTCAACAGAAGTGAAAAAAGGTGAGGTGGTGGTAGTCTGCGGGCCATCGGGTTCCGGTAAATCCACGCTGATTAAGACCGTCAATGGTCTGGAGCCGGTGCAAAAAGGCGAAATTACCGTTAACGGCATTATTGTGAACGACAAAAAAACCGATCTGGCGAAACTGCGTTCCCGCGTGGGCATGGTATTCCAACACTTCGAGCTGTTTCCCCACCTGTCGATCATCGAAAACCTGACGCTGGCGCAGGTGAAAGTGCTGAAACGCGATAAGGCCGCCGCCCGCGATAAAGGCCTGAAGCTGTTGGAGCGCGTTGGCCTGTCTGCACATGCCAACAAGTTCCCGGCGCAGCTTTCCGGCGGCCAGCAGCAGCGCGTGGCGATCGCCCGCGCGCTATGTATGGACCCCATTGCCATGTTATTCGATGAACCGACTTCCGCGCTCGATCCGGAAATGATCAACGAGGTGCTGGACGTGATGGTCGAACTGGCGAACGAAGGGATGACCATGATGGTGGTGACGCACGAAATGGGCTTTGCCCGTAAAGTGGCTAACCGGGTGATCTTTATGGATGAAGGTAAAATCGTCGAAGATTCGCCAAAAGAGGAGTTCTTCGCTAACCCCAGTTCCGATCGCGCAAAAGACTTCCTTGCGAAAATCCTGCACTAATCTTCCCGGCGCGCATGTCAGAGTGCGCGCTATCTCACGCTTTACCGCTTCGCTTCTCGAAACGTATCCAGCCGGGCGTTAACCTTGTCACAAAGTACCGCTTACAAGGAGCCACAATGGCACTGCCCATTATTATTGATTGCGATCCGGGTCATGATGACGCGATCGCCCTCGTTCTCGCCCTCGCCTCCCCTGAACTGGAAGTGAAAGCGATCACCTCTTCCGCCGGCAACCAGACGCCGGAGAAGACCCTGCGCAACGTGCTGCGGATGCTGACACTGCTCAAACGCCCGGATATTCCGGTGGCGGGCGGCGCGGTGAAACCTCTCATGCGCGAACTGATTATCGCCGATAACGTTCACGGCGAAAGCGGCCTCGACGGCCCGGCGCTGCCCGAACCGTCATTCGCCCCGCAAAGCGGCACTGCCGTTGAGCTGATGGCAAAAACGCTGCGCGAGAGCGCACAACCGGTCACCATCGTCTCCACTGGCCCACAGACCAACGTGGCGCTGCTGCTGAATAGCCATCCGGAACTGCATACGAAAATCGCCCGCATTGTGATCATGGGCGGCGCGATGGCGCTGGGTAACTGGACGCCCGCTGCGGAATTTAATATTTACGTCGACCCGGAAGCGGCAGAAATTGTCTTCCAGTCAGGCATTCCGGTGGTGATGGCCGGGCTGGACGTCACTCATAAGGCACAGATTCACGCCGCCGATATCGAACGCTTTCGCGCCATCGGCAACCCGATTTCCACCATCGTCGCCGAACTGCTGGACTTCTTTATGGAGTACCACAAAGACGAAAAATGGGGATTTGTCGGCGCACCGCTGCACGACCCGTGCACCATCGCCTGGCTGCTCAAGCCCGAGATTTTCACCACCGTTGAGCGTTGGGTTGGCGTGGAAACCCAGGGGAAATACACCCAGGGGATGACGGTGGTGGATTATTATTTCCTGACGGGGAATAAGCCGAATGCGACGGTGATGGTCGATGTAGACCGCCAGGGATTTGTCGATTTGCTGGCGGAACGGCTGCAATACTACGCATAAAGCGCAAAGTAGAATCCAGGGATGAACAGCGATGTTTTGGCGTAACAATAGACCTGAAATCAGCATGCTACAGCACGATGTAGCCCATATAACGTTTTCAGTACGTAACGGAAAAGCATTGCTTCGTCCCAGCGTTATCCACGATCCCGACTCTGACGCCGGTATTCATACGCTTTCCTGGCATGGCTCGCCGCTGATTCGTTTTTACACTGAAGCCTGGTGCCCAACCTGCGCAGAATTTGTTTATGCCGGTTTTAGCAATGATGATGAAGGCGCCGCGGAGTTTTTATCCTCACTTGCCGAGTGGAATCAGCCAGGAGTCGGGTTGAACGAAGCATTTACCGCCCTGACGCCGCTGTTTTCGCTCTTTGCCGATGGCTATTACCGGCTGGAAGAACGCGAACTTTATCCCACAGATGGCAACGGACATTTTTTCTGGGCGGTGGGTAACGAAAAACAACCGAATCCCGCGACCACAGGGCGGTGGATTGCTGACGTGGACTATCACTACCAGTCCGGCGAACCCTGTTTTTTACTGCCAGGCCAGCCCCCATCGCGATTTAACCCACAACGCGCCGGGTATTATCGCGATAAGCCAGAGAGCCACGCGCTGGCCTGGCATATGAATGACAGCTGGCTTTGCGTCCTGCTTGATGGTCACCATAAAGCCACCGCCGCCGCGCTGGAAGGCCGGCCCGTGAAAACCTGGGTCATCAGCCAGCCGGTGGCGATGACATGCTACGAGACGCGGCAGCAATACCTGCGATTTTATGACGGCGAGCGCCTGGAAGAAGCCCAGTTTCAGCGCCGCATCCCCCTGAAAATACAGTACGAAAAACTACCGCCATCCCTTTGGGAGGATTACTTTACTCGCCATGACGGACGTTATACCCACGTCAACTGGCCGAACGCATTGGCTAACTGCGCAACGCATTATCCCGATCTTGCGGCCTGCGCAGATATTATTGCCGCAGGCGATCTGAGCGAGGCCGGCCTCAACAAAATCATGGCGCAAGGGATCACCGAAGAGGGATTTCCCGCCGTACTGTTACGCGCGCTGTTTTATACCCATTCTCCCTTGTTGATTGATTTTATCCGTTTTCTGACTCGCGCACCCGGTTATGCTTGCCACTACCCGCTGGCGTTTCGTTTACTGGCCCAGAAACGCACGCCACAGGCCGATGCTTTTTTCCTCGATTTCGCCATCAATGATGACGGCGAGCGCCCGGAATTAACGAATATTATGGATGAATACTTTCGCCAGGCATGACATTGATAAAGATCACCACGCCAGAGGGTGGTGTTCTTTATTCTATGAACTCTCTTTCCCGATAAATTAAACGCAATGGATAATGCAACGTTAGCGATTGGTATCGATCTCGGCACCACTAATAGTTTAATCGCCGTCTGGCAAGACGGAGCCGCACAATTAATACCTAATAAATTTGGTGAATATTTAACACCATCCATAATTAGTATGGATGAAAATAAACAAATTCTGGTGGGAAAACCTGCCGCAGCTCGTAAAACATCTCATCCAGATAAAACCGCTGCCTTATTTAAACGCGCAATGGGCAGTAATACTCACTGGCATTTGGGTGAAGAGTCGTTTAATGCGCCGGAATTATCTTCGCTGGTGTTACGCTCGCTGAAAGAAGATGCGGAAGACTACCTTCAGCAGCCAATCAAGGACGTCGTGATCTCGGTTCCGGCTTATTTCAGCGATGAGCAGCGTAAGCATACACGCCTTGCCGCTGAGCTTGCGGGGTTAAACGCCGTGCGCTTGATCAATGAACCCACGGCGGCGGCAATGGCTTATGGCCTGCATACGCAGCAAAACAGCCGTTCGCTGGTTTTCGATCTGGGGGGCGGAACCTTTGATGTGACCGTTCTGGAATACGCTACGCCGATTATCGAAGTTCACGCCTCCGCTGGCGATAACTACCTCGGCGGCGAAGATTTCACGCATTTGTTGCTTGATGAAGTGCTGAAACGCTGGAACCTCGATAAATCAGCGCTGACGGATAGCGATCTGGCTGCGCTGTATGCCTGTGTTGAAGCCGCAAAATGCGCCAGCGGCTCCCCGCTGCGCATGAGCTGGCTTTATCAGGAGCGCGCGCTGGAAAGCACGTTTTATGACGATGAGCTGGAAGCCCTGTGGCTACCGTTGCTCAATCGGCTGCGCACGCCCATTGAGCAGGCGCTGCGCGACTCCCGACTCAAACCGGAGCAAATTGACAGCCTGGTGCTGGTCGGCGGCGCGTCACAGATGCCGCTGGTGCAACGCATCGCGGTGCGCTTATTCGGTAAATTGCCCTATCAAAGTTACGATCCCAGCACCATCGTGGCGCTTGGCGCCGCAACTCAGGCCGCCTGTCGCCTGCGCCATGAAGACGTTGAAGAGGTGATCCTCACAGATATCTGCCCCTACTCGCTGGGCGTGGAAGTCAACCGACAGGGCGTGCCTGGTATCTTCTCGCCCATCATTGAACGCAATACCACCGTTCCGGTGTCAAAAGTGGAAACGTACTCCACCATGCACCCTGAGCAGGACTCTATTTGCGTCAGGGTATACCAGGGCGAAAGTCACAAGGTGAAAAATAATATCCTGATTGATTCTTTTGACGTCATGCTGAAGCCGAACGGGCACATTCAGGCCATTGATATTCGTTTTAGCTACGATATTAATGGTCTGCTGGAAGTTGACGTGCTGCTGGAAGACGGCAAGAGTGAATCCAGAATCATCAGTCACAATGCCACCTCACTGACGACGCAGCAAATCGACGCCAGCCGCGAGCGGCTGCTGGCGCTGAAAATTTATCCCCGCGATATGCTGATTAACCGGACGTTTAAAGCACAGTTAGAGGAGCAGTGGTCACGCGCGTTAGGCGATGAGCGCGAAATGCTGGGGGAGATTATTACCGATTTCGACGCGGCCCTGCTGTCTAATGATATGCAGCGCGTCGATGACGTGCGCCGTCGCGCCTGTGAATATCTGGGTATTGACGAGCCGAAAGCGCCGTAACGGCGCTTTCACTGCCCCTGTTCAGAAAAAATGGAAGAATCGATTTAACGCGCAGACAATCAACGCGATCAAACCGACAATCTTCATGATTTTCATCACCCCGCCAGATTCCGCCTGACGGGGTGCTTCGGTTTTCGCTTCAGAAGACAATTTTTTCTCTTCTTTCTCAGCCGCCAGCCTGAGCTCTTCCGCCAGCTCCTTTTTGTCACGAATATCGCCTGGCTTCATGGCGATTTTAGATGACAATGCCTGTGTTATCAGCGCCTCCAGCGGACAGGCTTGCCCCTCCTCCAGCCGGATCAGCAGGCGGAAAAAGGGCTTTTCTTTGGGAAACGCTTCCAGCACCACCTGCTCCGCCGTCCGGTACAGATCCAACAGCGGCGTTTCGGGTTCCCCCTGGGTACTCAGCCGTGAATTTGCCCACGCCATCGCTTTTCGCTTATAAAACAGGGAGTCAACAAATGAACGCCCCAGCGGTGATAACCTACCGCTGTGCAAAATGTCGGCCCACAGTAAACGCGTGCGCGCACTTTCACCGGGCACATATTCGGCATCCGCCATACAGCGCGCTTCGACCGCCATCACCGCCAGCGGGAAGAAATCAGGCCGGTGCTGGCGGCACCAGCCCAGCAACAGGTCGTCCGCCTGCGTGGAGGGGTAACGCTGCCAGAAATCGCAAAGATCGGCCAACAAGCTTTCCCCTTCACCGCAGAGCAAACGCTGTTTGCACAGGTAATAGTGCGCATCTTCGTTATCCGGCTCCGCGGCCTGCCAGCGACGAGCAATATCGACCAGTTCGGCCATGCCCCACTGCTCGGCGCTAAACCAGTGTAATAGTTTACGATGCAGCTGTTTATCATCGGGAATTATCCAGGCTCCCTGAACCTGCAGAGCGTCGGCAAAATGTTCGGGATAAAAGCGCCAGATACGCTCAAGCTTAAAAAAATAGGCGTCAGTTTGGTCTTGAACAACAAGAGGCAATTTGGCCAGACTTAGCAGATCAAACGCATCGCCCCGCTTTACGGTCTCCAGAAATGCTTCCAGCTCTTCTCCCTCAGCATCATCGTCTGCTTCCTGCGGCTGCCAGTTCAGACGCTGCGCCAACAATGCCAGGCAAGACAGCGAGATCGTTTCCGTTTTCATGGCGATGTCGCACAACTGCCAGCGCAGCTTATCTATCTCATCCATTGAACACTGGTTCAATTGCTGAATAAATTTCTGCCATGCCGAGGGCTGAAAGCGATCGCGCTCTGATGCCAGCAATTCCCTGAACGCCACCAGTATTTCATGTTCGTCGCCCACCTCTTCCGTTTTTGCGTCCTCCGCAGGCGAGGCGGCCCAGTGCTGCGCTTCTTCATAGGCCTGGCGCAATCGCTTAAAACCCTGCGGATCGCTCTCAGGGTGGAATGAGGGCAACAGGGCAAGATAAGCCTGACGGATACATTCCAGATCGGTGGTAGGTTCAATGCCCAGGATTTCCCAACAGATATTCATAAATCGCTCACTCCTTTAAGCGTTTCCGGGCATGTCGGTTGTTCGTTGAGCGGACGCCACGGTAGCTGCGCATAATAACTCTCTGTCGTAGAGGCCAGTTCATTAAACATCCGCGCGCCTGAAGCGTCGTACTTTAGGTGAGCGAAATATGCCTGTATGGTGTCCCCTTTAGCCTGCCAGTACAGCCGACCCAACGAATAGGCGGCAAAATATTGCGTCCAACCGTCGTAAAAATAGTACGCCCGCGCATAGATACGCGATTGCAGCCACAGGCTTTCCTCTTCCGTCAGCCATTGATTCAACACCCCCATCCGGCATAAAAACCCCATACGCACATAGTCCCAGGCTTTAATGCCTCCGCGCCCGCAGCATAGTGCGGTTTCGGCAACAAATCGCGCATAAATCTGGCCCTGCTCGCCAAACTGCGCGGTAAATTCGCGCCATTGACGAGGAGATAGCGTAAACCAGCGGATATAAAAGGGAGCCAAATCTGCCGCATGACCATCGTCCGTCATCCGATAGATGGTTTGAATAAGATCTTCACGGTTATCAATCCCCCATGAATCGGAGAGATCGACAGCAGGAATTCCGGTATACATTGCTGGAGAGGTATGCGAAGGCTCATTGCCGATATATAGCACCTCCATCGGCGTGGAGAGCGCAAAAAGTAAATATTGTTCTTCCTTGTCCATATTCGATATCCCTAATGCATAAACTGGCGTAATACATGGCCGACAACGCCAATAAATAAAATGATTTTAATCACCTGCCAGAGGCCAAAGCCGCCGCCAGATTCCTCCGTACTCGGCGAAGTCACCGTCGTCACCGGTTCTTCATCTGCGACTACAGCTTCACACGGTGTGGCGACAGCCGCAGCCCGCCCCAGCAACCCGCGAATAACCAGCGCTTCCAACGGGCAGATATCCGGCGCATCAAGCTTCGTTACCAGACTCTGTAACAATGCCGCTGACGGCTCCTCGGCGCACGCCAGGCTATCCGCCACCTGATACAACAGCCAGTATGGATGCTGGCTATGCGCCTCACTCACCGCTGGCGCGCCATAATTCAAACGCCGCGCAATAAAACTTTTGCTTAGCGGCGATAATGCGCCGCTGTGCAGCGCCTCGGCCCACAGCAAGCAGGTACGCGCGCTTGAGCCGGGAATATACAGCAGCTGTTCAGCGTTAATATCCACCTGCTCACGCCCCTCAACCGCCATCACCAGCAGCGGGAAAAAGTCCGGTCGATGCTGACGGCACCAGCGCAGCAACAGATCGTCAAGCTGGGTAGAAGGATGCGCCCACCACTGCGCGTAAAGTTCTGGCAGCAGGCTATCGCCTTCACCGCAAAATACGCGCTGGGCTAAGTAGTAATAACCCGGCGTTGCGTTATCGGGTTCGGCTTTCTGCCATGCCAGGGCGACAGGCAGCAGCTCCGCAATGCCAAGATGCAAGGTGCTGAACCAGCGTAACAGACGTCGTTGAAAGCGTAGATTGTCCGGGATAATCCAGGCGCCGTGCTGCGCCATAAGTTGGGCGAAATAGAGAGGATGCTCGAAAAAGGTGTTGTCCAGGGCATCATAAAAAGCAATGGTCTGGTTTTGTACCGCCACTGGCAAATGCAGCAATAGCGAATAATCAAACAGGTCGCCACGGCGGATTTCAAACAAAAGATCCTCCACCTCCTCGGCATCGACATCTCGATTATCACTCCCCTGTTCCCAGGCCAGGCGATCTGACAGCAGTTTCAGACACGAGTACGAAATAGGAAAGGTCTTCATCGCGATAGCGCACAGCCACCAGCGCGATTTTTCGACCTGTGAAATCGATAATTTATTGATCTGTTGGATAAACTCCTGCCATGCCTGCGGCTGAAAGCGCCGTTCGCCATCCGCCAGCAAATCACCGAATATCTCCCTGAGATAATTCACCCACGGGGTATCGGGATCCTCTTCAACCATCGTTATGGCGGGAGATTTCGTAAACCGCAATGCGTATTCATAAGCTTCTCGCAATTGCTTAAAACCCTGCGGATCGGTTTCCGGGTGAAATGACGGCAGCAGCGCCAGATAAGCCTGACGAATGGCGTCGGTATCCGTGGTGGCCTCAATGCCAAGGACTTGCCAACAGGTTTTCATAGATCGCTCACCTCCTGAAGCGTGTCCGGGCATTCAGGGTAATGGGGCAAGTAGCGCCACGGCAGCGTGGCGTAAAAACTGTCCTTCCCTGCGATCAGCTTATTCATCATACGTCGCCCCGCGTCGTCAAACTCCTTACGGGCGAATGTCTCGCGTAGTAACGGTAGGTTATCGCCATTCCGTAACTGCCAGTACAAACGCCCGGTGTAATAAGCGCTGAAATACGGCAACCAGCCGGAATAATAGCTGAGCGCGCGAAGCTGTATCCGCGACTGCAGCCACAGGCTCTCCTCTTCCGTCAGCCATTCATTGAGCACGCCCATGCGGCAGAGAAATCCCATCCGCACATAATCCCAACTGCGAATACCACCTTCGCCGCAACACACGGCGGTATCGGCGACGAATCGGGCATAAATGCGATCTCCCTCGTCCAGCGCGTCGGTATACTCCTGCCACTCCTGCGGCGCATACCTAAACCAGCGGCGATATAGCCATTCCAGTTGCGTGGCATGACCGTCATCCGTCATGCGGGAAATGGTCTGAAGCAGTTCATCACGATTTTCAATACCCCACGACGATTCAAGATCGAAACGTTTTATCCCTATATACATTTTCGGTGACGAATGTGAAGGTAAACAGTCCTCGTTCAATACTTCCATCGGCGAGGAAAGTGCAAAGAGTAAATATTGTGATTCTTTATCCATAATAAATCGCCAAAATATATTCACACCACAAATAAAAACGCAATTGAAAACTAAAATAGAGTACAACAAAGCCAAATCGCAATATATTATTAATCTAAAAAACAATGGCGGGATAAATTAAAAAATGAATCATTCCATAACCAGTCATTCCTGCGACAACGTATCTTTAGCACAATTAACCGAACTGGCGCAGTCAGGAAATAGTGAAGCTCAATATATATTAGGCCGTTTATATAATGACGAACGTATAGATGGCAGCGAAGAGGATAAGCTCTCTTTTTATTGGCTACAGCAGGCGGCCGAGCAAGGGCATTGCGAGGCGCAATATTGGCTCGGCTTACGATACAAAGACACGCCTACCGACATGAAAGATAATACGCTGGCTTTATTCTGGTCAGAAAAAGCCGCACAGCAAGGACACCGCCACGCTTTCAACACATTAGGCTGGGTTCAGGAAGGAGAAACCGGGATGGCGCCAGATTATGCCCAGGCCGTTGCCTGGTATCGCAAAGGAGCAGAACAGAGCCACAACCTTGCGCAATATAATCTCGGGAGAATGTATCATTCAGGAACTGGCGTAGAGCAAAATGATACACAGGCACTCTACTGGTTTAAACAGGCAGCATTACAAGGCCATTGCGCCAGCCAGGAAAGACTGGCGTATATGTATGGCAATGGGAAAGGATGTCGAAAAAATTTATCCCTTGCCGCCCTTTGGTACAAGAAGAGCGCGCTACAAGAGAGCAGCTACTCGCAATATCAGATGGGCTATTGTTATTACATCGGAAAAGGTATCAAACAAGATTACCAGCAGGCAATATACTGGTTTCGAAAAGCGGCAGACCAGGGTGACGATGATGCCTATAACAGTATCGGCTGGATGTACAAATGCGGTCATGGCGTCGAGCAAAATTATTCGCTAGCACTGGAATGGTTCCACAAATCAGCAGAATGTAACAATCCATCGGGCTGGTACAACCTCGGATGCATGTACAGAGATGGATACGGTACCGCACAAGACCTACAACAAGCGCTCTACTGGTTCAAAAAAGCACAGCCCACGGGCAAATGGGACGTCGACGAAGAGATTCGCCAACTAGAGGCACAGTTGAATGCTTAACATGGCGGACGGTCCCCGTCCGCTCACGATAATAAACCTTACGGCTCAAACGGCCTGCGCTGAAACTGATCGTGGCCACACTTCGGGCAGAGCGGCAACACATCCGGCGTGTACACCGCCAGATGATAGTGGCACTTCTCGCACACCAGATTCCCCAATCCCACCACTTCGCCACTGTGATACACGCCGTGGTGATTCAAATCCTGGAAGACTTCACGCCATTCCAGCTGGGTTTTGTCGGTAATGTCCGCCAGTTCCTGCCAGAGACTCTCTTTAATCACCCGCAAGAAGACGCTATCTTCCTGGCTCTCTTCGTAGCTCATGGCGAACTCTTCCAGATCGCGTCTGACAGCGCGCGTCAGTTCGTCCACCTCGGTTCGCGTTAACTCCCCTGTTTGCATCACGCGCTGGCGCGCCTGCTCCACCAGCGCATCAATGTCGCGCTCGCCATTGCGTAAACGCTCGCTTAATGAGGCCACCAGTTCACGGTAATATTGAGCAACCTTGTTCATCACTTCACCTCTTGGATCGTTAACTGCCTATAATAATAGACGTTATTTGCGTTACGCTTTGCAAGGCTGCCCACAGAGTCTGTAAATTCTTGTCAGGCCGACTCGCGTATCCAGCGCGTCAGCGAGGTACGATCGACATTTAACCGTTTCGCCACTAACGATTTATTATCCCTTTCCGCCTCTAATAATTTTCTCAAAATACGCAGGCGAATCGTTTTATAATCGCCAGCCAGCATCTGGCAGTCGTGGCAGGTAGTTGGCTCGCGTCGGCTCCCCTCTTCCAGATCGTCCAGCAAGAGGCGACCCTCATCCAGCGTTGCCGGGGAGTGATCAATAGAGAGTACCAGCCGTTCGATAATATTGCTTAACTGCCTGACGTTTCCGGGCCAGGCGAAGCGCTGAAGCTCTTGCCACAGCGCCGGGGTTAACGTTAGTGCCGGGCGTTTATAATGCTGGCTGAAACTAGTAAGCAGCGACAGGCCGATGGCTTTGATATCCTCCGGACGTTTGCGTAGCGGGATAGTGGTTACTTTTAATACGTTAAGCCGATAATAAAGATCTTCGCGAAATGTCCCGTCCGCAATGAGCTTCGTTAACGTCTGATTGGTCGCCGCAATCACGCGAATATCAACAGGTATCATCTGGTCTGAGCCCAGCCGCATAATCTGCCGCTCCTGCAATACCCGTAATAAGCGCGTCTGTAGCGGTTTATCCAGCTCGCTAATCTCATCCAGAAAAATGGTACCGTGGTGCGCTAATTCAAACAGGCCTATTTTGCCTTTCGGCGACGCGCCGGTAAATGCGCCGGCGACATAGCCAAAGAGTTCGCTCTCCAGAATCTGAGGGGCCATCGCGCCGCAGTTAATGGCGACAAACGGGCCGTTGACGCGTTGGCTGGCATTATGAATACTTTGCGCCAGCACCTCTTTTCCCGTCCCGCTTTCGCCATTAATTAAGATAGTCGCGTCCGTACCGGCATAATTTTTAATGATCGCCAGACGACGCAGCATTTCCGGGTTTTCGGTAAGCAGATCGTCGAAATGATAGCGGGCGCTCAAGCCGCGGCGAGACAGTTCCTGGCGGCGAACATGATGTTCCGCCCCCTGTAAACTGGAGACGGTTTGCATCGTCAACACTACCCGGCTTAACTGTCTGGCCGCAAATACCGGATACAGATTAACCACCATCGCGCCTTGCGGCGTATCGACGACTTTCGCGCTGACGGTTTTTCCCTCACGTAATGTATGCCGCTCCTGGAGCAATACCTGTTTCAGAAAAGACGCGTCATAAATTTCACCGGAGGCGTTAATTTTAAAAAGTTGGCTCGCATATTTATTATAATGCAGTAACGCGCCGGTATCATCAAGCGTGATAACAGCTTTATCAAACTGATCGAGAATCAGCTGCAGATGATGACGCTCGAGTAATTGGCTGCGAAAAGCCAGATATAATGAGCTGGCTTCTTCCAGAGCTTCGGTTATTGAGGCGGGGCTGGAATCAAGTAAACGGAATTGCGAGCCCAGCGGTGAAAAATAATCCTGACAAACGGTATCGCCAACAATGCAATCTAATGGCGTGGACGCTAATTGTTGCTTCAGGCAAGAAATCGTTTCTTTATCATTTCCCTGTAAGGTAAAAATTTTATAGTTAATATTTAACTGTTCCGCTACGCGCGCGCATCCTTTGATCACACTGGAAAAGCCGACAATACCGACAGTGCCTTTTTGTCCTTTAAAAGGGATAAGCGCATCAAGAATGTCGTAGCCGGACATTTTAATTTCGACTACCGGTAATTTACTGTGCTTTTTTAATATTTCCGCACAGCCGCCACGACTAATCAGTACCTGGTGCCCACGGGACTCTAATAAAGGTAGCTCATCCAGGATACGATTAAGCGTCGTTTGATGAATAGTGACGGCGTAATCCAACTGCGCGACCAGCGCCTCGGCAGCCTTTGCCAGTTGCGGATAAGGAGAGACAAAACAGAGAGGAGATGCGGCTATATCTTTCGTCTTATTCATCACTCACCATCCTGTTGGTTTATGAACGGGCGAGACCGCCCGTCGTGATTTATTTTCCGCCGAAACGCTAACCGCCTGCGGCGGCTGGGTTCAGTTTACGATCGTAGCGTTTTTTTATCCATACGGTCAGGAAGGGGGCGCACAGAGCGGTAATAATCGTCGAGGCCGCCACCTGCGCCGCCGCCGTCGACGCCAGGTCAGTAAAATGCGGATCGAGCAGCGCGATTGCCGCTGGCGTCGCGACGGCGTTGCCAGAGGTGGTGGATACCGCCGCGCCTGCCACGCCGCTGCCTCCCGTCAGACGATCGGCGAAAATATTAAAAAATCCGCCAATCGCCACCGTCATGAGTCCCAGTAAAATGCCTGAAGAGCCTGCCGTGATAAGTCGTGCGAAATCAATACCGTATCCTAACCCAAAGGCAAAAAAGGGAATCGTTACCACGCTGCCCTGTTTAAGAAACTTGCGCATGTCCTCATCCAGATTACCCAAAATCATGCCAATGATAATGGGAATAATAACCGCCACCAGATTCATAAAGGGTATCGACACCATGCCTGCCGACCCTAACGCCAGCATGGTGAAAAAGGGACCATCGTTCAACGATATTACCGCAATCGCGCCGCCGTCGGTTTCATCGCCGTACTCCCCCACCAACGCGGCATATAACCCACTGTTCGAGTTGGTCATCGCCGAAATAATCGCTAAAGCCGACAGACCTAATAACCCATCCGGGCCGCAAAATTTTCCGACCAGAATGCCAATAATCACGCCGCTGGCAAATTTCGCAAAGGTGATCGCAGCGCCTTTTTTCAGCGCTTTCGGCGCGGCTTTAAACTGGATATCCGCGCCCATACAGACTAAAAACATGCCTAAAATCGCCATTGCGCCATGCGAAATAGAAGTGACAAAACCGCCTATTTCCAGCGCCTCCGGGGCAAAGGTTTTAAACAATGCGCCGATGATTAGCGGTACAACCATCATACCACCAGGAAAACGTTCCAGTGTTTTTTTAATTTTCATAGCTTATTCCCAGGAGATAACCGGACAGCTTGTGCTGCCCGATTTGATATCAGAACGTCGGCGCGATCTTATAAATAGAGAATTCGTTATGACCTAAATCTTCTGATTTAGTCGTTTTCCCATTCGCGACACGTAAAATTTCCTGATAAATTTCCTCGCCCATTTGTGTAATAGAAGCCTCGCCAGACATAATGGCGGACACATCAATATCAATATTGTCCTGCATCATTTCCCACGTTGCTTTATTACCCGTAATTTTTATTACCGGCGCTATTGGGTTACCGGCAGGCGTTCCGCGCCCGGTAGTAAAAATAACGATCTGCGCTCCACCCGCCACCATGCCGGAAATAGATTCAATATCCTGCCCCGGGGTATCCATAATCCACAGGCCCGGATGCGTTGGACTATCGGCATATTCCAGGACGCCCTGTAACGGCGCATGACCTGCTTTATGCATACAGCCTAACGATTTTTCTTCAATGGTAGTCAACCCGCCTTTAATATTGCCCGGCGTCGGCTGTCCCCCGCGAATATCCTCGCCCAGCGCTTTTGCTCGCGCCTCGCAGCCGACCACTAAATCAATAAGCTGTTGACCAACCTCCGGCGTCACCGCGCGTTTCGCCATCACATGCTCGGCGCCAATAAATTCCGTCGTTTCAGAAAGAATTGAGCTTCCGCCGCAGCGTATCAGCTTATCCGAGGCGACCCCGCAGGAAGGGTTAGACGCCAGCCCCGATGTCGTATCTGACCCGCCGCACTCCATCGCCAGCAGCAGCTCGCTAACCGGTGCTTGCTGCGGTTTTTGCATGGAGAGTTGTTGCGCATAGTCGCGGGCCAGCGAAATCCCCCGAGCCTGACATTTAAGCGTGCCGCCCTCTTCCTGAATGGTGATGCAGGAGGTCGGTTTGCCAAATGCGGTAATCTCTTCTGCGATGCGCAGCGGCTCCGCGCCTTCACAGCCTAAGCCCACAACCACAATAGCGCCGACGTTGGGATTATTCGCCACATTAATCAATGTCTTTTCCGTCAGACGCGCATCGCCTGCTACCTGGCAGCAGCCAAAATCGTTATTCACCCATGTCGCGCCTTTTACCTGCCGGGCAATATCCCGGGCAACTTTATTCGCACAAACGCTGGTAGGTAAAATCAGTACATAATTACGGATGCCAAAACGGCCGTCAGGGCGGCGGAAACCCAAAAAAGTCTCATTGCTCATAATCATTTTCCCTTGTTTTATATTATTTCCAGTCACCACGTCCGCGTTCGCTTTCCACATTGTGGACGTGCACATAGTCGCCACTTTTTATTTCCTGAGTGGCGCGGCCAATAGATTCGCCATATTTATAAACTTCGCCATGAAAAGGCACATCGCAGATGGCGAATTTGTGGCCAAATGGCACATCCTGATGTAACACAACGCTTATCTCGCGTTCGCCAATGAACATTGTGGCGGTTTCGCCGGCCTTGAGCGCCGTAATAGCCGTCGCGACGCAATCCTGAGGGTGAATCACCACTGCATTTTTTTTCACGATTAACTCCTTTGCTTTAGTCCTGTCCTCCCTAATCAAAAGGCGTGCCATTTTTTAATTGTATGTTTTATATGACTTTATTTTTATGGGCCGATCTGGCGGTGACAGGAACTGCGGTAATTTGCCTCAGTCGTGTCGCATTTTGCGTCACCTCCTCACGGACGCCTGGCGCGACAAATGTTCTACCCCCTGTTTTGACGTGCGTGTTTGGGCTATGCTATGCGGATCTAAACACCACCTCTAAAGCTACATTTGTAGCTGTATCGAAAACAGGACTACTGGCTGCCATGCAAGAGCAATACCGCCCGGAAGAGATAGAATCCAAAGTACAGCTTCACTGGGATGAGAAGCGCACATTTGAAGTGACCGAAGACGAGAGCAAAGAGAAGTATTACTGCCTGTCGATGCTTCCCTATCCTTCTGGCCGACTACACATGGGCCACGTACGTAACTACACCATCGGCGACGTGGTTGCCCGCTACCAGCGTATGCTGGGCAAAAACGTGCTGCAGCCAATCGGCTGGGACGCCTTCGGCCTGCCGGCGGAAGGCGCGGCGGTGAAGAACAACACCGCGCCGGCGCCGTGGACGTACGACAACATCGCGTACATGAAAAACCAGCTCAAAACGCTGGGTTTTGGCTATGACTGGAGCCGTGAAATCGCGACCTGCACCCCGGAATACTACCGTTGGGAACAGAAGTTCTTCACCGAGCTGTATAAAAAAGGCCTGGTGTACAAGAAGACTTCTGCCGTTAACTGGTGCCCGAACGATCAGACCGTTCTCGCCAACGAACAGGTGATCGACGGCTGCTGCTGGCGCTGCGACACCAAAGTTGAGCGTAAAGAGATCCCACAGTGGTTTATCAAAATCACCGCTTACGCAGACGAGCTGTTGCGCGATCTGGATAAGCTGGACCACTGGCCTGATACCGTAAAAACGATGCAGCGCAACTGGATTGGCCGCTCTGAAGGCGTGGAAATCACCTTCGATGTGAAGGGTTACGATAACACGCTGACCGTCTATACCACCCGTCCGGATACCTTTATGGGCGCCACCTACCTGTCGGTGGCCGCCGGTCATCCGCTGGCGCAAAAAGCGGCGGCGAACAACGCCGAGCTGGCGGCGTTCATCGACGAATGCCGTAACACCAAAGTGGCCGAAGCCGAAATGGCGACCATGGAGAAAAAAGGCGTCGACACCGGCTATAAAGCGATTCATCCGTTAACTGGCGAAGAGATCCCGGTCTGGGCGGCAAACTTTGTCCTGATGGAGTACGGCACTGGCGCGGTGATGGCCGTTCCGGGTCACGATCAGCGCGACTACGAATTTGCCTCCAAATATGGTTTGACCATCAAGCCGGTGATTCTGGCCGCTGACGGTTCCGAGCCGGATCTTTCCGAACAGGCGCTGACCGAAAAAGGCGTGCTGTTTAACTCCGGCGAGTTCGACGGTCTGGCCTTTGAAGCGGCGTTTAACGCCATTGCCGATAAACTGGCGGAAAAAGGCGTCGGCGAACGTAAAGTGAACTATCGTCTGCGTGACTGGGGCGTTTCCCGTCAGCGTTACTGGGGCGCGCCGATCCCGATGGTCACCCTGGAAGATGGCACCGTGCTGCCGACGCCGGAAGATCAACTGCCGGTTATTTTGCCGGAAGATGTCGTCATGGACGGCATCACCAGCCCGATCAAGGCCGATCCTGAGTGGGCGAAAACTACCGTTAACGGTATGCCGGCGCTGCGTGAAACCGACACCTTCGACACCTTTATGGAATCGTCATGGTACTACGCGCGTTACACCTGCCCGCAGTATCAGGAAGGAATGCTGGATTCGAAAGCGGCAAACTACTGGCTGCCAGTCGACATCTACATCGGCGGTATTGAACATGCCATCATGCACCTGCTCTACTTCCGCTTCTTCCATAAGCTGATGCGCGATGCGGGCATGGTCACCTCTGACGAGCCGGCTAAACAGTTGCTGTGCCAGGGCATGGTACTGGCGGATGCGTTCTATTATGTCGGCGAGAACGGCGAACGTAACTGGGTTTCGCCAGTTGACGCTATCGTCGAGCGCGATGAAAAAGGCCGCATCGTCAAAGCAAAAGACGCAGCGGGTCATGAGCTGGTCTACACTGGCATGAGTAAAATGTCCAAGTCGAAAAATAACGGTATCGACCCGCAGGTAATGGTTGAACGTTATGGCGCGGACACGGTACGCCTGTTTATGATGTTCGCTTCTCCGGCGGATATGACTCTGGAATGGCAGGAGTCCGGCGTAGAAGGCGCAAACCGCTTTATTAAACGCGTCTGGAAGCTGGTTTACGAACACACCGCTAAAGGTCCTGTCGCGGCGCTGAACGTCGATGCGCTGAGCGAAGATCAAAAAGCGCTGCGTCGCGATGTGCATAAAACCATTGCCAAAGTGACCGATGATATCGGCCGCCGTCAGACGTTCAACACCGCCATTGCGGCGATCATGGAGTTGATGAACAAACTGGCGAAAGCCCCGCAGGAAGGCGAACAAGACCGCGCACTGCTTCAGGAAGCGCTGCAGGCCGTCGTGCGTATGCTTAACCCGTTCACCCCGCACGTCTGCTTTACCTTGTGGCAGGAACTGGGCGGCGAAGGTGATATCGACAACGCGCCGTGGCCGGTTGCCGACGAGCAGGCAATGGTGGAAAACACCACGCTGGTTGTCGTGCAGGTTAACGGTAAAGTTCGCGGTAAGATCACCGTTGCGGTGGATGCCACCGAAGAACAGGTGCGTGAACGTGCAGGCCAGGAACATCTGGTGGCAAAATATCTTGATGGCGTTACCGTGCGTAAAGTGATTTACGTTCCGGGTAAACTCCTCAATCTGGTTGTTGGCTAAGCGCGGGAGGAAGCGTGCGATATCTGGTAACACTGTTGTTATCTCTGGCGGTGCTGGTCACCGCCGGATGCGGCTGGCATCTGCGTAGCACTACGCAGGTTCCGGCTTCAATGAAAACGATGATCCTCGATTCCGGCGATCCGAACGGTCCGCTAAGTCGTGCGGTACGTAATCAGTTACGGCTGAATAACGTAAACCTGCTTGATAAAGACACAACGCGCAAAGACGTTCCGTCTCTGCGGCTTGGAACGGTGACTATTTCGCAGGATACGGCGTCAGTGTTCCAGGATGGCCAGACGGCGGAATATCAGATGGTAATGACCGTCAATGCCTCGGTATTGATTCCGGGCCATGACATCTATCCTATCAGCACGAAAGTGTACCGTTCGTTCTTCGATAACCCGCAGATGGCGTTGGCGAAGGATAACGAGCAGGCCATGATCGTTCAGGAGATGTACGACAAAGCCGCTGAACAGCTGATTCGCAAGCTGACCAGCGTCCGCGCGGCGGATATTCAGGCGACGAAAGAGGAGGCTACCGCCGACAATGAGACGGCGGCGCCCGCCTCTACGCCAGCACGCGTCTCCACTACGCTGAGTAACTAATGATCAGGTTGTATCCTGAACAACTCCGCGCGCAGCTCAACGAAGGGCTGCGTGCGGCATATCTGCTATTGGGCAACGATCCGCTGCTGCTGCAGGAAAGTCAGGACGCTATTCGTCTGGCGGCTGCGTCGCAAGGCTTCGAAGAGCACCACGCTTTTACTCTCGATCCCAGTACCGACTGGGGATCGCTTTTCTCACTTTGCCAGGCGATGAGTCTGTTCGCCAGCCGTCAAACGCTGGTGCTGCAACTGCCGGAAAACGGGCCTAACGCGGCAATGAATGAGCAACTCGCCACGCTGAGCGAGCTGCTGCATGACGACTTGTTATTAATAGTACGCGGAAACAAGCTCACCAAAGCGCAGGAAAACGCCGCCTGGTATACCGCGCTGGCAGACCGTAGCGTTCAGGTCAGTTGTCAGACGCCGGAGCAGGCGCAGCTTCCCCGCTGGGTGGCCGCCAGAGCGAAAGCACAGAATTTGCAACTGGATGACGCCGCGAACCAACTGCTGTGCTATTGCTATGAGGGCAATCTGTTGGCGCTGGCGCAGGCGCTGGAACGGCTGTCGCTGCTTTGGCCTGACGGTAAGTTAACGCTTCCTCGCGTGGAGCAGGCTGTCAATGACGCCGCCCACTTTACCCCTTTCCACTGGGTGGATGCGTTACTGATGGGGAAAAGCAAACGCGCGCTGCATATTCTGCAACAGCTACGCCTTGAAGGCAGCGAACCGGTTATTCTGCTGCGGACCCTCCAGCGAGAGCTGCTGCTACTGGTAAATCTCAAACGTCAGTCCGCGCATACGCCGTTACGCGCGCTGTTTGATAAACACCGGGTCTGGCAAAACCGTCGCCCCATGATCGGCGACGCGTTGCAGCGTCTCCATCCTGCGCAGCTTCGCCAGGCCGTGCAGTTATTGACGCGTACAGAAATTACGCTCAAACAGGATTATGGTCAGTCGGTATGGGCAGATCTTGAAGGGCTGTCGCTCCTGCTCTGCCATAAGGCGCTGGCAGACGTATTTATTGATGGGTGATATGAAATCGTTACAGGCTTTATTCGGCGGCACCTTTGATCCGGTGCATTATGGACATCTTAAACCTGTTGAAACGCTGGCGAATCTGATCGGCTTATCGCGGGTGATTATTATGCCTAACAATGTGCCGCCGCATCGCCCCCAGCCGGAAGCCTCCAGCGCGCAGCGTAAATATATGCTGGAGCTGGCTATCGCCGATAAGCCGCTTTTTACGCTGGATGAACGCGAGCTACAGCGAAACGCGCCCTCTTACACTGCGCAAACGCTGAAAGCATGGCGCGAAGAACAGGGTTCCGAAGCGCCGCTGGCGTTTATTATCGGCCAGGACTCGCTGCTTAACTTCCCCACCTGGCATGATTACGACACCATCCTTGATAACACTCACCTGATCGTTTGTCGTCGTCCGGGCTATCCCCTTGAAATGACGCAGGCGCAACACCAGCAGTGGCTGGAACAGCATCTGACCCATACGCCGGACGATCTGCACCAGTTGCCAGCCGGTAAAATTTACCTGGCGGAAACGCCCTGGCTTAATATCTCCGCAACCCTCATCCGCGAACGGCTGGAAAAAGGCGAGTCCTGCGACGATCTGTTGCCGGAAAACGTGCTGAACTACATCAATCAGCAGGGGCTATACCGGTAAGCACATTGCGCAGCGCCGACAGCAGACGCTCATTTTCCGCAGCGCTGCGTATCGCCACACGATAATAGCGGCTGTCCAGCCCCGGGTAGTTAGCGCAGCTACGGATTAAAATCCGCTGCGTCAGCAACCGTCGCTGTAGGTCAATATCCTCTCGCTCACAGCGTAACAACAGATAGTTTGCCCGCCCGGGATAAACCGTCAGCAGGGGGAGCTGACAAAGCGCCTGATAAAACCGGGCGCCCTCCTCCCGTAACCAATGCCAGGTCGCCTGTTGCCAGGCGCTATCCTGTAACGCTACCTCACCGGCAAGCGCCGCCAGCGCGTTAACCGACCACGGCATTTGTTGGCGACGCATCCGCGCCATCGCCGCGTCATCGCTATTGACGAGATATCCCAACCGCAGGCCGGGAATGGCATAAAATTTGGTCAGCGAACGCAGCACCCAGATATGCGGATTATCTTTAAGAGCAGGAATAAAGCCCGTCTCATGCGGAATAAAATCGATAAACGCTTCATCCAGGATCAGGTTAATGTTCAGCGATTTGCAGCGATCGGCAATGGCCTGTAATAACGGCCGCTCCGGCAGCAGGCCGGTAGGATTATTGGGCGTACACAGAAACAGGCAGTCCAGATCGGGCGTCAACGCCTCAAGAATGGCATCGGTAAGCTGCCAGCCATCCGCTTCGCGTAGAGACCAGCGACGAATTTCACAGCCACTTTGCGCCAGCGCCCGGCCATACTCCGCGAAACCTGGCGTGACAATCATTGCACGACGCGGTTTAAGACCGCTCGCCACGGTAAAGATTGACTCCGTCTCGCCATTTCCCGCCAGTATCCACGATGCCGGCACCTGATGATGACGCGCCAGCGCCTGGTGCAAATGAAAATAATCAGCGTCCGGGTAGCGCTCAATGCAGTCCAGATTGTCGATAAGCGCGCGTTTCACGCTGACAGGCATACCCAGCGGATTAATGTTTGCGCTAAAATCCAGTAACTGGTCAGGCGAGATGCCCAACACCGTCGCGGCTTCCCGAATATTACCGCCATGCGCGCTGTTGAATAACGCCATTATGCCTCCGGCCAAAAAACGCTATTTTAGTGAAAAAAACGTTGCGCAATCAGGGGCATTATCATGTTTTGCGCATTTAACCTCATGAGGAATACCATGCGATTGTGGCTGGTGCGTCATGGCGAAACCGAGGCCAATGTCGCCGGGTTGTATAGCGGACATGCTCCCACGCCGTTAACGGAAAAAGGGATTGGCCAGGCGAAAACGCTACATACTTTATTGCGCCACGCGCCATTTGACCGGGTGTTATGCAGCGAGCTGGAGCGCGCGCGCCATACCGCCCGGCTCGTACTGGAGGGCCGGGATACGCTGCAACACATCTTACCTGAGCTTAATGAGATGTACTTCGGCGACTGGGAAATGCGCCATCACCGCGACCTCACCCATGAAGATGCCGAAAGCTATGCCGCCTGGTGTACGGACTGGCAGAATGCGGTTCCGACCAATGGCGAGGGTTTTCAGGCTTTTACCCGGCGCGTAGAGCGCTTTATCTCGCGACTCGACGCGTTCAGCGATTGCCAGAACCTGCTGATCGTCAGCCATCAGGGCGTACTCAGCCTGTTGATTGCCCGTCTGCTCGCAATGCCCGCCGCCTCGCTATGGCATTTCCGGGTAGAACAGGGATGCTGGAGCGCAATCGACATATGCGAAGGGTTCGCCACCCTGAAAGTATTAAATAGTCGTGCCGTCTGGCGGCCTGAGTGATGAATTTTCCGTTTTTTCTCGCCGCAGCGGTTTCGCCCATTGACAGCCCCCGACAGGCTGTTATTCTCCGCAGCCAGGCTTTTTTCACCTTGCAGAGCTTTGCAGAAATTGTTTTACAAAAATGGCGATGCTTTCTGTGACGTGGGATGGGATGATAATCTGGTTTTAAACGCCGATCCGGCGACATAAGTCCCGGTATCGCTGCTAATTCAGGTATACTACACGGCGTCCCGCCGGAAGGTTAGCGTTAACTCGCAACGCCTTACCGGTCCAGCCTGTTGGCCTTTTTTCTATCGTTATAACGCAATTATTCACCCAGGGGGAAAACTTGCAGGGTAAAGCACTCCAGGATTTTGTTATCGACAAAATTGATGACCTGAAAGGTCAGGACATCATCGCCTTAGATGTTCAGGGTAAATCCAGTATCACCGACTGTATGATTATTTGTACCGGCACCTCCAGCCGTCACGTTATGTCTATTGCCGACCACGTGGTGCAGTCGTCGCGCGCGGCCGGTATGCTGCCGTTAGGCGTCGAAGGCGAAAATGCGGCTGACTGGATTGTCGTCGATCTGGGCGATGTGATTGTGCATGTCATGCAGGAAGAAAGTCGCCGCCTGTATGAACTGGAAAAACTCTGGAGTTAATGCGTGAAGCTGCAACTTGTCGCTGTCGGCACGAAGATGCCCGACTGGGTTCAAACGGGATTTACGGAATACCTGCGCCGTTTTCCGAAAGATATGCCCTTTGAGCTGATCGAAATCCCTGCGGGCAAACGCGGCAAGAACGCGGATATCAAACGCATTCTCGACAAAGAGGGCGAGCAGATGCTGGCCGCCGCCGGTAAGAATCGCATTGTTACCCTGGATATTCCAGGCAAGCCGTGGGATACGCCGCAGTTAGCCAATGAGCTGGAGCGCTGGAAACAGGACGGGCGCGACGTCAGTTTGCTGATTGGCGGCCCGGAAGGATTATCTCCCGCCTGCAAAGCGGCAGCGGAACAGAGCTGGTCGCTCTCGGCGTTAACGCTCCCTCACCCGCTGGTTCGGGTTCTGGTCGCGGAGAGTTTGTACCGGGCGTGGAGCATCACAACCAACCACCCTTATCACCGTGAGTGATCGTGAAGTCTTGAGAAGATTAAGCAGCGGATGAAACGACAAAATTCTTTTCGTGACTATACGGCTGAGTCCGCACTGTTTGTGCGTCGGGCGCTGGTCGCCTTTTTGGGTATTTTGCTGCTGACCGGCGTACTGATCGCCAATTTGTATAATCTGCAAATTCTCCGTTTTACCGATTACCAGACCCGCTCGAACGAAAACCGTATCAAGCTGGTGCCAATTGCGCCAAGCCGCGGGATAATCTACGACCGTAACGGCATTCCCCTTGCGCTGAACCGCACTATCTATCAGATTGAAATGATGCCGGAAAAGGTGGATAACGTTCAGCAAACGCTGGATGCGCTACGCAGTGTGGTCGATTTAAACGACGACGATATCGCCGCCTTTAAAAAAGAGCGCGCCCGATCCCATCGCTTTACTTCTATTCCGGTGAAAACAAACCTGACGGAAGTTCAGGTCGCGCGCTTTGCTGTCAACCAGTACCGTTTTCCGGGCGTCGAAGTCAAAGGCTATAAACGCCGCTATTATCCATACGGATCGGCGCTGACCCACGTTATCGGCTACGTATCGAAAATCAATGATAAAGACGTCGAGCGTCTCGACAGAGAAAACAAACTGGCGAACTACGCCGCCACCCATGACATCGGCAAGCTGGGCATTGAGCGCTACTATGAAGATATTCTGCATGGGCAAACCGGTTATGAAGAGGTTGAAGTCAACAACCGCGGCCGCGTTATTCGCCAGCTTAAAGAGGTGCCGCCGCAGGCCGGACACGATATCTACCTGACGCTGGATCTCAAGCTCCAGCAGTATATTGAAACGCTGCTGGCAGGCAGTCGCGCGGCGGTGATTGTCACCGATCCGCGTACCGGCGGCGTGCTGTCGCTGGTCTCCATGCCAAGTTACGACCCTAACCTTTTCGTGGACGGCATCTCCAGCAAAGATTACTCCGGGCTGCTTAACGACCCGAACACGCCATTAGTGAACCGCGCGACTCAGGGTGTCTACCCACCCGCTTCTACCGTTAAGCCTTACGTCGCCGTATCGGCGTTAAGCGCTGGCGTCATCACCCGTAACACCAGTCTTTTCGACCCTGGCTGGTGGCAGTTGCCGGGGTCTGAGAAACGTTATCGCGACTGGAAAAAATGGGGCCACGGGCATCTGAATATCACCAAATCCCTTGAAGAGTCGGCGGATACCTTCTTCTATCAGGTGGCCTATGACATGGGGATCGATCGCCTGTCAGAATGGATGGGTAAGTTCGGCTATGGTCACTATACCGGAATTGATCTCGCAGAAGAGCGCTCTGGTAATATGCCGACCCGCGAGTGGAAACAGAAACGCTTTAAAAAACCGTGGTATCAGGGCGATACGATTCCGGTGGGCATCGGCCAGGGCTACTGGACGGCAACGCCGATTCAGATGAGTAAGGCGCTGATGATCCTTATTAACGACGGTGTAGTTAAAGTCCCGCACCTGTTAATGAGCACCGCGGAAAACGGTAAACAGGTGCCGTGGGTACAGCCGCATGAGCCGCCGGTGGGCGATATTCACTCCGGCTACTGGGAAATTGCGAAAGATGGCATGTATGGCGTCGCCAACCGCCCTAACGGCACGGCGCATAAATATTTTGCCAGCGCGCCCTATAAAATCGCGGCGAAGTCGGGCACCGCGCAGGTCTTTGGCCTGAAGGCCAACGAAACGTACAATGCGCATAAAATCGCCGAGCGCCTGCGCGACCATAAATTGATGACCGCCTTTGCGCCGTATAACAATCCTCAGGTCGCCGTCGCGATCATCCTTGAAAACGGCGGCGCAGGCCCGGCAGTAGGCACGATCATGCGCCAAATCCTTGATCACATCATGCTGGGCGACAACAACACCCATTTGCCTGCGGAAAACCCGGTGGTTGCAGCGGCGGAGGACCAATAATCATGACGGATAATCCGAACAAAAAAACCTTCTGGGATAAAATTCATATCGATCCCACGATGCTACTTATTCTGCTGGCGTTACTGGTTTACAGCGCATTGGTCATCTGGAGCGCCAGCGGCCAGGACATCGGCATGATGGAGCGTAAAATCGGTCAGATTGCGATGGGGCTGGTGGTCATGGTGGTGATGGCGCAGATCCCGCCGCGCGTGTATGAAGGCTGGGCGCCCTATCTTTATATCATTTGTATCATTTTGCTGGTCGCCGTTGATGCCTTCGGCGCAATATCCAAAGGCGCGCAGCGCTGGCTCGATCTGGGAATCGTTCGCTTTCAGCCTTCGGAAATAGCCAAAATCGCCGTGCCGCTGATGGTCGCCCGCTTTATTAACCGCGACGTCTGCCCGCCCTCGCTGAAAAATACCGCCATCGCCCTGGTATTAATCTTTATGCCTACCCTGCTGGTCGCCGCCCAGCCGGACCTGGGGACGTCTATTCTGGTCGCCCTTTCCGGTCTCTTTGTCCTATTTTTGTCTGGCCTGAGCTGGCGCTTAATTGGGGTCGCCATTGTATTGATCGCTGCATTTATTCCTATTTTGTGGTTTTTCCTGATGCACGATTACCAACGCCAGCGCGTCATGATGCTCCTTGATCCGGAGACCGATCCGCTGGGCGCGGGCTATCATATTATTCAGTCTAAAATCGCCATTGGCTCAGGCGGCCTGCGCGGTAAAGGCTGGCTCCACGGCACCCAGTCGCAGCTGGAGTTTTTACCCGAACGCCATACCGACTTTATTTTCGCGGTACTGGCGGAAGAGCTCGGTCTGGTGGGCATCCTGATTCTGCTCGCGCTCTATATTTTGCTAATAATGCGCGGTCTGTGGATTGCCGCCAGAGCGCAAACTACATTTGGTCGCGTGATGGCTGGCGGATTAATGTTAATATTATTCGTTTATGTCTTCGTAAATATTGGTATGGTGAGCGGTATTCTGCCTGTGGTTGGAGTACCTTTACCCCTGGTCAGCTACGGGGGCTCCGCACTGATTGTGCTGATGGCCGGGTTCGGGATTGTGATGTCGATCCACACCCACAGAAAAATGTTGTCGAAAAGCGTATAAGGGGTGCGCAATGCGTAAGCAGTTGCCTGTAATCTGCGTCGCGGCAGGGATAGTACTACTCGCGGCATGTACTAATGACGGCGGTCAGCAGCAAACCACCGTCGCGCCGCAACCTGCGGTATGTAATGGTCCGACTGTGGAAATCAGCGGAGCGGAACCGCGTTATGAACCTCTGAATCCGACCGCAAACCAGGATTATCAGCGTGACGGTAAAAGTTATAAAATCGTTCAGGACCCGTCCCGCTTTAGCCAGGCTGGCCTGGCCGCTATTTATGATGCGGAACCCGGCAGTAATTTAACCGCCTCCGGGGAGATGTTCGATCCGATGCAGCTTACCGCCGCCCATCCGACACTGCCTATCCCCAGCTATGCGCGAATCACCAATCTGGCCAACGGTCGCATGATCGTCGTGCGTATTAACGATCGCGGCCCCTATGGCACCGATCGGGTCATCTCCCTGTCCCGCGCAGCGGCGGATCGTCTGAATACCTCGAATAATACTAAAGTACGGATTGACCCCATTATCGTGGCGCCGGATGGTTCGCTCTCCGGCCCGGGGATGGCCTGTACGACGGTGGCGAAACAGACCTACGCTCTGCCCCCGCGCCCTGATTTAAGCGGCGGAATGGGAAGCGCCTCTTCAGCGCCTGCGCAACCGCAAGGCGACGTTCTTCCGGTCAGTAATTCCACGTTGAAAAGTGACGATACCACCGGTGCGCCGGTGAGCAGTAGCGGCTTCCTCGGCGCGCCGACTACGCTGGCGCCTGGCGTGCTGGAGAGTAATGAACCGACGCCGACACCACAGACAGCGCCGGTTTCCGCGCCGGTGACGGCTCCAGCGACTGCGACGCCGGTAAGCGCGCCTGCTGCCGCGGCCCCGGTATCTGCCCCGGTGAGCGCGCCTGCCGCCGCGGCGAGCGCTCGTTTCGTCGTCCAGGTCGGCGCCGTCAGCGATCAAACGCGTGCGCAGCAGTACCAACAGCGTTTAAGCCAGCAGTTCAGCGTACCAGGACGCGTAATACAAAACGGCGCGGTCTGGCGTATTCAACTGGGGCCTTTTGCCAGTAAAGCCGAAGCCAGCGCGTTACAGCAACGTTTGCAAACAGAAGCACAATTACAGTCCTTTATCGCCAGCGCGCAGTAACCGATCGCAGGTATCTGTACTGTCAATTTCTGTAAATGACATTAACAAAGTCACGCGGAAAGTCAGATGCCTGCCAGTTATGCTTTTGCTATAGTAGGGCTCTTTTTTTAATTTCATCACGGACGTCGTAGTTCAGACCATGAAGACCACTTTTTCCGCTCGTTTTATGCAGCGCATGGCGCTCACCACGGCGCTTTGTGCCGCTTTTATCTCAACCGCACATGCCGATGACCTGAATATCAAAACTATGATCCCGGGCGTTCCGCAGATCGATGCGGAATCCTACATCCTGATCGACTACAACTCCGGCAAAGTTCTGGCGGAACAAAACGCCGACGAACGTCGCGACCCGGCCAGTCTGACAAAGATGATGACCAGTTACGTCATCGGACAGGCAATGAAAGCGGGTAAATTTAAAGAAACCGACCTGGTTACCGTCGGTAATGACGCCTGGGCCACCGGCAATCCGGTATTTAAAGGTTCCTCGCTGATGTTCCTCAAGCCGGGAATGCAGGTACCGGTCTCTCAGTTGATACGCGGCATCAATCTGCAATCCGGCAATGACGCCTGTGTGGCGATGGCTGATTTCGCCGCCGGTAGCCAGGATGCTTTCGTCGGGCTGATGAACAGCTATGTGAACGCGTTGGGGCTGAAAAATACCCACTTCCAGACCGTACACGGCCTGGACGCCGACGGACAATACAGTTCAGCTCGCGATATGGCGCTGATTGGTCAGGCGTTAATTCGCGATGTGCCTAACGAATATGCAGTTTATAAAGAAAAAGAGTTCACCTTTAACGGCATTCGCCAGTTAAACCGTAACGGTCTGCTGTGGGATAACAGCCTGAATGTGGACGGCATCAAAACCGGCCATACCAGCAAAGCGGGCTATAATCTGGTCGCTTCCGCAACCGAAGGCCAGATGCGATTGATTTCCGCCGTGATGGGCGGACGGACCTATAAAGGCCGTGAAACAGAAAGCAAAAAACTGCTGACGTGGGGCTTCCGTTTCTTTGAAACCGTTAATCCGCTGAAGGCTGGTAAAGAGTTCGCCTCTGAACCCGCCTGGTTTGGTAATACCGATCGCGCCTCGCTGGGCGTCGATAAAGACGTTTACCTGACGATCCCTCGCGGTCGCATGAAAGATTTGAAAGCGAGCTATGTACTGAATACCGCAGAACTGCACGCGCCGCTGCAGAAAAACCAGGTGGTCGGCACCATCAACTTCCAGTTGGACGGTAAAACCATCGAGCAGCGTCCGCTGGTCGTACTGCAAGAGATCCCGGAAGGGAACTTCTTCGGTAAAATCATTGATTACATTAAATTAATGTTCCATCACTGGTTTGGATAAAAATCGAACGCTTGAAAGTGTGATTTTCGTCCCCATATACTATGCATCAGTAAAACTCCCGCCCTGTGGCGGGAGTTGTTATTTTTTTACGTAATGCCGGAGCTGACATGAAAACCAAACTTAACGAACTGCTTGAATTCCCTACGCCATTTACTTACAAAGTAATGGGGCAGGCGTTACCTGAGCTGGTTGATCAGGTGGTTGAAGTGGTACAGCGCCATGCGCCTGGTGATTACTCTCCGACGGTAAAACCGAGCAGCAAAGGCAACTACCACTCGGTCTCTATCACCATTAATGCCACCCATATTGAACAGGTTGAAACGTTGTACGAAGAACTGGGCAATATTGATATCGTGCGAATGGTATTGTAATACATCCAGACGGTTACCCGGTCTTATCCGGGTAACTCCCCGCCTCCCCCGCTGTGATATACTTTCCTCTCTTTTTTCATTCTCTACGGAGATGCCGTTTTGTATCAGGATAAAATCCTTGTCCGCCAGCTCGGCCTTCAGCCCTATGAAGCTATCTCTCAGGCCATGCATAACTTTACCGATATGCGCGATGAAAACAGCCATGATGAAATCTGGTTGGTTGAGCATTACCCGGTGTTTACCCAGGGCCAGGCCGGTAAAGCGGAACATATATTGATGCCTGGCGATATTCCCGTTGTGCAGAGCGATCGTGGAGGACAGGTGACCTATCATGGTCCGGGCCAACAGGTAATGTACGTTTTACTTAACCTGAAACGACGTAAACTGGGCGTGCGTGATTTAGTCACCCTACTTGAACAGACCGTGGTGAATACGCTGGCTGAAATTGGTATTGAGGCGCATCCGCGCGCCGATGCGCCGGGCGTCTACGTGGGTGAAAAGAAAATCTGCTCGCTGGGTTTACGTATCCGTCGCGGCTGCTCATTCCACGGTTTAGCGCTAAACGTTAACATGGATCTTTCTCCTTTCCTGCGTATCAACCCGTGTGGTTATGCCGGCATGGAAATGGCTAAAATAACGCAGTGGAAGGAAGACGCTACCACGGATAATATTGCGCCCCGCTTGCTGGCGAATATTTTAGCTCTGCTAAATAATCCACCGTATGAATATATTGCTGCTTAATGCGTAAAATATAATGGCCCAAGAAATTTATGGGTCATTAATCATATATGATTTGAATGCTTTACTTCTCCCCCCGCTTTCTATATTTTCGTTATATCCCTGCTGTAGCCGCCAGGCGGCATGGCCTCTTCAGTCCTCATGATGAGGAATTTTCCGTGAACAAAATCCCGGCCTTGCTGTTACTTATCTTATTGAAATGACTAAAAATACATTCATAAGAGTAATTTTAAAACCAACTCATAAATGCAAAATATACTATTTCATCTATTATTCATAATACGAATGAATTCGGAGCCAGAGCGTGAGTGATAATAATCAGGCAGAAAGACAACCGGCCGATCAACACCTACAAGACAAACCGCAAATTTTCAGAACACTGAGAAATATTGACCTCAATCTGTTGACGATTTTCGAGGCCGTATATGTCCATAAAGGGATCGTCAATGCAGCGAAAATTCTTAACCTGACGCCGTCAGCCATCAGCCAGTCCATTCAAAAATTACGGACTATATTTCCCGATCCGCTGTTTATTCGCAAAGGCCAGGGCGTAACGCCCACGACGTATGCTACGCATCTGCACGAATACATCAGCCAGGGGCTGGAATCTATTCTTGGCGCCCTGGATCTTACGGGCAGCTATGATAAGCAGCGTACCATTACAATTGGCACGACGCCTTCGGTCGGCGCGCTAGTGATGCCGATTATTTACCAGGCCATCAGGCCGCGTTATCCTCAGCTTTTGCTGCGCAACATTCCGGTAGACGATGCCGAAAGCCAGCTTAGTCAGTTTCAGACCGATCTCATTATCAATACCCATAGCTATAACAACCGGAGCATCCAGCATCACGTCCTGTTTAGCGATACGCTTGAGATTGTCTGCCGCCAGCATCACCCGTGTCTGGCGAACGCCATTACTGAAGAGAGACTGAACAGCGCGGATCACACCTTTCTGATGCTGGAGGGACAACATCTTTCCCTGCTGCGCCAGCGACTGCAGGAGACATTTCCCGATCAGCAAATCAGTTTTAGCAGCTACAATATTTTTACCATTGCCTCGCTGATCGCCAGCAGCGATCTGCTGGGACTGATGCCCACCCGCTTCTACGACTTATTTAGCCGTTGCTGGCCGCTTGAACGCCTTCCCTACGCGCCGGTGAATAGTGAACAGGTCGAGTTCTCGCTGCATTACAATAAACTGAGTCTGCGCGATCCGGTGCTGGAGAACGTCATTGATATCATCCGTGAGGCGTTCTGACAAAAATGTTGCATTCAGGTCACGGAAGATATGGGCAAACAGCACAAAACAACAACTATTTTACATTTTGCCGGGCTGTCAGGCTGCTTTATGGCCCTTATCAATGATATACTGCGTGTCACAAATTCAAAAATAGTTGATAAATACAACTTTCCCTTGAATTGAAACGCTTTCCTTCGTTATTCGCAACTGGAACACGCACGCTATGAGTAAACCCATTGTGATGGAACGCGGTGTAAAATACCGCGATGCCGATAAGATGGCTCTTATCCCGGTTAAAAATGTGGTCACAGAGCGCGACGCTCTACTACGTAAACCGGAATGGATGAAAATAAAACTTCCGGCGGATTCTACCCGTATCCAGGGCATCAAAGCCGCAATGCGCAAAAATGGCCTGCATTCTGTCTGCGAGGAAGCGTCTTGCCCAAACCTGGCTGAATGTTTCAACCACGGTACCGCTACGTTTATGATCCTTGGCGCCATTTGCACTCGCCGCTGTCCGTTCTGTGATGTCGCCCATGGCCGCCCCGTTGCGCCGGATGCGGAAGAGCCGCAGAAACTGGCGCAAACGATCGCCGACATGGCGCTACGCTATGTGGTCATCACCTCTGTCGACCGTGACGATCTGCGTGACGGCGGCGCCCAGCACTTTGCTGACTGCATCACCGCCATCCGCGCCAAAAGCCCGGAGATAAAAATAGAGACCCTGGTGCCAGACTTCCGTGGACGTATGGATCGCGCGCTGGATATCCTTAACGCGACGCCGCCGGATGTGTTTAACCACAACCTGGAAAACGTGCCGCGTATTTACCGCCAGGTTCGTCCGGGCGCCGATTACAACTGGTCGCTAAAATTACTGGAACGCTTCAAAGAAGCACACCCGGAAATTCCGACAAAATCGGGTCTGATGGTGGGCTTAGGCGAAACCAATGCGGAAATCATTGAGGTTATGCGCGACTTACGCCGTCACGGCGTTACCATGCTGACGCTTGGTCAGTATCTACAGCCAAGCCGCCATCACCTGCCGGTACAGCGTTATGTCAGCCCGGAAGAGTTTGACGAGATGAAAGCGGAAGCTCTGGCGATGGGCTTTACCCATGCCGCCTGTGGCCCCTTTGTACGTTCTTCGTACCATGCTGATCTCCAGGCCAAAGGCATGGAAGTGAAATGATCGTGTAATAGACGCTTACATTTCAGGCAAAAAAAACCGGCAACTTGCCGGTTTTTTTACTCTGCGGAGCAAGCGCATCGCGCTATTACTCTTTGTGCGAGAGTTTTTCAGCCTGAACGCTACCGTCGACGTCTTTCTTAACGCCCGCGTCTTCATCGTTCATTGCTTTCTTGAATCCTTTAATCGCCGTGCCCAGGTCTCCGCCCAGCGTACGTAACTTCTTGGTACCAAACAGCAGAACAACCAGTGCGGCAACCACCAGCAGTTTGGTAATACTAATCTCACCCATAGATACCTTCTTCACTAAAAACAGGCTGCGTAACGCGCCGGATTAACCTGAGAATATTAACGGTCTTTCGACGCGCGCACACAATAGCAATCTGTAACAAGGTGAATCAAGCTTTGCGTAAAAAAACATCATAATAATTGCGGTGGCGCAAATCGTCGTTGCTGCAAAAGAGGAAGTTGCTCCCGCACCTGGTCTATTCGTTCTCTGAATATTTCCGCGACGATCAGCGCCGGACGATCGGCTGCCGCGGCTATCGTTACCCCCAACGGATCGATAATACGACTTTGACCAATATTACGATTACCACACTCCCCGGCCGCAATCATATAGCAGGTGGTATCCAGCGCTCTCGCCGCCAGCAGCGTCGACCACTGCTGCTCTTTCAACGGGCCGCGAACCCAGCCCGTCGGCAGCGCCAGTACGTCAGCCCCCTGTAAAGCCAGCGCTAGCGCCATGTCCGGAAAGCGCAGGTCATAACAGGTCATAAGCCCCACCTTAACCCCCTCCACGTCCAGCACAGGCGCGATAGCGGTTCCGGCATCAATACTTTGGGATTCTTGCATCGAAAACGCATCATAGAGATGCAGCTTCGCGTAACGTGCGACAATGTGACCTGCCCGTAGCGCCACCAGCATATTAACCGCCCGTCCGGGCGTTGACGGGACAAGGACAGTGAATATCGTCGTCATATTATTATGAGCGCTTTCTTCCTGAAGCCGCGTCATAAACGCGCCATCCAGCGGCTGCGCGGCGCGAATCGGCAGGTCAAGGTCGATGTCATTTCGCGCTAATATCCCCTCAGGCAACACCAGAAGCGATACGCCGCGGCCCGCCGCCTGAGCCATTAACGAAACGCAAACTTGCGCATTCTCTTCCCATACAGAACTCACCACAAACTGCCCGGCTGCAACGAACATATCCCCTCCCACACCTCTGTCAGGACTCGCCAATTATGCGTGTTCGGCGTTACACTCCTCTTGTATAGCAATTAAATAAAGGATTCGGCAGTGTTACAGCTTCTTTTAGCAGTTTTTATCGGCGGTGGAACGGGGAGCGTAGCCCGGTGGATGCTAAGTATGCGTTTTAATCCGCTTCATCAGGCGATTCCCATCGGTACGCTAACAGCAAATTTGCTTGGCGCGTTTATTATCGGCATGGGGTTCGCCTGGTTTAACCGCATGACACATATCGATCCGATGTGGAAAGTGCTCATTACGACCGGCTTTTGCGGCGGCCTGACGACCTTTTCTACTTTTTCTGCCGAAGTGGTATTCTTGCTGCAAGAGGGGCGCTTTGGCTGGGCGCTGCTGAATGTGCTGATTAACCTGTTGGGTTCGTTTGCCATGACGGCGCTGGCATTCTGGCTATTTTCCGCCGCAGCGGCGCGTTAAGCGCAAAAAAAACCCGCCGAAAAGGCGGGTTTTGAAATCTTGCTGTCGGACGTATGCTTACAGAGCAGTTACGTTTGCAGCGGAAGGGCCTTTGGCACCGTTAGTGATTTCGAACTCTACGCGCTGACCTTCAGCCAGAGTTTTAAAACCATTGGTCTGGATTGCAGAGAAGTGTACGAACACGTCTTTGCTGCCATCTTCCGGAGTAATGAAACCGAATCCTTTGGATTCATTAAACCACTTAACGTTACCTTTAATCTTAGACATCAAAATTACCTTTACATGAAAAATAGACACAAATGCTGTGTCGGATACCAGTACAACAATTGTGATGCATTTTGTCCAGTCGAACTTTGCGAAAAAGTGATAAATATCGCGTTAATTTTTAGCTAACTCTAGCTACTTATTGTTTTTTAAGACTTTTTAATTCACAACTGAAGCATGCCCTTCCCCATCAAAACTGGAAACGCATCCAGGCGAAATAGACGTTTCCGTTGTTATACGAACCCGGAATGTAGGTCATCTGAAAGGTAGCGGGCCCATAGCCTATCGACGCTAAAGGCAACAGCACAGGGATGGGAATATAATTCCAGTTGTCGCGCGCGGTAACGCCTGCGGTAAAGCCCAGTCCCAGACGAAAATTATCGTCTTCCAGCGGTCGCCAGGTTTTTTCCCAGCCATAACCGCCTATGGGTTCCCATTTGTTAAATGAATCTTTAAAGGCCATCATATAGAGGCCATGCCAGTTGCCTTTATCGTCCCAGCGCGACTGACCAAAACCAACGCCCCACGGCCGCTCGTTATAGCGATCCGTTTTCTCTTTATCGTAGGCAAAGCGCGCATGCCAGGTAATGGCGGGGACATACAAATCATAATGCTCAGGCTGTCGCCACGTTTCTGCGACGTTATCGGTAAACGTGTTAAACCACCCTTTATCCGCCGCAGAGACTGAAGGAATAGCCAGCCATGGCATAACAAGGAGAGCAATAATAAGAAAATACTTTCTGATGATCATCGCAACATACATACCGTTCAAAAATTCGACTGTGATAATAACAACATTAACCTGAATAAAATCTTAACAAACTATAAACAGAGAATAATCTGAGAGAGTATCGGGTTAACGGCGTTTGATTTAGCACTCAGAACCGTCACGCGCTCCTTAATAAGCTTTCACAAAAAACACAAAACAAAGCACAACAAATAAAACAATAAAATAACAATAAATTAATACTTATAGCGCTACAGAAAATTCGTATAAACATATTTCATCTTTAGTGATGACATGAAAAAATAACCGCGCCGTGATTTTAATCAGTAAGGCGCCATCCTTTATTCGGTACATTTTTATACCACTTTTGTGGTTCTTATTTTTACTCTGGGTGTCGATAAGACAGGGGAAACAATGCTAACAGTTATAGAGCTCCTTATCGGAGTCGTCGTTATTGTGGGTGTAGCACGCTACATCATTAAGGGATATTCCGCCACTGGCGTTTTATTTGTCGGCGGTCTGGTTCTGCTTATTATCAGCGCGCTGATGGGGCATAAGGTATTACCTGCCAGCGAAACCAGTACCGGCTATACCGCAACAGATATTGTTGAATACATCAAAATTTTGCTTATGAGTCGCGGCGGCGATCTTGGCATGATGATCATGATGCTATGCGGCTTTGCCGCCTATATGACGCATATCGGCGCGAATGATATGGTCGTGAAGCTGGCGTCGAAACCTTTACAGTACATAAACTCGCCCTACCTGTTGATGATTGCTGCCTATTTTGTCGCCTGCCTGATGTCGCTGGCCGTCTCTTCCGCGACGGGGCTTGGCGTACTGCTCATGGCTACTCTCTTCCCGGTGATGGTCAACGTCGGCATTAGCCGCGGCGCGGCGGCGGCTATTTGCGCCTCTCCGGCCGCCATCATCCTCTCGCCAACGTCTGGCGATGTGGTTTTAGCCGCAAAAGCGGCGGAGATGCCGTTAATCGATTTCGCGTTCAAAACCACGCTGCCGATTTCCATCGCCGCCATTATCGGTATGGCGATTGCGCACTTTTTCTGGCAACGCTATCTGGATAAAAAAGAGAACATTTCACATGAGATGCTGGACGTGGCGGAAATTACCACCACGGCCCCGGCGTTTTATGCCCTTTTGCCGTTCACGCCCATTATCGGCGTACTGATTTTTGACGGTAAATGGGGGCCGCAGTTGCACATTATTACCATTCTGGTGATCTGTATGCTGCTGGCCGCCGTGCTGGAATTCGTGCGCGGCTTCAACACGCAAAATGTGTTTTCCGGCCTGGAAGTGGCTTATCGCGGCATGGCGGATGCGTTTGCCGGCGTTGTGATGCTGCTGGTCGCGGCGGGCGTTTTCGCCCAGGGGCTGAGCACCATTGGCTTTATCCAAAGTCTGATCTCGATTGCCACTTCTTTTGGCTCCGCCAGCATTATTCTGATGCTGGTCTTAGTGATTTTAACCATGCTGGCCGCGATGACCACCGGTTCAGGCAATGCGCCTTTTTACGCCTTTGTTGAGATGATCCCTAAACTGGCGCACTCCTCCGGTATCAACCCAGCCTATTTATCCATCCCAATGCTGCAAGCCTCAAACCTGGGGCGCACGATTTCTCCGGTCTCCGGCGTCGTGGTCGCTGTCGCCGGGATGGCTAAAATATCACCGTTTGAAGTGGTGAAACGCACGTCCGTTCCGGTCATCGTCGGTCTGTTGATCGTCATTATCGCCACGGAAATTATGGTGCCAGGCGCCTCTTCCGCCGTTACTGGCGGCTGATAGCCGGTAAGCCGGGGCTCGCCCCGGCATCTTAACCCGGGCTTAGCCGCCGTGATAAATACGCTGCGGCCTGCCCACTTTGCCATGAATAATCTCTGCGACAATCAGGTGCCGACTCGCGCAATATTCCAGGTAGCGTCGGGATGTGGTGCGGCTTATCGTTAAGGCCTGCGCGACCGTTTCAGCCGTATGGCGTACGGTTGGATCGGCAAACAGCTTCATCACCGCATTAAGGGTTAAGGCATCAATACCGGTCGGCAAATCCCCTTTCGGTTCGCCGCGCGCATAGGCGTTGAACATTTCATCTATCTGCTTCTGGCTTGCGCTATCCGCGCTCGCCAGCATACGTCTGCGCTGTTGATAGCGGGTCAGCGTCTGTCCCAAACGTTCATAAGCAATAGGTTTGACCAGATAATCAAACGCGCCGCTGCGTACCGCTTCCGCTACCGTCTCCATGTCACTGGCGGCGGTCGTAAACACGACGCCGCCGGGATAGCGCGACTGCATTAATTCATGCAGCAGCGTAATCCCCTTCCCATCCGGCAGATAATTATCCAACAGAATTAATCCAGGTTTGAATCGGTCAATCATCATTCTCGCCTGCGCCAGATTGCCCGCCAGCCATATCTGGTTAAAGCCAGGAATATGGCGGATATATTCTGCGTGCATCTCCGCCAGCAGCGTTTCATCCTCAACGATCAATAGGGTTAATGGTTCTGTCATCGTTTTTTTTCACTTTCGGAAGGAATAAAGAAAATAAGGTGCCACAAGGATCATTGTCTTCCAGCGTAATGACCCCGCCACAGCGCCCCACATAACTTGCAATCAGATATAACCCGATACCATGCTCACCGGGTTCGTCAGTTCGGGTACTTACGCCCTGCTCAAAAATTTTTTCCCGCAGCGCTTCAGGAACGCCGCTGCCCTGGTCGGCGACCTCTATCACCACCTCGTCGCCCTCGTCGCTCAGGAAAAGTTCGATGGTCTTGTCGCCTTCCTGTGTACGTAAACTCGCCTCAAACGCGTTATCCAGCAGATTCCCGACGATGGCGGCGAACTCCGTGCTATCCAGCCCCTCCGGCAGTTGATGTAGCTGGCTGCCGGGAACAATCACCATCTTGAGCCCCAGTTCACGCGCGCGCTGAACTTTGCCAAACAGCAAACCGGCCACCTGACGATCGGCGAAGGTGCCGCGTAAACTATCAATAAGTTGCTGCTGCGCCTGCGATTCGCCCTGCACCATCTCTCTGACCCGATCATACTCTTTCATTTGCAGCAGGCCGTTCAGAGTCGACATCCAGTTCAGGTGCTCATGGCGTAGCGTGCGCAGACTCTCAACATACTGTTTAATCTGGGTTAACTGCGCGTTCAACGTCGCGATTTCATCTTTGCTGCGAAAACTAATAATAGCGCCCAGCAGCTCCTCGCCGGAACGGATAGCCTCACGATTAGCGATGACGCTCAGGCCATTGAAGTTGGCCATCACGTCCTGGCGTCTTTCTGCGATCTGGCAGGTAAAAAAGTCTGCCGGATTGACGACTTCCGCTATCAGCTTGCCCAGCCACTGACGCCCCGGCGACGGCAGCCCCAACATTTTTCTCGCATTGCGGTTAATCGCGGTGATATGTCCCTCCGGATCAACGGCGATCAGCCCTTCATAAACCGAGCTAAATAACGCCTCCTGCTGGCGTACCACGCGCGCAATCTGTTTCGGCTCCATGCCCAGCATTTGTCGGCGGATATGCGCGGCGAAAAACCAGGAAAGCAGCATTAATACCACCAGCAACAGGACAAAAACCCCCGCCATCGGTAATAAGAAGTCCAGCCGCCAGGAGTCGATTTTACTGACCAGATAGCCAATTGAAACAACGCCGATCACGTTGCCTTTGTTGTCAAAGATAGGCGTTTTGGCGCGCATCGCCATCCCTATTGAGCCCTTACCGGTAATGAAATAACTTTCTCCTCTTTCCAGCGCGCCGGGTTTCGTAAACTGCATGGGATAGCCGATTTTTTCCGGATTCGGATGGTAAAGCCGGATCGAGTGGCGATCGCCTATCACCACATAGTCAAAATCCGTCCCGCGCTGCAGTTTATTCGCAATTATCGCCAGGCGTTTATAGTCCCGGTTTTTTACGGCAGCGATAATGCTGTCGTTAGAAGCAATAATTTTTGCCTGATTCATCGCCATATCACGAACATGGGACGCCAGATAATCTTCGAAACTGGCAGACAAATATTGTGCTAACGCTGCCACGATGAAAACAGAAACCACCAGAATGAGCAGAAAAATACGTAACGGAAACGCGAGTTGCCGAAAAAAAGGAAACAGCTTTTTATTTTTCTGATAGGACATTAAGGTTCCTTATGGGCATTTCTCTTCAGATTTATCGCAAATGTAATAAAAATGTTTTCAGCATCTTGATGCATATAAAAACCAATCGTTACAGATTCCCCACATTAAATCAATTAAACAACTAAAACCCACCGCCGGAATGGCGATTAAATTAATTAAAAAACTTAAAACCATAAAACACTTAAAAACCATCTAACGCTTTGTGAAATAAATCAAAATTTACCACCAAAATACTCCTTACGATGTATACGTCAGAGAGAAAAATAAATAACTCGTCATAAAAATACTCCCACTCTGACTGAAAAGAAAAAGTTATCAAGTTGCAACACAGCGCAACATATACAGAAAAGTGGCAACAAGCATATCACCAGGATATTTCTTACTATGTTTGGCAATAATGTATTCACTCGGGTAAAACGCTCTGAAAATAAAAAAATGGCGGAGATCGCTCACTTTCTCAAAGAGAATGATTTAAGCGTCGATACCACTGTAGAAGTGTTTATTACCGTCAGCCGTGATGACCGTCTTATTGCCTGCGGCGGTATTGCCGGAAATATCATTAAATGCGTGGCCATTAGCGAATCAGTACGCGGCGAAGGCTTAGCGTTAACGCTGGCGACGGAATTGATTAATCTCGCCTGGGAGCGGCACTGCACCCATCTTTTTATTTATACCAAAACGGAATACGAAGCGCTGTTTAAACAGTGCAGCTTTTCGACGATAGCCAGCGTCCCTGGCGTGATGGTCTTAATGGAAAATAGCGCGACCCGGTTGAAACGGTATGCGGAATCGCTGGCGACATTGCGTCACGAGGGAAAGAAAATTGGCTGTATTGTGATGAACGCCAATCCTTTCACGCACGGCCATCGCTATCTGATCCAACAGGCGGCGGCACAGTGCGACTGGCTGCATCTGTTCCTGGTCAAAGAAGATACATCACGCTTTCCCTATGAAGACCGACTCGATCTGGTTCTTAAAGGGACCACCGATATCCCGCGCTTAACCGTTCACCGCGGCTCCGAATACATTATTTCTCGGGCGACGTTCCCCTGCTATTTCATTAAAGAGCAGAGCGTCATTAATCACTGTTATACCGAAATCGACCTGAAGATTTTTCGCCAGTATCTGGCGCCCGCGCTTGGCATCACACACCGCTTTGTCGGTACGGAGCCGTTTTGCACCGTTACCGCCCAGTACAACCTTGATATGCGTTTCTGGCTGGAGACGCCAACGCTTCCCGCCCCACCCATTACGCTGGTGGAAATAGAGCGGCTTTGCTTCCAGGAGACGCCGATATCCGCCTCCTGGGTACGCAAGCTGCTGGTTAAACACGATCTCACGGCTATCGCGCCGCTGGTTCCCGACGCCACCCTGCGCTATTTGCAGGGCATGGTCGAACGCCATCCGGGCAGCGCGGCAGCCCGTCAAAAGTCCCCCGTCTTAGCAACAGGTGAAAAATGAAAATAAACCAGCTAGCCGTCGCAGGCACGCTTGAGTCCGGCGATGTGATGATACGCATTGCGCCGCTCGATACGCAGGATATTGACCTGCAAATCAACAGTAGCGTTGAAAAACAGTTTGGCGAGGCCATTCGCGCCACCATCCTGGAGGTGCTTTCTCGCTACGACGTGCGCGGCGTACAACTGAACGTCGATGATAAAGGCGCTCTGGACTGCATTTTGCGCGCCCGACTGGAAACGCTACTGGCGCGCGCCAGCGGTATTGCCGCTCTGCCCTGGGAGGATCGCCAATGATTTCCGCCTCTCTGCAACAAAGTAAAACCCGCACCCGCCGCAGTATGTTATTCGTACCGGGCGCCAACGCGGCGATGGTGAGCAATTCGTTTATCTATCCGGCCGACGCGCTGATGTTCGACCTGGAAGACTCCGTTGCATTACGCGAAAAAGACGCGGCGCGCCGTCTGGTATATCACGCGCTGCAACACCCGCTTTACCGTGACGTCGAAACCATTGTCCGCGTGAATGCGCTGGACTCCGAATGGGGCGTCAACGATCTGGAAGCGGTCGTGCGCGGCGGCGCGGACGTGGTGCGTTTACCGAAAACCGACACCGCGCAGGACGTCATTGATATCGAAAACGAAATTCTGCGCATTGAAAACGCCTGCGGTCGCGAACCGGGCAGTACCGGCCTGTTAGCCGCCGTGGAATCGCCGCTGGGTATTACCCGCGCGGTAGAAATCGCCCACGCCTCTGAACGGTTGATCGGGATTGCGCTGGGCGCGGAAGACTATGTTCGCAACCTGCGCACCGAACGCTCTCCGGAAGGCACCGAACTGCTGTTCGCCCGCTGCGCCATTTTGCAGGCCGCGCGTTCCGCCGGCATTCAGGCCTTCGATACCGTCTATTCCGACGCCAACAACGAAGCCGGTTTCCTGCAAGAAGCCGCCCACATTAAACAGTTGGGCTTTGACGGTAAGTCACTGATCAACCCCCGCCAGATCGAACTGCTGCACAACCTTTATGCGCCAACGCGTAAAGAGGTCGCCCATGCGCGTCTGGTCGTTGAAGCCGCAGAAGCCGCCGCCCGCGAAGGTCTCGGCGTCGTTTCCCTTAACGGCAAGATGGTCGACAGCCCGGTGATTGAACGCGCCCGTCTGGTGCTCTCCCGTGCAGAACTTTCCGGTATTCGCGAAGAATAAGGCAAAAAAATGACGCAGAAAAATGAATCTCAACGCCAGGATCGCGTAGCAGCCTGGAGCCGTCACGCTGAAAGCGAACTGAGCGCTTACCAAAGTGCGGCAAAATTGGATCTACAAGCGCAAAAACCGCGCGACCACAAACTGTGCGCCAGCCTGGAAGAGGCCATCCGCCGTTCCGGTTTACGCGACGGCATGACGCTTTCCTTTCACCACGCGTTTCGCGGCGGCGATCTGACGATTAACCTGGTGATGGAAACCATCGCGAAGATGGGCTTCAAAAATCTGACCCTGGCCTCCAGCTCGCTGAGCGACTGCCATGCGCCGCTGGTTGAACACATTCGTAACGGGGTGGTCAGCCGCATCTACACGTCAGGCCTGCGCGGCCCGCTGGCGGAAGAAATTTCTCGCGGCCTGCTGGCTGAGCCGGTTCAGATTCACTCCCACGGCGGTCGTGTGCATCTGGTACAAAGCGGCGAACTCAATATTGATGTTGCGTTTCTTGGCGTGCCCTCCTGCGATGAATTCGGTAATGCTAACGGTTATACCGGCAAAGCCTGTTGCGGTTCACTGGGCTACGCGATGGTGGATGCCGACAGCGCGAAGCAGGTCGTGATGCTGACGGAGCAACTGCTGCCGTATCCGCATAACCCGGCAAGCATCGCCCAGGATCAGGTTGATCTGATCGTGCAAATCGAAGAAGTCGGTGATGCAAACAAAATCGGCGCTGGCGCGACCCGCATGACCACTAATCCGCGTGAACTGCTGATCGCCCGCAGCGCGGCGGAAGTCATTGCTCACTCCGGCTACTTCAACGAAGGTTTCTCCCTGCAAACCGGCACCGGCGGCGCATCGCTGGCGGTCACCCGCTTCCTGGAAGACAAAATGCGTAGCCGCAACATTGTGGCTAATTTCGCGCTGGGCGGTATCACCGCCACCATGGTCGACCTGCATGAAAAGGGCTTAATCCGCAAACTGCTTGACGTGCAGAGCTTCGATCGTAACGCTGCGCAATCTTTGGCCCGCAACCCGAACCATATCGAAATCAGCGCTAACCAGTACGCCAACTGGGGCTCTAAAGGCGCTTCCGTCGACCGTCTGGACGTGGTGGTACTGAGCGCGCTGGAAGTAGACACTCACTTCAATGTTAACGTGCTGACCGGCTCCGACGGCGTTCTACGCGGCGCGTCCGGCGGTCACTGCGATACCGCCGTCGCGGCGGCGCTGTCCATCATCGTCGCGCCGCTGGTGCGCGGTCGCATCCCAACGCTGGTTGATAACGTCACCACCTGCGTCACACCAGGCTCCAGCGTTGACATTCTGGTCACCGATCACGGTATCGCCGTCAATCCGGCGCGTCCGGAGCTGGCTGAACGCCTGAAAGCAGCGGGAATGAAAGTGGTATCGATTGAGTGGCTGCGCGAACGCGCGCAACTGCTTACCGGTCAGCCCCGCCCTATCGAATTCACCGACCGCGTGATTGCTGTCGTGCGTTATCGCGACGGTTCAGTGATCGATGTGGTGCATCAGGTGAAGGAATAAGCCATGCGCCTGTTTCCTGAACTCGCCACCTGTCACGACGTTTCTATTCCTGAGCTGCTCGCCAGCCGGGATGAGAGACAAGCAAGACAGCGCGCCTGGCTAACACGCCACGCCACTCCACTGGTCTCCTTTACCGTGGTGGCGCCAGGCCCGATGAAAGACAGCGCGTTAACCCGCCGGATCTTTAATCACGGCGTGACTGCCCTGCACACGCTGGCAGAAGAGTATGGCTGGACCATCCGGGAGCAGGCTGCACTGGCTTCCGCCAGCGGGCCGGAAGGGCTGCTGGCGATTGACGCGCCCGCTCAGGCGCTCAAACAGGCGACCATCGCGCTTGAACAGCGTTATCCACTGGGGCGCCTGTGGGATATCGATGTCCTGACGGCGGAAGGCGAAATACTCTCCCGCCGCCATTTCGCGCTTCCCGCTCGCCGCTGTCTGCTGTGCGGGCAAAGCGCGGCTGAATGCGCGCGGGGTAAAACCCACGCGCTGACTGATTTACTGATTCATATGGAGGCGCTGCTGCATGATGCCGATTCCCGCCAACCCGACTAACGCCTCCATTCAGCCTCAGTCGCTGTATGACGCCTGGGCCGATTTGGCCTGGCGCGCCATGCTGACCGAGGTAAATTTATCGCCAAAACCCGGTCTGGTAGACCGACTAAACTGCGGCGCGCACAAAGATATGGCGCTGGCGGATTTTCACCGCAGCGCGGAGGCGATTCGACACTGGCTGCCGCGCTTTATGGAATATGGCGCCAGCTGCACGCGCCTGCCGCCAGAGTCAGTTCTGGCGGGCCTGCGTCCATTGGGGATGGCCTGTGAAGCAGCGATGTTTCGCGCAACGGCGGGCGTCAATACCCATAAAGGCAGCATTTTCTCGCTGGGGTTACTGTGCGCCGCCATTGGCCGCCTGTATCAGCTACGCCAGCCGATCGCTGCAGAAACACTCTGCGCTACCGCCGCCGATTTTTGCCGCGGCCTGACCACGCGCGAACTGCGCCAGAACAACCTACAGCTCACCGCAGGTCAGCGGCTGTATCAGCAACTGGGATTAACTGGCGCGCGCGGCGAAGCGGAAGCGGGCTATCCGCTGGTCATCCGCCACGCGTTACCGCACTACCGCGCATTGCTGGCGCAGGGGCGCGATCCGGAACTGGCGCTGCTTGATACCTTACTGCTGCTGATGTCGCTTAACGGCGATACCAACGTCGCGTCGCGCGGCGGGGCGGACGGTCTGCGCTGGTTACAGCAGCAGGCGGCGGTCTTATTACATCAGGGCGGCATACGGACGCCTGACGATCTCGTTTATCTCCACCGGTTCGATCAGCAATGCATTGAACGCAATCTCAGCCCAGGCGGTAGCGCCGATCTGCTGATCGTGACCTGGTTTTTAGCGCAAATTTCGCAAGTTAATCATTAACACAATTATAGAAAATATCCTTTCCGGAGAGTCATTTATGTCTTTATCCAAAGATAATATATGGAAGTTGTTGGCCCCATTAGTGGTGATGGGCGTCATGTTGCTAATTCCTGTTCCAGATGGTATGCCGCCGCAGGCCTGGCACTATTTTGCGGTTTTCGTCGCGATGATTGTCGGTATGATCCTGGAGCCGATCCCGGCGACAGCGATCAGTTTTATCGCCGTAACCATTTGCGTTATCGGCAGCAATTACCTGCTATTTGACGCTTCAGAACTGGCCGATCCGGCGTTTAAAGCCAGTAAACAGGCGCTGAAATGGGGGCTTGCCGGTTTCTCCAGCACCACGGTCTGGCTGGTTTTCGGCGCGTTTATTTTCGCGCTGGGCTACGAAGTGACCGGGCTGGGGCGCCGCATTGCGCTGTTTCTGGTAAAATTCATGGGTAAACGCACGCTGACGCTCGGCTATGCGATTGTCATTATCGATATTTTGCTGGCGCCGTTTACTCCCTCCAATACGGCTCGTACCGGCGGGACTGTCTTCCCGGTCATCAAGAACCTGCCGCCACTGTTTAAATCGTTTCCAAACGATCCTTCCGCACGCCGCATCGGCGGTTATTTGATGTGGATGATGGTGATCAGTACCAGCCTGAGCTCTTCGATGTTTGTCACTGGCGCGGCGCCAAACGTGTTAGGTCTGGAGTTCGTCAGCAAGATCGCCGGGGTCCAGATTAGCTGGCTGCAGTGGTTTCTCAGCTTTCTGCCGGTAGGGATTATTTTACTGATCGTTGCGCCGTGGCTCTCCTATGTGCTTTATAAACCTGAAGTGACCCACAGTGCGGAAGTCGCGGCCTGGGCTGGCGGCGAGTTAAAAAACATGGGGCGTCTGTCCCGCAAAGAGTGGACGCTGATTGGCCTGGTGCTGCTTAGCTTAGGATTGTGGGTTTTTGGTGGAAAAATCATCAACGCCACTGCCGTGGGTCTGCTGGCCGTCTCGCTGATGCTGGCGTTGCATGTTGTGCCGTGGAAAGACATTACGCGCTACAACAGCGCCTGGAACACCCTGGTGAACCTCGCTACGCTGGTGGTCATGGCTAATGGCTTAACCCGCTCCGGCTTTATTGACTGGTTCGCCAATACCATGAGTACACATCTGGAAGGTTTCTCGCCGGATGCAACCGTCATTGTACTGGTACTGGTGTTCTATTTCGCGCACTACCTGTTCGCCAGCCTTTCCGCTCACACCGCGACCATGCTGCCGGTCATTCTGGCGGTGGGTAAAGGCATTCCGGGCGTTCCGATGGAACAACTGTGTATTCTGCTGGTGCTGTCTATCGGTATCATGGGCTGTCTGACGCCGTATGCCACCGGCCCTGGTGTGATTATCTACGGCTGCGGTTACGTGAAATCCAAAGACTACTGGCGGCTTGGCGCAATCTTTGGCGTTATCTATATCGCGATGCTGTTGCTGGTGGGCTGGCCGATTCTGGCAATGTGGAATTAAACATTACGCCAACGTAGGTTAAAAATGATGCCGTTCAGGTTCACCTGAGCGGCATTTTTTATGATTAAATGGGTAACATTCATAATGTGTATAAATTATCGAATTCATCATGAACACAATATGGCATTACAGTCCGCTGCTGGCTGTCCTCTTAACCCCAATTTTTGCCGCCAACGCCGACGAACTTCAGGCGCAACAGTACGGTGATTTCACTGACTATGTGCTGGCGCTTTCCTGGCAAACCGGTTTTTGTCAAAGCCAGCATGAACGCCGCCATCGGGAACCCGATGAGTGCCGTCTGCAAAAAGAGCCAGCCAACAAAGCAGACTTTCTGACCGTCCACGGCCTGTGGCCTGGATTACCCAAATCTATCGCCGCACGTGGTGTTGACCAGAGACGCTGGCAGCGCTTTGGTTGTGCGACGCGGCCAATCCCGAATCTGCCTGAAGTCAAGGCCAGCCGGAAATGCTCCGCCCCCGCCCCCGGACTTTCGCCTGACATCGCGGCAGCGCTTAAGGAAGTGATGCCCGGCGCGGGGGGAAATTCCTGCCTGGAGCGCTACGAATATGCCAAACATGGCGCCTGTTTCGGGTTTGATCCCAATGCCTATTTCGGCACCATGATACGGCTGGATAAGGCGATAAAAGACAGCGCGCTGGGGCAGTTTCTGGCGGATAATTACGGCAAAACCGTTAGCCGCGCTGAGTTTGATAGCGTCGTCGCACAAATGTGGGGCCAGGATAATGTCAAAGCCGTTAAAGTAAACTGCCATGGCAATCCCGCCTATTTAACAGAGATTCAGTTTTCATTAAAGGCGTCGATGATTAACGCGCCGCTCTCCTCTGCCTCATTCCTGCCGCAACCGCATCCCGGCAACTGCGGGAAACAGTTTATTATCGATAAAGCCGGCTATTGACGAAGCAGAGGTTTAAAACCGTAGCCACATTTGAGAACACGCCCGAATGTAGACTAAAATTCACTCAGGGCTATGACGTTTGAGGATTTACCCGAATGTGAACTAAATCACTTCAAAGACGGGGTAAGTCTCAGTATCATCATGAGAGTTAAACCCTCGCCGCCAGACGGTGAGGGTTTTCTTTTGGGACCATTTACCTGCACTACTCGCAGTATCGATGACATGGAGTAAGAAATGTCCAGACCCACTATTATCATTAACGACCTTGACGCCGAACGTATTGATCGTCTTCTGGAACAGCCTGCGTATGCGGATCTGCCGATTGCCGACGCGCTCAACGCCGAACTGGATCGCGCGCAAATGTGTTCGCCACAAGAGATGCCGAACGATGTCGTCACCATGAACAGCCGCGTTAAATTCCGCAATTTGAGCGATGGTGAAACACGCGTGCGGACGCTGGTGTATCCCGCCAATATGACGGACAGCAGTACCCAGCTTTCGGTAATGGCGCCCGTCGGCGCGGCGTTGCTGGGACTGCGCGTCGGCGACACCATTCACTGGGAACTGCCGGGCGGCGCCTCCACCCATCTCGAAGTGCTGGAACTCGAATATCAGCCTGAAGCCGCGGGCGACTTCCTGCGTTAAACCATCTGCATAAGCGTTAATGCGTTTACACAGAGGATGCCTGCGCATCCTCTTTCCGTTAGCCCTTTCATTTCTGCCTGCTTCAGACAACGCCGCCTGGCATCGGGTTGACTACTCCCGTCGCCTGTTTCTGCGCCGCTTGTGCCGACGTAGCTCCCGGCACCAGGATAACCTTCCGGCACTCTTCTTCGCGTTTTTCGAAAATTTCGTAGCCGCGCGCCGCCTCTTCAAACGGCATATAGTGCGTGACAATCTCCTCCGGCTTCAGCAACCCTTTTTCAATAAGCGGTAATAATTCCCCCAGCCACGCGTGAACATGGGTTTGACCCATTTTAAAAGTTAGCCCCTTATCAAAGGCGTCGCCAAATAAAAAGCCGTGAATAAAACCGGCATACACGCCGGGCACGCTGACCACGCCGCCGCGTCTGACCGCCGCGATACATTGTCGCAGCGCTTTGCCGCTGCTGCCTTCCAGTTTAAGGTTCGTCAGCACCGTCTCCGTCATGCTGCCTTTCGCTTCAAAGCCTACGGCATCAATTACCGCGTCCACGCCGCGGTGTCCTGCCGTCTGCTCAATGATTTTTTCCGCCGGATCGTTCTCATCATCGAAGTTGATCGGTATCGCGCCGTAACGTTCTTCGGCGAAACGCAGGCGCCAGGCATGGTGATCAACGACGAAGATCTGCTCCGCGCCCAGCAGTCGCGCACAGGCGATAGTCAGTAATCCTACCGGCCCTGCGCCAAAAACCGCCACGCTGGAACCTTGCTGAATCTGAGCATTTTTTGCCGCCTGCCAGGCGGTAGGCAAAATATCAGAAAGAAACAGCGCTTTATCGTCAGATAACAGCGGCGGCACCTTAAATGGACCGACATTACCTTTTGGCACGCGAACATATTCGGCCTGTCCGCCGGGAACGCCGCCATACAGATGGCTATACCCAAACAGCGCCGCCGGTGGCGGGATCTGTTTTTTATTCATCGCCGCGCCGTGTCCGTCGTTAGTGTTTTCACACGCTGAATATTGCTGTAGCCGACAGAAAAAGCAGTCACCACAGGCAATGACAAACGGGATAACGACCCGATCCCCTTTCCGAATATTCTTTACATCATGTCCGGTTTCCACCACCTCGCCCATAAACTCATGGCCGAAAATATCGCCATGTTTTACCTGTGGGATCTTGCCGCGATAGAGATGCAAATCAGATCCGCAAATCGCGGTGGCGGTAACACGCAAAATGATATCGTCAGGCTGCTCAATGCCGGGATCGGGTACGTTTTCAACCTTTACGTGATGTGGACCGTGATACGTCAATGCTTTCATGCAGCCTCCGGGGTAACGGTGAATGTTGCGTTCGACTATAAAAGGGTAGCTATCCCGGAGAGACTGCCGGCAAAACAGGCGGCTTTAGGATTTTTCCTGGAAAATACACGACTTTTTTAACGTCAGGTTGCCGCAATATTTAAAATTGCCAGACAAATAGCAGAAAGAAACATTATTATATGCTTGAATAAATTCAGTATTGATTAACAGGGAGTAACGGGTATGTATAAGACAATCATTATGCCGGTTGATGTTTTTGAAATGGAACTTAGCGATAAAGCCATTCGCCACGCTGAGTTTCTGGCGCAACAGGATGGCGTCATTCATCTGTTGCATGTACTGCCTGGGTCCGCGAGCATGAGTCTGCACCGCTTTGCCGCCGACGTGCGTCGCTTTGAAGAACATTTACAGCATGAGGCGGAAACGCGTCTGCAAACGATGGTGGGACACTTCAGTATCGATCCTTCACGAATTAAAACGCATGTTCGCTTTGGTAGCGTGCGCGATGTCGTCAATGAGATGGGCGAAGAACTGGATGCGGATGTCGTGGTAATCGGTTCGCGTAATCCGTCCATCACGACACACCTGTTGGGGTCTAACGCCTCAAGCGTGGTGCGCCATGCAACGCTGCCGGTATTGGTTGTGCGTTAACTCTGGCGGCTAAAAACTGACACGCCCTGCCAGGTCACGCCTGGCAGGGCTTTTTACTGCATCATCGTTAGTACAAATGCCCGATATTCACAATAGTACTCACCGTGTCGCCAAAAAAGACCAGCCGACTCAGAAATACGCCGACGAATAACAAGACGAACAGGAGTTTCGGGCGCGAATCACCGTGACGGCTGGCGACAAAAGCGAGCGCAAGGCAGACCAGGCTTGCCAGATAAAACGGTGAAGCCAACCATGAACGCGCCGTCATCTGCATTACCGTTCCCCCGCTTAACCACACCAGCGGCGCCGCGATAAGTACCGCGATACACACCACAATTCCCTGGCGTAACGCAGGAACGGCAGGCCTGAGTTTTAACAGCGGAATCGCCGCGCAACCCATGACCCATACCGTAATAAAAAATAACAGCATGGTAAACCCATTAGCGATAGCCACCATCGCTGGCGCGGCGTAGGTCATCCCCTGCACCGCCACCAGTAACACGCCGAACACGGAGGCGATAAGAGCCATCGCTTTATGTCCCTTTGCCAGGAACGTTACGCCGACCGCTGCGCCAAACAACGTGGCGCCAAGGATTTCCCGACTTAACCAGGCATGTCGCAGGTTAATCAGCGCATCATAAGCGCGATCGGGATGCGCCAGATGCAGAATCGCGGCAATAGACGCCAATGCCAGCACCAGCCCGGTGGCCAACCAATAGAAACGCTGGCCTTCCACTTCACCACGCAGCGTACGCCATGTCAGTACCAAAGCCATCCCGACAGACATCTGGCTTAATACCGTAAAAAACACCAGCGGCAGTTCATATTTTTCCATTACTTGTCCTCCGGCTGCTTAGGCTGGCGCGCCAGAATAAAGCGCGTTCCTGGATTAAGCTGTGGCATATGCGGGAACCCTGGCGGATACTGCACCGCAGTATCGGGCACAGGATCGGCATCCAAATCGATAATCGACAAGGCGCCCACCGGACAGGCGTTTACGCACGCCGGATTCATACCGATATCAAGACGCTCGTAGCACATACTGCATTTTTCCGCTTTACGCGTCTCTTCATTAAAACGCGGCGCGCCATAAGGACAGTTACGAATACAGTTTTTACAGCCGATGCAGCGCTCAGGGTTATGCACCACCACGCCATCTTCACGTTTGGTATAGGCTTCGACCGGACAGGCGGCGACGCAGGCCGGATGTTCGCAGTGGTTACAGGCCAGCGAGTAAAACGCCCGCTCTTCATGTGGATAGATGTCTTTATCCAACGGATAAACGTAGCGCCAGAAGCGATCCGGCTCCAGTTGGTTAAAGCTTTTACACGCCATAGCACAGCCGCGGCAGCCGATGCACTTATCGCTATTCACTAAAAACGCACGTCTCATGCTACGGATTCCCCTTTACCGATCAATACAACGTCAGCAAACTGACTGTGGATAGCGGCGCCCGGCGCGCCAGTTTTCATCAGCCCCATATCAGCAGGCGTATCGGCCACGACGTTTTGCACGTTGTACTGCCGTTTCGGGAACCACGCTTCATACATCACCAGAAAATCTTCCGGCACGTTGGTGGTGACTTTTGCCCGCAGCTCAACTTCACCGGTGCCATTGAAAACTTTGACCAGATCGTTCTCACTGATGCCCTTTTTCTTCGCGGAAGAAGGATGGATATAAACGAACGGTTCCGGGTAGAACACCTGCATCCAGTCCAGGTTGATAAACTGCGAGTGCAGGCCAAACTGCACGTGCGGCGTAAACAGATGGAACGGCAGTTTGCTCTCGGCTTCCGGTTTGTATTCCGGCAGCGCGGTATGGCCGTTTTTCTCCGCCAGTTCAGATTTAAATTCATACTTGCCTGACGGCGTTTTGAATTTGCGGTCGTACCAGGCGGCAGAGCTTGGCAGAATCGCTTTTTTCGGCCCGTCCAGCAGATCGTCCCAGGAAGATATGCCGAACATTTTCGCCATTCCGTCGTTGAACTCCTGATCCAGCCAACGCTTGTGATCGAACTCTTGCGGGAAGGTACAGGAACCCGGCGCCATCTTATTAATGGTGCGCGACAGCATGGTAGCGATTTCAAGGTCGCATTTTGCTTCATACATCGGCTTAATCGCCGGCTGATTAATGGAAAGCCAGTAGTGCCAGTAAGAAGCATCCACGTTCCACTCTTCAAACGCGGTGGTAACGGGCAGCACGATATCAGCGTGTTGCACCGTTTCGTTGAAGAACTGATCGGCGCAGACCACCATTTCCAGTTTTTCAAACGCTTTTTTCATCTTGCTGCGATCGAAATCCTGGGCAAACGGGTTTTTACAGGCGACCCACAGCATACGAACCGGCGGATCGTTGGCCTCCAGAATCCCCTGCGCCGTCTGGTTGATATTCAGAGAGCGATCGGAGTACTGCACGGCGTCGCTGCCAGCGGCAGCCCCGAATTCACTGGTGGTGCCCGCCGCTCCCGGTATGCCAATAGCGCCCACCGGCGGCTTCTGCAGCATGGCGTTATAGTTAAAGCCCCAGGTATGCAGATGGCCATAACGCGCGCCGCCGCCTTCGACACCGATGTTGCCGGACATAGCGACAAAGGCATCGATAGCGCGAACGTTGGCGCCGCCGTTGACATGACGCTGCATCCCGTAACCAATCCAGACCGTGGCCGGCTTAACCGCCGTAAACTCTTCCGCCAGCTGGCGAATGACATCCGCAGACAGGCCGCAGATTTCTGCCGCCCACTCCACGGTTACATGGCTACGCAGATAGGCTTCAAATTCCGGATAGCCGTGAGCATCGTTGTTAACAAAATCCTGATCCACCAGGCCTTTATCCACCAGATGACGCGCCATTCCCAGCGCCAGCGCACCGTCTGAGCCAGGCCGTACGCGCAGGTAGAGATCGGCTTTGGCAGCAGTCTGCGACAGCAGCGGGTCGATAACCACGACCTTCGCCCCTTTCTCGCGCGCCTGATAGATGTACTTCATGCTGTGCATTGAGCACCAGGCCGGGTTGGCGCCCCAGATAATGATGTATTTCGCTTTCACCATATCTTCCGGGTCGTTACACCACATGTCGCCCATGTCGTAGTTTTGCGCGTCGATACCGGCAGGCCAGCACGGCGTACCGGCAAAACGGGTGGTGTAGCCAAGCGAGGACATCATCCCTTCAACGGCATAGTTCAGCACGCCAAACTTACCGGAATATTTGGTCAGCGCCAGACCGAGCATAGAACCGTCTTTTTTCTTAATCTCCAGCATTTTGGCGGCAATGCGCTGCATCGCCTCTTCCCATGAGATGCGACGCCAGTTGCCGCTACCGCGAACGTCCTGCGCCATGGGATATTTAATACGATCGGGGCTATAAACCCGGCGCGGATAGCTTAACCCTTTGACGCAAGGGGTACCGTGAGTAAATGTTGATTCCGGCGCGCCTTCCACGAAAGTAATGACCCCGTCCTTTACCCACGTCTTAAGGCTACAGGTGTCATAGCAGTTACGCGGACACGCGTTACGATAAATTTTGTACGTTTTAGGGTTAAAGGGAACAGGCGGCTGCGCAAGCGCGCATCGGGAGGTCAGTAATCCTCCGGGTAAAGCCGCAACGGCGCCCAGTGCCACTATCCCCTTTAAAAAAGAACGTCTGTTCAGATGTCCCGTCTCATTACTCATATTGATACTCTCGTTTTAATTCATCAAGCCAATAAAATAAGATGTCCGCCACCGTATATAACGTGGTCGTTTGTGCATGAGTTTTTATTTTTTCGATATATAATGGCACCCACTTTGTTAAATAGTTATTGATATATTGAGTGAGAGTAGAGCGGTATGGTGACGTTTGCCGGGTATTAGCCAGTAATAGTGTGGTCAATTCCAGCACGCAGGAAATATGATCGTCAGGGATATTGCTCTCCTGATTAACCGATAATCCCAACGCTGCCATAAACTCCCGTATCTCCAGCGTCGCCTTTCCCATCACCAGCGCATCCTCTTCCAGATACACTGAAGCGAAAGGCGCAGCCAGCAGCTTGCCAGGACCGACGAATAGCGCATTAAAGTCATACTCCGCTTCCAGCCACGCCCGGTCGGTAAGGTTTACCGCAGCAGAGGGATTTAATCTCACGTAGGCAGATTTCAGTGAATGACTATCATGAGAATTAAAAAAATCACGCAATGTAAGCCCTGTTTTTTCTAATTCCGTCAGTGATTCATAGATTGAATCCATGAATAAATAACCTCACATACAAATGCAATATAAATCAAGAAAAAAGAATGGGCATGTTAGCGGAAGCGCTTAATCTTTCTTTGATAAAAAACAGAAAAATTCCAGTTAAATCCGTAGAAGGCTTTTTTATTGTTTCAAAGTTTAAAAACAGAAGACCGTTGAAATAAAAAACCGTCTGTTATTAACAGACGGTTTCAGAGTATTGATAATGAAGAAGGTGTTTTACCCGGTGGCGTTCCCCAGGCATAAACACCGCAGGCCCGAATAGCTTACACTATCGGGCCATTTACGATGGCCAGTTAACTGGCCTTGCAGGTGTGCTTACTTCTTTTTATGCGATTTTGGTGCGAATCAGATAATCAAAGGCGCTCAACGAGGCTTTCGCCCCTTCGCCTGTGGCGATGATAATCTGTTTGTAAGGAACGGTGGTGCAATCGCCTGCGGCGAAGATGCCCTTAACGCTGGTTTCACATTTGGCGTCAATAATGATCTCGCCCATGCGGTTACGCTCAAGCGCGCCTTCCAGCCAGTGGGTATTCGGCAACAGACCAATCTGCACAAAAATCCCTGCCAGCGCGACGCTATGAATATCGCCGCTGACACGGTCACGATACTCCAGTCCCACCACTTTCGAACCGTCGCCCTTCACTTCTGTCGTTTGCGCATTCAAAATGATATCGACATTTTTCAGACTACGCACTTTGTCCTGTAGCACCTGATCCGCCTTCATCTCCGGCGCGAACTCCAGCAACGTAACATGTTCTACAATACCTGCCAGATCGATAGCCGCTTCAACGCCGGAGTTGCCGCCGCCGATGACCGCCACACGCTTCCCTTTAAATAACGGACCGTCGCAGTGCGGACAATAGGTGACGCCTTTGGTGCGATACTGATCCTCGCCCGGCACATTCATATTGCGCCATTTCGCGCCGGTGGCGATGATGATACTACGCGCTTTCAATACTGCGCCGGACGCCGTTTCAATCTGATGCAAGCCGCCTTCTGTTGCGGCCGGAACCAGTTTACTTGCGCTCTGGCTGTCGATAACGTCAACGTCGTAATCGCTGACATGCGCTTTCAGCGCGCCCGCCAGTTTCTGGCCTTCGGTTTTCGGCACCGAGATATAGTTTTCGATATCCACGGTATCCAGCACCTGACCGCCGAAGCGCTCGCCCATCAGACCGGTACGGATGCCTTTGCGCGCCGAGTAGACCGCTGCCGCCGCGCCCGCCGGGCCGGAGCCGACAATCAGTACGTCATACGCATCGCGTTTGTTCAGCGCTTCCGCCGCGCGTTTTTCTGCGCCAGTATCCACTTTAGCGACAATCTCGGTCAGAGTCATACGTCCCTGGCCGAACTCTTTACCGTTAACAAATACCGCCGGAACGCCCATCACGTTACGTTCGGTGATTTCGTTCTGGAAGGTGCCGCCATCAATTGCCGTATGTTTAATACGCGGGTTCAGCACCGCCATCAGGTTCAGCGCCTGCACTACGTCCGGGCAGTTATGACAGGAGAGTGAATAATAAGTTTCGAATTCAAAATCGCCGTCAATATCGCGAATCTGCTCCAGCAGCGACTGCGCTTCTTTTGACGGATGACCGCCGGTCCACAGCAGCGCCAAAACCAGCGAGGTAAATTCGTGGCCCAGCGGAGAACCGGCAAAGCGCGGCCCCTGCTGAGAACCTGGATTCGTAATCAGGAAAGACGGCTTACGCACCGGCAGAGTATTGTCTTCTTTAAACGTGACTTTGTCGGACAGCTCGGCGATTTCAGCCAGCAGTTCCTTGATTTCCGCCGATTTAGCGCTGTCATCCAGCGTGGCAATCAGCTCAACAGGTTTGGTCAGTTTCTCAAGGTAAGCCCTGAGCTGGGTTTTCATATTTGTGTCGAGCATTCTTCTTCCCTCTCTGAAAACATCATCATGCAAGCCGACTTCGCGGGACTGCATTAATGCAACTTGCGTCATGGTGCTGAAATGAAATGGGCGCGGGTGCGCCCATGACTGAAACAATTTCCAAAGTATTTCACGTCAGAGTAAGGCGGCTAGCCTGAGAATCCCCGGGAGCTTACTGAAGTAAGTGACCGGGGTGAGCAGGCGACGCCAACGCAGCTATGGCGTGAAAGACGACGGAAATTTAGATTTTACCGACCAGGTCTAAAGATGGAGCCAGAGTCGCTTCGCCTTCTTTCCATTTCGCCGGGCATACTTCGCCTGGGTGAGCGGCAACGTACTGTGCTGCTTTAATTTTACGCAGCAGGTCAGACGCGTCACGGCCGATACCTTCAGCGGTAACTTCGATCGCCTGGATGATACCCTGCGGGTCAACAACAAAGGTCGCACGGTCTGCCAGACCTTCATCTTCACGCATGTTGTCGAAGTTACGGGTCAGGGCGCCAGTCGGGTCGCCGATCATCGCATATTTGATTTTTGCGATAGTTTCAGAGCTGCTGTGCCATGCTTTGTGCGTGAAGTGAGTATCGGTTGAGACGGAATAAACGTCTACGCCCAGCTTCTGCAGTTCTTCGTAATGGTCGGCAACGTCACCCAGTTCAGTCGGGCAAACAAAGGTAAAATCGGCCGGGTAGAAGAAGAAGACGCTCCAGCGGCCTTCGGTATCTTTCTCGGTGACTTCAATGAATTCACCGTTTTTGAACGCCTGGTTTTTGAAAGGTTTGATTTTGGTGTTAATTAAGGACATCTATACTTCCTCCGTGTTTTCGTTGAGGAGTAAGTTAACGAAATTTTGCTGATTCGGCTAATGCGTTTCCATTATCAAATCAATAAGCGTTAACTAACAACCCGATTCGGGCGACATTGTGAACACTGCGCCCTGTCAGCCATCTAAAGTAAAAAGGCCGCCTGACAGGCGGCCCCATTACCTGAACTACCCGTAGGTAACTTCAGAGCCAGTACGACTCGTCTTGCAAATTACAGACGTATTGTCTGCAACTCGAAATCCATAGCGTATATGCTGGCTAAGTGTTGCGCTCTACATTACCTTAACAAAGGCTGTAACAGCGAAAAGGATTACATCACCCCAGCATAGAAAGGGCAATCCCGGCACGCCAGCTCTTACCTATGTCTGTGATAGGCATCATCATTAATACTCTTTTCGCTTTGATCTTAAAAGGAAAAAATATGATTAAACGTACATTGCTGCTTGCTATGCTGCCCATTCTCTCCCACGCGGAAGAACTGCCTGCGCCAGTTAAAGCCATTGAAAAACAGGGCATAACTATCCTGAAATCCTTCGAGGCGCCGGGGGGCATGAAGGGCTATCTCGGAAAGTATCAGGATATGGGCGTCACGATTTACCTGACGCCGGACGGCAAACACGCGATTTCCGGCTATATGTATAATGAAAAAGGTGAAAATCTTAGCAACGCCCTGATAGAAAAAGAGATCTATGCGCCGGCCGGACGAGAAATGTGGCAGAAAATGGAAAAAGCGTCATGGATACTCGACGGTAAAAAAGACGCGCCGGTGGTGCTGTATGTCTTCGCCGACCCTTTCTGCCCCTATTGTAAGCAGTTTTGGCAGCAAGCTCGCCCGTGGGTCGAATCCGGCAAGGTACAATTACGTACGTTACTGGTCGGGGTGATTAAACCGGAAAGCCCGGCCACAGCCGCAGCGATTTTAGCCGCGAAAGACCCGGCGAAAACCTGGTATGACTATGAAGCCTCCGCAGGAAAGATGAAGCTGGAGGTTCCGGCGTCCATCCCCCCGGCGCAGATGAAAGTCATTAATCAGAATCAGCAGTTAATGGACGATCTTGGCGCTAACGCGACGCCAGCAATTTATTACATGAATAAAGATAAGATTTTGCAACAGGTTGTGGGTTTACCGGAAAAAGCGCAACTGGACGCCATGATGGGGCAGCCTTAACGCAGAAATTAGCAAGGCAGAAGCTTAACCGTACCCCGCCCGATAGCGCTGCGTTTGTCGGGCCAACCTCCTCCCGGCATTAACGCGACGCCAGACCAGCATGTCATCCGGCACAGCCTTTTTAGACTAACGGCGTGATTATAAAAGTGTACGTTATGTCCGCCTTTACTGTGATTATTTACTCGCTAAAATATTCATAACTGTGGTATTTTAGTTTAAATAAACTCTACATTAAGTTTAATAAACATAACTCTGGTAAATTATTGAGATTAAGTCATAATCATGAAAGATACCATGATTATGCCGGGAAGATACTATGGCTAACCTTTACGACCTTAAAAAATTTGATCTTAACTTGTTGGTTATATTTGAATGTATCTATCAACATTTAAGCATTAGCAAAGCAGCAGAAACACTCTATATTACACCTTCTGCCGTAAGCCAGTCATTGCAACGCCTGCGCACGCAATTCAACGATCCTCTATTTATTCGTTCAGGCAAAGGAATTACGCCTACCGTAACAGGCATTAATTTACATTATCATTTAGAAAATAATCTTAACAGCCTGGAACAAACTATTAATATAATGAATCAGTCCAGCCTGAAGAAAAAATTTATTATCTACAGCCCACAGCTGTTGATCACCCAATATGTGATGAAATTAGTTAAATATATCCGCAAAGATCCACAGGTTGAAATTGAACATCACGACATTTTGACCACTGACGAACTGCCTGAAGATCTGCTTGCCTACCGCAAAGCAGATATTGTGGTTTCAATGGCCCCACTGAATAATCGTTCTATTGTTTGTACTCACTTTAATAGGCTAGAATGCATCCTGGTTTGCAGTGAAAACCATCCCCGACTAGGCGACACCGCCACTATCGACGAAATTCTACAAGAGTCATTTACGCAACTCGTCTCCCGGGCAACCGGTATGAAAGAATATCATTCACTTATGGATGATGTGCTGGGGGAAAGAATAATTGGTTTCAGAAGCAAATCGCTGATGACCATCGCCAACTCTATCAGCTCCACGGAGCTTATTGGTTTTTTACCACAAACATTTTTTGACTATTACTCTTCCTCTATCAAACTTAAAAAAGTCACCATACCTTTTACCATTGCTCCCATACAATTCTATCTTATGTATAATAGGGCTTCGCTGAATAATAGCGGATTTGCTGAGCTCATTGAGCACATCACAAAAAAACATTAATAAGAAGGTCAGATAACGGATATTAATATAAATTTAATATATATGTTTATGGAATATATTTATTTTACAAATATAATAAAGCATTGCAAGTTCATCTAATCTGCTTATCCTTTATGTTAATTATTTCGAATATACTGTAGTTAACACATCGGAGACTATCCAGAGATGTCGGTTTATAAAGTTCCGCTCGAGCAAAATGTTCTGGAAGCGGCTCAAGAGCGTATAATGTGGACCCTGGAAACCTTACCCCGGGTCTGCGTCTCATTTTCTGGTGGTAAAGATTCAGGACTTATGTTGCACCTGACGGCAACGTTGGCGCGCAAAATGAATAAAAAGATCCATGTTCTCTTCATTGACTGGGAAGCGCAATTCTCCTGTACCATCACCTATATTGAATCGTTACGTGAATACTACGCGGACGTTATTGAGCGTTTTTATTGGGTCGCATTACCCTTAACCACACAAAATTCCCTTTCACAATACCAGCCGGAGTGGCAGTGTTGGCAGCCGGGTACCGACTGGGTACGACAACCGCCAGAAGATGCGATTACCGATCCGGCCTTTTTTTCCTTTTATCAACACGGCATGACCTTTGAACAGTTCGTTCGCGATTTTGCCGACTGGTTTTCAGAAAAACGTCCTGCCGCTATGCTGGTCGGTATTCGTTCCGACGAATCCTATAACCGATTTGCCGCTATCGCTAACTCGCATAAGCTGCGCTTTGCCGACGATAAGCCCTGGACCACGTTAGCCCCTAAGGGGCACACCTGGTATATCTATCCCATCTATGACTGGAAAACCGCAGATATCTGGACCTGGTTCGCCAAAACAGGTAAACCATGTAACCCTTTGTATAATTTGATGTATCAGGCTGGAGTACCGCCCCGTTACATGCGTATTTGCGAACCGTTCGGCCCGGAACAACGACAGGGGTTATGGCTGTATCATGTTATCGAACCTGAGCGCTGGGCGGCCATGTGCGCCAGAGTCAGCGGCGCACTCAGCGGAGGAATATACGCCGGACAAGACAGCCATTTTTACGGCCACCGGAAAATTTTAAAACCCGATCACCTTAACTGGGAAGAGTACGCGCTGCTCCTGCTACACAGTATGCCTGAAGTCACTGCCGAACATTACCGTAATAAAATCGCCGTTTATTTGCAGTGGTATAAGAAAAAAGGCATGCACACCATTCCACAAACGCAGCATGGCGATATCGGATCGCGCGATATTCCGTCGTGGCGACGGATCTGCAAAGTATTACTGAACAATGATTACTGGTGCCGGGCGCTGTCATTCAGTCCGACAAAACCTAAGAATTACCAGCGTTATAACGAACGTATGAAAGCTAAACGCCAGGAATGGGGGATCTTATGCAACACCGACTCACAACCGAAATAACTCACTTTCTCTCTGAACTGCCTGAAGAGGAGAGGATCGCCGCCATTAATGAATTTAGAATGGCGATACATAGCGTTAGTCCTTTTCGCGATGAGCCTGTCGATTGTGTCCTGTGGGTGAAAAACGATCATATTTCACCTAATGACTACAACCCGAATAACGTTGCGCCGCCGGAGAAAAAACTGCTGCTTAAATCGATTGAACAAGATGGGTTTACTCAGCCGATCGTGGTGGTAAAGGCCAATACGGAGGAGTACGAGATTGTGGACGGTTTTCACCGTCATGAGCTGGGCAAAGGAAAAGCGGCCCTGAAAAGGCGTCTGAAAGGCTACCTGCCGATAACGTGTCTGGACAGAGAACGTCACGAACGCATGGCGGCAACCATTCGGCATAACCGCGCGCGCGGGCGCCACCAGATCCACGCCATGTCAGAAATCGTGCGCGAACTTTCTCTGCTAGGCTGGGACGAGAGCAAAATCGGCCAGGAGTTAGGTATGGACGCCGATGAAGTCCTGCGCCTGAAACAGATCAACGGCCTGCAGGAGCTTTTTGCAGACCGTCGATTCTCCAGAGCGTGGACGGTTAAATAACTACAGTTTACACAGGCGCTCTGCGGCGGCCAGCAGCGTTGATTCCTGTTTAGCGAAACATAAACGTATAAGCTGATGCGGGAAAGGGGCGGCGCAAAAGACAGAGAGCGGAATAGCGGCGACACCGACTTCTTCGGTTAGCCACTGACAAAACTCAACGTCATTTAGCGTCGACACTGCGCTGTAATCGATTAACAGAAAATAGGTACCTTCACAGGGCAGCACTTTTAATCGGCTTTGCGCCAGCGCGTTAACCAGCACATCGCGTTTTTTCCGGTAAAAATCGGGTAACGCGCGATAGTGTTCCGGCGCGGCGCGCAGCATATCCGCCAGCGCCAGTTGCGCCGGCGTATTGACGCAAAACGTCAGGTACTGATGAACTTTGCGTATTTCGGCGCTAATGGCCGCAGGCGCAACGCAGTAACCAATCTTCCATCCTGTCATATGAAAGGTTTTACCAAACGATGAAACGGCAACCGCCCGCTCTCGTAACTGAGGGTGCGCCAATACGCTGGCATGACCTTCGACGGCAAAACAAATATGTTCGTACACTTCATCGCTTAACACATAAATTTCCCGCTCGCCGATAGCCTGCCACAGCGCCTCGATATCCGCCTGACGCCAGACGGTAGCGGTGGGATTATGCGGCGTATTGAGGATCACCAGTCGCGTGCGCTCGCTAAGCAACGCCGAAAACGCCTGCCAGTCGACGCGAAAATGCGGCGGCGTAAGCGCTATGCGTTTTAACACGCCGCCGGAGAGCGCCACGGCTGGGGCATAGCTGTCGTAACTGGGATCGAAACAGATAACCTCATCCCCTGCCCGCACCAGCGCGGTAATCGCCGCATACAGCGCTTCTGTCGCGCCCGCTGTGACGGTGATATCACTGACGTCATCGGGTCGATAACCATATATTTCCGCCGTTTTATCGGCAATGGCCTCCCGCAGCGCCTGCGCCCCCGTCATCGGCGCATATTGATTCGCGCCCTGCGCGACATGATAAGCCAACCGCTCGTGCAAATAACGAGGACCATCAAAATCAGGGAAGCCTTGCGATAAATTTATTGCCTGATGTTTCTGCGCCAGCGCGCTCATTTGCGTAAAAATCGTGGTACCAAGATTTGGCAATTTGCTTTTTGGAATCAGTGGGTTATTTCTCATTATCTTCATACCCGCCAGTGATGTGGTTGTTGACACACTATCACAGGGTGTTAGTATTTGGCAATCAAGACGTTTAGATGTCTAAATATAATAACAACGGTGAGAAGACCCTAAGGACAACACAACATGAACCACACTGAGATCCGCGTCGTTACCGGCCCGGCGAATTATTTTTCCCATGCAGGAAGCCTCGAAAGACTGACCGACTTTTTCACGCCGGAACAGCTTTCCCACGCCGTTTGGGTGTACGGCGAACGCGCGATTGCCGCCGCCCGGCCTTACCTGCCGGAAGCGTTTGAACGTGCTGGCGCAAAGCATCTGCCGTTTACCGGCCATTGTAGCGAACGCCATGTTGCCCAACTGGCGCACGCCTGCAACGACGATCGTCAGGTGGTGATAGGCGTCGGCGGCGGCGCGCTGCTCGATACCGCCAAAGCGCTCGCCCGCCGTCTGGCGCTGCCGTTTGTCGCTATCCCGACAATCGCGGCAACCTGCGCCGCCTGGACACCGCTTTCCGTCTGGTATAACGACGCGGGACAGGCGTTACAGTTCGAAATTTTTGATGATGCCAATTTTCTGGTGCTGGTCGAACCGCGCATTATTCTGCAGGCGCCCGATGACTATCTGTTAGCTGGCATTGGCGATACGCTGGCGAAATGGTATGAAGCCGTTGTGCTTGCGCCGCAGCCTGAAACGTTGCCATTGACCGTAAGGCTGGGCATTAACAGCGCGTGCGCTATTCGCGATCTCCTGCTGACCAGCAGCGAACAAGCATTAGCGGATAAACAGCAGCGTCGGCTGACCCAGGCATTTTGCGACGTGGTGGATGCGATTATCGCTGGCGGCGGTATGGTCGGCGGCCTCGGAGAACGCTATACCCGTGTCGCCGCCGCCCATGCGGTACACAACGGTCTGACCGTCCTGCCGCAAACGGAAAAATTCCTGCACGGAACGAAAGTGGCTTATGGCATTCTGGTGCAAAGCGCGCTACTGGGACAAGATGACGTGCTGGCGCAATTGATTGCAGCGTACCGGCGATTTCATCTGCCGGCCAAGCTTAGCGAACTGGACGTGGATATTCATAACACCGCCGAGATCGATAGGGTAATCGCGCATACCCTGCGCCCGGTCGAATCCATCCACTATTTACCGGTGACGTTAACGCCAGACACCCTGCGTGCGGCGTTTGAAAAAGTTGAATTTTTCAGAATATAGCCTGGTGACATTGCGTTTATCAGGCCTGGCAACCCTCAGCAGCAACGCGCGCCGCCTTTTCCACCATAGCGCGCATCCTGCCGCTCGCGGAAAAATTCTTCATAGGTCATCGGCGTCTGATCCGGATGCGTTATGCGCATATGCTCAACATAGTTGTCGTAGTCTGGCACGCCAATCATCATTTTTGCGGCCTGTCCCAGATATTTTCCGGCTTTCGAAAGCGTATCGAACATCGTTGTCACCTGTCATCCAAATGCCCTCTCCTTATTCTGGAGAGGGCTATTGATGTAAAAAGATTAGTGCGCGCCTTTCGCCTGCGTCACGATCTCATCCACATTTTCCGGCATCGGCTCATACGGCGTTTCATTCGCCGTCGGTTTATCAATCTTCAGAGCGGCCAGCGCCGTCTTAATAGAGAAGACCGCCAGCACCACAACCACCACCATAAAGAAGATGGTTAGCCCGGCATCCAGACGGTTATTGAATACCAACTGCGCGAGCTGCGATTCGGTGTACTGCGGCGGAATATTGCCGCTGTCGATCATCGACTGGAACTTATTGGCAATGGCCAGGAAGCCGATTTTCGCATCCGGACTAAACGCTTTCTGCCAGCCCGCCGTCAGCGTACAAATCAGCAGCCAGGCCGTCGGCACCAGCGCGACCCACGCATAACGCTGACGCTTCATTTTGAACAGTACCACGGCGCAAAGCATCAGCGCCATACCCGCCAGCATCTGGTTGGCGATGCCAAACAGCGGCCACAGGGTGTTAATACCGCCCAACGGATCGACCACGCCCTGATGGAGGAAATACCCCCACGCCAGCACGCACAATGCCGTAGCAAGCAGGTTCGCTGGCAGCGAATCGGTACGTTTCAGCCCTGGCGACACTACGCCCAACAAATCCTGCAACATAAAGCGCGCCGCACGGGTACCCGCATCCACCGCCGTCAGAATAAACAGCGCTTCAAACAGAATGGCGAAGTGATACCAGAACGCCACATCCATCATGCCGCCCAACGCGCCATGTAAAATGTAGGCCATCCCTACCGCCAGCGTTGGCGCACCGCCTGCGCGGGAGATAATGGATTGTTCGCCGACTTCATTGGCAATCTGGTGTAACGTATCCGGCGTGATAGCAAACCCCCAACTACTGACCACCTGCGCGGCAGAAGCTACGACATCCGCTGTCCCCGCTGGCGCCAGTACCGCCATAGGGCTATTCATCGCAAAGTAAACGCCCGGATCGATAATACAGGCGGAGACCAGCGCCATAATGGCGACGAAAGATTCCATTAACATCCCGCCGTAGCCGATAAAGCAGGCCTGGCCTTCGTTGGCCAACATCTTCGGCGTCGTGCCGGAGGAGATGAGCGCATGGAAACCGGAGACCGCGCCGCAGGCGATGGTAATAAACAGGAACGGGAACAGGTCGCCCGTCCAGACCGGTCCGGTACCATCAACAAATTTGGTCAGCGCCGGCATAGTCAGCGTCGGACGCATGATCAGAATCCCGACCGCCAGACCGACAATCGTACCAATTTTCAGGAAGGTAGAGAGGTAATCACGCGGCGCGAGCAGCAGCCAGACCGGCAGTACCGCCGCGACAAAACCATAACCCACCAGCATCCAGGTAAGCTGCACGCCAGTAAAATCAAAGTACGGCGCCCAGGTTGGGCTTGCCGCCACCCATCCGCCGGAAATAATAGCGAAAATAAGGAATACCAGCCCAATGACCGACACCTCGCCGATGCGCCCCGGACGCAGATAACGCAGGTAGATGCCCATAAAAATCGCCAGTGGAATGGTGAACGCGACAGTGTACGTTCCCCACGGGCTATGGGTCAGCGCTTTCACCACGATCATCGCCAGGACGGCCAGAATGATCACCATGATCATAAAGCAGGCCACCAGCGCGATCACCCCTGCCGTCGCGCCCATCTCCTCTTTAACCAGCTCGCCAAGCGAACGCCCATCGCGTCGGGTCGAGACGAACAGCACCATAAAGTCCTGCACCGCTCCCGCCAGCACAACGCCCGCCAGCAGCCAGATCATCCCCGGCAGATAGCCCATCTGCGCCGCCAGTACCGGCCCGACCAGCGGACCTGCGCCAGCAATGGCAGCAAAATGGTGACCGAACAGCACTTTCTTATCGGTCGGGACATAATCCAGACCATCATTATGACGTACCGCGGGCGTCATACGCGTTGGGTCAACCGCCAGCACTTTTTTGGCGATATAGAGCCCATAAAAACGATACGCAATTAGATAGACACAGACCGACGCCACCACGATCCATAGCGCGTTGATCTGTTCCCCACGATTTAACGCAATATAGCCCAGGGCAAACGCACCCAATACTGAGAGCGCTGTCCAGACGAGGTATTTCCCTGATTTATTCATAGTTGTTGTCCGTTTGGGTGTTCCAGAGAGATGTTACATTTTGTTTCTATAACACCTTTACCGTAATTAACAACACAACAACATGATAAAACCGTATCGTTACCCATTTTTTACATTACAGTGTTAACCAGATCACTTCCTTATCTTCGTTAATGCTGCAATTGCATTTTACTTTGCCAGAACTATCCCATTACCGCCGTTCCCAGGCGACAGGTGCAGCAGCGCCTCCCCTGCTCGTCAAAGAGCGTAATTTCCCAGCTTTGATTCTGCCGCCCCAGATGCAGCGGCAGGCAAACGCCGCGTACTTTCCCCTGCGAGACGGCGCGGTGGTGGGTGGCGTTTAACTCGGTCCCGACCACGCACTGCCCGTCGCGGGTCATCAGATAACCCGCCATTGATCCTAACGTCTCCGCCAGCGCTGCCGATGCGCCGCCGTGTAGCAGACCAAACGGTTGATGAGTGCGGGCATCGACGGGCATTTCCGCCTCCAGCACGTCATCGCCCAGACGGGTGTAAACAATGCCCAGATGCGCCACCAGCGTGTTCTGACTGGTAGCGTTCAATTCATCCAGCGTTAAATGCCGTTTCCAGATCATCGTCAGGCTCCCAATGTTGAACCGCCGTCCACCACGATATCCTGCAAGGTAATGTGGCTGGCCAGATCGGAGGCAAGAAACAAAATGGTATTGGCTATCTCCTGCGGACGGGCGATTTTACCGAGCGGTATGCCGAGCTTAAACTGTTCGCCGAAACCGCGAATACGCTGCTGTTCGGCATCTTCACTCACCCATAAAGTGCGCTGCATATCGGTGTTGGTCGAGCCCGGCGACACCACATTACAGCGCACCCCACAGCCCGCCAGCTCCAGCCCTACGGTTAGCGCCAGGCTTTTCAGCGCCGCTTTAGAGGCGCCGTAAGCGCTCATACCGATACGCGGCGTATGCGCCGCATCTGAGGCTACGGTGACAATCGCCCCTCCCTGCTGACGGCGAAACTGCGCCATCGTCTGGGAAAACAGGTTAAATGCCCCGCCCACATTGACCGCAAATGTCTGCTGCCAGTCGTCGACGCTAAGCGCATCAGTCGCTCCCATACGCAAAATACCGGCGGCGTTGACCAGCACATCCAGCCGCGGCGTTTTTTGCAACACACGCTGGCACACCTGCGCAACCTGTGCGGCATCCGCCACATCCATGACTTCGGTAGCAAAGGGATAATTCTCTTGCGTAAATTCGCGATCGAAGCCGATCACCCGCGCCCCGGCGTCAACAAACGCCAGCGCCGTCGCGTAACCGATCCCTTTCCCCGCCCCGGTCACCCATACCGTTTTGTCTGAAAAATCAAAGCCGGTCATTACTCTACCCCGCGAGAAAGCAGCGCCCACCAGGCGTCAATGGTCGGGTTTTTCGCCAGCATCACGAAGTCGATATCGCCGTGTACTTTACGCCAGCGCGCCGCCAGCCCCATCATGCGTACTGAATCCAGGCCATAATCAATCAGGTTTTCATCATCCAGCGGCTCGTCGGTCTCATCCAGCAACGGCAGAATCAACGCCCGCAGCGCCGCTTTACTGGCAGGAACCGGCGTCGGCAGCAGCGACTCGGTCATGACGACGCGACCGGAACGCCCCGCCACATAGTTCAGCGCCATCAGATGCTCTTCCCGGCTGAAATCCGCCAGCGCATCCGCCACCATAAACGGCTTAATGTCGCGCATAAACGCATCGGTAGCGGTGGTCATACAGCCAATATGCGCATACACGCCGGTAATGATGAGCTGATTGCGTCCGGTATCTTTTAACATCTGTTCCAGCGGCGAGCGGTGAAACGCGCTATAGCGCCACTTCACCAGCACCGTATCCGCCTCATCCGGCGTTAAGGCTTCTACCACCTTCTGCTGTTCCGGAGAGCGCGTCAGTCCCGGTCCCCACATATCATTGAGTAACGCGCGATCTTCATCGCTTTGCTCTTTCGGCTGAGCGGTGTAATAGACCGGGATATGATGTTCCTTACAGTACTGGCGCAGAGCGGCGATATTGGCAATCACCTGGTCCATCATTGGGCAGTTGCGGCCCCAAAAGCTGACAAAGTAATCCTGCATATCGTGGATGAGCAGCGCAGCGCGCTCCGGCTCAAATGCCCAGTTCACTTTGTTGGTCGGGATATCCAGTGCGGTGGGCAGCGCGTAAGACTGTAGTTTCGGGATTGCCATCTCTCTTTCTCCTTCAGAGCGGTGAACGTGACGCCAACCGCTGGCGTAATTGTTTTTTATCGACTTTACCAACCGGCGTCAGCGGCAGTGACGCAACGCACTCCACGCGATCCGGTAATTTAAATTCCGCCACGCCCTGCTCTCGCAGGAAACGGCGTACCTGTACCGCTCGCAGCGGCTCTTTTACCACCAGATATGCGCAACTTTTTTCCCCCAGCAGTTCATCTTCCATGCTGACCAGCGCCGCATGGATCACCGCCGGGTGGCGCAGTAACAGGTTTTCTATCTCTTCGGCGGCTATCTTCTCGCCGCCCCGATTGATCTGATCTTTTTCACGCCCGTGAACGGTGATGTAGCCGTCTTGATCAATGGAGATCAGATCGCCGGAACAGTAAAAACCGTTGGCGTCAAAGGCGCTGGCATTGTGTTGCGGACTGTTGAAATAGCCGCGAAAAGTATAGGGGCCGCGCGTCATCAGACGACCAATCTCGCCCGGCGGCACTGGATTCCCGTCAGCATCCGCCACCCACACTTCGTCGTCCGGACACATGGGTCTTCCCTGGGTATTGATAATCCGTTCCGGACTATCGTCCAGCCGGGTATAGTTCACTAACCCTTCCGCCATGCCGAAGACCTGCTGCAACTGACAGCCAATTTCAGCCGGAATACGGGCGGCCAGCGTCGCAGAAAGCCGCGCGCCGCCAACCTGCAATAACCTTAATGACGCCAGCGGCGCATTGCCGCCCCACTCCTGGATAGCCTGTAGCCATAGACTGACCGCGGGAGGCACCAGCGCCGTGGCATTAATCTGGTGTTTTTCGATCAGCGGGAAACAGAGCGTGGCGCTGGGATCGGTCGCCAGCACTACCGTTCCTTTGGCAAGAAAGACGCCCAGCGCGCCCGGCGAACTCATGGCGTAGTTATGCGCGGCGGGAATCGCGCACAGAAAACGCGTCTCCTCGTTGAAACCGCAAATCTCATTGCTGCGGCGCACGCTGTAGTAATAGTCGTTATGGGTACGGGGAATAAGCTTTGGCGTGCCGGTAGTACCGCCGGAAAGCTGAAAGTAGGCCACTTCGTCAGCAGGTGATGGCGTGGCGGTGAAATCTTCCGCCGCCTGCCGCATCGCCGCGTCCAGGCTGTGATCGCCGTCGTCGTTGCGCAATAACACCACCCGCACAGAGCGGTGTTCAGCCACAAACGTGTTGAGAAAGTCCTCCCCGGCGAACAGCGTATGTTGGCGATCGGCAATCACCAGCGTCGGCGCGATCTGCATCGCATAGGCGTTAAGTTCGGTACGTTGATGGCTAAACAGCGCCAGAACGGGCGCTACGCCAAGCTTCAACAGGGCGAAAAAGGTGATATACAGTTCCGGTACATTCCCCAGTTGTACCAGAGCGGTTTCGCCAGGTTTGATGCCCTGACGGCGTAAACTGCAGGCCAGATTATCTGCGGCCTGGTTGAGCTGGCGATAGCTGAATGCGCGCTCGCCTTCAATGACCGCCGTCTTGTCGCTGTCAGCGTGGCGGGTCAGAATATCGGTCAACGGCACGTCTTGCCAGTAGCCTTTTTCACGATAACGGCGGGCAAATTCATCCGGCCAACGGGTGAAAGGTATACGCATCATCGTTCCTTAATGCAGTCCAAAAACGTTCAACATCGTAGAGAGCTTGACGCCGGTTTCCCGCCACTCGCCGACTGGCGAAGAGGCAGGGACAATCCCGGCGCCAGCGAACAGGCGCACCTGATTACCGTGCAATTTCGCACAACGAATCGTCACTACCCACTCGCCGTTTCCTTCGGCATCGCACCAGCCGACAATGCCGCCAAACAGTTCACGATCGAACGGTTCCAGTTCAGCAATCAGCTTTTTCGCGACCTGATGAGGGAAACCGCTTAACGCAGGCGTTGGATGCAGCAGACAGGCCAGCGTCAGCGCGTTTTCTCCGGCGTTGGCCTTACCCTCAAACGGCGTACCGAGATGCCATAGCGTCGGCGTGGTGATTAACTGCGGAGAGGAAGGTAATTGCAGTTCCGTGCTGCGATCGCGCAGGATCTGCTTCATCGCCTGCGTCACCAGCTCATGTTCATGCCGATCTTTTTGTGAAGCCAGCAGTCGGTTTCCCGCCTCGCGATCCAGAACGTCATCGGGCTGTCGGCGTGCCGAGCCTGCTAACGGCAGCGAACTAAACCGCTCGCCCTCCTTGCGTAGCAGCAATTCGGGGCTGGCGCCCAGCAGAACGCCGCCATCCGCCAGTGGTACATGGAAGTTGTAACTAACTGGATTCTGCGCAACCAGCCGCTCCAGCAATGCTCCGCTATCCACCGCCACATCAGTGGTGATATCTATCAGCCGGGAAAGCACCACTTTATCGACGTCTGGCGTGGCGGTCAGCATAGCCGCGCGTGCGACCATCGCTTCAAAAGCATCCTGCTCCGGAATCGCCTTTCGTGCCGTCACCGTCAGCGGCTGATGGTCAGTAAAATAACGCGCCGTGCGCTGCTTTTGCTGGCGGGAAAAGGACTGCCACGCCATCGGGATAAATAGCGACGACGGCTGGCGGGTATCAAAGGGAATCGCCCCCACCAGGATAGGGTTGGCGATGCCCTGCGATTTGGCCTCGGCAAACTGCTGGCGCAATTTCTGCTGGAAAGGGCTATCCGGCGAATCTCCGGCAACCGCAGGCTCGGTATAACGGGCGAAGCACCCGGAAGTGGTAAAACTGCGATACGGCGACATGAAGAAAAAGCGATCGGGAGCAAGCGTTGCCATTGTCTCCTGAGCGTCCTCGGCCAGTGACATATCCATATCATCCTCCAATGATAAAGGCTTATATACACTTCATCTTTCAAGCTGCCTCTTTGTTGGCTGCGATCAGAAACCCCGGTCACACAGTTATCTATGCCCGCGGGGATTTCTTCCCTTGCCGTTGCGATGCTTCTTGAATGATTTTGTGTATAATAATGATTATTATTTCTATTTTTAGTGCGCTAACCTAAGAGTAAAACGTCGCTCTGTCAACTCTGGTCATGAGTTAAATGGCACTAAGGCTTGCATCTCGCTGCCGCTGACATGAAAATGAGAAGCATTAACTTTATTAATAACAGGACGCTATTGTGAGACTCCCCGCCTTTTATCGTTGGCTGCTTTTAGTGGTTGGTTTATCAATTTCAGGAATATCCTTAGCCCAGGACGCCGGTTGGCCCCGGCAAATCCAGGACAGCCGCGGCGTTCATACTCTGGACCACAAACCCGCGCGTATCGTCTCTACCAGCGTGACGTTAACAGGCTCGCTGCTGGCGATTGATGCGCCCGTCGTCGCCAGCGGAGCCACTACGCCGAATAACCGCTTTGCCGACGATCAAGGGTTCATGCGCCAGTGGAGCGACGTAGCAAAGGCTCGCCATGTCGCCCGGCTGTATATCGGCGAACCGAATGCCGAAACGGTCGCCGCGCAAATGCCGGATCTCATTTTGATTAGCGCCACCGGCGGCGACTCCGCGCTGGCGCTTTACGATCAGCTCTCCGCTATCGCGCCGACGCTCGTCATCAATTATGACGATAAAAGCTGGCAGAGTTTGCTCACGCAGCTTGGCGAGATCACCGGCCAGGAGAAACAGGCCGCCGCGCGAATAGCGGAATTTGAGGCGCAACTGACGACGGTTAAACAGCGAATCGCCCTGCCGCCGCAGCCGGTTAGCGCGCTGGTATATACCCCTGCCGCGCATAGCGCCAATCTGTGGACGCCAGAATCAGCACAAGGCAAGCTATTGACGCAGTTAGGCTTTACGCTGGCGACATTGCCCCGAGGGCTGCAAACCAGCAAAAGCCAGGGTAAGCGCCACGATATCATTCAGCTTGGCGGTGAAAATCTGGCCGCCGGGTTAAACGGCGAATCTCTTTTCCTGTTTGCCGGCGACAACAACGATGTCGCGGCCCTTTACGCCAATCCGCTGCTGGCGCACCTGCCAGCGGTGCAAAATAAGCGCGTCTATGCCCTGGGTACGGAGACGTTCCGTCTGGATTATTACAGCGCAACGTTGTTGCTTAACCGGCTGGCCGCCCTGTTTTAGCCTTATCGGAGTCTTATCCGACTGACCAGACCGATTTTGTCAGTCGGATAAACGCCTCTTTATCAGCCAGCATCGCTAACCGGCGGCGTCTGGCGAAAACGACGTAGCTCGCCCAGCACTAACAGCAGCAGCAAACCGATAATCACCAGCCCGAATCCACTCACGCTCGCGGAAGCGACCGGCGTCATCATTGCGCCAAGACCGCCTAACAGCGCCGCGCCGATAGCGTCTCCCGTGACGTTTTGCGCGGTCCACAGGCCGTTCATTCGCCCCAGCATATTTTCCGGCGTCTGGGTTTGCAGCAGGGTGTATTGTAATAACGAACTGATGGCGCTAAGCCAGCCAAACAGCGCCAGACAGATAACACCTGCGATCCAGACCGGCATGATGGCGAACAGCCCCACCGCCAGAAAAGAACCGACTGTCGAAACCAGCATAATGAGCCCCGGACGAACGCTATGCGCCAGTTGTCCGCTGGTCAGCGCGCCAATGGCCGCCCCCAGCGGAATTGCCGCATACAGCAAACCGATTTGCGCCGCCGACATCTGCCAGCTCATCGCCAGCGCCGGATAGAGGACGCGTACCGCGCTTGCCATCGTCACCAGACCGCCAAGCAGCGCAATACCGCCGATAAGCGGACTGGCGAGCAAAAAACGAAATGCCGCCAGTAACGCGATAAAAGGATTTTCCCGCGGCTGCGGAGGAACAGGCAGTCGCGGCAGCGTCAGTAACGGCAATAGCGTAATAAACGTCCCGGCGGCCGCCAGTCCATAGTTCCAGGCTACACCGCCGCTGGCAAGCAATATGCCCCCCAACATCGGGGAAATAACCGATCCCAGACGTACCGTCAGCATGGTAATCGCGCCGGCCTGCATCAGATTTTCTCTTCCGACCAGCGCTGGCGTCGCCGCCAGTAACGCGGTCACGCCCAGAGACGCGAAAAAGCCGTCCCACAGGCCAAGGAGATATATCGTCAGCAATGATGGTTCCGGCAACAGCGCGTTTACGCACAGGCCAATAAAGCCAATACCGCAAGTACCGCGCGCCAGCAGAATCACCTTTTTACGTTCGTAGCGATCGGCCAGCACACCGCCCACCATTAAGCCAATAAACATGGTGCCGCCGGTTAACGTTACCGACAGTCCTACCTGCCAGGTGGAGTGCGTCATCATTTGGATCTGTACCGGAACCGCCACGCCAAGCAGCCCCAGCGAGACAATAGAGATAAAACGGGCCAGAAATACTGCGCGAAATGCAGGGTGCGTCTTCAACAGGCTGAGATTGAGCAGCCAGGATTGTCGATTCATTACAACGCCTTAATGCGAGTTTTTTTAAATATCCATTCAATGGCTGCACATGCTAACATAACCAAATAAGATAGATAACGATAATTACTATCATTATCAGGGAAGTTACTATGTCATGCTCGTTTTCCGTGACGCGCGCGTTTGCCGTGCCCGGATTGTTGTTATTACTGAGTCTCGCCGCGGTTTTAAGCCTGGTCATTGGCGCGAAACCGCTGCCCGCCGCCGCCGTGCTGGAGGCGTTCACCGGCGTGTGCCAAAGCGCCGATTGCACCATCGTCATGGATGCGCGTTTGCCGCGTACGCTGGCCGGATTACTGGCAGGCGGCGCGTTGGGTCTCGCCGGGGCGCTCATGCAAACTCTCACTCGCAACCCGCTCGCCGACCCGGGGATTCTGGGCGTTAACAACGGCGCCAGCTTCGCCATTGTACTGGGCGCGGCGCTGTTTGGTTTCTCCACGCCGCTGGAACAGCTTTTCATGGCATTTAGCGGCGCGCTTATCGCATCGCTGATTGTCGCCTTCACCGGTAGTCAGGGCGGCGGCCAGTTAAGCCCGGTCCGCCTGACACTGGCGGGCGTGGCGCTTGGCGCGGTACTGGAAGGATTGACCAGCGGCATCGCGCTGTTAAATCCAGAAGTCTATGACCAGCTTCGCTTCTGGCAGGCGGGATCGCTGGACATTCGTAGCCTGCAAACGTTGAAAGTCGCGCTCGCGCCCGTGGTTATCGCTGGGATCGTGGCGCTATTTCTGAGCCGAGCGCTGAACAGCCTGAGCCTCGGCAGCGATACCGCGACGGCGCTGGGGAGTAAAGTGGCGCGCACCCAACTTATCGGTTTACTGGCGATTACCGTCTTGTGCGGCAGCGCAACGGCGCTGGTCGGCCCTATCGCCTTTATTGGTCTGATGATGCCGCATATGGCGCGTTGGCTGGTGGGCGCAGACCACCGCTGGTCGCTGCCAGTGACGCTACTGGCAACCCCTGCTCTGCTGCTTTTTGCCGATATTATTGGTCGTCTGTTGGTGCCGGGCGAACTCCGGGTATCGGTCGTCAGTGCATTTATCGGCGCGCCAGTACTTATCTTTCTGGTACGCCGTAAATCGAGCGGAGGCGGCCTGTGATGTTTCTTTCTCGTCGGCTTATCGTAAGCTGCCTGCTTCTGGCGGCTGGCTGCTTCGCCATTGGCTTATGGAGCCTGCAAAGCGGTGCCGTGCCCCTTGAGACCGGGCAGATTATTGCCGCGCTGCTGGGCGACGCGCCGCGTAACATCACCCTTGTCGTAACCGAATGGCGACTACCGCGCGTATTAATGGCGCTACTGATTGGCGCTGCGCTTGGCGTCAGTGGCGCGATTTTTCAGTCGTTGATGCGTAACCCGCTAGGCAGCCCTGATGTGATGGGCTTTAATACCGGCGCCTGGAGCGGCGTACTGGTCGCAATGGTCCTGTTTGGCCAGCATCTTACCGCGATCGCGCTGGCGGCAATGGCGGGCGGTATCGTCACGTCATTGATTGTCTGGCTGCTCGCCTGGCGTAACGGGATTGAAACTTTCCGGCTGATTATCATCGGTATCGGCATCCGCGCGATGTTAGTCGCCTTTAATACCTGGCTTCTGTTGCAGGCGTCGCTGGAAACGGCGCTCACCGCCGGCTTATGGAACGCCGGGTCGCTCAACGGTCTGACATGGGCAAAAACCTGGCCTTCGGCGCCGCTGATTATTGTGATGCTGACAGGCGCCGCGCTACTGGTGCGTCGTATGCGGCTGCTGGAGATGGGCGATGACAGCGCCTGCGCGCTGGGTGTTAGCGTGGAGCGGTCACGCCTGATGCTGATGCTGGTGGCGGTGTCGCTCACCGCTGCTGCAACGGCACTGGCTGGCCCCATCTCGTTTATTGCCCTTGTCGCGCCGCACATCGCCCGTCGTCTTAGCGGCACAGCGCGCTGGGGATTAACCCAGTCGGCGCTGTGCGGCGCGTTATTACTACTGGCCGCCGATGCGTGCGCGCAGCAACTGTTTATGCCTTATCAGCTTCCAGTGGGCGTGGTCACCGTCAGCCTCGGCGGTATTTACCTTATCGTCTTGTTAATTCAGGAGTCCCGCAAAAAATGACCGAATCCGTAGCCCGTTTGCGCGGCGACCAGTTAACGCTGGGTTATGGCAGCTATACCGTCGCAAAAAACCTTAATGTTTCGATTCCGGACGGCCATTTTACCGCTATCATCGGCCCTAACGGCTGCGGCAAGTCAACGTTGCTACGCACGCTAAGCCGTCTGATGACGCCTGTTGACGGCCATGTCTGGCTGGATGGCGAACAAATACAGCGTTACGCCAGTAAAGAGGTGGCGCGGCGCATCGGATTGCTGGCGCAAAACGCCACTACGCCGGGCGATATCACCGTACAAGAGCTGGTCGCCAGAGGGCGTTATCCGCATCAGCCGTTATTTACCCGCTGGCGCAAGGAAGATGCCGACGCCGTCGCCAGTGCCATGCGTGCAACAGGTATCACCTCACTGGCGACGCAAAGCGTAGATACTCTGTCCGGCGGCCAACGTCAGCGGGCGTGGATAGCCATGGTGCTGGCGCAGGAAACGTCCATCATGCTGCTGGATGAGCCGACAACGTGGCTGGATATTAGCCATCAAATTGATTTGCTGGAGTTGTTAAGCGATCTCAACCGCGAAAAAGGCTATACGCTCGCCGCCGTCCTGCATGACCTGAATCAGGCCTGCCGATACGCCACGCATTTGATTGCATTACGCGAAGGTAACATTGTCGCACAGGGCGCGCCGAAAGAGATTGTTACCGCTGAGCTTATCGAAAAAATCTATGGGCTGCGCTGTATGATTATCGACGATCCGGTTGCCGGTACGCCGCTGGTAGTACCGCTGGGACGGCGATAGTCGTTCACACAGATGACAAAGCCGGATAATCGCTATCCGGCTTTTCGGGTAAATCAGACTAACCGTTCATCTATCGCCAGCGCGTTTTCCATTTTACGCGAGACCATCGCGTGACGCAGTAATACGCCGCCGCAGGCCATCATACCGCCAATCAACGCCGCCAGGATAATAATGACCGCTTTACCCGGGCCATCTTTTTTCACTGGCAGAGACGGCGACAGTTGATATTTAAACGGGGTAAACTTCACGTCGCTCACATTCATTGCCGCCAGTTGTTCAACATGGTATTGACGGTTACGCAAATCACCGTCGATCTCGGCCACGTCCGTTACCCCTTTTTCAATTTCCAGTTTGCGGGAAATACCATCCGCGCCGAGAGAAATAGAAAAATCCGGATCATCTTTTACCGCCTGACCATTGCTGTAAACCGGTCTCTTAATACCGGCGGCGTTGGCGATTTCCAGCGAATAATGAAGACGTTGAATATTGGCATCAAGCTGATTTTTGAGACGCACCCGATCCATCGCCAGCTTTTCCTGCTCATAGCGGGTTTTGATTTCCAGCTGGTTACGAATATTTTCCAGCGTCTCTTTCACGACGATATCGGAGATGTACTGAATATAGCCAGCCAGCACTTTTTGCGCTTCTTCCCGCGTCGGCGCGGTAAAACTCAGCGTCCACGACGTGAATAACGACGTTTCATTTTTCTTGCCGACATTACTGTCCACCGCTTTCATTTTTTCGCTCAGCAGGACAATCGCCCGGTGAAGATCCTGCTCGTCTATTTGCGCGCCTTTTAATTGATCCATGACATACGGAGAAGAACGAAGATATTCTTCCAGCAGCGAGGGCGAGCTAAACTTTTTAATAAACAGATTAAATACGCTGCCCCGATCAACGCTTACCTCCATATCCAACACGCGCAGCGCGGTCAACGTTCTCTCCAGCCCCTGCCACTGTACCGACTCCGCCGGTGTGACAATCGCCTGGCTGGTCCATTTTTGCGGCAGCAGAAAGGACAGAAGCAACCCCACGCACGCAAAGGCGAAAACGGTAGCAAGAATACGACGTTTCGCCTGCCATAACACCTCTATAAGGCTAAACAAATCGATTTCATGACTGTTGGCGGGCGGCAGTGAGTAACCTGCAAATGACTGATTTTTTTCTTGTTTTACATTAAGAGATGGCATGCCGTATGACCTGAAAACTTTATCCAATGAAAGAACACATTCCTGTCAGAGATTCTAACAGCAAGTCAGAATTATCCGAAACAATCTTTACGCGCCAGTGCCCGAAAAGCTAAATATTCGGAATTAAACTTGCCTGTAGCATGTATCACTTATGTTAAAAGAATTAATAGTTGCAATAAAAAACCCATAATAATTAGTAATTATTATGGGTTTCAGGATTTAATTTGTTAAAGGCAGAAACAACGCCCGTTATTTATTAATAAGTTCGCTGATGATGGGCCCGATAGTTTCAAAAGCGGAGGGAGAAATAATATCTACATGCGCGCACGGCTGGCGATAAATAGCCAAAGAAGCTATCCACGGCGACCAGCTCTGTTCAGGCGATACGCCTTCCGGCACCGTTTTATCCGCCACAAAGAGCGTAGCATGTCCATCAAACGGTACGCTATGCGCCGTCGTCAGCAAACGGACGGCATCCGCATAATTGCCTTCAATGGCGGTAAATAAGGCGTCGGAGGCATTTCCCTGCTGCGCGGCGACAAACGCAGCGCGTTCACGTTCAATTTCCGCCAATACGTCCGGATTGAGGCCATTCGCCTCTTTTTCCCGCCAGTTTTGCGTTTCCGGCGGCCAGGTGTCCAGTAACCCCAAAAACGCCACGGTTTCGCCGCGCGCGCACAACCGGGCGGCGATCCCTTGCGCCAGCGTCCCGCCCAGCGAATAGCCTAATAAATAATAAGGGCCATGCGGCTGCCGGGCGAGCAAAGTCGCCAGATGATGTTCACATACCTCATCAAGGGTGGTTGCGGTTTGCATAGGGCCAGCGGGGCGCGGCGACTGAATCCCCATAATCGACCACGACGGGCTGAGATAGCGTGATAATACGCTAAATTGCCAGGCGAACCCCGACGCCGGATGGAAACAAAATAACGTTGGACCATCGCTTTCACGCAGCGGCAACAGCGGCCCGAACCCCAGATTGCGCGAGCGTTCGTCATCGTCAGTATCGAGCAGCTTACTTAACTGCGCCACGTCAGACGCCACCATCACCTGCCCCGGCGTCACCTGACGGTTAAACGTCTGACTTAGCTGCGCGGCCAGTTTCATCGCCAGCAGCGAATGTCCGCCCAGCGCAAAGAAATCACTTTCAACGTCGTTAATCTCACAGCCCAGCAGGCGGGAAAACGCCGCGGCGACAGCAATCTCCGTTGCGGACTGCGGCGCACGCCCTTTCACGCGCGGCGTCAGGTCCGGCAGCGGCAGGGCTTTACGATCCAGCTTGCCATTAGCGCTAAGCGGCAAACCGGCAAGTTGCAACAACACAACCGGCACCATATGCGCGGGAAGTTTTTGGCGTAATTTTTCCTGCAGCGCCGGTAAATCCAGCGGCAAACCGGAGTGCGACACCAGATAGCCGACCAGTTGCCGGGCATCCCCGCCCGTCGCCGCCGCCTGATTAAAGACGCAGGCATGTGCTACCGCCTGTTCAACATCCGGCAGCGTTTGCATGACGCGGTCAATCTCGCCCAGTTCAATACGTTGACCCCGAATTTTGAGCTGATCGTCGCTGCGCCCCAGGTATTCCACCGCGCCGGAATCCAGCCAGCGCGCCACATCTCCGGTACGGTACATCCGTTCGCCTGGCGCAAAAGGATCGGCGATAAAACGGCTGGCGGTAAGATCCGGACGCCCCAGATAGCCCTGCGCCAGTTGGATACCGGTAAGATAGAGATCGCCAGCCACGCCCGGCGGCACCGGCTGCATATGCGCATCAAGAATACGTAAACCGGTATTCCAGACGGGATAACCAATCGGGATGCTGTTGCCGTCAACAGCCGCCAGCTCATCGCCACAGGCCGGATACCAGCTCACATCCACCGCGGCCTCCGTTGGCCCGTACAGATTGTGTAGCGGCGCGTTGGTTAACGTCTCCCATTCGCGGCACAGCGCCGTCGGCAGGGCCTCGCCGCTACAGAAAACGCGCTTTAAGGAAGCGCAGCTTTTCCCCACCGACGCTGGCGTGAGCGAGGCAATAAAGGCCGCCAGCATCGACGGCACAAAATGAGTGGTCGTGACGCCGTATTGCGCAAAGAACCGTTGCATCGCGAGCGGGTCGCGGTGCGCTTCCGGTTCAGCCATCACCAGTTTCGCCCCGGCGATAAACGGCCAGAAAAACTCCCATACTGAGACGTCAAAACTGCACGGCGTTTTTTGCGCTACTACATCATCCGCCGTCAACGGATAGTGATCCTGCATCCACAGCAACCGGTTGACTATCGCCGTTTGTCCCACCATCACTCCTTTCGGCCTGCCCGTCGAGCCAGAGGTGAAAATGATGTAAGCGGTATGATGCGGTAGCGACAGCCCCAGCGGAGTGGCGTCACTGACCGGTAGCGGTTGGCTATAACACAAATATTCCATCCCCGGAATATCGTGAAAGCGCGCCAGCTGCGCCTGAGTCGTAATTAACAGTTTCGGCTGCGCATCTTCCAGCATCATTCGCAGCCGATCGTCAGGATAACCGGTATCCAGCGGCAGCCAGGCGGCGCCCGCCTCGACAATGCCATGCAGCGCTAAGGTCAGGAAAACCGACCGCGGCAACGCCACCGCCACGCTATCGCCAGGCTGAACGCCGCGTTCCCGCAGCGCGTACGCCAGCGCTACAACCTGTTCGCGCATTTCACGGTAGGTAAAGTGATAATGCGCATCTGCCAACGCGGAAGCCTCTGGCGTTTTTTGCGCCTGCTGCGCCACCAAATCGCTAAGCGTGGCGGCGGGAATCGTTACCGCCGTATTATTAAGGTGTGTTAATTGCGTTTGTTCTTCCGCCAGCAGCATTTGCGCATCGCCGCAGCGCAGCGCCGGGTTATCCGCAAACTGCGTGATAAGCGCCATCAACCGTAAGGCATGGCGGGAGAGCGTGGCGTCATCGTAACGCTGCGCATTCGCCAGCAATTCAATATCCAGACCGCCGTTTTCATCCGGAAAAAGCGCCAGTTCAAGATCGTTAACCGGCCCCGTCGCCAGGGTATGGGTTTGCGCCTGTATGCCAGGAAGATCCAGATGATAATCAAATACTTTTATGTTGAGCACCGGGCCAAATAGCGGCGTCTCCCCTGCGGCTCGCCCGCTATCGCGTACAATCTGTTCGGCGTCGTAACGCTGGTGGCGGCGCATCTTCTTTAACTGCGCCGCAAGACGCTTCGCCAGCGTTGGCAGATCTTCCGTCGCATGAAGGTTAACCGCCAGCGGCAACACGTTAAGGACAGGCCCGGTCGCCGTTAACGCCGCCGATCCCATCCGCCGCATAAAGATAAATCCGGCGGCATAATCCATTCGCCCGCATAATCGTCCCAGCCACAACGTCACCAGCGCCAGGGCAAGATCCGCTCGCGGTATCTCAGGCATGTGCGCCGCCAGTTGGCGAAACGCCCCCGCCGGCGCGCTCAATTTCATACGCAGAATATCCGCGCTCGCCGACCGCCCCGGCAACGGCGCGGCAGACATTGACGCCGGCGGCGGCAGCTCGCGGCGCTGCTGCGCCCAGAAGGCGCCGTCACGCTGCCAGGCCTCGCTCTGGCGATAGCGCTGATATTCCTCGACCACATCCGCAAAGGGGGTAAAAGGCGACTCCGGCGTAGGAGCGTCGCTCTGCCAGGCGCGATAAATCGCCGCAATCTGGCGAGTTATCGCCGGGAAGCTAAAGCCATCCACCAGCAAATGGTGATAGCGCTGATACCAATACCAGCGGGTATCATCAATGCGGATTAACTGGTGAAACGCCAGCGGCTTACCGCTATCTGCGCGCAGGTTTTGCCGTAAATCCGCCTGCATTAACGCCAGCGCCGCGTGATGCGGATCGGGATGGTCGCGTAAATCGGCAAGCGGGGGCTCGCCGAAGGTGTGCTCAGGATCTATCCATTGCCAGACCTCGCCGTTCTCTTCGGTAAAACGCATCCGTAGCGTATCCGCCTGTTGCATCCCTACCGCTACCGCTTTTGCCAGCAAGGCGGCATCCAGCTCGCCGTTCAGTTCCACATAGTGCGCCACGCTCCAGGCGGAGGGTAAATCAGAGAGTTTTTCCGCCATCCAGATCCCCGGCTGGGCGGCGACTAACGGTAAACGCTGCGTCATTTCGCCTCCTGCTTATCGGCATAATGCGCCGGATTCAGTGTTGTCCAGCGCGTATTAAGCCACTGCTGGCACGCGTCCTGCGATTGCGGTTCGCATACCACGTCCCAGCCTGCGGGAAGCGCACATGCCGCTGGCCAAAGGCTGAATTGACGCTGCGCATTTTGCAGGATGTAAAACTGTCCCTGCGGATTATCGAAGGGATTACTGAATTCCATACTCAACTCCTGTCATGGACATGTGCCCGGTTAAAGCGTGTCGATAAGCGGCTGCCAAAGCAGCATCAGCCCTTGCGTTAGCCCGCCGCGCCAGCAAAGCGCATCGTGTCCGCCGTCAACCTGACGCCAGAAAATGGACTGCTGCGAAGTATTCAGTTGGGCATAAAGCGCCTGATTCGCCTGAAACACGATCGGCTCACGCACGCCGGCTTCCAGTACGATACGCAGTCCGCGCGCGCATAATGCGCCGGTTTTCAGCCGGGTAATGACTTCCCCCTCCGGCGGGGTGATGCGATGAGGCCACCAGAACGATCCTGACTGGCTTAGTACACAGCCAAAACGCGTCGGCCAGTTCAGGCCGGCATACAGCGCCGACAGGCCGCCAAAACTCTGTCCGGCGACCACCGTTCGCCCGGCATCATCGCTAAAAGGCGTCACGGCTCTGACTTGCGGCAACAGTTCCTGTTGCACCGCCAGCCAGAAGTCGGCATTGCAGGGCAACTCCTGGCTGCGGTGTTGAGTATCAATCGCGTCAATCAGCAGATAGACGGCACCGGGAAGCAGGCGTTGATGAGTCAGCGAGGCGAGTGCGGGCCAGACGGGCATATTTTCCGCCCAGAATTGACCGTCCAGCAGAATAGCCAACGGTCTTTCCTCCGGCGCCTCGTCTCCGGTCGTCAATATCCATACGCGGCGGGAGTTACCCAGACGTTCGCTATGCCACTGCATCATCAAAGGCGGCGAGTACGGCGTTTCAGGACGATCCCATCCCGGCTGAAGGGGCGCACCCGGCATTTCCAGCGCTGAAACCGCATGACCACGTCCTCCCCGCCAGCTTCGCGAATTAAGCGGGTCGGCAATCGCCTGCGGTAATAGCTGTCGCCAGCCTTCACGCAGCGCGTTCCGATCGGGCGTTTCGCCCGGCGCAAAAGCGGCAAAAACGTCATCGCGTTCGGTAGGAATAAAACAGTAGCTGCCGCGCCAGTTAGCGCTAAGCGCCGTACTCCAGCGCCAGACATCCGTTCCGGCAATACGCGCCATCGTCTGAGGCTGCGCGTTTTGATGATGATCGGTTACGCCAGTGATGTAGACCCAGACACGCCGTATCGGGGAGTGTGTTTCGTTTCCCTGCGGGTCGCGCCACCAAAAAGTGACCCGATAATTTCCGTCTTTTTCCCGTATCCATTCCGGCCCGGTTTTCGTCCTCCACCAGGCCTCACTTCCCGTTGCCAGCGCCTCTTTCATTATAACCCTGTGTTTATTATGAATTTTGTATATAAAAGGTGAAATATATTGATAATATTATTGATAACTATTTGCATTTGCAATAGCGTATTGTCGCGCTATGGGACGCGCGAACACAATTTCACCACCCGGCCAATGCCTTTGACGGGCGCTTTGGCTTATGTGGCTAAAGAAAAGCAGGATATACAATGAACAAGAAGATTCATTCCCTGACCTTACTGGTCAATTTAGGGATTTACGGGGCCGCTCTGCCCGTGATGGCGGAAGACAAAACCGATAGCGCTGCGCTCACCAATGAAGACACCATCGTGGTGACTGCTGCCCAGCAAAACCTACAGGCGCCAGGCGTATCCACCATCACCGCCGATGAGATCCGCAAAAATCCGCCCGCGCGCGACGTGTCAGAAATCATCCGCACCATGCCGGGCGTGAACCTGACCGGCAACTCCACCAGCGGTCAGCGCGGGAATAACCGCCAAATCGATATTCGCGGCATGGGGCCGGAAAACACCCTCATCCTGATAGACGGTAAACCCGTTACCAGCCGTAACTCGGTGCGCCTGGGCTGGCGCGGCGAACGCGATACCCGCGGCGATACCGCGTGGGTGCCGCCGGAGATGATCGAACGCATTGAAGTGCTGCGTGGCCCTGCCGCCGCACGCTACGGTAACGGCGCGGCGGGTGGCGTGGTCAATATCATTACCAAAAAAGGCGGTAGCGAGTGGCACGGCTCCTGGAATACCTATTTCAACGCGCCGGAACATAAAGACGAAGGCGCGACCAAACGTACTAACTTTAGCCTGAACGGCCCGCTGGGCGGGGATTTCAGCTTCCGTCTGTATGGCAACCTCGACAAAACGCAGGCTGATGCGCGTAATATTAACCAGGGGCATCAGTCTGAACGTACCGGGAGTTACGCCGACACGCTACCGGCAGGACGCGAGGGGGTCATTAACAAAGATATCAACGGCGTGGTTCGTTGGGATTTTGCTCCGCTTCAGTCTCTGGAACTGGAGGCCGGTTACAGTCGCCAGGGCAACCTCTATGCCGGCGATACTCAGAACACCAATACGAACCAGCTGGTGAAAGATAATTACGGAAAAGAGACGAACCGCCTCTATCGGCAGAACTACTCTCTGACCTGGAACGGCGGCTGGGATAATGGCGTAACCACCAGTAACTGGGTGCAATACGAACATACCCGTAACTCCCGGATGCCGGAAGGCCTGGCAGGCGGCACCGAAGGAATTTTCGATCCCAAAGCATCGCAAAAATATGCCGATGCCGATTTGAATGACGTCACCCTACACAGCGAAGTGAGCCTTCCTTTCGATCTGCTGGTAAATCAAAACCTGACGCTGGGTACCGAATGGGCCCAACAGCGTATGAAAGACGAGCTCTCCAACTCGCAAACCTTTATGGGGGGAAATATCCCGGGTTACAGCAGTACCAATCGTAGCCCCTATTCAAAAGCGGAAATTTTCTCTCTGTTTGCTGAAAACAACATGGAACTGACCGACAGCACCATGCTGACGCCGGGGCTACGTTTCGATCATCACAGTATTGTGGGGGATAACTGGAGCCCGTCGCTGAACCTGTCGCAAGGTCTGGGGGATGACTTTACTCTGAAAATGGGGATCGCCCGCGCTTATAAAGCCCCGAGTCTGTACCAGACTAACCCAAACTATATTTTGTACAGTAAAGGTCAGGGTTGCTACGCGACTGGCGCGGGTACCGGCATCGGCTGCTATATGATGGGTAACGATGATCTGAAAGCCGAAACCAGCATCAATAAAGAGATCGGTCTGGAATTTAAACGCGATGGCTGGCTGGCCGGCATCACCTGGTTCCGCAATGATTACCGCAATAAGATTGAAGCGGGTACGGTGCCGTTGCAGCGTATCAACAACGGCAAAACGGATGTTTATCAGTGGGAGAACGCGCCGAAAGCGGTCGTTGAAGGTCTGGAAGGCACGTTAAACGTACCGGTTAGCGACACCGTCAACTGGACGAATAACGTTACGTATATGCTGCAGAGTAAAAACAAAGAGACCGGCGAACGCCTGTCGATTATTCCACAGTACACGCTTAACTCAACCCTGAGCTGGCAGGTACGTCAGGACGTTTCTCTGCAATCGACCTTCACCTGGTACGGCAAACAAGAGCCGAAGAAATATGATTATCAGGGTAACCCCGTTACCGGAACAGATAAGCAAGCGGTCAGCCCATACAGTATTGTTGGCCTGAGCGCGACCTGGGACGTGACCAAAAATGTCAGCCTGACCGGTGGCGTGGATAACCTCTTTGACAAACGTCTGTGGCGTGAAGGTAACGCGCAAACCGTCAGGGATACTCAAACTGGCGCTTATATGGCGGGCGCTGGCGCGTACACCTATAACGAACCGGGACGTACGTGGTATATGAGCATTAATACCCATTTCTGATGGCAACCTTCCCTCCCTCATTCGGGGAGGGAATTGGCAAAAATGATGCTGACATCTCATTTTCCCCTTCCCTTTGCCGGACACAGGCTGCATATCGTCGACTTTGATGCGAGCAGCTTTCACGAACACGACCTATTATGGCTGCCTCATCACGATCGGCTCCGGTCTGTCGGACGCAAGCGTAAAGCTGAACATCTGGCAGGCCGCATCGCCGCCGTTCATGCGCTACGCGAGGTGGGCGTCAGGACAGTGCCCGGTATTGGCGACAAGCGACAGCCGCTATGGCCGGACGGCCTATTTGGCAGCATCAGCCACTGTGCGACAACGGCGCTGGCCGTCATATCCCGACAGCGTATTGGCATTGATATAGAAAAAATCATGAGTCAGCACACGGCGACAGAGCTGGCGCCGTCCATTATTGATAGCGATGAGCGCCAAATTCTCCAGGCGAGCTCGCTCCCTTTTCCGCTTGCCCTGACGCTGGCCTTCTCCGCCAAAGAGAGCGTTTATAAAGCCTTTTCAGACCGCGTCACGCTCCCGGGATTCGATAGCGCAAAAGTTACCTCGCTTACCGCCACGCACATCTCGTTACATCTGCTGCCAGCCTTTGCCGCCACGATGGCTGAACGTACCGTCCGTACAGAATGGTTTCAACGTGGCAATAGCGTTATTACTCTTGTTTCTGCAATAACGCGCTTTCCCCACGACAGGAGCGCTCCCGCTTCTATACTTAGCGCAATACCCCGATAAATGAGATCGCTATGGCGCTGAATGATTTTCACGTTTCTGAACCTTATACGCTTGGTATTGAGCTGGAGATGCAGGTGATCAATCCACCTGGCTACGATTTAAGTCAGGACTCTTCTACGCTGATCGACGCCGTTAAGCCCCAACTTACTGCGGGAGAAATTAAGCACGATATCACCGAAAGTATGCTGGAGATGGCCACGGGCGTCTGCCGCGATATTGACCAGGCGGCGGCCCAACTTTCTGCCATGCAGCACGTTATTTTACAGGCGGCGTCGGAACACCATCTCGGCATTTGCGGCGGCGGTACGCACCCTTTTCAAAAATGGCAGCGTCAGGAGGTCTGTGATAATGAGCGCTATCAACGCACGCTGGAAAATTTCGGCTACTTAATTCAACAGGCGACGGTTTTCGGCCAGCATGTCCATGTCGGCTGCGCGAATGGCGACGATGCGATTTATCTTTTACACGGGCTGTCGCATTTTGTGCCGCACTTTATTGCGCTCTCCGCCGCGTCTCCCTATATGCAAGGATCTGACACCCGTTTTGCCTGCGCGCGCCTGAATATTTTTTCCGCTTTTCCCGATAACGGTCCCATGCCGTGGGTCAGTAACTGGCAAGAGTTTGCCGGACTATTTCGCCGTCTGTCTTACACCACGATGATCGACAGCATCAAAGATTTGCACTGGGATATCCGCCCCAGCCCGGCCTTTGGCACGGTAGAAGTTCGGGTGATGGATACGCCGCTCACCCTTGATCATGCCATCAATATGGCAGGGTTGATTCAGGCGACCGCGCACTGGCTGCTGACCGAGCGTCCCTTTAAACCGCAGGAACAAGACTATCTGTTATATAAATTCAACCGTTTTCAGGCTTGCCGCTATGGTCTGGAGGGCGTGCTAACCGATGTCTATACCGGCGACCGCCGTCGCCTGGCAGATGATACGCTGCGTCTGCTGGACAACGTTACCCCCTCTGCGCGCAAGCTGGGCGCCGACAGCGCCATTGACGCGCTACGTCTGCAGGTGAAAAAAGGTGGTAACGAAGCGCAATATATGCGGGAGTTTATTGCCGACGGCGGATCGCTGATAGGCCTGGTACAAAAACATTGTGAAATCTGGGCGGGACAATAGACAGCATATTTGCCTTACCAGGCGATATCCCGGACAATGGCGTTTTAACTTACGTTTAACAAAGCCATGAAACACCCGCTTGAATCATTGATGACCGCTGCCGGTATTTTGCTGATGGCGTTGCTCTCCAGCCTGCTGCTGCCCGCCCCGTCGCTCGGCCTTGCGCTGGCGCAAAAACTGGTCGGGATCTTTCATCTTATGGATCTCAACCAGCTTTATACTTTGTTGTTTTGTTTATGGTTTCTTTTGCTCGGCGCGCTGGAATATTATGTTATTCGCTTTATCTGGCGGCGCTGGTTTTCGCTGGCCGATTAAACATTTCAATGCGTACGGCCATGCTTTTCTTTACGATAAGCGCCTGGCGGCAGGTTGAACGTGCGGGTAAAAATGCGCGTAAAGGTTTGCTGCGAATCAAAACCATACTTGAGACAAATATCATACACCTTCTGGTCGGTGTCGCGCAGGTCGCGCGCCGCCAGTTTTAGCTTCCGTTCACGCACGTAGCGCCCCAGACTCTCCCCTTTGTACTGCATAAAAAGGCGCTGCAGGTGCCACTTGGAATACCCCGCATGACGGGCAATATCATCAATACGTAACGGCTGATTCAAATTATCATCAATCCACTCGACAATCGTGTCGATAACCTGAGCGGAAATGGTCATCGTGCTCTCCCCTCTATCAAACTCGTCAGCGGCTCCCGCACCGCACATTTACGGCAACAGCAATAAGCATAGTAATAACCACATAAATTGTGAGACGGCTTATCGCATAGCCTGCAATATGCTTTTCTACCACTTCATGCGGCAGCCCTTGATTATGAGTGAGTAAGCACTCATTATAGAAAGCAAAGATACGCCGTCAAGGTACTTTTCAAAGGTTGACATTCACCGTTGCGACGCGACAACGGGCATGATTCAATCATGTTTTTCCAGACATAAGGGTAACGTGTAGTGGCTCGTCCGAAGAGTGAAGACAAAAAACAAGCATTACTGGAAGCGGCAACCCAGGCGATAGCGCAATCCGGTATCGCCGCCTCAACGGCGGTGATTGCGCGTAACGCAGGTGTTGCAGAAGGAACATTGTTTCGCTATTTCGCGACCAAAGATGAGCTGATTAACACGTTGTATTTGCATTTAAAGCAGGATCTCTGCCAGTCAATGATAATGGAGCTGGATCGATCCATTACCGATGCCAAAATGATGACCCGTTTTATCTGGAACAGTTACATCAGTTGGGGTCTGAACCATCCCGCGCGCCATCGGGCGATCCGTCAACTGGCCGTCAGCGAAAAGCTCACCAAAGAGACGGAACAACGGGCCGACGATATGTTCCCCGAATTGCGCGATTTATGTCATCGTTCCGTTTTGATGGTATTTATGTCGGATGAGTACCGCGCCTTCGGCGACGGCCTTTTTCTGGCGCTGGCTGAAACAACAATGGATTTCGCCGCGCGCGATCCCGCTCGCGCTGGCGAATATATTGCGCTGGGATTCGAAGCCATGTGGCGCGCGCTGACTCGCGAGGAGCAATAATGGACGGTCAAACACTGCACGCCTGTGCAAAACGCTTTGCGCTGGAACTGCCTTTTACCGAACACTGCTGGCCTTTCGGCCCACAGTACGATGTGTTTAAAGTCGGCGGCAAAATATTCATGCTGTTCACTGAACATCACTGCCGTCCAGTGGTGAACCTGAAGTCGGATCCCCAAAAATCCCTGGTAAATCAACAAATTTACCCCAGCATTGCGCCAGGCTATCACATGAATAAGAAACACTGGATTTCAGTCTATGCGGGCGAGGATATCACCGTCTCGCTACTCAACGATTTGATAAATGACTCATGGAATCTGGTCGTAGACGGGCTGCCTAAAAGAGAGCAACTGCGCCTGCGACCGCGCTGATGCAATAACCGTTTTCGCATTTTCCTCCCTTATCTTTTTACCGATAACCCGGTACCCTGCTGATACAAAAGGGTACTAAACCAACCAGGAGCATTTATGGATATCGTTTCTGTCGCCTTACAGCACTACTCCACTAAGGCGTTCGATCCCAGCAAAAAACTGACCGCCGAAGAAGCGGATAAAATAAAAACACTACTACAGTACAGCCCCTCCAGCACCAATTCCCAGCCGTGGCACTTTATTGTCGCCAGTACGGAAGAAGGCAAAGCGCGCGTAGCAAAATCCGCTGCCGGAAACTACACGTTCAACGAACGCAAAATGCTGGACGCCTCCCATGTGGTGGTCTTCTGCGCCAAAACCGCAATGGATGACGCATGGCTTGAGCGCGTCGTCGATCAGGAAGATGCTGATGGCCGTTTCGCTACGCCGGAAGCTAAAGCGGCAAATGATAAAGGTCGCCGCTTTTTCGCCGATATGCACCGCGTCTCGCTGAAAGATGACCACCAGTGGATGGCGAAGCAGGTTTATCTGAACGTCGGCAACTTTCTGCTGGGCGTCGCCGCGATGGGTCTCGACGCCGTCCCCATTGAAGGTTTCGACGCCGAGGTGCTCGACGCTGAATTTGGTCTGAAAGAAAAAGGCTATACCAGTCTGGTCGTGGTGCCGGTCGGCCATCATAGCGTCGAGGATTTCAACGCCGGGCTGCCGAAATCACGTCTGCCGCTTGAAACCACACTGACGGAAGTTTAATCCCCTGCCTAAGCCGGACGCCCGTCCGGCTTTTTTCACCTTTCTGCCAGGTTCCCCAATGATTAATAGCGCGAAGTGCCAGGTTTTACATCGCTAGTGTTAACTCCCTCTCTCAACCTATTGAAAATAAATAATATTTAAAACTGGCACGCCGTTTGCCATATCTGGATACCCCTATCTGGATGAAGGAGAAAACGGCGTGACACCGGTTTGCGCCTACGATGGCGATATTGTCACCACGGAGTTGGCCCTCCCTGGCGTGTCATCAAAATCGGGCGCTAAACCCAACGTTATAACGGGTTTGATTGCCATCGCTTAACCCTGCCGTTTGCGACAGCCCGGCGAAAGCGGACACCGTTGCCGACAGCGGAAAATCTGCGCCAATCGAGATATCAACCCAGTTTTTATCCTGCGTTTTTCCGTCGCGGCTAAACGTCAGAGCGGTCGATTTAAGGCCGCCGTTCGCCACATACGTATCATCGCCAAACTGACGGCGATAATTAATCTGCGCCCAGGAGTGAATGATGCTGTGGCGAAGATCCAGACGCCAACCCGCGCTACCCACCTGCGAATGGGCGTTTTGGTCACCAAAACGCATTGATGTACTGGTATTGAGCTTCTCGCTATAACCATTAACGTGGCTGTAATCCCATGCATATTGCAGCATCGGTCCGGTCGTTAACCACGGCACCATGACAAAATCATAACCGCTGGTTAACCTCGCGCCCCACAGCCGACCGTTGGTTTCGCCCTCTTCCACCCGTCTTAGCGCACCGAGCGTTATACTGCGCTGAATGTTACTGAATTTAGCGGACAGAAAGTGTAAATCGCTATCCAGCCACGCCTGACCGGCGCGTAAATGGCTGAATACGGCGGCCTGAAAACCGCGGGCATCATAACGATAATTATCGTCAGGATGTTGCTTATCCAGAGAACCGGCTATCAGCCCTCCCAGCAGAACCTGCTCGTTAAGCTGATAATCGACGCCAACCGTCAGATTATTATGATTACCGTTCCCGTCGGCCTCATTATTATCATAACGTTGATATCCCCCGCTGTATCCGCCGAACATGCCCAGCGAACCGACAGGGTTTTCCCCCTGGCGAAGCTGCTGATAACGGCTGTCAAGCGTGGTACGACTGCCTTGCGCCATCGACTGAATGCTTTGGTTCAGGTATGTCGCCTGTACCGGCGCGGCAATGATCGACTGAATATATTGCGCAATAATGGTATGGACCTGCGGACCGGGATGTAAATGATCGGCAAACAGATAGTCCTGCGACGCATTAAATCCTGGCATTGCCGAGGAGCACGCCGAAGCGGATACGCCCGGCGGGCAGGCCATACCTACGGTATTTGTCAGACCAAACGCCTGCGGGTTGGCAAGAATTTCCTTAAAGAGGCCGTTGATATCGGCACGGGCTATATTGCCGCCGTGTTGCTCCAGCCCCTTCTCTTCCATCTGATTATAATAATCGGTCAGAGCTGACGCCTGCCCTGCCGCCTTTTCATAGCCCGCCAGCAGTTGTTCAACGAGCAGTTGCTGAATAAACGGATTGCTGCTTACCGTTGCAGCCGCCGCCAGCAACGCCTTGCGGATCGCCTGTTGCCGACTGGCGAAATCGGGCGTAGCGCCCTCCGCCAGCGCCTCTAACGCCGCTTTTAGCGCCGGGGGCGCCGCTGCGCCCAGCCCGGCGGTGATTACCGCCTCCAGAAGCATTGGCGTCGCACTAATATCCGGTACGTTTGGCACCACGACCAGCCCGGCGCCGGCATCCAGTAACAGCCCTACCTGCGCCGCCGCGCTAGTGGCGCTATTACCGGCTATTTGCTGTGCCATGGTTGGTTGCGCGATGGCCGCCGCCAGATCGTTTCCGCCGACCCAGTGAATATACAAACCGTTGTGGTCGGCTTTTCCCCCCGTTTTGGCAAGCCACTGCCGTACCTGATCGGCGGTATTATCCTGCGGGTTTAATTCCGGGGTCGCCGTCGCGCCGCCGGCGGCATAATTAGAACCGCCATTGCTGGAAGGGCTTAATGCCAGCCCATATCGTTCGGCCAACTGTTCGTCGTAGAGCTTATTTTGACCACTATCCCAGGTCCAGCGACCGTTATTTCCGGTATCGCTAAGGCTATCGCCAATCACCGTAAGAGAGTCAAACGCACAGGCAGATAATGGCGCGGCCAGCGCCAGCGAGAGTATGCCGTATTTTAGCAGGGTACGCTTTTGGGTCATCCGATGTTCCTTAATGTTATTGTTGATAGGTACGACGGTGCTAATCATTATCCGACAGAGATATTGCAATCGTTTTAAACATTCTGGTTAAAAAGTTTTCATTCATTGTTGACGGACTGGCGCCTGTTCAAAAAGAGGGAACCGCGTAAAATAACGACGTTTACAGGGCGCTGGATAAAATATAGCGTATGGATAACCCCAGAGGCGCTTTTACCCGTCTGTTGCTGATTATGCCTGAAGCGCAGGCGTCCTGATTTGCATAAATGCCATTCAGCAGTCATCATAGGCTGCTGTTTATAAAGGAGAGATTATGCAGGAATTGATATCCCGGGTAGAAGATTTAGCGGGAATTGAAATGAATCACACCACGTCGCTGGTGGTGATATTTGGTATTATTTTTCTGACAGCAGTTGTCGTGCATATTATTTTGCACTGGATAGTACTGCGCGCTTTCGAAAAACGCGCCATCGCCAGTTCCCGCCTGTGGCTGCAAATTATTACCCAGAATAAATTATTCCATCGTCTGGCTTTTACGCTGCAAGGCATCATTGTCAATATTCAGGCCGCGCTCTGGCTACAAAAAGGCAGTGAGGCAGCGGATATCCTGACGACCTGCGCGCAGTTATGGATTATGACCTACGCCCTGCTGTCGTTATTTTCCTTGCTGGACGTGATTTTCAATCTATCGCAAAAATGGCCCGCCGCCTCTCAGTTACCGCTAAAAGGAATATTTCAGGGTATTAAGCTCATCGGCGCAATTATCGTCGGCATTCTGATGATCTCACTGCTGATTGGCCAGTCACCAGCAATTTTAATCAGCGGGCTGGGCGCGATGGCCGCGGTATTAATGCTGGTCTTTAAAGACCCGATTCTTGGCCTGGTTGCCGGTATCCAGCTTTCCGCCAACGATATGCTCAAACTAGGCGACTGGCTGGAAATGCCGAAATATGGCGCAGATGGCGCGGTCATTGATATTGGCTTAACCACGGTAAAAGTACGCAACTGGGATAATACCATCACCACCATTCCCACCTGGTCGCTGGTTTCCGACTCATTCAAAAACTGGAGCGGCATGTCTGCGTCCGGCGGACGCCGGATTAAACGCAGCATTAATATTGACGCGACCAGTATCCATTTTCTGGATGATGATGAAAAACAGCGGCTGTTAACCGCGCAACTGTTAAAGCCGTACCTTACCAGCCGTCATCAGGAAATCGATGAATGGAATAAACAACTGGATGCGCCGGAATCAGCCTTAAATCACCGCCGAATGACCAATATCGGGACATTTCGCGCCTATCTGAACGAATATTTACGCCACCATCCGCGTATCCGTAAAGACATGACGCTGATGGTACGCCAACTGGCGCCTGACGATCATGGTTTGCCGATAGAGATCTACGCCTTTACCAATACCGTCGTGTGGCTGGAATATGAGAGCATTCAGGCCGATATTTTCGACCATATTTTTGCCGTGGTGGAAGAGTTTGGCTTGCGTATTCATCAGACGCCGACCGGCAGCGATATTCGCGCGCTGTCAGGGACATTGCGGCATTAATGGATTGCCCGATCGCATGAGCATGGGATCGGGCAAAAAAGTTAATGAGCCTTACGGCGTAAAACTGTAAACGCGATAAACAGAAATACAATCCATACCGGCAGCAAAATCGCCGACAATCGCATATCGTCCATCGTACACATTAACACCAGAATCAGCGCCAGAAACGCAATGCACAAATAGTTTCCGGCGGGATAGAACAGCGCCTTAAATTGCGTCTCGCGCCCTTTACGACGCATCGCCGCGCGAAAACGTAAATGCGCGAGACAGATCATTATCCAGTTTAGCAATAGCGTCGCGACAACCAGCGCCATCAACAGGCTAAACGCTTTTTGCGGCAACAGATAGTTGATCAGCACCACCAGCGAGGTAATCGCTCCGGAAAGTATCAGCGAGTTCACCGGTACGCCGCGATGGCTTACGCGGGTTAAAAATTTCGGCGCGTTGCCTTGTACGGACAGGCCGAACAGCATTCGGCTATTCGAATAAACGCCGCTGTTATACACCGAAAGCGACGCGACCAGGATAACGAAATTCAGCGCCGAAGCCACCACATTACTGTCCAGGTTATGGAAGATCATCACAAAAGGGCTGCTATTGGATTTCACCTCTACCCATGGATAGAGCGCCAGCAACACCACCAGCGAACCGATGTAGAACAGCAAAATACGGTATACCACCTGATTCACCGCTTTCGGGATGCTTTTTTGCGGATCGCGCGCTTCCGCCGCAGTAATGCCGATCAGCTCCAGTCCGCCAAAAGAAAACATAATCACCGCCAGCGACAGAAGCAAACCATGCCAACCGGTAGCGAAGAAACCGTTATAACGCCAGAGGTTATCAATGCTGGCATGTTCGCCGCCGTGGCCGGAGAACAGCAGCCACAGACCAAAACCTATCATGCCGATAATCGCCAGCACTTTAATCAGCGCGAACCAGAATTCCGTTTCGCCATACAGACGAACGTTCACCAGATTCACGGCATTAATGATAATAAAAAACGCCGCCGCCCATACCCATGTTGGTACGTCAGGCAGCCAGTACTGCATATAGATGCCCGCCGCGGTCAGCTCCGCCATCCCGACCAGCACAAACATGACCCAATAGTTCCAGCCCGACAAAAAGCCCGCAAACGGCCCCCAATATTTCCAGGCGAAGTGGGCAAACGATCCGGAAACCGGCTCTTCCACGACCATTTCACCCAACTGGCGCATAATGAGAAAAGCGATAATCCCGGCAACGCCATAGCCCAACAAAACAGCCGGCCCCGCCATTTGAATCGCCGGGCCGATGCCCAGAAACAGTCCGGTGCCAATGGCGCCGCCCAGCGCAATTAGCTGAATATGGCGGTTTTGCAACCCCCGCTGAAGCGTCGGTTCATTCTTCGACGCGGCATCCGACACGCTGGCGCCGGATGCAGTTGACGCGTTTTTCACGTCCTACCCCTGTATCGTTTTTATTGAGGGGCACCTTTTAACATTTCGCTCTCGCTGCCGCAAGGCGCAATCGTTTGTCAAGGCTCAACTCCGGACGTTAACGTTATCGTGTAAAAAAAGATGTCGCGGGGAGTAAAAAGAAAAGAGTGCGCGCCGATATAGAACGTTACGGGTGACAGACGCCGAGTATAAAATATGTGAATAACTCTGGACGAAAAGTACGACACCCTACAGAATACATTTAGTATTTTTTCAGTATTTTCAAAAAGGTGAATCAGACCTGGTATCTGTTATCCGTTTTTGAGCCACGCCAGGCATCAACGTCATGAATAAGATCATCAAACGTTTAGAGATCATCAAAAGCGCCATCGAACTTGAGGACGAAGAGATTATCCGTCAGCAGCTCATCTACCTGAAAAATGAGCCGCAGGATGCCGTAATCAGCGCGATTGCCCAGGCGATTGAAGCTCGTCGATTCAGTGACGCCATGCAAGAGATCGCCGCCTGGCTACAGGCTCAACGGGCGCTCTCGACGTGGCAAGATCCCTCTATTGCCGCCAGTAAACTGGAGCTGAAAGCGCTTGAAGCCCAACTTCGCGATCTGATTGACAAACGAAATGCGCGGGTACAAATCCTCGACGATTTCAACGACCTCTATCATCTGCGTCTCGGGCCGTTGATGAGCCGTATTCTGGAGTTGCGTAAACAGCTCGCGGTGAGTATGCAGCGTAAGCAAGAAGCCGAAATAAAACGCCGGGAAAAGGATTATCAATCCTGCCTGCAATTTATTTCCCAGGCCGTGGATCAACTGGCAACGCTAAAACAGCAGTGGACAGGATTGAATGCCGCCTCGCGCGAAGCGGTGGGCATCCGTCAGCGAATCCAGCAGCAGACGGAGTTAATCACCGCGTTGCTGGCGGAAATTCGCGAGCTGGAAGCGGATTTTTCCCATCAGGACGACAGCGCATTCCGCCAGGCGCAGGAAAATGCGGAACAGGACTATCACCAGTATCGGGAGCAGCAGCAGGAAGCGCAATTCCGCTACGCCCGCGATCAACGTTTGTCGGCAGACGAACGCAGTGAATTAAAACGTTTGTGGCGTCAGGCCAGCCGCCTGTGTCACCCGGATGTGGTCGCCGATGAATTAAAAGAAAAAGCGCACCAGATGATGGTACAGCTTAATCAGGCGCGGCAGAATGCCGATCTGGCGGCAATTCGCGCGTTACTGACACAGTTGCAAAGCGGTCTGGAACCGATGATGGCAAGCGACAGGCTCAATAACCTGGAACATCTGCGCCATAAAATACTCCAGCTCCGCACGCAAATCGACGCGCTGTTGAAAGAGATAACGCAACTGGAAACGGAAAATGCCTGGCGGCTCGCCTCTTCCGTTGCGGATAAGGAAGCCTATTTCTCCGAGCAGGAACGGGCGCTAACCGAAATTCGCAATACGCTGGAGGCGCAGGTTCAACAGGTGGAACAGGAACTTCTGTCAGGGTAGTCCATCATTCATCAACACATTGTCGGATGGCGCAAGCGCCACCCGACGAATCGCGGCATAAAGAGGGTAAGAGGGTCGCTACTGTCGCTGTAAAAGTAACGAACGGGCGGAGTCCGCCATGATCATCACCGCACCTGCCAGCATTAACGTATCTTTTAATACCAGCCGCCCGGCGCCCGATAAATACGGAAAACCATAATGCGCATCGCCCAGCGGCATAACCCAGACCTCCGGCGTGGTGATTAAAAACGACAGCGTGACAAATGGCGTCAGGAATGCCAGCACGCCGCCCGCCAGCCCTAACCAACGGCTGACAGGGTTAGCCAGTACCAGCGCCGCGATAATCAATTCCACCACGCCCAGACCATCCGAAAACGCATACGTATTATTGGCGGTTTGCCAGGCGCGTTCCTCCGGTTTTAGTTCGCCCTCATGAGTCAGATGCTGACGATATTCTTCCGGATGTTCATAGAAAAAAGACATAAACGGGCTGTTCGCCACAAACGGGGTAATACTGTCTGCCTCATAGGGCACAAATTTTAGTAGTCCAATCCAGATAAAAACGATGGCGATACTCAGGCGAATTAATGTTAATCCCAGCCGATCCCCCTGACTTAACAGACGAAGATATTTATCCATCTCAGGCTCTCCTTATTTATATAATATCGCAGTGGCGTAACCCGTATTATCAATACGCATTGACGTAATTTTCCATGACGACGCCTGTTTACTTTGCGCCAGTCTGGCAATAGCGTCTTCAAGCATTGACGGCGTTGCTGACACCGCAGAAACGCTGATATATTCAACGTCAGTTAGCGGCTGGGCGGAGGCGGAAAATGCCAGCGGCGCAGCCAATAATGAAGCAATAAGTGTGGTAATTTTTAACATCGAGATTTCCAGTCGTGGGTTATTTCAATGGTGTTATAATACGTTATGCCTGACTAAAGCCTTTTCTTTCAGACGCCAGCATATTTGTTCTGGCGTATTTTTATAGCCTGACAGGCAAAAAAAAGCCCTGATTAACAGGGCTACGTTATTTATGTTTTACTTAATGAGAGAGAAGAGATCGTTTAAAGACTCACTCATTGTAGGATGGGTAAATATCTGGTCGCGTAACACCGTATAAGGTAAATCTGCATCCATAACGGTTTTAACGATATTAATCATTTCATGAGAATCAACGCATAACAATGACACCCCTACAATACGCTGCGTATTCACGTCCACTACCGCTTTTAGTACGCCACGGGTATCGTTCATAACACGGGCGCGAGGGATCGCCGCCACCGGTAATGTCACCACCTGCACCGTTGCGCCGCTTGCCCGCGCTTGTTCTTCTGTCAGCCCGACACGAGAGAGCGACGGCGTCATAAAGACGGAGTATGGAACGTTCTGGCGATCGCGGGTACTGCGTTTGCCATCTCCCAATAACCCGTCGCGTACAATACGAAAATCATCCAGTGAAATATAGGTAAACTGCAACCCACCGGTAACGTCGCCCATCGCCCAGATATTGTCCGCCGTGGTACGCAGGTAATCATCCACGATAATCCCGCCGCGTTCGTTCACCGCCACGCCGGCGTTCTGCAACTGTAAGCCAGCCGTCGCCGGTTTTCGCCCCGACGCCACCAGCAGGGCATCCACAAGATGCGCGCCTTCCGGCGTTTCTACTTGTACCGCGCCCTCCTTTGAGGATACGGCCTGTACGTTGGCGTTTAAAATCAGCTCGACGCCCTTTTCCTGTAAAATACGGGTAATTGCCTGCGCGATATCCCGATCTTCACGAGGCAGGAATTGCGGCGCTGCTTCAAAGATAGTGACCTTCGTACCAAAGTTGGCGAACATTGAGGCAAATTCAAGGCCAATATAACCACCGCCTAAAATCCCCAGCCGCGCCGGACGCTGGCTCAGGCTGAGTAGCCCGGTGCTATCGAACACCCCTGCCGTCGTTGTTAAGCCCGTAATAGCCGGGATCACCGACTCTGCGCCAGTATTAATAAAGATCTTTTCTCCCCGTAACACCCGCTCGCCGTCCGCCTGAAATACCCGTAAGGTATGGTTATCAATAAACTCCGCCCTTCCCTCAATCACATCGACATTGTCCAGGTCGGCAAGATTATGAAAATTTTTGTCGCGTAAAAAATTTACGACCGCCGCTTTACGTTGCATGGCGACAGAAAAATCGCCCTCACGTTCCGCATCATGCACCAGCGTTTTCGTTGGAATACAGCCAATGTTGATGCAGGTTCCGCCGAACATACTGGCGGACTGTTCGATAATCGCCACGCGCCATCCCGTCTTCGCCAGAGTTGCCGCCAACGTTTTTCCTGCCTTGCCAAAACCAATAATGAGCGCCTGATACTGTGTCATCTTCTTTCTCCGCCAAATCACCATCTGTTTGTCAGGACAAGTATAAATAACGTCAAAAAAGACAGGGTTATCCGCAACGCGCCATTTTTTGTCTTATCGTCTAAATTGGTGGTTAGCAAAAACAAGAGTAGAAATGACATTGAGTCCGAAATATAGTGATCAGAGACAGAAATGGTTATCCCTATTTTTGAAAAAGAATCTGTTCTGGAGTCTATATGGATGCGCTTAGTCGGCTATTGACGCTTAACGCCCCTCAGGGCTCAATCGACAAGAATTGCCCGTTAGGCGGCGACTGGCAGTTGCCGCACGCCGCTGGCGAGCTATCGGTGATTCGCTGGCATACCGTTACGCAGGGCGAAGCGCAACTGGAAATGCCTACCGGCGACGCCATGACGCTTACGCCGGGAAAGGTGGTGATTCTGCCGCAAAACTCCGCCCACCGTTTGCGCCAGTCTGGCGAAGCACCGACACATATCGTGTGCGGTAGTCTACGTCTGCACACGACGTCACGTTATTTCCTTACCGCGTTGCCGGAAGTGTTATGTCTTGCCCCGCCGCCGCATAGCCCCGCCAGTATCTGGCTTAACGCCGCCATTTTGCTGTTACAGCAGGAGTCAGAACACCATTTACCCGGCGCTGATGTCTTATACAGTCAGCAGTGCGCCACGCTGTTTACCCTCGCCGTTCGCGACTGGCTATCGCAGGCTGGCACGGCGAAAAGCGTGCTCAATTTATTGCTGCATCCCCGGCTGGGCCGCGTGATCCTTCACATGCTGGAAACACCGGCGCATCCCTGGACGGTCGAAACGCTGGCGCAACGGGTACACATGTCGCGGGCGAGTTTCGCCCAGCTATTTCGCGACGTGTCCGCTACAACGCCCTTAGCCGTGTTAACAACGCTGCGTCTGCAAATCGCCGCCCAGACCCTGTCGCGTGAAGCGCTGCCGGTGATGGTGATTGCCGAGTCGGTAGGTTATGCGAGCGAATCTTCTTTTCACAAAGCGTTTGTCCGTGAATTCGGTTGTACACCAGGCGAGTACCGCAAACGGGTCAGCGCGCTCGGACGATAAACGTGTGCTGAACCCGCCTGCAGTTTGACGCCGCAGGCGGGGTGCACACGTTATGCCGCAAGGCGACGATGCCTGCGCAGCCACATCAGCTTGTAGACTGCCGGAATGATGAACAGCGACAGCAACGGCGCGGTAATACGGCTCATCACCTCAGAACCCGCGCCGGTCCCCCATAAAACAGGTAGCAGACCGGCGATAATCACCGCTACCGTCATGGCTTTTGGCCGCACCCGGAGCACCGCCCCGTGGTAGAGCGCCTCATTGAGTGTTTCTGCCGAAAAGGTGTTGGGAGCTTGCGCTTTGAAGGCCGCGCCTGCTGAATCACCGGCGATCCCATCATGCTGCGCAGAGCGATCAGTAATTTGCTCTCTAATGCGATGCGCTATACGCCGCCAGGTAAAACCATTACTCTTCGGATAAAAGAAGCGGACAACCAGATACATATTATTGTTGAAAACCCCGGTACGCCAATCGCGCCGGAACATTTGCCGCGCCTTTTCGATTGTTTTTATCGCATTGATCCCTCCCGCCAGCGTAAAGGGGAAGGCAGCGGTATAGGCCTGGCAATTGTAAAATCCATCGTCATTGCGCATCAGGGAAAAGTTTCTGTCACCTCCGATACGCGCGCTACTCGTTTTATTTTGACATTACCCAAACACCTCCGTTGAACTGTAGCGATAGTGAAAGGCGCTATCACTAGACAGCAAAATAATCTGACATCATCGTCATTATCCCGTCACGCGCCAGACCCAATGACTGTTTTATTATTTCTCTTCTTAACCCACACCGGAGAAATAAGATGAATAAGTTTACATCCCTTTTAGCTGTCGTTTTTTTATTTCAGCTGGCGTACACACCGCAGAGAAAATGGAATCCCACCAATTATCCGCCACGGCGCATGAAATGATGAATAACGGTGACGCCTTCGCGCATCAGCAAATGGCTCAGACACAGAAACCCAGCGCCCCGACTCCTGTGGAAAATGCGACACCCTTTTCTGAAATGGACGACTATGAAAAAGCAATGGTCATCCATCAATCGATGAATAATGCCCATTCTTTCGCCCATGAGATCCAGGCTGAGGAGCACCATAAACAGATTAAACACAATTAGTTATTTGCATATTAGCGTCACGTACTGCGGATGGCACAACGTCGCCCCCGCAGAAGCTTACGGATTAACATAATTTTGAGAGGTTAAATGGCGCGCCCTGCAGGATTCGAACCTGCGACCCACGGCTTAGATGTTCCTGGAACTACCTGAGCTAACAACACACGGCTTAGATGTTCCTGGAACTACCTGAGCTAACAACAAGTTATCCCATTACCACGGCGCTCACTCGCCCCATCTTCGAAAAACATGCAAAGCTTTGCAAGCCGATGCAAAGCTTTGTGTGTACCGTTTTTGTCCCAACCCACTCAGCAATCAGTAGCCTCAATTGATCGGTAACAACGATCAATTAATAATATAACAATAAGTTTAAACTATCAAATATCACATTATTGATCGTCTTTATCGATCAAATCAATTTGTAGTGCTACACTCCAGACCTTTCCGAATCCGCTGATTTTCATAATGTTGAAGTTATTCGCTAAGTACACATCGATCGGTGTTCTTAACACGCT
>NZ_JBCMFA010000005.1:0-390183 GCF_043847915.1 Salmonella sp. 2020_1459 | reverse complement strand
GAAGGAACGTTGAAGACGACGACGTTGATAGGCCGGGTGTGTAAGCGCAGCGATGCGTTGAGCTAACCGGTACTAATGAACCGTGAGGCTTAACCTTACAACGCCGAAGATGTTTTGGCGGATGAGAGACGATTTTCAGCACTGATTCAGAGTTGAGTACGCAATAATTTGCGCAGCAGCAAGGCGGCAAGCGAAGGAAAGGAAGGAGCATACAGAAGTATGTGACTGAGTTTACGAGCGCAGGCAACGCCGCTGATGCGATAAAGAATTGCGTACAGAGCACAAAGAATTTGCCTGGCGGCCGTAGCGCGGTGGTCCCACCTGACCCCATGCCGAACTCAGAAGTGAAACGCCGTAGCGCCGATGGTAGTGTGGGGTCTCCCCATGCGAGAGTAGGGAACTGCCAGGCATCAAATAAAACGAAGGGCCCTGTCGGAAGACAGGGCCTTTTGTTTTTGTCTGTTTCTGCCGGATGGCGGCTCCGCCTTATCCGGCCTACAGGAATTATCCCGCCTACGAAGCTGGTGTTCTTGTAGAACCGACAAGAGTACATCCCACCCAATCGTTAACGATGAACTATCCTTTACACGTGCTTATATAAGCAGTGAGGATTTTCATTGGCTATCAAACCTTTTAACTACCAGCAAGACTTTTCCAGCATTGACTTCCGCCAGCAGCCTGAATTGTATCAGGTTGGACGAGGCGAGCAGGGGGTGCTACTGGTTGAACCCTACAAAAGCGAAATTCTTCCTTTCTGGCGCTATAAAGATGAAGCATCGGCGATGAAATCCGCAGAACAGATCTACCAGTTGTTCGAAGCTTACCGGCAGCAGGATGATTTCGTTGGTATGGACATGGCGCGTAAATTTATTCAGATGGGATACACCCGCGCCAGGCGATACGCTAACTATAAAGGCGGTAAAAAGTATGCAGAAGACGGCAGCCTGAATACACGGGGTAATGATCCTATTAAGGCCGCGGCGGCAACGGTTTTCAAAGGTTGGTGGGATAAAATCCGTCAGGACGAAGACTATCTGAAACGGAAACGCCAGCATCAGGCACGGTGGGGATAAAAATTAGCAAACAAATAATTAACACTTTATTTACTTTTGGGTCTCGCGTAATCTGAATCTCCAAAATAAAAGGCCGATTAAGCCTGGCAACAAGGAGAACAGTATGGCAGAAATTATTCAGCGTATAGATAAAAACAACGCTGAGGCTCCGGAGATGCGGCGACGCATATGGGCTATCGTGGGGGCCTCTTCCGGAAACTTAGTGGAATGGTTTGATTTCTACGTCTACTCTTTCTGCTCGCTCTATTTTGCACATATCTTCTTTCCTTCTGGTAATACCACTACTCAGCTTTTGCAAACGGCAGGCGTCTTTGCCGCCGGTTTTTTAATGCGGCCTATCGGTGGTTGGCTGTTTGGACGCATTGCAGATCGACGCGGGCGCAAAGCCTCAATGTTGATTTCGGTGTGCATGATGTGCATGGGGTCGCTGGTGATTGCCTGCTTACCTGGTTACGATACCATCGGCACCTGGGCACCGGCGCTGCTACTTATTGCAAGGTTATTTCAGGGGCTCTCGGTAGGGGGAGAGTATGGGACCAGCGCGACATATATGAGTGAAGTTGCGCTTGAAGGTCGTAAGGGATTTTTCGCCTCGTTTCAGTATGTTACGCTTATCGGTGGCCAACTACTGGCATTGCTGGTCGTTGTGATTTTGCAGCAGGTTCTGGAAGATGCTGAGCTTCGTGCCTGGGGATGGCGTATTCCCTTTGCGCTGGGCGCCGTGCTGGCGGTTGTGGCGTTATGGCTACGTCGCCAGCTGGATGAAACCTCGAAGCATGAGACTCGCGCATTAAAAGAAGCCGGTTCGTTGAAAGGTTTGTGGCGTAATCGCAAAGCCTTTTTGATGGTGCTTGGTTTCACCGCGGCAGGCTCGCTGTGCTTTTATACTTTCACCACCTATATGCAGAAATATCTGGTAAATACAGCAGGTATGCATGCCAATGTCGCCAGCGGCATTATGACGGTCGCGCTGTGTGTTTTCATGTTGGTACAGCCGTTATTCGGCGCGTTATCCGATAAGATTGGCAGGCGCACTTCTATGCTATGTTTTGGCGCGCTCGCGACGCTTTTCACCGTTCCAATTCTCTCCGCGTTGCAGAATGTGACGTCGCCTTATGCCGCATTTGCTTTAGTGATGTGCGCGCTATTGATTGTGAGTTTCTATACCTCGATTAGCGGGATCCTGAAAGCGGAGATGTTTCCGGCGCAGGTTCGCGCCCTGGGCGTCGGTTTATCCTATGCGGTAGCAAACGCGTTATTTGGCGGCTCTGCGGAATATGTCGCGCTGTCGCTAAAATCTGTCGGTATGGAGAGTTCGTTCTTCTGGTATGTTACCGCGATGGCCGTTCTGGCTTTCCTGGTTTCGCTGATGTTGCACCGTAAAGGAAAGGGCTTGCGCCTTTAGTATCGCGCCATTTGCCAGATAGCGTAACCGGTTGTCGCGCCAGCGACATCCCAGACAAAATCTTTCCAGCTCCAGCCGCTGCCTTCCGGGCGGCTGTCCCAGAGTTCTTTTGAGGCTCCGAGACTCAAAGAAAACATCAGCCCTATCGCTGCGCTGCGGTCAGGGCTTACTCCCTGGTGACGCGCATACTCATTACCGGCTGCCGATAGCATCGCTGATGCCATAAAATGTTGGGCTTTATCCTGACCGCTCCAGCGGTCGTTAGCCAGATGGCTGCACCCGGAGAGAAACAACACCGTAAAAGGAATCAACACGCGCACCAGTTCACTCCTAAGAGAAAACCCCGTACAGGACGGGGCTTCGATTACAGGATACGGCTAATTAATCTGTCGATGCGGATCCGGCGCAGACGGCGAATCAATTTACGCACTTTTATCGGATAGTCGGCAATGCTCTGCAGGTCACGATAATGTTTTACGATGGTTGTGTGCGTTCGGATAAGTTCCAGCTCTTTTTCCCGCTGAGGGGCAAGCTCCTGCTTAGGATCGTGGATCAGAATGGCGTTTTCCAGATCCAGACGCCAGGCGCGGGGATTCAGATTGTTGCCGGTGAGTAGCATCCATTTATCATCTACCCACATCCCTTTCAAATGATAGGTATTGTCGTCATCTTTCCACAGACGCACCACAAGCTGATCGGTATTGACGTAATACTGTAAACGGCTCAGGAAGCGGCGCAGGTTAATCTCATAGAGATAGGGTAACGCGCCAATGATCTTGAACGGTTCATCTTCCGGAATGTAAAAATCATTCGCGGTTTTATCGCCAACAATGATTTCGACTTTCTTTCCGTCGCGCAGTAGCTGAATAATATTCCGCACCAGTACCGCTGGTAGATTGAAGTAAGGGGTACAAATGGTGAGCTTATGCTCCGCACAGGGCATGAGATGGAAAATGGTTTTGTTCAGCAGACTGGATTTGCCAAGCCCGACCAGCGGCGTAACGGAGAGCTGCTCGTCATTAGCGTCACCCTGAAAATGATATGACGCATCACGCAGCTCCTGACGGTATAAGCGGATATCGTTTTTAATCTCCGGGCTTTTCGGACGCTGGGTATTATCCAGACGATTCACACCACGGCCATTCATCAGATTTTGCGTCACCCAGTCAAACATGATGTCTGCCATTTGCCGATTGCGAATCAGCTGGTAGCGATCGTAGCGATATTTATCATGCTGATGGAGATAGACATCGTTCAGGCTGGCACCGCTGTACAGGACGCTATCATCAATGATAAAGCCTTTAAAATGCAGTACGCCAAGCGCTTCTCGCGTATTAATCGGTACGCCGTAAACCGGGACATCAATGCCGGGGTTTTCCTGCGCCAGTCGGCAATACCAGTCTGCATTGGTATTCGAGGCCGCTGCGCCAATGCGCCCGCGTTGCGCGCGATGCCAGTCGACCAGCACCCTCACGTCCAGTTCAGGACGCTGCCGTTTAGCCGCATAGAGCGCGTCGAGTATACCTTTACCCCCATCGTCCTGTTCCAGATACAGGGCAACGATACAAATACGCTGCGTCGCGCTGGCGATTTTCTCCAGCAGTGTCTCCCGAAAAGTAGCAGGAGTATAAAAGAAATCTACATCATCAACTGACTGAGAAATCTTAGGGAGTTGGGCAAGGTGTTGTTGATGTTTATTACGCTTAAATTTTGACAACATCACAGTGCATTTCTTCTCTGTTCATTGAAGGGTCCTCTGTGCTATGCAGACGACATAAGCGAGCAATAATAACATCAGTACCCGTTAAAGTGGTCAACATTTCCAGTACATTACTCACGATTCATCACATTTGGCCAGATTCAGCGTCAATCCCACGATGCCCTCGTCGAGCTGAATATCGACCTGAAATCCCAGTTTTCTGGCCAGCGCGACCATGCCGCGATTGTTCGGCATCGTAATACCGTTCAGCCGCTTCAATCCGTGATCGCGAGTATAGGCAATCAATTTCTCCATTAAACGGCGTCCTAAACCCAACCCTTTGAGATCTGAACGCACCAATACGGCAAATTCGGCATCTACGTTGTCAGGATCGGAGATCGCGCGCGTTACGCCGAGGATCTCTTCAGCGTTGTCCATCCGCCTCACGGCCACAAAGGCCATTTCTCGATCGTAGTCGATCTGCGTCATGTTGGCTAAATCTTCATGGGTGAATTCGTTGATCTCGCTGAAATAACGGTAGTAAAGATCCTCTTTGGTGACCTGGGCGATGAATTGTCGCAGCTGGGGTTCATCTTCCGGCAGGATCGGACGGAACAGGCAGCGATCGCCGTTTTTCATCTCCACCCACTCTTCAAGCTGGTGGGGATAGGGGCGTACCGCAAGTCGACTTTCGTTATCGCCATCAAACGGGGCAATATCCAGCGTCACATCCAACGCGGTAAACTCACTGGCGGAAGCCAGCAGCGGATGGATATCCAGACGCTGAATTTCCGGGCAGTCGACAATCAGGTTTGAAACCTGGACCAGCAATTGGCTTAAACCGACAATATCCAGCGGACGCAGCGCGCTACGGGCGCGAATTTTCCGCTGTTTAATGCCCTGAATCACCAGATAGCGCGCCAGATTCATGTTGAGCGGCGGCAGCGCGACGACAGCCTGCTCTTCCGGACGCCACTCTACGCCGCCTTCACCCAACATAATCAAAGGACCAAACACCGGATCGTGCTCGACCACCACACGCAGCTCCTGCGCGCCGGCGCGGTTAGCCATGCTTTGTACCAGCAAACCGTGAATCCGCGCCTGCGGCCAGGCCATCTTTACGCGATCGAAAATGGCGTTCGCAGCCTGTTGTACCTCGCTTGCGGTCCGCAGGTAAAGCATGACCCCCTGAACTTCAGATTTATGCGGAATGTCGGGCGAGCGCAGCTTGAGAGCTACCGGATAGCCTATCTGTTCGGCGATATGCACCGCTTCAGCGCTGTCGCTGGCAATCCAGGTTGGGAGCGTATGCAGCCCATAGGCGTGTAAAATCGGCTGTACTTCATGGGTATCCAGTGAGGTGGCACCTTCCGCAATCGCCCGCTGTAACAGATTATGCGCCTCAGCGGTATTGGACGTCAGGTTACTCGGCAACGCTGGCGTTTCTCGCAGTTGCTTCTGGTTACGCCGGTATTCCACCATATGCATAAACGCGGTAATCGTGCCTTCCGGCGTGCGGTAGGTTGGTAACCCGGCTTCGCTGAATAGCCGTCTTGCTTCCTGAGACGAGAACTCGCCGCACCAGTTTGTCAGCAGCGTAACAAACTTGCCTCTGGGGTGGCGCTTAATCGTCTCGATCAGAGCATGGGCGCTTTCCGTACCCGGCGCGGCAGCGCTGGGAGAGTGGATAACCATAAGCGCGTCAAAATCCTGACTGGCGAGCAGGATATCCAGCGTTTTGATGTAATGTTCGCTGCTGGCGTCATCACACAGATCCAGCGGATTGGCAATATCTATGTGCGCGGGAAGCGCCTGCCGTAGTTGCAGGCAGGTCTCTTCGCTCAACGTCGCCAGCTTGCCGTTACGCGACCACAACTCATCTAACGCCAGCGCGGCAGGCGCGGCGCCATTGCTGATGATCATCAGTCTGTCGCCGCGTAGCGGACGCATATGGCTCAGTGTTTCGACGGCGGAAAAAAGCTCGTGCGTATCCTGGACTCGCAGCAGGCCTGCGCGCTGGATGGCCGCATCCCACGCAGGGTCCATTCCCGCGCTGGTATTAAGTAAACGCTGGGCTGCCGGGCTTCGGCCGCTTTTAATCACCAGAATCGGTTTGTTACGTGAAGCGCTACGGGCGGCGGAAACAAAACGGCGGGCGTCGCTTAACTGTTCCAGATAGAGCAAAATCGCGCTGGTCTTGCTGTCGCGCGCCAGATAGTCCAGTAGTTCATCGACATCAATATCCAGGCTATCGCCCAGCGCGATAAAGTAGGAAAAGCCCATTTCACGCTGTTGCGCCCAGTCAAGAATAGTATTGGACACGGCGGCAGACTGGGAAATAAAAGCGAGCTTGCCCTGTTTAATCGGGACGGGAGAAAAGCTGGCATTCAGCCCTTGCCACGGCGCGAGGAGCCCAAGACTGTTTGGACCCAGCAGACGCATTTTATAATGCCGGGCACAGGCAAGAAGTTCTTCATGTTGCGACGTGGGAGCAGAAAGGATAATGCACGTTTTACACCCTTTCGCGCCAAGCGCGTCCAGTAACGCCAGGTTACGGCTGGCGTTAGTGCATAAAATAGCCAGATCGGGGGTGAAAGGAAGACTGGCGATATCCGGCCAGGCCATGACGCCTAAAACGGCTTTCCAGGCGGGCGTCACGGGAAGGACGGGGCCATTGAATCCGCCCGCCAACAAGTTACGCATCATCAGGTAACCCGCGCGGTGGGGCTTCATTGATGCGCCAATCACCGCGATCGATTTTGGTCGCAGTAGCGCTTCCAGTCCTTGCTGGCTCATACCGGTTTCCCTTACACAGAAGTGACCGGATAATTTTAAACGCTTTCGCTATTTTATGCTGTGACGTTTCCCGGATGTTGCGTTTTTCCTGCCAGATAGCGCGTTTTGAAACGGGTGAAATGTTCACCTAAACTGGTTGCCGCCTCGGTATCTCCCGCCAGATCTAACAACGCTATGGCGACTTCGGCGGTACAATATTGCCCTTCGGCATGGATTTCACGCAGACGATAAGCTGAAAGACGCGATAAATCGACGGAAATGACCGGCAGATGATCCAGATAAGGGCTTTTACGAAACATTTTACGTGCTTCGGGCCAGGTGCCGTCCAGCATAATAAACAGCGGCGGTTTCCCGGCGGGCGGGGTGGAAATGACCTCGCGCGCTTCGCCGGCGTAGGACGCAGGAAAGACCACTATCGGTTGATAATCCGGATGCTGTACCAGCTCCAGCAACGCCTGCGGCGGCTCGGTACGCGACCACTGAAACGCCGCGGTATCCGGCAAAATATCGGCTATCAGCCGGCCGGTATTGCTGGGTTTCATCGGTTCAGTGTCAAACATGACCAGACAAAAACGGCTTTTCGCCTGAGAAGGCGTTAACGTATCACACAGGCAAGATTTTAGCGGCAGCAGGCAGCGTTGACAGCGGCGAACCCGATTGCCTCTGGCAAGAAAAGGGCGAGTAGCGCGCGCAAGCCGTTCGGCGCGTAACTGAAGGACAGCGTTATTGGTCATAGAAAGCGTTTGCGGAGAAAAACGCTATTGTGGCAGAGGTGAAAACGGGGCACAAGATGCGCCCCGTGGCGTTTACAGCGCTTCGTTCAGCCAGCTGTCGAAAGGCGCTTTAGGCACTGCGCCATTAAGCATATCGACCACTTGTCCATGTTTAAAAATCATAATCGTCGGGATGCTGCGGATACCGAAACGGGCGCTGAGTTCCCGTTCCGCCTCGGTATTCACTTTGACGAAACGGACTTTACCGCTGCGCTCTTCTGCGACATCCTCGAAGATTGGCGCAAAGTTACGGCAAGGGCCGCACCAGGGGGCCCAGAAGTCGATCACCACTGGAAGATCGTCCTTCAACAGTTTGTCCAGCGTTTCGCCGGTCGCATTAATGACTTCTCCGTCAAACAACTCATGACCGCAGCGTCCACATTTTGCCGCGTCCTGAAGCCGATCGTCGGGGATGCGGTTAATGGCCTGACAATGGGTACAAACGGTGTTCATAGCTAACCTCTGAATACGTCGGAAGACGTCCCGCTACGCGCGGGATGTTTCTATAATGTTACATATTATCGAGGAGTCTGTGCTAAACAACAATGTGTTTTATTCAATGAGTACAATAGTCGCAAGCTTTTAAACGAAATCATGGCTAACCGGATGCACATCGGGTAATCTTCGCGCTTCGCGCAGCGCTGGTGGAGAAAAGCATGAACGATGAATTAAAAAACAAAAGCGGCAAAGTCAAAGTGATGTATGTCCGTAGTGATGATGACTCTGATAAACGCACCCATAACCCGCGTACCGGGAAAGGGGGAGGCCGCCCAGCAAAGTCTCGCACTGACGGTGGACGTCGCCCCGCCCGTGATGAGCGAAATAATCAGAGCCGTGACCGTAAACATGAAACTTCGCCGTGGCGCACCGTGTCCCGCGCGCCAGGCGATGAAACTCCTGAGAAAGTCGATCATGGTGGTATTAGCGGTAAAAGTTTTATCGACCCTGAAGTTTTGCGTCGCCAGCGTGCGGAAGAGACGCGCGTCTACGGTGAAAACGCCTGCCAGGCGCTATTCCAGAGCCGTCCTGACGCCATCGTGCGCGCATGGTTTATCCAAAGCGTAACGCCGCGTTTTAAAGAGGCGCTGCGCTGGATGGCGGCGAATCGTAAAGCCTACCATGTGGTGGATGAAGCCGAACTGGCAAAAGCTTCCGGGACTGAGCACCACGGCGGCGTGTGTTTCCTGATTAAAAAGCGTAACGGTACGACCGTTAAGCAATGGGTAAAGCAGGCGGCGGATCAAGACTGCGTGCTGGCGTTGGAAGATGTCGCTAACCCGCATAATCTGGGCGGCATGATGCGTAGCTGCGCGCACTTCGGCGTGAAAGGCGTGGTGGTACAGGATGCGGCGTTGCTGGAGTCCGGCGCGGCGATTCGTACCGCGGAAGGCGGGGCGGAGCATGTCCAGCCGATCACTGGTGAAAGCATTGTTGACGTACTGGATGATTTTCGTCAGGCGGGGTACACCGTGGTGACGACGTCCAGCGATCGCGGTCAGGCGCTCTTTAGTACGACCCTGCCGGAAAAGATGGTGCTGGTCTTAGGCCGTGAATATGACTACCTGCCGGAAGCGGCGCGCGAACCCGACGATCTGTGCGTGAAAATTAACGGCACCGGGAACGTGGAAAGCCTGAATGTGTCGGTTGCGACAGGCGTGCTGCTCGCCGAGTGGTGGCGACAGAATAAAGCGTAAGGGCTGCAGCCCGGTGACGCAACGCGCGCCGGGCCGATTATGTACTTCCTACCGCCCGGTCAGACAAGGCGCTTTCGCGCCGTTATCCGGGCGATAAAACGGCGAGTCGCCAACGTTATTCACTCTCAGCCGGTAATACTGGCGTCCAGTCGATAGTTTTCTCGCCGTGTTGTTCCAGCCATTGGTTCGTTAGCGCAAAATGGTTACAGCCAAAAAATCCGCGGTGCGCAGAGAGTGGCGAGGGATGCGGAGCTTTCAGAATATGGTGGCGCTGTGGATCAATAATCGCGCCTTTTTTCTGGGCGTGCGAGCCCCACAGCAGGAAGACGACCCCTTCGCGGTGTTGGTTAATCAGGCTTATCACTTTATCCGTAAAGGTTTCCCACCCCAGGCTGGCATGAGAATGCGCCTGGCCTGCCCGTACCGTGAGCACCGTATTCAGTAACAGTACGCCCTGGCGTGCCCAGCTTTCCAGATAACCGTGCGCGGGGCGGACAAAGCCGGGAATGGAGGCTTCCAGCTCTTTGTACATATTCACTAATGACGGCGGGGGAGCGATCCCAGGGCGCACGGAAAACGCCAGACCATGTGCCTGGCCGGGGCCGTGGTAAGGATCTTGTCCCAGGATCACCACCTTAACGTCGCCCAGTTCCGTGAAGCGAAAGGCGTTAAACACATCTTTTTGCGGCGGGTAGACCGTGATACCCGACTGACGCTCGCCAGCAACAGTGTGAAGCGTATTGATAAAGTAAGGTTGCTGTTTCTCATCAGCCAGCACATCGTGCCAGGTTAACTCAGTCGCCATCTCGCTCTCCTGCGAATTTCCAGTTCCCTTAGCTTAACTGCTTCTTTCTGCAGTGCAAAATCCTGCGTGCTACAAAAACGGTTACCTACAAAAGATAGTTGAAAATTTATGTAAAAAGTTTATAGGTCTGAATGGTGTAAGTTGATGTAAAACAATAAATTCCCTTCATCACCCTTTTTATGGTGTGGTTTTTATTGATTTAAATCAAAGAATGAAGGGTGATCGAAGGGTATATATACACTCAAGCAACAATGGTTTTACCAATTGGCCGGGATTAGGCCGACCGAAATCAAATAATTTTGCCTGGGGAGGCATCACATGATTACAGGTATCCAGATTACTAAAGCCGCTAACGACGACCTGCTGAATTCCTTCTGGCTGCTGGACAGCGAAAAAGGCGAAGCGCGCTGCATCGTTGCAAAATCCGGTTTTGCTGAAGATGAAGTTGTGGCTGTCAGCAAACTGGGCGAGATTGAATACCGTGAAATTCCGATGGAAGTTAAACCGGAAGTACGCGTTGAAGGCGGTCAGCATCTGAACGTTAACGTTCTGCGTCGTGAAACTCTGGAAGACGCGGTTAAGCATCCGGAAAAATACCCGCAGCTGACTATTCGTGTTTCTGGTTATGCGGTGCGTTTTAACTCCCTGACGCCGGAACAGCAGCGCGACGTTATCGCTCGTACCTTTACCGAAAGCCTGTAAGGCTTATCCGGTAATAACAAGCGGAAGAGGCCGGGCCTTTTCCGCTTTTGTTTTATTTGGGTCAGTAAAAAATCCGCACCGCGCAGTACACCAGCAGTAACGCCAGAATGATATTTAACTGGCGACCATAATGGCGAAACGCCCGCTGAAACAGATGTCCCGCCAGCGCCCAACACACATTACCGAACGTGCCGATCAATGCCAGCAATATACTGACGCCGATGACCCAGTTCAGCGCCTGCGTTTGCGGTAAAACAAATGTAGACAGAGCGGTAATGCCGTACAGAATAATTTTGACGTTCACAAACTGCAGGCCAAAGCTTACCCAAAAGCCAACCGGTTTTGGTCTGACATTCTCATCCGCCGCTGGACTGGTGGCAATTTTCCACGCCAGCCACAGGATATACGCAGCCCCCACCCAACTGAGTAAATGAATGATTGCCGGATCGATAACCGCAAGGGAAAACGCGATCCCGGCGCACAGCAGCATGACGACCAAAAATCCCAGACTCATACCTGCCAGTACACGAATACTCTGCCGAAAACCATGTGCAGTTGCTGCGCTAAGCGCGAGAATATTGTTAGGGCCGGGGGTAAGGGCGGTGATTAATGTATAAGTCCAGAAAGCGCTTAAAAGCATCGGTGTCACTTGTCATCTCCTCTGTTTTAGCAGACAGTACCCGATATGAAATATTTAAAAAAATGAATGTTTTTTAATTCTGAATTCGAGATTTTCGATAGGTTGGTGGTTATGGATCTGCGTCGGTTTATTACGCTGAAAACGGTAGTGGAAGAGGGCTCGTTTCTGCGGGCTTCGCAAAAGCTGTGCTGCACTCAGTCGACAGTAACTTTTCATATTCAACAGCTTGAACGTGAGTTTTCCCTGCAACTGTTCGAGAAAATAGGGCGCCGAATGTGCCTGACCAATGAGGGGAAAAAGCTGATGCCGCATATCCATGAACTGACGCGTGTGATGGAGTCGATTCGTAAAGCCGCAAGACAGGATGCGGAACCCGACGGAGAGCTGCGCGTGGCGACAGGTGAAACCTTACTGGCGTACAAAATGCCGCAGGTTTTACAACGTTTTAAGCTGCGAGCGCCGAATGTCAGATTGTCGCTACAGTCGCTGAATTGCTATGTGATACGTGATGCGTTGCTGAATGACGAGGTCGATTTGGGCGTTTTTTATCGCGTAGGTAATGATGACGCGCTCACGATGCAGCAACTGGGGGAGCAGTCGCTGGCGCTGGTGGCCTCTCCACTGCTACAGGATGCTGATTTTACGCAGCCAGATCAGCATATCCCCTGCAGCTTCATCATCAATGAACCGCAATGTGTCTTCCGCCAGCTGTTTGAAAGTACGCTACGGCAGAGGCGGATTACGCTGGAAAACACCATTGAACTGTGGAGTATTGAGAGCATTAAACAGTGTGTGGCTGCTAACCTGGGCATCAGCTTTTTACCACGTTTTGCCGTTGAACGAGAACTTAGTACCGGTCAGTTGAAAGAGCTGCCGTTTGGCGCGCCGTCGCTATCGATCATGGCGCTGTGCGCCCATCATGCCGGGAAAGCGGTCAGCCCGGCAATGCAGATATTTATGCAGTGTATGGAGGCGTGTTTTACCGTGGAAGATAAAAAAATGCCGGGTTAACGAACCCGGCATTATCATCACTCTTCGCTGGATTGCTCCTGCATTTTCGTACCGCTTGGCTTGCGGCGCTTACCGATATTTTTTGTATCGCGGTGACGTTTCTTCACGCGCGGCTTCTCTTTTTCTTTCTCTTTTTTCTTCTCGGCGCGTTTCGCCAGCACTTTTTTCGACGGTTTGCCGGTCAGCTTTTCGCTGGGCGCACGCGTGGTCGGGCGAAGCTCATCAATGACGCGCGCTTTTAGCGGCTCTTCGATGTAGCGACCGATTTTCAGCAGCAACAGATGGTCGTGGGCTTCTACCAGCGAGATTGCAGTGCCTTTGCGGCCAGCACGGCCTGTACGACCAATGCGATGCAGATAGGTATCGCCACTGCGCGGCATGTCGAAGTTAATGACGTGGCTGACGTCAGGAATATCAATCCCACGTGCCGCGACGTCGGTCGCGACCAGCACGTTAACGCGACCGTCGGTGAGACGCTTAATACCTTCGTTACGTTTGATCTGCGCCATCTCACCTTCAAGATAGCAATTGTTGATCCCTGCCAGACGCAGCGTTTCAGCCAGTTCATGGACGCGTTCACGTTTACGTACAAACACGATAGAACGGGTTGCATCGTCTTGTTTTAGCAGGTGCTTCAACAGCGCAACTTTATGTTCGAAATTGTCGGCACGGTAGTACCACTGGTGAATTTTCTTGCGCTCGCGGGTTGACGGATTGGCGGAAACCTCAACCGGGTCTTCCAGCAGGCGCTCGGCAAAATCTTTAATCGCATCGCCTTCCAGCGTGGCGGAGAACAGCATCGTCTGTTTACGCCAGCGGGTCTCACCGGCGATATGCTCAATGTCCTGAGCGAAGCCCATGTCGAGCATCCGGTCAGCTTCGTCAAGAATCAGTGTTTCAACCGCCCGGCAGTCAAAGTTCTCTTCTTTTATATATTGCAGCAGACGGCCCGTCGTGGCGACCACGATATCCTGGTTTTCGCTAAACACTTCAGCATGGTTCATATAGGCCACGCCGCCGGTAATCGTGGCGATATCCAGATGAGTATGCTTAGCCAGTTCACGAGCGTGATCGGCAACCTGCATTGCCAGTTCGCGGGTTGGCGTCAGGATCAGAATGCGCGGCGGCCCCGATTTTTTACGCGGAAAGTCGAGCAGGTGCTGCAACGCCGGCAGCAGATATGCCGCCGTTTTACCGGTGCCTGTCGGCGCAGAACCGAGTACATCACGGCCATCGAGCGCAGGCGGAATGGCGGCAGCCTGAATGGCGGTCGGGCGAGTGAAACCTTTATCCTGGAGGGCATCCAGCAGGCTTTCGTCGAGTTCAAGTTCGGAAAAAGTCGTTACAGTCATGTTCTACCTCTGTGTGGGGCGCTGATTATAGACGTTACGGCCGCAATCTTCATCTGTTTGTATGGATATCCCTTCTCAGGTATTGTTTTCACTCGGCGCTGTCGCCGTTTTTTTGCAAGGTTGTTTTTACATGTCTCAGTCTGGCTCCGTTCTTCGTCGTAACGGATTTACGTTTAAACAGTTTTTTGTCGCACACGATCGGTGTGCGATGAAAGTGGGAACTGACGGTATTTTACTCGGGGCGTGGGCGCCGGTCGCGGATGTAAAGCGAATTCTGGATATCGGTACTGGAAGCGGTCTGCTGGCGTTAATGCTGGCGCAGCGGACGGATGACAATGTGCCTATTGACGCCGTGGAACTGGATGCCGGGGCTGCCATGCAAGCGCAGGAAAACGTGGCTCACTCTCCCTGGCCGCATCGAATAACGGTGCATACTGACGATATTCAGAGTTGGGCGCCTCGCCAGACGGTACGCTTTGATCTTATTATCAGCAACCCGCCTTATTACGAACCCGGTGTGGAATGCGCCACGCCGCAGCGGGAGCAGGCGCGTTACACCGCTACGCTGGATCACCAGACGTTATTGGCTATTGCGGCGGATTGTATTACCGAAGATGGCTTTTTTTGCGTAGTCTTGCCGGAACAAATAGGTAACGCTTTTACGCAGCAAGCGCTCAACATGGGATGGCATTTGCGGCTACGTACTGACGTTGCGGAAAACGAAGCGCGCTTGCCGCACCGGGTTTTGCTCGCATTCTCCCCACAAGCCGGGGAGTGCTTTAGCGACAGATTAGTAATTCGCGGGTCAGACCAGCATTATTCTGAAAGTTATACGGCGCTGACCCAGGCATTTTATCTGTTTATGTGAGGCGTTAACGGCGAAAGGATCGATGGGCCTGATTCAGCCAGTTGTTGCGGATAATCCAGCGTAAAGTGCAGCCCCCGGCTCTCTTTACGCATCATAGCGCAACGCACAATCAGTTCGGCCACTTGCACCAGATTGCGCAGCTCCAGTAAATTATTCGAGACGCGAAAGTTGGCGTAATATTCGTCAATCTCTTGTTGCAACATGGTAATACGCCGTAGGGCGCGCTCCAGCCGTTTCGTCGTGCGCACAATGCCCACATAGTCCCACATCAGCAGGCGCAGTTCGTGCCAGTTATGCTGAATCACCACCCGCTCATCGGCGTTCTCCACGCGGCTTTCATCCCAGGCGGGAAGGGCGTCAACGCTGTGGACAGAAGGCATTCGCCTGTCGATATCCATTGCTGCGGACCAGCCGTACACTAAGCATTCCAGCAACGAGTTGGACGCCATACGGTTAGCGCCGTGCAGGCCGGTGTAACTGACTTCGCCAATGGCATATAAGCCGTCTACATCGGTACGACCATAATCATCGACGACCACGCCGCCGCAGGTATAGTGCGCGGCAGGAACAATGGGAATCGGTTCTTTGGTTAAATCCATCCCCAAATCGAGCAGTTTCGCATAGATCATCGGGAAGTGCTGGCGGACAAAATCGTCAGGCTTGTGGCTGATATCGAGAAACATACAGTCTGCGCCGAGTCGTTTCATCTCATGGTCAATGGCGCGGGCGACAATATCGCGCGGCGCCAGTTCCCCGCGTTCGTCAACGTCCGGCATAAACCGTGAACCGTCCGGACGTTTAAGGTATGCGCCTTCGCCGCGCAGCGCTTCGGTAAGGAGAAAATTACGCGCCTGCGGGTGATAAAGGGCGGTGGGATGAAACTGGTTAAATTCCAGATTAGCGACCCGACAGCCTGCGCGCCAGGCCATCGCGATACCGTCACCGGAGGAAATATCCGGGTTAGTGGTATATTGATAAACCTTTGAGGCGCCGCCGGTCGCCAGCACCACCGACTTCGCATGACAGGTTTCAACCCACTCTTTATTGCGATTCCAGATCCAGGCGCCGACGACCCGGCGAGGCCCCGGCAGACCCATTTTATCGGAGATAATTAAATCAACGGCGTTGCTGCGTTCCAGCACCTGAATATTAGGATGATTTTGCGCCCGACTGACCAACGTGGTTTCGACTTCCTTTCCGGTAGCGTCGGCGGCATGAAGGATACGGCGATGACTATGGCCGCCTTCACGCGTGAGATGATAGCTCTCCTTGCCGTTTGGCTGGACATGCGTATCAAACAGGACGCCCTGATCGATAAGCCACTGCACGCAGGTACGGGCGTTGCTGGCGACAAACTCCACCGCGTGGCGATCGCAAATTCCGGCGCCGGCAATCAGCGTATCTTCGACATGCGACGCAATACTGTCGGTTTCATCAAACACGGCGGCAATACCGCCCTGCGCATAAAACGTGGAGCCCTCGCTCACCGGCCCTTTACTCAGGACGATAACCTTATGCTTTTCAGCCAGACGCAGCGCCAGCGAGAGTCCGGCCGCGCCGCTGCCGATAATTAACACATCACAGGACAGTTCAGGAGTTGTCATCATGGTTCTTGTTTAATTTACTAAACATGGTTGCGGCAGATTAGCACTATATGGCGCTAAAAAGCACGTTATGATTTCGCTGGTGTTGTGCTTATTAAACATAAAATAAAAATACGGCGAGAGATAAACGGCAAAAAATATTTTATAGGGCAGGGTGTTAGCGTCGGATTTTGTAGTGAAATAAAGATGCTGTTAGGTTACTCTGCAAACGACGAAATGGGCATTTCTGTACAGATAGTGCGTTGTTCAGCATCTGTAGACTTATAATGGAAGATAAGACCTGTCTACAACATGACAAACAAAAACAAATGCGTAACGGAACTTTACGAAACATAGACACTCTAACCTGTTGCTTGCTCATAGTGCGGCTTATGGAGTGGCGTTTCGAAAGCGCGTGGAAATTTGGTTTGGGGAGACATTACCTCGGATGAGCGAGCAGTTAACGGACCAGGTCCTGGTTGAACGGGTCCAGAAGGGAGATCAGAAAGCCTTTAACTTACTGGTAGTGCGCTACCAGCATAAAGTGGCGAGTCTGGTTTCCCGCTATGTGCCATCGGGCGACGTTCCCGATGTCGTACAGGAATCATTTATTAAGGCCTATCGCGCGCTGGATTCTTTCCGGGGGGATAGTGCTTTTTATACCTGGTTGTATCGTATTGCGGTCAATACCGCGAAGAACTACCTGGTTGCGCAGGGGCGTCGTCCGCCTTCCAGTGATGTAGACGCGATTGAAGCAGAAAACTTTGAAAGCGGCGGCGCGCTGAAAGAAATTTCGAACCCTGAGAACTTAATGTTGTCAGAAGAACTGAGACAGATAGTTTTCCGAACTATTGAGTCCCTCCCGGAAGATTTACGTATGGCAATCACCTTACGGGAGCTGGATGGCCTGAGCTATGAAGAGATAGCGGCTATCATGGATTGTCCGGTGGGGACGGTGCGTTCACGTATCTTCCGGGCGCGGGAAGCTATTGATAATAAAGTTCAACCGCTTATCAGGCGTTGACGATAGCGGGATACTGGAAAAGGTATTAGGCATGCAGAAAGAAAAACTTTCCGCTTTGATGGATGGCGAAACGTTGGATAGTGAGCTGCTCAAAGCGCTTACGCACGACCCGGAAATGCAGAAAACCTGGGAGAGTTATCACCTGATCCGCGATTCAATGCGGGGGGATACGCCTGACGTTCTCCATTTCGATATATCCGCTCGCGTGATGGCCGCTATTGAAAACGAGCCAGTACGTCAGGTGTCGCCATTAATCCCTGAGGCCCAACCCGCTCCGCAGCAATGGCAGAAAATGCCGTTCTGGAAAAAAGTGCGTCCGTGGGCGGCGCAGCTTACCCAAATGGGCGTGGCGGCGTGCGTTTCACTTGCAGTTATCGTCGGTGTCCAGCACTATAATGGGCAATCTGAAACATCCCAACAACCTGAAACGCCGGTTTTCAATACCCTGCCTATGATGGGGAAAGCCAGCCCGGTAAGTCTGGGAGTGCCTTCTGAAGCAGCGCCTGTCGGCAGTCAGCAACAGCAGGTACAGGAGCAGCGTCGTCGCATTAATGCCATGTTGCAGGACTATGAACTGCAGCGCCGACTGCACTCCGAACAGCTTCAGTTTGAGCAGGCGCAAACCCAGCAAGCCGCGGTACAGGTGCCAGGAATCCAAACTTTAGGAACGCAATCGCAGTAATGAAGCAACTTTGGTTTGCCATGTCCCTTGTGGCGGCTAGCCTGTTCTTCTCAGTAAACGCCTCGGCCGACCCTGCGTCCGGGGCGTTATTGCAGCAGATGAACATCGCCAGTCAGTCACTGAATTACGAGCTGTCATTCGTCAGCATCACGAAACAAGGCGTTGAATCTCTGCGTTATCGACACGCACGCCTGGATAGTCGCCCGCTTGCGCAATTGCTACAGTTGGACGGTCCCCGCCGGGAGGTCGTACAGCGTGGTAATGAAATCAGTTATTTTGAACCGGGCCTTGAGCCGTTCACCCTGAACGGTGATTATATTGTCGATTCTCTGCCTTCCCTGATTTACACCGATTTCAAGCGTCTGGCGCCTTACTACGACTTTATTTCCGTCGGACGCACCCGTATCGCAGACAGATTGTGCGAAGTTATCCGCGTTGTGGCGCGCGATGGTACGCGTTACAGCTATATCGTCTGGATGGACATGGACACCAAACTGCCGATGCGTGTTGATCTGCTGGATCGCGATGGCGAGACGCTGGAGCAGTTCCGCGTTATTGCGTTCACGGTGAGTCAGGATATCGGCAGCAACATGCAGGCGCTGGCGAAGGCGAATCTGCCGCCGCTGCTTTCTGTTCCCGGTGGCGAAAAAACGAAATTTAACTGGAGTCCATCCTGGGTGCCGCAAGGCTTTAGCGAAGTTTCCAGCAGCCGTCGTCCGTTGCCGACGATGGATAACCTGCCTATCGAATCGCGGCTTTATTCTGACGGTCTGTTTAGCTTTTCCGTCAATGTGAACCGGGCGACGCAAAACAGCAGCGATCAGATGCTGCGCACCGGGCGCCGAACGGTTTATAGCAGCGTTCGCGACAACGCGGAAATCACCATTGTCGGCGAGCTTCCGCCGCAAACGGCGAAGCGCATTGCCGACAGTATCAAATTCAGGGCAGTACAATGATTAAAGAGTGGGCAACCGTTGTCTCCTGGCAGAATGGTCAGGCGGTGGTGAGCTGCGACGTTAAAGCGTCATGCAGCAGCTGCGCCTCCCGTGCGGGATGCGGCAGTCGCGTGCTGAATAAATTAGGGCCGCAAACCACGCATACCATTGTTGTGCCAAGCGCGGAGCCGCTGGCGCCGGGGCAGAAAGTCGAGTTGGGCATCGCCGAAAAAAGCCTTTTAGGTTCGGCGTTGCTGGTCTATATGTCGCCTTTAGCGGGGCTATTTCTTTGTGCGGCGCTTTTTCAGATGCTGTTTGGATCTGACCTTGCCGCATTAAGCGGGGCCGTGCTGGGCGGCGTGGGCGGTTTTCTGGTTGCCCGCGGCTATTCCCGAAAACTGGCGGAGCGCGACGCCTGGCAGCCGGTGATTTTAAACGTTGCCCTCCCGCCGGACCTTGTTCGCGTCGAAACTACCTCAATCGAAACGCGCCAGTAAACGTTTTGCCCAACGGTACACCTGCCGCGTTGGGTTGTTGTCCCGATAAGCATGCGCTTTTCCTGCGTTGCGGTGTTTTACAGGAAAAAAGCGAGGCGTTTTCCAGTTCCCGCTCTCCTTACACTATGAACATTTCCTCGCCTTAGCGTTGTAGTGTAGAATGCGGCGTTTCAGTTAAAACAGACGTTAAGCTCAGAACAGCGACCTCTAAAGTCTGGTCAACCAGGCGTAAGGCATAATAATTTATCTCTATGAAGAACATACGTAACTTTTCGATCATTGCTCACATTGACCACGGTAAATCGACGCTGTCTGACCGTATTATCCAAATCTGCGGTGGCCTGTCTGACCGTGAAATGGAAGCTCAGGTACTTGATTCGATGGATCTTGAGCGTGAGCGCGGTATTACTATTAAAGCCCAGAGTGTGACGCTGGATTTTAAAGCGTCTGATGGTGAAACTTATCAACTGAACTTTATCGACACGCCGGGACACGTTGACTTTTCCTATGAAGTTTCCCGTTCGTTAGCCGCCTGCGAGGGCGCGCTGCTGGTGGTGGATGCCGGCCAGGGCGTAGAAGCGCAAACGTTGGCGAACTGCTACACCGCGATGGAAATGGATCTTGAAGTGGTGCCGGTGCTTAACAAGATTGACCTGCCGGCCGCCGATCCGGAGCGTGTGGCGGAAGAAATCGAAGACATTGTCGGTATCGATGCGACGGACGCGGTACGCTGCTCCGCCAAAACGGGTGTCGGCGTGACGGATGTTCTGGAACGCCTGGTGCGCGATATCCCGCCGCCGCAAGGCGATCCGGACGGCCCGCTGCAGGCGCTGATTATTGACTCCTGGTTCGATAACTACCTGGGCGTGGTATCGCTGGTGCGTATTAAAAACGGCACCATGCGTAAAGGCGACAAAATTAAAGTGATGAGCACCGGGCAGACCTACAACGCTGACCGCCTGGGGATTTTCACGCCGAAACAGGTTGATCGTACCGAGCTGAAGTGCGGCGAAGTAGGCTGGCTGGTCTGCGCCATTAAAGATATCCTCGGCGCGCCGGTTGGCGATACCTTAACCTCAGCGCGTAACCCAGCGGAAAAAGCGTTGCCGGGCTTTAAGAAGGTGAAACCGCAGGTCTATGCAGGTCTGTTCCCGGTCAGCTCCGACGATTATGAAAGTTTCCGCGACGCGCTCGGCAAGCTGAGCCTGAACGATGCCTCACTGTTTTATGAACCGGAAAGCTCCTCGGCGCTGGGCTTTGGTTTCCGCTGCGGCTTCCTCGGCCTGTTGCACATGGAGATCATTCAGGAGCGTCTGGAACGCGAATACGATCTGGATCTGATCACCACTGCGCCGACCGTGGTTTATGAAGTAGAAACAACGGCGAAAGAGACTATCTATGTTGATAGCCCCTCCAAGCTGCCGCCGTTGAATAACATTTATGAACTGCGCGAGCCTATCGCCGAATGTCATATGCTGTTACCACAAGCCTATTTAGGTAACGTTATTACGCTGTGTATTGAGAAACGCGGCGTACAAACTAACATGGTGTATCACGGTAACCAGGTCGCGTTGACCTATGAAATCCCAATGGCGGAAGTGGTGCTCGACTTCTTTGACCGTCTGAAATCAACGTCGCGCGGCTATGCGTCTCTGGATTATAACTTCAAGCGCTTCCAGGCTTCCGATATGGTGCGTGTTGATGTGTTAATCAACAACGAGCGTGTCGATGCGCTGGCGCTGATCACGCACCGTGATAACTCGCAAAGCCGTGGTCGCGAGCTGGTGGAGAAAATGAAAGATTTGATTCCACGCCAGCAGTTTGATATCGCGATTCAGGCGGCGATTGGTACGCATATTATTGCCCGTTCGACGGTAAAACAGTTACGTAAAAACGTGCTGGCGAAGTGCTACGGCGGCGATATCAGTCGTAAGAAAAAACTGCTGCAGAAACAGAAAGAAGGTAAGAAACGCATGAAGCAGATCGGTAACGTCGAGCTGCCTCAGGAGGCGTTCCTCGCCATTCTGCATGTCGGTAAAGACAATAAATAATCCCTAAGGAGTTGGCATGGCGAACATGTTTGCCCTGATTCTGGTGATAGCCACACTGGTGACGGGCATTTTATGGTGCGTTGATAAGTTTGTTTTCGCGCCAAAACGTCGGGCGCGCCAGGCTGCTGCGCAAACGGCGTCGGGAGATGCGCTGGATAACGCTACGCTCAATAAAGTGGCGCCTAAGCCGGGCTGGCTGGAGACCGGGGCGTCGGTTTTCCCGGTTCTGGCGATCGTTCTGATCGTTCGTTCATTTCTTTATGAACCCTTTCAGATCCCGTCAGGCTCAATGATGCCGACACTGCTTATCGGCGATTTTATTCTGGTGGAAAAATTTGCCTACGGCATTAAAGATCCGATCTACCAGAAAACCCTGATTGAAACCGGTCATCCAAAGCGCGGGGATATTGTGGTATTTAAATATCCGGAAGATCCTAAGTTAGATTACATCAAACGCGCCGTCGGTTTGCCGGGCGATAAAATCACTTATGATCCGGTTGCAAAAGAGGTGACGATTCAGCCTGGCTGTAGCTCCGGTCAGGCGTGCGAAAATGCGCTGCCGGTTACCTACTCTAACGTTGAGCCGAGCGATTTTGTACAGACCTTTGCCCGCCGTAACGGCGGAGAAGCGACCAGCGGTTTCTTTGAGGTTCCGCTAAACGAGACAAAAGAAAACGGCATTCGCCTGACCGAACGTAAAGAGACGTTAGGCGATGTGACCCACCGCATCCTGATGGTGCCGATAGCTCAGGATCAGTTGGGCATGTATTACCAACAGCCAGGACAACCGCTGGCGACCTGGGTTGTACCGCCGGGGCAATATTTCATGATGGGCGACAACCGCGATAACAGCGCGGATAGCCGTTACTGGGGATTTGTTCCGGAAGCGAATCTGGTCGGTAAAGCGGTCGCTATCTGGATGAGCTTTGACAAGCAGGAAGGGGAGTGGCCGACAGGCGTACGCCTGAGTCGTATCGGCGGTATTCACTAACTGTGACGAAATGATCGTTCACGCTGCCGTCTTTTTAGCGGCAGCGTGAATTATTTCCTGGATAAATTCCCTCAGACTAACGACATCCCCTGTCGTTGTGTATAGAATATTCCCCCGAAGTTTTAGGTTGGCGCCGTTTGGTCGCCACGGCACACGAAACAGCGTTGGTTATAGACAACCTTCTTTCCGCTGCAGCGATGCGGCAGGACAGATGACGTGTATCAGGTCTGTTTCGTGTGCTGGATTGTTGACGCATTCATTTATTGGTATCGCATGAACCCCATCGTAATTAATCGGCTTCAACGGAAGCTGGGCTACACTTTTAATCATCAGGAGCTGTTGCAGCAGGCATTAACTCACCGCAGCGCCAGCAGTAAACATAACGAACGCCTGGAGTTTTTAGGCGATTCAATCCTGAGCTTCGTTATCGCTAACGCGCTTTATCACCGTTTTCCACGGGTGGATGAGGGAGATATGAGCCGTATGCGCGCCACGTTGGTACGTGGTAATACGCTAGCGGAATTAGCCCGTGAATTTGATTTAGGCGAGTGCCTGCGTTTAGGGCCGGGCGAATTAAAAAGCGGCGGATTTCGTCGGGAGTCCATTCTGGCGGACACCGTGGAAGCGTTAATCGGCGGAGTATTTCTCGATAGCAATATCCAGACCGTCGAGCAGTTGATCCTTAACTGGTATAAAACCCGTCTGGATGAGATAAGTCCGGGCGATAAACAAAAAGATCCTAAAACGCGCTTGCAGGAGTATTTGCAGGGTCGCCATCTGCCGCTGCCATCTTACCTGGTTGTGCAGGTGCGCGGCGAGGCGCACGATCAGGAATTTACTATCCACTGCCAGGTCAGCGGCCTGAGCGAACCGGTGGTTGGCACGGGTTCCAGCCGTCGTAAGGCGGAGCAGGCTGCCGCCGAACAGGCGCTGAAAAAACTGGAGTTGGAATGAGCACTGACAAAACTTACTGCGGATTTATTGCCATCGTCGGACGTCCGAACGTTGGCAAATCCACCTTGCTGAACAAACTGCTCGGGCAGAAGATTTCGATCACTTCCCGTAAAGCGCAGACCACGCGCCACCGCATTGTCGGTATTCATACCGAAGGCCCGTATCAGGCAATCTATGTCGATACCCCGGGACTGCATATGGAAGAAAAGCGCGCCATTAACCGTTTGATGAATAAGGCGGCGAGCAGTTCGATTGGCGACGTTGAGCTGGTGATTTTCGTTGTGGAAGGCACCCGTTGGACGCCGGACGACGAAATGGTCCTGAACAAACTGCGCGATGGCAAAGCGCCGGTTATTCTCGCCGTTAACAAGGTGGATAACGTGCAGGAAAAAGCCGATTTGCTGCCGCACCTCCAGTTCCTGGCAAGCCAGATGAACTTTCTTGATATCGTACCCATCTCTGCTGAAACGGGTATGAACGTCGATACCATTGCCGGTATCGTGCGTAAACATTTACCGGAAGCGATTCATCACTTCCCGGAAGATTACATCACCGATCGCTCTCAGCGCTTTATGGCGTCTGAAATCATTCGTGAAAAGCTGATGCGTTTTCTCGGCGCCGAGCTGCCGTATTCCGTTACCGTTGAGATTGAACGTTTTGTTACCAACGAACGCGGCGGCTATGATATCAACGGGCTGATCCTCGTCGAGCGCGAAGGGCAGAAGAAGATGGTGATTGGCAACAAAGGCGCCAAAATCAAAACCATTGGTATTGAAGCGCGTAAAGACATGCAGGAGATGTTTGAAGCGCCGGTACACCTGGAACTGTGGGTGAAAGTGAAATCCGGCTGGGCCGATGACGAACGCGCTCTGCGCAGTCTCGGTTACGTAGACGATCTGTGAGTTAACACAGCGTGGAAGGGTGGCAGCGCGCATTTGTCCTGCACAGTCGCCCCTGGAGCGAAACCAGCCTGATGCTGGACGTCTTCACGGAAGAATCGGGGCGCGTGCGCCTTGTCGCCAAAGGCGCGCGATCTAAACGTTCCAATCTGAAAGGCGCGTTACAGCCTTTTACGCCGTTATTGCTACGCTACAGCGGACGCGGCGAGGTGAAAACCCTGCGCAGCGCCGAGGCAGTTTCTCTGGCGCTGCCGTTAAGCGGTATTACGCTCTATAGCGGCCTGTACATCAACGAACTCCTCTCTCGCGTACTGGAATATGAAACGCGCTTCTCCGAACTCTTTTTTGATTATCTGAACTGTATTCAGGCGCTGGCGGGAACCACCGGCTCGCCTGAACCGGCGTTGCGACGTTTCGAACTGGCGTTGCTGGGTCATCTGGGGTATGGCGTCAATTTCACCCACTGTGCAGGCAGCGGCGAACGGGTGGATGACACCATGACCTACCGTTACCGCGAAGAAAAAGGCTTTTTCGCCAGCGTCGTCATCGATAACAACACCTTTACCGGACGGCACCTGAAAGCGCTGGAGGCGCGGGAATTTCCGGATGTAGATACCCTGCGTGCCGCTAAACGCTTTACCCGTATGGCATTAAAGCCGTATCTTGGGGGAAAACCGTTAAAAAGCCGGGAGCTGTTCCGGCAATTTATGCCCAAACGCACAGTAAAAATGAAGAAAGATTAACGAGGATTGTCATGGCTGAATTACTGTTAGGCGTCAATATTGACCACATTGCCACGTTACGTAATGCGCGCGGCACCGACTATCCGGATCCGGTACAGGCGGCGTTTATTGCTGAACAGGCAGGCGCGGACGGCATTACCGTACACCTGCGCGAAGATCGTCGCCACATTACCGATCGCGATGTGCGCATTCTGCGTCAGACGCTGCATACGCGTATGAATCTGGAGATGGCGGTGACCGAAGAGATGCTGGCGATCGCCGTAGAAACCAGGCCGCATTTCTGTTGTCTGGTACCGGAAAAACGCCAGGAAGTCACCACCGAAGGCGGCCTGGATGTGGCCGGACAGCGCGATAAAATGCGTGATGCCTGTGCGCGCCTGGCGGCGGCTGGCATCCAGGTTTCGCTCTTTATCGATGCCGATGAAGCGCAAATCAACGCGGCGGCGGAAGTCGGCGCGCCGTTTATCGAAATCCATACCGGCTGCTACGCCAACGCAGAAACCGATGCGGAACAGGCAAAAGAGCTGGCGCGTATTGCCAGCGCCGCGACCCTGGCGGCCCGTCTGGGGCTAAAAGTAAATGCGGGTCATGGCCTGACCTACCATAACGTCAAAGCTATTGCCGCACTGCCGGAAATGCACGAGCTCAATATCGGTCATGCCATTATTGGTCGGGCGGTGATGACGGGGCTGAAAGAGGCGGTGGCTGAAATGAAACGTTTGATGCTGGAAGCGCGCGGCTAATGGCGATTCTCGGCCTGGGAACGGATATTGTAGAGATTGCCCGCATTGAGGCAGTGATCTCCCGTTCCGGCGAACGTCTGGCAAGGCGTGTGCTCAGTGACAACGAGTGGGCTATCTGGGAGACGCATCAGCAGCCGGTGCGTTTTCTCGCCAAGCGTTTTGCGGTCAAAGAGGCGGCAGCGAAAGCTTTTGGCACCGGCATCCGCAACGGTCTGGCGTTCAATCAGTTCGAAGTGTTTAACGATGAGCTGGGAAAACCACGTTTGCGGCTGTGGGGCGAGGCGTTAACGCTGGCGGAAAAACTCGGTGTGGCGCACATGCATGTCACGTTGGCCGATGAACGCCATTACGCCTGCGCTACGGTCATTCTGGAGAGTTAGATTTGCCGGATGGCGGCGTAAACACGTTATCTGACCTACAGGCCGATATATTGTCGGCCTGATAAGCATAGCGCCATCAGGCATTGTTGCGTTGGAAGTGCGTTAACCCGCTTACAGTTTATCTGCGTGATGCATCAGAACAAACTTATCCCACAACTGTTCTTCGGTTTCGACATGGGCGGGATCCTGCAAAATCGTATTGGGGATCGGGCAGACTTTCTGACAGGTCGGCGTTTCGTAATGGCCTACACACTCGGTGCATTTGTCGCTGTTAATCTCATAAATGCTGTCGCCCATTGAAATCGCCTCATTCGGGCACTCCGGCTCGCACATATCGCAATTGATACATTTTTTGGTGATTAACAGCGCCATCAGGAAATTCTCAGAAACAACACAAATCGGGCGGGCATTATACGCCTATTTTCTGCTCGGGCCAGCTCTTTTCTGGCGCTGATTTGTTATCTACAGTGTAAAAATTTTTGATCTGCTTGAGCAGGCAGATGGTTGCGTTATCCAGTGAAAGGTCATTACTGTGCACCAGCATGACAGGAATAAAGAATGCGGGGATGCCCAGTGAAACCAGGCGAACATTTTTGGGTGTCGATAAATGGGTTAGCGAGCGGGTAATAAATGCGATGCCAATCTGCGCTTCGGCATACTCAAGGCATGAGTAGTGGTTATCCAGTTCGCAGATGACGTTAGGAACGACTTTGCGGTTATTAAATTCTGTGGTGATGATCCCTCTTAATAGCAGAGAGTCATTAAGCACGATAATGGGCTGGTCGTTTAAATCTTTTAAATGCAGACGTTCGCGTGTCGCCAGAGGATGAGAAAGTGGGATTGCAGCGATAATTTCATCTTCAAACAGCATGGTCGAGCTTAGCTGGGCAGGGAGCGCTGTTCGATAAACAATGCCAATATCAACGGCGCTATCCGTCAGCTTTTTAATGGTTTGCTCAGTTGAGAACTCTTTAACATTTAAAGATATTTCCGGATGGTGCGCCATAAAGCTGCGAAAAGCAGGCAGAACCAGGTAGCTGCCTGACACCCCGATTGAAATAGTATCGCGCTGTTGATCCTGATAGGGAAGAAGTTCATTTTCGGCATTTTTTAAATCCAGCATTATTTTGTTAGCGTGTCGTTGCAAAATAATGCCTGCTTTTGTTAATTTAATTCCTCTACCTTTTCGCTTAAATAATATTGTTTTAAGTGATGACTCAAGTTGTTTGATTTGCTGACTTAATGATGGCTGAGTGATAAACAGGCGACTGGCTGCCCGACCATAATGTAATTCATCACACAATATCAGGAAGGAGTGTAGTTGTTTGATATTCATTAAAATTTAATGCCAATCGATTGGGTTTTGTTATAACGATTATAAAAAATACCAAATTGTTTGCCTATTTTGCTTTTTTTAAACTGTGATCAGTGCATTTTAAAAAGGGAAAATTATGTCGGCATCAATCAACCGCTGGGGAATGCTTGCCGCTCACGTGTGCATCAATTTTGTGCTCGGGGGCGTCTACGCATTTAGCTATTTCAAAACACCACTCATGGCGCAATATCACTGGGATCCGGCTACGCTGGCGTTAGCATTCTCTATCAACATGGGGATCATTCCTTTACCGATGATTTGGGGCGGGAGAATGATCGACAATGGTAAAGGAAAGCAGGCGATAGTTATCGGTGGTATCCTGTTTTCTTTAGGTTTTATCTTGTCCGGGTTTGTGGATAATTTGCCCATGCTGTTTTTAACCTACGGCGTCATTGCCGGGTTGGGATCGGGCCTGGCTTTTACGGGTAATCTTAATAATATTCTGAAATTTTTCCCTGACCGTCGCGGTCTGGCCAGCGGTATCGTACTGGCGGGTGTTGGCGTCGGGACGCTACTTTGCACCCGCCTGGCCGAATATTTTATGGCGCAAACTCACGATGTTAGTCGGGCGTTGTTATATCTGGGTATTGTTTATCTGGTGGTTATTTTTATCGTCCAGTTCTTTATTCGTAGCGCGCCAGCAAAAGATAGCGGAGGAATTAAAGCGTCGCCACTGGATAAAGACTATCGGCACATGCTGAAAGATCTGCGCTTCTGGCTGCTGTTTATGATTCTGGCGCTGGGCGTGTTCTCTGGGATGGTAATTAGCTCAAGCTCTGCGCAAATTGGTATGACGCAGTACGGTTTACTGTCCGGTGCATTAGTCGTTAGCCTGGTCTCGATATTTAACTCGATCGGTCGCCTGTTCTGGGGAGGGTTAACCGATAAATTAGGCGGCTATAATACGCTGGTTATTGTTTACCTCTTTACCTGCTTGTGTATGCTGCTGTTATTTTTCTTCAATGGCAATACTTCGGTATTTTATTTCAGCGCTCTGGGCGTGGGCTTTGCTTATGCCGGTATATTAGTTATCTTCCCTGGTTTGACCAGCCAGAATTTTGGTATGCGTAACCAGGGGCTAAACTACGGCTTTATGTATTTTGGTTTTGCCGTCGGTGCGGTTATTGCTCCTTATGTAACGTCCGCTATTGCAAAATATACCGGAAGCTACAATACAGTATTTATTTTGACAACGGTGCTATTGCTTATTGGAGTCGTGTTGACCCTGATAACAAAAAAATATGTCGCAACGGTTTTAGCCAAAATTCATTAATCAGATAATAAGGAAATAAAAATGAAAATTGCAATCGCAGGTGCAGGCGCTATGGGATGTCGTTTTGGCTATATGCTGCTGGAGGCCGGGCACGACGTGACGCTTATCGATAGCTGGCAGGAGCATGTCGACGCTATTCGTAGCAAGGGGTTGTTTGTCGAAACGGAAACGACTCAGAAGTATTACCCCATCCCTGCTATGTTGGCTGATGAATCCCAGGGGGAGTTTGAGCTGGTTATTCTGTTTACCAAAGCAATGCAGCTGGATAGCATGTTACAGCGTATCAAGCCATTACTGCCAGCCGCGAAGGTCGTGATGATTTTATCTAACGGCTTGGGAAATATCGAAACGCTGGAGAAATATGTCGATCGGCAGAAAATCTATGCGGGTGTGACGTTATGGTCCAGCGAACTGGAGGGGGCTGGGCATATTATGGCCACCGGTACCGGAACGATTGAACTGCAGCCGATTGCCAGCCAGGATTCGGCTCAAGAGGCTAAGGTCATTGCCACCCTTAATAGCGCTGGATTGAATGCTGAAATAAGCCCTGACGTATTATTATCGATCTGGAAGAAAGCAGCCTTTAATAGCGTAATGAACACCTATTGCGCGCTACTGGATTGTAATGTCGGCGGATTTGGTCAGCGGCCTGGTGCTTTAGATTTAGCGCAAGCGGTAGTTGATGAGTTTGTGTTAGTTGCTGCCAGCCAGAATATTCCGTTGACTGAGCAAATGGTGATGAATACGGTGAAGAAAGTGTTCGATCCGCGTGAGAGCGGCCACCACTATCCTTCTATGCATCAGGATTTACATAAAGGCCGACTGACTGAAATCGACTATTTAAATGGTGCGATTGCGCGAATCGGCGCTCAGAACAATATTGCTGTACCGGTTAACAAACTCCTGACGCAATTGATTCACGCTAAAGAAGCGCAATAAACTTGATGGCTCTTCTGCATGAGGCGGAAGAGCCATTTTCAAACCAGTTTTTTTACCAGCGCCTCGCTATGGCGAATACGCTCCGGCGCCCGCTCTAAATCCTGTTGTACCAGCGCCATAAACAGTAAGTCGGTCAACATCATTTGCGCATGTGTCGAAGAGATAGCGGCGCTGCGCGTCGCCTGCTCTTCAGCAATCGTATACAGACAGTGAGTGGCGCGCTGCTGCAAGGCGTTGGGAGAAAAACCGGTAATGGCCAGTATTTTCGCGCCTGCGCGTAATGTTTCGTCCGCCGCCAGGTTCAGCTCGCGCCGCTCCCCGGAATAAGAGATCGCCAGCAGCAGATCCTCCGGTGCCAGCGCCTGCACCGTCGCCAGTAGGGCGTGCATATCGCGCTCAACCACCGCGTTAATGCCAATCTTCAGTAGCTTCCAGGCAAAATTTTGCGCCACCAGCCCAGAGGCGCCAATCCCGGTGATCACAATACGGCGGGCGTGGCGTAGCATCGTGACGCTTTCTAACAGTTTTTCTTCACTGTTAACGTCCAGCGTGGCGTGCATCGCCGCCACATTCTCTTTAATTAATTTTTCCCCGACCAGGCGCATCGGATCGTCGCCGCGAATCTGGTTATGAACGGGAACGGAATGCGGATTAGGATTGCTGGCCAACGCTTCGCTGATAGCCAGTTTCAATGCCGGAAACCCTTTAAACCCCAGTTTTTGCGCGAACTTGACTACGCTGGATTGGCTGACGCCCGCTTCGGCCGCCAGTTGCTGCGAGCTCAGATGTCGCGCCGTATCCGGTTGCGCGAGCAGATAATCCGCCAGTTTCCTGTCGCTTTGCGCGAGATCCGGATAACGCTGGCGAATACGAATCAAACAGTTCATGAGCAGCTCCTGCGAAACGTGATGGCGACGACAAAACGTAATTTCACTCGCCTGGGGGAATATTCTATTCCATCATGGACGCTTATTATGAATTAAAAATTCCAGAGGGACAAAAATGAATCTTGGTACCTTAGTGTCTGAAACCCGTAACCCGCAAACGATGGATCTGGATGCGTTGCCTACTCCTGAATTAGTTAAGCGTTTTAATGAACAGGATACGCGGGTAGCGGAAGCAGTAAAAGCCACTCTGCCTGACGTTGCGCGTGCGGTGGATGCCGCTGCGGCGGCGCTGAAGTCTGGCGGACGTATCATCTATATGGGCGCGGGCACCAGTGGTCGGCTTGGCGTACTGGATGCCTCAGAATGCCCCCCGACGTTTGGCGTTCCGCACGGTCTGGTCGTCGGGCTGATTGCCGGTGGGCCGGGCGCGTTGCTGAAAGCGGTCGAAGGCGCGGAAGACAGCCAACAGGCAGGCGAAGACGATCTTGTCGCGCTAAATCTGCAAGAACAGGATCTGGTCGTGGGGCTCGCGGCGTCGGGTCGTACACCCTATGTGATTGGCGGCCTGCGCTATGCGCGACAGTCCGGTTGTACCACTGTTGCCGTCTCCTGTAATCCAGATTCGCCGATTGCGCGGGAGGCTAATATCGCTATTTCTCCCGTTGTCGGGCCGGAAGCGCTTACCGGCTCCACGCGGCTGAAATCCGGCACCGCGCAGAAAATGGTGCTCAATATGATTTCTACCGGCGCGATGGTGAAATTCGGCAAGGTCTATCAAAACCTGATGGTGGATATGAAAGCCACCAACGTCAAACTGGTCGATCGCGCGTGTCGGATGGTCGTTGAAGCGACCGGGATAGGTCGTGAAGAAGCAGAAGCGTTGCTGAAACAGACCGATTTTGAGGTTAAGCCCGCCATTTTGATGGCGCTTACGGGGCTGGATGCTGCAGCCGCCAGGGAAAAACTCGCCGCTCATCAGGGCTTTTTAAGGGCGGCGTTAGAACACTAAAGAGGTGTGTATGGATAAGACGGCAGCGCTCGCCAGCGACATTTTACGTGGTATCGGCGGAGAGCAAAATATTCTGCGCCTGGAAAACTGTATGACGCGAGTCAGGGTGGAGGTACAGGACGACAGCCAACTGGATATTCCGCGCTTAAAAGCGTTGCCTGGCGTCAGTGGATACGTAAAGCAAGGGGAGCAACATCAGCTGATCGTTGGGCCGGGGAAGGCTGCGCAGGTGGTTGATGCGATGCGCGTGCAGATTGCCGCAGGTGGTGTAAAGCCGGACGATGCTATGGCGCGTACCAAATCTGAGGCGAAAGCGAAGTATAAAGCGCCGATGAGCGATGCGTTGCGTAAGCTGGCGAATGTTTTTATTCCGCTTATCCCCGCCTTTATCGCATCCGGCTTGATTACCGGCATTATCAACATTCTTAAACGTCCGGATATCGTCGGCGATGTTGCCGTCCACTATCCTAACCTGCTGGGCCTGATGGGGATATTTGGTAGCGCGGTGTTCGCTATCATGAACATTCTTGTTGGCGTCAATACCGCGAAAGTCTTTGGCGGATCGCAGGCGTTAGGCGGCGTGATGGCGGGGATCCTTTCCAGCCCGCAACTGGCGCAGATTACGCTCTTTGGCGAGGCGCTTCAGCCGGGACGGGGCGGCGTTATCGCCGTCCTGCTGGTGGTGGCGTTAATGTGCTGGATTGAGCGCCAGTTCCGTAAGCTGCTGCCGGGGTCGCTGGAGTTAATTCTTAACCCTTTATTGACGACTGTTATCACCGGCGCGGTAGCGATTGTCGCTCTGCAACCGCTTGGCGGCTGGATTTCAGACGCTATCGCTCACGGCGCGTCCTGGGCTATCGATCGCGGCGGTTTTCTGGTGGGCGCGGTGTTAGCCGGAACCTTCCTGCCGTTGGTACTGACCGGGCTGCATCAGGGGCTGGTGCCTATTCATGTGGAGCTGGTGCAAGCGCACGGCTATAACGCGCTGTTTCCCATCCTGGCGATGGCGGGCGTTGGTCAGATAGGCGCGGCCATTGCCGTACTGATGAAAATCCGCAATGCGCGACTCAAAAAGGTGATTAAAGGCGCGCTTCCGGTCGGACTGCTGGGGATTGGCGAGCCGCTGATTTTTGGCGTCACGCTGCCATTGGGTAAGCCATTTATTGGCGCTTGCCTCGGCGGCGCGGTAGGCGGGGCGTTGATCAGCTACTGGAAAGTGGCGACGGTAATTACCTTTGGTATTTCCGGTTTGCCGCTGGCATTAACAATTGTTGCCGGAAAAGTCCTGTTCTATCTGTTAGGCTATTTAATAGCGGTAATTGCCGGGTTTATTTTTACCTGGCTGCTGGGGTTCAATGATCCAGAGGAGTAAGGTTTGGTCAGCCACGAGCGTCGTGTCGTCTTTTTTGATTTGGATGGAACGTTACATCAACAGGATATGTTCGGCAGTTTTCTGCGTTATTTGCTGCGCCGTCAGCCGCTAAATGCGCTGCTCGTACTGCCGCTGTTGCCCATTATCGGTATCGGTTTACTGGTAAAAGGGCGTGCGGCCCGCTGGCCGATGAGTCTGTTGTTGTGGGGCTGTACTTTTGGCCATAGCGAAACGCGTTTGCAGGCGCATCAGGCGGATTTTGTCCGTTGGTTTCGCGCTAACGTCACGGCGTTTCCGGTTGTACAGGAGCGTCTGACCACCTATCTATTGAGCTCTGACGCGGATATCTGGCTTATTACCGGTTCTCCACAATCATTGGTAGAGCAAGTCTATTTTGATACGCCGTGGTTGCCGCGCGTTAACCTTATCGCCAGCCAGATGGCGCGACGGTATGGCGGCTGGGTATTAACCGTGCGCTGTCTGGGCCATGAAAAAGTCGCGCAACTGGAACGTAAAATCGGTACGCCGTTGCGTCTTTATAGCGGCTACAGCGACAGCAAACAGGATAACCCGCTGCTTTATTTTTGCCAGCATCGCTGGCGGGTGACGCCGCACGGCGAGTTGCAGCAGCTCGAATAGTGAAACGCATAGCGTCTGTGTATAATGCCGCCCGCTTTCATTACCGGAGTTACCTCTTTGTCTGATGTCGAATTAGATCACGAATACTGGATGCGCCACGCGCTGACGCTGGCGAAACGCGCCTGGGACGAACGCGAGGTCCCGGTTGGCGCGGTATTGGTGCATAACCATCGCGTCATTGGCGAAGGCTGGAATCGACCCATTGGCCGCCACGATCCTACTGCGCACGCTGAAATAATGGCGCTGCGTCAGGGGGGGCTGGTATTGCAGAATTACCGGTTACTGGATACCACGCTGTATGTCACGCTGGAACCCTGTGTGATGTGTGCAGGCGCTATGGTGCATAGCCGCATTGGACGCGTTGTCTTTGGCGCGCGCGATGCAAAAACCGGCGCGGCCGGATCGCTAATTGATGTGCTGCACCATCCGGGAATGAATCACCGGGTCGACATTATTGAAGGGGTGCTGCGCGATGAATGTGCGACGCTGCTCAGTGATTTTTTCCGTATGCGTCGTCAGGAAATTAAAGCCCTGAAGAAAGCCGACCGTGCGGAAGGCGCGGGGCCGACAGTATAGCGCAATGCCGGATAAGACGTTGCGCGTCGCCATCCGATAAGACCATCGCGCTATTTTTCTTCTTTCTTCTGCGGCGTAAACAGTAAAGACGGCGAATGCGTCAGGTAGCCTGATGACTGCGATAAAAACGACAGGAGGGGGAAGGGCGCTTTATTCAGCTCCTCCGGCGACACCGCCGGGTAATCCTGCGCCAGTTTCATGGCTTCCGCTTCCTGCTTTTCTTTTTCCTGCAAATACCCCACCAAACTTATCTGGTATTTACGGATATTTTCCACATAAGCATAAGCCTCATGTCCACGCGCGTAACCGTAGGTTAGCTTACTGTAATACGGTTTTTGGCTTAACAGCGGCAAACGCTGCTTCACATCGGTCCAGCTATCCGGATTGCCTTTGGTTTTTACCGTCAGCGATCTGGCATCGAGCATGTGCGCATAACCCATATTGTAGGCGGCTAAGGCAAACCAGATACGCTCGTCTTCCGGAACGGTTTCGGGAACTTTAGCCATCATATCTTCAAGATAGCGAGCGCCGCCGCTGATGCTTTGCTCCGCATCGGTACGGTCGGTCAGCCCCAGACTTTGGGCGGTATTTTTAGTCAGCATCATCAGGCCGCGCACGCCGGTTGGCGAGGTCGCCAGCGGGTCCCAGTGTGATTCCTGATAAGAAATCGCCGCCAGCAGGCGCCAGTCTATCTCTTTGGCATATTTTTTAAATAACGGTTCCAGCTCCGGCAGGACGTTATCCACCGCTCGCAGGAAAGAGCGGGTATCAACGTAGTCGAAATCATCGCCATGTCCCAGATATTTCTCTTCGATCCGCGCCAGAGAACCGTCTTCATTGATCGAATTGAAAAAATCGAGCAGCGCGGCGGAGAGCGTATTATCGTCGTCCAGTCGGCTAAACCAGGTCACGGGCTGTTCATCCGTGACATCCAGCGCCACGGCCAGCTCGGGATGAACGCGCTGAAACAGACTGATCGCCACTGAATCGGCAATGGTGTAATCCAGTTTGCCGCTGATGACCTCTTCCAGCAGCGTCGTCGAGCCTTTTTTATCATCCACTTTCCAGCTCAGGTCGGGAAACTTTGTCTCTTTTAAACGCTGTAAGTCATTGACCACGACGTGCCCTGGCGCAATGGTAAGCTGATTCTCGTTAACGGTCGCCAGCGAACGTGGGCGATATTGTCCGACCCGGTAGACGAGCTGTTGCGAAACCGAGTAATACATGGGACCGGGCTGATAGTTTTTAACGCGTGCGCTGTCGTAGACCAGCCCTGCCGCGAGCAGGTCGGCATTGCCGTTATCCAGATCGTCAAACAACTGGCTGATATTCTGGCGCACCGTCACTTTCAGCTTCACGCCGAGATAGTTGGCGAACTGCTGCGCCAGTTCATAGTCCAGACCATATTTTTTACCGTTGATAACGGAATAGGTTAATGGCGAGTCGATCGTACTGACGCGCAGTACCCCCCGGGCTTGAATCGCGGCGATATGGTTTTCGGTTTTACCGAACCAGGGGATTGAGGGCCAAAGGGCTGCTGCCAGCAGCAGCGTCAATATGCCGATGAACAGATAATTAATCTTTAATTTTTTCAATTAGTTAATTCTCTGGATCGTGCGTTGCCTCGGGCTGAAAATGATGTTTTGCTGCAATAGATAAGTCATTAATGAGCGGCATTTTGCGTAACAATGCGCCAGTTGGCAACTTATTCGCAACGATAGCCGCACCGTATGACAAGAAAAAGCGGTGATTTTATTTCTACGCAAACGGTTTCGTCGGCGCGTCAGATTCTTTATAATGACGGCCGTTTCCCCCCTTGCGCACACCGAAGCTTAGAAGACGAGAGACTTATGATGGAAATTCTGCGTGGTTCGCCTGCACTGTCTGCATTCCGTATCAATAAACTGCTGGCGCGCTTTCAGGCTGCCAACCTCCAGGTCCACAATATATACGCTGAGTATGTCCATTTTGCTGACCTGAACGCCCCGTTAAATGATAGCGAGCAGGCGCAGCTTACCCGTCTGCTGCAATACGGCCCGGCGCTTAGCAGCCATACGCCGGCGGGTAAACTCCTGTTGGTCACACCGCGTCCTGGTACCATCTCCCCCTGGTCTTCAAAAGCAACGGATATCGCCCACAACTGCGGCCTGCAACAGGTTGATCGGCTGGAGCGCGGCGTAGCGTACTATATCGAGGCTTCGACGTTGACGGCGGAACAGTGGCGACAAGTGGCCGCAGAGCTGCACGACCGTATGATGGAGACGGTGTTCTCTTCTTTAACCGATGCGGAAAAACTGTTTATCCACCATCAGCCTGCGCCGGTTTCCAGTGTCGATCTGCTGGGAGAAGGCCGTCAGGCGTTAATTGACGCCAACCTGCGTCTTGGTCTGGCGCTGGCGGAAGATGAAATCGACTATTTGCAGGAGGCGTTTACCAAACTGGGACGCAACCCGAACGATATCGAATTGTACATGTTCGCCCAGGCGAACTCCGAGCACTGCCGCCACAAGATTTTTAATGCCGACTGGATTATCGACGGTAAACCGCAGCCGAAGTCGCTGTTTAAAATGATTAAAAACACCTTCGAAACCACGCCGGACTATGTGCTCTCTGCCTATAAAGACAATGCCGCGGTGATGGAAGGATCTGCGGTGGGGCGCTACTTCGCCGACCACAATACCGGCCGTTACGATTTTCATCAGGAGCCCGCGCACATTCTGATGAAGGTCGAAACGCATAACCACCCAACCGCCATCTCTCCGTGGCCGGGGGCGGCGACCGGTTCCGGCGGCGAAATTCGTGATGAAGGCGCCACCGGGCGTGGCGCGAAACCAAAAGCCGGGCTGGTGGGCTTCTCCGTTTCCAACCTGCGTATTCCGGGCTTTGAACAGCCGTGGGAAGAGGATTTTGGCAAGCCGGAACGTATTGTCACCGCGCTGGATATCATGACCGAAGGTCCGCTGGGCGGCGCGGCGTTTAACAACGAATTTGGTCGCCCGGCGCTGACCGGTTACTTCCGTACCTACGAAGAGAAGGTCAACAGCCATAACGGTGAAGAGCTGCGCGGCTACCATAAGCCGATCATGCTGGCGGGCGGGATCGGTAATATTCGCGCCGATCACGTGCAGAAAGGCGAGATCGTTGTTGGCGCGAAGCTGATCGTCCTTGGCGGCCCGGCGATGAATATCGGCCTCGGCGGCGGCGCGGCATCGTCAATGGCTTCCGGCCAGTCTGATGCGGATCTCGATTTTGCCTCTGTTCAGCGCGACAACCCGGAAATGGAACGCCGCTGCCAGGAGGTGATCGACCGCTGCTGGCAGTTGGGCGACGCCAACCCAATCCTGTTTATCCATGATGTGGGCGCGGGCGGTCTCTCCAACGCCATGCCGGAGCTGGTGAGCGACGGCGGGCGCGGCGGGAAATTCGAACTGCGCGACATTCTTAGCGACGAGCCGGGCATGAGCCCGCTGGAAATCTGGTGTAACGAATCCCAGGAGCGCTATGTGCTGGCGGTCGCGGCTGACCAGTTGCCGCTGTTCGACGAACTGTGTAAGCGCGAACGCGCGCCGTATGCGGTCATTGGCGACGCTACCGAAGAACAGCATCTCTCGTTGCATGATAACCATTTCGACAATCAGCCGATCGATCTACCGCTGGATGTCCTGCTGGGCAAAACGCCGAAAATGACCCGCGATGTGCAAACATTGAAGGCGAAAGGCGATGCGCTGAACCGCGCGGATATCACGATTGCCGACGCGGTAAAGCGTGTTCTGCATCTGCCGACCGTGGCGGAAAAAACCTTCCTTGTCACTATTGGGGACCGTACCGTCACCGGTATGGTGGCGCGTGACCAGATGGTTGGCCCGTGGCAGGTCCCGGTGGCTGACTGCGCGGTCACTACCGCCAGCCTCGACAGCTACTACGGCGAAGCGATGTCGATTGGCGAGCGCGCGCCGGTGGCGCTGCTGGACTTTGCCGCCTCCGCCCGTCTGGCCGTCGGTGAAGCGTTGACTAACATTGCCGCGACGCAGATTGGCGATATCAAGCGCATCAAGCTTTCAGCTAACTGGATGGCGGCAGCCGGTCATCCTGGCGAAGATGCCGGTTTGTATGACGCGGTTAAAGCGGTGGGAGAGGAACTCTGTCCGCAGCTTGGCCTGACGATTCCGGTGGGCAAAGATTCGATGTCGATGAAAACCCGCTGGCAGGAAGGTAACGAACAGCGCGAAATGACCTCGCCGCTGTCGCTGGTGATTTCCGCGTTTGCCCGCGTGGAAGACGTGCGTCACACCCTTACGCCGCAGCTGTCAACGGAAGATAACGCCTTGCTGCTGATCGATCTTGGCAAGGGCCACAACGCGCTGGGCGCAACGGCGTTGGCGCAGGTCTATCGTCAGCTTGGCGACAAACCCGCGGACGTGCGTGACGTCGCGCAACTGAAAGGCTTCTATGACGCCATGCAGGCGCTGGTCGCTGCGCGTAAATTACTGGCCTGGCACGACCGTTCCGACGGCGGTCTGCTGGTGACGCTGGCCGAGATGGCCTTTGCCGGCCACTGCGGCGTGCAGGTCGATATCGCCGCGCTGGGCGATGACCATCTGGCCGCACTGTTCAACGAGGAGCTGGGCGGCGTGATTCAGGTACGCGCTGAAGACAGAGACGCGGTCGAAGCGCTGTTGGCGCAGTACGGCCTTGCTGACTGCGTCCACTACCTTGGTCAGGCTCTGGCTGGCGATCGCTTTGTGATTACCGCTAATGACCAGACGGTATTCAGCGAAAGCCGCACTACGCTGCGTGTCTGGTGGGCGGAAACCACCTGGCAGATGCAGCGTCTGCGCGACAATCCGCAATGTGCCGACCAGGAACACGAGGCGAAAGCGAATGATGCCGATCCGGGCCTCAACGTGAAGCTGTCGTTTGATATTAATGAAGATATCGCCGCGCCGTACATTGCGACAGGCGCACGACCGAAAGTCGCTGTACTGCGCGAGCAGGGGGTGAACTCTCACGTGGAGATGGCGGCGGCGTTCCATCGTGCGGGCTTTGACGCGATTGACGTCCATATGAGCGACCTGCTGGGCGGTCGTATCGGTCTGGGTAACTTCCATGCGCTGGTGGCTTGCGGCGGCTTTTCCTACGGCGACGTGCTGGGGGCGGGCGAAGGCTGGGCGAAATCCATTCTGTTTACCCCTCGGGTGCGCGACGAATTCGAAACCTTCTTCCATCGTCCGCAGACGCTGGCGCTGGGCGTGTGCAACGGTTGCCAGATGATGTCGAATCTGCGCGAGCTGATCCCGGGCAGCGAACTGTGGCCGCGTTTTGTACGTAACCATTCTGACCGCTTCGAAGCCCGCTTCAGCCTGGTAGAAGTGACGCAAAGCCCATCGCTGCTGCTGCAAGGAATGGTAGGCTCACAGATGCCGATTGCGGTTTCCCATGGGGAAGGGCGCGTTGAGGTGCGTGACGATGCGCATCTTGCCGCGCTTGAGAGCAAAGGCCTGGTCGCTCTGCGCTACGTTGATAACTTTGGTAAGGTGACCGAAACCTATCCGGCTAACCCGAACGGTTCGCCGAACGGCATCACGGCGGTGACGACCGAAAACGGTCGGGTGACGATTATGATGCCGCATCCGGAACGCGTATTCCGCACCGTCGCCAACTCCTGGCACCCGGAAAACTGGGGCGAGGATAGCCCGTGGATGCGTATCTTCCGTAATGCGCGTAAGCAGCTTGGTTAATTAGCCCGATAGCCATTAAGCCCCTCTTCACGAGGGGCTTTTTTGTAGACGGCGCTTATCAGGCCCACGGGGAAGCGCGGTTGAAGCTACCGTCTTGAACGTCAAGCGGTAGGCCGGATAAGGCGTTTACGCCGCCATCCGGCAATAAACTAGTGCTTATGCCGCAAGATTAAAGTGTCGGGAAATCCCGACATGAGTGGGGGATAGGTTGTCGCCAAAAAGAGACATTTAACTATTTGATTTTAAATTGTTTTATTTTTAGGTGTTGCAGGTGTTGCTGATTGGCGACAGAAAGGGCAAAAAACAGACAGAGCCATTTTTAGCATGAATAACGATATTTTTCATATCTATCATTGTGTTAACAAAGTCTTTTGAATGTTGGCACAATTACTGCATAATGATAACCAGTGGCTCATTCACCTTCTTATGTCAGCCCCTTAGGGACGCGCTACATAAACTTCGAATGACGCACAACAAGGTGCCTGCCGTCCAACTTCTGATAATAGCGTAGCTTTATCAACCTCCGGGCGAAACGTCGAGTTAGGCACCGCCTTATTCCATAACAAAGCCGGGTTTAGCCCGGCTTTGTTGTATCTGGCGCTTCCCTCGGTTAGCATCTTTTTTATTCTTCTTTTATGTGAGCGACACGTTGAAGCGCTGGTCTGTTTTCCCCCGTTCTTTACGACAATTGGTCATGCTGGCCTTTTTGCTGATCCTGCTGCCGTTGCTGGTTCTGGCCTGGCAGGCGTGGCAAAGCCTTAACGCGTTAAGCGATCAGGCTGCGGTGACTAACCGCAGCACGCTTATTGACGCCCGGCGCAGCGAGGCGATGACCAACGTCGCGCTGGAGATGGAGCGAAGCTACCGACAGTATTGCGTGCTTGACGATCCGACGCTGGCAAAAGTGTATCAAAGCCAGCGTAAGCGCTATAGCGATATGCTGGACGCCCATGCCGGCGTCTTGCCGGATGATAAGTTGTATCAGGCGTTACGCCAGGATTTAAACGCGCTGGCGCAATTGCAGTGTAAAGATAGCGGCCCGGAAGCGGCAGCGGCCGCGCGTCTGGAGGCCTTTGCCAACGCGAATACGGAAATGGTGCAGGCGACGCGTACTGTGGTTTATTCGCGTGGGCAACAGTTACAACAAGAAATCGCCGAGCGCGGACAATTTTTCGGCTGGCAGGCGCTGGTGCTATTTCTGGTGAGCCTGGCGATGGTGCTACTTTTTACCCGCATGATTATCGGGCCGGTGAAAGGAATTGAACGGATGATTAATCGCCTGGGCGAAGGCCGTTCTTTAGGGAATACCGTCACCTTTACCGGTCCGCGTGAATTACGATCGGTGGGGCAGCGCATTATCTGGCTGAGTGAGCGTCTGGCGTGGCTGGAATCCCAGCGCCATCAGTTTCTACGTCACCTGTCCCATGAGCTGAAAACTCCGCTGGCCAGTATGCGCGAGGGGACAGAGCTGCTGGCCGATCAGGTGGTTGGGCCGCTGACGTCGGAGCAAAAAGAGGTGGTCGATATTCTGGATGACAGCAGTCGTAATTTACAAAAATTGATTGAGCAATTGCTTGATTACAACCGGAAACTGGTAGACAGTGCCACAGAGCTGGAAGCGGTCGATATCGCGCCGCTTGTGGATATGGTGGTTTCCGCCCACAGTTTGCCTGCCCGCGCTAAAATGATGCATACCGATGTCGACCTGGAGGCCGAACGCTGCATAGCAGAGCCCATGTTGCTGATGAGCGTGCTGGATAATCTCTATTCCAACGCGGTGCACTATGGCGCTGAATCCGGTAACATTTGTATCCGTAGTCGCTCTCAGGGCTCCACGGTTTATATCGATGTGGTTAATAGCGGCGAACCGATTCCGCAAACCGAAAGAGAAATGATTTTTGAGCCTTTTTTCCAGGGAAGCCACCAGCGAAAAGGGGCGGTAAAAGGCAGTGGGTTAGGGCTGAGTATCGCCAGAGATTGTATTCGTCGAATGCAGGGAGAGATCCAACTGGTGGATGACAACGCGCAGGAAGTTTGTTTTCGCATCTCGCTGCCATTGCCTGCATCTGACAAACACTAATATGAATTTAAGCCTGGTGCGTATGTCACACGTTTTCGTCCAAACTATTAAACGATGCCTTTTGCGGTGGGGAATACCGGTGGGCATATCGTGTCTGGCGCTGACCGCATGTGTTCCCCATGCTTCACAGCAACTGCCCGGTAGCGCAGCGCAGGACACGCTCCCCCATTATCAACTGGCGGATTATCTCCCGACGGCGTGCGCGGATATCTGGTCGCTACGCGGGCAGGCGGTGGAGACGAATCCGCTGTACTGGCTACGCACGATTGACTGCGCCGATCGTCTGATGCCGGTTCAGTCGCGCGCAGAGGCGCGCGCGTTGACGGATGATAACTGGCAAAATGCCTTCAGGCGCGGGATCTTACTGGCGGATGCAAAAATTACGCCGCCGGAGCGGCGCGCCATAGTGACCCGTCTGGAGGCGTTAAGCGCGCAAATACCGGCTCAGGTACGGCCCGTCTACCAAATCTGGCATGACGGTCAGGCGCTGCAATTAGCACTTTCTGCCGAACGTCAGCGTTATAGCAAACTCCAGCAAACGTCAGATAGTGAGCTGGATGCGCTGCGCCAGCAGCAACAGGCCTTGCAAACGAAGCTCGATCTTACCACCCGTAAGCTGGAGAGTTTAACCGATATTGAGCGCCAGCTTTCGACACGAAAACCGGCAGGGAATTACAACGCCGATACGCCGCATACGAATGACAAACCCGCGACGTCTGAAGATGGCGCGGCGCCGTCGCCGTCACAAGATGAGGTAACGCCATGATAAGCCGTAAACCGGCGCACCTGCTGCTGGTCGATGACGATCCCGGATTACTGAAATTGCTCGGTATGCGCCTGACCAGTGAAGGATACAGCGTCGTGACCGCAGAGAGCGGCCAGGAAGGACTACGGGTACTACATCGGGAAAAAGTGGATCTGGTAATAAGCGACCTGCGCATGGACGAAATGGATGGTATGCAACTGTTCACAGAAATTCAGAAAGTACAGCCGGGAATGCCGGTTATCATTCTGACGGCGCATGGTTCTATTCCGGATGCGGTGGCCGCTACCCAGAAAGGCGTATTCAGCTTTTTGACGAAGCCGATCGACAGAGACGCGTTATATAAAGCGATAGATGAAGCGCTGGAGCAGTCCGCTCCCGCGACGGACGATAGCTGGCGCAACGCTATCGTTACCCGTAGCCCGCTGATGCTGCGACTGCTTGAACAGGCGCGCATGGTCGCGCAGTCGGATGTCAGCGTATTGATTAACGGACAAAGCGGCACCGGGAAAGAGATTTTCGCACAGGCGATTCATAATGCCAGCCCGCGCAGTAACAAGCCGTTTGTCGCCATTAACTGCGGCGCGTTACCGGAACAGTTGCTGGAGTCCGAATTATTCGGCCATGCGCGCGGCGCCTTTACCGGCGCAGTGAGCAATCGTGAAGGGTTGTTCCAGGCGGCGGAAGGCGGCACGCTGTTTCTGGATGAAATTGGCGATATGCCCGCGCCGTTACAGGTGAAGCTGCTGCGGGTGTTACAGGAGCGCAAAGTCAGGCCGCTGGGCAGCAATCGCGATATTGATATCGACGTGCGAATTATTTCCGCGACGCACCGCGATCTGCCGAAGGCGATGGCGCGGGGCGAATTTCGTGAAGATTTGTACTACCGGCTGAATGTCGTGAGCCTGAAAATTCCGGCGCTGGCGGAGCGTACCGAGGATATTCCGCTGCTGGCTAATCATCTGCTCAGACAGTCGGCACAGCGGCATAAACCGTTTGTTCGCGCCTTTTCTACTGATGCAATGAAACGGCTGATGACGGCAAGCTGGCCGGGCAACGTGCGCCAACTGGTCAACGTCATTGAACAATGCGTGGCGTTAACTTCTTCGCCGGTGATCAGCGATGCGTTGGTCGAGCAGGCGCTGGAAGGCGAAAACACCGCGCTGCCAACTTTTGCCGAAGCGCGAAACCAATTTGAACTGAACTATCTGCGCAAGTTACTGCAAATTACCAAAGGTAACGTGACGCACGCGGCAAGGATGGCGGGGCGCAACCGCACGGAATTCTATAAGCTACTCTCCCGTCACGAACTGGATGCGAATGATTTCAAAGAGTAGTTTTCATGCCGTAAAGTAGTGCGAAATATGTTACGTTTAACCGATCAAAACACAGGCGACCTTTTCAAGGAATAGCATGAAAAAGATTGATGCGATTATTAAACCCTTCAAGCTGGACGATGTCCGTGAAGCGCTGGCCGAGGTAGGTATTACCGGCATGACGGTCACTGAAGTCAAAGGTTTTGGCCGTCAAAAAGGCCACACCGAGCTGTATCGCGGCGCGGAATATATGGTGGATTTTCTGCCGAAGGTAAAAATTGAAATCGTTGTGCCTGACGACATCGTGGATACCTGTGTTGATACCATCATTCGTACCGCGCAGACGGGGAAAATCGGCGACGGTAAGATCTTTGTCTTTGATGTCGCCCGCGTTATTCGTATCCGTACTGGCGAAGAAGACGACGCGGCTATCTGATGTGCCGATTCGCTGCCCGTCTCCTCCTTGTGGGCAGCGAACCACCGTTTAATCGCCCTGCGGTAGCGCCGATGTAGTCCGGGTGCAAACCCATCTCAGGCCGACAATGGCGACGATCAGCGCCACGCAACTTAGCGTCCACTCGCCCATTTGCGAGAAAAAGTGTCCGTAGGCGGCTACCGCCGTATCACTAATTTGCGATTCCGTGGTTTGTTGCGCGACGACGCCAGCCAGCCAGTTAGCGACCGCGCCGGTCGCCAGCATATAAATACCGGTCAGCACGCCCGTGACGCCAGGCAGGTTGAGGCGGGTAATTTGCGCCATCGCGACCGGATCAATAAACAGCTCTGCAAAGCCCATCAGTGCCAGCCCTGCGATCATCATTCCCATTGATGCCTGCCCGTCTAACCGGGCCTGATGCGCGTTTAGCGCCAGCAGCATAAAACCGCCGCCCATTAATACCAGTCCCACGGCAAATTTAAGCCAGACGCGCAGCACCGAGCGGGCGCTCTCTTTCGGGCTGCTCAGCCACGCCAGCACCACGCCCGCCGCCATCACCGCAATCGCATTGACCGACTGGAACAATGCGGTGGGGACGGTCATGTTCAGCCAGTGGCGGTTGACAAAACGGTCGATGAATAAACTGATCGAACTTCCGCCCTGCTGCGCCAGAACCCAGAAGAGAGTGCCGGTGATCATTAACAGAACGATTTGCCACAAGGCGCGACGGTGTTCGGGAAATTTAACCATAATACGGGCGATAAGTTGCGCCGCGAAGACGCAGACAATGGCCAGCACATAGCCAGACCAGTTATTTTCCAGCAGGAGGGTGAAGAATACCGGCGCGATACACAGCATTAATACCAGCCAACCCCAGGTTGGAAGGGCGAATTTAACCGCCCGCAGCGCGGGGCGATTAACACCGCGCGTCTGCTGAAAGTGGCGATGACCGCTTAAAAAGATGAGCAGGCCGATGAACATTCCGACGCCCGCCAGCGCAAAGCCGACATGCCAGCCATACCACTGCGCCGCCAGACCACAGGCGATCGGCGCGGCTATCGATCCAATATTCCCGGCCGCGTAGAGCAGCGAGAATCCCCCGTCGCGGCGGTTGTCATCAGGGGCGTAAAGTTCGCCCAGCAGACAGCTAATATTGGATTTAAACAAGCCGTAGCCGCAGATAATAATGGCCAGCGCCGCATATAAACTCAGCGTTGAATCAGATTCTAAGCCCAATACCACATGACCCAGCGTCATCAATAAGGCGCCGGTGATAACCGCCACGCGGTTGCCAAGCAGGCGGTCGGCAAGCCAGCCGCCAAGAATAGGGGTAACGTAAACTAAAGAGGCGTAGGCGCTGAAGAGGTTGATCGCGTGGCTGTCATTAAAACCAAGCTGGTGGGTAAGATAAAGGATGAGTAAGGCACGCATGCCGTAAAAGCTGAAGTATTCCCAAATTTGAATCGCCACGATGTAAAAAATCGCGCGCGGTTGTGAGGGTGTTTTCATAAAGTCTCCTTGCTGCGTGAAAAAAGGGAAGTGGCAAGCCACTTCCCTTTGGTACTTATTTCGTATTTTCTTTCAGCACTTTAACGGTGTAACGTCCGTCTGCCTGACGATAGGCGCCGTGGATATCGGTTTCGAAGCCCGGATAGTGGGCGCCGATTTCGCACAGCATTTGCAGGAATTCCAGTACCGGACGGCTTTCCTCGGTGATCATTTCACCAGGCATCACCAGCGGCACTCCCGGAGGGTAAGGAAGGATCATGTTGGCGTTGACGCGTCCAACCATCTCTTCAAGATACACCTCTTCCGTTTCGCCATGCAGCTCTTTCTGGAACGCAGTATACGGCGTCATCACCATTTTCGGCAGCACTTCAAACGCACGGTACATTAAGTCCGGTAGATTATGATGTTCGACCAGTTTATGAATATTCTGTGCCAGTTCCTGGATGCGCATATTTTCATAAAACTCAGGCGCTTCGCGGTACAGTGCCGGCAGAATGTTTTTGACGCGCAGGTTCAGGTCAAAGGCGCGTTTAAATTCAGTGAGCGCGCGCAGCAGGCTCAGAGCTTTGGTTTTGTCGATACCAATGCTGAACAGGAACAGCAGGTTGTATGGACCGGTTTTTTCTACGATGATGCCGCGTTCATCGAGATATTTGGCGACCAGACTTGCCGGAATACCGAATTCATCCATCGTACCGTCTTTCTTCATCCCCGGCGTCAGGATAGTGACTTTGATCGGGTCGAGGTACATGTGTTCGTTATCGATATTTTTGAAGCCATGCCATGCGCTATCTGAGCGCAGCGGCCAGCACTCAGCTCCATCGATATGTTCCGGCTGCCATACGTCAAAGAACCAGCCGTCAGATTCGCTTTTCAGGCGTTTAATTTCTTTACGGAATTTAATCGCACGTTCAATAGAGCCGTTAATCAGGCGTTTACCCGCATTACCTTTCATCATCGCCGCTGCGGTTTCAGTAGACGCTACGATACCGTAGTGCGGAGAAGTGGTGGTATGCATCATGTAGGCTTCGTTAAAGGTTTCTTCGTTAATGTCGCCTTTAACATGAATCATGGATGCCTGTGAAAACGCCGCCAGCAGTTTATGCGTGGACTGGGTTTCATAAATGATTTTGCCTTCTACACGGTCGCCGCTCATACCGCATTTACCCTGATAAATAGGGGAGAAATTGGTATAAGGCACCCAGGCGGAGTCAAAATGAATGGACTTCACATCCAGAGTTTTCTTGATGTAGTCAGTGTTATACAACAGACCGTCATAGGTTGAGTTAGTAATAACAGCGTGGACCGGCCAGGTTGCGTTAGGCGTCTCTTTTACCCGTTTAGCGATAGTGGCGTGCTGGAACTCGCTTTGCGGAATACCGCCAAGAATACCGTAGGCGTTACGGGTTGGGCGGAAATAAATCGGCGTAATGTCGCTCATCATCATCAGATGGGTCAGCGATTTATGGCAGTTACGGTCAATCAGTACCGTGCTGCCTGCCGGCGCGGAGTACATACCGACGATTTTGTTCGCCGTAGAGGTGCCGTTCGTCACCATGTAGCTACGTTCGGCGTTAAAGACGCGGGCGATATACTCTTCCGCTTCTTTATGCGGGCCGGAGTGGTCCAGCAGTGAACCCAGTTCGGAAACGGAAATCGAAATATCGGATTTCATCGTGTTCGGGCCGAAGAAATCATAAAAGATGCTGCCGACGGGGCTTTTCTGGAAAGCGGTCCCGCCCATGTGGCCAGGCGTACAGAAAGTATATTTCCCTTCGCGCACATATTTGAACAACGCTTTTGTCAGCGGCGGCAGAATATTGTCGATGTATTCATCGGTATTCTGGCGAATTTTCGCCGCGATATCGGCTGCGGCGCCTAAAGCATATTCAAAGAAGCGAACCTGCATTCTCAGATCGTTGAGGCTGACGTCCAGCGTAGAGTAGCTGTTGGCGAAGGCGTACAGCGGCATATACTCGTTCAGCTTGCTAATCTCTTCGCAAAGCTCAAGGTTATATTTATCCCAGTCGAAAATGACGCCGCAAAGGCGGGAGTTATTTTCAATCAGCTTCAGCAGGTCTTCTCGGTCGTTTGGATAGACGATACGGAAATTTAAACCTTCCAGTGCACGATGCAGTTCACGAATAGGCTCTTCTTTAAAGTAGACGCCCATGTGGTTCATGATAGCAATAACGTTCATAGTCTTGTTCCTGGTAAAGTGGGCCCCTCCCGCTACGCTATAGCAGGTGACGAAAGGGGCTTTGAGAAAAAGGAGTTAGCGGTTAAAGCGCTTCAGCCGTATTGTTGTCGCTGTCGCTGTCGTTGTTCTGGCGCTGGTGCATTTTGCGACCGTAGAACATCAGGATGATCAGACTGACGATAAAGGTGCCGGAGAGTTCGAAGGAGCTGGCGCCCATCAGTGCGATGAAGCAAAATGCGCAGCCCAGTACAGAACAAATCAGGCTTACCGAGTTACGGATGTTGAACCCTTCGAAGCGAATCAGGTCAACACAGGAGTAGAAGTACGGCAGCATGGTAAGCAGTACGGCAATCCCGGTCAGTTCGCCGAACAGGTCGGACGCTTTACCGCCGCTGGAGTTCATGATGGTGATCAGAATCATCAGCGCCGTCATTTTCACCGCAGCCAACAGCAGACCTTTTTTCGGAATACCGTTTTTATCCATTTCACCGTAAATTTTCGGGAAGTTGCCGTCGTTGGCGGCGCGAACCCCAGCCTGGCCGACCAGCATCATCCAGGAGCCCAGAGACGTCAGGCAGGCGAAAGCGGTAAAGGCGGAAACCAGCGGCGCAGCCCAGCCACCCAGAATCGTGGAGGTACTGATAGCGAACGGCGCGCCGGAAGAGGCCATAACGGAAGCTGGGAACATCCCGGCGATAACCTGAGTCGCGGCGATATAGATGATGCCTGCCAGCGCGGTACCCAGCATGGTTGCCAGCGGTACGGTGCGTTTCGGGTTTTTCACCATGCCGGTGCTGACGGCGGCAGACTCAACGCCAACGAACGCCCACAGGCAGAGCAGAATACTTTTAACAATGGCGTGAGAGTCGGTCGTCGTGGACGTGTTCCAGTTCGCGTGATAGGTCGCGATATCGAACCAATGCCAGCCGGCGACTGCGGTCAAGACTACCGGGATCAGCACCAGGAATAGGCCAATCGTTGTCAAGCGGCTGACCCAGGCCCCACCCAGCATATTAATAAAGGTGAACAGCCAGACGATAGCAATACAGGCAATACCTGCCGGTATTGGATTATTTAATGCCGGGAAGAACGTAGAAAGATAAGAAACAGCGGTAATACCGATGGCTAAGTTACCAATCCAGTTTGCGTGATAATAAAGAACGCCGGTCTGGAAACCAAACGCCGGAGATATTTCCCCAGCATAAGCGATAGGGCCACCCTGTTGAGGGTTTTTGGTTGCCAGCCTCGCATAAACATAAGCCAGCGACATTGCCCCAATAATAGAAATTACCCAGCCCCAGATGGCAATGCCACCAATACTGGCAAGGTTGGCGGGTAATAATGCAATCCCGCTCCCCATCATATTACCGGCAACGACGCCAGTACAGGCAAATAGCCCGATCTTTTTGACAGAACTCATGTTCATTTCTCCTGAGCTGTATTTTTAAGAACCGGGCTTATGCTTCATATATGCTGCGTGCCCGTTCAACTGTCGACAAGATTAACGAATGAGTTGAGATAAGTCCTAAAGAAAAAGTGAAATAAACACAAACATGAAAAAACTGATAGATTGATTTTTTTGAATTAACATATAAATATCATGAAAAATATCATGAAAGGATAAACATCGTTTAATTACAAAGAGTTATATTTACATATCTTTGCGATGAATATGTTGCCAAAATTAACATAAGCTATTTTTGGCAACATGTTTTTCACAAAATAAAAGCGAAAAATTTAATATCTTTTCGCTTTTATTTGTCATGGTTCAGCGTTAAATTTAATCTTCTGCCAGAAAACTATTCAGATAAGGGACAATTTTCTGAACGGATGTCTGAAATACGCCATTTTCGATCCAGTACAGCGTGTTTTCACCTGGACGTAAATTAAAGGCGGTCAGATAGGCATCAGCGGCCAGACGATTCTCACCTTTCATTTCGTAAACTTTCCCCAACAGGACATAGTTAAACCACGACATTTCAAGCTCGATGCTTTTATTGATTTCCTCATACGCTGCATCGATATCACCTTTGCCTAACAGATCAACGGTCTTGATTTTATAATAAACAGACGTTTTCTCAACGCCCGGAATGTGATCTATTTTTTTAAACTCTTCGTTCAGCGCAGCCACTTGTTCTTTATCAAACGGCTGTTGTGATTGCCGTAATACATCTACCAGCACTTTATATTCATAGGCATAGTTGAAATCAGGCGTTTCCTTAATAATGCCATTCAGAATATCGCTGGCTTTACCTAGCGCCTGCGCATCGCCGCTCAGAATAAGCTGGCGCGCCTCATAAAAACGCATCAGCGCGGTATTTTGCGGCGTTCTGAACAGGGCCAGTTGTTCTCGCATACGATTAGGCCAGGGCTGTGTTAAAACGAAAGACAGGCTATTAAACAGATCATCCTGGATGGACAACTGGTTAGTATTGGTGACGAAATAACGCTTATCCAGCATGGTTGAACCATCGGCGTTATCAATGAGCACCACAGACATAAAGCACTGCTGCGCCCGATAGTGGCGCTGATTGACAAACTGAATGGTTAACGTCTTACCGGAGCTGCTTGGCTCATTGACCCGGTAATTGGTTTTATCGTGCACCATAAAAGTCGAGTAGGTGTTCAGCAGGTCGGTGATTAAGCCGCCCAGACCGATGGCGTAGGACTCCTGCGAGACCCAGTTATTACAGGAATTGCCGCCTTCAAAACGAACATCTATATCTCGTGGGTTAAGTAATAACCGCGTTTTTGTTACCGCGGCATTATGATCTACCACCGACATCACGATAAACACCACCAGCGTCGCCAGCGAGAGCAGGAACATCACCCACGTCCAGAAAGCGGCGATACGCGGCTTTTTCGCCTTTTTAGTCGGCGTTTGCAAAGAAGCGGGCGGCACAGGCGTAGCGGCAGTAGCCCCCTCTGTCGGTTCTGCATTCGTTGCTGCGATCGGCGGCGGAGGCGACGTTGATGAATTATCGATCTCATCGCTATTTTCTTCGCACCAGATAACCGGCGCCGTCAGCTTATAGCCGCGTTTAGGTACGGTAACGATGTATTCAGCATTGCTGTCTCCGCCATCTCTTAATGATTTGCGTAGTTCAGAAATGCTTTGGGTGACAACATGGTTGGTCACGATGGTGCGCATCCAGACATGATCAATAATGTTATCCCGGCTTAACACTTCATCCGGATGATGCGCAAAATACATCAGAAGATCGATCAGCCGTGGTTCAAGAGTAATCTGGCGTCCCTGACGACTGATCTGATTAACAGAAGGTGTAACCAGCCACTCTCCAATGCGTACAACAGGTTGCTGCATAAAAAGATGCCCTAACGAGCTAAGTCAAACGTTAATAATAACACGATTTGCACAGACTTTTTTTATTCCCCTTTTTTGTAAAAGAAAGGCATAAAAAGCAGCGCAATAAGCAGGAGAACAGGGAGGAAAACGGGCGTTCGCCTTAACGATAACGCCCGTTTTTTCAGCGGATTTCTTGCAATTACAGCACTTTATGCGGGCCGAAGCATTCGTAATGAATGTTTTCGTGATTCACGCCAAGTGAAACCAGTTGTTTTGCGGCAAACTGCATAAAACCTACCGGGCCGCAAAGATAGAACTGCATTGCCGGATCGCTGATCGCAGCTTCCAGTTTGCTTAAATCCATCAGCCCTTCGCTGTCGAAGAGGCGTTGGGCGCGATCGGCCTCAGTCGGCTCGCGGTACCAGGTATGGGCAGTGAAACGCGGCAGTGTACGGCCCAGCTCGCTCACTTCGTCGGCAAACGCATGGACGTCGCCGTTCTCCGCCGCGTGGAACCAGTTCACCTGCGCGGTATGCTGTTCTTTCGCCAGCGTATCGAGCATCGCTAACATCGGCGTCTGGCCGACGCCAGCGGAAATCAGCGAAACGGGGGTATCAGCGGCGACATTCATAAAGAAGTCACCTGCCGGCGCAGCCAGATGCACCACATCGCCCACGCTGGCGTGGTGGTGTAACCAGTTTGATACCTGGCCGCCGTCTTCACGCTTCACGGCAATACGGTACCCTTTGCCATCGGGTTTACGGGTCAGTGAATATTGGCGGATCTCCTGATGCGCAAAACCTTCCGGCTTCAGCCAGACGCCCAGATACTGCCCGGGACGGTATTCCGCCACCGTACCGCCGTCGACCGGTTCAAACTCAAAGCTGGTGATCAGTGCGCTACGCGGGGTTTTCGCAACGATGCGGAAGGGGCGCGTGCCTTCCCAGCCGCCGTCTTTGCTGGCGTTCTCGTGATAAATCTCGGCTTCCCGATGAATAAAGACGTTAGCCAGTACGCCATAGGCTTTGCCCCACGCGTCCAGCACTTCCTGGCCTGGGTTGAACATTTCGTCCAGCGTCGCCAGCAGATGCGTCCCGACGATGTTGTACTGCTCCGGCTTAATCTGGAAGCTGGTGTGCTTCTGCGCGATTTTTTCTACCGCCGGCAGCAACGCCGGTAAATTTTCGATATTGCTGGCGTAGGCCGCGATAGCATTAAACAGGGCTTCGCGCTGATCACCGTTACGCTGGTTGCTCATATTGAAGATTTCTTTGAGCTCCGGGTTATGCGTAAACATACGGTCGTAGAAGTGGGCGGTCAGTTTCGGTCCTGTTTCAACCAGTAGGGGAATGGTGGCCTTTACTGTAGCGATGGTTTGTGCGTCAAGCATACGTGCTTCCTTTATGTGAAAATCTAATGATGTATATCAAATACATCTTATAAAAATACCCTTGCATTGTAAATGGATCTTCTCTGCTTTACGTTATGGATGTAACAACGTGAAAAATCTGCATCACAAAGCTGAAAAGAAATCCGTTGAAATTCGTCAGGCTCTCGTTCAGGAAACCCTTATCTGACGCACAGGTAATCGTTTGCGTAAAAACCTTTGTCAAGACCTGTTATCGAAGAATGATTCGGTTATACTGTTGGCCGAAGTCCCACGGACTGCCTTTTCAGGCACAAATTTTATTGTTAGCTGAGTCAGGAGATGCGGATGTTAAAGCGTGAAATGAACATTGCCGATTATGATGCCGAGTTGTGGCAGGCTATGGAGCAGGAAAAAGTACGTCAGGAAGAGCACATCGAACTGATCGCCTCCGAAAACTACACCAGCCCGCGCGTGATGCAGGCGCAGGGGTCTCAGCTGACCAACAAATACGCTGAAGGATATCCGGGCAAGCGCTACTACGGCGGTTGCGAATACGTTGATGTCGTTGAGCAACTGGCTATCGACCGCGCGAAAGAACTGTTCGGCGCCGACTACGCTAACGTGCAGCCGCACTCCGGTTCTCAGGCTAACTTCGCTGTTTACACCGCGCTGCTGCAACCGGGCGATACCGTTCTGGGTATGAACCTGGCGCAGGGCGGCCACCTGACTCACGGCTCCCCGGTTAACTTCTCCGGTAAACTGTACAACATCGTACCTTACGGTATCGATGAGTCCGGTAAAATTGACTATGACGAGATGGCGAAGCTGGCCAAAGAGCACAAGCCGAAGATGATTATCGGTGGCTTCTCTGCCTACTCCGGCGTGGTTGACTGGGCAAAAATGCGTGAAATCGCTGACAGCATCGGCGCATACCTGTTTGTCGACATGGCACACGTGGCGGGCCTGATTGCCGCAGGCGTTTACCCGAACCCGGTTCCGCACGCTCACGTTGTCACCACCACCACCCACAAAACCCTGGCGGGTCCGCGCGGCGGCCTGATCCTGGCGAAAGGCGGCGACGAAGAGCTGTACAAAAAACTGAACTCCGCCGTCTTCCCAAGCGCGCAGGGCGGCCCGCTGATGCACGTGATCGCGGGTAAAGCGGTAGCACTGAAAGAAGCGATGGAGCCGGAGTTCAAAGTTTACCAGCAGCAGGTGGCGAAAAACGCCAAAGCGATGGTGGAAGTGTTCCTGAACCGCGGCTACAAAGTGGTGTCTGGCGGCACTGAGAACCACCTGTTCCTGCTGGACCTGGTGGATAAAAACCTGACCGGTAAAGAAGCTGACGCCGCGCTGGGCCGCGCTAACATCACCGTGAACAAAAACAGCGTGCCGAACGATCCTAAGAGCCCGTTCGTGACCTCCGGTATCCGTATTGGTTCTCCGGCGGTTACTCGTCGCGGCTTCAAAGAAGCGGAAGTGAAAGAGCTGGCTGGCTGGATGTGTGACGTGCTAGACAACATCAATGATGAAGCCACCATTGAACGCGTGAAAGCGAAAGTACTGGATATCTGCGCCCGCTTCCCGGTTTACGCATAAGCGCTTGTGTTGTGAAAATGGCCCGATGGCGCTGCGTCTGTCGGGCATTACTTATGCGCCATAACGTGACGCCGCCGGAAGTCATTATCCGGCGGCGTTGCCGTTTGAACTTCTCCCTCCGCTTGTTAATCTTATGTTACCCTTGCCAGCGCAACCGTTTACCGCCAGACTATCGCCTCCAAACGGGAGGGAATCATGGCATTGCATTCCACGCGCTGGCTGGCGCTCAGTTATTTCACCTACTTTTTTAGTTACGGTATTTTTCTGCCCTTCTGGAGCGTCTGGCTCAAAGGTCTTGGGCTAACGCCGGAAACCATCGGTCTTCTGCTGGGCGTGGGTCTGGTCGCGCGTTTTCTCGGTAGTCTGCTCATTGCGCCTCGCGTAAGCGATCCTTCGCGGTTGATCTCTGCGCTGCGCGTCCTGGCATTGCTGACGCTGGTATTTGCGCTGGCATTTTGGGCAGGAACGCATGTCGCGTGGCTAATGGTGGTGATGGTTGGGTTTAACCTCTTCTTTTCACCTCTGGTGCCGCTGACCGATGCGCTGGCCAATACCTGGCAAAAACAAATTACCCTGGACTATGGTCGGGTGCGGCTGTGGGGGTCCATCGCCTTCGTGATAGGGTCGGCGCTGACCGGTAAGCTGGTGAGTTTATACGATTACCAGGCGATTCTGGCGCTACTGACGCTCGGCGTCGCCTCGATGTTGCTGGGCATGTTGTTACGTCCCAGCGTGCCGCCGCAAGGGGAAAGCCGCCAGCAGGAGAGCGCAGGCTGGCCCGCCTGGCGTACGCTGGTGGCACAAAGTTGGCGTTTTCTGGCCTGCGTCTGCTTGCTGCAAGGGGCGCACGCCGCCTACTACGGTTTTAGCGCCATCTACTGGCAGGGGGCTGGCTATTCAGCATCGGCGGTCGGCTATTTATGGTCGTTGGGCGTGGTGGCGGAAGTGATCATTTTTGCCCTGAGTAAAAAGCTATTCCGCCGGTTTAGCGCCCGCGACTTGCTGTTGCTTTCCGCTGTGTGCGGCGTGGTACGCTGGGGACTGATGGGCTGGAGTACGGCGTTGCCGTGGCTGATTGTGATACAAATCCTGCACTGTGGCACGTTTACCGTTTGCCATCTGGCCGCCATGCGCTATATCGCTGCGCGTCAGGGAAGCGAGGTGATTCGTTTGCAGGCCGTCTATTCCGCTGTGGCGATGGGCGGCAGTATCGCGATTATGACGGTATTTGCCGGTTTTCTGTATCAACATCTGGGCGGCGGCGTGTTCTGGATTATGGCGCTGGTGGCATTGCCCGCTATCTTCCTTCGGCCCAAAGTGGTTGCCGCGTCATGATTCCAGGATCTTGCGGATCTGCTGCTGTTGGTGCTCTGTGAGGGTGCGATCCGCATGAATTAATGGCGGTGAGAAGAGCGGTAGCGGCGTGGCGTAAGGGGTAACAATCAGCGCTACGCCGCGCGGGCATCCCTCTTTTTGAAATGCCTGGAGCGATAGCCGTCTGATATTCAGCGGCAACAGGGTCAGTTCACGCAGTTGCTGCTCAATATGCGTCTCCAGCGCATCATTTTTATCCGCTAACAATACGATCTGTCTCTCATGCAAATCGTTATCCTGCATTAGCCAGGCGCCGAAAATCACTGCCACCAGCCCCGTCTCTTCCTCGGAAAAGTGGATACCATATTCGGCTTCAAACCCGGCGAGCGCCTCACGTGTGGTGCGAACCAGACGCGGATAAAGACGGTTGAACTCTTCCGGAAGCGTATTATCGATGCCAATCGTGAATAAACTTCGGTTCAGCGCCTGGGCGAGATGGACATACAGCTGATCGTTAAGCCCTTGTTCGTCGCTGAAGCGTACGTTCCCTTTTTCTCGAAAGCGCAGCACCAGCCGCGCCACCTCCAGTCGCAGTTGCTGCGCCCGTTGATGCGTGTCGCGAATCGGGTCGGGGAGGCGAATCATTGAAAACAGTAACGCCATAAACAGCGCTTCATTGAGCGGTGCGGCCTGCATCACGTGGCGCTGCCAGTGACGACCAATTTCCTGGGCGAGTGGATATTCCGCGCACGACTGCGCCCAAATCTGCTGTACAGGGTTGAACTCCGGGGTGATGCCGGCATGGTGTTGTAGCAGACAATACTGTAAAAAGAGGCGCAGGAACTGCACGTCGCGATGTTCAAATGGTTTTTGCAACCGGCGGGCGCACAGATTGATGAGCGCGTGCAGATTAATATCGTCATACAGCGGACGCGCGATACCGCGCTGCTTTAGCGCGTTTTTTAAGGCCGGGGTAAACTGTTGCGTGACGAAGGTCGGGCATAAACGCAGGCCGCGCCTGAGCCAGTGTAAAAGGCAAAGGCGCTGATCGAGTGCTGTACCTTCGATCCGATAGCAACCGTTCTGGCATGTTGTGATGGCAAGGCGATGATAGCGCTGGATCTCCAGGCTTGTCTCAGTGATATCCTCACGGGCAGTATCATCATCAACGCCATTAAGCGCGCTGAAGATTTCCACCGTGGCAATTGGCTCCGGCTGGAAAAGCGTCAGCAATACCTGACAGCGGCGCTGGGGAGCGGAAAGTACAGATGGTGGGGCAATTGTCGGCATCATCTGTCAGGTCTCCCGTTAGTTTGTCTGGTAAGGATAGCTAAAGTTTGCGTGTGAAAAATGTGATAAGCGTGCTTTTAGGCCAGGAATGCTGAGGAGTGTCACAGAATTTTTATCGCGAGGAACAGATGAAGCCAGTGAAACGCAGCGCCTTAACACTATTTCTTGCCGCTTTATCTTTCGTGGCGGCGGCGCATCCGCATAGCTTTATCCGTCTGCAAACGCAGGTGGTCAGTGAAAATGAGCAATTTGTGGCGTTAAAAATGCGCTGGACAATGGACGCGCTGACGTCCGCCGATCTGCTGTATGACGCCGGAAACGCGGCACCGGGGTCAGAAATATGGAAAAAGTTGGCGGCGGAAGTGATGGCTAACGTACTTGGGCAGCACTACTTTACAGAAGTGTGGCGCAATGGCGCGAAAGTGAAGTTTAAAAACAGGCCGACAGAATACGGTATGACGCGTGACGCGCATCAGGCGGTATTGACCTTTACGCTACCGCTGGCTGAACCGCAGCCGTTAAGCGGACAGACTTATACCTTTTCAACGTTTGATCCCTCTTATTATGTCGATATGCATTATGACCAGGCCAGCGATATCACGATGCCGGAACCGCTGCGCGAAAAGTGTCGGATTCAGGTTTATACTCCTGCGCCCGGCGAAGAGACGCTACGTTTCGCCCAGTCGCTGGATAAGGAGGACGCGCCGCCGGAGGATATGGATTTAGGTAAACAGTTTGCCCAAACGGTGACCTTGCAATGTCAGTAATTTTTTCTCAACGCACTCCGGGGCGACGCTGGCTCTCGCTGTGGCCATTGGCGTTATTCCTGCTGCTGATGCTGGTTGGCGGTCTGTGGATATGGCAGGCCTGGCCGCAGGTGATGTTGAAAAGCGCTCTTTGGCAGCGGGACGTAAATCAGCAGTTGAGCGCGCTGCTTAATGCGGTGGCGACGCATCCTGAGCGGGCGGGCGGATCGTTGCTTCTGCTGAGTTTTATGTATGGCGTGCTTCATGCGCTGGGGCCGGGACACGGCAAAGTGGTGATCGCGACATGGCTGGCGACGCATCCTTCGAAGTTGAAATCGAGTATCGTGTTAACCCTCGCCGCCGCGTTATTACAGGGGCTCGTGGCTATCGGGTTGGTGGTGGGCGTGCTGACCGTATTGCAACTTCCGGCCAGGCAGCTCCATCTGAGCGGCTTCTGGCTGGAAAAGGGGAGCTATGCGTTAGTTGGCGGGCTGGGCATTTTGCTGTGCTGGCGGGCCATAAAAAGGTTACGCGCGCTGCTACGTAAACCTGTCTTTATCGCTTTTACGCCGCGCCATGTTCACCATGAAAAATGCGGCTGCGGACATCAGCATCTACCGACGCAGGAACAATTGCATAGCGGCGATGACTGGCGCGCGCGACTCATGATCGTACTGTCTATGGGGATGCGGCCCTGTTCCGGCGCGATAATGGTGCTGTTATTCAGTAAAGTGATTGGCGTTTTTAGCTGGGGAATGGCGTCGGTACTGGCGATGGCGGCGGGAACCTCGCTAACGATTACTTCGCTGGCGCTGCTGGTACACACTTTTCGTGATCTGGCGGTGAAGCTCAGTGGAAACAAAGCGCCGGCGTTATGGCGGCAGGTAGGCTGGTCAACGCTGGCGCTGGCCGGAGGGGTCATACTGCTTGTCGCGGCGCTGGTCATGTGGTTTAGCGTGCCGCAGCCTGTGGGCGGGCTGCGGCCATGGCGTGGTTGATTAGTGTCCGGCGGGTTTGAGATGCATCCGCGCGACGGATTCGTCTTCGGCCCAGTAAATGCGTTCGGCGACCATCGCTTCCGGATTGAGCTGAACGCCGCGCAGTACCCGTTCTTTAAAACGCAGATAGCCGCCTTTGTCGATCAGATGGCCCATATGTAGATAGATCGGTTTTCCGCCGAGCATCTCTTTTTCAAATTCATACAGGTTAACGATCACCTGCTTTATCACATCTTCAGTCACCCAGTTGAGGAAGAGCTTGCCGACGCGCGGCGTCTTTTTACTGGTGCGTCCGCCCAGACGGACTTGCCAGAGCTGATCCGGCTTACGTTGCCAGGCCAGCGTCGGACAGGCCAGCACGCACTCGCCGCAGCCGATACAGGCGGACTCTTCTTTGACCGCTTTGCCGTTCTTCAGCGCCAGGCAGCCTACCGCGTGGTGACTACAGGCCTTCACGCAGGCGCCGCAGCCGATACAGCGATCGGCAGTGAAGCGCATTTTCGCCACGCCAATAATTCCCAGATCGGCCATTGACGCCTTCGCGCAATCATTCGGGCAGCCAACGATGACCGTTTTGAGATGATAAGGGCTGGGATAGACCAGTTTTTCAAGACGACGGGACAGACCGGTCGTGTCAGTGTTGGCTTTCTGGCAAATGCGGTTCCCCTGACAGGCGACAATATTTCGCCCGCCAATAGCGAGATAGCCCGCTTTGGTATCCTCAACCTGGACGTCGCACAGTTCTATTTCAATCTCGCGAAGAAATGGCTCCAGCGCAGCGTTCACGTTGTCGATATCTTCGTAACGGATACCCGGCATCGCCAGCTTCTGGCGGGTAGTGAGGTGAATTTGTCCGTTGCCCCAGGTTTCGGCGATGTCACGCGCCACCGTTAGCAAATGCGCGGGCAAAATACCGCCGGGAATGCGGACGCTGATCATGGCTTCGCCGCGCACTTTTGACAGGCGATATTCGTTTTTCGCACGGGCTTTAATGATATCAATATCAATGCTCATGATGTTCTCCTTAATCGGCAAAACGTTGCGCGACGGCGTAGTTAAATATCGGGCCGTCGGTGCAGACATACACTTCGCCCATACGGCAGTGGCCGCACTTCCCGACGGAGCAGGCCATCCGGCGTTCGTAGTCCACCCAGATTTGCTCCGGCTTGAGCCCTTTTTGCAGCAGCATTTTTACGGTAAAGGTAATCATTATTGGCGGCCCAACGACGATGGCCTGCATAGTGTCGATATCGCTAAGCGTCATGTCGGCAAGCCGATCGGTCACCCGGCCAATCTGGTAACGGTCATCAGCCTCGCCTTCATCCAGCGTGAGCACCAGATTATGTTTGCCGCGCCACGTCGCCATTTCTTCTTTGTACAGCACGCAATCGCGATTTTTATAGCCGAGAATCATATCCAGTTGACCAATTTCCTGGGGATTCTCAACGAAATAGCGCATTAAGCCTTTCACCGGCGCGACGCCCGTGCCGCCTGCGACAACCAGTAAGGGTTTATGGCGCAGCGTATCGACCGGATAGCCATTGCCATAGCAGCCGCGTAGCCATACGTTGTCGCCTTCTTTCAGCATAAAGAGGGCGCTGGTCACTTTTCCGACATTACGAATCAGCAGATCTATCCAGCCGTCGCCGTAGTCGGAAACGGAGATGGGCGCTTCGCCGACGCGCGGCAGCGACACCTCAACAAATTGCCCCCAGTGCGCGGGAAAATCGACGGCCACGCGGAAATTCCACTCCAGCGGCGTGTGGCGAGTAATACTGAGGATGCGGTACGCCGCAGGCAGCAAACTGTGCTGCGGTTTATCATGACAGGAACAATGTGACATGCGTTATGCCTCCTCTGCCAGCGCCTGCCGAACGGCAGCGGTCATTTTATTGATAATCAAAGAAAATTTGATGTATTGCGGGCAGCGATCGTCGCAGCGGCCGCAGCCGACGCACATATGTTCAATGCCGTTGCGCGCTTTGTAGTCATTGACCTTATGCAGGGCGCGGTAGCGCAGACGCTCGCCGGGTTTTTCGCGAAAACCATGACCGCCGGCCATGTCGCTAAAGCCCGGCACCATGCAGCTTGCCCACTGGCGACGGCGTTCGCCGCGCTGCGGATTTTCATCATAGGCGACGTCAAAGACGCTATAGCAGGTACAGGTTGGGCATCCGGTAGTGCAGCGGCCACAACTGATGCAGCGGCTGTCGTAGGCGTCCCATAGCGGATGGCGGGTGAGAATGTCGCGAATTTTTTGCGGATCGCGGCAAACGCTGTCCGGCGTGACGACGGTTTCCCGGTTTTCGCTGACGAAAGAGGGGGTATAGTCAGCCTCCTGCCCCAGCCCTTGTATCGCCGCCTCGATAAAGGGATCGCGGATGCTGACAAGCGCGCCCTCATCGCTAAAACGCATGGCGGCGCTATAACAGTCAGTTTTATTGGTACCCATTGAGACGCAGAAACAATTTTCGAAGCTTTCTTCACACTCAATAAGGACGAAACGAATATGCTCCCGTAGCAGTTGATAACTGTAATCGGAATTATTCCCATTTGATAAATACATATAATCCAGCCGCGACATGGCGTTAATGTCGCAGGCGCGGGCAAAGATGATTATCGGGGAAGTGTCTGTCTCGGCAATTTGGATGGTGTCTTTATCGAAATAAAAGAGCGTTTCGGTGATAGGGGCAATTATGGTATTCGGCGACATGTGCGATTTCTCGTGCCAGATGAGATCGCGCCAGCCGCTAATCCGTTGATAAATAATGTTGTCAGTGTCGGAAAAACGCCCGCCGCGAAACTCTGCGGACGGGGCAAACACGCGCCATTTTTTGTTTAATCGCTGGATAAGCAAACTAAACTCGTCAGGCGTAATTTTGATAGCCATCACATACTCCACAGTAATATTCAGGAAAAACAAATGAAAATAAATTGTTATAAAAATCAGTTGAATATTACTGTTACGCTAGCGCTAATCCACCGCCTTCGCTAACGGGAAAAAATGGTTTTTACTATCGGTATAATAAATATATTCTTAATCATAAAATATGCATATATACAGCGTCGCGCTATTTAGCGGATAGCGCGGTCTGAATAAATTTAATCATTGCATCACGGTAAAGGTTTGCATAACGTCCGGAAAAAGCATCAATGTGATCGCCGTCAGGAATGAAGATTTTTTGTTTGGGCTCCCGGGCGAGGGCATACAATTTCTCACTGTCCTGCCAGGGAATAACATGGTCTGCCGTGCCATGAAGAATCAATACCGGAATGGGGCTGACGCTGGCAATATTGCGATCCGCGCTATAGCGGTCATCAAGCAAATAGCCGCTGCCCGGGATCATCTGGTTGGCGATGGAGGAATAGGATAAAAACGTTGAGTCGAGGATAATCGCACGTATGCCCGCCTGGTCGGCGTAGCGCATATTTGCGCAGCCTACGCAGTGGCCTACGGCGGCCAGTACATTATTGCCGCCCAGGCTCTGCCCCAGCAGTACCAGGCGCTCGGGGTTAACGTCGGCACGATGCCGCACATAATCTATCGCGCTTTTCGTATCATCCAGTAGCCCTTCTTGTGATGGGGTGCCCTCCGATTCGCCAAAACCACGGTAATCAAACATAAACAGGTTTACGTTGCGTTCTGGCAGCCAGCTGACTAACGGCCAGTGCGCCGACATATTTCCGGCGTTGCCATGGACATGAATCACCGTCGCGACGGCGTTTTCCGGCCTGCCGAAAGCAGTGGGAATAAACCAGCCGTGCAGATGCGTGCCATCTTTGGCGGTAAAGGTAATGGATTCAGCTTCGGCAGGGGTTGGCCCATAGACTTTATTGTCCGGGTAATAAAAGGCATTGATCGCTACGCGGGGTAGCAGATAAATACAGACCACAATGATAAACAGAATAAAAAGGGATTTGACGATGCGTCGGGTATGTTGAAGGGTCATGTTCGCTTCCTTGCCGCTTTATGCCAATAGCGGAGCAGGGAGCGATCGTACAAAAACATGCAGGCAAGTAAAGCGATGAGGCTGTGTTTAGGAAAAACGCCTGAAAAGGCACGGCGGATGAGTGGCCCCATCCGCCGAAGAGACTTAGCGCTTCAGCGCATCGCTCAGTTCGTCGCGCATATTCGCCAGCATGGCTTTAACGACGCGCGGATTCCCCGCCACGATATTACCGGTCATCATGTAGTTATGACCGCCGGTGAAATCGCTGACGATACCGCCCGCTTCACGAACCAGCAGTTCGCCCGCTGCGAAATCCCACGGACGAAGGCCAATTTCAAAGAAACCATCGACACGACCTGCAGCCACATAGGCCAGATCCAGCGCGGCGGAACCGGTGCGGCGGAAATCGGCGCATTCGGTGAACAGCTTGCCGATAATATTAATGTAGGTGGTCGCGTATTGTTTGGCTTTGAACGGGAAGCCGGTAGCGAGGATAGTGCCGTCCAGATCGCGCACGGTACTGCCACGCAGACGGTAGCCGTTCAGCTGTGCGCCCTGACCGCGGGTGGCGGTGAACAGTTCGTTACGCATCGGATCGTACACGACAGCCACTTCAGTACGGCCTTTAATGCGTACAGCAATGGAAACAGCGAAGTGTGGCAGACGTTTGATGAAGTTGGTGGTGCCATCCAGCGGATCGATAACCCATTGAACATCCTGATCTGTGCCAACGTGCTCACCGCTTTCTTCGGTGATAATAGTGTGTTGCGGGTAAGATTTGCGAATGGTGTCGATAATCACCGCTTCAGCGGCCTTATCTACATTGGTCACAAAATCGTTACTGCCTTTTTGGCTCGCTTCTACAGCGTCCGGAGTTTCATAGTTTTTGGCAATTACATTACCCGCCTTGCGCGCTGCGCGCACGGCGATGGTCAGCATCGGATGCATCGGTCTCTCTCACTGGATGTTAAAGAACGGGAAAACGGCGCAGAGTATAGCAGCGAGATCGGAATCTGTCTTGGTTTTATGGTAAGATGTCAGAATAATCTTTAGCTGAAGAAAGACAATGCTGCAAAACATTCGAATTGTGCTGGTGGAAACCTCCCACACCGGCAATATGGGCTCCGTGGCTCGCGCTATGAAAACCATGGGCTTAACCAACCTGTGGCTGGTAAACCCGTTGGTGAAACCGGACTCCCAGGCCATCGCCCTGGCGGCAGGCGCCAGCGATGTGATCGGTAATGCGCAGATCGTCGATACGCTGGATGAAGCGTTGGCTGGCTGTAGCCTGGTGGTCGGCACCAGCGCCCGTTCCCGCACTTTGCCGTGGCCGATGCTTGATCCGCGCGAGTGCGGCTTAAAAAGCGTGGCGGAAGCGGCAAATACGCCGGTTGCGCTGGTTTTTGGTCGTGAGCGTGTCGGGCTGACTAACGATGAGTTGCAAAAATGCCATTATCACGTCGCTATTGCCGCTAACCCGGAGTACAGCTCGTTGAATCTGGCGATGGCGGTACAGGTCATCGCGTATGAAGTCCGCATGGCCTGGCTGGCGACGCAGGAAAACGGCGACGCGGCAGATCATGAAGAGACGCCGTATCCGCTGGTGGACGATCTTGAACGTTTCTACGGCCATCTGGAGCAGACGTTGCTCTCCACTGGCTTTATTCGCGAAAACCATCCGGGGCAGGTGATGAATAAATTGCGCCGTCTGTTTACCCGCGCCCGCCCGGAAAGCCAGGAGTTGAATATTCTGCGTGGGATTCTGGCGTCTATTGAGCAGCAGAATAAAGGCAAGTAACCGCATCAATATCGCACGGAACGCTAAATACCTGACTAATTTACTCAAGTAAATAGTTGACCAAATTACTCGGGAATGTCAGACTTGTCCCTGCTATGCAATACCCCCATTTTACAATAAAAAACCCCGGGCAGGGGCGAGTTTGAGGTTAAGTAAGACATGAGACTGACATCTAAAGGGCGTTATGCCGTGACCGCAATGTTAGACGTTGCGCTCAACTCCGAAGCGGGCCCGGTACCGTTGGCTGATATTTCTGAACGTCAGGGGATTTCCCTTTCTTATCTGGAACAGCTATTTTCCCGTTTACGTAAAAACGGTCTGGTTTCCAGCGTACGCGGGCCGGGCGGCGGTTATCTGCTGGGTAAAGATGCTGGCAGTATCGCGGTCGGCGAAGTGATCAGCGCGGTTGATGAATCCGTTGACGCGACCCGTTGTCAGGGCAAAGGCGGCTGCCAGGGCGGCGATAAATGCCTGACCCATGCGCTGTGGCGTGATTTAAGCGATCGCCTGACCGGTTTTCTCAACAATATTACCTTAGGCGAGCTGGTGAATAACCAGGAAGTTCTGGATGTGTCTGGTCGCCAGCACACGCATGACGCGCCGCGCGCCAGTGGTCGTGCGCAGGACGCTATCGACGTTAAATTACGCGCTTAATTAAAATATTACGCCATCTCTTCTGGCGGCCTCATACGGTGAATGCCGCGGTCGTCTGAAGGATGAAGCGTAAAAAAGAATTCAGAATCAGGCCGGGACGCGGACGTCCCGTCAACACGGTCGTACATCCAGCCGGTTGCCTGATTCCTTGCATTGAGTGATGTACGGAGTTTAAGAGCAATGAAATTACCGATTTATCTCGACTACTCCGCAACCACGCCGGTGGACCCGCGTGTTGCCGAGAAAATGATGCAGTTTCTGACCCTGGACGGAACCTTTGGGAACCCGGCGTCTCGTTCACACCGTTTCGGCTGGCAGGCTGAAGAAGCCGTCGATATCGCCCGCAACCAGATTGCTGAACTGGTCGGCGCCGACCCGCGTGAAATCGTCTTTACCTCAGGGGCGACGGAGTCCGATAACCTGGCGATCAAAGGCGCTGCCAACTTTTATCAGAAAAAAGGCAAGCACATCATCACCAGCAAGACCGAGCACAAAGCGGTGCTGGACACCTGCCGTCAGCTTGAGCGCGAAGGGTTTGAAGTGACCTACCTGGCACCGCAGCGCAACGGCATCATCGATCTCAACGAGCTCGAAGCAGCGATGCGTGACGACACCATTCTGGTTTCCATCATGCACGTGAACAACGAAATCGGCGTGGTGCAGGATATCGCGACCATCGGCGAAATGTGCCGCGCGCGCGGTATCATCTACCACGTTGATGCCACCCAGAGCGTGGGCAAACTGCCTATCGATCTGAGCCAACTGAAAGTGGATCTGATGTCCTTCTCCGGTCATAAAATTTATGGTCCGAAAGGCATTGGCGCGCTGTATGTGCGTCGTAAGCCGCGTATTCGCATTGAAGCGCAGATGCATGGCGGCGGGCACGAGCGCGGTATGCGATCTGGTACTCTGCCTGTCCACCAGATCGTCGGCATGGGCGAAGCTTACCGTATCGCGAAAGAAGAGATGGAGACCGAAATGGCCCGTCTGCGCGGTCTGCGTAACCGTCTGTGGAACGGCATCAAAGATATTGAAGAAGTTTACCTGAACGGCGACCTTGAGCAGGGCGCGCCAAACATTCTCAACGTGAGCTTTAACTACGTTGAAGGCGAGTCGCTGATCATGGCGCTGAAAGACCTGGCGGTCTCTTCCGGTTCCGCCTGCACCTCCGCCAGTCTGGAACCGTCCTACGTGCTGCGCGCGTTGGGCATGAATGACGAGCTGGCGCATAGCTCTATCCGTTTCTCTTTAGGTCGTTTTACCACTGAAGAAGAGATCGACTACACCATTGATCTGGTTCGTAAATCCATTGGCCGTCTGCGTGACCTTTCTCCACTGTGGGAAATGTACAAGCAGGGTGTGGATCTGAACAGCATCGAATGGGCTCATCATTAATCGGTATCGGAATCAGGAGAATTTATAATGGCTTACAGCGAAAAAGTAATCGATCACTATGAGAACCCGCGTAACGTAGGGTCGTTTGACAACAACGACGATAACGTGGGAAGCGGCATGGTTGGCGCGCCAGCCTGCGGCGACGTCATGAAGTTGCAGATTAAAGTTAACGATGAAGGTATCATTGAAGACGCGCGCTTCAAGACTTACGGCTGCGGTTCCGCTATCGCCTCCAGTTCTCTGGTAACGGAGTGGGTGAAAGGGAAATCCCTGGACGAAGCGCAGGCGATTAAAAACACCGACATTGCAGACGAACTGGAGCTGCCGCCGGTGAAAATTCACTGCTCTATTCTGGCGGAAGACGCGATTAAAGCCGCTATTGCGGATTACAAAAGCAAACGCGAAGCGAAATAAAATAGAACGTTAACATTGAGGTTTTGTTATGTCGATTACACTTAGCGACAGTGCAGCAGCGCGAGTTAATACCTTCCTGGCCAACCGTGGTAAAGGGTTTGGTCTGCGTCTGGGCGTGAGAACCTCCGGCTGCTCAGGTATGGCTTATGTACTGGAATTTGTTGACGAGCCGACGGCGGAAGACACCGTGTTTGAAGACAAAGGCGTTAAGGTAGTGGTTGACGGCAAGAGCCTGCAATTTCTGGACGGTACACAGCTGGACTTCGTAAAAGAAGGTCTGAACGAAGGGTTTAAATTCTCCAACCCGAATGTGAAAGATGAGTGTGGTTGCGGCGAAAGCTTCCACGTGTAACCGTGTTCCGCTGTTATACCGAGCATTCGTGCTGCAGAAAAGCGGCAAGCGAGTGAATCCCCAGGCGCTTACTTGAGTAAATGACTGGGGGAACCCGCGCAGACAACGCATCTGCGGCGCGAAGTAAGAAGGTATAACCCCACCGTGGTCGCCTGCGTGTGGGGTTTGTTCTGACAGGCTATCCCTGAGAATGTTATGGATTACTTCACCCTCTTTGGCTTACCAGCCCGTTATCAGATTGACACCCAGGCGCTGAGCCTTCGTTTTCAGGATCTGCAACGCCAGTATCACCCTGACAAATTTGCCAACGGCACCCAGGCGCAGCAGCTTGCCGCCGTCCAGCAATCCGCCACGATCAACCAGGCCTGGCAAACGCTGCGTCACCCTTTGACGCGCGCGGAGTATCTGCTCTCCTTACACGGGTTCGATCTGGCCAGCGAGCAACATACGGTACGCGACACCGCGTTTCTGATGGAACAACTCACGCTTCGCGAAGAGCTGGACGATATCGAGCAATCAAAAGACGACGTGCGGCTGGAAAGCTTCATCAAACGCGTACAAAAGATGTTTGATGCTCGTCTTCAGCAAATGGTGGAACAGTTGGACAACGCCGCGTGGGACGCGGCGGCGGATACGGTGCGCAAACTGCGGTTTCTCGATAAACTGCGAAGCAGCGCAGAACAACTCGAAGAAAAGCTGCTCGATTTTTAACTGGAATCTAACATGGCCTTATTACAAATTAGTGAGCCTGGTCTGAGCGCCGCGCCGCATCAGCGTCGTCTGGCGGCGGGCATCGACTTAGGCACTACCAACTCTCTGGTTGCGACGGTTCGCAGCGGCCAGGCGGAAACTCTGCCTGACCACGAAGGGCGCCACCTGTTGCCTTCAGTGGTTCACTATCAGCAGCAGGGCCATACGGTCGGTTACGCTGCGCGTGACAATGCCGCGCAGGATACGGCCAACACTATCAGCTCTGTGAAACGCATGATGGGACGCTCGCTGGCGGATATCCAGACGCGCTATCCGCATCTGCCTTACCGGTTTAAGGCAAGCGTTAATGGGCTGCCGATGATTGACACGGCGGCTGGATTGCTCAATCCGGTATGCGTATCTGCTGATATTCTCAAAGCGCTGGCCGCGCGGGCTAGCGAATCGCTCTCCGGCGAGCTGGATGGCGTGGTGATTACCGTTCCCGCCTATTTCGATGATGCCCAACGTCAGGGAACGAAAGACGCCGCGCGTCTGGCAGGCCTGCATGTCCTGCGCCTGCTCAACGAACCGACGGCGGCGGCGATTGCCTACGGTCTGGACTCAGGCAAAGAAGGCGTTATCGCTGTTTACGATCTCGGCGGCGGTACCTTCGATATCTCTATCTTACGCCTGAGCCGCGGGGTGTTTGAAGTGCTGGCGACGGGCGGTGATTCTGCGCTCGGCGGCGACGACTTTGACCATCTGCTGGCGGACTATATTCGCGAGCAGGCGGGAATTGCCGATCGTAGCGACAATCGCGTTCAGCGCGAATTGCTGGATGCCGCGATTGCGGCGAAAATCGCCTTAAGCGATGCCGATACCGTTCGCGTTAACGTTGCGGGCTGGCAGGGGGAGATCACTCGCGAGCAGTTTAACGATCTCATTTCCGCGCTGGTTAAGCGCACACTATTGGCCTGCCGTCGCGCATTGAAAGATGCCGGCGTTGATCCCCAGGACGTTCTGGAAGTGGTCATGGTCGGCGGTTCGACCCGTGTACCGCTGGTTCGTGAGCGGGTGGGCGAATTTTTTGGCCGCACGCCGTTAACCGCTATCGACCCGGATAAAGTGGTCGCTATCGGCGCAGCGATTCAGGCCGATATTCTGGTCGGCAACAAGCCGGACAGCGAAATGCTGCTGCTGGACGTGATTCCACTCTCTCTTGGGCTGGAAACGATGGGTGGCCTGGTGGAAAAAGTCATTCCGCGCAACACCACTATCCCGGTGGCGCGCGCGCAGGATTTCACCACCTTCAAAGACGGCCAGACCGCGATGTCTATCCATGTGATGCAGGGCGAACGCGAACTGGTGCAGGACTGCCGCTCGCTGGCGCGCTTTGCGCTGCGCGGGATTCCGCCGCTGCCGGCGGGCGGGGCGCATATTCGCGTGACCTTCCAGGTAGACGCTGATGGCCTGTTGAGCGTCACCGCAATGGAAAAATCCACCGGCGTCGAGGCCTCCATTCAGGTCAAACCTTCCTATGGCCTGACCGATGGCGAAATCGCCTCGATGATCAAGGATTCCATGAGTTTTGCCGAGCAGGACGTGAAAGCGCGTATGCTGGCGGAGCAAAAAGTCGAAGCCGCGCGCGTGCTGGAAAGTTTGACCGGCGCGCTAACTGCCGACGCCGCGCTGTTAAGCGCCGCAGAACGTCAATGCATTGATGATGCCGCCGCACATTTAAGCGCGGTCGCACAAGGCGATGATGTTGACGCCATAGAACAAGCCATTAAAAACGTAGATAAACAAACCCAGGAATTTGCCGCTCGCCGCATGGACCAGTCGGTTCGTCGCGCGTTGAAAGGCCATTCCGTAGACGAGGTTTAACATGCCGAAGATTGTTATTCTGCCTCATCAGGATCTTTGTCCGGATGGCGCAGTTCTGGAAGCTGAGACCGGTGAAACCATTCTTGACGTTGCGCTGCGCAACGGCATCGAGATTGAACACGCCTGTGAGAAATCGTGCGCCTGCACCACCTGTCACTGTATTGTACGTGAAGGCTTCGACTCCTTGCCGGAAAGTTCGGAAGAAGAAGACGATATGCTGGATAAAGCGTGGGGGCTGGAGCCGGAAAGTCGACTGAGCTGCCAGGCCCGCGTTACCGACGACGATCTGGTTATCGAAATTCCACGTTACACAATCAACCATGCGCGTGAGCATTAACAGAGGGTAGTATGGGACTCAAGTGGACCGATAGCCGCGAGATCGGCGAAGCGTTATACGACGCATATCCTGATGTCGATCCTAAAACCGTTCGTTTCACCGATCTGCATCAGTGGATCTGCGAACTGGACGATTTTGACGACGACCCTAACGCATCCAATGAAAAAATTCTGGAGGCGATTCTGCTAGTCTGGTTGGATGAAGCAGAGTAATTTTTGCGTCATGATCCTCGCCGCAGGTGCGTTGGCTACGTTCGCTCACCCCAGTCACATAGTTTGCTATGCTCCCGGGGATTCGCTCACTTGCCGCCTTCCTGCAACGCGAATCATTTAGCAAAAGATCTAACGGGCTGCCCTACGGCGGCCCGTTTGCTAATAAGGAAAATAACAATGACAGAAGCCATGAAAATTACGCTTTCCACGCAGCCTGCCGATGCGCGCTGGGGCGATAAAGCCACTTACAGTATTAATAACGACGGTATTACCTTGCATCTTAACGGTAAAGACGATCTGGGGTTGATCCAGCGTGCGGCGCGTAAAATCGACGGCCTGGGAATAAAACAGGTCGCGCTGACAGGCGAAGGATGGGATATCGAGCGTTGTTGGGCATTCTGGGCGGGTTACAAAGGACCAAAAGGCGTCCGTACCGTAATGTGGCCGGATTTAGACGATGCCCAACGTCAGGAACTGGATAACCGCCTGACCATTATTGACTGGGTGCGCGACACCATTAATGCTCCGGCGGAAGAGCTTGGGCCGGAGCAACTGGCGCAGCGCGCGGTGGATCTGCTGTGCAGCGTCGCGTGCGATAGCGTCACTTATCGTATCACCAAAGGCGAAGATCTGCGCGAGCAGAACTATATGGGGTTGCATACCGTAGGCCGTGGTTCTGAGCGTCCGCCGGTGCTGCTGGCGCTGGATTACAACCCGACGGGAGACAAAGATGCGCCGGTTTATGCCTGCCTGGTCGGTAAAGGTATTACCTTTGACTCCGGCGGCTACAGTATCAAACAAAGCGCTTTTATGGACTCAATGAAATCCGATATGGGCGGCGCGGCGACAGTAACGGGCGCGCTGGCGTTCGCCATTACCCGTGGGTTGAATAAACGCGTAAAACTGTTCCTGTGCTGTGCCGATAATCTGATCAGCGGCAATGCGTTTAAACTGGGCGATATTATTCGCTACCGTAATGGCAAGAATGTCGAAGTCATGAATACCGATGCGGAAGGGCGACTGGTACTGGCGGATGGCCTGATTGACGCCAGCGCGCAACACCCGCAGCTAATCATTGATATGGCGACGTTAACCGGCGCGGCGAAAACGGCGCTGGGTAACGACTATCATGCGCTATTCAGTTTTGACGATACGCTGGCGGGGCGCTTGCTGACCAGCGCGGCGCAAGAGAATGAACCGTTCTGGCGTCTGCCGCTGGCGGAGTTCCACCGTAACCAGCTGCCGTCTAACTTTGCGGAACTGAACAACACCGGCAGCGCGGCGTATCCCGCCGGGGCAAGCACCGCCGCGGGTTTTCTGTCGCACTTTGTTGAAAATTACCGCGAAGGCTGGCTGCACATTGACTGTTCCGCCACTTATCGCAAAGCGCCGGTTGAGCAGTGGGCTGCCGGGGCAACCGGTCTGGGTGTGCGCACCATCGCGAATTTGCTGACCGCCTGAACGGTGTTTTTGTAGGCCGGGTAAGCGAAGCGCCACCCGGCATTTTGCCTGATGGCGACGCCGTGCGTCTTATCAGGCCTACAACCCATATACATAATTTGTGATTCCTATGTCCGAAACTAAAAATGAATTAGAAATCTTGCTGGAGAAAGCGGCGACTGAGCCCGCGCATCGTCCGGCATTTTTCCGTACCTTACTGGAGTCCACCGTCTGGGTGCCGGGCAGCGCTGCCGAAGGCGAGGCGATAGTGGAAGACAGCGCTCTGGATTTGCAGCACTGGGAAAAAGAAGACGGCACGACCGTCATTCCCTTCTTTACTTCTCTGGAGGCGCTGCAGCAGGCCGTGGAAGACGAACAGGCGTTTGTGGTGATGCCGGCGCGCACGCTGTTTGAAATGACGCTTGGCGAAACGTTATTCCTCAACGCTAAATTGCCGACCGGCAAAGAGTTTATGCCGCGTGAAATCAGCCTGCTTCTCGCTGAGGAAGGCAGTCCGTTAAGTACGCAGGAAGTGCTGGAAGGCGGCGAGTCGCTTATTTTATCCGAAGTGGCCGAGCCGCCGTCGCAGATGATTGATTCCCTCACTACGCTGTTTAAAACCATCAAACCGGTGAAACGCGCATTTCTCTGCGCGATTAAAGAACATGCGGACGCCCAACCCAATCTGCTGATTGGCATTGAGGCTGACGGCGATATTGAAGAGATCATTCACGCAGCGGGCAATGTGGCGACCGACACGTTACCGGGTGACGAACCGATCGATATTTGTCAGGTGAGGAAGGGCGAGCAGGGTATCAGCCACTTTATCACTGAGCATATCGCGCCGTTCTACGAGCGCCGCTGGGGCGGGTTCCTGCGCGATTTTAAACAGAACCGCATCATCTGAATAAAAGAAAGCCGCCCAACAGGGCGGCCTCCTGGCTTACCTGCTCTGGACGTTGAGCGTTACGGGAACAGAGCTACCTGGGTGGCTTCTGTCTGCGTGAAGACACAACGTGCCAGAAACAAGAAGCACGACACAAAAGTATCGTACCTTCATGTTGCGGTCCTTGCGAAGACCGCATCACGGCAGCACCGCTGGCGATAATGCCGTGATAGCAGGCACTACGGTGTGCCTGCGCTTACGGCCATGGGTTATCCTCTCCTGAAGCCAGCGCCCGTTTGCGAGACGGCGGAAAGGGCCGGGAAAGATAATACCTCAAATGTTGAATAGTTTCCCGGTAAATCATATTGACATTTGCTCCCTTAAAAGGGAGTATTAATCCCCTACGGTGTGCCTGCGTTGCTATGGCAACAAAGCCTGCTGGAAAGGCCGCGAACCGGACCAGCACAAAAAAACCGCTCAACTGAGCGGTTTTTTTGTGACCTGCTTAAACCGAATTTATGTAGATTCGTTTTAAATCAGCCTGAACGGTAGGCCGGATAAGCGTGAGCGCCACCCGACAGCATGTCGATTAATCGACGAGCGCGTCCAGTTTTGCCCAAAACGCCTCATGATAATCCTCCAGGTCAAGTAAAGCGGCATCGCGTTTTTCATTCATTTTTTGCTGTGCCTTCCATTGCGAAAGATGTAAATCCTCTTCGGTAAAGCCAATGTCTTTAGCGCCCGAAATAATATTATAGAGATATTCCACCAGAGAAGACTCCGCCAGCCAGAATTCATTTCGTTCCATGCGGGCAATAGGGTATTCGCCGTTGGCATCCCGTTCGGTGATATAGATAAAAATGGCCTGATCGCCGACATGATCGATACGAATTAATGCCGGAAGACGGGGATCGTTACTCCAGACAGGCATCAGATCTTCAATATCAATACCTGAGCTATCCATGCCAACGCCGTAATACGCCTCTTCATCAGGGGAGTAAGAATGAATTACTCCCTCTTTATCAATAGATCTTTGTAATGTTTCAATCACAGGCATATTATAATTGCTAAGTAGATCGCGGTCGTAGGCCAGTAGCGCCTTCAGGCTTTCAGGTAACTCAGTGGTTTCCGTATTTTGCGGATCGCGATACTTACGCACTCGCAGACGACTTATTTCCTCGGCAGGCATAGGATTAGGCACTTTATTGCGGTTAACCTTTTTAACTAGCTCAATTAAATTAGCGAGTGAAATATCCATTTTCCATCCTTAAAAATTATATTTACAGGAGTTATTTCCCGGTGAAAACCAAAACAGCGGTGATGATACTCCTTATACCCGACGTAAAGTATTTACCGATAAAAAATAGGATTTTATTAAGAGAAAATAATGCCCGTTTGCAGAACAGCGGAAAAGAGCTGAATAAAAACAATGTCTGTAGGTCGTTTTACATCAGCCTGAACGGTAGGCCGGATAAGCGTGAGCGCCATCCGGCATGGCAGATATTAAGCGGGTTCAACCGGTAAATCGGTACGCGCGCCCCATTCGCTCCACGCGCCGTCGTAAAGCGTGACGTCAGGCACATCCAGCGTGGCGAGCGCCAGCACCACGACCGCGGCCGTCACGCCGGAACCGCAACTGGCGATAATCGGTCTGTCGAAACTCACGCCGTGGCTGAAAAAAACCTCATTCAGTTCGTCAGTGGTTTTTAATTCGCCCTCATACACCAGTTCCGTCCACGGAACGTTTAGCGCGCCAGGAATGTGTCCGCGCCTCAGCCCCGGACGCGGTTCATCAGCCTGAGCGTTAAAACGCGCCGCCGGACGCGCGTCAACGATTTGCGCGGTTTTTTCATGGCTTGCCAGCAATACGTCGGTGAGGCGCACCATGGCTTGCGGCGTGAATTTCGCCTCAAACTCGCCTCCTTCATGCGCTTCCTCGCCTTCGCGCAATAGCCATTCGTCGCGCTGCCAGCCCGCCAGCCCGCCCGCCAGAATGGACACTTTCTCGGCACCGAACGTGCGCAGCATCCACCATGCCCGCGGAGCGGAGAACAGATTGCCTTCATCGTATATGACCAGGTGTTTATCCTGGCGAACACCCAGTTCACGCATGGCCACCGCAAACGCTTCCGGGCGCGGCATCATATGCGGCAGCGGCGATGCGCGATCGGAAAGCGCTTCAATATCAAAAAACAGCGCGCCGGGAATATGTCCGGCGCGACATTCGCCCGCCATATCACGATGTTCCTGTCCTGGCGGCGCCATACGGGCGTCAAGAATTTGTATTTCCGGATCATCAATATGTTCGGCAAGCCAGTCGGCGGCGACAAAAAAGGCGGTGGTCATGGGCATCTCCATTGTTACCTGATTATGGTCAAATTGTCGGACGTTTCCCGAAAAGGGACAAGTAGAAGAGGCTGTTTTGGCTGGCGAAACCACATTTCTGCGTAAAATTTTCGCATCATCACAGTAATACGGACTTACACAATAAAATTTCTCGCGCATAATATCTCATCAACCGTTGCTGACAGGCCGTTAAGGCCAGGGATGAAAGATGAAACATTTACGCGTGGTGGCCTGCATGATCATGCTGGCGCTGGCGGGATGCGATAACAACGATAAAACCGCCCCGACGACTAAAAGCGAAGCGCCAGCCGTAGCGCAGCCCTCGCCCGCGCAAGACCCGGCACAGCTACAAAAGCTGGCGCAGCAAAGCCAGGGCAAAGCGCTCACGCTATTAGACGCCTCCGAAGCGCAGCTCGACGGCGCGGCGACGCTGGTGCTGACGTTTTCAATTCCTTTAGATCCTGAACAGGATTTCTCCCGTGTGGTTCACGTGGTTGATAAGAAAAGCGGCAGCGTTGACGGCGCATGGGAGCTGGCGCCAAATTTAAAAGAGCTAAGGTTACGTCATCTGGAACCTGAGCGCGTGCTGGTGGTCACGGTTGATCCCGCCGTTAAGGCGCTGAATAACGCCACCTTCGGCAAGTCTTATGAAAAAACGATTACCACGCGTGATGTCCAGCCCAGCGTCGGCTTTGCCAGCCGGGGATCGCTGCTACCGGGGAAAATCGCGGAAGGACTGCCGGTCATGGCGCTTAACGTCAACCACGTTGATGTGAACTTTTTCCGCGTTAAGCCCGGATCGCTGGCGTCATTTGTCAGCCAGTGGGAGTACCGTAGTTCTCTCTCTAACTGGGAGTCCGACAATCTGCTGAAAATGGCGGATCTGGTTTATACCGGTCGTTTTGATCTTAATCCGGCGCGCAATACGCGTGAGAAACTGCTGCTGCCATTAAGCGATATTAAGCCGCTGCAACAGGCGGGCGTATATGTGGCGGTAATGAATCAGGCTGGACACTACAACTATAGTAATGCCGCTACGTTGTTTACCCTTAGCGATATCGGCGTGTCCGCGCACCGTTACCATAATCGGCTGGATATCTTTACGCAAAGCCTGGAAAACGGCGCGGCGCAGTCGGGAATTGAGATCGTTCTTCTGAATGATAAAGGTCAGACGCTGGCGCAGGCGACGAGCGACGCGCAGGGACATGTGCAACTGGAGGCTGATAAAGCGGCGGCGCTATTACTGGCGCGTAAAGAGGAGCAGACCACGCTGCTCGATCTCACGCTTCCGGCTCTGGATCTGTCGGAATTTAATGTCGCTGGCGCGCCCGGCTACAGCAAGCAGTTCTTTATGTTCGGCCCGCGCGATCTCTACCGACCGGGCGAAACGGTTATCCTCAACGGATTACTGCGCGATAGCGACGGTAAAACGCTGCCCGATCAACCCGTTAAGCTGGAAGTGGTAAAACCAGACGGACAGGTGATGCGTACCGTCGTCAGCCAGCCGGAAAACGGGCTATACCGTTTGAATTATCCGCTGGATATCAACGCGCCGACCGGCTTGTGGCATGTCCGCGCCAACACCGGCGATAATTTGCTGCGGAGTTGGGATTTCCACGTGGAAGACTTTATGCCGGAGCGGATGGCGCTCAACCTGACGGCGCAAAAAACACCGCTGGCGCCTGCGGATGAGGTGAAATTCTCCGTTGTCGGCTATTACTTGTATGGGGCGCCTGCTAACGGCAATACCCTGCAAGGGCAACTTTTCCTGCGTCCGCTGCGCGACGCTGTCGCGGCGTTGCCTGGCTTCCAGTTCGGCAATATTGCCGAAGAGAATCTTTCGCGCAGCCTGGACGAAGTTCAACTGACGTTGGATAAAGGCGGACGTGGTGAAGTGAGTGCTGCCAGCCAGTGGCAAGAAGCGCATTCGCCGCTGCAGGTAATTCTACAGGCCAGCCTGCTGGAGTCTGGCGGTCGTCCGGTCACTCGTCGCGTAGAGCAGGCGATTTGGCCTGCCGATACGTTACCGGGAATTCGTCCACAGTTCGCCGCCAAAGCGGTATACGACTACCGTACGGATACCACCGTTAATCAACCGATTGTCGACGAAGACAGCAACGCCGCATTCGATATTGTTTACGCCAACGCGCAGGGCGAGAAAAAAGCGGTGTCCGGTTTACAGGTGCGGCTCATCCGCGAGCGTCGCGACTATTACTGGAACTGGTCGGAAAGCGAAGGCTGGCAGTCGCAGTTTGATCAAAAAGATCTGGTGGAGGGTGAGCAGACGCTGGATCTGAACGCGGATGAAACCGGAAAAGTCAGCTTCCCGGTGGAATGGGGCGCGTACCGTCTGGAGGTCAAAGCGCCGAATGAGACGGTCAGCAGCGTTCGTTTCTGGGCCGGCTATAGCTGGCAGGATAACAGCGACGGTAGCGGCGCGGCGCGTCCGGATCGCGTCACCCTCAAACTGGATAAAGCGAGTTATCGTCCAGGCGATACCATGAAATTGCATATCGCCGCGCCGGTCGCTGGTAAAGGTTATGCGATGGTGGAGTCCAGCGACGGTCCGCTGTGGTGGCAGGCGATCGATGTGCCGGCACAAGGTCTGGAGCTCACGATTCCGGTGGATAAAACCTGGAATCGCCACGATCTCTATCTCAGTACGCTGGTGGTGCGTCCCGGCGATAAATCTCGTTCCGCGACGCCAAAACGCGCCGTGGGGTTACTACACCTACCGCTGGGGGATGAAAACCGCCGCCTCGATCTGGCGCTGGAAAGCCCGGCTAAAATGCGCCCGAATCAGCCGCTCACCGTCAGGGTGAAAGCCAGCGTTAAACACGGCGAAATGCCAAAACAGATCAACGTGCTGGTCTCCGCGGTCGATAGAGGCGTATTGAATATCACCGATTACGCGACGCCGGACCCGTGGCAGGCGTTCTTCGGTCAAAAACGCTACGGTGCGGATATCTACGATATTTACGGCCAGGTCATTGAAGGGCAAGGACGGCTGGCGGCGTTGCGTTTTGGCGGCGATGGCGACGACCTTAAGCGCGGCGGAAAACCGCCGGTAAACCATGTCAATATTATCGCGCAGCAGGCGCAGCCGATCACGCTCAATGAGCAGGGCGAAGGCGTCGTAACGCTGCCGATTGGCGACTTTAACGGCGAACTGCGGGTTATGGCGCAGGCATGGACAGCGGACGATTTTGGTCGCGGCGAAAGCAAAGTTGTTGTCGCCGCGCCAGTGATTGCCGAGCTGAATATGCCGCGTTTTCTGGCGGGAGGGGATGTTTCGCGACTGGTGCTGGACGTCACCAATCTGACCGACCGCCCGCAGACGCTGAATATTGCGCTCGCCGCCAGTGGGTTACTGGAACTGCTTAGCCAGCAGCCGCAACCGGTCAACCTGGCGCCGGGCGTGCGCACCACCTTATTCGTTCCGGTACGCGCGCTGGAAGGTTTGGGCGAAGGCGAAATCCAGGCGACCATTAGCGGTCTGAATCTGCCGGGAGAAACCCTCGGCGCGCAGCATAAGCAGTGGCAAATCGGCGTGCGTCCGGCCTGGCCTGCCCAAACGGTAAATAGCGGCATTGCGCTGGCGCCGGGAGAGAGCTGGCATGTACCAGAGCAGCATCTGGCAAACGTCTCGCCAGCCACGTTACAGGGACAACTGCTGTTAAGCGGAAAACCGCCGCTCAATCTGGCGCGCTACATTCGCGAGCTGAAAGCATATCCGTACGGGTGCCTGGAACAAACCACCAGCGGGTTATTCCCGGCGCTGTATACCAATGCCGCTCAATTGCAGTCGCTCGGTATTACCGGCGATAGCGATGAAAAACGGCGCGCTGCGGTGGATATCGGCATCTCCCGGATACTACAGATGCAGCGTGATAACGGCGGTTTTGCGCTATGGGATGAAAATGGGGCGGAAGAGCCCTGGCTAACGGCCTACGCGATGGATTTCCTTATTCGCGCGGGCGAGCAGGGATATAGCGTCCCGCCGGAGGCCATTAACCGGGGCAATGAGCGACTGCTGCGCTATCTGCAGGATCCCGGCACGATGCTGATTCGTTATAGCGATAATACCCAGGCCAGTACTTTTGCCGCTCAGGCTTACGCCTCGCTGGTACTGGCGCGCCAGCAGAAAGCGCCGCTCGGCGCGCTGCGCGAAATCTGGGAGCGCCGTAGTCAGGCGGCTTCAGGACTGCCGCTGATGCAATTGGGCATCGCGTTAAACACGATGGGTGATGCCAGACGCGGCGAAGAGGCCATTACGCTGGCTCTGAATACGCCGCGTCAGGACGAACGGCAATGGATAGCGGATTACGGCAGTTCTCTGCGCGATAACGCTCTGATGTTGTCGCTACTGGAAGAGAACAACCTCAGACCGGACGCGCAAAACGCGCTATTAAGCTCGCTTTCTGAGCAGGCCTTCGGTCAGCGCTGGCTCTCTACCCAGGAGAACAGTGCCTTGTTCCTCGCCGCGCATTCGCGACAGGCCAGCGCGGGCGCCTGGCAGGCGCAGACCTCGTTAGAGGCGCAGCCGCTGTCGGGCGACAAGGCGCTGACCCGTAATCTGGGTGCTGACCAGCTGGCCGCCCTTGAGGTGACGAACACCGGTAGCCAGCCGCTATGGCTGCGTCTGGATAGCAGCGGCTATCCCTCATCTGCGCCTGAGCCTGCCAGCAACGTTTTGCAGATTGAACGACAAATACTGGGGACCGATGGTCAGCGCAAATCGCTGTCCTCGTTGCGTAGCGGCGAACTGGTGCTGGTCTGGTTAACGGTAGTGGCCGATCGCAATGTGCCGGATGCGCTGGTGGTGGACCTGCTCCCGGCCGGGCTGGAGCTGGAAAACCAGAATCTGGCTGACAGCAGCGCCAGCCTGCCGGAAAGCGGTAGCGAAGTGCAAAATCTGCTTAATCAGATGCAGCAGGCGGATATTCAGTATATGGAATTCCGCGACGATCGATTTGTGGCTGCCGTCGTCGTCAATGAGGGCCAGCCCGTGACGCTGGTCTACCTGGCGCGCGCGGTAACGCCGGGGACGTACCAGCTTGCGCAACCGCAGGTGGAATCGATGTACGTGCCTCAGTGGCGGGCAACCGGCGCGAGCGAGGGGCTGCTGATAGTGACGCCTTAAATGAACGGTTGGCGTGGTAAACGTGGCCGCTGGCTGTGGCTGGCGGGCGCGCCGCTTTTTATTTTCCTGGCGTTATGGGCGGCGGATAAACTCTGGCCGCTGCCGCTCAATGAGGTCCATCCTGCGCGGGTCGTGGTAGCCCATGACGGTACGCCGCTGTGGCGCTTTGCCGACGCCGGGGGGATCTGGCGTTATCCGGTGACGATTGAAGAGGTCTCTCCCCGCTACCTGGAGGCCTTAATCAATTACGAAGATCGCTGGTTCTGGCGGCACCCTGGCGTTAACCCTTTCTCCGTCGCGCGCGCGGCATGGCAGGATCTTACCGCCGGGCGCGTTATTTCCGGCGGCAGTACGCTGACTATGCAGGTGGCGAGGCTTCTGGACCCGCATTCGCGCACGTTCGGCGGTAAAATCCGCCAGCTTTGGCGCGCCCTCCAGCTTGAATGGCATTTGTCCAAGCGCGATATCCTGACGCTGTACCTGAACCGCGCGCCGTTCGGTGGCACGCTACAGGGTATTGGCGCTGCAAGCTGGGCCTACTTCGGCAAGCCGCCCGCGCGCCTGAGCTACGCTGACGCGGCGCTGCTGGCCGTATTGCCGCAGGCGCCGAGCCGGTTACGCCCCGACCGCTGGCCTGCGAGAGCCGAAGCGGCACGGAATAAAGTGCTGGATCGGATGGCGGAGCAGGGCGTCTGGCCTGCCGAAACGGTACGCGAGTCGCGTGAAGAGCCGGTCTGGCTGGCGCCGCGTCAAATGCCGCAACTGGCGCCGCTTTTTGCCCGAATGATGTTGAGTAAAAGCCGGAGCGACAAAATTGTGACCACGCTGGACGCCGGATTGCAGCGGCAACTGGAAGATCTGGCGCGGGCATGGAAAGGGCGGCTGCCTGCACGCAGTTCGTTGGCGATGATCGTCGTCGATCATACCGATATGAGCGTGCGCGGCTGGGTAGGATCGGTAGACCTTAATGACGACAGCCGTTTTGGTCATGTCGACATGGTAACGGCGATCCGATCGCCGGGATCGGTACTCAAACCCTTTGTGTACGGTCTGGCGCTGGATGACGGCTTGATCCATCCCGCATCATTATTACAGGACGTTCCGCGCCGCACCGGAGATTACCGCCCGGGAAACTTCGACAGCGGATTTCACGGCCCGGTCAGCATGAGCGACGCGCTGGTACGCTCGCTGAATCTGCCTGCCGTTCAGGTACTTGAAGCCTATGGGCCGAAACGATTTGCGGCAAAACTGCGTAACGTCGGCCTGCCGCTATATTTGCCTGCTGGCGCGGCGCCCAATCTTTCGCTGATTCTGGGCGGCGCGGGCGCGCGGCTTGACGAGATGGCGGCGGCATACAGCGCGTTCGCTCGTCATGGGAAAGCGGCGAAACTACGGTTACAGCCGGACGATCCGCTGTCGGAAAGACCATTAATGTCGCCGGGAGCGGCGTGGATCATTCGACGGATTATGGCGGATGAAGCGCAACCCTTGCCGGATAACGCGCTGCCGCGCATTGTGCCGTTGGCGTGGAAAACCGGCACCAGCTACGGCTATCGCGATGCGTGGGCTATTGGCGTTAACGCGCGCTATATCATCGGCATCTGGACAGGCAGACCCGACGGCACGCCTGTGGTGGGGCAATTTGGTTTTGCCAGCGCGGTGCCATTGCTTAACCAGGTCAATAATCTGTTACTGGCGCATACGGGACGCCTGCCGGAAGATCCGCGTCCGCAGGCGGTAAGCCGCGGCGTCATTTGCTGGCCGGGCGGACAGACTCTGCCTGCCGGAGACAGCAACTGTCGCCGCCGCCTGGCGACATGGCTTCTCGATGACAGCCAGCCGCCCACGCTGCTGTTACCTGAGCAGGAAGACATCAACGGTATTCGTTTCCCGGTCTGGCTGGATGATACGGGGCGGCGTGTCGCTGCCGACTGTCCGCAGGCGCGTGCGCATACGTTTATCGTCTGGCCGCGGCCGCTGGAGCCGTGGCTGCCGCCTGCGGAAAGACGTAGCGCCCGCTTGCCCGCGGCGTCCGACCACTGTCCGCCGCTACAGGGCAATGATGCCGCGCCGTTAATGCTGTCAGGAGTGAGGGATGGCGCGGTGATCAGGCAATTGCCAGGCCAGGAAAACGTTACGCTGCCCGTCTCGACTACCGGCGGTAAAGGGCGTCGCTGGTGGTTTTTAAATGGCGAACCTGTTAATGGCGAAAATAATCGCCTTTCTTTATTACTCAATATCGCTGGACGTTATCAACTTGTCGTAATGGATGAGTCCGGTCAGGTTGCAGCGGTTAATTTTGAATTAATACGTTAACAACTCTTCAGAATAAATTATGAATTTCATTTAATTTAAAGTTAATGAGAATTATTAATTTTTCCGGAATTACCCTTAATGAGGGAGCTTGATAAATATCAAGAGATCTAACACTTAAAAACGTGAGAATGGGTTTTTATTTGACGAGTCGGATCATGAAAAATATAAAAAGCCAGGGAAATGGCGAACAGCCCGCTATTTCTCGCCGCCACTTTATCCAGGCCAGCTCCGCGCTTATTGCGTTACCGTTTGTCTCCTCGCCAGCTACCGCTCAGGCGCGCGCTGTGACGGCAACTGAAAACAGGCCTGCGGAAAAAGTCGTTCAGACATGCAGCACTTTTGACTGCGGGGGCAAATGCGATATTCGGGCGCATGTTAGTGACGGTATCGTGACGCGAATTTCAACGCGACCGGATAATGCGCTGGATGCGCAAATGCCGGTGATGCGTGCCTGTGTTCGTGGACGCGCATACCGTAAATTTGTTTATCATCCTGACAGACTTAAATATCCCATGAAGCGCGTAGGAAAACGCGGTGAAGGAAAATTCGAGCGAATTTCCTGGGATGAAGCGACAACCTTAATCGCCGATAATTTAAAATCGATTACTGAAAAATATGGCCCGGCTTCGCGCTATGTTCATGTTGGCACCGCCGTTTCCGGCGGCACCTTTTCCGGCGATAAAATGGCGCGTCGCCTGCTGAATCTGACCGGCGGCTATCTCGAAAGCTACCATTCTGTGAGTATGGGCAATACGGCGGCCGCGACGCCTTATACTTACGGCATTGCCGCCAGCGGCAGTTCGCTGGATACGCTTTTGGAGACCAAACTGGTGATTCTGTGGGGCCATAACCCGACGGAGACCATTTTTGGTCATACCAACTATTTCCTGCAGAAGATGAAGCAGAACGGTACGCGGTTTATCGTGGTCGATCCGCGCTATTCCGACACCGTTTCGTCGCTGGCGGATCAGTGGATCCCGCTGCTGCCCACCACCGACAATGCGCTGATGGACGCGATGATGTACGTCATCATCAGCGAGAATCTGCACGATCGCGCATTTATTGCGCGCTACGCTATCGGTTTTGATGAAGACTCAATGCCGGAAGGCGTACCGGCTAACGAATCGCTGGTGGCATATCTGACCGGCGCCAAAGACGGTGTCGTTAAGTCTCCCGAGTGGGCGGAAAAGATCACCCATGTGCCGGCGCAAACCATTCGCCAGTTAGCGCGTGATTACGCGAATACCAAACCCGCCGCGTTGATTCAGGGGTGGGGACCACAGCGCCACAACTGCGGCGAGCGCACCGCGCGCGGCTCGACCCTACTGGCGACCATTACCGGTAATGTCGGCATCAAAGGCGGTTGGGCTGCGGGTTACGGCGGCTGCGCTAACCGTAAATTTGCCGCGGGTCCGGAGATGCCGGATAACCCGGTAAAAGCCAAAATTTCGGTGATGAACTGGGTGCAGGCCGCAGACGACGCCAGCAAAGTGACGCCGGATATGGGGCTGAAAGATGCCGATAAGTTGGACAGTAACATCCGTATTCTGTTCTCGCTGGCCGGGAACTATCTGGCGAATCAGAACCCCGATCTGCACCAGGCGGTACGCGTACTGGAGGATGAATCAAAGATCCAGTTTATTGTCGCCAGCGATCTGTTTATGACGCCGAGCGCGAAATACGCTGATCTACTGCTGCCGGAAACCAGCTTTATGGAACGCTGGAACATCGGTGAAACCTGGGGCACGGCAAGCTACCTGATACTCTCTGAAAAACTGATCGAGCCTGAATTTGAGCGGCGCTCCGACTACGACTGGCTACGTGAGGTGGCGGCGAAATTAGGCATTGAGAATGAATTTAGCCAGGGGCGCGATGAGAAAGCGTGGATTGAACACATCTGGGAACAGACGCGCCTGGCGATGCCGGACGAAAATCTGCCGGATTTCGCCACGCTGCAAAAGACCCGTCAGCATCTGTTCAAAAGCGCGCCATTTATCGCCTTTGAAGACAATATTCGCGATCCGGAAAATCATCCGTTCCCGACGCCGTCAGGGAAAATAGAGATCTTCTCGAAGCGCCTGTACGACATGCAGCATCCGGAAATCCCGGCGTTATCGCACTACGTTCCCGCGCATGAAGGCCCGGAGGATGCGCTGGCGAAAGATTTTCCGCTCCAGTTAATTACGTGGAAAGGAAAAAACCGCGCCAACTCAACGCAATACGCTAACCCGTGGCTGATTGAAGTGCAGCAGCAGACATTGTGGATCAACCCGCAGGACGCGCAAACGCGCGGCATTGCGCATGGCGACATGATGCGTATTCATAACTCACGCGGGATTTGCGAAATCCCGGCGGAAGTGACGCCGCGCATTATTCCTGGCGTTGTCGCGATGCAGGCCGGCGCCTGGTGGCAGCCGGATGAGAACGGTATTGATAAAGGCGGCTGTGCGAACGTCCTCAGCTCGGCCCGTATTACCGCGCTGGCGAAAGGAAATTCACATCAAACCATGCTGGTGGAGGTGGCTAAAGCATGAGTCAGTTTACACATTACCCGCCGGTGAGCGATAAACAACTGGGATTTTTCATCGACTCCTCACGCTGCTCCGGTTGTAAAGCCTGCCAGGTGGCCTGCAAAGACAAAAACAATCTGGAAGTAGGCCGTCGTTTCCGCCGCGTCTATGAAGTCAAGGGCGGAAGTTTCATCCCGACCGGGCAGGGCGGGGTCAGCAATAACGTATTTGCTTATACGCTTTCCATTTCCTGCAACCACTGTGCGGATCCTGTCTGCACCAAAAATTGCCCGACTACCGCTATGCATAAACGCCCGGGCGACGGCATCGTGTGCGTTGATACCGACAAATGCGTCGGCTGTGGCTATTGTGCCTGGTCCTGCCCTTACGGCGCGCCGCAGCTTAACGAGCAGACTGGCCAAATGTCCAAGTGCGACATGTGCGTTGATTTACTGGCGAAAGGTGAACCGCCCGTCTGTGTTGCAACCTGTCCGCTGGAGGCCATCAAGTTTGGTCCGATTGATGAACTGCGCGCGAAGTACGGTAGCGTATGCGACGTTAACGGGCTGCCAGATTCATCCATAACCAAACCTAATCTGGTTGTCAAAGCGCATCAGGGCGCAGAAAAAGAGGGTAAACGCCATGCATGAGTTACCGCTGCTGATTTTTACGCTCTGTTTGCAAGGGGCCGTGGGCGTGACAGTGTGGCTGGCGTTGGGCCGCCAGTACGCCGTAGAGGGACGCGTGCCTGCACGCGGCGCGCTTCCCGCGATGGCGGGGGCGTTTGTACTGGCCTGCGTGGGGCTGCTTGCTTCAGCGCTGCACATGGGCTATCCCCTGAATGCGCTAAATGCGTTACGTCATGTCGCCAGTTCGTGGCTGAGTCGCGAAATCGTCTTTGCCAGCCTTTATCTGGCGGCGCTGGGACTGGGGGTTGTGCTGCTGTTTTTCCGAAAGCCAGGCTGGCAGCCGCTGCTGGCGCTGGCGGCAGCGTTCGGGCTGGTGGATGTATTCTGCATGGCGCAGGTTTATATCCATGCCTCGGTGGCGACCTGGCAGCATAGCAACACGCTGGCGCTGTTCTTTGGCTCGTCAGGCATTATCGGCTCGGTAGTCATTGCGCTGGCTTATCTGCGCAACGCTGGCGCCGCAATGCGCTGCGCTGTGGTGGTGGTCGCACTGATGGTGCTGATTCGCCTGATCATGCAGCCGCTATGGCTGGCGGATATTAATGCGGTGGATACGACGGTCGTCACTTTCCCGCATCATCCGCTACAGGCGCTGGCGCAGTTGCGTGACGTCTATCTTCTCGGCTGGTGTGTCTCAGCGGCGGGAATGCTCTGCTTTGCCGCAGGCGGTCTGCGAAACGCCAGAGGGACGCTGGTGGCGGGCAGCGTATTGCTGCTTCTCGGCGAGATTATGCTGCGCTACGTCTTCTTTAGTATTGGCTGATGGTTAACCTGACGATCGATCCGGCGGTAGACGTGACGCAGGCCTGCGTCCGTCGTCGCTTTCGTTTTTCTTCCTGCCGCGCTTGCGCCGATGTTTGTCCGGCGCAGGCGTTTTCGCTGGCGCAGGGGCAGGTCAGCATAGATACGACACGCTGCATAGCCTGTGGCGACTGTCTGTTTGTCTGTCCTGTTGACGCCATTACCGGTATCAAACCGGTTAAACGCTTTGTGCAGGGGGATACGTTGGTGGGGCCGTTTTCGCTACAGGCGCCAACGGTCGATGAACTGCTTCTCTGGCACAGCCAGTACGGTATTCGCTTTATTGATATTGCGGTGGAGCGATCGGCGCAGTGGCTGATGGCGCTGGCGGGGCTAAATTTAGCGCTGCGCCGCTACGGCGAGCCGGGCTGGTCTTTCAAACACGTTGTCGGCGCGGAGATTAACGCCTCGCGGCGCACTCTGTTTCATGTTCCGCGCGACGCCATTACCCCGTGCGCCGTCGAGCCGGGGAAACGGCGTCTCAGACAGGCGTTTTCCGCGTTCAGCGAATGCGTACCCGAAATCAGTCCGCAAGAGTGCAGGATGTGCGGCGCCTGCTGGCGAAGCTGCCCGGAGAACGTTATCCAGTTTGACGACAATACCCTGACGATAGCTGCGGCGCGTTGTACGGGATGCGGCGGCTGTGCGGCGGTATGTCCGCATCAGGCGCTGCGGCTGCGGTTTGACGTGGAACCCGCGTCAACGCGGCATAGTGCGGTGCATACGCTCACCTGCGAAAGCTGCAAACGTACTTTCCATGCTCTCACGCCTGAACACACGCACTGCGTGCTGTGTCAGTCCCCTGAGTTTGCTGTGCGCCTTTAACTTTTGTTGCTAATGCTCATTTTATTTTAAAAAAATGTTACCTGCATCCATAGGCAATTGATGGGATGCTCTTTATAATCCGCGCCTGACATAACAACAGAACATATTTCAGAGGTAAACATGGCTATTGAACGGACTTTTTCCATCATTAAACCCAACGCGGTGGCAAAAAACGTTATTGGCAGCATCTTTGCGCGCTTTGAAGCTGCAGGGTTCAAAATTGTTGGCACTAAAATGCTGCACCTGACCGTTGAGCAGGCGCGCGGCTTCTATGCTGAGCACGACGGCAAGCCGTTCTTTGACGGTCTGGTGGAGTTCATGACCTCTGGCCCTATCGTGGTATCCGTGCTGGAAAGTGAAAATGCGGTACAGCGTCACCGCGATCTGCTTGGCGCCACCAATCCGGCGAACGCGTTGGCGGGTACGCTGCGCGCCGACTACGCTGATAGCTTAACTGAAAACGGCACCCACGGTTCGGATTCGCTGGAATCCGCGCAGCGCGAAATCGCCTTTTTCTTCGGTGAAGGCGAAGTGTGCCCGCGCACCCGTTAATCTCCTTCGTCTTTCACGCTGCAAATGCGTTGGCGATAAATTATCGGTTCAAATATTATTTTTGCTAATGCCGCGTGCAGACGTGGCATCCTTACGCCAGAATTTGTACAATGCAGCGCCCCCGGACGAGCAGTAAGCTTACCGGGGCGTTTCTTTTTTCAACCCTCCAGGGGCCATAACGTGTAATAACGAGGCCGGAATAGCATATGTCTGAACAAATTGTCACACCTGAAAGCAGTACCCCGGTAGTTCTTAACAACGAAACAAAAATCAACCTGCTGGATCTCAACCGTCAGCAGATGCGCGAGTTTTTTAAAAACTTAGGTGAAAAGCCTTTCCGCGCCGATCAGGTGATGAAATGGATGTATCACTATTGCTGCGATAATTTTGATGAGATGACCGACATCAACAAAGTGTTGCGCGGCAAATTAAAAGAGGTCGCGGAAATCCGCGCGCCGGAGGTCGTTGAAGAGCAGCGTTCCTCAGACGGCACCATTAAGTGGGCGATTGCTGTCGGCGATCAGCGCGTTGAAACGGTCTACATCCCGGAGGACGACCGCGCTACGCTGTGTGTCTCTTCACAGGTAGGATGCGCGCTGGAGTGCAAGTTTTGTTCAACTGCGCAGCAGGGCTTTAACCGCAACCTGCGCGTATCGGAAATTATCGGTCAGGTCTGGCGTGCGGCGAAAATCGTCGGCGCGGCCAAAGTCACCGGCCAGCGTCCGATCACCAACGTGGTCATGATGGGGATGGGCGAGCCATTGCTTAACCTGACCAATGTCGTACCGGCGATGGAAATTATGCTCGATGACTTTGGTTTCGGCCTGTCCAAACGTCGTGTCACGCTCTCAACGTCCGGCGTGGTGCCTGCGCTGGATAAACTGGGCGATATGATAGATGTCGCGCTGGCTATCTCCTTACATGCGCCGAATGACACTATTCGCGACGAAATCGTCCCGATCAACAAAAAATACAATATCGAAACGTTCCTGGGCGCGGTTCGCCGCTATCTGGAGAAATCCAACGCCAATCAGGGGCGCGTGACGATTGAATACGTGATGCTTGACCACGTCAACGACGGCACTGAACACGCGCATCAACTGGCGGAGCTATTAAAAGAGACGCCTTGCAAGATTAATCTGATTCCGTGGAACCCGTTCCCTGGCGCGCCGTATGGCCGCAGCTCTAACAGCCGTATCGATCGTTTTTCTAAAGTTTTGATGAGTTATGGTTTCACGACCATCGTACGCAAGACGCGTGGCGATGACATTGATGCGGCATGCGGACAGTTGGCAGGCGATGTGATTGACCGTACTAAACGTACTCTGCGTAAGCGTATGCAGGGAGAGGTGATTGACATCAAGGCTATTTGATAGCAGTTGCGCCACGGGGCATTCATTATACCGTGGCGCAATGTCAGTTGAATAATGTCTGGCGTTGTACTTGTCTGGTCAATAATAACGGTGCGTTTTTGTCGACTTTAAGGCAGTATGTAATGGTGCAACAAGAGTTTAGCCTTGTGTCTTAGCGGTTTTGTCATCTGCGGCCTGACAGGCTTATACTGTCTGACTAAGGTTAACTAACCTGATGTTTCGCGGTGTGGGCGGGCATTACGGCTCGTCGGCGCCTGAATCTTAATTTACACGTACCTGTAGCTGTAGCGAATGAATACTGAAGCCACGCACGACCAAAATGAAGCACAAACCACCGGCGTTCGTCTGCGCAATGCCCGTGAACAACTCGGACTCAGCCAGCAGGCTGTCGCTGAGCGACTTTGCCTGAAGGTTTCTACGGTACGCGATATTGAAGAAGATAAGGCGCCGTCCGATCTTGCTTCAACCTTCCTGCGCGGATATATCCGCTCATATGCGCGTCTGGTGCATGTTCCAGAAGAGGAACTGCTGCCGGGGCTGGAAAAGCAGGCCCCGCTGCGCGCCGCCAAAGTCGCCCCGATGCAGAGTTTCTCATTAGGAAAGCGTCGTAAAAAACGCGACGGCTGGTTAATGTCTTTTACCTGGCTGGTACTGTTTGTGGTCGTAGGGCTGACCGGCGCCTGGTGGTGGCAGAACCACAAGGCGCAGCAGGAAGAGATCACGACGATGGCCGATCAAAGCACGGCTGAACTGAACGCAGATAAAGACAGCGGCCAAAGCGTACCGCTGGACACCGGTGCCGTGACAAGCCAGGATACGACGCCAGCGCAAACGGCTCCGGCGCCTGCGACGCCGGTTGATTCGACGGCGGCGACGCAAACGCCAGCGCCAACGGCGGCGGCAACGCAAAATACGGTAGTCGCGCCTTCGCAGGCGAATGTCGATACGGCTGCGACATCTGCCGCGCCAGCGGCAACGGAGACGCCGTCCGCGCTGCCGACCAGTCAGGCTGGCGTAGCGGCGCCTGCTGCCGATCCGAACGCGCTGGTGATGAATTTTACCGCTGACTGCTGGCTCGAAGTCACTGACGCCACGGGTAAGAAGCTGTTTAGCGGTATGCAGCGTAAAGATGGTAATTTAAACCTAACCGGTCAGGCGCCTTATAAACTTAAAATTGGCGCGCCGGCCGCGGTGCAGATCCAGTATCAAGGAAAACCTGTCGATCTGAGCCGCTTTATCAGAACTAATCAGGTTGCGCGTCTGACCCTTAATGCCGAACCGACACCGGCGCAGTAACAGACGGGTAACGCGGGAGGTTTTTCATGCATAACCAGGCTCCGATTCAACGTAGAAAATCGACACGTATTTACGTTGGGAATGTGCCGATTGGCGATGGCGCCCCTATCGCCGTCCAGTCGATGACTAACACGCGTACCACTGACGTGGAAGCGACGGTTAATCAGATCAAAGCGCTGGAGCGCGTTGGCGCAGATATTGTTCGTGTTTCTGTACCGACAATGGACGCCGCCGAAGCGTTCAAGCTTATCAAACAGCAGGTTAACGTCCCGCTGGTTGCCGATATTCACTTCGACTACCGCATTGCGCTGAAAGTAGCGGAATACGGCGTTGATTGCTTGCGTATCAACCCCGGCAATATCGGTAACGAAGAACGTATTCGTATGGTGGTGGACTGCGCGCGCGACAAAAACATCCCTATTCGTATCGGCGTAAACGCCGGATCGCTGGAAAAAGATCTGCAGGAAAAATACGGTGAGCCGACGCCGCAGGCGTTGCTGGAATCAGCCATGCGCCATGTGGATCATCTTGATCGTCTCAACTTTGATCAGTTCAAAGTGAGCGTAAAAGCGTCCGATGTATTCCTTGCCGTTGAGTCTTATCGTTTGTTGGCTAAACAGATCGATCAGCCGCTGCATCTGGGGATCACCGAAGCGGGCGGCGCGCGTAGCGGGGCGGTCAAGTCGGCGATCGGTTTAGGTCTGCTGTTATCGGAAGGCATCGGCGACACGCTGCGCGTATCGTTGGCGGCCGACCCGGTGGAAGAGATCAAAGTCGGTTTTGATATCCTGAAGTCGCTGCGCATTCGCGCGCGCGGCATCAATTTCATCGCTTGCCCGACCTGTTCTCGCCAGGAGTTCGACGTTATCGGCACGGTGAACGCGCTGGAGCAGCGTCTGGAAGATATCATCACCCCGATGGACGTCTCGATCATCGGTTGCGTAGTGAACGGGCCGGGCGAAGCGCTGGTATCGACGCTGGGTGTGACGGGCGGCAATAAGAAAAGCGGCCTGTATGAAGACGGCGTGCGTAAGGACAGACTCGATAACGACGATATGATCGCGCAGCTTGAATCCCGTATTCGCGCGAAAGCAAGTCAACTTGATGAAGCGCGTCGGATTGACGTGCTGCAGGTTGAAAAATAAGAACGTGATGGGAAGCGGCGCGCTTCCCGTGTATGATTGAACCCGCATGGCTCCCGGTTCGTTCGGGGAAGCGCTGAGGGTTCATTTTTATATTCAGAAAGAGAATAAACGTGGCAAAAAACATTCAAGCCATTCGCGGCATGAACGATTATCTGCCTGGCGAAACCGCCATCTGGCAGCGCATTGAAGGCACACTCAAAAACGTGCTCGGCAGCTACGGTTACAGTGAAATCCGCTTGCCGATTGTAGAGCAGACCCCGTTATTCAAACGCGCGATCGGTGAAGTTACTGACGTGGTTGAAAAAGAGATGTACACCTTTGAGGATCGCAACGGCGATAGCCTGACATTGCGCCCTGAAGGTACGGCGGGCTGTGTACGCGCCGGCATCGAACATGGTCTCCTGTACAATCAGGAACAGCGTTTGTGGTATATCGGCCCAATGTTCCGTCATGAGCGTCCGCAAAAAGGCCGCTACCGTCAGTTCCATCAGCTAGGCGCCGAAGTCTTCGGCTTACAAGGCCCGGATATTGACGCGGAGCTGATTATGCTGACCGCACGCTGGTGGCGCGCGCTGGGCATCGCTGAACACGTTAGCCTGGAGCTGAACTCTATTGGTTCGTTAGAGGCGCGTGCGAACTATCGCGATGCGCTGGTCGCGTTCCTCGAACAGCATCAAGAGACGCTGGACGAAGACTGCAAACGCCGCATGTATACCAATCCGCTGCGCGTGCTGGATTCAAAAAATCCGGACGTACAGGCGCTGCTCAACGACGCGCCCGCTCTCGGCGACTATCTCGATGACGATTCACGCGAGCACTTTGCCGGCCTGTGTAAATTGTTGGACGCGGCGGGGATTGCCTACACCGTCAACCAGCGTCTGGTACGCGGTCTGGATTACTACAACCGCACCGTATTTGAATGGGTAACAAACAGTCTGGGGTCACAAGGCACTGTCTGTGCGGGTGGTCGTTATGACGGTCTGGTGGAACAACTGGGCGGTCGCGCTACCCCGGCAGTGGGCTTTGCGATGGGCCTGGAACGACTTGTTTTGTTAGTTCAGGCAGTTAATCCGGAATTTATTGCCTCTCCTGTTGTCGATATATACCTGGTAGCTGCCGGCGCACAAACGCAGTCTGCGGCAATGACGCTGGCGGAGCGGCTGCGCGATGAAATGCCAGGCGTGAAGCTAATGACAAACCACGGCGGCGGCAACTTTAAGAAACAGTTTGCCCGCGCCGATAAGTGGGGCGCCCGTATTGCACTGGTTCTTGGCGAATCTGAAGTCGCCGATGGGACAGTTGTAGTGAAGGATTTGCGCTCCGGTGAGCAAACGGCAGTGGCGCAGGACAGCGTCGCCGCGCATTTGCGCACTTTATTGGGCTAAGGAGAAGGACAGCGTGGAAATTTACGAGAACGAACACGACCAGGTGGATGCGATTAAACGCTTCTTTGCCGAAAACGGCAAAGCGCTGGCTGTCGGAGTGATTTTAGGGGTTGGCGCGCTGGTTGGCTGGCGTTACTGGAGCAGCCATCAGACGGAGTCCGCGCGTGCTGCTTCTCTGGCGTATCAAAATGCGGTGACGGCGGTAAGCGCCGATAAGCCGGATAGCATTCCCGCCGCTGAAAAATTCGCGGCTGAGAATAAAAATACCTATGGTGCGCTGGCGTCTATGGAACTGGCGCAGCAGTTTGTGGATAAGAATGAACTTAAAAAAGCCGAAGCCCAGTTGCAGCAGGGGTTGGCGGCCACCAGCGATGAAAATCTCAAAGCGGTGATTAATCTGCGTCTCGCTCGCGTTCAGTTACAGCTTAAGCAAGCTGACGCCGCGCTGAAAACTCTGGATGCCGTTAAAGGCGAAGGATGGACGGCCATTGTCGCTGATTTGCGCGGCGAAGCGTTGCTGAGTAAGGGTGATAAAAAAGGCGCGCGCAGCGCATGGGAAGCGGGCGTCAATAGCGATGCTTCTCCGGCGTTGAGCGAAATGATGCAGATGAAAATCAATAATTTGTCCATCTGAGAGGGACCCGATGCAATTGCGTAAATTACTTCTGCCAGGGTTGCTTTCCGTTACCCTGCTCAGCGGCTGTTCACTGTTTAGCGGCGAAGAAGATGTCGTCAAGATGTCTCCATTACCGCAGGTTGAAAACCAGTTTACCCCGACCACTGTCTGGAGCACCTCTGTCGGTAACGGAATTGGCGAATTTTATTCTAACCTTCATCCGGTAATGGCAGATAACGTGGTCTATGCAGCCGATCGCGCGGGCGTGGTAAAAGCGCTCAATGCGGATGATGGCAAAGAGATCTGGTCTGTGAATCTGGGCGAGAAAGACGGCTGGTTCTCTCGTTCGTCCGCGTTGTTGTCCGGCGGCGTCACTGTCGCGGGCGGTCACGTCTATATCGGCAGTGAAAAGGCCGAGGTTTATGCGCTGAATACCAGCGACGGTACCACAGCATGGCAGACGAAGGTCGCAGGCGAAGCGTTGTCTCGTCCGGTTGTCAGTGATGGAATTGTCCTTATCCATACCAGCAACGGTCAGTTGCAGGCGCTAAATCAGGCAGATGGCGCCATTAAATGGACGGTGAACCTGGATATGCCTTCGCTGTCGCTGCGCGGGGAATCTGCGCCGGCAACCGCGTTCGGCGCGGCTATCGTTGGTGGTGATAATGGTCGCGTCAGCGCCGTGTTGATGCAACAAGGCCAGATGATTTGGCAACAGCGTATCTCCCAGGCCACTGGCCCAACGGAAATTGACCGTCTGAGCGACGTTGATACCACGCCGGTTGTGGTAAACGGCGTCGTTTACGCGTTGGCGTATAATGGTAACTTAACGGCGCTGGATCTGCGCAGTGGTCAGATTATGTGGAAACGCGAGCTGGGTTCGGTCAATGACTTTATCGTCGACGGCGACCGTATCTACTTGGTCGATCAGAACGATCGCGTGCTGGCGCTGACCACTGACGGCGGCGTAACGCTGTGGACGCAAAGCGATCTGCTGCACCGTTTGCTGACCTCCCCGGTGCTGTATAATGGTGATTTAGTCGTCGGCGATAGCGAAGGTTATCTGCACTGGATTAATGTTGATGACGGGCGTTTTGTGGCCCAACAAAAAGTAGACAGTTCCGGTTTTCTGACCGAACCGACGGTGGCGGATGGTAAACTGCTCATCCAGGCCAAAGACGGTACGGTCTACGCGATTACGCGTTAATCGTCACGGTTGTGCGTTTTAAAAAACGGCTCCTGGTGTAGGGGCCGTTTTCCTGTTTTTAACAATGGCGCAAAATGCGCGCGTTGTCTGATGATTTTTTTAATGAGGCTTTAAACATGGTACCTGTGGTCGCGCTTGTCGGGCGCCCTAACGTCGGAAAATCCACGCTATTTAACCGTCTGACCCGCACCCGAGATGCGCTGGTTGCGGATTTCCCGGGTCTGACTCGTGACCGTAAGTACGGTCGTGCGGAAGTTGAAGGCCGCGAGTTTATCTGTATCGACACCGGCGGTATTGACGGCACCGAAGACGGCGTCGAAACGCGGATGGCGGAACAGTCGCTGCTGGCGATTGAAGAAGCGGATGTAGTGTTATTCATGGTAGATGCGCGCGCTGGCCTGATGCCGGCGGATGAAGCGATTGCCAAACATCTGCGTTCCCGTGAAAAACCGACCTTCCTGGTGGCGAATAAAACAGATGGTCTCGATCCCGATCAGGCGGTTGTCGATTTTTACTCGCTGGGATTAGGCGAAATTTACCCTATCGCCGCCTCACATGGTCGCGGCGTATTGAGCCTGCTGGAACATGTGCTTCTGCCGTGGATGGATGATGTCGCGCCGCAGGAAGAGGTGGATGAAGACGCGGAATACTGGGCGCAGTTCGAGGCGGAACAAAATGGCGAAGAAGTGCCGGAAGATGATTTTGACCCGCAAAGCCTGCCGATAAAGCTGGCGATTGTCGGTCGCCCGAACGTAGGTAAGTCCACACTCACTAACCGTATTCTCGGCGAAGAGCGCGTGGTGGTATACGACATGCCGGGCACCACTCGCGACAGCATTTATATCCCGATGGAACGCGACGAACGGGAATATGTGCTGATTGACACGGCGGGGGTGCGTAAGCGCGGAAAAATCACCGATGCGGTAGAAAAGTTCTCGGTGATTAAAACGTTGCAGGCGATTGAAGACGCTAACGTCGTACTGTTGGTCATCGATGCGCGCGAGGGGATCTCCGACCAGGATTTGTCTCTGCTGGGCTTTATCCTTAATAGTGGGCGCTCACTCGTTATCGTAGTCAACAAATGGGATGGCCTGAGCCAGGAAGTCAAAGAGCAGGTGAAAGAGACGCTGGATTTCCGTCTGGGCTTTATTGATTTTGCCCGCGTTCATTTTATCTCTGCGCTACACGGCAGCGGCGTCGGCAACCTGTTTGAGTCCGTACGCGAGGCTTACGACAGTTCCACTCGCCGGGTGAGCACTGCGATGCTGACCCGTATCATGACGATGGCGGTGGAAGATCATCAGCCGCCGCTGGTGCGCGGTCGCCGTGTGAAACTGAAATATGCCCACGCTGGCGGCTATAACCCGCCGATTGTGGTGATTCACGGCAACCAGGTAAAAGATCTGCCAGACTCCTATAAGCGCTATCTGATGAACTACTTCCGCAAGTCGTTGGAAGTGATGGGGACGCCGATTCGCATTCAGTTTAAAGAAGGGGAGAACCCGTATGCGAACAAGCGTAACACACTGACGCCAACGCAAATGCGCAAACGTAAGCGTCTGATGAAACATATCAAGAAAAGCAAGTAATGCTTTTTCAGTAATATTCCAGGCCTGACAAGCGCTGCGCTATCAGGCCTTTCAAGTAAAAGTGAGTCATGCGCCTGAGGAGAATGTTATGGAAATAACCTGCCCCGTTTGCCATCACGCGCTGGAGCGCAATGGCGATACAGCGCATTGCGAGACATGCGCTAAAGATTTCTCGTTACAGGCAATTTGTCCTGACTGCCGCCAGCCGTTACAGGTTTTGAAAGCCTGCGGCGCAGTGGACTATTTTTGCCAGAACGGTCATGGTTTAATTTCAAAAAAACGGGTTAACTTCGTCATTTCCGATCAATAAAACCGCTGTCGACGTTGCGCCGCAGAGCAGAGGCGCCGACGTCTTATCCGGCTAAGGGCAAAAGCATTATTCGATACTCCCGTAATATCCGCATAGTATCCTGCCCGGCGGCTATTTTATTCTTTTTATTGATTCAACTATTTATAGAGAATATTATTCCCAAAAATTAATATTAGAAATAAATAAAAGCTTTCTTTTTATTTATTATATCAATATTATAAGTCTGTTTCATATTAAAATTTTCTTTTTAGGAATATATTTAGGCCTGTTAGTTATGATTCCATCTGAATCATCCATATAATATCTTTTCATCGAGGCGTGTTTATTTAACGACAGGGATATCATATGGTGCGAAGGATTCGCATTCTGGTTTTGCTATTAGTGTCTGGAGTCTCAGTTGCGGCTTCCGGCGCAGATAACTCTGTATCTGCAAATGATGAAAGCCACTCCTCTCTGCCTGATTTAGCCAGCGAATCCGCGAAAAAAGAAGAACAGGAAAATAAAGGAAAGTCCTTTAAAGAACAGGGCGCTGACTACTTTATTAATTCCGCCACCCAGGGCTTTGATAATCTCACCCCGGAAGCGCTGGAATCCCAGGCGCGTAGCTATTTGCAAAACCAAATCACTTCCTCAGCACAGTCATATCTTGAAGGTGTAATGTCACCTTATGGCAAGATCCGTACCAGCCTGTCCGTGGGCGAAGGCGGCGATCTGGACGGCAGTTCGCTGGATTATTTTATTCCCTGGTATGACAATCAGAGCACGCTTTTCTTTAGCCAGATTTCGGCTCAGCGTAAGGAAGACCGCACCATTGGTAACTTTGGGCTTGGCGTTCGCCAGAACGTCGGCAACTGGCTGCTTGGCGGCAACGCATTCTATGACTACGATTTTACGCGCGGTCACCGTCGATTAGGTCTGGGAACCGAAGCCTGGACGGATTACCTGAAATTCTCCGGCAACTATTACCATCCTCTTTCTGACTGGAAAGACTCCGAAGATTTCGACTTTTATGAAGAGCGACCCGCGCGCGGCTGGGATATCCGCATGGAAAGCTGGCTGCCGTTTTATCCGCAGCTTGGCGCTAAATTAGTTTACGAACAGTACTACGGCGATGAAGTAGCGCTGTTTGGCACCGATAATCTGCAAAAAGATCCTCATGCCGTCACTTTGGGGCTGGAATATACGCCGGTACCGCTGGTCACGGTTGGTACGGATTACAAAGCCGGTACTGGCGATAGTAACGATTTTAGCGTTAACGCGACCGTGAACTACCAGATAGGCACGCCGCTGGCGGCGCAGCTCGATCCGGAAAACGTTAAAATCCAGCACTCCTTAATGGGCAGCCGCACCGATTTTGTCGATCGTAACAATTTCATCATTCTCGAATATCGCGAGAAAGATCCGCTGGACGTCACGTTGTGGCTGAAGGCTGACGCCACCAACGAACACCCGGAATGCGTGATTGAAGATACGCCTGAGGCCGCGGTGGGGCTGGAGAAATGTAAGTGGACGGTCAACGCGCTGATTAACCACCATTACAAAATTATTTCTGCTTCCTGGCAGGCGAAAAACAACGCCGCCCGTACGCTGGTGATGCCGGTAGTAAAAGCTAATGCGTTAACCGAAGGCAACAATAACAGCTGGAATCTGGTGCTTCCTGCCTGGGTTAACGCCGATACCGAAGAGCAGCGCACCGCCCTGAACACCTGGAAAGTACGCATGACGCTGGAAGACGAAAAGGGCAATAAGCAGAACTCTGGCGTGGTGGAAATCACCGTCCAGCAGGATCGCAAAATTGAGCTGATCGTCGACAACATTGCCGATACCGATCGCAGCGATCACAGCCATGAAGCCAGCGCGCTGGCCGATGGCGAAGACGGCGTGGTGATGGATCTCCTGATCACCGATTCCTTTGGCGACTCCACGGATCGCAATGGTAACGAACTGGTGGACGATGCCATGACGCCCGTGTTGTACGACAGCAATGATAAAAAAGTCACCCTGGCCCAGACGCCCTGCACCACGGAAACCCCCTGCGTGTTTATTGCCAGCCGTGATAAAGAAGCGGGGACGGTGACGCTTTCCAGCACCCTGCCGGGCACTTTCCGCTGGAAGGCGAAAGCAGACGCCTATGGCGACAGTAACTACGTTGACGTCACTTTTATCGGCGACAACCTGAGCGCGCTGAATGCGGTGATTTATCAGGTCAAAGCCGCCAACCCTGTCAACCTTATCGGCAAAGAAGATAAGCACCCTACGGTCAATAATGCTTACCGTTTCCTGCTGTGGCGCGACAAGAATAAAGACAATGTTTTTCAGATGTCCGAGCAGCTCACGGAAGAAGAGATGGCGCTGTACGACTACCAGTGGGAGTTTACCGGGCAGAGTACAAACGGACATACCGGCGCGCTGGCCAACACCATGAATGAAGATCTTGTCCTGCCAGTAACCAATAAAGAGGCGGCGCAGAAGTTTGCCGCCAATGAGGAAGATGGCGTTCAGGGTTACGGCATACGCGTTACGTATAGCCAGAAATAGCGTCAGCGTTATGGCTGACCAGCCAGCCGCTGAATTTGGAGAAAAAGGAGAGTCTGAATGCAAGCAACAGTAAAACGGCGGCTGACGAAGGTCGCTTTAGCATTAGTGGTTGCCGGATATTGCGCCGCGCCAGCGGTGGCGGCGAACGGTAATCTGAAATCGGGGCAGTGGCAGATTGTCTCTGAACAGACGGGCACCATTCAGGGTACGGTGCCGTGGATTACCCGTGCGGCGGATAAAACTGCGGATACCGACAAAGATCACGTAACGGTAACTATCGATCGCGGCGATCGTAAAATTGTGACCGAAGGCGATAAGCAGTTCCACGTTGGCGATAAGGTCACGGTGAACTGGGCGATTGGCGATACGGAAGGCGACCTGGACACCGACAACACGGCAACTAAAGCCACCGTGAAATGGGTGAGCTTTAGCGATCAGAATGGCAGCGACCCCAAAGATCTTGGTACTGGTGACAGTTATGAAATCCAGGCCGCTGATGCGGATCGTTATATCGGTATCAAAATCACGCCAACCACTACCACCGGTGACCCTGCCGTGGCAACCGAACTGCTGTTGAAAGACCTGTCGACCGATGCGGGCGGTGGTTCGGATGATGACGAAATTCCGGAAGGTCCGGTGGTGGATGAAAACGTCCATGTGGTTATTCATGAGAAAGATTCGAATACCAACCTGTTGAAGAATTCAGGGACGACACTCAAAACGAATACCACCTATCAGGTATTGCTGTGGAGCGATAAGAACGGCAACGGTACCTATGATGCCGGTGAAAACGTTACCGACCAGTATGACTACCGCTGGAAATTCGTCGGCACCAGTAAAATTGCAGGTACCGGTAGCGGCGGTATCGTCAACGAAAGCTGGAATGATAAAGACCTTGTCATCCCTGTCACCAATGTCGACGCGAAAGCAGCGTTCGAGGGTGCGGAAGGCGGCGTTACCGTGGGTAGCGACGGTGTCCAGGGCTTTGCTTTGTCCATCGACTACAAACGCAAATAAGTTGTCCTCAACATACCACTCCCTGCGGGGAGTGGTATTTTCCGCGCACTTTGCTTAGCCGCGCGCTAAGCAAAGTGGGTTGAATCACGACAGAAAATGAAAACGGGTAGCTATCGCTCATGGACGGGAATCGGCAAGTGAATAAAGTTGTACATTTCTTACTGACATTACTGATCATGTTTGCAGCGTCGATCGCGCCTGCGCAGGCGCTATTGAAGGGCGGAACCTGGCAAGAGCTGAACTCAGTTACCGGCGCGGTTAACGGCACCGCGCCGCTGGCCGACGGCGCGATTATTCCCCTGTATCAGGGCAGTACGCTGCTCGACCCTACCAAAACCCACGATATTGAATTCAGCGCCATGCCGCGCGATTTTAGCGCGGATGCTGCCTCAACTTCGATGCAGGCGGTCAATTCCACCGATACCGAAGGCGATCTCTTTAGCGATCCGCCCACCATCGCCTGGGAAAACCGCCAGCCGCCCGCCATGGGTCTGGTATGGGCCGATGCCGCCACGCCCGATACGCCGCTCTCGCCGCAGCCGGTTCCGAACCTGACCTTTTGCGCCCAAAACCTCGCCGGGCGACAGCTGGTGGCCTGGGCGCAGGTGGAAGATGAAACCAACGTTCCCGCGCTGTGGCTCTTTACGAATACCGGGGTGCCGAATTATGCGACCATTCCGCTGTTAAGCCCGAAAGTGACGCTGAATATCAAACCAGCGGTGAGCGACCCTGTTTCTGTGAGCGGCGATCATGTCGATGCCAGTTTTGAAGCATCGAAAGTTAAGGTCGGAGAAAGTGTTACTCTTACTGTCACCACCAAAGCGTGTGATGGCAAACCTGCGATCAATGCGCCGTTTGTGATCCGTCGCGAGGATGCAATAAATCGCCAGGGTGTGGTCAATAACGCTAACCCGGTGCGCGTTGGCAATACCGAGTTAACGACTGCGCAAACAGAATATCATGGTGTAACGGACGGGCAGGGCAACGCCACGGTGGTGGTAACGCAAGAGAACGGTCCGGGGGTAAAAACGCGACTTATCGTCTCTTCGCAAAACTATCCCACGCTGACCGACAATGTCGACGTCATTTTCACCACCATCACCAGTCCGGACAGCGATAAGGCCAATATGTACGGCCACATGATAGAGAGCGCTACCGCGACGCTGAACGGTACGACTTACACCTTCACCCGCCCGAAACTGCTGGCGGAAGCGAGCGGCGCGGACAGCCGCGTCGACGATACCAACGAAACCTGGGCGCTGTTCGACTGGAACGGCGCCGATAACCATTGCAATATTCTGCCGGACGCCGAACAACTGGTGGCGTTCAGGCATGAGCACAGCACACTGGCGACGTACACCGGCTGGCCGGCGACGGACGATGCCGAATACTGGTCGTCGACCAAAAACCAACTGAGCGGCTACCATTCCGCAGTGCATATGAACAGCGCATCGGTCGTCAGGGCCGCCGACAGCGACACGCTGCTGGTCAGTTGTGTGGATAAAGCCCAGCCTGCGGCGCACCCGCAGATTACCCTTTCTCCGGTGGGGCCGTATAAAGCGCAGGTGGGGGACGAGATCAATCTGACGATGACTGTAGTCGACCGGGACACGCAAAAACCGCTGCCTTACCGTTATATGGAGCTGTTTATCGACCCGGCGACAAACCGCAAAGGGGAGCATCAGGACGCGTGGGATAACCAGCGGGTCACCGTCGATTCCGAAGGCATGAGCGCCTCCTCGCCGGAACACTATACCGGCGTGACTGACGTCAACGGCCAGGCGCATCTGACGTTAAAACACAACAGCGGTATGGGGGTCGAAACGCCTATCCGCATCGTGATGCCGGACGACGAAGGCGGCAACGTCGAGCTGTCCTTTAGCGTAATTTTCACCGTGGTCACCAGCCCGGACGTGGAGGGCGCCAACATGTGGGGCCATATGCGCGGCGTGGTGGATGCGGGCAACCTGTACAAACGTCCGCTGCTGGCGGTGGAGGCCAGCCATAAAGACGGCCAGTTCGACGAAAACAACGAACAGTGGGCGACATTTAACTCCGTGGCGTCGGCCACCGCGCAGTGCGGCACCGGCCAGGTGCCGGATCAGTCGTCGCTGGCGCATTTGTACAGCGAACATGCGGGCGGACAGATGGAAAGCGAACACGGCTGGCCGACTGAAGATTATTTCATCGCCGCCGACAGCGACGCCTCCGGGACGGTACACGTCAACCTCGAAAACGGCGATAGTGGCAAATTTACCGATACGCCGAACTACCTGACCTGCTCGGCCAACGAAATGGTGGCGGTGCTGGACGTTTATTTCAACGACGACCCGGCGACTAAAAACGCCGATATGACCGCCAAAGTGGGTGAACAGGTTAAGCTCAACATCCATTCGCGCAACGCTCTTAACGACGTGGCAATCGCCAATACCAGCTTCACCATCACCATGGCGAACGGCAGACGGCGCGACGGGCTGACGACCGGTTTTACCGATACCAGCAACGGCGAGATGCAGTTTGACGGCGTCGGCTACGTTGCCGGGCAGGTTTATCAGGGGATCACCGACGCCAACGGCGATGCGACCATTATCCTCACCCAGGATAAGGGCGTGGGGCTGCTGACGCAGTTAAGCATCGTGCCCGTCAATTCATACATCAATACGCCGGTTTCCCGCAGCGTGAAGTTTACCGTCGCGACCAGTCCGGATACGGCAAAAGCCAAAATGTGGGGCCATATGGCCGACACAATTACCGTGGGCGACTGGACCTTTGAGCGGCCCAAACTGGCGGGTGAAGTGAGCAACCCGCTGCGTACCCAGGACGAGAGCAATGAGTCCTGGACGCGTGTGGCCCACACCGACGCGGCGGGCAACCCGGAGGCGGGCGGCTGCGCGGCGAACCGCCTGCCGCGCATCGACCAGCTTGAGGCGCTGTATAACGCCAACAGCGGCGGCAAAATTAACGGCATTCAGGGCTGGCCAGTCTATCTGAACTACTGGTCGTCCACCTTCCAGAGCGCCAGCACGTGGAAATGGATCGCGCTGAAGGATGGCAACGTCTCCGCGGGCAGCACCGACTCCATTTATGCCAGTTGTCTGGCCAGCGATAACCCGGTGCCAGCCGCCATCACCATTGAACCGGTCGACCCGTCGCAGTGGTACGACGACAGCGGCGTGCATGCAGTCAAAGTGAAAAAGGGCGAGACGATGCAGCTCAAGGTGACGGTGAAGGACGCCAGCGGCAACCCGATCCCGGAAGCGCCGTTTGTACTCACTCGCGGCGACGGCTACGACCGCCGGGGCGAGAAGTATACCGCTCAGGACGGCGACGATCTGCAAGGCATCGTGACGCCCGTGGTGATCGACGGCGAATCGCTGGCCTGGACCACCACTAAAATGGGGTCGCTGACCGGCCCTGACGGCACCCGCATTATTAACGTTACCCGCCCGGACACCCACGGCACCCGCACCGCGATTAACGCGACGCTGTATGAAAATGCCGCCGTGAGCGCCAGCATCGACACCATCTTTACCGTCGTCACCAGCCCGGATGCCAGCGTCGCCCGCATGTGGGGGCATATGGCGCCGTCGCTGACGGCGGCGGATGGCGCGGTGTACCAGCGCCCGCTGCTGTACGCTGAGCTGGCCAGTACGGACAATACTACGTCTAAGCAAGAAACCAACGAAACCTGGGCGGTTTTTCATGGGCCAGCCAGTGAAGGGGCAAATCCGGCCCGTTGCGCGGCGGGCTATTACCCTGCCGTTGAGGCGCTGGATTCGCTCTACAGCAAATACCCGAGCCGAACGATAAATACCGCCCAGGGCTGGCCGGTCTACTATTCTTACTGGAGCGGATCGAACTCGACGTCATTTTCCAGCGGGGCAAAAGTTGACTTCTATTACGCAGTCGATCTGGCTGATGGGTCGCGTCGGTCAGAAAACAGCTCGCCCAGCACTGCCTGGCAGTACCAAATTTGCGCCAGGACGCCGTTGCCGCAGGCCACGCAGATTACCCTCACCTCCCCGCAGGCGATGGATGACGCTATTCAGGCGGTGAAGGCGAAAAACAGCGAGTCGATCCCGCTGCTCATCACCACTACCGATGCGATGGGCAACCCGGTGCCTTATGCGACTTTTTCGCTTAAACGCGACGCCGGGACGCCGCGCAACGCCGACTATAAAAAATTTAACACCACCAACGCCACCAACATGACGGTAAAGCCGCTCACCGGTGCGCAGCAACAGTTTTACTATGCCACATCGGTTCTGACCGGCGCCACCGGCGCGGACGGTACGCTGACTCTGACGCTTGCCGAACCCGGCGGCATAGGGTTGAAAAACGTGCTGACCGCGAGTCTGTACGATACGCCGACGGCGACCTCAACGCTGCCGGTGGTGTTCACCGTCCTCACCAGCCCGGACAGCGACAAGGCCAACATGTACGGCCATATGCCGGAGACCTTCACCGCCAGCAACGGTGCGGAGTTTAAGCGCCCGCTGGTGGTAGGCGAGCCCTCATCGGAGGCGCACACGGATACCTATTTCGAAACCAATGAATACTGGGTCATGGTGAATAGTTTTAATACCGGTAATTACGGCGGATGTCCGATGAACCAGATGGCTGCGATGGATGATTTCACGGCGCTGTACAACGATCACCCAAGCGGCAAGGTGGCGACCGATATTGGATTGCCCGTCGGGAAGCGGTGGTGGGCGGGCGATAGCCTGCTGAAAGGCTCAACCCTTTACTGGCAGTATAAAGATCTCAAGACGGGGAAAAACTACAGCATGTCGGAAAACCCGGGTAACTACTACTTACAACTCTGCCTGACAACATCGCGCAGCGGGCTGAATATCGCGCTCTCTTCCGACGCATGGAACGCCGATAAATCAGCGGCTGTGGCGAAAAAAGGCGAAACGATACCGATGACGGTAACGGTGACTAACGACGCCGGGCAGCCGCAGGCCGGGGTGGCCGTACTGTTGACGCGTGAATACGCTTATTCGCGCGGTGAGGTGGATAAGCAATACATTGAACCAGGCGTGATTGGCGAGCCGGTTCCGTTTACAACTTCGCCGGCGAATATGATGCTGACGCCGGTTGCACCTGCGGCGGGTGCGGCAGTGGCGTTTAATAACCAGACTGGCCTCAGCACAAAATGGTCTGGCTTCACCGGCGATGACGGTAAGTTGCGGTTTACGTTAACTCAGAATCAATCGCTGGGGTTAAAAACGTCTGTCACGGCGGCGCTTGCGAATCAATTTGATGAGGCGGCGAGCGTGGATGCGATCTTTACGGTACAAACCAGCCCGGACACGCCGTATGCGTCATACTGGGGTCATATGCCGGATACCGTGCAGGTGAACGGCGTTACGCTGCGCCGCCCATCTCTGAAAGCCGAACTCTCTGCCATGCCCCCGGGCTCCTGGCCGTTGAATAATGAAATCTGGGGGGCGAACTATTATTATCAGTCCCAGCACGTGGAAACGTCGTTGACGCATCTTTGCGGATCGCAGGAAAATATAGCCTCGCTGGACGATCTGAAAGCGTTGCAGAGCGTTATCGGCACGTTGCAATGGCCGACGACATCGTCCTGGGATTATGTGTCGCAAGATGAAGGTCAAAGCGATAAGTACTACTGTTCATTTAACGAAACGACCGGCCAGACAACCTGTACTCGTGACAAATCGTCTACCCCGGGTTTTGGGTCGTGCCGGGTGCCGTAGTGAATGGGGCCGGGAGCGCATTTGAATGTTGGGTGACGCTTTGCGTCGCCCAACCTGGGTATCCCTTGCGGCTGGCGTTGTTCCGGTAGCGATGCATTTTTACGTTTTTGTATTCATGGAATGAACTGCAACGAAATGGATTTTTCTCAGGTACGTCAGTGAAAGCGAAAAAGTATGTCGGTTTTTTACTCTGGCTGCTGCTATGCGCCCTCAGTTTAACGCCTTTCTTCGCCCAGGCCGTGCGAAGCAGCGGCGCATGGCAGGAACTCACTGAGCAAACTGCGGCTATTAACGGCACCCCGCCGCAGGCCGATAGTGTAACGATCCCGGTATATCAGGGCAGCGTTCAGTTGCGCTCTGATGCGGCGAATCCTGTAGCTCGTTAGGCTGGCCGACGCAGGGCTATCCCTGTTTATCTAAATCAACCTCGAGCGGCGGCATGTATTGCGGCGTGGATGAGAATACCAGGCAACAAAACTGCGCCATTAAGCCGGCAAGCACAGCAGGTTATGCGACGTGTGTGGAGTAACGTATTACGCGTCTGGCGCTACCTATATACTCTAAATAATTCGAGTTGCAGGAAGGCGGCAAGCGAGCGAATCTCCGGGAGCTTACTAAAGTAAGTGACTGGGGGGAGGGAACGCAGCCGCAGCACATGCAACTTGAAGTATGACGAGTATATTTAAAATAACGCCAGGTGTCGCATGATAATTACCCCTTTTTGCCTCGCGCATCTATTTATCTCAATATATGAAATCATTAAATGATATTCACAATATAAATATATATAAAAGAGATGGATATATTTATATCAATTATAAATTAATCAAAAGTTGACCTGATATTGAAATAGGCCTTGAAATTGGTTAATAATTTGGCTTTGATAATATATTGTTACAGGTGATTGCAATCATTCATAAAAACATATTTTTATCATTTATTATTTATCTCATTTATATACACCATTTAAAAGCTATTTACAGCCAATCAAAATCCAGTTTGCTTCGTGAACGTTATTAAAAGGAAATTTAAAAATTGAACAGGACCTACAGTATTGTCTGGAGCGCCGTGCGAAATATGTATGTCGTGGCTTCAGAACTGGCGCGAGGCCACAGCAAAGTTAAAGCGCAAGTATGCGCGAGTGAAACCCATTCCCCAAATAAAAAGTCCGAATATGGACAAATAATAAAAGCAACGCGCAATGTGCTGGCTTGCGCCGTGGCTGCGGCGCTCGGATTTTTCAGCCCGCTGGCTATGGCCGATAATCAGGTGTCATATGCTGATGCGCAGACCCACGTTCTGGATAAGTCAACGCCGGCGATGACCTATTCGGGAGTTGAGGATGGCGCGGCACTCTATGTCTCGGGTGTCGCCACCGTCGGCTGGCAATCCACCACGGTCAAAGGGACGGGGCTCGTCATTGAAACAAGCGGAGGCGGGGCCAATGCTCCGGATGGCGGTAAGTATGTTTCCAAAGCCATTTCGATAGATCATTATGCCATCCTTGAGCTTACCGACACGGAGATAACCACTGATAGTATTTATTCGCTGGGTATTTCCGCAGCGGATGGCAGCACACTGACGTTAACAGACAGCACGCTGAATATTGGCGGCAATTACGGCGTAATGACGTTGTATACGGGTTCAGCAGCGACGCTGAGCAACACCATCGTTGAGGCAGCTAACAGCAGCAGCGCGCAGGTGCAACAAGGTAGTACGCTGAACGTACTGGACGGTAGCAAAATCACCCTGGCGCAAGGCCAGATAAACGTTGTTGCCGGTACCACCGCGGCAGATGCGGGTTCCACCCTAAACCTGTCTGATAGCTCGGTCATCTCTGCAGGTACGATGAGCACTATCCAGGGCAGCAATAAGGCCGATCTTAATCTCACCAATGCGACCATAACGCATAACAACGCCAGCGGTGCGGCGGTGCAGGCCAATAACGCCACTACCCTGGATATTTCAGGCGGCAACATTACCTCTGCCGGTACGGGCGTGTATATTCTGGCGTCGGACGCTAATATCGACGGCGCCACCATCAACGCCGACGGCGACGGTATCTTTATCACCAGTAAAAAGAGAAACACCTCGTATGAGGATCTCAACGCGCTCACGGTCACCGACGCAAACGTCACCTCAAAAACTGTCGCACTGAACGTTGATGGTAGCACGACCATTAACGACCCCATTAAGCTCACCAACAGCACCTTTACGGCGCCGACAGCGATCAAATTGGGCAGCAAAGCGGCTATTCAGGCCGAAAACATGACGCTGACCGGCAACATTGTCCAGACTGACACGTCGTCGTCATCGCTCTCTTTAAGCCAGAAGTCCACGTTAACCGGTCGTGTAGATGCGCTCTCCAGCACGCTGTCGCTCGACGAAACCAGCCAGTGGAACATGACCGACCCGTCAACCGTCGGCAACCTGACCAACGACGGCGGCATTACGCTGAGCAACGCGAGCGGTTCGACAGGTACGCTGCTGACGGTGGATAAAACCCTGACCTTGCAGGACGGCAGCCAGATAAACGCGACGCTGGATACCGCCAACAGCTCGCCAATTATCAAAGCCGCCAACGTCACGCTGGACGGGACGCTGAACCTTAGCTCAACGGCCACCTTTGTCGCGCCCGAAACCGACGAACACTTTGGATCGGTCACGCTGATTGATTCGCAAACCGCGATCACTACCGATTTTGACAGCGTAACGCTGGATGCCGACACCTCCGCTATGCCGGATTACCTTACGATCAACGCGGGCGTTGATGCGAATGATAATACCAACTACGAGTTGTCTACGGGCTTGAGTTGGTACGCGGGCGCAAATTCTGCGCGCGCTGCGCATGGCACTTTTACCGTTGATGCAGACAGTACCTTTACCGTCACCAGCGAACTGGACGAAACCACGGCTAACTCCAACTGGAACGGCAGCAAGCTAACCAAACAAGGCGACGGCACGCTGATCCTCAGCAACACCGGCAACGACTATGGCGACACCGTCATTGACGGCGGTATTCTGGCCGCCAAAGACGCCGCCTCGCTCGGCACTGGCGATGTGACGATTGCAGAAAGCGCAACGCTTGCGCTGAGCCAGGGCACGCTGGATAACAACGTGACCGGCGAGGGCCAAATTGTCAAAAGCGGTAGCGATGAGCTGATCGTGACCGGCGATAACAATTACTCCGGCGGCACCACTATTTCCGGCGGTACGCTGACGGCTGACCATGCGGATTCGTTGGGGACCGGGACTATTGCCAACAGCGGTGTGCTTCAGGTCGGCGAGGGCGAACTGGAAAATACGCTTTCCGGCAGCGGCTCGCTGGTGAAAACCGGTACGGGCGAACTGACGTTAAGCGGCGATAACAGCTACAGTGGCGGCACCACTATTTCCGGCGGTACGCTGACGGCTGACCATGCCGATTCGCTGGGCACTGGCGCTGTTGCCAACAGCGGCGTGCTTCAGGTCAGCGAGGGCGAGCTGGAAAACACCCTTTCCGGTAGCGGTTCGCTGGTGAAAACCGGCACCGGCGAGCTGACGTTAAGCGGCGATAACAGCTACAGTGGCGGCACCACCATTACCGGCGGCACGCTGATTGCAGATAACGCGGATTCGCTGGGCACTGGCGCTGTTGCCAACAGCGGCGTGCTGCAGGTCGGCGAAGGCGAGCTGGAAAATACGCTATCCGGCAGCGGTTCGCTGGTGAAAACCGGCTCAGGCGAACTGACGTTAAGCGGCGATAACGATTACTCCGGCGGCACCATTATTTCCGACGGTACGCTGATTGCGGATAACGCAGATTCGCTGGGCACTGGCGCTGTTGCCAACAGCGGCGTGCTTCAGGTCGGCGAGGGCGAGCTGAAAAATACGCTTTTCGGCAGCGGCTCGCTGGTGAAAACCGGTACGGGCGAGCTGACGTTAAGCGGTGATAACACTTACTCCGGCGGCACCACTATTTCCGGCGGTACGCTGATTGCCGCCAACGTCAACGCGCTGGGCAGCGGCGATATCGACAACAGCGGCGTGCTTCAGGTCGGCGAGGGCGAGCTGAAAAATACGCTTTCCGGCAGCGGTTTGCTGGTCAAAACCGGTACCGGCGAGCTGACGTTAAGCGGGGACAACAACACTTACTTCGGCGATACCACCATCGCTGGCGGTACGCTGATTGCCGCCAACGTCAACGCGCTGGGCAGCGGCAATATCGACAACAGCGGTACGCTGATGCTGGATGCCAACGGCGCATTTAAGCTTGCGAACGTCACCACCCATAGCGGCGCCACTACCGCGCTGGCAGCGGGCAGCACCCTTGACGCAGGCCAGTTCACCCAGGAAGACGGCAGTACGCTAAGTATTGACCTCGGCGCGGCCACCGACGACGCCGTGATTACCGCCGACAGCGTCACGCTGGGCGGCACTCTGAATGTTACCGGCATCGGCAGCGTTACGGACAGCTGGACGCCTGAGGCATACACCTACACGCTGATTGACAGCGACAGCGCCATTACGAGCGATTTCGACGATCTGACCATTGCAGGGATGAACCGCGAAGATGTTGACTTCCTGACTATCGACGGAAAAGTCGATGAAACGGACAACACCAACTATGACCTGACGGCCTCCCTCTCCTGGTATGCGGACAGAGACAACGCCACTACCGACGCCCACGGCACCTTTACCCTGAGCGACCCTGACGGCAGCTTTAACGTTGCGGCAACACTGACAGACGTTGATGACACGCTGGATCCGGGTAGCAGATGGGACGGTAAATCGCTGACCAAAGAAGGCGCAGGCACGCTGCTCCTCTCCGGCGACAACGACTACAGCGGCGGCACCACCATCAATGAGGGTACGCTGGTCGCCGCCAGTACGACGGCGCTGGGCACCGGTCTGGTAGACAATAACGCCACGCTGGTGCTGGACGCAGACGGTGAAGTCAGCGCGGTGGGCGGCATCACCACTCATAGCGGTGCAACGACCCAACTGGCGCTCGGCACCTCGTTGGATCTCGGCGACAGCGCGTTAATTCAGCAAGATGGCAGTACGCTGAACGTTGAGCTGAATAGTGACTCAGTGCAACCGCTGATCACCGGCGGCAGCGCCACGCTTGGCGGCGATTTGGTCGTCAGCGACGCCAGCCTGCAAGCGCGCGCCTCCGACGCGGAGTTCCAGTCCTTTAAACTGATGGATATGGACAGCGATATCAGCGGCGACTTTACCAGCCTGACGATGAACCTCACTGACCAGCCGGACTATCTGACCGTAACCGGGACAATCAATCCTGAAGATGCGTCAGAATATCTGCTTACCGAAGGGCTGAGCTGGAATGCGACCGCCACGTCAGCGACGCCAGCACACGGCACCTTCACTCTGGGCGCAGGCGATAGCTTTGAAGTCACCAGCGTACTGGGCGATAAAACCGGCAACGGCGACTGGGACGGTAAATCGCTGACCAAACTGGGCGCGGGTAAACTGACGCTGAGCGGCGCGAACACCTATAGCGGCGATACCAACGTACAGGAAGGCACGCTGTGGCTGACCGGCACCGGCACGATTGGCGAAGTGGGCAGCCAGCAGGCGGTGAACGTCGCTTCCGACGCGACCTTTGGCGGCAGCAACGGTACAACCGTTAACGGTCAGGTGACCAATGAAGGGACGCTGGTCTTCGGCGACAGCGAGGAGACAGGCGCTATCTTCACCCTCAATGGCGATCTGATCAACATGGGGACAATAACCAGCGGTAGCAGCTCCAGCACGCCGGGCAATACGCTTTATGTTGATGGCAATTACACTGGCAACGGCGGCTCGCTTTACCTGAATACCGTCCTGGGCGACGATGATTCGGCGACCGATAAGCTGGTGATTACCGGCGATGCCTCCGGCACCACCGATCTGTACATCAACGGCATCGGCGATGGAGCACAGACCACTAACGGTATCGAAGTGGTGGATGTTGGCGGCGTATCGACCAGCGATGCGTTTGTGTTAAAAAATGAAGTTAACGCCAGTCTGTATACCTACCGTCTGTACTGGAATGAAAGTGACAACGACTGGTATCTGGCGTCAAAAGCACAGTCTGATGATGACGACAGCGGCGGTGATGACACGCCTTCGGATGGCGGTGACGATGGCGGTAATGTCACGCCTCCGGACGATGGCGGCGATGGCGGTAATGTCACGCCTCCGGACGACGGCGGCGGCGATGTCACGCCTCCGGACCACGGCGGCGATGTCGCACCGCAGTACCGTGCGGATATCGGCGCGTACATGGGCAACCAGTGGATGGCGCGCAACCTGCAAATGCAGACCCTCTATGACCGCGAGGGCAGCCAGTATCGTAATGCCGATGGCAGCGTATGGGCGCGCTTCAAAGCGGGTAAAGCGGAATCCGAGGCTGTCAGCGGCAATATCGATATGGACAGCAACTACTCCCAGTTCCAGTTAGGCGGCGACATTCTGGCCTGGGGTAACGGCCAGCAGAGCCTTACCGTTGGCGTCATGGCGAGCTACATCAACGCCGATACCGACAGCACCGGTAACCGTGGCGCGGACGGTAGCCAGTTCACCAGTAGCGGCAACGTAGACGGCTACAACCTAGGCGTCTATGCCACCTGGTTTGCCGATGCCCAAACGCATAGCGGCGCGTATGTCGACAGCTGGTACCAATATGGTTTCTACAACAACAGCGTAGAGAGCGGTGATGCGGGATCTGAATCTTACGATTCAACCGCTAACGCCGTCTCGCTGGAAACCGGTTATCGCTACGATATTGCGCTGAGCAACGGCAATACTGTCAGTCTGACGCCGCAGGCGCAGGTTGTCTGGCAGAATTACTCAGCGGATAGCGTGAAGGATAACTACGGCACCCGGATCGATGGTCAGGATGGCGACAGTTGGACAACGCGCCTGGGTCTGCGTGTTGACGGCAAGCTGTACAAAGGCAGCCGTACGGTTATCCAGCCGTTTGCTGAAGCTAACTGGCTGCACACCAGCGATGATGTGTCGGTATCGTTTGATGATGCCACGGTAAAACAGGATCTTCCGGCTAACCGTGCGGAGCTGAAAGTGGGTCTGCAGGCAGATATCGATAATCGGGGAGCTACACGCGACAACCAGGAATGCAGCCGTAACTGCAGCAACGACGGGCAAAATGCGCATGGGATTTTCCTTGCTGTATTTTTGTTAAGTGTAGATGACAACAGGAAAAAAAGAGAAAGAAAGGAGGCCCAATATCCTGGGCCTCATCGTCAGTTATTGCAGCTTTTCAAGAATGCGCCAGGCCGCCTCGACACGGACAGGGTTAGGATAGCTTTTGTTTGCCAGCATCACGATGCCAAGGTTTTTTTCTGGAACGAAGGCTACGTAGCTGCCAAATCCACCAGTGGAGCCCGTTTTATGCACCCATGAGGCTTTCACTGCGGGGGCGGGCGGGTTTACCTCAACGGCGGGAAGCGCTGCCAATGCCACTTTGCTGTCGCTGCCGTTGATGATCGAATCAGCTTTCAGCGGCCAGTTCAGCATCTCCCAGCCTAATCCCTGGTACATATCGCCAATACGCCAGTAGCGAGACTGCGCAAGCGCAATGCCCTGCTGGAGCGTTTTCTCCTGAACGTGGCTGGCATCCATGTTGGCCTGAACCCAGCGGGCCATATCAATAACGCTGGATTTCACGCCATAGGCTTCGGCGTCAAGTTGTCCCGGAGAAACGTGTACGGGCTTCCCTTCGCGATAGCCCCAGGCATAATCTTTTTGTTCGTTCTGCGGAACCGTAATCCAGGTATGCGCCAGTTTTAATGGTTGCAGGACGCGTCTGGTCATTGCCTCTTCGTAACTCATTCCTGAGGGTTTCACCGCCAGCGCGCCAAACAGACCAATGCTGGAGTTAGCGTAAAGTCGCTTAGCGCCCGGAGTCCATTGCGGCTGCCAGTTTTGATAAAAATGCAGTAATGCGGCTTTATCCCTAACGTCATCGGGGATCTGCAGCGGTAGGCCGCCTGCCGTATAGGTGGCTAAGTGCAGCAGGCGGATACCCTGCCACTGTTTGCCTGTCAGTTCTGGCCAGTATTTCGTGACCGGATCGCTGAGCTTAATTTCGCCGCGGGCGATAGCATCGCCGCCCAACACGCCGTTAAACGTCTTACTAACCGATCCTAGCTCAAACAGCGTTTGCTGCGTGACTGGGTGGTTATTGGCGATATCGGCTTTACCCCAGGTGAAATAATAGGGTTTTCCCTGGTAGATAACGGCAACGGCCATACCCGGAATAGCCTGCTCCTGCATCAACGGGGTGATGGTGCGATTAACGATATCGGCAATCTGTTGTTCTGTTTTTGCGGCAGCAAATGTGGAGAAAGAGGCTGTCAGCAGCAGAGCGCAGCATAACGATTTTTTCATCATGAAATCAGTTCCGTAATTAAAAGCAAAAAGGTGTCCGGGCCCGTCAGACGCAATCAGTGTGTTTGATTTGCACCGTGTTGACAAACGGTTAAATTTAGCAGCAGATATAAGTTTTTCCTAAATTCCACGTGTGTTTTTTATTAGCTTCAAAAATCACTATTTCACGAAGAATTTAGACTGCTTCTCACACATTGTAACATTATTTACAACCACCTTTCAATCATTTTTGATAAATCATTGATTTCATCTTTGCTGCAATGATACTTAATAAACTCTGCAAGTTATCCACAGAGCAACACTCAATTTTATTGATGATATTCTTATTATACCAGACATTTTTCATACACTCCCTTGTACGGATAGTTTTCCGACAACTTCATGATTACATATCTTGCGGTTTTGATTATTTTTGCTGCAAGAAATACATACTTCAAACGAAAGGTCTTTATTTGCTGTCTGTATTCTGAAGAGTCCAAGGAATCAAACTTGAACAACAAAAATAGGTTATATGAAAGCATCATCATTTGAAACACGGCTTCATTCGCCCAAAATGACTTTAGCAAGAGATGACCCACCGCCATGTCGTATTTGGCTTCTTTGATATAGTTTTCAGCATTACCACGCTTTTCATAGTATATAACTACTTTTTCAGAAAGCAAGGTAGTATTTGTTACAAAGAAAAAGTAGTCGTATTCGGAACCTTCTAAAAGTGATAATTGTGCTCTTTCTTTTTCTGGTTTCAGTACGCGAGATACGACAAATCTTCTGTCTTTTTCCCATTTAACTAATTTTGTATACAGTTCTGTAGTTTCTCTACCTTCTTCTCCTTTAACGAATACAATTGATGAATTCGTTGCTTGTGAGGTGAGTGTAGAATAACTTTTGGCTTTAATTAAATATTTGCATCCAAGAGATTCTATCGTTTCGATAATTTTTTCATCAAAGTAGCCACTATCCATTCGAAATAAAATTTCTAAATCGTCTGATTTGATGTTAGCAACAATTTCTTTGATCATTTCCGCAGCACCGTTTGCAGTGTAAGTATTGCCACTTCTTACAAATCCGGTAACATATGCTTTTAATTCGTCGCAAAATGCAAATTGGATATTGTAGCATCGGTTTCCCAGTTTCTTAGGATTATATCCTTTTGACGCACCTTCTTGATGACCTTCTACGTTAATTACACTACTATCAATATCAATCGTAATGGATGTCAATTTACTTTTAGTGAGCAGTTTTTTAAAGACTTTAAAATTAATGTCTCTAAACATTTGGGTTGTCTTGAAGTTGAAGTTTCCTAGAAACCGTGACACTGTTTCAGGTTCTTTTACGGAAATATCAAACTCGTTGACGAGGGGATCATTTTGAAGTAGCTTTAGACGTTCTAACTTATCAATGCCAATGAAGTGACCGCAGAGCATGGTCTTTATATGATTCATCTTGATTTTATTTGTTGAGTCATTATCAAATACGAGGTCATTTTCAATAAAATCAAAAATCCCATTGCTTTTTGCATTCTCAAGGAGCAGAAAAAGACCTGCATTTGATGTTAGATTCTTAGCTTTGAAATCAATTTTATTAATCATAATTAGAACCCCTTTTTACTACTTTTCTTACTATTATTTTACCATATATCGAGTCATAAAAGCTGATAATTTAACATATTTTTGAGCACTTTTCTTTCACCCAATGGGTGAAAGCTGAATTTCGAAGGAATGCATATTTATCAAGGCTTTGATTATGCTTTTTGAAGTACTGACGTAGAATCTAGGGATAAGCAGTGGAGCGTTCGCGCTCAGGTTGCCGGGCAGACTGGCAGCAATGATTTTGGCGATCTGAACGGTAGCCTGAATCTGCGCTATAACTGGTAAGTTAGACAAAACCGGGCGGGTGTTCCCTGCCCGGTTTTGAGGCGAATGACAAACCGGTTGATCGTCGGATTGCGGCTACACCTTATCCGACGTGGCGCGTAGGTTGGCTGAGGAGAAACCGAAACCTGACATTGCGCTGCCGAGGGTGGGGGAATATTGGATTACGTGCCCGGCGTGACGGATTTGACTTCACTTTCAAGCCAGCCGTCCTCCAGTCGCGTGGTCATAATATCGCCTGCTTTGACCTGTTTGATCTTTTTCAGCACCTTGCCGTTCGTTGTCGTCGAAACCGTATAGCCGCGCGCCAGCGTGGCTAACGGGCTGACCGCTTCCAGATGCGTGACCGCGTTGCCGAAACGCTCGCGCTGTTCGCTTAACCGTGAGCGGATATTCTCCGTCAGACGATATTCCAGCTGTTGGATGCGCGACTGCGCGCGGTGAATGCGCGGCTGCGGATTTTGCTGGCTCAGGCGTTGACTTACGCGCTGTTGGCGCTGAGTGGCCTGCTTAATCCTGGCCTCAAGCGCAAATCCCATCCGTTGGCGTAAACGTTCCAGCGCGGTTTGCTGACGGGCCAGACGCAGCTGCGGATGTTGCTGTTGCAGACGGTGAAAAATCTGCGTGAAACGGCGGCTGCGGTTGGCGAGGTAGTAGTCCATCGCCATGCCCAGACGCTGCTGGGCGGATTGAATCTGGCGCAACAACTCCTGCTGGTTGCGGCTGACAATTTCTGCCGCTGCTGATGGCGTAGGCGCGCGCAAGTCGGCGACAAAATCAGCTATCGTGACGTCCGTTTCGTGGCCGACGGCGCTGACTACCGGAATGCGGCTGGCAAAAATCGTCCGCGCCACGCGTTCGTCGTTAAAACTCCACAAATCTTCCAGCGAACCGCCGCCGCGTCCGACGATCAGTACATCACATTCGCCGCGCGCGTTCGCCAGTTCGATAGCACGAACGATCTGCCCCGGCGCGTCGTCGCCCTGGACCGCAGTCGGGTAGATAATAACGGGCAGGGATGGGTCACGACGCTTTAGCACGTGGAGAATATCGTGCAGCGCCGCGCCGGTTTTCGAAGTGATCACCCCCACGCAGTGGGCCGGGGAGGGCAACGGCTGTTTATGCTGCTGATCGAACAAGCCTTCGGCCTGCAGTTTGGCTTTTAGCTGCTCATATTTCTGCTGCAACAAGCCTTCGCCCGCGGGCTGCATACTTTCGGCGATGATTTGATAATCGCCGCGCGGCTCGTACAGCGTGATATTGGCGCGGACTAACACCTGCTGCCCGTGCTGCGGGCGGAACGTCACCCGGCGGTTGCTGTTACGGAACATCGCACAGCGCACCTGAGCGGTATCGTCTTTGAGCGTAAAGTACCAGTGGCCCGACGCAGGCTGCGTGAAATTAGAAATCTCGCCGCTGATCCATACCTGTCCCATCTCCTGTTCTAACAGCAGACGAACCGTCTGGTTAAGGCGGCTTACGGTAAAAATTGAGGAAGTTTGAGAGGATAACATGTGAGCGGGATCAAATTCTAAATCAGCAGGTTATTCAATCGATAGTAACCTGCTCACGGGGGATCGCAAGCACTATTTGCAAAAAAATGTAGATGCAACCGATTACGTTCTGTATAATGCCGCGGCAATATTTATTAACCTCCCAGGTGAGATATTGCCCATGCTACGTATCGCTAAAGAAGCTCTGACGTTTGACGACGTCCTCCTTGTTCCCGCTCACTCCACCGTTTTGCCGAATACTGCCGATCTCAGCACGCAGTTGACGAAAACTATTCGTCTGAATATTCCTATGCTTTCTGCGGCGATGGACACCGTGACGGAAGCGCGCCTGGCAATTGCCCTGGCCCAGGAAGGCGGCATTGGTTTTATCCACAAAAACATGTCCATTGAGCGCCAGGCGGAAGAAGTTCGCCGCGTGAAGAAACACGAGTCCGGCGTAGTGACCGACCCGCAGACCGTCCTGCCAACCACCACGTTGCATGAAGTGAAAGCCCTGACCGAGCGTAACGGTTTTGCGGGCTATCCGGTGGTGACTGAAGATAACGAGCTGGTGGGTATCATCACCGGTCGTGACGTGCGTTTTGTGACTGACCTGAACCAGCCGGTAAGTGTCTACATGACGCCGAAAGAGCGTCTGGTGACCGTTCGTGAAGGCGAAGCCCGTGAAGTCGTGCTGGCAAAAATGCACGAAAAACGCGTAGAAAAAGCGCTGGTCGTTGATGATAACTTCCATCTGCTTGGCATGATTACCGTAAAAGATTTCCAGAAAGCGGAACGTAAACCAAATTCCTGTAAAGATGAGCAGGGCCGTTTACGTGTCGGCGCGGCGGTCGGCGCAGGCGCGGGCAACGAAGAGCGCGTTGACGCGCTGGTGGCGGCAGGCGTTGACGTCCTGCTGATCGACTCTTCTCACGGTCATTCGGAAGGTGTGTTGCAACGTATCCGTGAAACCCGTGCTAAATATCCTGACCTGCAAATCATCGGCGGCAACGTCGCCACTGGCGCAGGCGCTCGCGCACTGGCGGAAGCCGGTTGCAGCGCGGTGAAAGTGGGTATCGGCCCGGGTTCCATCTGTACCACTCGTATCGTGACTGGTGTGGGCGTTCCGCAGATCACCGCTGTTTCTGACGCAGTTGAAGCGCTGGAAGGCACCGGGATTCCGGTTATCGCTGACGGCGGTATCCGTTTCTCCGGCGACATCGCCAAAGCCATCGCCGCAGGCGCGAGCGCGGTAATGGTGGGCTCTATGCTGGCCGGTACAGAAGAATCGCCGGGCGAAATCGAACTCTACCAGGGCCGTTCGTACAAATCTTATCGCGGGATGGGCTCGCTGGGCGCGATGTCCAAAGGCTCTTCTGACCGTTACTTCCAGAGCGACAACGCCGCCGACAAACTGGTGCCGGAAGGTATCGAAGGCCGCGTAGCCTATAAAGGTCGCCTGAAAGAGATCATTCACCAGCAGATGGGCGGCCTGCGCTCCTGTATGGGGCTGACCGGTTGTGCTACCATCGACGAACTGCGTACTAAAGCGGAGTTTGTGCGTATCAGCGGTGCGGGCATTCAGGAAAGCCACGTTCACGACGTGACCATCACCAAAGAGTCCCCGAACTACCGTCTGGGCTCCTGATTTTCTTCGCCCGACCTTCGCGTCGGGCGATTTATTTAATCTGTTTCACTTGCCTCGGAATAAGCGTCAATGACGGAAAACATTCATAAGCATCGCATCCTCATTCTGGACTTCGGTTCTCAGTACACTCAACTGGTTGCGCGCCGCGTGCGTGAGTTGGGCGTTTACTGCGAACTATGGGCGTGGGATGTGACAGAAGCACAAATTCGTGACTTCAACCCAAGCGGCATTATTCTTTCCGGCGGCCCGGAAAGCACCACCGAAGAAAACAGCCCGCGCGCGCCGCAGTATGTCTTTGAAGCAGGCGTGCCGGTATTCGGCGTCTGCTACGGTATGCAGACCATGGCAATGCAGCTGGGTGGCCACGTTGAAGGTTCTAACGAGCGTGAATTCGGCTACGCCCAGGTTGAAGTGCAGACCGACAGCGCACTGATTCGCGGTATCGAAGATTCTCTGACCGCCGACGGCAAACCGCTGCTTGACGTATGGATGAGCCACGGCGACAAAGTGACCGCGATCCCGGAAGGCTTCGTTACCGTTGCCAGCACCGAGACCTGCCCGTTCGCCATTATGGCGCACGAAGAAAAACGCTTCTACGGCGTGCAGTTCCACCCGGAAGTGACCCACACCCGTCAGGGCATGCGCATGCTGGAGCGTTTTGTGCGTGATATCTGCCAGTGTGAAGCCCTATGGACTCCGGCGAAAATCATCGACGATGCCGTGGCGCGCATTCGCGAGCAGGTAGGCGACGATAAAGTGATCCTCGGTCTCTCCGGCGGCGTGGATTCTTCCGTCACCGCAATGCTGCTGCACCGCGCGATCGGTAAAAATCTGACCTGTGTTTTCGTCGACAACGGCCTGTTGCGCCTGAACGAAGCCGAGCAGGTGATGGACATGTTTGGCGACCATTTTGGTCTGAACATTGTTCACGTACCGGCAGAAGATCGCTTCCTGTCCGCGCTGGCTGGTGAGAACGATCCGGAAGCCAAGCGTAAGATCATCGGCCGCGTTTTCGTTGAAGTGTTCGACGAAGAAGCGCTCAAACTGGAAGACGTGAAATGGCTGGCGCAGGGCACCATCTACCCTGACGTTATCGAATCTGCGGCGTCTGCAACCGGTAAAGCGCACGTCATCAAATCTCACCACAATGTCGGCGGCCTGCCGAAAGAGATGAAGATGGGTCTGGTTGAACCGCTGAAAGAGCTGTTCAAAGACGAAGTGCGTAAGATTGGTCTGGAGCTGGGCCTGCCGTACGACATGCTGTACCGTCACCCGTTCCCGGGGCCGGGCCTCGGCGTACGCGTACTGGGCGAAGTGAAGAAAGAGTACTGCGACCTGCTGCGTCGCGCGGACGCTATCTTCATTGAAGAGCTGCGTAAGGCGGATCTGTACGACAAAGTCAGTCAGGCGTTTACCGTCTTCCTGCCGGTCCGTTCCGTTGGCGTCATGGGCGATGGTCGTAAGTATGACTGGGTTGTCTCTCTGCGTGCCGTCGAAACCATCGACTTTATGACCGCACACTGGGCGCACCTGCCGTATGACTTCCTCGGTCGTGTTTCCAACCGCATTATCAATGAAGTCAACGGGATTTCCCGTGTGGTGTATGACATCAGCGGTAAACCACCAGCTACCATTGAGTGGGAATAAGCCGATAATCCTTCCTGTGTTTTCATGAACAGGTAAAAGTGAATTTAACCCTCTGTTTTTGCAGAGGGTTTTTATTTATGTGCATAGATGAGTTTTCTGTGTAGTGCACAGCTTCTGGCGGCAAATTTGACGTAATCATGAACCCACGAAGGTTGGCTGTATCTTGCCGTGGTCGTTGATTTGTTCTCGCGCAAAGTTATCGGTTGGTCAATGCAACCACGAATGACAAAAGACATTGTCCTGAATGCGCTTCTGATGGCCGTGTGGCGACGTCATTCCCAAAAACAGGTGCTGGTTCATTCTGATCAGGGTAGTCAGTACACCCGCTATGAATGGCTGAAATCGCACGGACTGGAAGGCAGTATGAGCCGTCGTGGCAACTGTTATGACAATGCGGTTGCAGAAAGCTTTTTCCAGCTACTGAAGCGTGAACGGATAAAGAAAAAGATCTACCAACGACTCAGAAGTGTCCAGGTTATCCGTGGCGATTCAGCCCAAATAAGGGGTATTTAAAATATAGTAACTTTATTCTTCAACTATATAACCAACGTCCAGCTTTAGCACTTTCAACGAGCATACCAACTGTTAGTGGCTTACGCGGATCAGGCTCTTTACTTCCAAAGTACTCTGGATTCAGATAGTTGAGTATGTCAAATCCTTCTGAATCTACATTCCAACGCTTGAAGTACTCTTGTAGAAGTTCTTCACTATCTTCAAAAACGAGTTTTAGATCATCCCTAATACTGGTATCAAGCGTGATGGTTCGCTTTGGCCCACAGAGAAAGTACTTTTTAGTGTTATATTCCTGATCGATAAAATCGATAATTTCTTTCTTAATATCTCTCATTAGAAGTACGTCCACTGAATGCGATCTTTAGGAACCGCCACACGATTAAATGTATCTTTAATATCACGCTGGATATCATAAATCGTAGTGAATGTCATAACCCAACCGAGCCAGGGTACATTACGACCAACGAAACGACCTAAATTATTCGTTGAGCTTAGCTGTAATGAGTTGATGGTTTTGCCTGTCAACGTTGGTAATCTGATCCCAGGTGGCAGTTTATAGTTCAACCAATTACTGATGTACTTAGAAGCAATTGATGTTCCTGGAGTTGTCCCACGAGGTTTACCCCTCGTAGGTAGAACTGGTTGCCCTGAGATAACCAGTGCAGCATCGACCGCTGAGATCCCCAGATGATCGCTCACAACGGCGATGGTGATAGCCCACCATAGTTGTTGTGGTGTCAGGTTGGATAACCCGCCGTAGAAGTACGTACCATTCAATGTTTCAGTAGTGTCCATTTACTCACCCCTTCTAACCATGACCAAAAATTATACAACACCTAATCTCTTTGTTCTAACTAATAATTACGGGGTAGTAAGCGATTCACCTCTTTGAAAAAAAAGATCATCGGGGTTGTTTTGCAGTACATGATAGGGGCACGCTGAAGGCTATCGGGTTTTGTATTCGGTCGAGGGAATCTTAGTAACCGCGCATGTGATCTTATCACCCAGGCAGGATATCCCGCGGTTGCTCTTTAAGCGTCTGATCATGGCCTGAACCCATTGAGTGGGTTGTCTTTTTGCGTTAACGCTAAAGCTTCTTTTTCTTGCGCGGGCTTTTTAACGGATAACAGCTTAACGTTGTCCCGGCGTGGTGACAGAAAGCGATGACTGTTGCGCTTCTTTTTTATCCTGATGGTGCTGCCAGGCGCCGATAGAAGAGTAGACGAAACGTCCAAAGAAGAAGAGAAAACTGATAAGCAGTACGATACGGGTCATGCGAGTGTTAAATCGATGTCGTTTTCGCATACTGTTGGCCTGACTCACAAAGGGTTCCTTAACGTTGGCCCAGCGGTATGGGCGGGATCAGGCTGGGTTCTTCAAGGGTATTATCAAGGCGAAGAACGTAACAAGCCTGCGTTCACTCTACATTAAGGCATACTGCGAACCGATGGTCAATTCCTCTTAATGTAAAATTGCGTCAGTTGATTTATCTTATATTGTTATGGAAGATAATTTTAGTATTTACATTAATAATAAATTAATGATAACAAAGAATAAAAAGGCGAATAAAGGCTGCAGGAGAAAGGTAATAATTGACTTAAATCAAATGTTACTTTTGTTTAATAATTACAATCGATGACTATCGTGTGATGTATATCGCATCATCAATTTAAAGTCAGGTGGGATGCCTGTCTGTTAACGCCCCTTTGGGATTGGGGGGTTCTGCTGAGCATCTATGAAACTAAATAAAACTTATATAAATATCAGAGATAAATGGTGGGGACTACCGCTCATTCTCCCTTCGATTTTACTACCTGTTTTAAGTAGCGCAAATACTTATGCGCTTACCAGCACTGGAAATGTGGTTCTTTTTTACCTGCCGTTAGCTTTTATGCTTAGCCTGATGCTCTTTTTCGGCTGGGCAGCACTGCCGGGCATTGTGCTTGCTATCTTCTGGCGCAGATACCCGCAGACAGGGCTGTATGAAACCCTTTCTGTGACGATGCACTTTATCATTACTATCGTGCTAAGCTGGGGCGGCTATCGTGTCTTTTCCCCACGGCGAAACAATGTTTCCCACGGCGACGCCCACCTGTTGTTTCAACGAATATTCTGGCAGGTATTTTGTTCAGCAACATTATTTCTGGTCATCTACCAGTTTGCCGCTTTTGTTGGCATGTACGAAAGCAAAGCCAGCCTGATGGGGGTAATGCCCTTTAATATCAACACGCTGATTAATTACCAGGCGTTACTGGTCGGTAACCTTGTCGGCGTGCCATTGTGCTATTTTATTATTCGTACTCTCCGCAATCCGCTGCACCTACGGGGGTATTATCAGCAATTAAAGCTACAGATTGATAGCAAGGCCACTAAAAAAGAGATCGTTATTTGGCTGGCCGTATTGACTACACTAATGTTTATACTGTGTATGCCATTGACTGATAATAGTTCAATATTTAGTACCAACTATACGCTTTCGTTATTATTGCCGGTCATGCTGTGGGGCGCGATGCGCTATGGCTATAAGTTTATTTCAATTATCTGGGCCGTCGTGTTAATTACGTCGATTCATTATTATCAGCGTTATATGCCCTGGTATTCAGGTTATGATACGCAATTAGCGATTACCTCTTCGAGCTATCTGGTTTTTTCTTTTATTGTTAATTATATGTCTGTACTGGCCACGCGTCAGCGCGTAGTGAGTGGTCGCGCACGGCGGCTGGCCTATCTTGACCCGGTTGTACATCTTCCCAATTTACGTGCGTTAAACCGCGCGCTCCAAAATGCGCCCTGGTCTACGATCTGTTTTTTACACGTGCCGGGCCTGGAGCTATTGGGTAAAAATTATGGCGTCATGTTACGCATCCAGTATAAGCAAAAGCTCTCTCACTGGATTACGCCGATGCTGGCCTCAAATGAGTGCGTCTACCAGATGTCAGGGCACGACCTGGTGCTGCGTCTTAATACAGAGGCGCATCAGCAGCGTATTGAAGCGCTGGATAAACATATTAAGCAGTTTCGGTTTATCTGGGATGGACTGCCGCTACAGCCGCCTGTCGGCGTGAGCTACTGCTGCGTGCGTTCTCCGGTTAGCCACCTTTATCTTCTGCTGGGCGAATTAAGCACCAGTTCCGATCTTTCGTTGACGACTAACGCGCCGGAGGATTTACAGCGGCGCGGCGCAATGCACCTGCAGCGCGATTTGAAGGGCAGAATTGCGATGATGAATCGCCTGCAACAGGCGTTGGAGCACGATCATTTTTTCCTGATGGCGCAGCCTATTTTCGGTGTTCGTGGGGACGTTTACCATGAAATCTTACTGCGACTCAGGGATGACAACGGCGACGTTATCAACCCGGACAATTTTTTACCCGTGGCGCATGAGTTTGGATTGTCTTCCGCTATCGATCTCTGGGTGATTGAAAACACGCTGCGGTTTATGGCGGCCAGCCGGGAATATATGCCCGCGCATCGTTTTGCCATTAATCTGTCGCCAACATCGGTATGCCGCGCTCGTTTCCCTGCAGAAGTTAAGCAGTTGCTTACGCAATATCAGGTTGAACCCTGGCAACTGGTTTTTGAGGTAACGGAAAGCAACTCTCTCACCAATGCTGAGCAGGCGCAGTTGACGCTGGGACAGCTCCAGCAGTTTGGCTGTCAGATAGCGATTGATGATTTCGGTACTGGCTACGCCAGCTATGCGCGGCTGAAAAACGTTGACGCCGATATTCTTAAAATTGATGGCAGTTTTATTCGCAATATAGTGTCAAACAGTCTCGATTATCAGATTGTGGCTTCTATTTGTCATTTAGCGCGAATGAAAAATATGCAGGTCGTCGCGGAGTATGTCGAGAGCGAAGAAATACGAAGCGTCGTGCTCTCGTTGGGGATCGACTATCTTCAGGGATATTTAATTGGCGAGCCGCAGCTATTATCTGAGATTCAGTAAAGGCAGACGCCGCGGCGCGGCGTCTGATCCACAATTTACGCGGCGATCTCCGGCGAGCTTTCTTCCTCAATATTGAGACGCCAGCCAGTTACCGCTTCCCAGTACTGCTGTTCTTTTTCCAGATCAAGCAGTACCAGCGCATTCTGGCTGAACCAGTCATGCGGAAAACATAACGTCCAGTGGCTGTCATCGGTCGTTAGCCGCAGCGTCGGCGGCGTGGTGGTCGCCTGCCGCTGGTTGTTCAGTAATACGCCCAGCCGAAGTAGCTGAATTAACGGCAGATACTGTTTTTTCTTAAACAGCGTAAAGCGGGGCATATCATCCAGTTTTATGGCTTTACGATGGTAACGCACCAGCGTCGCCATCATCATTTGCTGCTCCTGATTAAAGCCGGGCAAATCGCTGTGTTGCAGAATATAAGCCGAATGGCGATGTAAACCGCTGTGATTAATATTCAGTCCAACCTCATGCAGCATTGCCGCCCAGCGGAGCAACGCTTCAAGCTGCGGATGCGCCAGTTTTGGCTGCTGGGCCTGCCACTGCTCGTACATCTGCATGGTGGTTTCCAGCACGCGTCTGGCCTGTTCTCTGTCAATGTTGTATTGATTGGCCAGACTTTTTGCGGTACGGCTGCGAACATCCTGATGGCGGAAGCGGCCTTCCATTTCATACAGCACGCCTTCGCGCAACGCGCCGTCGGAAAGGCGAAGCTCGCGGATAGCCAGAGCATCAAAAACGCCGCACAGAATCGCCAGGCCCGGCACAAAGACCGCTTTGCGTTCTTCAGACAGACCCGGCAGGCTGAGCGCATTAAAGGAGCGGTGCTTCAACACTTCTGACTTCAGTTTATCGAGGCGCTCCGGCGTAATGAAGCCATCTTTCTCACCCAGCGCCAGGAGAACTTCATGAGCGGCCTTAATCGTACCGGAAGCGCCCATCGCCACGTTCCAACCCTGAATACGATACTGCCAGGTTAAGGTTTCCAGTTTTTGCGCCGCCGCCATTCGGGCGCGCTGGAAGTTTTCTTTATTGATAACGCCGCCGGGAAAGTAGAGCTGCGCGAAGCTCACGCAGCCCATACGACGGCTTTCAACCAGCCTGGGTTCGAAGTTTTCGCCAATGACCAGCTCTGTTGACCCGCCGCCGATATCGATCACCAGCTTGCGGCCTTTTTCCGGCTGCGTATGTTCTACGCCCATAAAAATCAGGCGCGCTTCTTCGTTACCGGAAATAATCTCTATCGGGTAGGGAATAACCTTTTCCGCGCGTTTGAGAAAATCAGCGGCATTTTGCGCCTGACGTAACGTATGGGTGCCTACGATACAGACGCTGGAAGGGGAGAAACCTTGTAAGCGTTCAGCAAACAGCGACAGACAGCTAAGCCCCCGTTCCATGGCTTCTTCGCTGAGTTTGTTATCTGCGCCCAGCCCGTCCGCCAGATGGACGCGCTGTTTTAAACGCCCGATAATCTGCATTGCGCCGTCAACCACGCGGGCAATGACCATATGAAAGCTGTTTGAGCCGAGATCGACCGCAGCGAACTCCTGCGGGCGAGGGGATTTATCGTAAATTGGCATAGCGTTAGTCTGGTTGCTCGAGTGATTTGATGTAGTCATAAATTGCCAGCTGCGCCTGGACTTTACGGCGATTGCCGCGCGGTACGTAGCGGTTGCTGAGTTCTTTATCGATAAAACGCGCTTTTACCGTGTCGCTAAACAGAATGTCAATGATATCCAGGACGCGTTGTTTAAGCCGCGGGTCGAGGATAGGCGTAGCGACTTCGATACGGTAGTCAATATTACGCGTCATCCAGTCAGCTGAAGAGAGCCAAACTTGCTTATCACCGCCGTTTTCGAAAATATAAACCCGATCGTGTTCCAGATAGCGATCCACAATGCTAATCGCGCGAATATTATCGCTAATGCCTTCCAGTTGCGGAATAAGAGAACACATACCGCGCACCAGCAGATTGACCTGGACGCCCGAACCCGACGCGGCGTATAGCCTGTCGACCAACCCTTTATCGACCAGGTTGTTAAGCTTTAACGTAATCCCTGACGGTAAGCCTTGCTGGGCATTGGCGATTTCACGATCGATCATCTCATACAGCAGACGCCGTGAGTTTTGTGGAGAAACCATCAAATAATCGAAAGTGACCGGGCGATAGGGGTTTTCAATAAAATTAAAGACCCGGCGCACTTCATTGGTAATGCGCGCATCGGCGGTCAGCAGCGAATAATCGGTATACAGCCGCGCCGTTTTTTCGTTGAAGTTACCGGTGCCGATATGCGCATAACGCACCACGTCATCGCCCTCTTTTCGTGAGATGAGAAAGAGTTTGGCGTGAATTTTCAGCCCAGGCGCAGAGAAAATAACGTGGACGCCCGCTTCGGTTAACCGCTTGGCCCAGTGAATATTCGCCTCTTCATCGAAGCGCGCCTGCAACTCCACCACCACGGTGACTTTTTTGCCGTTATGGGCGGCATGGATCATCGAGTCAATAATGCGCGAGTCTTTCGCTACGCGATAAATATTGATTTTGATCGCCAGCACGCTTGGGTCAAACGACGCCTGACGCAGCAGTTCCAGCACATGTTCAAAGGTGTGATAAGGATAATAGAGCAGCACATCACGTTCGCGAATCGCGTCGAAACCGTTACGAAACTTCTCTTTATCAAACCAAAGATGGCGTAACCGCGGTAACGGTTTATTGACCAGGTTGGCTTTACCGACATTCGGAAAATTAATAAAGTCTTTAAAATTGTGGTAGCGCCCGCCGGGTACGATTGAGTCATACCGGGAGATCGTCAGTTTTTCCCGCAGTACGTCGACCAGCGCGGCGGGCATATCGCGTTGATAGACAAAGCGCACAGGCTCAGCGGTCAGGCGCTGCTTCAGGCTGGAAGACATCAGCTCCATCAGACTGGATTCCATCTCATGCACCAGGTCATATTCGGCATCGCGGGTCATTTTCATCGAATAGGCATTAAGCGCGTCATAGTCGAAGAACCCTTTAAAAATGTCATCCAGGCAGTAGCGCAGAATATTATCCAAGAGGATCATCGGCTTGCGTCTGCGCGGTGTTTCCGGCGGCAGATTAACGAAGCGTGGGACTTTGTCGGACGGTATCTCCAGCAGCGCATAGTTGATGGTGTCGCCACGGATAATCTCCACCGCCAGATAGGTGTAATCATCCTTTAAAAACTGAACAAGATCCGTCTCCCGGTTAATGAGAATCGGGGTAATATGCTGGCGCAAATAGTGCTTAAAATAGTGGCGCAACCAGCTTTGTTGGTTCACCGAGAGCTGACGCTCGTTGATCAGAAAGATTTGATTACGCGCCATTTCCAGCAGTAATTCGTTGTACAGGCCGTCGAACTCCTGGTCTGCTTTCAACACGCGGGACTGAATTTTGCCTAACAAATGGCGTGAATGAGAATTTGAACCCTGTTCTTCGCTGATAATAATACGTCGTTTCAGTTCAGCGAAACGCACTTTGTAGAACTCGTCGAGGTTATTAGAATAGATTCCCAGGAACCGCATCCGCTCAATCAACGGGTTGGATTTGTCCGCCGCTTCCTGTAACACGCGTTCGTTAAATGCTAACCAGCTTAGTTCTTTCTCGATATATAGCTTTTCCTGACCCATTACTACCTATACTCCGTTTTATTCACGGGACACTGCCTGATGATTATGGCGAGCATTACGCGTTAATGTCCAACTGCGCCAGAAAAATATGACAATAAACTGATAGCATAAAGGAAGGGAAAAGAGTAGGCCGGATAGGCATTTATGCCGCCATCCGGCAAGCAGATACAGTCCTGTTCGATGACGTATTATTCGTCAGACGCATAACCTTGCGGCGGCAGACGACGCCCGTCCAGCCAGGCGGCGTTATCGCGCATCTTTAGACGCCCCTGCGCAAACCAGCTAATCACCAGCGGATAAATCGCATGTTCCTGAGTCTGTACGCGTGCGGTGATATCATCTTCGCTGTCGTCGGCAAAAACCGGCACCTTCGCCTGGAGAATGACCGGGCCGCCGTCGAGTTCGTCTGTCACGAAATGTACCGAGGTACCGTGCTCCTCATCGCCGTTTTCCAGCGCCTGGCGATGGGTATGCAACCCCGGATATTTTGGCAGCAGGGAAGGGTGAATGTTCAGCAGACGCCCGTAGTAATGCGCGACAAACATCGGACTCAGAATACGCATAAAACCGGCCAGCACGACCACATCGGGCGCATACGCGTCTATCTTGCGAATCAACTCGCGATCGAAGGCGTCGCGGCTGTCAAACCGATCGGCAGTCAGCGCTTGCGCCGGAATGCCGGCTTCTCTGGCGCGTTCAAGGCCGAACGCGTCGGCCTTATTGCTGAATACTGCCCTGAGGGTGCCTTTAATTTTCTTCGCTTCGCAGGCATCGATAATCGCCTGTAAATTGCTTCCATTGCCGGAAATCAGCACCACAATATTCATTATTCAATAACCACACGCTGTTCGGAATCAGAGGCTTTGATGATACCGATTTTCCATGCGTTTTCACCTTTCTCGTTTAGCAGAGCAAGCGCTTTGTCCGCTTCCGGAGCGGAGAGCGCAATCACCATGCCGACGCCGCAGTTAAAGGTACGGTACATTTCATGTCGGCTGACATTACCGGCGGTTTGCAGCCAGGTAAAGATGGCGGGCCACTGCCATGACGACTCGTTAATTACCGCCTGGGTATTCTCCGGCAGAACGCGCGGAATATTTTCCCAAAAGCCGCCGCCGGTGAGGTGGGCGATAGCGTGCACATCGACGTTTTCAATCAGTTCCAGAACCGATTTTACGTAGATACGGGTCGGTTCAAGCAGATGATCGGCCAGCGGCTTCCCTTCCAGCAGAGTGGTTTGTGGGTCGCAGCCGCTAACGTCAATAATTTTCCGCACCAGCGAATATCCATTCGAGTGCGGGCCGCTGGAGCCGAGCGCAATCAGCACGTCGCCTTCGGCAACCCGGGAGCCGTCGATGATTTCTGATTTTTCGACTACGCCGACGCAGAAACCCGCCACATCGTAATCTTCGCCGTGATACATGCCCGGCATTTCCGCCGTCTCGCCGCCGACCAGCGCGCAGCCGGATTGCAGGCAGCCTTCGGCAATACCGTTGATCACGCTGGCGGCGGTATCGACATCCAGTTTACCCGTGGCATAGTAATCGAGGAAAAACAGCGGTTCCGCGCCCTGAACGACCAGATCGTTTACGCACATCGCCACCAGATCAATACCGATAGCGTCGTGACGCTTTAAGTCCATCGCCAGGCGAAGTTTGGTGCCTACGCCGTCAGTGCCGGAAACCAGTACCGGTTCACGATATTTTTGCGGCAACGCGCACAGCGCACCGAAACCGCCCAGACCGCCCATAACCTCCGGGCGGCGAGTTTTCTTCACTACGCCTTTGATTCGATCAACCAGAGCGTTACCCGCATCAATATCGACGCCGGCATCTTTATAGCTAAGAGAGGTCTTATCGGTCACTGCCTGGTTCCCCACGTTTTTTCTTGCGGTAAAAGTTAAATTCGGCGCAATTCTAACAGGGAAAGCAAACGTTTGCGAGCGTGGTCTGCGCCCTGGATATCCGGACGATTTTTTTGGCATGGTTTCGGTCGCTGCTTGAAAATTTCTCTGTTGGTAAAAAAGAAAAGGATATCCAGCACTTGGTTTACGACAGGCGGTCGGGACAGGCCATTCATCCTTAAAATTGCTAAGATTCAAACGGTTGTTAGCCTTTATCGCCTGTTTCAACGTGAGTGATTTATACTCACTTTTCCGCTATCTGCGCTTTTGGTTGATCCAGGTCAAGCATACATTGTGTTGCGTCAGAGAGGAAAAGCGGTATAATCCGGCGATTTTTTTTGTGGTTGCCAGTCATCTGAGGATAGGAGAAGAGTATGAAGATCGTGGAAGTCAAACACCCACTCGTCAAACACAAGCTGGGTCTGATGCGTGAAAACGACATTAGCACTAAACGCTTTCGTGAACTCGCCTCAGAAGTAGGCAGCCTGCTGACGTATGAAGCGACAGCCGACCTGGAAACGGAAAAAGTCACCATCGAAGGCTGGAATGGCCCGGTGGAAATCGACCAGATCAAAGGTAAAAAAATTACCGTTGTGCCGATTCTGCGCGCGGGTCTGGGCATGATGGAAGGCGTTCTGGAAAATGTACCGAGCGCGCGTATCAGCGTAGTCGGGATGTACCGTAACGAAGAGACGCTTGAGCCAGTACCTTATTTCCAGAAACTGGTATCGAACATTGATGAGCGCATGGCGCTGATCGTCGACCCGATGCTGGCGACCGGCGGTTCTGTCATCGCGACCATCGACCTGCTGAAAAAAGCAGGCTGTAGCAGCATTAAGGTGCTGGTGCTGGTCGCCGCGCCGGAAGGCATTGCGGCGCTGGAAAAAGCGCACCCGGACGTTGAACTGTACACCGCCTCTATCGATCAGGGGCTTAACGAGCACGGATACATTATTCCGGGGCTTGGCGATGCCGGCGATAAGATTTTTGGTACCAAATAAGTGAATAAATAATTAAAAGCCGACTTTAAGAGTCGGCTTTTTTTTGAATAAAACAACTCATAACAAACACACTTAGAGGAAAACACTATGACGCGCCGTGCTATCGGGGTGAGTGAAAGACCGCCGCTTTTACAGACAATCCCGCTTAGTTTACAGCACCTTTTCGCCATGTTTGGCGCGACCGTGCTGGTGCCAGTTCTGTTTCATATCAACCCCGCGACGGTGCTGCTGTTTAACGGTATCGGAACGTTGCTGTATCTCTTTATCTGCAAAGGTAAAATTCCGGCCTACCTCGGATCGAGCTTTGCCTTTATTTCCCCGGTACTACTGCTGTTGCCGTTGGGTTATGAAGTGGCGCTGGGCGGTTTTATTATGTGCGGCGTGCTGTTCTGTCTGGTCTCTTTCATCGTTAAAAAAGCGGGCACCGGCTGGCTGGATGTGATGTTCCCGCCTGCGGCAATGGGCGCAATCGTTGCCGTCATCGGTCTGGAGCTGGCTGGCGTCGCGGCGGGGATGGCTGGATTGCTGCCTGCGCAAGGGCAGTCGCCGGACACGAAAACAATTATCATCTCCATGGTCACGCTGGCGGTGACGGTGTTCGGCTCCGTACTGTTTCGCGGTTTCCTGGCGATCATTCCGATTTTGATCGGCGTGCTGGCAGGCTATGCGCTGTCATTCGCGCTGGGGGTGGTCGATACCACGCCGATTGCCCAGGCGCACTGGTTTGCGCTGCCGACCTTCTATACGCCGCGTTTTGAATGGTTCGCGATCCTGACGATTCTGCCCGCGGCGTTGGTCGTGATCGCCGAGCATGTCGGTCATCTGGTGGTGACGGCGAATATCGTCAAAAAAGATTTAGTGCGCGATCCCGGTTTGCACCGCTCGATGTTCGCTAACGGACTGTCGACGATCGTCTCCGGTTTCTTCGGCTCCACGCCGAATACCACCTATGGGGAAAATATTGGCGTCATGGCGATCACCCGCGTCTACAGTACCTGGGTTATCGGCGGCGCGGCGATTTTCGCCATTCTGCTTTCCTGCGTCGGCAAACTGGCGGCGGCGATTCAGATTATCCCGTTACCCGTGATGGGCGGCGTCTCGCTGCTGTTGTACGGCGTTATCGGCGCGTCGGGGATTCGCGTATTGATCGAATCAAAAGTCGACTACAACAAAGCGCAAAACTTGATCCTCACCTCGGTGATTTTGATCATCGGCGTGAGCGGCGCGAAAGTGCATATCGGCGCGGCAGAATTGAAAGGGATGGCGCTGGCGACCATCGTCGGGATTTGCCTGAGCCTGATTTTTAAACTGATTAGCCTGTTGCGTCCGGAAGAAGTGGTACTGGAGGCAAATGATGCGGAGCCTCCGCATCAGTAACGGGTTGCCGGGCAGCGATGCTGCCCGGTTCTATCTCACGGGAATTATGTGGTAAACTCAGCGCGATTTTATGTCATCCTGGGTTGAGGTATCTCTGAACACACCGGCACAGCTCTCTTTGCCACTTTATCTTCCTGACGACGAAACTTTCGCAAGTTTCTGGCCGGGGGATAACGCCTCTCTACTGGCCGCGTTACAAAACGTGTTGCGCCAGGAACATAGTGGATATATCTACCTTTGGGCGCGTGAAGGCGCGGGCCGCAGCCATTTACTGCACGCCGCCTGCGCTGAACTGTCGCAGCGTGGAGATGCGGTAGGCTACGTCCCGCTCGATAAACGTACCTGGTTCGTGCCGGAAGTGCTCGACGGTATGGAACACCTCTCGCTGGTGTGTATTGATAACATTGAGTGTGTCGCTGGCGATGAACTGTGGGAGATGGCGATCTTTGATCTCTATAACCGCATTCTGGAGTCCGGTAAGACGCGGTTATTGATCACCGGCGATCGTCCGCCAAGACAGTTAAATCTGGGCTTGCCCGATCTCGCTTCCCGTCTGGACTGGGGGCAAATCTATAAACTCCAGCCTCTTTCTGATGAAGACAAACTTCAGGCGCTACAGTTGCGCGCCCGGTTACGGGGGTTTGAACTGCCGGAAGATGTCGGGCGGTTTTTACTCAAACGTCTTGATCGCGAAATGCGCACGCTGTTTATGACGCTGGATCAGCTCGATCATGCGTCGATCACTGCCCAGCGAAAACTGACGATCCCGTTTGTCAAAGAGATCCTGAAACTGTAATACGCCGCGACGGCGGCGTTCAACGGTTAACCGAGGATGTCCAGCACCTGCTCAGGCGGTCGGCCAATGCGCGCCTGACCATTTGCCACCACAATGGGGCGCTCCATCAGTTTAGGGTGTTCAACCAGCGCCTGGATTAACGCCTCTTCACTTAGCTGGCTATCCGCCAGGTGAAGCGTCTTATAGAGATCTTCTTTCTGGCGCATCAGTTCGCGTGCGCTGGACATGCCCAACATACGCAGCAGTTCCCGCACGGTGGCGGCGTCGGCGGGCGTATCCAGATAAAGCACCACTTCCGGTTCCACGCCGTTAGATTTCAGCAGGTTCAGCGTGTCGCGGCTCTTCGAGCAGCGCGGGTTATGGTAGATTTTAATCGTGTCGGTCATGAGTTCTCCTTGTGACGCCATCCGGCTAATAAACGGCGATTACATTTTCGTGTATGGCTTGAAGCGTTCCTGTAACTGGCGCAACTGGTCGATACGCGCATCGTAACGCGCCTGTTGCTGACTACCCAGTTTTGCCTGGGCGCTGGCGCTGCTGAGCAGTGAAATTGCCTGATCCAGTCGTCCCGCCAGCGCATAACTTTCAGCGCGCGCCGCCAGCTCCTGATCGCGGTTGTTCAGCGCGGCTTCGGCCTGAGCAAGCAGATCCCAGCCGTTACCGTCATCTTTATGGCTAAAGGTGTAGCGATTCAGAATGGTTTCCGCCGCTTTCGGCTGGCCTCCCTGGAGGTACGCATTGGCGAGGTTTAACTGCAGCACAGGATTAACGCGCAGATCGCGGGCATTTTTCAGGCGATTAATCGCGTCGTTGGCTCTTTTCTGCCCCAGGTCAATATCGGTGGCGAGGTCAAGATACCAGGCATTGTTCGGTTCCGCGCTTAATAGCGGCTGCAACGTTTTGCGCGCTTCATCGTACTTGCTCGCTTCCATCGCCTGCAACGCCCGGCCATATTGCGCCGCATGTTGCTGACGCACGTTGCCTTTAGACCACTGATCCAGCAGGTCGCTGGTGAGCTGGTTACGTCCGGAATTGTACATTCCCAGGGCGCGCGCTTTGGCGAGATAAAAGTCGGCGGAAGATTGCACCACAACCGGGCGCATCTGGTTGGCACGGTTGCGGGCATCCGCAAGGCGGCTTTCCGGTAAGGGGTGAGTGAGCAAAATTTCAGGCGGTCGCGTGGAGTAACGCGCCTGGTCGAGCAGTTTTTCGAGGAAAGAGGGCATCGCCTGTGGGTCAAATCCGGCGCGTTGCAGTACCTGAATACCAATACGGTCGGCTTCTTGCTCATTTTGCTGGGTGAAACTTATCATTCCCTGGCGCGTTCCCGCCAGAGTACCGGTTAGCGCCGCCATACCGGCCTGTGGGCTGGCCATGGCCAGCAAAATGGAACCCAGCGCGCCCACCCAGGTAAGCGGCGCGCTGCGCTTTTGATCTTCCATCGCGCGCGCCAGATGGCGCTGCGTCACGTGGGAGATTTCATGCGCCATGACTGAAGCTAGCTGGCTTTCGTTATCCGCGTAGCGAAAAAGCGCCGAGTGCAGCACCACATTGCCGCCAAAGAACGCGAACGCGTTGATTTCGTCATTATTGATCAAGAAAAAATGGAAGGGCGTTTTGACGGAGTCGGCGTGCGAGACCAGACGCATACCCAGCGCGTTAATGTATTGCACCAGCAGCGGATCGTTGATTAACGGCGCGCTGCCGCGTAGCTGGCGCACATAAAAGTCGCCCATTTGCATCTCTTGTCCGATAGAAAGCGTGCTTCCTGCCGAGGTTCCCATATCGGGCAGCGTGTCGGCAGGGTCGGCAAATGCGGGCGCGACCTGACCGAGAGCCAATGCTGCAATGAGGGTTGCCACCAGGTTTTTTTTCAACTGCCTGAACATAACCTCTATCCTGTTGTTTTGAGATAGCCCTTTGACCAACGTCGTGAAATATCGTTCCACGCTCCGACACTTCATAAGTGTAACTGTGATGAGCACAGACTCACTATTTTAGTTTCCTGAATCAACGATAAAAAGCGAAGTCTTTTTTGTGACATTTCGATACAATTCGGCATCACAATCCCGCAGTTGAGTTCTGGGAAGGGTTTTATGCTCGAAATGTTAATGCAATGGTATCGCCGTCGCTTCAGCGACCCGGAGGCGATTGCCTTGCTGGTCATTCTGGTGGCTGGTTTTAGCATCCTCTTTTTCTTTAGCGGCCTGTTAGCGCCGCTGCTGGTCGCTATCGTACTGGCCTACCTGCTGGAGTGGCCGACGGCGCGCCTGCAGGCGATTGGCTGTTCCCGGCGCTGGGCAGCCTCCATTGTCCTTATCCTTTTTGTCGGCATTCTGTTATTAATGGCGTTTGTGGTGATGCCGATTGCCTGGCAGCAGGGTATTTACCTGATTCGTGATATGCCCGGTATGCTGAATAAACTGTCCGATTTCGCCGCGACCTTGCCGCGACGCTATCCGGCGCTGATGGATGCGGGCATTATTGATGCGATGGCGGAAAACATGCGTACCCGGATGCTTAACATGGGCGATTCGGTGGTGAAGTATTCGCTGGCTTCGTTAGTCGGGCTACTGACGCTGGCGGTATATCTGGTGCTGGTGCCGCTGATGGTCTTTTTCCTGGTAAAAGATAAAGAGCAGATGCTGAATGCCGTGCGCCGCGTGCTGCCGCGTAATCGCGGGCTGGCGGGGCAGGTGTGGAATGAGATGAATCAGCAGATCACCAACTATATCCGCGGAAAAGTGCTGGAGATGGTGGTGGTGGGCGTAGCGACCTGGCTGGGTTTTTTGCTGTTTGGCCTCAACTATTCGCTACTGCTGGCGGTACTGGTGGGCTTTTCGGTTCTGATCCCCTATATCGGCGCCTTTGTGGTGACAATTCCGGTGGTGGGCGTCGCGCTGTTTCAGTTTGGTCTGGGGACGGAATTCTGGAGCTGTTTTGCCGTTTATCTGATTATTCAGGCGCTGGATGGCAATTTGCTGGTACCGGTACTTTTCTCCGAAGCGGTGAATTTGCATCCGCTGGTGATTATTCTGTCAGTGGTGATTTTCGGCGGTCTGTGGGGGTTCTGGGGGGTGTTTTTCGCCATTCCATTGGCGACGCTGATTAAAGCCGTTGTCCATGCCTGGCCGGATGGTCAGGTGACGGATACCTCATCCTGAGCGGTCTGTACAAAAGTTGTAAAGCGTGAACAACATCATAGTGCCCTGCCGCCATTTTGCGCACGCCTGATGAGGGACAAGCGCTTAGAAAGCCGCTCTTTTTTTTAATGCCGCACCGTGTTGCGGCATTTTTATTGTCGGAACCTACAAAATTCTCGCTGTAAAGCCGCCAAAATTTGGTGACTTAGCCTAAGCATTCTTCTGAGAAATTCGTTAATAAGTGACATCATTGATGCGAGATTGTTTTTTTAATGTGAAGCGATAACGAAACAGGGAATGAGTGTGTTGAGAAAACATTACTTGAAAGGGTATACCGCGCGGCAAATTGTACAGCGAGCCATGAAAATTATTCCTTACTCGGTAAACGTCATGGATGAGCATGGCGTCATTATCGCGTCTGGCGAACCTTCGCGGCTTCGCCAGCGTCACGAAGGGGCCATTCTGGCGCTGAAGGAAAACCGTATTGTAGAAATTGATTCCGCTACCGCCAATCAGCTTAAAGGCGTGCGATCCGGCATTAATCTTCCCATCTCTTTTCATGAACAGCTTATCGGCGTGGTCGGCATTACCGGCGAGCCGGAGGAGGTTCGCGCGTATGCCGAGCTGGTTAAAATGGCGGCGGAGCTGGTGATCGAGCATATGGTGCTGATCGAACAGCGACAATGGGATAAACGTTATCGCGAAGAGCTGATCAACCAATTGATTTTGCGAGAAAATTCAACAGAGTCGTTGCGCTCCATGGCGGCCTATCTGGGTATTGATCTGGCGGTTCCCAGAGTGGTGCTGATTATTGAACTTTCCCAGCCGGATCGCGAAGCGCTGCGCAATGTAATGGATTATTTCGAGAATCACGCGCGTAACCATTTGGTGACGTTTACCGAATTTAATGAATTAATCATTATTAAGCCTATCACGTTAAAAGAGGGAAAGTGGAATACCCGCCAGGAAATGGGCGAATTGCAGATTTTTAAATCATGGGCTGCATCATCGGGATTTAGCCGTATTTTGGTTGGGGGCTATTTTGCCGGCGAGACGGGATTGCACCGATCTTTGCTCACTGCGAGAGCCACGCAGGCGATGGCGAAAAGACAAAAGCTGCGCAGCCAGTACATTTTTTATCATGATCACGCGCTTCCCGCGCTGCTAAGCGGGCTGTCTGAAAGTTGGCAAGTGCAGGAGTTATCGCGTCTGTGGCTGCAACTGGCGCAACATGACGCGAAAGGCGTATTGCAACAGACGCTGCGGACCTGGTTTGAACATAATTGTGACCTGACGCAAACGGCCAAAGCATTGCATATTCATGTGAATACATTGCGCTATCGCTTACAGCGCTGTGAGGATATTACGCACATAAAAATCAACGAGTTAAAAAGTACGCTTTGGCTTTATATCGGTATGGAGCTCCAGGCCGAATCTGTACCGTCCGACAAGTTACCGCTGCCAGGTCGAATCGAAATTTGTTGAAAGCTCCAGCGGATTTTTAGGCGGGTTTTTCCATACTGCGCGCTCCATGTTAAAGGAGGCGCAGTATATGACGTCGATATCCACCCTGGGAGCCATTGCCGCATTGGTTGTGGCCATCGTATTAATTTTAAGAAAAGTGTCGCCAGCCTACGGCATGATGGCGGGCGCGCTGGTCGGCGGTTTGATTGGCGGCGCCGATCTTCTGCAAACCGTGTCGTTGATGGTGTCAGGCGCGCAGGGTATCGTTAATGCCGTATTGCGTATTCTGGCCGCAGGCGTACTGGCGGGCGTATTAATTGAGTCCGGGGCGGCGAATACGATTGCTGAGACGATTGTCCGCAAAGTGGGGGAAACCCGGGCATTATTGGCATTAGCCATTGCCACACTATGTTTGACCGCCGTCGGCGTATTTATTGATGTGGCGGTGATTACCGTCGCGTCGATTGCGCGTAATGCAGGCCTGTCAAAAAGCGCTATTCTGCTGGCGATGGTTGGCGGCGGCAAAGCGGGTAACGTGATGTCACCCAACCCGAACGCTATTGCCGCCTCCGATGCGTTTCATGTTCCTCTTACCTCTATTATGCTGGCGGGCGTGGTTCCGGGCATCGTTGGGCTTATTATCGCCTATCTGTTAGCGAAACGGCTGAATAATAAAGGCGCGGGCGTCGCCGATCATGAAGTGACTCACCATGATGACTCCGTCGCCAGACCCGGCTTTCTGGTGGCGATTAGCGCGCCGCTGGTCGCTATTTTTCTGCTTTCTCTCCGTCCGTTTGCCGGCATTTCCATTGACCCGTTAATTGCCCTGCCCGTAGGGGGATTGGTCGGTCTGCTGTTGATGGGACGCGCGCGCCACTGTAACCAGTACATGGTCGCCGGTCTGATGCGTATGGCGCCTGTCGCTATTATGTTGCTGGGAACCGGTACGCTGGCCGGCATTATCGCTAATTCCGAACTTAAAGATGTCCTGATTCATGGCCTCACCGCTTCGGGATTGCCGTCCTGGCTGCTGGCGCCCGTGTCTGGCGCCATGATGTCAATGGCGACGGCCTCAACCACGGCGGGAACGGCGGTGGCGTCCGGCGTTTTCTCTCCCACGTTACTTGAACTTGGCGTTTCCGCCCTGGCGGGAGCCGCTATGATCCATGCGGGCGCCACGGTGCTGGACCATCTGCCGCACGGCAGCTTTTTCCACGCGACGGGCGGCAGCGTCAATATGCAAATTCATGAACGTTTAAAGCTAATGCCGTATGAAACGCTGGTGGGGTTAGCCATTACCTTTATTTCTACTCTGATGTTCGGTTTCTTTGGTTTTGCAGGATAATCCCTATGAAAATTGTTATTGCTCCTGATTCATTTAAAGAAAGTTTGTCCGCAATGGCGGTCGCTGAGGCGATAGAAAAGGGGTTCCGCGAAATTTATCCTGACGCCGACTACGTTAAAGTGCCCATGGCGGATGGCGGGGAAGGAACTGTACAATCAATGGTGGAGGCCAGCGGCGGGCGTTATGTTGACCAGTGGGTACAAGGCCCGCTTGGGCAACCGGTGGCCGCGCGCTGGGGAATGTTGGGCGATAGCGATACCGCCGTGATTGAAATGGCGGCGGCATCCGGGCTGCATCACGTTTCGCCTGAATTGCGCAACCCGCTTAATACCACCAGCTACGGCACCGGCGAGTTAATCGTCGCGGCGCTGGAGCGTGGCGTAAAGCGTATTATTCTGGGAATTGGCGGCAGCGCGACGAATGACGGCGGCGCGGGGATGATGCAGGCGCTTGGCGTTATATTGCGCGATAAACAGGGGCGCTCGCTTTCTCCGGGCGGCGAGGCGCTGGCGGCGCTGGCGTCTATCGATTTGTCCGGTTGTCACCCATTGCTGCGTAAGGTATCGATAACCGTGGCGTGTGATGTCAACAATCCGTTGTGTGGTCCCCAGGGCGCATCGGCCATCTTTGGCCCACAAAAAGGGGCGACAGCGGAAATGGTGAACACCCTGGACGCGGCGCTGGAAAACTGGGGCCGACATATTTATCAGGCAACGGGACGTGAGGTGATTAACGCTCCCGGCGCGGGCGCGGCAGGCGGAATGGGCGCCGCGCTTTTAGGGTTGCTCAATGCGGAATTACGCGCCGGCGTAGAGATTGTCGTGGAAACGCTACAGCTTGAGCAGGCGGTTAAAGATGCCGATCTGGTGATTACCGGAGAAGGGCGGCTGGACAGCCAAAGTATTTGCGGCAAGACGCCGATTGGCGTCGCCAGAGTGGCGAAGCGGTATCATAAACCAGTTATCGCGCTCGCCGGTGGGCTGCAACACGATCATCACGTTGTGTATCAACAGGGTATCGATGCGGCGCTGTCGATTTTGTCGCATATCGTTACGCTGCCGGAAGCCTTACACGAGGCGGAATATAACCTGAGCCTGTCGGCGCGCAATGTGGCGGCGATATGGCGTCTGGCGCGGAAAGCCTGACGGCGCATTCCCTTTCCAGGCCGCACATCAGCGCGGCCTGAGGCTTTTACGCGTTTTCTTTCAGCCAGTTCAGCACCACATCATGGTGATTGCTGGTTTTAAAATCATTAAAGACGTGCTCAATCTTACCATCAGCGTCAATCAAAAAGCTGATGCGGTGAATGCCGTCATACGTTTTGCCCATAAACGACTTTTCGCCCCAGACGCCGAACTGTTCACACACCTGATGGTTTTCATCGGACAAAAGGGTAAAGTTCAGCAGCTCTTTTTCAGCGAAACGGGAGAGTTTTTCAGGTTTATCGGTGCTGATGCCCAGCACGTCCACGCCTGCTTTTTTAAGCTCGTCCATGTTATCGCGTAAGCCGCAGGCCTGCACGGTACAGCCGGGTGTCATGGCTTTTGGGTAGAAATAAACCAGAACGCGCTGTCCCTGGAAGTCGGTCAAATTTACTTGTTCCCCGTCTTGATCCGGCAAGCTAAATTTCGGTGCGATATCACCGGCTTTCAGTGGATTCATTACTTAACTCCATCCTGTTCATCATGTTGTGAGTAATTGACGACGTTTATACTGCCTTGCGCATTGAGTTCTGTACATAGTGCTTTAAAGGCTTGCTCAATATTTGCGGAATTTTGCGACGCCGGGCTATGTGCGGTGATTTGAATAAATAATTGCGCAGCTTTATCACCTTCAGCCGGCTGTGTGCGGGAGACCAGCTCCGCAATATTCATTTCATGACTATTAAACAGCGCGGTGAATCGCTCAATTAAATGCGGGGAGTCGGCGACCTCAACCTGAACCCATACCGTCGCGGGCATTGCCGGGCGGGGGCGGTCGGACGTCCGTTTCATCACAATCAGCAGATCCAGCTCCGCGCCTTTTAACGGCAATGTCGATTCAATCAAGGTAATCGCGTTCCACGTGCCGGACAACAGCATAATAAACGTGAATTCATCGCCCAGCATCGCCAGTCGGCTGTCTTCGATATTACAGCCGCAACTGCTGACATGGCGAGTAATGGTATTCACAATACCGGGCCTGTCGGCGCCCAGCGCAGTGATAACCAAATAGTGTTGTGATGACGGTGTCAAACCAGTTATTCCTTTGAGCGGTGAGGTAATCTTAAGGAAACCATAAAAAAAACCTGCATACAACAATCAGAACGGCTTTGGTCGCTTGCTTTTATTGCCATACCAAACGTACCATTGAGGGACTTGTTTGCACAGAGGATGGCCCATGTTCACGGGAAGTATTGTCGCGCTTGTTACGCCGATGGATGAGAAAGGTAACGTCAGTAGGTCTTGCCTGAAAAAACTCATTGATTATCATGTCGCCAACGGTACCTCGGCGATTGTTTCGGTTGGCACTACCGGCGAGTCTGCCACGCTAAGCCATGATGAACATGGCGATGTCGTGATGATGACGCTGGAACTGGCTGACGGACGTATTCCGGTTATCGCCGGCACGGGCGCAAACGCGACCGCGGAAGCGATTAGCCTGACGCAGCGTTTTAACGATAGCGGCATTGTTGGCTGCCTGACGGTAACGCCGTACTACAATCGCCCCACGCAGGAAGGTTTGTTCCAGCATTTCAAAGCCATCGCGGAACACACTGACTTGCCGCAAATTCTGTATAATGTGCCGTCCCGTACCGGTTGCGACATGTTGCCGGAAACCGTGGGTCGTCTGGCGGAAATAAAAAATATTATCGCTATCAAAGAGGCGACAGGGAACTTAACCCGCGTTCACCAGATCAAAGAGCTGGTTTCAGACGATTTTATTCTGCTTAGCGGCGATGACGCGTCTGCGCTGGACTTTATGCAACTGGGTGGTCATGGCGTGATTTCCGTTACGGCTAACGTAGCGGCGCGCGAGATGGCTGACATGTGCAAACTGGCGGCGGAAGGGCAATTTGCCGAGGCGCGCGCTATCAACCAGCGTCTGATGCCGTTACACAACAAACTATTTGTCGAACCCAATCCTATCCCGGTGAAATGGGCATGTAAGGCATTGGGTCTTGTGGCGACCGACACGCTGCGCCTGCCAATGACGCCTATCACAGACCATGGTCGTGACATCGTCAAAGCAGCGCTTCAGCATGCTGGCCTGCTGTAAAGTTTAGGGAGATTTGATGGCTTACTCAGTACAAAAGTCGCGCCTGGCGAAGGTTGCGGGTGTTTCGCTTGTTTTGCTGCTCGCTGCCTGTAGTTCCGATTCGCGCTACAAGCGCCAGGTAAGCGGCGATGAATCCTATCTGGATGCCGCGCCGCTTGCTGAACTTCACGCCCCGGCAGGAATGATCCTGCCGATAACGACCGGCGACTACGTTATTCCGGTCACGAAGGGGAGCGGCGCGGTTGGTAAGGCGTTGGATATCCGTCCGCCGGCGCAGCCGTTAGCGTTAGTGAGCGGCGCGCGTACCCAGTTCTCTGGCGATACCGCTACGTTATTGGTGGAGAATGGCCGGAGCAGCACGCTGTGGCCGCAAGTCGTCAGCGTGATTCAGGCGAAAAATTATCCGATTGAAAAACGTGACGATGCCAGCCAGACCCTGACGACCGATTGGGTGAACTGGAACCGCCTGGATGAAGACGAACAGTATCGTGGACGTTATCAAATCTCGGTGAAGCCGCAGGGCTATCAGCAGGCGGTAACGGTAAAACTGGTTAATCTGGAACAGGCTGGCAAGCCGGTCGCTGACGCGGCGTCGCTGCAGCGCTATAGCACGGAAATGATGAACGTCATTTCCGCCGGTCTGGATAAGACCGCTACGGATGCGGCAAATGCCGCGCAGAACCGTTCCGCCGCAACGATGGATGTGCAGAGCGCCGCTGATGATACCGGTTTACCTATGCTGGTCGTTCGCGGTCCGTTCAACCTCGTGTGGCAACGCCTCCCGGCCGCGCTGGAAAAAGTGGGCATGAAAGTCACCGACAGCACTCGCTCTCAGGGCAGCATGGCGGTAACGTACAAACCGTTGTCTGACAGCGACTGGCGGGATCTGGGCGCTAGCGACCCGGGCCTGGCCTCCGGAGACTATAAATTGCAGGTCGGCGATTTAGATAACCGCAGCAGCTTGCAGTTTATCGATCCTAAGGGGCATACTCTGACGCAAAGCCAGAACGACGCGCTGGTTGCCGTCTTCCAGGCAGCGTTCAACAAGTAATTTAACAGGGCTGGAGTAATCCGGCCCTTTTTTCTGATAAGATACGCAAACGTGTGCGTCGGTACAAAAACGCGATTTAACCGCTATTTCGCACCACAATTACAGGCCGACGTCTCCGGCAGGCGTAGCAGGAAATGAATACTTATCGTTAATTCACACCCAGGAGTGTTAAAGATGCAAAAGCAAGCTGAGTTGTATCGTGGTAAAGCGAAAACCTTATACAGCACGGAAAACCCGGACCTGTTGGTGCTCGAATTCCGCAATGATACGTCAGCAGGGGATGGCGCGCGCATTGAACAGTTTGATCGCAAAGGCATGGTAAATAACAAATTCAACCATTTCATTATGACCAAACTGGCCGAGGCGGGCATCCCGACCCAGATGGAACGTTTGCTGTCTGATACCGAGTGTCTGGTGAAGAAGCTGGAGATGGTGCCGGTTGAATGTGTGGTGCGCAACCGTGCGGCTGGGTCGCTGGTCAAGCGTCTGGGCGTGGAAGAAGGCATGGAGCTTAACCCGCCGATATTCGATCTGTTCCTGAAAAACGACGCGCTGCACGACCCGATGGTGAATAGTTCCTACTGTGAAACGTTCGGTTGGGTAAGTCAGGAAAATCTGGCGCGTATGAAAGAGCTAACCTACAAAGCCAACGACGTACTGAAAAAACTGTTTGATGACGCGGGTCTTATCCTGGTGGATTTCAAACTGGAGTTTGGCCTGTATAAAGGCGAAGTGGTGCTGGGCGATGAGTTTTCGCCGGACGGTAGCCGCCTGTGGGATAAAGAGACGCTGGACAAAATGGACAAAGACCGCTTCCGCCAGAGCCTGGGCGGTCTGATTGAAGCCTATGAAGCCGTCGCGCATCGCCTGGGCGTGAAATTAGATTAATTCTGCTTCTGACCGGGGGGCAACCGCTCTCCGGTATCATCCTTTCCTCATTCTGATAGCGTTTACCTGTGGTAATCCTGCGCCTGACCGCCTACGATCATCTGTATAACAAAGAGAGAATGAGGTGATTATGCGCTGGCAAGGGCGTCGTGAAAGCAACAATGTAGAGGACAGACGTAATCGGCCAGGCGGCCCCTCGCTGGGTGGCCCAGGCTTTCGTCTTCCGCGCGGAAAAGGCGGCATCATTCTGTTGGTGGTGGTGTTGGTCGCAGGGTACTATGGGGTGGATTTAACCGGTCTGTTGACCGGCCAGCCGGTTTCGCAGCAGCAGTCGACGCGTTCGATAAGCCCCAATGATGATGAAGCGGCAAAATTTACCTCGGTGATTCTGGCGACGACCGAAGATACCTGGGGTCAACTCTTTCAAAAAATGGGGCGCGGCTATCAGCAGCCAAAACTGGTGATGTACCGTGGTATGACGCGCACCGGCTGTGGTGCGGGTCAGTCCGTGATGGGGCCGTTTTACTGCCCGGCGGACGGCACCGTTTATATCGATCTCTCATTTTACGATGATATGAAAAATAAGCTGGGCGCGGACGGTGATTTTGCCCAGGGTTATGTCATCGCCCACGAAGTCGGCCACCACGTACAAAAACTGTTAGGTATTGAGCCGAAAGTACGCCAGTTGCAGCAAAACGCGTCGCAAACGGAGGTGAATCGCCTTTCGGTGCGCATGGAGCTACAGGCGGATTGCTTTGCCGGCGTGTGGGGACACAGTATGCAGCAGCAAGGCGTACTGGAGGCGGGCGATCTGGAAGAGGCGCTCAATGCCGCACAGGCTATCGGCGACGATCGCTTACAGCAACAGGGGCAGGGGCGCGTCGTGCCGGATAGTTTTACCCACGGCACCTCAGAACAGCGCTACAGCTGGTTTAAGCGTGGATTTGACAGCGGTGACCCGGCGCAATGTAATACGTTTGGCAAAAACTTTTGATAAACCGGGGCAGGGATGTCTGATATCGATGCGCTACGGGCGTTAACGTCGCAAATGACACAGGAAGGTATTCGCCGTTTACTGGTCATCAGCGGCGATGCGGCGTGGTGCCGGGAACGGGCCGAGGCGATACGCGCTGTATTGCCCGGTGACTGGCTGTGGGTCGCGCCTGACGCGCCCGCCCAGCCGCGCTGTACGCCACAGGCGTTACAAACGCTGCTGGGCCGTGAATTTCGTCATGCGATATTTGATGCCTGGCAGGGCTTTGACGCCGCAGCGTTTGCCGCCCTGAGCGGGACCTTGCAGGCCGGAAGCTGGCTGCTTCTGCTGATGCCGCCGTATGAGACGTGGGAAAGCCGGCCTGATACCGATTCACTGCGCTGGAGCGACTGCGCGCAGCCTATCCCCACACCGCAGTTTGCACAGCATCTTAAACGGACTCTTTCCCGCGATCCGCAAACGCTGCTTTGGCGACAGCGCCAGCCGCTTTGCTGGCCATCTTATCCTTCCCGTGAACGCTGGCGACCCGCCACCGGCGAGCCGCAGCCGGAGCAGGCGGCTATCTTATCGCGTTTACGTGAAATGCCGCCCGGCGTGGCGACGGTGATTGCCCCCCGTGGGCGCGGCAAATCGGCGCTGGCCGGGCAATTCATCTCCCGGATGGCGGGCACGGCTATCGTGACCGCACCGGCGAAAACGGCAACGGATATCCTGGCAGCGTTTGCCGGTGAGCGGTTCTGCTTTATGGCGCCGGATGCGTTGCTGGCGAGCGGGGCAAGAGCCGACTGGCTGGTGGTTGACGAGGCGGCGGCAATCCCCGCGCCGCTGCTGCTGCAACTGGTTTCGCGCTTTCCCCGCATACTACTCACCACCACCGTTCAGGGCTACGAAGGCACCGGACGCGGTTTTTTACTTAAGTTTTGCGCCCGTTTTCCGCAGCTTCACCGCTTCACGCTTCGTCAGCCTGTCCGCTGGGCGCCAGAATGCCCGCTGGAAAATATCGTCAGCGAGGCGCTGATATTCGACGATGAAGCGTTTGTGCAGGCGCCGCATGGCGCGATAGCAATCTCGGCGTTTTACCAACAGGCCTGGGGGAAGACGCCCGCGTTGCCGAGGGCTGTGTATCAGTTACTGTCGGGGGCGCACTATCGTACTTCGCCGCTGGATCTGCGCCGAATGATGGATGCGCCAGGACAGCATTTCTTGCAGGCCACGGCGAATAACCGTGTGGCGGGCGCCCTCTGGCTGGTCGAAGAGGGCGGGTTATCCGCAGAACTCAGTCAGGCTGTATGGTGCGGTTTCCGGCGGCCGCGTGGGAATCTGGTGGCGCAGTCGCTGGCGGCGCACGGTAGCGACCCTTTAGCCGCGACGCTGGTTGGGCGTCGCGTAAGCCGTATCGCAGTGCACCCCGCTCGCCAGCGTGAAGGCATCGGTCAGCAGTTGATTGCCTGCGCGTGCATGCAGGCGGCGCAGTGTGATTATCTTTCCGTCAGCTTCGGCTATACGCCGGAGCTGTGGCGTTTCTGGCAACGCTGCGGCTTTGTACTGGTACGGATGGGCAACCATCGGGAGGCGAGCAGCGGTTGCTATACGGCGATGGCGTTATTGCCGCTGAGCGACGCGGGAAAACGGCTGGCGCAGCAGGAACACCGACGTTTGCGCCGCGATGCGGATATCCTGACGCAGTGGAACGGCGAGGCGATACCGCTGGCGGCGTTAGATGAACAGGCGCTTAATGATGAAGACTGGCGTGAGCTGGTAGGTTTTGCTTTCGCGCACCGCCCGCTACTGACATCGTTAGGTTGCCTGCATCGTTTACTGCAATACAGCGCATTGCCATTACCGGCGCTGAGAGGGCGGCTGGAGGAAAAAGCCAGCGATGCCGAACTGTGCGCCCGGCTACGCATTTCAGGCCGTAAAGCTCTGCTGGCGTTGCAGCGTGCGCAGGCGGCGCAGGCGCTGATTGCGTTGGATGCCGGACGAACGCAGCGTTTACGCGACGTAATGCCCGGCGGTGGGGAGCATGCCGGATAGCGATACCTGTCCGGCATGATATCCGGTTACTTTTTCGGCTGATCTTTCTTCGGCCAGTCGTCTTCATCGTCCCACTTATCGTTAAAATCGCGATGCGGGGGCAGCTCAGGTTTATTGGCAAGGAATTTCTTATGGTCGATGCGTTTGAGATCTTTGATCACATTCAGCAGTACGCCTACCAGAAACACCAATACCAGAATCCACCAATATTTTGCCAGCCAGTCCATGCTTATTTCCTCTTACCGGAACGCTCATCAGGCGACGAGCTGTTCCATAATGCGTTGATACATACGGGCCAGTAGCTGGAGATCGGCGGCATTCACACATTCATTAATTTTATGAATGGTGGCGTTCACCGGCCCCAGTTCTACCACCTGCGCTCCCATACGGGCGATAAAACGTCCGTCGGACGTACCGCCCGTCGTCAGTAATTGCGGTTTAATTTCATTATAGTGCTCAATGGCGTTTACCACCGCGTCCACTAGCTTGCCGCGTGCGGTCAGGAACGGCTGCCCGGAAAGCCACCAGTCTACGGTATAGCGTAGCTGATGCTTTTCAAGCAGCGCATGTACCCGCTCTTTGATCATCTCATCGGTCAGTTCCGTGCTGAAACGGAAGTTAAACTGCACGAACAGTTCACCGGGAATGACATTATTGCTGCCGGTGCCTGCCTGGATATTGGCTACCTGCATACTGGTGGCCGGGAAAAAGTCATTGCCCCGATCCCACTCGATAGCGACCAGTTCATTAAGAAAAGGCGCGGCGCGATGAACAGGGTTATCCGCCAGATGCGGATAGGCGACGTGCCCCTGAACGCCATGAATAGTGAGGTTACAGGTGAGGGAACCGCGACGCCCGTTTTTGACGACATCGCCCACAATTTCAGTACTGGAAGGTTCGCCGACCAGACAGTAATCCAGCCGCTCGTGACGGGCCATCAGCGCTTCAACCACCTTTACGGTGCCATTTTTTGCGCTGGCTTCCTCATCAGAGGTAATCAAAAATGCGAGACGGCCCCGGTGATGAGGATGCTGCGCAACAAATCGTTCAGCAGCCACCACCATGGCCGCCAGTGAACCTTTCATATCCGCCGCGCCGCGACCGAACAACATTCCGTCGCGAATCGTAGGCTCAAACGGCGGATTGATCCAGCGATCGACATCGCCAGCCGGTACGACGTCAGTATGCCCGGCGAACGCCAGCGTTTCGCCACGCCCACGCCATGCCCAAAAATTTTGCGTGTCGCCAAAATCCATATGCTCAATGGTAAAACCGATTTTACGCAGGCGTTCAATCATTAATGCCTGACAGCCTGCGTCATCCGGACTCAGGGAGGGGCGACGAATAAGTTGCTGTGTCAGCTCAATAACCGGGCACGACATAGACTACACCTCATCAAAAAACTGCTGATAACGGGATTCACTGAAACCAAGCAGCATAGGCTTCCCGGGCGCGCAGAGCAATGGGCGTTTGATGATTGCCGGCTGTTCAACCATGAGAGCAGCGGCGGAGTCGGCATCGGTAATCCCGCTGCGGTCGCCTTCATCCAGTTTGCGCCATGTTGTGCCGCGCGTATTCAGTAAAGGCTGCCAGCCGAGTTCGGCAATAAAGGTATTAAGAAGAGGGAGGTCTATGCCATCCACACGGTAATCGTGAAAACGATAATCAATGCCATGCTCCTCCAGCCAACGGCGCGCTTTTTTGATCGTGTCGCAATTCTTAATGCCATAGAGGGTAATCATATTGAATCCTTTAACGCGAAATTCGAATAAATAATCAATAGTATCGTCTGCGGGATAATAAGTGTGGCTGTTAATGGTTATTTATCCAGCGCTGATCGGCAATCAATATAACATTGTTGAGTGAATGTGAATAATGATTCCAAAACGTTCCAGATGTGGCTTGTTTATAATTCGCGAGGAAAATCCTATTTTGCGCACATGCAATTGATTGTTTTTTAACCCGATTTGATAAAGTAGTAGAAAAGGTATTAATGTTGCTAAATATTGCAGTAAGTCACATAAAATTTACGGCTACAGCGCCATAGTAATATCATAGACAGCATAACCAGAGGATATCGCAACAATCGGTTAAATGAACTTCTCTCTATACCGCTAACTACGTAGAATACCCATAATAATAAGAGAGGCTATTATGATTGAACGTGAACTGGGGAACTGGAAAGATTTTATCGAAGTCATGCTTCGTAAATAAATGCCTGGAAGGCACCGCGCTCCCATAGGGGATAAGAAAAGGCGACTCAACGAAAGTCGCCTTTTTTGTGCCCGACACCTCGTATCAGGCTGGCCGGGAGCTTATTCCGGGCGCGGCTTCAGCGGGAAGCGGCGGCGTATCAGCACGAAAAACAGGGGTACAAAGAAGATAGCCAGAATGGTTGCTGAGATCATTCCCCCCATCACGCCGGTTCCGACAGCATGTTGGCTACCCGAGCCTGCCCCGGTGCTGGTGGCCATCGGCAATACGCCAAAGATAAACGCCAGCGAAGTCATCAGTATCGGTCGCAGGCGCTGGCGGCTGGCGTACAGCGTGGCGTCTAACAGCGCGTGTCCCTTCTGATTCATTTCGTTGGCGAATTCCACAATCAGAATCGCGTTTTTCGCCGAGAGGCCGATAACGGTCAACAGCCCCACCTGGAAGTAAACATCGTTTTCCAGCCCGCGCATCCAGGTAGCGAGTAGCGCGCCAATGACGCCGAGCGGCACAACCAGCATCACCGAGAAGGGCACCGACCAGCTTTCATACAATGCCGCCAGACACAGGAAGACGACTAATAGCGAAATAGCGTACAGCGCGGGCGCCTGCGCGCCGGAGAGCCGTTCCTGGTAAGACATGGCTGTCCATTCTAGGCCAAAACCGCCCGGTAGCTGATGCACCAACGACTCCATGACATCCATCGCAGTCCCGGTACTGACTCCCGGCGCGGCCTCTCCGACAATTTCTACCGCCGAATAGCCGTTATAGCGTTCCAGACGCGGCGAGCCGGTTTCCCAGCGCGAGGTGGCGAAGGCGGAGAAGGGGACCATGCCGCCCTCTTTGTTACGGACATACCAAAGATTAATATCATCCGGCAACATACGATATTTCGCTGCGGCCTGAACATAGACCTTCTTCACGCGGCCCCGGTCCATAAAGTCGTTGACGTAGCTCGATCCCCAGGCTGTTTGCAGGGTGTCGTTGATATCGTCAATCGATACGCCCAGCGCCTGCGCTTTTCGTTGGTCAATATCAATTTGCAGTTGCGGGCTGTCGTCCAGGCCGTTGTGGCGCACGCGGGTCAAGAAACTGTTTTTCCCGGCCAGCTCAATGAGTTGATCTCGTGCGGCCATCAGCGCGTCATGGCCTGCTCCGGCGTGATCCTGTAATTCCATATCAAAACCGGCGGAGCTGCCCAGACCGCTAATTGCCGGCGGGCTGCTGGCGAAGACGCGAGCTTCTTTAATCTGGTTAAACGCTTTTGTCGCCCGCTCAATAATGGCGAACGAGGAGCCGGTGGTGGGATCGCGCGCGTCCCAGTCTTTCAAGCGAACAAACATGCGCGCGACGTTTTGCCCATTCCCGCCAGGGCCGGAACCTACCGTCGAGAAGACCGACATAATGTTGTCTTTCTCATGGGTGAAGTAATAGTTTTCAACTTTTTCAACGACTTTCAGGGTCTGCTGTTGCGTAGAGCCGCTCGGTAGCTGGATAGACGTAGTGAACATGCCCCGATCTTCTTGCGGCAGAAAGGAGGTGGGGAGGCGCAGAAACAGGAACACCATGCCGCCAAGCAACAGAACATAAATCAGAATCCAGCGCAGGCTGCGATGCAAAATTTTCGCTACGCCTTTCTCATAACGTTCGGCATTACGATTGAAGGTACGGTTAAACCAGCCGAAAAATCCGCGTTGCCCGTGCTGTTCGCCTTTGTGCAGCGGTTTTAATAACGTTGCGCACAGCGCCGGCGTCAGGATCATGGCGACCAGCACCGACAGCACCATTGCCGAGACAATGGTAATAGAAAACTGACGATAAATCGCCCCGGTGGTACCGCCAAAGAACGCCATCGGCACGAATACCGCAGACAGCACCATCGCGATACCGACCAGCGCCCCCTGGATTTGTCCCATGGATTTGCGCGTCGCTTCACGCGGCGTGAGCCCTTCTTCGCTCATGATACGTTCGACGTTTTCCACCACCACGATGGCATCGTCGACCAGGAGCCCGATCGCCAGCACCATCGCGAACATGGTTAATGTGTTAATACTGTAGCCGAACGCGTAAAGCACAGAGAAGGTGCCCATTAATACTACCGGCACGGCGATCGTCGGAATTAGCGTGGCGCGAAAGTTTTGCAGGAACAGGTACATCACCAGGAAAACCAGCGCGATAGCCTCCAGCAACGTTTTGACCACATCGATAATCGAGGCTTTGACAAAGGAGGTGGTTTCATACGCGATCTTGTATTCCAGGCCGTGGGGAAAGTACTGCGCCAGCTCGTTGAGGCGATCCAGCACCAGCTTCGCGGTCGCCATTTCGTTCGCGCCGGAGGCCAGCTTAACGCCAAGACCGGAAGCCGGCTTGCCGTTAAAACGGCTGAGGTAGTCATATTTTTCCGCCCCCAGCTCCACGGTGGCGACATCGCCCAGTTTGACCTCGGAACCGTCCTGATTAACGCGCAGGGTGATATCGCGAAATTGTTGCGGCGTTTGCAGCAGCGACTGTGCATTGATGGTGGCGTTCAGCGCCTGCTTGTCGACCGAAGGCGTACCGCCAAGCTGCCCGACGGCGATTTGCGCATTCTGCGACTCAATCGCATCGGTCACGTCTTTCGTGGTCATCTGAAAACTATTCAATTTGGCCGGATCGAGCCAGATACGCATAGAGTACTGTGAACCATAAGCGTCAATATCGCCGACGCCGTTGACGCGGCTGAGCGGGTCCTGAATATTACTGGCGACGTAGTCGGCGATATCCTGCTTGTCCATAGAACCGTCGGTAGAGACGAAAGCGATGGTCAAAATATTGGTATCGCCCGTTTTGCGTACCGTGACGCCTTGATCCTGTACCGCCTGCGGCAGTTTACGCATCGCGGACTGTAACTGGTTTTGCACCTGCTGAACCGCCTCATCAGGATCGGTTCCCGCAATAAAGCTCAGGGTGATGGTCGCCTGTCCGGTGCCGCTACTTTGTGATGACATGTACATCAGATTATCGAGGCCCGTCATATTCTGCTCAATAACCTGGGTTACGGTATTTTCCAGCGTTTGCGCCGACGCTCCCGGATAATTCGCGGTAATACGTACGTTGGGCGGTGCCAGATCGGGATATTGTTCAACAGGTAAAGAAAAAATGGCTAACGCCCCTGTCAGACACAACAGGATAGCCAGCACCCAGGCAAAAATGGGGCGATCGATAAAAAAATTCGCCATTAAAGGGGAACCTCGTGTTTCTACATATCGTTATAGATTTGAACTGCTTCACTGTAGCGGCAAGCTACGAGCCAAACGTGGAGAAATAAAGGAGATAATGTAAATTATCATGCGCTTTTACAGCATACTTTTTGTGCCAACGCCGGAAAGCCTGACATCTGGCCTTCCGGCGATTTGCCGTTCTTTACGTTAACTGACTCTCTTCCTTGTTGGAGGAGCGAAAACTGATACTGACCAGTGTGCCGCCGCCGGAGGGTTGCGAAAAATTCAGCGTGCCGCCAAGGCGCTCCGCGCGCTCACGCATTATATTCAGACCATAGTGTCCGGCAGGCTCATGCGGTTCGCCGATACCAATGCCATTATCGCGAATATAAACGGTATGATCGCCGTCAGGCGCGGTGACGCAGCTCACGGCGATTTCGCTCGCGTTGGCGTGTTTAATGGCGTTCAGGACCGCTTCGCGCACAATTTGCAACAAATGCACCTGCATTTGCGCATCCAGCGCCAGCGTGGGTAAACGGCAATCCAACGTGAGTTTGGCCGGGGTCTGACTCTGTAAATCTTCCAGCATCTCATGCAATGCGGAGGGTAAATCGGCCTGCTGTAACGTCAGACGGAACGTGGTGAGTAGCTCGCGAAGCTGACGGTAGGCGTCGTTCAGCGCTCTGGAAAAATCCGCCATGATGCTTTGCGCGCCGGCGTTATCTTCTGGAATGGCGCGCTTCAAAAGCGTTAACTGAATACGTAAATAAGAAAGTACCTGCGCCAGCGAATCGTGTAGCTCACGGGCAATCGTCGCGCGCTCTTCCATTAACAAAAGTTGCTGGAAGTGTTTTTGCGCCTGATTAAAGTACAAACCACGCCCCAGCATCGTGGAGACGCTGTTCAGCAGCGGCGTAGAGGCATTAACGTTGGGGCTTTGCCAGTGGAGCTCGCCATAGACCGTGTCCTGCATCGTCACTGGCAGCATTTGCATCGGCAGGTCGGGGCTTTGCGTGCCTTCGCTAATCCGCCAGTTATCGCCCACGGTTAACTCCAGATACCAGGCGGCGTCATGTTCACGGACAATTTGCAAAATATGGCGAAAACAGTGGACATCGATTTGGCTGGTATTCAGCGCTTGGGAGCACTGGTATAACACCTCCAGGCGGCGGTGCGCTTCGTGCAGATCGTGCGTTTTTTCTTCCACCGAGGCTTCCAGCGAACGATAAAGTTTATGCAGCTCGCTCGACATCTGACTAAACGTTTTCGCCAACAATCCCAGCTCATTGGGTAAGCTGGTATCCAGCGGCAGCGGGGCGAACTGACCATGTTCAATTCGCTGACTGGCGGTGACCAGTTGATTCAGCGGGCGAACGACCTGCTGGCGAATACGCCGTAGGGTAAAAAAGACCAGCGTAAATATGCCGATACCGCCCGCCAGCGATATGGCGACGACCAGCATGACTTTACGCTCGGCGTAATGCTGTAACGCCAGAACGAAGAGATCAATTTGATCGACATAATTGTTGATATTGGTCTGATACCAGGCAATGTCGCCGTCCTGTAGGCGGCTATTCATCTCCAGCCAGTTGGCGTGCAGGCGCGCATAGCGAGTTTTCACCGCCTGCGGCACATACCAGGCGTTGAGATTTTGCAGTACCGGCGAGTTGAGCGCGTGCTGGAAAAGTTGACGATGCGCATTAATCTGCGGGCTACGGCTTTGCAGATCGTAACCCAGCCGATAGCTCTGCATTCGTAGCGAACCGGCGATATTGATCGCTTCGGCATCCCGTAAACTGCTGGTCAGCGTCAGTAATGCGCTGCCGGTGGACAGAATAGACAACAGCACAATATAGAAAAAAGCCTTAGCCAGACTGGCTGAGACCGGGCGTTTAACCGTCACGCTGGCACTCCCCGCATTTAGCTGAATCACAATTGCATTTGCTTTGAAATAAATTGATCTGCCACAGGTTCTGGACAGATAGTTGTGCTTCCTGGGCAGATGAACATTGCCGACCCCGCCTTCGTCAGTTAATAACAATGCTCATATAAAGAATAAGGTTTTTACAACCAAAACAGAAGGATGCCATGAATCGTTTTATTATGGCCAATAGCCAGCAGTGTCTGGGCTGCCATGCCTGCGAGGTCGCCTGCGTAATGGCTCACAATGATGAGCGACATGTCCTGACGTCACAGCGCTATCAGCCCCGAATTACTGTCATTAAACATCAGCACCAGCGCAGCGCGGTCACATGTCACCATTGCGAAGATGCGCCCTGCGCCCGTAGCTGTCCGAACGGCGCGATCGCGCATATTAACGACAGCGTGCAGGTCAATGCGCAGAAGTGCATCGGCTGTAAATCCTGCGTCGTCGCCTGCCCATTCGGCACCATGCAGATGGTATTAACGCCCGTCGCGCCAAACCAGTTCAAAGCCAGCGCGCATAAATGCGATCTGTGTCAGGGACGTGAACAGGGTCCGGCCTGCGTGGAAAATTGCCCGGCGGATGCGCTGCAACTGGTCACCGAAGACTCGTTGACCCGTCTGGCTAAAACGCGACGGCTGCGTACCGCCCGGCAGGAGATTCGCCCCTGGCATACCGTGGATACACAACACAGTGGGACAGCAAGCAGCAAAGCCGAGCGTATGCAGGCGACGCCGCCGCGCGGCGAACCGGATAAACTGGCGATTGAAGCGCGTAAAACCACCTTTGAGGAAATTTATCTGCCGTTTCGCGCCGCGCAGGCGGAGCGTGAAGCGGCCCGCTGCCTCACATGCGGGGAACACAGTATCTGCGAATGGACCTGTCCGCTGCATAACCATATTCCCCAGTGGATCGAACTGGTGAAAGCTGGCGATATTGATGCGGCGGTAGAGCTTTCCCACCAGACCAATTGTCTGCCGGAAATTACCGGGCGCGTCTGTCCGCAGGATCGGCTATGCGAAGGCGCGTGTACACTCCGCGATGAGTATGGCGCGGTTACCATCGGCAACATTGAGCGCTATATCTCCGATCGCGCTCTGAGCAAAGGCTGGCGTCCCAACCTGTCGGACGTACAGAAGAGCGACAAGCGCGTGGCGATTATCGGCGCGGGGCCGGCAGGTCTTGCCTGCGCTGACGTGCTGGCGCGCCATGGCGTAAGCGCCACCGTCTACGATCGCCATCCGGAAATCGGCGGTTTGCTCACCTTCGGTATTCCGGCTTTCAAACTGGATAAATCTCTGCTGGCGCGCCGTCGGGAGATCTTCAGCGCGATGGGGATTCGTTTCGAGCTTAACTGCGAAGTAGGGAAAGATATTTCTCTGGAGACGCTGCTGGAGAGTTATGACGCCGTCTTTGTCGGGGTAGGAACCTATCGTTCCATGAAGGCTGATTTACCGAATGAAGACGCGCCGGGGGTATATGACGCGTTGCCATTCCTCATCGCCAATACCAAACAGGTGATGGGGCTTCCGGCGTTGCCTGACGAGCCGTTTATTGATACTGCGGGTCTTAACGTGGTTGTGCTGGGCGGCGGTGACACCGCAATGGACTGCGTACGTACGGCGCTGCGTCATGGCGCAGCCAACGTCACCTGCGCTTATCGCCGCGATGAGGCCAATATGCCGGGGTCGAAAAAAGAGGTGAAAAACGCGCGGGAAGAGGGCGCGAACTTTGAATTTAACGTTCAGCCGGTTGAGTTGGTGCTGGATACGCACGGGCGCGCCAGCGGTATTCGCTTTTTGCGTACGCGGCTTGGCGAACCGGATGGTCAGGGGCGACGCCGCCCGGTACCTGTACCGGACAGCGAGTTCGTGATGCCGGCGGATGCGGTCATTATGGCGTTTGGTTTTCATCCGCATGGTATGTCGTGGCTGGAATCGCATGGCGTGAAGGTGGATAACTGGGGACGTATTGCCGCCAGCGTCGAGAGCGAGTTTCGTTACCAGACGTCCAACCCGAAAATTTTCGCCGGCGGCGATGCGGTGCGCGGCGCCGATCTGGTGGTGACGGCGATGGCAGAAGGCCGACATGCCGCGCAGGGGATACTCGACTGGTTAGCTAAATAAGCGTATTTGTAGGCCGGTTAAGGCCTGGAACGGTTAAATGATTGAGTGATAAAAAATCTTAAACTTATTGGCTAACCTTACTCCGTTTGCAGAAATGTTGACGCTCGCAGGGCTGGACGCCCTGCGATAAACATTTTCCCGTCGGGTCGACGTTTAACAGGCCTGATGAGGCCAATCTTAGTATTGAAAATAGAGTGTAAATTGAAGGAAGGGACGCTATCAGAATCCCTTCTTAGAGCCTATCCCATTAGGGCTATTTTACTTGCCATTTTGGTCCTGGGCAGTGCTCGCCAAAACGCGTTAGCGTTTTGAACGCCGCTTGCGGCGGCCCGAAGGGCGAGCGTAGCGAGTCAAACCTCACGTACTACGTGTACGCTCCGGTTTTTGCGCGCTGTCCGTGTCCAAACTGGCTGCGCCAATAACGCCTGGTGGGACAGGCTCTTAATTTTTATTTTAAGGAACCATATATCTGGTCAACAATCCAGCCATACGTCGCCGCAGGTAATAATCCACTGACAAAAACATTCGGATTCACTTTAGGATTTGCTACCGGCGAGTGCGGCCTGTTACCTAAAATCACAATCGCCATATGATTAACCGGATCGATAGACGTCAGCGTTCCGGTCCATCCGGTATGTCCATACGTTTGCGGACTGGCTAATACCCCGAACGTTGGGGTCATTGAGGCGTTGCCGTTAACGCGCCACCCCAGACCAAAGGTAGCGTCTTCTGGCGAGCGGCGAGTAAACTGCGCAACCGTTTTGTCGTCGAATAGCTTCACGTTACCGTAGCCGCCCCCATTGAGCATGACTTGCATTAACACAGCCATATCATGGGTGTCAGAAAACAGTCCGGCGTGTCCTGAAACGCCGCCCATTGAGTACCAGGCTTTTTCATCATGCACCTGGCCCCATAGTGTATTGGTGCGAATATTGGGGAAATGAATCACGCCGTCACGCGTGTTGCCATGTAGTTCCGTTGCGGCGATTTGCGGCGGCGTGAAGCCTTTCATCAGCGGGTTAAAGACGGTATGTTTTAATCCGAGCGGTTTATAAATGGTGGTTTCGACGTAGCGATCTAATGGCATTGCCGTTATCGATTCAATGATAAAACCAAGAATCATATAATCCACGTCGCTGTAGATATGCTTCGACCCAGGTTGATATTCCAGCGGTGTCTTTTTAATCATCTCCAGAGTAGTGCTTTTACTCTGTGAGAATAATTTACCGGCGACGTTTTTATTAGGATATTGTGGGTCGGCAGGAAAGCCCGCGACGTGATGAAGAATATCAATAATGCGGAGTTTATCTTTGCCTTTTATTTTATCCCCAGGCATATCCTTAAAGCCGGGGATATATTTTGATACCAAATCATTGACATCTATTTTTCCTTCATACACTAGTTTTTGCAATGCGAAATTAGTGGCATACATTTTTGTGTTTGAAGCCAGGTCATACATCGTGTTAGTGGTCGCCCGAATGGGATGGGCTAACAGCGTGGAACCGTCATATTTTTTGGCATAGCCCCAGGCTTTTTGTAGAACAATATGATTATCTTTTATCACCAGAAGATTGATGCTGGGATATCCGGCATCAATTTGATTTTGAATCCAGCCATCAAGTCGGTGAAGTTTTTGGCTATCAAACCCCACCTGATCAGGGCTCGCGGTGGTCAATACCGGATACTCAACGGCAAAAGCTGAAAGGGAAAACGTCAGTAGAACCGTCGCAACGAGAGTAAATTTCATGATGATTCCCTCAGTCTCACTCCGGCCGTCAAATCATATCGCGAGCATGGACTCTGCGGCCCGGAGAAGCAGAATATGGTCATGGCAGTGACAGAAAAATATGGCTGTACATCCGTTCAGTCGGCATTAAGGATTAACCCTTCAGCAGACAAAACCGACCTCACGGCGTAATATTAATGCTCTTTTTACACCCTGGAGCCAGCATGTCGCAAACCATTACGCTTATTAAGGATAAAATTCTTTCTGATAATTATTTTACTCTGCGCAACATTATCTATGACCTGACCCGTCGTAATGGCGAGGTTATCCGTCACAAGCGTGAGGTTTACGATCGCGGGAATGGCGCAACCATTCTGCTTTACAACTCAACTAAAAAAACCGTGGTTCTGGTTCGCCAGTTTCGCGTGGCGACATGGGTCAATGGTAATCAAGACGGTATGTTAATTGAAACCTGCGCTGGCCTGCTTGATAACGACGAGCCGGAGGTCTGTATCCGTAAAGAGGCCATTGAAGAGACAGGGTATGACGTTGGTGAGGTACGCAAGATATTTGAGCTGTATATGTCGCCAGGCGGCGTCACGGAGCTGATTCATTTCTTCATTGCCGAATATCATGATAGCGAGCGTGCCAGCATCGGCGGCGGCGTGGAGGACGAAGAGATTGAGGTGCTTGAACTGCCGTTTTCCCGGGCGCTGGAAATGGTGCGCTCAGGCGAGATTCGGGACGGTAAGACCGTGTTATTGCTTAACTATTTACAGACGTCTCATCTAATGGACTGAAAAAAAAGAAATATATTTCTTTACACAAAAAAGACCAATCCGATAAATCTGATTGAGAACCCTGAGGCGCGCAAGGAAGATACCGCCTTAGCTGTGTTGTTCTGAATCTGGGGTTGTTCCGTTCATGCGCTACCGCGTTATTCTTTTTTGTCTGTTTGGCCTGTTGCCGGTCCAGCTACTGTGGGCTGCGCCAGCGCAACGGACTTTTTCCGACTGGCAGGTCACCTGCAATAACCAAAATTTTTGCGTAGCGCGCAATACTGGCGAACATCATGGGCTGGTGATGACATTAAGCCGCAGCGCCGGGGCGCGTACCGATGCGGTACTGCGTATCGATCGTGGCGGTTTGGCGCCGCCCGACGCTAAAGAAGCCGCAATTGCGCCTCGCTTATTGCTGGATGGCAAACCGCTTTCGTTCAACAGTCCACACTGGCGCGTGTCGCCCTGGCATCTCATGACCGGCGATCCTGCCACCATCACCGCATTTTTACAGACGATTCAGGATGCGCAGGCCATCACCTTAAAAAACGGCGTTCAGACGCTTTCGCTGGCGGGATTAAAAGCGGCATTACTGTTTATCGACGCGCAACAAAAACGTGTGGGCAGCGAAACCGCCTGGATTGAAAAAGGAAACGAACCGCCGCTCAGCGTGCCCCCGGCACCGGCATTAAAGGGGATCGCCGTGATTAATCCAACGCCCGTACCGCTGAGTGAGGAAGAACGCGACGATCTGCTGGACTACGCAGCATGGCGGGTAAACGGCATTCGTTGTTCGCTTGACCCTCTGCGTCGCGAGACGCAGGTCAGCGCGTTGACGGATGATAAAGCGTTATTGATTGTTAACTGCGAAGCCGGCGCCTATAACACTATTGATCTCGCCTGGGTAGTTTCACGCAAAAAAACGCTCGTCTCGCGCGCCGTACGTTTGCGGCTGCCGTTTAATCGGGGCGTCGAAAGTAATGACATGGAGTTGATGAACGCCTTCTTTGACGAGAAAACGCGCGAGCTGGTGACGTTGGCGAAAGGGCGGGGGTTAACCGACTGCGGTGTCCAGACGCGCTGGCGTTATGATGGCGATCGTTTTCGTCTGGTGCGTTATGCCGAAGAACCGAGCTGCGATAACTGGCACGGGCCGGATGCCTGGCCTACGCTGTGGATCACGCGTTGAATCCTGGTTGTTATCCCCTTTTCAGAATAGGGATACACCTATTGAGGTTTCATTTATGGTATAGAGATTGCTACGTTACGGTAGGATTGTTACTTTACCCGAGAGCCTCACCACAGCAGGAAATAGTATGAAAATAAATAATGGCCCCGTATTATGCCCCCATTGTGGCTGCCTGAGCGCTTATTATGAAATAGATCGGCTGGCGGCGATAAGAGAAAAAGTGAATAAAGAAGGCGGATCAGCGGCGTGGGATTCAACATTGCAGGCGCATAAAAAAAAGGCCTTTTGCCTGATGTGCCATAAATCCATTGATGAGGTCGTCATCGGGCAGTCAGATGCGCCTGAGTCTACGAAGTAATTTTGCACAGCCTACAGAACAGGTCTGCAGACTGCGCAAAGTCTGTGTTGCTAACGCTCGCCTTAGCCTTTGATGTTCAGCACCCGGCGGGCTTTTTCTACAATATTTTCCACGGTAAAGCCAAAATACGGGAACAGTTTGTCAGCCGGGGCGGATTCACCGTATCCCGTCATGCCGATAATTGCGCCTTTTAGGCCAACATATTTATACCAGTAGTCGGCTATACCGGCTTCCACCGCGACGCGGGCGGTCACGTGCGCCGGTAGCACAGATTCGCGATATGCCTCGTCCTGCGCATCGAAAATATCCGTTGAAGGCAACGACACCACGCGAACGTTATGCCCCTCGCCAGTCAATTTTTCCGCCGCCTGGAGGGTAATTTCCATTTCCGATCCGGTAGCGATCAGAATGATATCCGGCTTGCCGCCGCTATCTTTCAGAATATAACCGCCGCGGGCAATCGCTTTCACCTGTTCCGGCGTGCGTTCCACCTGCGCCAGATTCTGTCGCGAGAGAATCAGCGCCGTCGGCCCGTGCTGACGTTCGATGGCCAGCTTCCAGCCGACCGCCGCCTCAACCTGATCGCAGGGACGCCAGGTGCTGAAGTTTGGCGTTAAGCGCAGGCTCGCCAGTTGTTCCACGGCCTGGTGCGTCGGGCCATCTTCGCCCAAACCGATGGAGTCGTGGGTATAGACCATAATCTGCCGGGCTTTCATTAAGGCCGCCATACGTGCCGCGTTACGCGCATATTCGACAAACATCAGAAACGTGGCGGTATACGGTACAAAGCCGCCGTGGTGGGCGATGCCGTTGGCAATGGCGGTCATGCCGAATTCGCGCACGCCATAGTGGATGTAATTACCTGCCGGATCCTCTTTCAACGAGGTCGAACCTTTCCAGATAGTCAGGTTGCTCGGCGCCAGATCCGCCGATCCGCCCAACAGTTCCGGCAACAGGGGACCGTAGGCATTGAGCGTATTTTGCGATGCTTTACGGGTGGCGATTTTGGCCGGATTAGCCTGCAAGTCGTTAATAAATTTTTGCGTGGCGGACTCCCATGTCTCCGGCAGTCCGCCGCTCATCCGGCGGGTAAACTCCGCGGCCAGCTCAGGATAAGCCTTCTCATAAGCAGCAAACTTTTCCTGCCACTGCTGCTGCGCTTTCTCGCCTTTTTCACGGCCATCCCACGCGCGGTAAATCTCTTTTGGGATCTCAAACGCCGGATGATGCCATCCCAGCTTCTGGCGGGTCAGCGCCACCTCTTCTTCGCCCAGCGCCGCGCCGTGCGACTCCTCCTTCCCGGCTTTATTCGGCGAGCCAAAACCTATCACCGTCCGACAGATAATTAGCGAAGGTTTATCTTTTACGCTCTGGGCTTCGAGAATGGCTTTTTTCACCGCCTCCGGATCGTGCCCGTCAATGTCATGTACGACATGCCAGTGGTAGGCTTCAAAACGTTTGGCGGTATCGTCGGTAAACCAGCCTTCGGTTTCGCCATCAATGGAGATGCCGTTGTGATCGTAAAAGCCGATCAGTTTGCCCAGTCCCAGCGTACCAGCCAGCGAACACACCTCATGCGAGATCCCCTCCATCAGACAGCCGTCGCCCATAAAGACATAGGTGTAGTGGTCGACAATCTCATGGTCCGGCCGGTTGAACTGTGCGCCTAACGTACGCTCGGCAATCGCCAGCCCGACGGCATTCGCCAGCCCCTGGCCCAGCGGTCCGGTGGTGGTTTCAACGCCGGGCGTATAGCCAATCTCCGGGTGACCTGGCGTTTTAGAGTGCAGTTGACGGAAGTTTTTTAACTCCTCCAGCGGCAGGTCATAACCGGTTAAATGCAGCAGACTATAGAGCAGCATGGAGGCGTGACCGTTGGAAAGGATAAAACGGTCACGGTCATACCAGGTTGGATCGGTGGGGTTATGTTTAAGAAAATCGTTCCATAGCACTTCAGCGATATCCGCCATCCCCATCGGCGCGCCGGGGTGCCCGGAATTGGCTTTTTGAACGGCATCCATGCTCAGCGCACGAATCGCATTGGCAAGGTCTTTACGGGACATAAATCACTCCATGCAAGGTTTATAGTTTGGCGGCAAGCAGGTCTTCCAGTTTGCGCTGGTCAATGGCAAAAAGACGGATACCTTCCGACAGCTTCTCTACGGCCATCGCGTCCTGATTATGTTCCCAGCGGAACTCCGCTTCCGTCATTGGCGTAGGACGGTGGAACATCTGCGAGGAAGGCACCAGTTTACGGATTACCGGTTCTTCTTTTTCTTTCAGCTCTTTAAGCAGGTTAGGGGAGATAGTCAGTCGATCGCAGCCGGTTAGCGCGAGGATTTGCTCAGTACGGCGGAAACTTGCACCCATCACGATGGTTTCATAGCGATGTTGTTTAAAGTAATCGTAGATATTGCGTACCGATTTCACGCCGGGATCTTCCTCCACGACATACGGCTCCAGTGGACTACGCGCCTGATACCAGTCGTAAATTCGGCCCACGAACGGAGAGATTAAATAGACGCCCGCTTCGGCGCAGGCGCGCGCCTGGGCAAAAGAGAACAACAACGTCAGGTTGCAATTAATGCCTTCTTTTTCGAGCTGTTCGGCGGCGCGAATACCTTCCCAGGTCGCGGCGAGCTTGATCAGAATGCGTGATTTATCAACATCCTGCTGCTGGTAGAGATCCACCAGATGGCGTGCTTTCTCGATACTTTTTTCTTTATCGAACGATAACCGCGCGTCGACTTCAGTGGAGACGCGACCGGGAATACTTTTCAGTATTTCCGCGCCAAAATTAACCGCCAGTTTATCGCTGGCTGCCGCAACCTGCTGTTCCTGCGTACCGCCGTGTTTTTTCCCCCAGGCAATCGCATCCTCAATCAAATGACCATACTGCTCAAGCCCGGCGGCTTTTAACAGTAAAGAGGGATTTGTCGTGGCATCCTGCGGCTGGTAGTGGCGGATGGACTCAATGTCGCCGCTGTCGGCGACGACGGTAGTGAATTGTTTGATGCCGTCTAGCTGGTTCATAGGAAATACTCCTTGAAAAGTAAAGTGTTAGATGAGTGTGTTGATTCACACTTCTGAAAGATTGATACACTACATAACCAAAAAGCATAGCAGACAGGCATGGTATTGCTGGTATAAGCAGGTAACATGGCCGTTATAAGTTGATAACAAACTCTTGCGCCGTGTCGTGATAGTTTGCAGACCTTCAAAGTTTGTGTTGCGCAGTACGGTGATAATGTGCGGCGCACCAGGCCGCGTCACTTTTTGAACGATACGTGAAAGGAACAACAAGATGGATGAGCAGTTAAAACAAAGCGCCCTTGATTTCCACGAATTTCCGGTACCCGGTAAAATTCAGGTTTCTCCGACTAAGCCCCTTGCCACCCAACGCGATCTGGCGTTGGCTTACTCGCCAGGCGTGGCGGCGCCCTGCCTGGAAATCGAAAAAGATCCGCTGGCAGCCTACAAATACACCGCGCGTGGCAACCTTGTCGCGGTCATTTCCAACGGTACAGCGGTGCTGGGGTTAGGCAACATTGGCGCGCTGGCCGGCAAGCCGGTCATGGAAGGCAAAGGCGTTCTGTTTAAAAAATTCGCCGGCATCGATGTGTTTGACATTGAAGTCGATGAGCTTGATCCGGACAAATTTATCAATGTGGTCGCAGCGCTGGAGCCGACCTTTGGCGGCATTAACCTCGAAGACATTAAAGCGCCAGAATGTTTCTATATTGAGCAGAAACTGCGCGAGCGCATGAACATCCCGGTTTTCCATGACGATCAGCACGGAACGGCGATCATTAGTACTGCCGCCATTCTTAATGGCCTGCGAGTCGTAGAGAAAAATATTTCCGACGTGCGGATGGTCGTCTCCGGCGCAGGGGCGGCGGCAATCGCTTGTATGAACCTGCTGGTCGCGTTGGGGATGCAAAAGCACAACATCGTGGTGTGCGACTCTAAGGGCGTTATTTACAAAGGCCGTGAGCCGAATATGGCGGAGACCAAAGCGGCCTATGCGGTAGACGACAGCGGCAAGCGCACGCTGGATGAAGTCATTGACGGCGCGGATATTTTCCTCGGCTGTTCAGGCCCGAAAGTGCTGACTCAGGAGATGGTGAAGAAAATGGCCCGCGCGCCAATGATTCTGGCGCTGGCTAACCCGGAACCGGAAATTCTGCCGCCGCTGGCGAAAGAAGTGCGCCCGGACGCCATTATCTGTACCGGTCGTTCCGACTATCCGAACCAGGTGAACAACGTATTGTGCTTCCCGTTTATCTTCCGCGGCGCACTGGACGTCGGCGCGACGGCGATCAACGAAGAGATGAAACTGGCGGCGGTCCGTGCGATTGCCGAGCTGGCGCACGCCGAACAGAGCGAAGTGGTGGCCTCGGCCTATGGCGATCAGGACCTGAGCTTTGGGCCGGAATACATTATTCCGAAACCGTTTGACCCGCGTCTGATTGTCAAAATCGCTCCGGCGGTCGCGAAAGCGGCAATGGATTCCGGCGTGGCGACGCGCCCGATTGCTGACTTTGATGCCTATATCGATAAACTGACCGAGTTTGTCTACAAAACCAACCTGTTCATGAAGCCGATCTTCTCGCAGGCACGCAAAGATCCGAAGCGCGTAGTGCTGCCGGAAGGGGAAGAGGCGCGCGTGCTGCACGCAACCCAGGAGTTGATCACCCTGGGGCTGGCGAAACCCATCCTGATCGGACGTCCGAGCGTGATCGAAATGCGTATCCAGAAACTGGGGCTACAGATCAAAGCGGGCGTTGATTTCGAGATCGTGAATAATGAATCCGATCCGCGCTTCAAAGAGTACTGGAGCGAGTATTACCAGATCATGAAGCGTCGCGGGGTAACTCAGGAACAGGCGCAGCGTGCGATGATCGGCAACCATACGGCCATTGGCGCGATCATGGTGCAGCGTGGGGAAGCGGATGCGATGATCTGCGGCACCATTGGCGACTACCATGAGCATTTCAGCGTCGTGAAAGCCGTCTTTGGCTACCGTGACGGCGTGCATACGGCAGGGGCGATGAACGCCTTACTGCTGCCAAGCGGCAACACTTTTATCGCCGATACTTATGTTAACGAAGATCCCACGCCGGAACAGTTGGCGGAGATCGCCGTAATGGCGGCGGAAACCGTTCGCCGCTTTGGTATTGAGCCGAAAGTCGCGCTGTTGTCGCACTCTAACTTTGGTTCCTCAAATTCGCTGTCCGCCAGCAAAATGCGCGAAACCCTTGAGCGGGTACGCGAACGAGCGCCCGATCTGATGATTGACGGTGAGATGCACGGTGATGCGGCGTTGGTGGAAAGTATTCGTAATGACCGGATGCCGGATAGCCCGCTGAAGGGAGCCGCCAATATTCTGGTGATGCCGAATATGGAAGCCGCCCGCATTAGTTACAACTTACTCCGCGTCTCCAGTTCCGAAGGCGTCACGGTCGGCCCGGTCCTGATGGGCGTGTCTAAACCGGTACATGTATTAACGCCGATCGCCTCTGTACGCCGTATCGTGAATATGGTGGCGTTAGCGGTAGTTGAAGCGCAAACCACGCCGCTTTAATAACGCATTACTCTCTCTTCTGGCGCAGGTTCTCCTGCGCTTTTTTTATGCGCCGCTGGGCTTCGCCATGACATGAAAGGCTCAGGTGGGGATACTCTGGAACCTATTGCGTTACCCCTACTTATTTCACTGAATCTGTACTATGCACAAATCGAGTGATACGCATTATTTTTATCAATAGTAGTAATACAAAGAATAGCCGGTGGGTATTTATTTCGGAACAGGCTTAAATTCAGAATGACGCCTGAAAATGTGATGCACCACGATATTTATCGTTAACACCCTCGACAGAAGTCCCTTTTATTTTCTTCCTCTTAGTGATCTACCTCACCTTTTACATCACCTTGCCGAATTTTGTTATTTACTCCGACAAAAAATTGCCACGATGACGGCAGTTTCAGTGGAGGCGGTGAGCAATGAATAAAGAACGCATTATTCAGGAATTTGTGCCGGGCAAACAGGTCACGCTGGCGCATCTCATTGCGCACCCTGGTGAAGAACTGGCGAAAAAGATCGGCGTTCCCGATGCTGGCGCGATTGGCATTATGACCTTAACGCCGGGGGAAACGGCCATGATCGCTGGCGATTTAGCGATGAAGGCTGCGGATGTACACATCGGTTTTCTCGACAGATTTAGCGGCGCGCTGGTGATTTATGGCACCGTCGGCGCAGTGGAAGAAGCGCTATTACAGACGGTCAGCGGGCTGGGGCGATTATTAAACTTTACCCTGTGTGAGTTAACAAAAAGTTAATTGGTGGCGGTAATGAAACGTATTGCTTTTGTCGGCGCGGTCGGTGCCGGAAAGACAACGCTTTTTAACGCGTTACGGGGAAATTATTCCCTCGCCAGAAAAACGCAGGCCGTGGAATTTAATGATCATGGCGATATCGATACGCCGGGTGAATATTTTAGCCATCCCCGTTGGTATCACGCCTTAATTACCACGTTGCAGGATGTGGACACGCTGATTTATGTCCACGCGGCAAACGATAAAGAAAGTCGCTTACCTGCCGGGTTATTGGATGTTGGAACCCGTAAACGACATATCGCCGTTATCAGCAAAACGGACATGCCGGATGCCGACGTCGCCGCTACGCGGCAGTTGCTTTGCGAGATTGGGTTCCGGGAGCCGATTTTCGAGCTCAACGGCCACGACCCGCAAAGCGTGCGGCAGTTGGTGGATTATCTGGCGGCTCTCAGTGAACAGGAGGAAGAGGCAGGTGAAAAAACTTATCACAGCTAACGATATTCGTGCGGCCCACGCCCGCGGCGAACAGGCGATGTCGGTAGTGCTGCGCGCCAGCATTATTACCCCGGAGGCTCGCGAAGTGGCGGAACTACTGGGCTTCACGATTACCGAATGCGACGAGTCCGTCCCGGCATCCACATCAGCGCAGGCGTGTAAAAGCGAAAGCCAGCGCATTCGGGAAGCCATCATCGCGCAGCTCCCGGAAGGGCAGTTTACTGAAAGCCTGGTGGCGCAGTTGATGGAAAAAGTGCTCAAGGAAAAGCAATCGCTGGAACTGGGGACGATGCAGCCGAGCTTTACCTCCGTCACGGGTAAAGGCGGCGTGAAAGTCATTGACGGCAGCAGCGTGAAATTTGGCCGCTTCGACGGCGCCGAACCGCACTGCGTCGGCTTAACCGATCTGGTTACAGAGCAGGATGGCAGCAGCATGGCCGCCGGGTTTATGCAGTGGGACAACGCCTTTTTCCCGTGGACGCTGAACTACGACGAAATCGACATGGTGCTGGAAGGCGAACTGCACGTACGCCATGAAGGCGAAACCATGATTGCCAAAGCCGGAGATGTGATGTTCATCCCTAAAGGCTCCAGCATTGAATTTGGCACGCCAACGTCCGTGCGCTTTCTGTACGTCGCCTGGCCTGCAAACTGGCAATCCGTATGAACGATTTCATCACCGAAACGTGGCTCAGAGCGAATCATACGCTCAGCGAAGGATCGGAGATCCATCTGCCCGCTGATGCACGACTGACGCCCTCGGCCCGGGAACTGCTGGAAAGTCGCCGCCTGCGCATTAAGTTTCTGGATCCGCAAGGCAGGCTGTTTGTCGATGATGACGAACAGCAGCCGCAGCCGGTACATGGCTTAACCAGTAGCGATACGCACCCACAGGCCTGCTGTGAACTGTGCCGCCAGCCGGTGGTGAAAAAGCCCGATACGCTGACCCATCTGACGGCGGACAAAATGGTCGCCAAAAGCGACCCGCGCCTCGGCTTTCGCGCCGCGCTCGACAGCGCCATCGCGCTGACCGTGTGGCTACAAATCGAACTGGCGGAACCCTGGCAGCCGTGGCTTTTCGATATCCGCTCGCGGCTGGGCAACATTATGCGCGCCGACGCTATAGATGAACCGCTGGCGGCGCAGTCTATCGTCGGGCTCAGCGAGGATGAGCTGCATCGGCTTTCCCACCAGCCGCTGCGCTATCTCGACCACGATCACCTGGTGCCGGAGGCCAGTCACGGTCGCGATGCGGCGCTGCTTAATCTGCTGCGAACCAAAGTCCGCGAAACGGAAACCCTCGCCGCACAAGTGTTTATTACCCGTAGTTTTGAGGTCTTGCGCCCGGACATTTTACAGGCGCTGAACCGTCTCTCCAGCACGGTTTACGTGATGATGATTTTGAGCGTGGCGAAACATCCGCTGACGGTCGCCCAAATTCAACAACGGTTGGGAGAGAAGCCATGATCATTGAACGCGCCCGCGAACTGGCGGTACGCGCCCCCGCCAGAGTCGTCTTTCCTGATGCGCTGGACGAACGCGTGCTGAAAGCGGCGCATTACCTGCAACAGTACGGTCTGGCTCGCCCCGTTCTGGTCGCCAGTCCGTTTGCGCTGCGTCAGTTTGCCCTGAGTCATCGTATGGCGATGGATGGCATTCAGGTCATCGACCCACACAGCAACCTGAGTATGCGCCAGCGTTTTGCGCAACGCTGGCTCGCCCGTGCCGGAGAAAAAACGCCGCCGGACGCAGTGGAAAAGCTTAGCGACCCGCTAATGTTCGCTGCCGCCATGGTGAGCGCCGGTGAGGCTGATGTGTGTATCGCAGGCAACCTGTCGTCAACGGCGAACGTGCTGCGCGCAGGGCTGCGGGTGATTGGCCTGCAACCCGGGTGCAAAACATTGTCGTCTATTTTCCTGATGCTGCCGCAGTATGCCGGCCCGGCATTAGGGTTCGCCGATTGCAGCGTAGTGCCGCAGCCGACGGCGGCGCAGCTGGCAGATATCGCTATCGCCAGCGCCGACACCTGGCGGGCCATTACCGGCGAAGAGCCGCGCGTGGCGATGCTGTCATTTTCAAGCAACGGCAGCGCCCGTCACCCCAATGTTGCCAACGTGCAGCAGGCGACAGAGTTCGTTCGCGAACGTGCGCCGCAACTGCTTGTGGACGGTGAATTGCAGTTTGACGCCGCTTTCGTACCGGAGGTCGCCGCGCAAAAAGCGCCTGACAGCCCGCTGCAAGGCCGCGCCAACGTGATGATTTTCCCGTCGCTGGAGGCGGGCAATATTGGCTACAAAATCGCTCAGCGTCTGGGAGGCTATCGCGCTGTTGGGCCGCTAATTCAGGGGCTTGCCGCGCCGCTTCACGACCTCTCCCGAGGCTGTAGCGTGCAGGAAATTATCGAACTGGCGTTGGTGGCAGCCGTGCCGCGCCAGGCTGACGTGAGCCGCGAACGCAGCTTACACACACTGGTTGAATGAACGGTCCCGTTCTGGACCCCTTTAATGAGAGGAAAACACGATGGAAGCATTAGGAATGATTGAAACCCGGGGCCTGGTTGCGCTGATTGAGGCCTCAGATGCGATGGTAAAAGCCGCACGCGTGAAGCTGGTCGGCGTGAAGCAGATTGGCGGTGGCCTGTGTACGGCTATGGTGCGTGGCGACGTGGCGGCGTGCAAAGCCGCAACCGATGCTGGCGCCGCTGCGGCGCAGCGCATTGGCGAGCTGGTCTCTGTACACGTGATTCCACGCCCGCACGGCGATCTGGAAGAAGTGTTCCCGATCAGCTTCAAAGGCGACAGCAACATTTGATGGTAGGCCGGATAAGACGCGCAGCGTCGCCATCCGGCATGAATGCGCGCCATTGCCTGATGGTGCGCAGATTCAAGGCCTACGACCCAACGGGCAATCCATGGAGGCGGATATGAAACTGGCAGTCGTCACAGGACAAATCGTATGTACCGTCCGCCATCAGGGACTGGCGCATGACAAATTGCTGATGGTGGAAATGATCGATGCCCAGGGCAACCCCGACGGGCAGTGTGCCGTCGCTATCGACAGTATCGGGGCGGGAACCGGAGAGTGGGTACTGCTGGTCAGCGGCAGTTCTGCACGCCAGGCGCATCGCAGCGAATTATCACCGGTCGATCTGTGCGTCATTGGCATCGTCGATGAAGTGGTGGCTGGCGGAAAAGTGGTTTTCCATAAATAGGACTGAACATCATGAATCAACAGGATATTGAACAGGTGGTGAAAGCGGTACTGCTGAAAATGAAAGACAGCAGCCAGCCGGCCAGCACTGTTCATGAGATGGGCGTTTTTGCCTCCCTGGATGACGCAGTGGCGGCAGCAAAACGGGCTCAGCAGGGGCTGAAGAGCGTGGCGATGCGCCAGCTTGCCATTCATGCCATTCGCGAGGCGGGCGAAAAACACGCTCGAGAATTAGCGGAACTTGCCGTCAGCGAAACCGGCATGGGACGCGTTGACGATAAATTTGCCAAAAACGTGGCGCAGGCGCGCGGCACGCCGGGCGTCGAGTGTTTATCTCCGCAGGTGCTGACCGGCGATAACGGCCTGACGCTGATTGAAAATGCGCCGTGGGGCGTGGTGGCCTCGGTCACGCCGTCCACCAATCCGGCGGCGACGGTGATTAATAACGCCATCAGCCTGATTGCCGCAGGCAACAGCGTCGTGTTTGCCCCGCATCCGGCGGCGAAAAAGGTCTCTCAGCGGGCAATCACCCTCCTCAATCAGGCGGTAGTCGCCGCCGGTGGCCCGGAAAATTTGCTGGTCACCGTGGCGAACCCGGATATCGAAACCGCCCAGCGGCTGTTCAAGTACCCCGGTATTGGCCTGCTGGTGGTGACCGGCGGCGAAGCGGTGGTGGACGCGGCGCGCAAACATACTAATAAACGCCTGATTGCCGCCGGTGCCGGTAATCCCCCGGTGGTGGTGGATGAGACCGCCGACCTGCCGCGCGCTGCACAATCCATCGTCAAAGGCGCGTCGTTTGATAACAACATCATCTGCGCCGACGAAAAAGTGCTGATTGTGGTGGATAGCGTCGCCGACGAGCTGATGCGTCTGATGGAAGGTCAGCACGCGGTGAAACTGACCGCCGCTCAGGCCGAACAGCTCCAGCCGGTGCTGCTGAAGAATATCGATGAACGCGGTAAAGGCACCGTCAGCCGTGACTGGGTCGGCCGTGACGCGGGCAAGATTGCCGCAGCCATCGGCCTGAACGTCCCGGATCAAACGCGCCTGCTGTTTGTGGAAACGCCCGCCAACCATCCGTTTGCCGTCACTGAAATGATGATGCCGGTACTGCCGGTGGTGCGGGTCGCCAACGTCGAAGAAGCCATCGCCCTGGCGGTACAACTTGAAGGCGGTTGCCACCATACGGCGGCGATGCACTCGCGCAATATCGACAACATGAACCAGATGGCGAACGCCATCGACACCAGCATTTTCGTCAAAAACGGGCCGTGCATTGCCGGGCTTGGATTGGGCGGAGAAGGCTGGACCACCATGACCATCACCACGCCAACCGGCGAAGGCGTGACCAGCGCGCGTACCTTTGTGCGGCTGCGTCGATGCGTGCTGGTGGATGCGTTTCGCATTGTATAAGGGATGACTCATGGCGTACGACGAACAACTCTGGCTCACCCCAAGACTGCAAAAAGCGGCGGCCCTGTGTAACCAGACGCCCGCCGCCAGCGACGCGCCGCTGTGGCTGGGCGTCGATTTGGGCACCTGCGACGTGGTGTCGATGGTGGTCGACGGCAACGCCCAGCCGGTGGCGGTGTGCCTTGACTGGGCCGACGTTGTGCGTGACGGCATCGTCTGGGATTTCTTCGGCGCCGTCACCCTCGTGCGCCGTCATCTCGACACCCTTGAACAGCAGCTCGGCTGCCGCTTTACCCACGCGGCGACCTCGTTCCCGCCAGGCACCGACCCGCGTATTTCGATCAACGTGCTGGAGTCTGCCGGGTTAGAAGTCAGCCACGTACTGGATGAGCCGACGGCGGTGGCGGATCTGCTGGCGCTTGATAATGCAGGCGTGGTGGATATTGGCGGCGGCACTACCGGCATTGCCATCGTCAAACAGGGCAAGGTGACTTACTCCGCCGATGAAGCCACTGGCGGGCACCATATCTCCCTGACGCTGGCGGGCAACCGCCGTATTCCCCTGGAAGAGGCGGAACAGTACAAGCGCAGCAATGCGCAGGAGATTTGGCCAGTAGTGAAGCCGGTGTACGAAAAGATGGCGGAGATCGTTGCTCGCCACATTGAAGGGCAAGGAATTGCTGATTTATGGCTGGCGGGCGGTTCCTGTATGCAGCCGGGCGTGGAGGCGTTATTTCGCCAGCGTTTCCCAGAGTTACAGGTGCATTTGCCGCAGCACAGCCTGTTTATGACCCCGCTGGCGATAGCCAACAGCGGGAGAGCGAAAGCGGAGGGACTCTATGCAAGCTGAACTACAGACGGCGCTATTTCAGGCATTCGACACCCTGAATCTGCAACGGGTGAAAACGTTCAGCGTACCGCCGGTCACGCTGTGCGGACTTGGGGCGCTCGGCGCCTGCGGCCAGGAAGCGCAAGCGCGAGGCGTAAGCCATCTGTTTGTGATGGTCGACAGCTTCCTGCATCAGGCGGGAATGACCGCGCCGCTGGCACGCAGCCTGGCGATGAAAGGCGTGGCGATGACGGTCTGGCCGTGTCCGCCAGGCGAGCCGTGCATCACCGATGTTTGCGCGGCGGTGGCGCAACTGCGTGAGGCGGTGTGCGACGGCGTAGTGGCCTTTGGCGGCGGTTCGGTGCTGGACGCGGCGAAAGCGGTCGCCCTGCTGGTGACTAACCCTGACCAGACGCTGAGCGCCATGACCGAGCGCAGTACATTACGCCCGCGTCTGCCGCTGATTGCGGTGCCGACCACCGCCGGAACCGGTTCTGAAACCACCAACGTGACGGTGATTATCGACGCGGTCAGCGGGCGCAAGCAGGTGCTGGCGCACGCGTCACTAATGCCGGACGTGGCGATTCTTGATGCTGCCGTGACCGAAGGCGTTCCGCCAAACGTGACGGCGATGACCGGTATCGATGCGTTGACGCATGCGATTGAGGCCTACAGCGCGCTCAACGCCACGCCGTTTACCGACAGCCTGGCGATTGGCGCGATAGCGATGATTGGCAAATCGCTGCCGAAAGCCGTGGGTTACGGCCACGATCTGGCGGCGCGTGAAAATATGTTGCTGGCCTCCTGTATGGCGGGAATGGCCTTTTCCAGCGCCGGTTTGGGGCTGTGTCATGCGATGGCGCACCAGCCTGGGGCGGCGCTGCATATTCCGCACGGCCAGGCCAACGCCATGCTGCTGCCAACAGTCATGGGCTTTAACCGGATGGTTTGCCGCGAGCGCTTCAGTCAAATCGGTCGGGCGTTAACCAATAAGAAATCGGACGATCGCGATGCAATTGCGGCGGTGAGCGAACTGATTGCCGAAGTAGGGCAGAGCAAACGGCTGGCTGACGCTGGCGCCAAACCCGAACACTACAGCGCATGGGCGCAAGCCGCGCTGGAGGATATTTGTCTGCGCAGTAACCCACGCACCGCCACACAGGCACAGATTATCGACCTGTATGCGGCTGCCGGGTAATGCCTGTAGGCCGGATAAGGTGCTCGCACCGCCATCCGGCAATAACACGGCGTTAATGCCGGAGGTGACGTAAACGTCTTATCCGGCTTACAAATCAAAAATGACAGGGAGTAGGGGCTATGGGAATTAACGAAATCATCATGTACATCATGATGTTCTTTATGCTGATTGCCGCCGTGGACAGGATCCTGTCGCAGTTCGGCGGGTCGGCGCGCTTCCTCGGTAAATTCGGCAAGAGTATCGAGGGGTCTGGCGGCCAGTTTGAAGAGGGCTTTATGGCGATGGGCGCGCTGGGGCTGGCGATGGTCGGTATGACCGCGCTGGCGCCGGTGCTGGCGCATGTACTGGGGCCGGTTATTATCCCGGTATACGAAATGCTGGGCGCGAACCCATCCATGTTCGCGGGTACGTTGCTGGCCTGTGATATGGGCGGATTCTTCCTCGCCAAAGAGCTGGCCGGCGGTGATGTCGCGGCGTGGCTATACTCAGGGTTAATACTTGGGTCGATGATGGGGCCGACCATTGTGTTCTCCATTCCGGTGGCGCTCGGCATTATCGAACCGTCTGACCGCCGCTACCTGGCGCTTGGCGTACTCGCGGGTATCGTCACCATTCCCATTGGCTGCATTGCGGGGGGATTGATCGCCATGTACTCAGGCGTGCAGATCAATGGTCAGCCAGTGGAGTTTACCTTCGCGCTGATCCTGATGAACATGATCCCGGTATTGATTGTCGCGGTGCTGGTAGCGCTGGGGTTGAAGTTCATCCCGGAAAAAATGATCAACGGTTTCCAGATTTTCGCCAAATTTCTGGTGGCGCTGATCACCATCGGTCTGGCGGCTGCGGTGATTAAATTCCTGTTGGGCTGGGAGTTGATTCCGGGGCTCGACCCGATCTTTATGGCGCCAGGCGACAAACCCGGCGAAGTGATGCGCGCCATTGAAGTGATCGGCTCTATCTCCTGCGTGCTGCTCGGCGCGTATCCGATGGTGCTGTTACTGACCCGCTGGTTTGAAAAACCGTTGATGAATGTCGGTAAGCTGCTGAACGTCAATAATATTGCGGCGGCAGGCATGGTAGCGACCCTGGCGAACAATATCCCGATGTTCGGCATGATGAAGCAGATGGATACCCGCGGCAAAGTGATTAACTGCGCATTTGCCGTCTCTGCGGCGTTCGCGCTGGGCGACCATTTAGGCTTCGCCGCCGCCAACATGAACGCCATGATCTTCCCGATGATTGTCGGCAAGCTGATCGGCGGCGTGACGGCGATTGGCGTGGCGATGATGCTGGTGCCGAAAGATGACGCCGCCCAGGTGAAAACCGAAGCGGAGGCGCAATCGTGAACACTCGCCAGCTACTGAGCGTCGGTATCGATATCGGCACCACCACCACGCAGGTGATCTTCTCGCGCCTGGAGTTGGTTAACCGTGCGGCGGTGTCGCAGGTGCCGCGCTACGAATTCATCAAACGCGACATTAGCTGGCAAAGCCCGGTCTTCTTTACGCCCGTGGATAAGCAGGGCGGTCTGAAAGAGGCCGAACTTAAAGCGCTGATTCTGGCCCAGTATCAGGCCGCAGGCATCGCGCCTGAATCGGTGGACTCAGGGGCTATCATTATCACCGGCGAAAGCGCCAAAACCCGCAACGCCCGTCCGGCGGTCATGACGCTCTCGCAGTCGCTGGGCGACTTTGTGGTCGCCAGCGCCGGGCCGCATCTGGAATCAGTCATTGCCGGTCACGGCGCCGGAGCGCAAAGCTTGTCTGAGCAGCGGATGTGTCGGGTGCTGAATATTGATATCGGCGGCGGCACGTCTAACTACGCGCTGTTTGACGCGGGAAAAGTCAGCGGCACCGCCTGCCTTAACGTCGGTGGTCGCCTGCTGGAAACCGACGCTCAGGGGCGCGTGGTTTATGCCCATCAGCCGGGGCAGATGATTATCGATGAGGTATTCGGTTCGGGTACTGATGCTCGCGCCTTAGCTGCCGCACAGTTGGGGCAGGTGGCGCGGCGGATGGCGGATCTCATCGTCGAGGTTATCACCGGCGCGCTCTCGCCGCTGGCGCAATCGCTGATGCAAACCGGGCTACTGCCCGCCGATATTACGCCGGAGGTGATCACCCTTTCCGGTGGGGTAGGTGAATGCTACCGCAACCAACCTGCCGATCCGTTCTGCTTTTCTGATATCGGGCCGCTGCTGGCGACCGCGCTGCATGAGCACCCGCGTCTGCGCGAGATGAACGTGCAGTTTCCGGCGCAAACCGTGCGCGCCACGGTGATTGGCGCTGGGGCCCATACGCTGTCGCTTTCCGGCAGTACTATCTGGCTGGAAGACGTCCAACTGCCGCTGCGCAACCTGCCGGTGGCGATCCCGCAGGATGACGCCGATCTGGTGAACGCCTGGCGGCAGGCGCTTCTCCAGCTTGATCTCGACCCGCAAACCGACGCTTACGTGCTGGCGCTTCCCGCCACGCTTCCGGTGCGTTACGCCGCATTACTCACGGTCATCAACGCGCTGACGGCTTTTGTCGCGCGTTATCCCAATCCACATCCCCTGCTGGTGGTGGCCGAGCAGGATTTTGGTAAAGCGCTGGGCATGTTATTGCGCCCACAGTTACCGCAACTTCCGCTGGCGGTCATCGATGAGGTGGTCGTGCGGGCGGGAGACTATATCGACATTGGTACGCCTCTTTTTGGCGGATCGGTTGTGCCGGTGACGGTGAAATCACTCGCATTTCCTTCCTGAGGGAACGACTTATGAAACTAAAGACCACATTGTTCGGCAATGTTTATCAGTTTAAGGATGTAAAAGAGGTACTGGCCAAAGCCAACGAACTGCGTTCGGGGGATGTGCTGGCCGGGGTTGCCGCGGCAAGTTCGCAGGAGCGCGTAGCGGCAAAACAGGTACTGTCGGAAATGACGGTGGCGGATATCCGCAACAATCCGGTGATTGCCTATGAAGAGGACTGCGTGACGCGCCTGATTCAGGACGACGTCAACGAAACGGCCTATAACCGGATTAAAAACTGGAGCATCAGCGAACTGCGCGAATACGTGCTGAGCGATGAAACCTCCGTGGACGACATCGCGTTTACCCGCAAAGGGCTGACCTCCGAAGTGGTGGCGGCAGTAGCGAAAATCTGCTCCAACGCTGACCTGATCTACGGCGGCAAGAAAATGCCGGTGATCAAAAAAGCCAATACCACCATCGGTATTCCGGGCACCTTTAGCTGCCGTTTGCAGCCGAACGATACCCGTGACGATGTGCAGAGTATCGCCGCGCAAATCTACGAAGGGCTTTCTTTCGGCGCAGGCGATGCGGTGATCGGCGTTAACCCGGTGACCGATGACGTGGAGAACTTGACCCGCGTGCTCGACACCGTTTACGGCGTTATCGATAAATTCAATATTCCGACCCAGGGCTGCGTGCTGGCGCACGTCACCACCCAGATTGAAGCGATTCGTCGCGGCGCGCCGGGCGGACTGATTTTCCAGAGCATTTGCGGCAGCGAGAAGGGCTTAAAAGAGTTCGGCGTGGAACTGGCGATGCTCGACGAAGCGCGGGCTGTGGGGGCGGAGTTCAACCGCATCGCCGGGGAAAACTGCCTGTACTTTGAAACAGGACAGGGCTCGGCGCTGTCGGCTGGCGCGAACTTTGGTGCCGACCAGGTGACGATGGAAGCGCGTAACTACGGGCTGGCTCGCCACTACGATCCGTTCCTGGTAAACACCGTGGTGGGCTTTATCGGGCCGGAGTATCTCTACAACGACAGGCAGATTATCCGCGCGGGTCTCGAAGATCACTTTATGGGCAAGCTGAGCGGCATCTCGATGGGCTGCGACTGCTGCTATACCAACCATGCCGACGCCGACCAGAACCTTAACGAAAACCTGATGATTCTGCTCGCCACTGCCGGTTGTAACTACATCATGGGGATGCCGCTCGGCGACGACATCATGCTCAACTACCAGACCACCGCTTTCCACGATACCGCCACCGTCCGTCAGTTGCTGAATTTACGACCGTCGCCGGAGTTTGAACGCTGGCTGGAAACGATGGGCATTATGGCAAATGGTCGTCTGACCAAACGGGCGGGCGATCCGTCACTGTTCTTCTGATGACGCGGGGATAACACCATGGATCAAAAACAGATTGAAGAAATTGTACGTAGCGTGATGGCGTCAATGGGACAGGACGTACCGCAGCCCGTCGCGCCGTCAACGCAGGAAGGCGCAAAGCCGCAGTGCGCCGCGCCGACGGTGACCGAAAGCTGCGCGCTGGATTTAGGTTCCGCAGAGGCAAAAGCCTGGATTGGCGTCGAGAACCCACATCGTGCGGACGTGTTGACCGAACTGCGTCGCAGTACTGCGGCACGCGTCTGTACAGGGCGTGCCGGGCCGCGTCCACGTACCCAGGCGCTGTTGCGCTTCCTGGCGGATCACTCCCGTTCGAAAGACACCGTGCTCAAAGAAGTGCCGGAAGAGTGGGTCAAAGCGCAAGGGCTGCTGGAAGTACGTTCGGAGATCAGCGACAAAAACCTGTACCTGACGCGCCCGGATATGGGGCGTCGCCTGAGCCCGGAAGCCATTGACGCGCTGAAGTCGCAGTGCGTGATGAACCCGGATGTGCAGGTAGTGGTCTCCGATGGCCTCTCTACGGATGCGATCACCGCCAACTATGAAGAGATTCTGCCGCCGCTGCTTGCCGGTCTGAAGCAGGCCGGGCTGAACGTCGGCACGCCGTTCTTTGTGCGCTATGGCCGCGTGAAGATTGAAGATCAGATTGGCGAAATTCTCGGCGCGAAGGTCGTCATCCTGCTGGTGGGCGAACGTCCGGGGCTGGGGCAGTCGGAAAGCCTCTCCTGCTACGCGGTCTATTCCCCGCGCGTGGCGACCACCGTCGAGGCCGACAGAACCTGTATTTCAAACATTCATCAGGGGGGGACGCCGCCAGTAGAAGCTGCCGCCGTGATTGTGGATTTGGCCAAACGGATGCTGGAGCAGAAAGCGTCCGGCATCAACATGACCCGTTAAGGAGACATCATGCCTGCATTAGATTTGATTCGACCTTCAGTGACTGCCATGCGCGTGATTGCCTCCGTGAATGACGGCTTTGCGCGGGAACTTAAATTACCGCCACATATACGTAGCCTCGGACTCATCACGGCAGATTCTGATGATGTGACCTATATTGCCGCTGATGAAGCGACAAAACAGGCGATGGTGGAAGTGGTCTATGGCCGCTCCCTCTATGCCGGGGCGGCTCACGGGCCATCGCCTACCGCCGGTGAGGTGTTGATTATGCTGGGCGGCCCGAACCCGGCGGAAGTGCGCGCCGGTCTGGATGCGATGGTCGCCAGTATTGAAAACGGCGCGGCGTTCCAGTGGGCGAACGATGCGGAAAATACCGCATTCCTGGCGCATGTGGTTTCGCGTACCGGCTCGTACCTCTCGTCTACCGCAGGTATTGCGCTGGGCGATCCAATGGCCTACCTGGTGGCGCCGCCGCTGGAAGCGACATTCGGCATTGACGCGGCGATGAAATCCGCTGACGTTCAGCTGGTGACTTACGTGCCGCCGCCGTCGGAAACCAACTATTCGGCCGCGTTCTTAACGGGAAGCCAGGCCGCGTGTAAAGCCGCCTGCAACGCCTTTACCGACGCCGTGCTGGATATCGCCCGTAACCCTGTCCAGCGTGCGTAACGGAGGCTGCCAATGATCAATGCCCTGGGATTACTGGAAGTGGACGGAATGGTCGCCGCCGTCGATGCGGCGGATGCCATGCTGAAAGCGGCCAACGTGCGTTTGCTCAGTCATCAAGTGCTCGACCCTGGCAGGCTAACGCTGGTGGTGGAGGGCGATCTGGCGGCGTGTCGTGCGGCGCTGGATGCCGGAAGCGCCGCCGCGCAGCGCACAGGCCGTGTGATTAGCCGCAAAGAAATTGGTCGCCCGGAAGAGGACACCCAGTGGCTGATTGGCGGGTTTGCGCGTGCGACAACGCCGACTGAGAAAGCGCCCCAGGTACCCGCAACGCCTGAGTTCGCTGAAGCGTTACTGGCGCTGCTGGCATCAGTACGCCAGGGAATGACGGCGGGAGAGGTTGCCGCGCATTTTGGCTGGCCGCTGGAGCAGGCCAGAAACGTGCTGGAACAACTCTTTTCTGACGGAGCGTTGCGTAAACGCAGTAGTCGCTATCGCATCAAAAATTAATCTGTCGGAGGGCCGGGCGTCCTGGCGGGCGTCCGGCATAGAAGATCATGAAAAAGACCCGTACAGCGAATTTGCACCATCTTTATCATGAAGCGTTACCCGAAGACGTTAAACTTACGCCCAGAGTCGAGGTGGACAATGTTCATCAGCGACGGACGACGGATGTCTATGAACATGCTCTGACTATCACCGCCTGGCAGCAGATCTACGATCAGTTACACCCGGGTAAATTTCATGGCGAGTTCACGGAAATCCTGCTTGATGAGATTCAGGTGTTCCGTGAATACACCGGCCTGGCGCTGCGTCAGTCGTGTCTGGTTTGGCCAAACTCTTTCTGGTTTGGTATTCCGGCGACGCGCGGCGAACAGGGATTTATCGGCGCGCAGGGGCTCGGCAGCGCCGAGATTGCCACCCGACCGGGAGGCACCGAGTTTGAACTGAGCACGCCGGATGATTACACCATTCTGGGCGTCGTTATCTCGGAAGATGTTATTTCCCGTCAGGCCACGTTTTTGCATAACCCGGAAAGGGTGCTGCATATGCTACGTAACCAGTTAGCGCTGGAGGTAAAAGAGCAGCATAAAGCGGCGCTGTGGGGCTTTGTGCAGCAGGCGCTGGCCACCTTTAGCGAGAGTCCTGAAACTCTGCATCAACCTGCGGTGCGTAAGGTCTTGAGTGATAATTTATTGCTGGCGATGGGCACGATGCTGGAAGAGGCGAAGCCGATTCATAGCGCCGAGAGCATCAGCCATCAGGGATATCGTAGGCTACTGTCGCGGGCGCGGGAATATGTGCTGGAAAATATGTCGGAGCCGCTGACGGTGCTCGACTTATGTAACCAGCTACACGTAAGCCGTCGCACGCTGCAAAATGCGTTTCACGCCATTTTGGGCATTGGCCCCAATGCGTGGCTGAAACGTATTCGCTTAAACGCAGTACGCCGGGAACTGATTAGCCCGTGGTCGCAGAGCGCCACGGTCAAAGATGCCGCGATGCAGTGGGGATTCTGGCATCTGGGGCAATTTGCCACCGATTATCAGCAATTATTTGCCGAAAAACCGTCGTTGACGCTGCATCAACGGATGCGGCAATGGGCTTGATGGCATTCTTGTGCCGGATGCGACGCTTTGCGTCTTATCCGGCCTACGGGGCGGTGCCGTTGTGGTTGTAGGCCTGATAAGCGTAGCGCTATCAGGCTTTTTTCTGATTTTTCATGCGACGTTACTCTGTGTTGTGTCCAGTTGATAAGATCTTCTTTTTTAATATGGACATTTAAGTATGCAAAAACGACTGCTATTTCTCGGCCTTCTCTTGGTCAACCTGCCCGTTTTGGCACAAGACGAAATTCCAACCGCTTTAACGTCATATTACCAACCTTCTTTGGATGAATTGCAAAGCCGTATATGGTTGAGAAAAGATCAACCCGATCTGCAATACTCTGCTTGTCTGGATAAACAGGTATCAACTGAGCAGCGGATTGTTGTGATGTGTGGTTATCTTACCGGAGCATCGGAGCCTGATACCGCCCCATTTGATATCTGGTATCTGAACGGGGACGCCATAACCGCACGTATAACGACGGAAGGTTATGGTCGTATGGGAACATCTGGTGGTGCGAAAGCGGTAAAAATTGGCGACAGGTGGGGCGTGGTGCTGAAGTCCAGTTATATGATGCAGGGCTTTGAACAAACCTTTCAGCAGTTTTATGTTGCGCAAGGGAAGAATATTCAACTGATTGCCAGTCTGCCAACTTATTCCAGTAGTGAAGATTTCGGTGCCGAAAAGGAAGGTTATTCGATAGATAAGCTGGATACTCAGGTGGCATTTGCACAGAAATATACTGGCACCTATCCGAATATGCTTTTACATGCCACCGGAGTATTAGAGGGCGAGAAAATCGATAAGCAGTGGTCGGTGCCGTTTGACTCAAAAACTAATAAGTATCTTATCCCGGAAGAGATTGATATTGGTTATTGATGCCATGCTGTTTTGTAGGCCTGATAAGCGTGGCGCTATAAGGCAATTACACCCAGTCGCGTACCTGAATAAACTCGCTCAGCGCCGCTTCCGGGCTACCCGCTTCTGGCTGCCAGTCGTACTCCCAGCGCACCAGCGGCGGCATCGACATCAGGATAGATTCAGTGCGCCCGCCGGTTTGCAGACCAAACAGGGTGCCTCTGTCCCACACCAGATTGAACTCCACGTAGCGCCCGCGGCGATAAAGTTGAAAATTACGCTCCCGCTCTCCCCAGACCATCGCTTTGCGTCGTTCGACAATCGGTAAATACGCCTCGGTGTAGCCGTTGCCGACCGCCTGCATAAAGGCGAAGCAGTAGTCGAAATCCGGCGTATTCAAATCGTCAAAAAACAGGCCGCCGATACCGCGCTGCTCGTTACGATGCTTGAGGAAAAAGTAGTCGTCGCACCACTTTTTATAGCGCGGATACACATCGTCGCCAAACGGCTGACACAGGTCGCGGGCGGTGCGGTGCCAGTGAACGGCATCCTCTTCAAAGCCGTAGTAGGGCGTTAAATCGAACCCGCCGCCAAACCACCACACCGGATCGGCGCCCGGTTTTTCGGCAATAAAAAAGCGCACGTTAGCATGGCTGGTGGGAATATACGGATTGTGCGGATGCACCACCAGCGATACGCCCATCGCTTCAAAGCTACGCCCGGCGAGTTCTGGCCGATGCGCGGTGGCGGACGCGGGCATTGCATCGCCGTGAACGTGAGAGAAATTAACGCCCGCCTGTTCGAAAATCCCGCCGTTGCGTAATACCCGGCTGCGTCCGCCGCCGCCCGCTTCGCGTCGCCAGCTATCTTCGACAAAGTTTGCGCCATCCACAGCGGATAACTTTTGGCAAATATCATCCTGCAGGCGTAGCAGAAACTGTTTTACGTGATGTGCATCGGGTTTCATGATTACCGTTTCTTCGTGTGTGCTTTCTGATTATCAAACCAGTGAAAATAACTGATGATGCCGTTGGCGATCGCCGTAGCGATTTTCTGGCGAAACGCCGTCGTGCCCAGCAGGCGTTCTTCTTCCGGATTGGTAATAAACGAGGTTTCGACCAATACCGACGGAATTGACGGTGATTTTAGCACCACGAAAGCCGCTTGTTCGGTAGTGCGGCTGTGTAATTTATGTATAGGTTTGATTTTCTTGAGAATATGCGAACCCAGCGTCAGACTGTTTTTAATCGTATCGGTTTGCACCAGATCAAACAAAACTTGTTGTAATAGATGATCCCGGTCAGTGGCTTTTTTACCCGCCACTTCGTCCGCGCGGTTTTCACGCTCGGAGAGATACTTCGCCATGGCGCTACTGGCCCCGCGGTTGGAAAGCGCAAAAACGGAAGCGCCTGCCGCTTTCGGGTTGGTAAAACCATCGGCATGAATAGACATAAACAGATCCGCGCCGTGCTTATGGGCGATTTCCACCCGATCGTACAGCGGAATAAAGGTATCCCCTGTCCGGGTTAAACGCGCATCGATTCCGTGATTTCGCAAAATAGCGCGTACGTTTTTGGCAATTGCCAGCACGACGTGTTTTTCCTGAGAACCGTTGCGGCCAATCGCGCCGGTATCGATGCCGCCGTGTCCGGGGTCGAGCATCACCAGCCGTTTACTGCCGGTTTTTTTGGTTTTGGGTTTGCTGTGACCATTACTGGTTTTTAGCGTTTCTTCTTTGGCTATTGCGTGCGACATACCTGACAGCGTCAGGGCCGCCAGACCTGTTTTGAGTACCTGGCGGCGCGATGTGAGAGTTTTTAGGAGTTTAAAAGTGCTCATACGGCCTGAGTTGTGAAAATTAAGTTCAAGATGTTATATCGTATCGCGTAATCCGTTACGACGGTTGGTGATGAGAATTGTTTTACTTTTCATTTCAATACGTGACACATCGCCATTATGCCATTTTTTCCGCTACATCGCGTCAGATATTGGCTGAATCAGATGTTTGCGCCATAATCTTGGTTTTTCCACCCGAAAAGGCAACGAATACCATGGAAATACGCGTTTTTCGCCAGGAAGATTTCGAAGAGGTGATTACCCTCTGGGAGCGTTGCGACCTGCTGCGTCCATGGAACGATCCTGAAATGGATATTGAACGCAAGGTGAATCACGATGTCAGCTTGTTCCTCGTTGCGGAAGTTAGCGGCGAAGTCGTCGGTACGGTAATGGGCGGTTATGACGGGCATCGCGGCTCGGCGTATTACCTGGGCGTTCACCCGGAGTTCCGCGGGCGCGGCATTGCGAATGCGTTGCTTAACCGGCTGGAAAAAAAACTCATCGCTCGCGGGTGTCCGAAAATCCAAATTATGGTGCGCGATGATAACGACGTTGTGCTGGGCATGTATGAACGTCTGGGGTATGAGCATTCTGACGCCCTAAGTTTGGGTAAACGCCTGATTGAAGATGAAGAGTACTGAGTTTCATCCAGCCGATTATGATGTACACGGACGTTTACGCCTGCCGTTTCTGTTCTGGTGCGTACTGCTACTTCAGGCGCGCGCCTGGGTACTCTTTGTCATTGCCGGTTCATCCCGTGGACAGGGTAATACTTTGTTAAACTTTTTTTATCCCGACCATGACAATTTTTGGCTGGGGCTGTTGCCCGGCGTTCCGGCGGTAGTGGCGTTTTTGCTCAGCGGGCGGCGTGAAGCGTTTCCTGGTGTGTGGCGCTGGCTGCGCGGACTCCTGATTCTTGCTCAACTGGTGTCGTTGTGCTGGCTGCCGGTGATGTGGCTGGGTGGCGACCCGGTCAACGGCGTCGGGCTGGCGCTGCTGCTGGCGGACATCGTCGCGCTGATCTGGCTGTTAACCAATCAACGTTTGCGTGCCTGTTTTTCCTTTGAGAAAGAATAACGGCACTTTTTGGCGAACCCGCACTCCAACCAACGTTAATTAATAAAAGAAAGGAAGTGAGATGAAATCGCTGCGTTTGACTTTACTCGCACTGCCGCTGGCGCTGACCGGCTGCTCGACGCTCTCCTCGGTCAACTGGTCTGCCGCAAATCCATGGAACTGGTTTGGTTCCTCGACAGAAGTCACTGAGCAAGGCGTGGGAGCGCTGACCGCCGCCACGCCGCTGGAAGAGCCGGCTATTGCAGAGGCATTAGATGGCGATTATCGCCTGCGTAGCGGTATGAAAACCGATAACGGCAACGTGGTGCGCTTTTTCGAAGCGATGAAGGGCGACAATGTCGCGATGGTGATCAACGGCGAGCAGGGAACCGTGAGCCGTATTGATGTGCTGGACAGCGATATCCCAACCGCCGCGGGGGGCAAAATCGGTACGCCGTTTAGCGACCTTTACAGCAAAGCTTTTGGTCACTGCGAGCCGGTTTCCAGCGATAGCCATACCAGCGTCGAGTGTAAAGCCGAGGGAAGTCAGCATATTAGCTATGTTTTCTCCGGCGAGTGGAGCGGACCGGAAGGCTTAATGCCTCCTGATGACGTCTTAAAAAACTGGGACGTGCGCAAAATTATCTGGCGTCGTTAATTTGCGCCTGAACAAACCGCTTCGCTTAAAAACAAGGTAAAATAGCCTCCATTAATGCCACGACTGCGTGGCATTCTCATTTTCAGGAGGAATTATGTCTCAGGTTCAAAGTGGCATTTTGCCGGAACATTGCCGTGCGGCAATTTGGATTGAAGCCAATGTGAAAGGCGACCTGGACGCCCTGCGCGCGGCCAGCAGAACATTTGCCGATAAACTGGCGACCTTCGAAGTCAAATTTCCGGACGCCCATCTTGGGGCCGTTGTGGCGTTTGGCAACAACACCTGGCGCGCCCTGAGCGGCGGCGTCGGGGCGGAAGAACTGAAAGATTTTATTCCTTATGGTAAAGGGCTGGCGCCGGCCACGCAGTATGACGTGCTGATCCATATCCTTTCCCTGCGCCACGATGTGAATTTTTCTGTTGCTCAGGCGGCGATGGAAGCCTTCGGCGACTGTATCGACGTGAAAGAAGAAGTTCACGGCTTCCGTTGGGTGGAAGAACGCGATCTGAGCGGCTTTGTCGACGGGACAGAGAACCCGGCGGGCGAAGAGACGCGTCGTGAAGTGGCGGTGATCAAAGATGGCGTGGATGCCGGCGGCAGTTATGTGTTCGTGCAGCGTTGGGAACACAATCTCAAGCAACTTAACCGGATGAGTATTCACGATCAGGAGATGATGATCGGGCGTACCAAAGAAGCCAATGAAGAGATTGACGGCGATGCGCGTCCGGCAACATCTCACCTGAGCCGCGTCGATCTCAAAGAAGATGGCAAAGGGCTGAAGATTGTGCGCCAGAGCCTGCCATACGGCACCGCCAGCGGTACTCATGGTCTCTATTTCTGCGCTTACTGCGCACGTCTGCACAATATCGAACAGCAGCTTCTGAGTATGTTCGGCGATACCGACGGTAAACGCGACGCAATGCTGCGCTTCACCAAACCGGTGACTGGCGGCTACTATTTTGCGCCGTCGCTGGATCGCCTGTTAGCGCTATAAGGTAAAACCCTGTCGGATGGCAGCGCAAACGCTTTATTCGACCTACGATTGGTAGGCCTGATAAGCGCAGCGTCATCAGGCAGAACAGCATAAAAATGCCCATCCCCGCCTCCGCGGGGATTTTTTTACCTAATATTTACCTGAATTAGTGAGCTATTCCTCAGCACTTATTTGTTATTACTGTATTTTCAGTGTTAATGGAGTGTAAGACTCCATATTCAAAAGGAGACATTGAAAATGGGTAAACTCACGGGCAAGACAGCATTGATTACGGGCGCATCGCAGGGCATTGGCGAAGGGATCGCTCGCGTATTCGCACGCCACGGCGCGAACTTAATCTTGCTGGATATCTCCGATGAGATTGAAAAGCTGGCGGATGAGCTGGGCGGGCGCGGACATCGCTGTACTGCCGTTAAGGCTGACGTCAGAGATTTTGCTTCGGTGCAGGCGGCGGTTGCGCGCGCCAAAGAGACTGAAGGTAGAATTGATATTTTGGTGAATAACGCTGGCGTGTGCCGTCTGGGCAACTTCCTCGATATGAGTGAAGAAGATCGCGATTTCCACATTGATATTAATATTAAAGGTGTCTGGAACGTCACCAAAGCCGTCCTGCCGGAGATGATTAAACGTAAAGATGGCCGCATTGTGATGATGTCTTCCGTCACGGGAGATATGGTGGCGGACCCGGGTGAAACGGCCTATGCGCTGTCAAAAGCCGCCATTGTCGGTTTAACCAAATCGCTGGCGGTAGAGTATGCGCAGTCCGGTATTCGTGTGAATGCCATTTGCCCCGGTTATGTAAGAACGCCGATGGCGGAAAGCATTGCCCGTCAGTCTAATCCTGACGATCCGGAGTCGGTATTAACGGAAATGGCAAAAGCTATTCCGCTACGCCGTCTTGCCGATCCGCTGGAAGTAGGGGAACTGGCGGCATTTCTGGCTTCCGATGAGTCCAGCTATCTTACCGGAACGCAAAACGTCATTGATGGCGGCAGTACCCTGCCTGAAAGCGTAAGCGTAGGCGTCTGATTGATGCCGGTCTCCTCCCCGCGCCGCGTGGGGAGGGATTCTCTTATTCCCTTTTCAACTTTCAAATCATCAAACGGTATATAAAACCGTTACTCCTTTAGCGCTGGTTATAAATATGATGACCATAAGAAAGTCATTAAATTTATAAGGGTGCGCAATGGCCGTTAACTTACTGAAAAAGAGACTCCTGACGCTGGCAGCAATGCTGTTACTGGCAGGGCAGGCGCAGGCAACGGAGCTGCTGAACAGCTCATACGATGTCTCCCGCGAGCTGTTTGCCGCCCTTAACCCGCCGTTTGAGCAACAATGGGCGAAGGATAACGGCGGCGATAAGCTGACGATTAAGCAGTCTCATGCCGGGTCATCAAAACAGGCGCTGGCGATTTTGCAGGGACTGAAGGCAGACGTCGTCACCTACAATCAGGTGACCGACGTACAGATTCTCCATGATAAAGGCAAACTGATCCCTGCCGACTGGCAAAGCCGTCTGCCGAACAACAGTTCGCCATTCTATTCCACGATGGGCTTCCTGGTGCGCAAGGGGAACCCGAAAAATATTCACGACTGGAGCGATCTTGTACGTTCCGACGTGAAGCTGATTTTCCCTAACCCGAAAACCTCCGGCAACGCCCGTTACACGTATCTGGCGGCATGGGGCGCGGCGGATAACGCGGACGGCGGCGATAAAGCCAAAACCGAACAGTTTATGACCCAGTTCCTGAAAAACGTCGAAGTGTTTGATACCGGCGGTCGCGGTGCTACGACTACCTTTGCCGAGCGTGGTCTGGGCGATGTGCTGATTAGTTTTGAATCGGAAGTGAACAACATCCGCAAACAATATGAAGCCCAGGGATTTGAAGTGGTGATCCCGAAAACGAACATTCTTGCTGAATTCCCGGTTGCCTGGGTAGATAAAAACGTGCAGGCCAACGGCACAGAAAAAGCCGCCAAAGCTTACCTGAACTGGCTGTATAGCCCGCAGGCGCAGACCATCATCACCCATTACTACTACCGCGTGAATAACCCGGAAATCATGGGCAAGCAAGCAGATAAATTCCCGCAGACCGAACTGTTCCGCGTGGAAGAAAAGTTTGGCACGTGGCCGGAAGTGATGAAAACGCACTTTGCCAGCGGCGGCGAGCTGGACAAACTGTTGGCGGCGGGGCGTAAGTAATGCTTGCCGTTTCTTCCCGACGCGTGCTGCCCGGCTTTACGTTAAGCCTCGGCACCAGTTTGCTGTTTGTCTGCCTGACCCTGCTGTTGCCGTTGAGCGCGCTGGTGATGCAGCTCTCACAGATGAGCTGGGCGCAATACTGGGATGTTGTGACCAACCCACAGGTGGTGGCTGCCTATAAAGTGACGCTGCTGGCGGCATTTGTGGCGTCGATTTTTAATGGCGTGTTTGGTCTGCTGATGGCGTGGATTTTAACCCGCTACCGTTTTCCGGGGCGCACGTTGCTGGATGCGCTGATGGATCTGCCGTTTGCGCTGCCGACAGCGGTAGCGGGGTTAACGCTGGCCTCGCTGTTCTCAGTGAACGGTTTCTACGGTCAGTTTCTCGCGCAGTTTGATATCAAAGTGACCTATACCTGGCTCGGTATTGCGGTGGCGATGGCCTTTACCAGTATTCCATTTGTGGTGCGCACCGTCCAGCCGGTACTGGAAGAGCTGGGGCCGGAATATGAAGAAGCGGCACAAACGCTGGGGGCCACCCGCCTGCAAAGTTTTCGCAAAGTCGTGCTGCCTGAGCTGTCGCCTGCGCTGATTGCCGGCGTGGCGCTCTCTTTTACCCGTAGTCTGGGCGAGTTTGGCGCGGTGATTTTTATCGCCGGAAATATCGCCTGGAAAACAGAAGTGACCTCGCTGATGATTTTTGTGCGCTTGCAGGAGTTTGATTACCCGGCCGCCAGCGCCATTGCCTCGGTGATCCTTGCGGCATCCTTGCTGCTGCTGTTCTCTATCAATACCTTGCAAAGTCGCTTTGGTCGACGTGTGGTAGGTCATTAATGGCGGAAGTGACTCAATTGAAGCGATACGACGTCCCCCGCATTAACTGGGGAAAATGGTTTTTGATTGGCGTCGGGATGCTGGTTTCGGCGTTTATCCTGCTGGTGCCGATGATTTACATCTTCGTGCAGGCGTTCAGCAAAGGGTTAATGCCGGTACTGCAAAATCTGGCCGATCCGGACATGCTGCACGCCATCTGGCTGACGGTGTTGATTGCCTTGATCGCAGTGCCGGTGAATCTGGTGTTCGGCATTCTGCTGGCGTGGCTGGTGACGCGCTTTAACTTTCCCGGACGTCAGCTACTGCTGACCCTGCTGGATATTCCCTTTGCCGTCTCGCCGGTGGTGGCCGGTCTGGTCTATCTGTTGTTTTATGGCTCCAACGGCCCGTTGGGCGGCTGGCTGGATGAGCATAATTTGCAAATGATGTTCTCCTGGCCGGGGATGGTACTGGTCACTATTTTTGTCACCTGTCCGTTTGTGGTGCGCGAACTGGTGCCAGTGATGCTCAGCCAGGGCAGTCAGGAAGATGAGGCGGCGATTTTACTGGGCGCATCCGGCTGGCAAATGTTTCGCCGCGTGACATTGCCGAATATTCGCTGGGCGCTACTCTACGGCGTGGTGTTAACCAACGCCCGCGCGATTGGCGAGTTTGGCGCGGTGTCGGTGGTGTCCGGCTCGATTCGCGGCGAAACGTTATCGCTACCGTTACAGATTGAATTACTGGAGCAGGACTACAACACCGTCGGCTCCTTTACCGCCGCCGCATTGTTGACGCTAATGGCGATTATTACCCTGTTTTTGAAGAGCATGTTGCAATGGCGTCTGGAGAATCAGGAAAAACGCGCGCAACAGGAGGAAAATCATGAGCATTGAGATCGCCAGAATTAAGAAATCGTTTGGTCGCACTCAGGTACTGAATGATATCTCGCTGGATATTCCTTCCGGCCAGATGGTTGCCTTGTTGGGGCCGTCTGGTTCCGGCAAAACGACGCTGCTGCGCATTATTGCCGGGCTGGAACATCAGTCCAGCGGCCATATTCGTTTCCACGGTACGGACGTTAGCCGCCTGCACGCGCGTGAGCGTAAAGTCGGTTTTGTGTTTCAGCACTATGCGCTGTTTCGCCATATGACGGTGTTTGACAACATTGCTTTTGGTCTGACGGTGCTGCCGCGACGCGACCGCCCAACTGCGGCGGCGATTAAAACGAAAGTGACGCAATTGCTGGAGATGGTGCAACTGGCGCACCTCGCGGATCGCTTCCCCGCCCAGCTTTCCGGCGGACAAAAACAGCGCGTGGCGCTGGCGCGCGCGCTTGCCGTAGAACCGCAAATTCTACTGCTGGATGAACCCTTTGGCGCGCTGGATGCCCAGGTACGTAAAGAGTTACGTCGCTGGTTGCGCCAGCTACATGAAGAACTGAAATTCACCAGCGTCTTTGTCACCCACGATCAGGAAGAAGCGACGGAAGTGGCGGATCGGGTGGTGGTGATGAGTCAGGGCAATATCGAACAGGCTGATGCGCCGGATCGAGTGTGGCGTGAACCGGCAACCCGCTTCGTACTGGAGTTTATGGGCGAGGTGAACCGCCTGACAGGCACCGTCCGCGGCGGGCAGTTTCACGTTGGCGCGCATCGCTGGCCGCTGGGTTATACGCCCGCGTACCAGGGGCCGGTCGATCTGTTCCTGCGTCCGTGGGAGGTGGATATTAGCCGCCGCACCAGCCTGGATTCTCCGCTACCAGTACAGGTCATTGAGGCCAGCCCGAAAGGTCACTATACACAGTTAGTGGTACAGCCGCTGGGGTGGTATCACGATCCGCTGACGGTGGTGATGGCGGGTGAGGATGTTCCGGTTCGCGGCGAGCGTTTGTTTGTTGGACTGCAAAAAGCGCGTCTGTATAACGGCGACCAGCGTATTGAAACGCGTGAAGAGGAACTTGCTCTGGCGCAATCGGCCTGATAGGTTAATTTGTATAGTTATCGCCCGGTGGCGCTACGCATACCGGGCCTACAGCGTATATCGTGATTTTGTAGGCCGGGTAAGCACAGCGCCACCCGGCATTTTTATTGAGCTGAAAACGTGAATACATTAGAACAAACCATCGGCAATACGCCGCTGGTCAAATTACAACGTCTGGCGCCGGATAACGGCAGTGAAATCTGGGTTAAGCTGGAAGGCAATAATCCGGCAGGATCGGTGAAAGATCGCGCGGCGCTATCGATGATTGTCGAAGCGGAAAAGCGCGGGGAAATTAAACCGGGCGATGTCCTGATTGAAGCGACCAGCGGCAACACTGGCATTGCGCTGGCGATGATCGCCGCGCTGAAAGGTTATCGCATGAAGCTGTTGATGCCGGACAACATGAGCCAGGAGCGTCGGGCGGCAATGCGGGCCTATGGCGCGGAACTGATTCTGGTCACTAAAGAGCAGGGAATGGAAGGGGCGCGCGATTTAGCGCTCGCTATGTCTGAACGAGGCGAGGGCAAACTGCTCGATCAGTTTAATAATCCCGATAACCCGTATGCGCACTACACGACCACCGGCCCGGAAATCTGGCGGCAAACGTCAGGTCGCATCACCCATTTTGTCTCCAGCATGGGCACGACCGGCACCATTACCGGCGTGTCGCGTTTTCTGCGCGAGCAGGAAAAACCGGTCACTATCGTTGGCCTACAGCCGGAAGAGGGCAGCAGTATTCCGGGCATTCGCCGCTGGCCAGCGGAATATATGCCGGGCATTTTTAACGCCTCGCTGGTAGATGAGGTGCTGGATATTCACCAGAATGATGCCGAAAACACCATGCGTGAACTGGCCGTTCGTGAAGGCATTTTCTGCGGCGTCAGCTCTGGCGGCGCGGTAGCGGGTGCGTTACGCGTTGCACGTGCCACGCCCGGCGCGGTAGTGGTGGCGATCATCTGCGATCGCGGCGACCGTTACTTGTCTACCGGCGTGTTTGGTGAAGAGCATTTCAGCCAGGGGGCAGGGATTTAAGCTAACAGGTTTAGCTGGTTGGGATATGCACAGGCAACGGCCGCCTTTGACAAGCGGGAATATCCTGCCGATTTTCTATGTGCGCCAGCGCATCACCGCCGTCTTTTATAATAAAAGCTCGTCTGTTGTTTTTATTGTTGTATTTGTTCCTGGCAAAGCGTCATGTAATGCTTGCTGCTTTCTACCAGCCTGGCTGAACCAGGCCGGTAAAGTGACGGCGCTTTAAACATATAAATCAGTTGTACTTGTTGCTGGCAGGCCATCTCTGTCACTGGTACGTGAAATAACGTTAACGCCGCATTTTTCGTACCGTAAACCGCGTTACCCTGCGAATCCCGGCCATAATACGCTTGCGCCAGCATCATGGCATACAGCTCGTCGTCGCGGTACAGGCTGTCCAACCAGAACACCCAGATCGCGGTCCTGAAATGCCCATCCACGCCAGCTTGGGTATAGAGCAATCTGGCAGTATAAGATTTGGGATGTATTTTGGCCGCAGCGCGGCGCAAAAAACGCGTCTGCGGCGATTCGGACAACCAGAAAGAGGCGCTCTGTAATGCGGTCTGGGCTATGGGACGAATTTCCAGATAATAGTAAACGATTAACCCTACAGCAAACGCTAACAGAAGCGCGATAACGCCTTTAAAAAACCACAGTAACACGCCTGGCATTATGATTTTTTCTTACTCAACATTCTTATCCGTTTCCGCAATAAGCGCATGTAAATAAGGCTGCGCGTTTTCATCGCTTTTACCGGGAATTTTAACGATATAGGGCTTTCCGGTGATGGACGACGACGACGCGACTTTATCGATAAACTGTTCGGCGGTGTCGATACGATTGCGTGTGTTACCCAGTTTTAAGCGCAGGTGCGATACGGCTTCCTCGCAGTTATGCGCATCACCGTTACGAACGAATGTCAGATCCTTTTTCTGCGCCAGCGCATTAAGCATGGCGTTAATGCGCGCTTCTTCATGGGCGTTCAGCTTCGCCCAGGCGGGTAGGGTCAGCAGGAGCGCAACGACGGCGCAGACAATTTTCTTCATGGTAAAATCCTTTTTCATGCAATAATCACTGCACCTCAGACCGTTAGCCGGGTAATAAGTTGCACTCCTGGTGTGGTTATTTCTGTGATTGCGCCAGCGTGAGTTCATCCAGAAAACGCCACAGCTTTTCATTCATTTGCTGGTAATTCCATGCGCGCATTTCGGCAACCGAGCGGATAAAACGCTTCCCTTGCGCGTCGGCCAGCTCCTGCTGCGAATGTTGGATTAATCCTTCAACCGCCTCGACGGTAAATTCCATATGACACTGGAAGCCGTAGACAAAATTGCCGTACTGCACTATCTGACGTGGACAGCCTTCGCTTTCGGCCAGCACGGTCGCCTGATCGGTGAGTCCTGGCATATCGTTGTGCCAGTGGCCGACGGTTAACGGGGAGCCAAAGTGGGCGATAAGCGGATGCCGCAGACCGGCTTCAGTGAGCGTAATAGGGTAGTGACCAATCTCTTTTTCCGGACTTTGGCACACCGCGGCGCCCAGCGCCTCGCCAATGAGCTGCGAACCAAGACAAATGCCGATAACCATTCGCCGGGCCGTAATCGCCTGATTAATTAAGTGCTGTTCGGCGCGAGAGTCAAAGTACGGGCTCTCTTCGCGGGTGGTGCGCGGCGACTGCGGACCGCCAAATACCACGAGCATATCGAACTCATCGGCATTGGGCGGTAGCGCTTCTCCGGCATAGACGCGCGACCATGAAATGGTATAACCGCGATCTTCAGCCCATTTCAGATAAGCGCCAGCGGATTCAAACGACTCATGGACAACAAAATGAACTCGCACGTTATTTTCTCCTGTTAGCGATTTAGCGCCTGATGGACATCAGCCGCCAGCGTGTTGATCTCGCTGTCATTTAATGTCGACAGCGTGATACGTAGACCGTGAGACGGCGCGCTTACGCCAAAGGCTTCTCCCTCACGTACCAGCCAGCCGGATTTTGCCAGCGTAAACGCGGTAGCCTGGCTATGGGTGTCCAGCGGGAGCCAGGCATTCACGCCGTCGCCGGGAGAAATGGCGATGCCATATTGCTGTAGGGCGCAGGCCAGTTTTTGTTGCCGGGTGGCGCAAAACAGCCGCGTTTGCGCCAGCCTGTGCTGATACTCAGGGTCGGTCAGGCAGGCGTAGACCAGATCCTGTAACAGATGGCTGACCCACTGACTACCGGCATTTAGCCGCAGCCGAAGTTTTGCCGAGGTCGCGCTGTCGCTGGCGACAACAGCAAGACGTAAATCAGGGCCGAGGGTTTTGGAAACGGAGCGTATCACCGCCCAGTGTTGCGTTGTCTGCGCAATAACCGGCTGCCAGGGCGACGAAGAAAGCAGGGCGAAGTGATCGTCGATAATGACCACTACCTGAGGGTAACGCGCCAGTATATTTTGCAGCGCAGCGGCACGGCGAGCGCTCAGGCTACAGCCGGTAGGGTTGTGTGCGCGCGGCGTTAAGATCACAGCCCGCGCGCCCTGGTTTAGCGCCTGTTCCAGCTTTTCAGGCTGCATTCCTTCGCTATCCACACTGACCGGGCTGGCGCTAAAACCGGCATAGCGCAGCATATTGATACTGCTTAAAAAACAGGGATCTTCCACCGCGACGCTGTCGCCCGGCAGCAGATGCGCGCAAAGCAGTCTTTCAATGGCGTCGATAGCTCCGCTGGTGATATCAATTTCGCCTGCGACGGGTGTGGCATCCCGTAGCCAGCGCGCCGCCCAGGCGTGTAGTTCAGGGGAAACGGGCGCATCGCCGTAGAGATGCGGCGTGCGGCTGAGACGGGCAAAATAACGGCTAAGGTCAGGCAGACGCTGCGGATCGGGATTGCCGCCGGAAAGGTCGTGCAGAGGCGTATGCGGATCGCCGCCTTCCAGCGCTACGGGAGACGGACTGCCTTTAATCACCGTCCCATTGCGGCCTAAACTTTGCGCCAGTCCCGCCGTTATCAGCCGTTTATACGCCGCTGCGACGGTATTGCGGTTCACCTTTAATTCGCTTGCCAGCTCCCGTACCGGCGGGAGCGAATCCTCCGCCCGTAACGTGCCGGCGATAATGTGTTGACGGATACTGTCAAAAATTTCGTTAGCGGTTTTTCCGTCGATCATTATTGACCTATGACAAAATGAATTTTAGCATATGACAATGATAATGAGGCGGTAGCCTGCTGTCCAGCGAGAGGAAAATTTTATGGGACAAGAGAGTGATATTCAGTCAGTGCTCTTCGACGACAACCATCGGGCATTACAGACCGATATCGTCGCCGTCCAGTCACAGGTCGTGTACGGCAGCGTAGGCAACAGTATCGCTGTTCCGGCCATTAAAGCGCAGGGATTACGCGTGACGGCGGTCCCGACGGTGCTGTTCAGCAATACGCCGCACTATAAAACGTTTTATGGCGGCATTATTCCCGCCGAGTGGTTTGCAGGCTACCTTACGGCGTTGAATGAGCGCGATGCGCTACGTGAATTAAAAGCGATTACCACCGGTTACATGGGCAGCGCAGACCAAATTGTCTTGCTTTCGAAGTGGCTAATGGCGATCCGGGCTTCGCATCCGGAGGTGTGTATTCTTGTTGATCCGGTCATTGGCGATACCGACAGTGGAATGTATGTGCAGGCGGAAATTCCGCAGGCTTATCGCACACATTTGTTGCCGCAGGCGCAGGGGCTAACGCCGAACGTATTTGAGCTGGAGATGCTGAGTGGTAAACCGTGTCGCACGCTGGAAGAGGCGGTGGCGGCGGCGCAATCTCTGCTTTCCGATACGCTGAAATGGGTGGTTATCACCAGCGCGCCGGGCGAATCTCTGGAGACCATAACGGTTGCCGTCGTTACCGCGCAGGTCGTGGAAGTCTTTGCCCATCCGCGGGTGGCGACGGAGTTAAAAGGGACGGGAGATCTCTTCTGCGCCGAGCTGGTCAGCGGTATTGTGCAGGGAAAAAAACTGACGACCGCGGCAAAAGATGCGGCGCAGCGCGTGCTGGAGGTGATGACCTGGACACAGCAGTGTGGCTGTGATGAGTTAATTCTGCCGCCGGCAGGGGAGGCGCGATGAAGAGTTATCGGCTGGTCGTTCGCCAGCAGGGACGTATCGTGGGGCATTTTGAAACGAGCGGGCTGGACGCGCTGGAAGATATTTGCGTAGCGCGGGCGATGTTTGGCATCACTGGCGGCTATCAGTGCGAGCTGCAAGTGTCCGATTCCGAACGCAGGATGCTGGAGAGTGGCCCGGATGGGATGAAGATCCTGATGCGCGAGAAGTGCTTTCGCCCGGTGACCTCGCAGTTGTAACCCGTGGATTGGCGCTGAAATGTTCGCAACCTTGTAGGCCTGATAAGCGTAGCGCCATCAGGCAGTGCACTGCACCATCGCCGGATGGCGGCGCAAGTACAGGCAAAAAAAATGGCGCCCAAAGGCGCCATTCTTCACTGCGGCAAGAATTACTTCTTAATGCGGATAACCGGAGTTTCACCCACGGTCACGCTACCGGACAGTTTGATCAGTTCTTTGATTTCATCCATGTTGGAGATAACAACCGGAGTCAGGGTAGACTTGGCTTTTTCTTCCAGCAACGGCAGATCGAACTCGATGACCGGATCGCCAACTTTCACGCGCTGACCTTCTTCAGCAATACGCTTGAAGCCTTCGCCTTTCAGCTCAACGGTGTCGATACCGAAGTGAACGAACAGCTCAATGCCGCTATCGGATTCGATAGAGAACGCATGGTTGGTTTCAAAGATTTTGCCGATGGTACCGTCAACAGGGGCGACCATTTTGTTACCGGTTGGTTTGATAGCAATGCCATCACCAACGATTTTTTCAGCAAAAACTACATCCGGCACGTCTTCGATGTTGACGATCTCGCCAGAGAGCGGGGCAACAATCTCAATAGTTCCGGTGTCTTTCTTATCATCAGAAACCAGAGATTTTAGTTTATCGAACAAACCCATGATCTTCTCCTAAGCAGTAAATTGGGCCGCATCTCGTGGATTAGCAGATTGTTTTTTCTTCAATGAACTTGTTAACCAGCGTCATTAACTCGTCCGTTGTCGGTTGAGCAAGAGCCTGCTCTGCTAACACCTTCGCATCTTCGAAGTTCGTGTTACGGATAATCTTCTTAATGCGCGGGATAGAAATGGCGCTCATAGAGAATTCGTCCAGACCCATCCCCAGCAACAGAAGTGTAGCACGTTCGTCGCCTGCAAGCTCACCACACATGCCAGTCCATTTACCTTCTGCATGAGAAGCATCAATAACTTGCTTGATCAAGTTCAGTACGGACGGTGACATTGGCTGGTAAAGGTGTGAAATCATATCATTACCACGGTCAACTGCCAGGGTGTACTGCGTTAAATCATTGGTGCCGATACTAAAGAAATCAACTTCTTTGGCTAAATGACGCGCAATTGTCGCCGCAGCCGGTGTTTCCACCATCACGCCAATCTCAATGCTTTCGTCAAATGCTTTACCTTCGTCACGCAGTTCCTGTTTGTAGATTTCAATCTCTTTGCGCAGCGCGCGAACTTCTTCAACAGAGATGATCATCGGGAACATAATGCGCAATTTACCGAAAGCGGAGGCACGCAGAATCGCGCGAACCTGGTCACGCAGGATCTCTTTGCGATCCATGGCGATACGCACGGCGCGCCAGCCCAGGAACGGGTTCTCTTCTTTCGGGAAGTTCATGTACGGCAGCTCTTTGTCGCCGCCAATGTCCATGGTACGGACGATAACCGCCTGCGAGCCGCACGCTTCAGCGACCGCTTTATAGGCGGCAAACTGCTCTTCTTCCGTCGGCAGCGCGTCGCGATCCATGAACAGGAATTCAGTACGATACAGACCAACGCCTTCCGCGCCGTTACGCTCAGCGCCTTCAACGTCGCGAACGGTACCGATGTTGGCGCAAACTTCAACCTGATGTCCATCCAGCGTGATTGCCGGCAGATCTTTCAGTTTTGCAAGTTCCGCTTTCTCGGTCGCAACCTGCTCCTGGACGGCGCGCAGTTGCTCAATAACATCGTTGGTCGGGTTGACGTAAACCTGGTTGTTTACGGCATCCAGAATCAGATAGTCGCCGTTTTTCACCTGAGAGGTGACGCTACCGGTACCTACGATCGCTGGCAGTTCCAGAGAACGCGCCATGATGGAGGTATGAGACGTGCGTCCGCCCGCGTCGGTGATGAAGCCCAGCACTTTCTGCAGGTTCAGCTGTGCAGTTTCTGACGGCGTCAGGTCAGCGGCAACCAGGATAACTTCTTCCTGAATCGCGCTCAGATCGATAATGGCCAGACCCAGGATGTTGCGCAGCAGGCGCTTACCAATATCACGTACGTCAGCCGCACGCTCTTTCAGGTATTCGTCATCCAGTTCTTCCAGGGCAGTGGCCTGACCTTCGATAACTTCATGTGCGGCTGCGTCAGCCGTCATGTGCTTATCTTTAATCAGGGCTATGATTTCCTGCTCCAGCTCCTCATCTTCGAGCAGCATAATATGCCCTTCAAAGATGGCTTCTTTTTCTTCACCGAACGTTTCACCAGCTTTTGTCTTGATCGCTTCCAGTTGCGCAGATGCCTTGGCACGACCGCTCAGAAAACGTTCAACTTCCTGATCAACCTTGTCGGCAGAAATTTTTTTCCGGTCAATGACGATTTCGTCTTCTTTCAGCAGCAGTGCTTTGCCGAAAGCGATACCCGGGGATGCTAAAATGCCTGAAATCATAACCCTACCTTACTTGTGACTGATTTTTAAAAGAACCCGGAAAAAAACTTACTCGAGTTCCGCCATCAGTTTGACCAGATGTTCAACCGCTTTCTGCTCATCTTCACCTTCTGCGGAGATGGTGACGACGGTGCCTTGAGTCAGGCCCAGAGTCTGCAGTTTAAACAGGCTTTTCGCGCTGGCGCTTTTGCCGTTGGAAGTCACAGTAATCTCAGAAGTGAAGCCTTTTGCTTCTTTAACAAACTGAGCAGCAGGGCGGGTGTGCAGACCGTTCGGAGCGGTAATGGTAACTTCTTGCTGGAACATTGTATTTCCCCAACTTATAGGTTTAGTGTTGTGGAACTAAAGTCTAGCCTGGCGGCTCAACTTTAGCCTGTATTGTTAGCGCCGGCGTAAACGGGACGCGACACAAAAGGTGTTCTACGCAATCCGTTGCTGGCAACTTATGGCCGCTGACGTTTCGCTCGTCATTAAACATTATGCCGCGAAAGGAAGATTTGAACCAAATCATAAAATCGATTCAGCTAACGCTTTTCCTGTAACGATTAATTTCGCGCATCAAAATAATTAGTCTGGTTAAATACCAGTTCCGGCAGGGTGAATCAATGCCAGGTGAGGTGAAAGTTTGAAGCAGGCCACAAAAAAGCACCCAAAAAGGTGCTTTTTTACGCGTTTTTAACATGCTGGCATCACTGTTGCAGTTCTTTCTCAGTAAAGAGATCGGCGAACAACGCGGTGCTCAGATAACGCTCACCTGATGAAGGTAGGATAACCACAATATTCTTATTGGTAAAGCTTTCATCTTCCTGCAGCTTAAGCGCTGCAGCAACCGCGGCACCGGAAGAAATTCCTGCCAGAATACCTTCCTCTTCCATCAGACGGCGCGCGGTAGAAATGGCTTCTTCATTGGTGATGCCAACCACTTTATCAATCAGTTTCAGATCCAGGTTGCCCGGGATGAAGCCTGCGCCGATGCCCTGAATTTTATGCGGGCCTGGTTTGATCTCTTCACCAGCCAGCGCCTGGGCAATAACCGGGGAGTCAGTGGGTTCTACCGCAACGGTGATAAGATCGGTTTTACCCTTCGTCCCTTTGATATAACGCGTGACGCCGGTTAACGTACCGCCAGTGCCGACGCCGGAGATAAACACATCCACCTGACCATCGGTGTCTTCCCAGATTTCCGGGCCGGTGGTTTTTTCATGGATTTCCGGGTTGGCAGGGTTGCTGAACTGCTGGAGCAGGAGATATTTTTGCGGATCGCTGGCGACAATTTCTTCGGCTTTCTGAATAGCGCCTTTCATCCCTTTCGCCCCTTCGGTCAGCACCAGATTCGCGCCTAATGCTTTGAGTAGCTTGCGGCGTTCAATGCTCATGGTTTCCGGCATGGTCAGGGTGAGTTTGTAACCGCGCGCGGCGGCGACATACGCCAGCGCAATACCGGTGTTGCCGCTGGTCGGCTCCACCAGTTCCACGCCAGGTTTCAGTACGCCACGCTTTTCGGCATCCCAAATCATATTGGCGCCGATACGGCACTTGACGCTGAAGCTCGGGTTGCGCGACTCCACCTTCGCCAGAATGCGTCCATTACCGATACGGTTCAGTCGAACCAGCGGCGTATGACCGATAGTCAGCGAGTTATCTTCATAAATCTTACTCATGGCCTGTCCTTAACTGTATGAAATTGGGATACCTTCCCAGCATACCTTCCAGCCAGATATGGGGAAGTAAGGATTTCGCATATCTATATGCTGATGGGAAATAATGGTTATCAGTATGGAATAAGAGACAGCATAAGCCATCTCTTATTTATACATTTTTACGTTATTTCCATAACGCGTGCTTAGCACGCCAGCAATCAACCCACATTGCCGTCGCGCCACAGACGGCGACAGGCATAATGAACAGGTTAAGCACCGGAATCATCGTAAAGAGGCTGGTGAGCGCGCCAAATTGCATATTCGCCACCTTCTGCGTGCGCAACGCGGCGCGCATCGTTTTAAACGGCACTTTGTGGTTATCAAACGGGTAGTCGCAATACTGGATCGCCAGCATCCAGGCGCTGAACAAAAACCACAGCACCGGCGCGATGGTTTGGCCAATGCCAGGAATAAAATAGAGAACCAGCAGCACAATAGCGCGCGGCAGATACCACGCCAGCTTTTGCCATTCACGTTTCATAATGCGCGGTACATCTTTCATGATGCCGAGTATGCCGGTATCTGGCGGCGTGGCGCCGGTTAACCGCGCCTCAAGCTGTTCGGCTAAAAGGCCGTTAAACGGCGCGGCGATCCAGTTGGCGAGGGTAGAGAAAAAATAGCCAAAGACCAGCAGAACAGAGATAACCGCAATCGGCCACAGCAGATAGCTCAGCCATTGCAGCCAGTCCGGCACATGACTCATCAACGAAGGTATCCAGGCGTCAAGCTGGGTAAACAGCCACCAAAATGCGCCGCCCATCAGCACAATGTTGACCAGCAAAGGTAAAATAACAAAGCGGCGGATTCCCGGTAGGGTGACTAACTTCCATCCTTGCGAGAAATAATAGACGCCGCTACGTGGTACGGTTGTGGATGATGAAACCATATTCAGGACATACTCCTTTTTCTTAAAGCCCTGGGTAAACGTGGGATATCTTACCCGGTTATCAGACGGTGGATAGTTCGGAAATGTTCGAAAAAACAGCAAAAAGCACATTTTCCTTCATCTTTATGCTGCGAAAGCCAACAGTACACTTGCACTTGACGTAATCGGCAAATACTCTTAGTGAGTAAATGTTTGCCGTGGTGGCAAGGTGTTAGAACAACAGAGAATATAATGATGCAGGATTTGCGTCTGATATTAATCATTGTTGGCGCGATCGCCATAATCGCTTTACTGGTACATGGTTTCTGGACCAGCCGTAAAGAACGATCTTCTATGTTCCGCGATCGTCCACTAAAACGCATGAAATCGAAACGCGACGACGACTCGTATGACGACGATGTCGAAGAAGACGAAGGCGTGGGTGAAGTTCGTGTTCACCGCGTAAATCATGCCCCCGGCCAGTCGCAGGAGCATGATGCCCCTCGTCAGTCGCCGCAACACCAGTACCAGCCGCCTTATGCGTCTGCGCAACCGCGTCCAGCGGCGCCGCCGCAGCCGCAAGCGCCGATGCAACAGCCGGTTCAGCAACCGGTCCAACCTGCGCCGCAGCCTCAGCAGGTTCAGCCATCTGCGCCGCCGGTACAGCCGCCGCAACAGCAGCCAGCACCGCCGTCGCAAGCGCCGCAGCCTGTTGCGCAGCCCGCGCCGCCGCCATCAGCGCAAACCTTCCAGCCTGCGGAACCTGTGGTTGAGGCGGAACCGGTAGTGGAAGAAGCGCCGGTTGTAGAAAAACCGCAGCGTAAAGAGGCGGTCATAATTATGAACGTCGCGGCCCATCATGGCAGCGAGCTTAATGGTGAAGTGTTACTGAACAGTATTCAGCAGTCAGGCTTTAAATTTGGCGATATGAATATTTTCCATCGTCATTTGAGCCCGGACGGCAGCGGCCCGGCCTTGTTCAGTCTCGCGAATATGGTCAATCCGGGAACGTTCGATCCTGAAATGACGGACTTCACTACGCCTGGCGTCACTATCTTTATGCAGGTACCGTCTTACGGCGATGCGCTGCAGAATTTCAAGCTGATGCTGCAATCCGCGCAGCATATCGCTGATGAGGTCGGTGGCGTCGTGCTGGATGACCAGCGTCGGATGATGACACCGCAGAAACTGCGCGAATATCAGGACCGCATCCGCGAGGTGATGGACGCTAACGCCTGAGGTTAACGCAGGTGTGACATTTTTAACGTAACCCCCGCCTGTCGGGGGTTTTTTATCATTGATGGTGTGATATGGAACCAATCGAACAACAACTGACAGAACTGCGAACCACGCTTCGCCATCATGAATATCTGTATCATGTGATGGATGCGCCAGAGATTCCCGATGCCGAATATGACCGCCTGATGCGGGAACTGCGAGAGCTGGAGGCGCAACGTCCGGACCTTATCACGCCGGATTCGCCCACGCAGCGCGTTGGCGCGGCGCCGCTGACGGCATTCAACCAGATTCGCCATGAAGTACCGATGCTGTCGCTCGATAACGTATTTGATGAAGAAAGCTTCCTGGCGTTTAACAAGCGAGTGCAGGATCGTCTAAAAAGCACGGAAAATGTCATCTGGTGCTGCGAGCTAAAGCTGGATGGCCTGGCGGTCAGCATTCTGTATGAAAACGGCGTGCTGGTGAGCGCAGCGACGCGTGGCGACGGCACCACCGGTGAAGATATCACTTCAAACGTGCGCACGATTCGCGCCATTCCGTTAAAGCTGCACGGCGATAACATTCCGGCGCGTCTTGAAGTTCGCGGAGAGGTATTTTTACCGCAGGCCGGGTTTGAAAAGATCAATGAAGACGCGCGCCGCACTGGCGGCAAAGTGTTTGCTAACCCGCGTAACGCGGCGGCGGGCTCGCTGCGTCAGCTCGATCCGCGTATTACGGCGAAGCGACCGCTAACATTTTTCTGCTACGGCGTCGGTATTCTGGAAGGCGGCGAGTTGCCGGATACGCATCTGGGACGTTTGCTGCAATTTAAAGCGTGGGGGTTACCGGTCAGCGATCGCGTGACGCTGTGCGATTCTCCCCAGGCGGTACTGGATTTTTATCGCAACGTCGAAAAAGATCGCCCCACGCTCGGTTTTGATATCGACGGCGTGGTGATTAAGGTCAATTCGCTGGCTTTGCAGGAACAGCTGGGCTTTGTGGCCCGCGCGCCGCGCTGGGCGGTGGCGTTTAAATTTCCTGCTCAGGAGCAGATGACTTTTGTGCGCGACGTTGAGTTTCAGGTCGGGCGCACCGGGGCGATTACGCCGGTGGCGCGTCTGGAACCGGTTCAGGTGGCTGGTGTGCTGGTCAGCAATGCCACGTTGCATAATGCCGATGAAATTGAGCGACTTGGCTTGCGCATTGGCGATAAGGTGGTTATCCGTCGGGCAGGCGATGTGATCCCTCAGGTGGTCAACGTGGTTCTGTCCGAACGCCCTGAAGAGACACGTCCGATTGTGTTTCCAACGCACTGTCCGGTGTGCGGATCGGACGTAGAGCGCGTCGAAGGCGAAGCCGTTACCCGTTGTACCGGAGGGCTGATTTGCGGCGCGCAGCGTAAAGAGTCGCTGAAACATTTTGTGTCGCGCCGGGCAATGGATGTAGACGGGATGGGCGATAAGATCATCGACCAACTGGTGGAAAGGGAGTATGTCCATACGCCAGCGGATCTGTTCCGTCTGACGGCGGTTAAACTGACCGGCCTGGACCGAATGGGGCCAAAGTCCGCGCAAAATGTTGTTAACGCGCTGGAAAAAGCCAAAGCGACGACCTTTGCGCGTTTTCTCTATGCGCTGGGCATCCGTGAAGTGGGTGAAGCGACGGCGGCGGGGCTGGCGGCTTATTTCGGTACGCTGGAGGCGCTGCAGGCCGCCACCATTGACGAGTTGCAGAAAGTACCTGACGTGGGGATTGTGGTCGCTACGCACGTCTTTAACTTTTTTGCCGAAGAGAGTAATCGTGATGTGATTGGGCAGCTACTGGCGGAAGGGGTTCACTGGCCCGCGCCGGTAGTCATTAATGTGCAAGAGATCGATAGCCCGTTTGCCGGTAAAACCGTGGTACTAACCGGTAGCCTGAGCCAGATGTCCCGCGATGACGCTAAAGCGCGTTTAGTGGCGCTGGGCGCGAAAGTGGCAGGCAGCGTATCGAAGAAAACCGATCTGGTGATTGCCGGTGAAGCGGCGGGTTCGAAACTGGCCAAAGCGCAGGAACTGGGTATTACCGTGATTGATGAAGCGGAAATGATCCGCTTACTGGATGCCTGAGATGGAGAAAGAGCAGCTGGTTGAAATCGCCAACACCGTGATGCCGTTCGGCAAATATCAGGGACGTCGATTGATCGACCTTCCGGAAGAGTATTTGCTGTGGTTTGCCCGTAAAGATCAGTTTCCGGCGGGTAAACTGGGGGAGTTGATGCAAATCACGCTGCTGATTAAAACCGAGGGGCTGACGCAACTGGTGCAGCCCCTTAAACGCCCGCTTTAAGCTTTCGCGGCGCGGCTTTCCTGCTGCGCCTGTAACTTCTCGGTCTGGCGTTTGTAGCGCCGTGCCAGCCCTGCGCAGACCATCAGTTGGATCTGGTGGAAGATCATCAGCGGTAATACCATCATACCCAGCACTGACGTTGGAAACAGAATATTGGCCATCGGGATCCCGTTGGCCAGGCTTTTTTTCGAACCGCAGAAAACAATAGTGATTTCGTCGGCTTTATTGAAGCCGCATTTACGGGCGACAAAGACGTTAATGGCGATGACGATCGCCAGCAGTATGAGGCTGACCACGACGATAAACAGCAGCGATCCCCAGCCGACTTTGTGCCAGATGCCGTTGACCACCGCTTCGCTGAACGCCGAGTAGACCACCAACAGAATAGAGGTCTGATCCGTTTTCGCGATCCACTTTTTGTTGCGCGCGACCCAGTTGCCGATCCACGGGCGAGACAGGTGTCCCAGCACAAAAGGCAGCAGCAGTTGCAGCATAATTTTGCCCACCTCTTCCAGACTGCCCTGCGCGCCATGAATATTCATTACCAGACCGACCAGCAGCGGCGACAGGAAAATGCCCAGCAGACTGGACGCAGACGCTGAGCACACCGCGGCCGCGACGTTACCGCCCGCGAGTGAAGTAAACGCAATCGCAGACTGCACGGTGGCGGGCAAAATGCACAGATACAGAAAGCCGCTGTAGAGCATAGGGTCGACATTGACAGGCGCCCACCAGGCAAACAGTACGCCGAGGACAGGAAAGAGCACAAAAGTGCTGCACATGACCCACAGATGCAACCGCCAGTGGCTGCCGCCAGCGATGATCGCTTCACGCGAAAGCTTCGCGCCATGCATAAAAAACAGCAGAGCGATAGCCGCTGTCGTAATGCCTTCAACGACAGGCACAAAGCCACCTTCCGCCGGGAAAAAAGAGGCCAGTAGTACCACGGTGATAAGTGTCAGCGTGAAAGGGTCAAGGATACGAAAAAGTTTCATAAAAACTCCTGAAAGTCGGTGCAGCTATTTTGCGTTTTTCGCTTTGAGAAATAAAATTGATTTATTGCATCTATATATGAATCTAGTCGATGAACTATTCACTGCGTCAACTGCGTATTTTTATTACCGTCGCCCAGGCCAAAAGTTTCAGTCGGGCAGGGGACAGGATTGGACTGAGCCAGTCTGCGGTCAGTCATAGCGTAAAAGAGCTGGAGCGGCAAACCGGCGTCAGACTGCTGGATCGCACTACGCGTGAGGTGGTGCTGACCGAGGCGGGGCAACAACTGGCGACGCGTCTGGAGCGGGTGCTTGATGAACTGAACAGCATACTGCGCGATGCAGGCAGAGTAGGGACACAATTAACCGGCACCGTGCGCGTTGCCGCGAGCCAAACCATTTCTGCGCATCTTATTCCGCAATGCATTGCCCAAAGTAATTCACTTTATCCCGCTATTGATTTTGTATTGCACGATCGTCCGCAGCAGTGGGTGCTGGAGAGCATCCGCCAGGGTGAAGTGGATTTTGGCATCGTTATCGATCCCGGCGCAGCGGTGGATTTACAGTGTGAAGCCATCTTATCAGAGCCTTTTTTACTGTTGTGTCGCCAGGATCATCCGCTGGCGCATCAGGAATGGGTAAGCTGGCAGGATCTTAAACAGGCCTCGCTGGTCTTACAGGATTATGCTTCCGGCAGTCGACCGCTGATTGATGCGGCGCTGGCCCATTTTGCTATTGAGGCGGATATCGTGCAGGAGATTGGTCACCCGGCCACGCTGTTTCCAATGGTGGAAGCGGGAATCGGCATCAGCGTGCTGCCCGCGCTGGCGTTACCGCTCCCGCAGGGCAGCCACTTACAGGTTAAACGGCTGACGCCCGTAGTTGAAAGGCAGCTCATGCTGGCGCGGCGAAAAAACCGATCGCTCTCCACGGCGGCGCAGGCGTTGTGGGACGTGGTGCGTACTCAGGCCAGCGAATTAACCGCCGCGAGGGCGAAAGATCCGCTGTATCAGCTATAAATATCTATCTGTCCGTGTGTGAGGTGCGGTCTTGCCCTGCCATTTTTGACAGGGCAGTGTGTTAAAACAGGTATTTGATGGAATAAATAATGCCATCCTGCAGGAAGGATTCTCCTAACTTATTATCAGCGTAACGATATTGTACTCCTGCGGTCAGGTGAGGAGTCGCATTCCACCACAGCGCTACTGCGCCATTAATGCCATCTTTCCCGCCATTGCCCGCAGCGTAGGACGCATCGCGGTCAAACTCATACTCATTCCAGTTCGTTACGCTGAATTTCTCACTACCCAACGAGAAGCTATAGCCGGCCACCCAACCTAATACATAACCATTATCGCCTGTGTAGTAGGTCTGATCGGTATAACGTTTGGCAAAGAAGGGTTTAAACCAGTAACCGTTACCTGTGAAGTTATAGCCTAAACCATAGAGAAACATGTCATCATGGAAATTAGCGCGATGAGGTGAACCGTACGTCCCGTAGGCATGGAGATAGAGGTTTAATCCTGTATCGCCCAGATAAATACGGTTGGTATTTTTAAAGGTGTAACGCTGTTCGCTGCCTGGTTTAGCGTGGCGGCCATTGTAAAAATTTTCCCAGTCGAAGAACCCGTACATTTCTCCCCAGCTAAAATTCGCTCCGCCTTCCAGTTCCAGGTACCCAAAATCATCTTTATGGGATTTTTTACTGGTTTTTTCCGTGGTGTCTGATGTCCAGTCGAGGTAATGGAGGCCGATATCGGCGAACCCGCCTTTAAATTCCGCATGGGTGAGTGCGGGAATAATGAGTAAAGAAGAAAGCGTCAGAGTAAGAATTTTTTTCATAGCATATTTCCCTATGCCGATAATTATTAATGGGTTAATTAAAAAGAGGCAATTTATAAATATGAAAGCGGCATATTGTTAATATGAAGTGCAAGCAAAAACCAATACTGTTTTCCCTCTGTATTAATACAGAAGCGATCTAAATCTATCGATATTAAATGGCTATTGATGACACGTGAAAAGTGTATTGGTCAGCAAGGGGCGATGGTCGTTATAAAAAGGAGTCAAATTAAATCCGATAGAACAAGGAAACTTATGCCTCACGCTCTTTTTTCTCATAATCCTGAGTATTGTATTGATATTATTCATGCACATAAACCGGCATTTACCCCGCGAGTCGCGTTTATTTTAGGCTCCGGGTTGGGTGCTCTGGCGGATCAAATCGAAGATGCGGTAGCCATTTCTTACGAGAAATTGCCGGGATTTCCCGTCAGCACCGTACACGGCCATGCTGGTGAACTGGTGCTCGGCCATCTGGCGGGTGTTCCGGTGGCCTGTATGAAAGGCCGCGGACATTTTTATGAAGGGTGTGGAATGGCGGTGATGACCGATGCCATTCGCACGTTGAAATTACTGGGCTGTGAAGTGTTGTTCTGCACCAATGCGGCAGGATCTCTGCGTCCGGAAGTGGGGCCGGGTAGCCTGGTTGCGCTTAGCGATCACATTAATACGATGCCCGGTACGCCGATGGTGGGGCCAAACGATGATCGTTATGGCGATCGCTTCTTCTCGCTGGCTAATGCTTATGACGCAGATTATCGCGCCATGCTTCAGTCCGTTGCGGCAGAGGAGGGATTCACCCTCACTGAAGGCGTATTTGTTTCTTATCCGGGTCCGAACTTCGAAACGGCGGCAGAAATCCGCATGATGCAGATTATTGGCGGCGATGTGGTCGGAATGTCCGTTGTCCCTGAGGTGATTAGCGCACGTCATTGTGGCCTCAAAGTTGTTGCCGTCTCAGCGATCACCAATCTGGCGGAAGGGCTGGGCGATGTAAAACTCTCCCATGCGCAAACGCTGGCGGCGGCTGAACTTTCCCGGCAGAACTTTATAAATCTGATTTGCGGCTTTTTACGTAAGCTGGCCTAAACACAATGACTACGGCCCCGTATTGGGGCTTTATCTCACGGCAAGGAATAAAAAATGGGTATTACGTCCCGCTTAAAAGTCATGTCGTTCTTGCAATATTTTATCTGGGGGAGCTGGCTGGTTACCCTGGGCTCTTACATGATCAACACTCTGGATTTTACCGGCGCGAATGTCGGTATGGTCTACAGCTCAAAAGGACTGGCAGCGATTATCATGCCGGGCATTATGGGGATCATTGCTGATAAATGGCTGCGCGCTGAGCGAGCCTACATGCTTTGCCATCTGGTTTGCGCGGGGGCGTTATTGTACGCCACCACCGTTACCGATCCCCAGACGATGTTCTGGGTGATGTTGGTGAATGCGATGGCGTATATGCCAACAATTGCATTATCCAATAGCGTTTCGTACTCCTGTCTGGCGAAAGCAGGTCAGGATCCGGTAACGTCATTTCCGCCTGTGCGCGTTTTCGGCACAATAGGTTTTATTGTTGCGATGTGGACGGTGAGCCTGATGGGGCTGGAACTGAGCAGTGCGCAATTATACATCGCTTCTGGCGCATCGTTATTGCTGGCCCTGTATGCGCTGACGTTACCGAAAATTCCGGTAGCCGAGAAGAAGGCGAACACCACGCTTGCCAGTAAGCTCGGACTGGATGCTTTTGTTCTGTTTAAAAATCCACGCATGGCAATCTTCTTTTTGTTTGCGATGATGTTGGGGGCGGTGCTGCAAATTACCAATGTCTTCGGTAATCCGTTCCTGCATGATTTTGCCCGTAATCCTGAGTTTGCCGACAGCTTTGTGGTGAAGTATCCCTCTATCTTGCTTTCAGTTTCGCAGATGGCGGAAGTGGGCTTTATCCTCACCATTCCGTTCTTCCTTAAACGCTTTGGTATTAAAACGGTAATGCTGATGAGTATGCTGGCGTGGACGCTGCGTTTCGGCTTCTTTGCCTTTGGCGATCCATCCCCGTTTGGCTTTGTGCTACTGCTGCTGTCGATGATTGTTTATGGCTGCGCATTTGATTTCTTCAACATCTCAGGGTCAGTATTTGTAGAGCAGGAGGTGGACTCAAGTATTCGCGCCAGCGCGCAGGGGCTATTTATGACCATGGTTAACGGCGTGGGGGCGTGGATTGGGTCTCTTTTAAGCGGTATGGCCGTGGATTATTTTTCTATTGATGGCGTAAAAGATTGGCAAACTATCTGGCTGGTCTTTGCCGCCTACGCTCTGGCATTGGCCGTTATTTTTGCATTGTTCTTTAAATATCAGCACCATCCAGAAAAACTGTCGACCAAATCATTAGCACATTAATTTTATTTGACTGGCGAGAGGATGTTCGCCAGTCCATTTTTATGAACAAGGACACAGTATGAAAGAAATTATTCTCTCCTCCGGTATTGGATTTGGTATTGGCGCATTTTTTACTTTATGCCGTATACCTATTCCTGCACCAAATGTTTTACCCGGGGTTTTATCTATTGTATTTATGTATATTGGGTATCTTGTCGTTAAATCTATTTTTTACTAGGTAATATGGTAAATTCCAGACGTTATCCCTTATTCCTGGAGTGCGATAGTGATGGAACGAGCCCATCGTATTGATCTAAAGCTATTACGTTATTTCCTCGCTGTTGCAGAAGAATTGCATTTTGGCCGGGCTGCTGCCCGGTTAAATATGTCACAACCTCCCTTGAGTATCCATATCAAAGAACTTGAACAGCAACTGGGTACATTGCTGTTTATTCGTCATTCCCGCAGCGTTGCATTAACCCATGCCGGGAAAGTTTTGATGGAAGAGTCACGTCGCTTGTTAGCCAATGCAAATCAGGCTCTGGCGCGAGTGGAGCAGATTGGTCGCGGTGAAGCGGGGCGCATTGAACTGGGTGTGGTTGGTACGGCGCTGTGGGGAAGAATGCGTCCTGCGATGCGTCACTTTTTGAAAGCGAATCCCAATGTTGAAGTACTTTTTCGCGAAAAGTCTCCAGGTATGCAAATGGCGTTGTTAGAGCGTCGGGAACTTGATGCAGGGATCTGGCGTATGGCTATCGAACCAGCAGTCGGTTTTACCAGCATACGTTTGCATGAATCTGCATTCATGGTTGCAGTTCCGGAAGATCACGATCTGGCATCCAGAGATTCTGTGCCGTTGGCGGCGTTGCGCAATGAATATTTTGTTACGTTGCCTTCCGTACATTCTGATTGGGGATTTTTACAACGTGTATGCCAACAGGCGGGTTTCTCGCCAATGATTATTCGGGAAGTGGTTGAGCCGCAAACGGTGTTGGCGATGATCAGTATGGGGATCGGGATTACGTTGATGGCTGATGGCTATGCGCAAATGAGCTGGCCGGGTGTGGTGTTCCGTCCGTTAGAGGAACGTATTCCGGCGGATTTGTATATTGTGTATGACCAGCAGCAGGCAACGCCAGCACTGGAGAAACTGGTGGCGGCGTTGACGGTATGATGTCTGTGCCGGATGGCGACTAACGTCTTATCCGGCCTACGTGTGCGGTGTCGTCTGTAGGCCTGATAAGCGCAGCGCATCAGGCAAGACCCGAACATATTGCAGATAGCAAAAAAGCGCCTTTAGGGCGCTTTTTTACATTGGTGGGTCGTGCAGGATTCGAACCTGCGACCAATTGATTAAAAGTCAACTGCTCTACCAACTGAGCTAACGACCCGAAGTGGTGGGTGATGACGGGATCGAACCGCCGACCCCCTCCTTGTAAGGGAGGTGCTCTCCCAGCTGAGCTAATCACCCACTTCGGTACTTCACAATAAGAAATTTAGCTGGCGAGAAAGTGGTGGGTGATGACGGGATCGAACCGCCGACCCCCTCCTTGTAAGGGAGGTGCTCTCCCAGCTGAGCTAATCACCCACTTCTCAATTTCTTATCTACACGGCGGAGACTACATAAAGTAGTTGGTGGGTGATGACGGGATCGAACCGCCGACCCCCTCCTTGTAAGGGAGGTGCTCTCCCAGCTGAGCTAATCACCCCCGCTGTGTGGAGTCGCATTATAGGGAGAGTTGAAAATGAGTCAACGCATTTTCTAAAGTTTTTGTTTGTTCGTCGTAAAATTAAACAAAACGATCGTGAATTACCCCGCACTGCATGATTTCTATACGGAAATAGCAAAGCGCAGCGTTCTGACCGGATCAACATTGAGGAATCAAGCCACAGTGATAGAATACAAGGCTATTCATCTTTCCAGGATTTGCCGGTTGTCGGCATCTTTATAAACGTAAGGCCATTTCATGAAAATTAAAACTCGCTTCGCGCCTAGCCCGACAGGTTATCTGCACGTCGGCGGCGCGCGTACTGCTCTTTATTCCTGGCTTTTCGCACGTCACCACGGCGGTGAATTCGTGCTGCGTATTGAAGACACCGATCTTGAGCGTTCCACGCCGGAAGCCATTGAAGCCATCATGGATGGTATGAACTGGCTGAACCTGGAATGGGACGAAGGCCCATATTTCCAGACCAAACGTTTTGATCGCTATAACGCGGTGATTGACGAGATGCTGGAGGCGGGAACGGCCTATAAATGCTACTGCTCTAAAGAGCGTCTGGAGCAACTGCGTGAAGATCAGATGGCGAAAGGCGAGAAGCCGCGTTATGACGGGCGTTGCCGTCACAGTCACGAACATCATGCCGACGATGAACCATGCGTGGTTCGCTTTGCCAACCCGCAGGACGGTTCCGTTATTTTTGATGATCAGATCCGTGGCCCGATCGAATTCAGCAATCAGGAGCTGGACGATCTGATCATTCGTCGTACCGACGGTTCGCCGACCTACAACTTCTGTGTGGTGGTTGACGACTGGGATATGGAAATTACCCATGTGATCCGTGGCGAAGACCATATCAACAATACTCCGCGCCAGATTAACATTCTGAAAGCGTTAAACGCGCCGGTGCCGATGTACGCGCATGTGTCGATGATTAACGGCGACGACGGTAAAAAACTGTCTAAACGTCACGGTGCGGTGAGCGTGATGCAGTATCGCGATGACGGTTATCTGCCGGAAGCGTTGCTGAACTATCTGGTGCGTCTGGGCTGGTCCAGCGGCGATCAGGAGATCTTCACCCGCGAAGAGATGATTAAACTGTTCTCCCTCGGTGCGGTGAGCAAGTCTGCGAGCGCGTTCAACACCGATAAACTGCTGTGGCTGAACCACCACTATATCAATACGCTGGCGCCGGAATATGTGGCGACGCATTTGCAGTGGCATATCGAGCAGGAAAATATCGACACCCGTAACGGCCCGCAGCTTGCTGAACTGGTGAAGTTGCTGGGCGAGCGCTGCAAAACTCTGAAAGAGATGGCGCAGAGCTGCCGCTACTTCTATGAAGACTTCAGCGAGTTTGACGCCGATGCGGCGAAAAAACACCTCCGCCCGGTGGCGCGTCAGCCGCTGGAAGTGGTGCGCGACAAGCTGTCGGCGATTACGGACTGGTCAGCAGAAAACGTCCACCACGCGATTCAGGCCACGGCGGATGAGCTGGAAGTGGGGATGGGTAAAGTGGGGATGCCGCTGCGTGTGGCTGTGACCGGTGCCGGGCAGTCGCCTGCGCTGGATGTCACCGTACATGCGATTGGTAAAACCCGCAGCATTGAGCGCATCAACAAAGCGCTGGGCTTTATCGCCGAGCGTGAAAGCCAGCAGTAACGCCCGCTGAAACAGAATAAACGGCAGGGCAGACGCCTGCCGTTTATTCTTTGTTAGTCCGCCTCATTGATACCTAAACGCGTCAGAAATCCGCGAATACCTTCCCGCGATAAAAACAGCGCCAGTTTTTCCTGTTCCTGAGCAGACATATTTTCAACGGCATCAATAATTTGTCGATAAGCGTGACTGTGCGCCGCGTTCGCATATTCTGCGAAAGCCTCTTCCGCCTGATAAAACGCAGGCAGTTTGCGAAAAGCCGGAATATTGAGAATAAACTCCCGCACGCTGGCATCAATATGGATGAGTCTTGCGCGTCCGCCTTTGACGCCGGGAAATTTTTCGGTTTTCCAGTGTTGTTCTCTGATCCAGCGATTGACGGTTTGTCTGGCCACGCCGAGGCATTCAGCCAGCTCTTCAGTGGTCATTTTACTGCGTAATCTTTTCATATTATTTGCTATCGCGTATCCCTAAGCGTTGTAACAAACCGGTAATCCCTTCACGCACGAGGAGAGAGGTAAACTGTTTCTGCTCGGATGAGGTCATCTCTTTGGCGAGCGTCATGAGCAGCGCTTCAAGCGATGCGTTGCTGGCAGGCGTGAATGTGTCTGCGTGATGGTCAACTGAACGTTCAGCGCTGCGGATATATTCACGAACCTGTTCGTTTACATGAACCAGACGGGCTTTACCGCCCTGGACGCCAGGTTTGGGCGATGTTGCCCAGCCTTCTTTCCGTACCCATTTATTGATGGTTTGTCGGCTGTAACCGGTGAGATTAGCGAGTTCTTCTGGCGTCATCCGTTCCTTGAACATAACGATTCCCTGAATAGTCGTGGGGTTAATTAGTGGTTCATTTTATAGCACCATTTTAGTCGAAACCGTGACGTGTTTAACTACTGAATGCGAGTTGTGCCGCAATGTCCTTTATTTGAATGCTTTTTCAGCGATTGAATTCGGCAAGTTCATTTTGCCGTTGACACATGCCGAGGGAATTCATATGATGCCGCCCGTCAACTCGACAAGCTTTACGTAGTGGGGCTATAGCTCAGCTGGGAGAGCGCTTGCATGGCATGCAAGAGGTCAGCGGTTCGATCCCGCTTAGCTCCACCAAATTTACTCCCGATAAATTTGGCGTATACGTAAAAGCACTATGGGGCTATAGCTCAGCTGGGAGAGCGCTTGCATGGCATGCAAGAGGTCAGCGGTTCGATCCCGCTTAGCTCCACCAATATTCGAACCCTCGCTGAAAAGCGGGGGTTTTTGCTTTTTGTCACAAAATTTATGGCCTCTGATATCTGCTCTTCAGGTGCGTTTGTTTGCCGCTGCTTTTGCGGTCAATATGAGCTTTTGTTAGATTGCTTCATAATGCGAATATACTTATTATTCATGCGCCTTATATAATGATGTGAGCATTAAAGCAATGCCGGATAAGTGTAACGTATTAAAAAATATAAAAATATTCTTACTGGCCTTCTGCCTGACCGTTCCGGCTATTCTGCTATCTCGTCTCATTTCTCCCCGCGCCACAATTGATTCCAGCTACATCTTTCTGGCCTGGCTACCGCTCTGCGTCATGTTTTCCGTGCTGTTTTTATTTGGCCGCCGTGGCGTCGCGCCGATGGTAGGCGGAATGATGTTGACTAATGAATGGAATTTTCATTTACCTCTGCCACAGGCGATGGTGCTGCTATTTTGCCAGACGTTTCCCGTGTTGCTGGTTTGCGCTATCGTACGCTGGCAGCTGGGCGCGCGCTGGCGCTACGGAATACCCAACCAAGGCATCTGGCTACGCGTTTTCTGGTTAGGGTTAATGACGCCGTTTGGCATAAAAATCAGTATGCATCTGGCGGGGCACTACCTGGCTTTCCCGGTGACAATCTCTACCTTCTTTGGCACCGGCACCGCTATTTTCTCGATTGTTGATTTATTGAGTCTGATTTCTGCCGCGCTTATTTTTACCCTCTTTTTCTATTATCCGCTGCGGATGATAGTCAGCCCGCACTATATTCGTATTTTCTGGCGGAGGGATGTCGCTCCTTATCTCGCCAAAGAAAAACGCCTGTTTACGCTTCTCTGGTTTGCCACTCTGGCGACGCTATTAGCGGTGCTGTGTACGCCTTTCGAGACAAAGTATATTGCTGGCTATCTGGTGCCAGTCCTGTTCATTGGATTTACCATCGGCGTGGGGAAAATCAGCTATCCGCTGTTGAATTTTAGTTGGGCTCTCACTGCGCTATTCCTGCTTAGCTATAACCGCAATTTTCTGCAGGGCGTGGGCTCAGAATATTCGCTGGCATTTATCCTTTCAGTTCTCATTTCTTTTAGTATTTGTTTGTTGTACATGGCGCGGATTAATCAACGCAGCGAATGGTTGAATCGACAATGGCACTCGCAGGCATTGACCGATCCGTTGACGCAACTGCCTAACCTGCGCGCGCTGGAGCAGTTTCTTTTACAGGATGCCGGGCAAAGCGTGTGTTATCTACGCATGGAAAACCTGGAATTTCTGAGCCGTCATTACGGTATGCAGATGCGCGTGCATTGCGAACGCGAGGTGTTTCGCGTATTGCAGCCGCTGCTGCTGGAAAAGGAGAAAATTTTCCATCTGCCGGGCAGTGAATTATTGCTGGTATTGACGGGACCGGAGACGGAAGCCCGCCTGCAATATATGCTTAATGTGCTTAATAACCGCAAAATTTACTGGAACAATACCGGTCTGGACATGGAATACGGCGCATCGTGGGGAACATTCGATGGTCGCCAGGAAACCTTGCAACCGCTGTTGGGGCAGTTAAGCTGGCTGGCGGAGCAATCCTGTTCGCATCGTCGGGTGCTTGCACTGACCCAGAGTATTGAAGCCGCTTCCGGGCAGACGACGGAACGGGTGCTACGGTTGCAGAAAATCCGTCAGGCGCTGGAGCGTGGCGCGCTGGTTTTGTATGCGCAACCCATTCGCGACGCGCAGGGAAAAGGGTATGACGAGATTCTGACGCGGCTTCGGTGCGACGACGGTATCATGATGCCGAATCAGTTCATTCCGCTTATCGCCCAGTTTAACCTGAGCGTACGGTTTGATATGCAGGTGATGGAAGCGCTCCTGCAATGGCTGTCCGCGCATCCTTCAGCGGAGCAGGGGGCGCGTTTCTCGGTTAATTTGATGCCGCTGACGCTGCTGCAAAAAGAGACTGCGTCGCGCATTATGCAGCTTTTTAAACGCTATGGCGTCCCGCCAGCTTCGGTCATCATCGAAATTACTGAAGAACAGGCCTTCTCTCATTCCGAAATCAGTATGCACAATATCAACCAGTTGCGTAAGTTTGGCCTAAAAATCGCAATTGATGATTTCGGCACCGGCTATGCAAACTATGAACGGCTAAAACGCCTCAAGGCGGACATCATTAAAATCGACGGTTGTTTCGTAAAAGATATTCTGACGGACTCCCTGGATGCGATGATCGTGAAATCCATCACTGATTTAGCGAAAGCGAAATCGTTGAGCGTCGTGGCTGAGTTTGTTGAAACGCCTGCGCAGCGCGATCTGCTATTGCAGCTTGGCGTACACAGTTTGCAGGGATATCTGATTGGCCGCCCGCGCCCGTTAGGCAAATAAGCGGCATAAAAAAACCGGGGATAGCTCCCCGGTTTCTGCATTAAACCCAGACTTACAGTACCAGCGCCGCGATAGAGGCGGACAGTACGCTCACCAGCGTAGAACCGTAAACCAGTTTCAGACCAAAACGGGAAACCACGTTGCCTTGCTCTTCGTTCAGGCCTTTAATCGCGCCCGCAATAATACCGATGGAAGAGAAGTTCGCGAAGGACACCAGGAAGACGGAGATAATGCCTTCAGCGCGTGGAGAGAGGGTAGAGGCGATTTTCTGCAGATCCATCATCGCCACGAATTCGTTGGAAACCAGTTTGGTCGCCATGATACTTCCTACCTGCAGCGCTTCACTGGACGGTACGCCCATTACCCATGCGACCGGGTAGAAGATGTAACCCAGAATGCCCTGGAAGGAGATGCTGTAGCCGAACCAACCGGTAACCGTTGCGAACAGCGCGTTCAGCGCCGCGATCAGCGCGATGAAACCGATCAGCATCGCCGCGACGATAATCGCCACTTTAAAACCTGCCAGAATGTACTCGCCCAGCATTTCGAAGAAACTTTGGCCTTCATGCAGGTTCGACATCTGAATATTTTCTTCGCTGGCATCAACGACATAGGGGTTGATCAGCGACAGAACGATAAAGGTGCTGAACATGTTCAGAACCAGCGCTGCGACCACATATTTAGGGTCCAGCATGGTCATATACGCGCCCACGATAGACATGGAAACGGTCGACATTGCGGTCGCCGCCATGGTGTACATGCGGTTACGGGACATTTTGCCGAGGATATCTTTATAAGCGATAAAGTTCTCAGACTGGCCGAGGATCAGCGAGCTGACGGCGTTAAAAGACTCCAGTTTGCCCATACCGTTTACTTTGGACAACAGGAAACCAATAGCGCGGATGACCACTGGCAGAACGCGGATATGCTGAAGAATACCGATCAACGCGGAAATAAAGACGATCGGGCACAATACTTTCAGGAAGAAGAACGCCAAACCTTGATCGTTCATACTGCCAAAGACGAAGTTTGTCCCTTCGTTGGCAAATCCGAGCAGTTTTTCAAACATCTCGGAGAAACCTTTTACGAAGCCAAGGCCAACATCCGAGTTCAGGAAGAACCAGGCCAGTAATACTTCGATAACAAGTAACTGAATGACGTAACGAATGCGAATTTTTTTACGGTCGCTGCTAACCAGCAGTGCGAGTACCGCAACAACGGCAAGCGCCAGGACAAAATGAAGGACGCGGTCCATATTTGCTCCAAATATGAGGCAGGTTTAATTTTCGTGCACATTCTATGCAACAGCCGTAAAGAAAACGAGATCCAACACACACTATAATAAGGACCTGTGACGAGATTCAAAATTAGTGATCTGTAATACACTTTTACTGTACTGAATATGAAAATGAAAAGTTATATCAGTGTGCTAATCTTGTAATGTTAAGCCAAACTGTTCTGATACAGGTCGTCATCGTATCGGTCTATCGTTTCACACTATCAAAGTAATCACCCGTACCCATTGAAATGCACTTGATAATCATTATCAATAAACATAGCATGAAACATAGCAAAGGCTATGTTTTTGAGGCAAAAGATGACTGACAATCGCGTAGAGAATAGCAGCGGACGGGCGGCGCGCAAGCTAAGGCTCGCATTAATGGGACCTGCGTTCATTGCCGCGATTGGTTATATCGATCCCGGTAACTTCGCGACCAATATTCAGGCCGGCGCCAGCTTTGGCTACCAGCTACTCTGGGTGGTGGTCTGGGCGAACCTGATGGCGATGCTGATTCAAATCCTCTCGGCAAAACTCGGAATCGCCACGGGCAAGAACCTGGCGGAGCAAATTCGCGACCATTATCCGCGCCCGGTAGTCTGGTTTTACTGGGTACAGGCGGAAATCATCGCGATGGCCACCGATTTAGCTGAATTTATCGGCGCAGCAATAGGTTTTAAGCTGATCCTGGGCGTCTCTTTATTACAGGGCGCGGTATTGACCGGTATCGCGACGTTTCTGATTTTAATGTTACAACGCCGCGGTCAAAAACCGCTTGAAAAAGTCATCGGCGGTTTACTGCTTTTTGTCGCCGCCGCTTACATTGTGGAACTGTTTTTCTCTCAGCCTGATATGGCGCAGCTCGGCAAAGGAATGGTTATCCCGGCGCTACCGAACCCGGAAGCCGTATTCTTAGCCGCCGGCGTGCTTGGCGCGACGATTATGCCGCACGTGATTTATCTGCACTCGTCATTAACACAGCATCTGCACGGCGGAACGCGGCAACAACGGTACTCAGCAACGAAATGGGATGTCGCTATTGCCATGACGATTGCCGGTTTTGTCAATCTGGCAATGATGGCGACCGCCGCGGCGGCGTTTCATTTTAGCGGCCACACTGGCATCGCCGACCTCGATCAGGCATACCTGACGCTGGAACCGTTACTAAGCCATGCGGCGGCAACGGTGTTTGGTCTTAGTCTGGTAGCGGCAGGGCTTTCCTCCACCGTGGTAGGGACTCTGGCGGGGCAGGTGGTGATGCAAGGGTTTGTCCGTTTTCACATTCCGCTGTGGGTACGGCGCACCATTACCATGCTGCCCTCATTTATTGTGATTTTGATGGGGCTGGACCCTACCCGAATTCTGGTGATGAGCCAGGTGCTGCTGAGTTTTGGTATTGCGCTGGCGCTGGTGCCGCTCCTGATTTTCACCAGTAACGCTACGCTAATGGGCGAGCTGGTGAACACGCGGCGAGTAAAACAGATTGGCTGGATAATTGTCGTGCTGGTCGTCGCCCTGAATATCTGGTTGCTGGTTGGAACGGTGATGGGATTGTCATAAAGACAGAAAGATAGCAGGCCCGATGCGTGGGCGTCATCGGGCTGTTATTCAGCAGGAGGCTTAGTGATGATGTTTGTGACCCCGGCCTCGCCCGCGATGATCGTCGCGATCGCGCCAGCCTTCCCGATAACCGCGTTCATACGCTTTACGCTTATCCCAGCCGCGATGATAGCCGTTGTCATGGCGCCACCAGCGATTTTTACGCCATTCATAATGGTTGTGCCAGTAATCCCGGTCGCGCCAGCGACCACCGTCCCAGTAGTTACCGTAATCATCGCGATCGCCAATCTGTAATTTTATTGAGGGCAACAGGGTGATTTCGCCCGCATTCGCGGCAAGCGGTGTAAAAGCCAGCAAGGCTGCCGCCAGAATCAGTGACCTGAACATACTTTCTCTCCTTCACGATCGAGCCGTCGCCGGCCTGTTAATGCAATATTACAAAGCAGTAAAGATTTGTTTCATCGCCTTAACTCTTAAATCATGAAGGAGAGCATTTTTTGCTAAAACCGGCCCTCCAGAATAGCGTCAATTTCTGCACATTCCGCCGCCGAAAAACGGCGATTGGCCAGCATTCCTACGGCGTCTTCGATTTGCGACGGTTTGCTGGCGCCAATCAGTACCGAGGTAACGTTATCGTTACGCAGCACCCAGGCGAGCGCCATCTGAGACAATTTTTGGCCCCGTCGTGCAGCCAGTTCATTCAACCGGCGAACTTTTTCCAGTTTGTCGGCGGTAATCTGTTCTGGTTTAAGGAAACGGCTTCCGCTTGCCGCGCGGGAATCTTCCGGAATGCCATTCAGATAACGGTCAGTGAGCTGCCCGCCCGCCAGCGGCGAGAAGGCAATACTGCCGACGCCTTTTTCCTGCAATAGCGCCAGCAGCCCGTCCTCTACCCAACGCTCAAAAAGCGAATATTTAGGCTGATGAATCAGGCAAGGCGTGCCGAGATCCTCCAGAATATCGATAGCTTGTCTGGCCAGATCGGCAGGATAGTTAGAGATTCCCACGTACAACGCTTTGCCCTGGCGCACAAGGTGATCTAACGCTTTCATCGTCTCTTTAAGCGGCGTTTCGGGATCGGGACGATGGTGATAAAAGATATCGACATACTCCAGCCCCATACGTTTCAGGCTTTGATCGAGGCTGGCGATAAGGTATTTCCGTGAACCCCAGTCGCCATAAGGGCCATCCCACATGGTGTAGCCCGCTTTGGTGGAGATGATCAATTCATCACGCCACGGTAAAAAATCTTCCTGCAGAATGCGGCCAAAATTGCATTCTGCGGAGCCCGGCGGCGGCCCATAATTATTGGCGAGATCAAAGTGGGTAATGCCCAGATCGAACGCGCGTTGCAGCAGCGCCCGGCTATTTTCTACCCGTGTCGCATCGCCGAAGTTGTGCCATAACCCCAGCGAAATAGCGGGAAGTTTGACGCCGCTGCGTCCGCAGCGACGATACTCCATTGTGTGATAACGATTTTCATCGGGCTGATAAATCATGACCTTTCCCCCTGTGGCGTGAATAAATAGTGTATACGGTTACACTCGCCAGGCGGTATCCGGATTTTACTGTTCGCCGCTGTAAACATTGTTTTCCAGGCTTTCATCCCCGTCGTGCTGGACAGCCATCGCCATTCCTTAATACTCAACATAATGTCAACGTCAGAAGGAAAGCTGTCATGCAAAACCCCTATACCGTGGCCGACTATTTGCTGGACAGACTGGCAGGATGCGGCATTGGCCATCTTTTTGGCGTACCGGGCGATTATAACTTGCAGTTTCTTGACCATGTGATTGACCACCCGACCCTACGTTGGGTGGGATGCGCCAATGAGCTGAACGCCGCTTATGCCGCGGACGGTTATGCGCGCATGTCGGGCGCTGGAGCGCTACTCACCACCTTTGGCGTGGGAGAACTTAGCGCTATTAACGGTATCGCGGGCAGTTACGCGGAATATGTCCCGGTCTTGCATATCGTCGGCGCGCCCTGTAGCGCTGCGCAGCAGCGTGGCGAATTGATGCACCATACCCTCGGCGACGGCGATTTTCGTCATTTTTATCGCATGAGTCAGGCGATATCTGTTGCCAGCGCAATATTGGATGAACAGAACGCCTGTTTCGAGATTGACCGCGTATTGGGTGAAATGCTTGTCGCACGCAGGCCAGGATACATCATGCTGCCCGCCGACGTGGCGAAAAAAACGGCCATCCCGCCTACGCAGGCGCTGGCGTTGCCCGTGCATGAAGCGCAAAGCGGCGTGGAGACGGCTTTTCGTTACCACGCCCGTCAGTGCCTGATGAACAGTCGGCGCATTGCGCTATTGGCCGACTTTCTTGCCGGGCGTTTTGGTTTACGACCACTGTTGCAGCGCTGGATGGCGGAAACGCCCATCGCTCATGCCACACTACTGATGGGGAAGGGGCTTTTTGATGAACAGCACCCGAACTTCGTTGGCACCTATAGCGCTGGCGCCAGCAGCAAAGAAGTGCGTCAGGCCATAGAGGACGCCGATAGGGTTATCTGCGTCGGCACCCGTTTTGTCGATACCCTTACGGTCGGATTTACCCAACAATTACCGACGGAACGCACGCTGGAGATTCAGCCTTACGCGTCGCGCATCGGCGAAACCTGGTTCAACCTCCCGATGGCGCAGGCGGTGTCTACGCTGCGCGAACTGTGCCTGGAATGCGCTTTTGCGCCGCCGCCGACGCGTTCCGCCGGACAGCCAGTGCGGATTGATAAGGGAGAACTGACCCAGGAAAGCTTCTGGCAAACCTTACAGCAGTATCTCAAACCCGGAGATATTATCCTTGTCGACCAGGGGACCGCCGCCTTTGGCGCTGCCGCGCTGTCGCTTCCTGACGGCGCGAAAGTTGTGGTTCAGCCGCTGTGGGGGTCTATCGGCTATTCCTTGCCCGCCGCGTTTGGCGCGCAAACTGCCTGCCCCGATCGGCGGGTGATTCTGATTATCGGCGATGGCGCGGCGCAGCTCACGATTCAGGAGATGGGCTCGATGTTACGCGACGGGCAGGCGCCGGTTATCCTGCTGCTCAACAATGACGGTTATACCGTAGAGCGCGCCATTCACGGCGCGGCCCAGCGGTATAACGACATCGCGAGCTGGAACTGGACGCAGATACCACCGGCGCTAAACGCGGCGCAACAGGCGGAGTGCTGGCGGGTGACGCAGGCTATCCAACTGGCAGAGGTCCTCGAACGTCTGGCGCGCCCACAACGTCTGTCATTTATTGAAGTGATGTTGCCAAAAGCCGATCTGCCGGAATTACTGCGTACCGTGACCCGGGCGCTGGAAGCCCGCAACGGGGGATAATGGCCCCCGCTGCGCCGGATTAGGGTTCGTGACGGTTGGCGGCCAGCAACGGTTTTCCCGCCAGCAATAGCCAGGCGGGGAGCATCACAATGCAGAGCAGCGGCAGCAGATTGGTATCCGGTACGACGACTGCCGCCATAAACAGACTGAGCCAGCCGTCGCGCGTCACTACCAGCACTAAGCCAAGAATCGCGCAGGAGACGGTAATCGCCGCGGGTACGGCCTCAACATGGGCATGGAGCATGAGCCCCAGCGCCGCGCCAATAAACACAGCCGGAAAAATGCGCCCGCCGCGAAAGCCGCTCGCCGCCGCGATGACCAGCGCGGCGAGTTTGACGACGGCTAAGGTAAAATAATCTCCCGCGCCCAACGTCTGGCTAAACGCCATTTGTTGCATTTCGTCCAGGCCTTTAAACAGGGTAAGCGGCCCGCCAATGACGCCCAGAATACCCAGTATAAAACCGCCAATGCCGAGAATCAGGACCGGATTTTTCAGGCGGTGCAGCAACTCATGCAGACGCGGAAGGCACCAGACGGCGACCATCCCGGCGGCAATGGCGATCGCCGCGACGATCGCTCCGCTGGCAATGTCCACCAGCCGCATCTGCGTGTAATGGGCGATGGGTAACGAAAAATGCGGATGAAAGAACAGACTGGTGGTGAGTGACCCCGCCGCTGCCGCCATTAACGGCGCAAACAGGCGATCCCACATGGGAATATCGTTAGAGCCGCTAAGTGTTTGCGAAAAAATCAGCGCTGCGGCGACGGGCGTGCCGAACAGCGCGCCGATGGTGCCCGCTGAGGCCAGAATCGTCCAGTCTAACGCCGTGATACGCGGAAACAGGCGGGAGCCGAAAGCCGCCGCCAGCGCGATATTTATTGTCATTATCGGATGCTCTGGCCCCAAACTTACCCCACCAGCAAGGCCGATGATTAAGGCGAGAAGCAGCCCGGGTAGCGCAGATGGCGAGACCGGCATACTGATTAACGGTTCGATGGCCGGATCGGGGCCAGCGTGTCCGGGACTGTAACGGATAATCAAACCCACCACGATCCCGGTTAGCGTGAGCATACCCACTATCCAGAACGGCGAATCATAAGCGATGCCGATGCTGGTGGGCAGTCGTTGCCAAAGAAATTGCTGAAAAACCGACGCGACTTTCATCGCAGCGATTAAAACCAGGCTTGACGCTACGCCAATAATCAGCGCGGGGAGCGACAGCAGCAGCATCGTTCGGGCACGCGGGTGGAACATAATCTCTTCCTTACACGGGGTCGTATACCTATTTTGCACAGCCTGCCCGACGGCATTGCTGCAATTGGTGCTGAAACAAGAAAGTAATTCTGTGATGAAGATCTATATTTATAGGCAGTCAGCCTGATGGCCGTTGTTGTTATGCCCCCATGAATTTACAGTGTGACAAAGACTTATTTTGACTTTAGCGGAGCAGTAGAAGAATGACAAAGTATGCTTTAGTAGGAGATGTAGGCGGCACGAATGCGCGTCTTGCCCTGTGTGATATCGCCAGTGGAGAAATCTCGCAGGCCAAAACGTATTCCGGCCTGGATTATCCCAGTCTTGAGGCCGTGGTGCGCGTTTATCTCGATGAGCATAGCGTCAGCGTGGAAGATGGTTGTATCGCCATAGCCTGCCCGATTACCGGTGACTGGGTAGCGATGACTAACCATACCTGGGCTTTTTCTATTGCGGAAATGAAAAAAAATCTCGGCTTTAGCCATCTGGAAATCATCAACGATTTCACCGCCGTGTCGATGGCGATCCCGATGCTGAAAAAAGAGCATTTAATTCAGTTCGGCGGCGGCGAACCGGTAGACGGCAAACCTATTGCGGTGTATGGCGCGGGAACCGGCTTGGGCGTGGCGCATCTGGTGCATGTGGATAAGCGTTGGATTAGCCTTCCGGGCGAAGGCGGGCATGTCGATTTTGCGCCTAATAGCGAAGAAGAAGCTATGATTCTGGAAATATTGCGCGCCGAAATTGGCCACGTTTCCGCCGAGCGCGTGCTGTCTGGCCCGGGGCTGGTGAATCTTTACCGGGCGATTGTTAAGTCCGACAACCGTCTGCCGGAAAATCTGCGCCCGAAAGATATTACCGAACGCGCCCTGGCGGATAGCTGTATCGATTGTCGCCGCGCGTTGTCGCTCTTTTGCGTCATCATGGGGCGATTTGGCGGCGATCTGGCGTTAACCATGGGGACATTTGGCGGCGTTTATATCGCTGGCGGTATTGTCCCGCGCTTCCTGGAATTTTTTAAAGCGTCCGGCTTCCGTGGTGGCTTTGAAGATAAAGGCCGCTTTAAAGATTATGTACACGGTATTCCGGTCTATCTGATTGTCCATGATAACCCTGGCTTGTTAGGCTCCGGCGCGCATCTGCGCCAGACATTAGGCCATATTCTATAAGTCAGATGGTGGCATAAACGCCTTATCCGGCCTACAAAAGTGTGTCATCTGTAGGCCTGATAAGCGCAGCGTCATCAGGCAATTAATCATTCTCTTGTCAGTCTCAAACCGCGTGCCTCACGCGGTTTTTTTCATTGCCTTTCCTGTGCATGAATGCTTCAACTGTCTGAATTATTTCACTTTACTCTTGCTGAGCGAAAGGTCAAACACCAGCGCGTTGAGTCATCACGTCATGGCGGTTAGTCAGGCGAAAACAGGGATTTATTTTACTATACGTATCCGGTTCGCTGCCTTATTTACGGTTTCATCGCGGCATCTTGCTGGAAAGGATCCTCATTTTCGGGGAAATGTCCCTGAAAAACACCGTAATATGACATGATCGAATACTATTAGCGTTAGTAAGGGTTTTGATTAAAGAGGAAAAACCACAAAATCAAAAGGGGATTATTTGAGATAAGGTTTATTGACAGGAAATTATCGTCGGCTGCGCTACGTTACGTAAATTCAATGATATCAATTTGTTAATAATATGATTTGTTTGATGCTATAACTGACACGTTTAAAAAGTAAGTTTTTACGCTTGTTCCTCTTTTTTGTCGCTAAAAATATTTTCATTAGCCTCTCGACAGGAAGAAAATTTTCAGGCTATTTTCTAAAGGAGCCACCATCGTGGCAGCGTCGCTCGGACGGTCCGGGCGCTAACGTTAATCTGAGGATATTATGGCTGACTTCCGCCCTGAACGTCGCTTTACGCGTATCGATCGCCTTCCGCCCTATGTTTTTAACATCACCGCTGAACTCAAAATGGCTGCGCGTCGGCGCGGTGAAGATATTATTGATTTCAGTATGGGTAATCCTGATGGCGCAACCCCTCCCCACATTGTCGAAAAACTTTGCACCGTCGCGCAGCGTCCGGATACGCACGGTTATTCCACGTCCCGCGGCATACCGCGTTTACGCCGCGCGATTTCTCACTGGTATCAGGAACGTTATGATGTCGATATCGATCCGGAAACCGAAGCGATTGTGACCATCGGTTCCAAAGAGGGACTGGCGCATTTAATGCTGGCGACGCTGGATCATGGCGATACGGTTCTGGTGCCGAACCCCAGTTACCCGATTCATATCTATGGCGCCGTTATCGCCGGGGCGCAGGTGCGTTCGGTTCCATTGGTAGAGGGGGTGGATTTCTTCAACGAGCTGGAGCGCGCTATTCGCGAAAGTTATCCGAAACCGAAAATGATGATTTTGGGTTTTCCATCTAACCCTACGGCCCAGTGCGTCGAACTGGAATTTTTTGAAAAAGTGGTCGCTCTGGCTAAACGTTATGATGTGCTGGTGGTGCACGATCTGGCGTATGCCGATATCGTGTACGACGGCTGGAAAGCGCCATCCATTATGCAGGTGCCTGGCGCACGCGACGTGGCGGTCGAATTTTTCACGCTGTCGAAAAGCTATAATATGGCGGGCTGGCGTATTGGGTTTATGGTGGGTAATAAAACCCTGGTCAGCGCGCTGGCGCGCATTAAAAGTTATCACGATTATGGCACCTTTACCCCGCTTCAGGTGGCGGCTATCGCCGCTCTGGAAGGCGATCAGCAGTGCGTGCGCGATATCGCCGAGCAGTATAAACGTCGTCGCGATGTGCTGGTGAAGGGGCTGCATGAGGCGGGCTGGATGGTTGAAATGCCGAAAGCCTCAATGTACGTCTGGGCGAAAATCCCGGAGCAATATGCGGCGATGGGGTCGCTTGAGTTTGCCAAGAAGCTGCTGAATGAGGCGAAGGTTTGTGTTTCTCCAGGGATAGGCTTTGGTGATTATGGCGACACCCATGTACGCTTTGCATTAATAGAGAATCGCGACCGCATTCGCCAGGCCGTCAGAGGGATTAAAGCGATGTTCCGCGCCGATGGCGTGCTGCCGTCACATCCAAAACCCGTTGAGGCGAGCACGGAGTAGAAAAGCAAACAGGAGCCCCATGGCTCCTGTTTTTCTTTGCATTGTACTTTTAAATCATCAGGGCGAAAGTACCGGCCCAAACGATGACCATAAATGAAATGCCCATAAAGAAATATTTCACGTTTCATCTCTCCGCGTACCTGTCGTACGCCTAAATGAACTTACACTTACCTGATTATAGAGAGTTGATGCCGGACAATACGAAATTGAGAATTATTCGTGTTTTGACCGCCTGCATCACCTCAGAATTCTGCGCGTCATCGCTCCAGACGGCGCTAATGTACGCCTAAAAATGAGGTGAAACAAGAGGCATTTTCTTATTTACTTTTAGTAACTTACAAGTGTCGGGAATCGGCGACAGTTTAATTTCTGACAGTGATGAATCGCTATTGAGCGACGCCGCCGACACAGTAAAAAATCGCCTGTAAACAGGAGACTTATCGCTAAAAGCAGGAATGAGTAATTTACGATATGAATATTATGACAATGCGAAATGCCAAAATAAAAGGCCTTGCGGCCTTTTTCAGATGTAGAGTGACGCTTCCCCCAACGGGCGAGTTTTGAAACGGCGATGGATCCAGAGATATTGCTCCGGGGCGCGCATGATCTCTTTCTCAATAATTTTATTCATATAGGCAGCGGCTTGATTTTCATCTGCCGGGTAACCTTCCATTTCAGGGGTAATATACAGACGATAACCCGAGTTATCGGATTTCCTTACCATTGTAACGGTCAACATGGCGGCGCCAGACAGCCTGGACAGTACATAGGTGCCGTTGGTGGTGGCGACGTTTTCAACCGCGAAAAATGGCGCAAAGGAGCTGCCTTTAGGACCGTAGTCCTGGTCGGGAGCAAACCAAACGGCTTCCCCTTTTTTTAGCGCGCCCACAATGCCGCGCAGATTGTTTCTGCCGATCATCGCTTTATTTGAGCGCATACGACCGCGCGTCTGCACCCACTCCATGAGCGGATTGTTATGCGGACGATAGGTCGCCATCATCGGCTGGCAGAGACCCATTACCCGGCCTCCCAATTCCAGCGACATAAAATGCACGCCAACGACCATTACGCCGCGATTTTGCGCCTGCGCACGGGTAAGGTTGTCCAGCCCGTCCACATCAAACCATTTGCGAACCCGGTTATCAGGCCAGAACCAGGCCATGCCCGTTTCAAGCAGCGCCATGCCAAGAGAGTGGAAATTCTCGGCGATCAGTTTTTCCCTTTCTTCCCGGGAGAGGGTCGGAAAACAGAGTTCAATATTTTTCTGGGCGATCGACTCACGTCGCTTCAGGAAGGGGCGCGCCAGCTTACCGGTGCGGGTGCCCAGAAAACGCAAAACCGGGTAGGGAAGCTGCACCAGTAACCAGAGGACGCCAACGCCAAACCACGTCAGCCAGTAGCGCGGGTGCAAAAACGCGCGTGAAAATTTGCTTTGAGGAAACATAAAATACCTTCTGTAGATACGAAAATAATGTATCGCAGAAGAGTCATTATCCGCAGCGGTACACTCTGAAATACGCATCATCCTTCAAGTTGCGTTCGCTTATCCGAAGCACTTACTTGAGTAAGCTCATCAGGGTAACTTGAATGATTTACGTATAGTTAGGCCATCATGTACGACAATGGTTCCCGTAAGGAGTGTAAAACTAAGTCAGTACTAAACCACGAGGGCATGAACGCCAGGCAGGCTAATGTACCACCAGTTATTTACTCGCGCCCAGAAATTCTTTATCAAGAAGCGTAAATATTTCTCCCGTAGCAAAAATAAGCTAATCATTATTTTTAATGCATTGTTTTTACAGTGATAATTTTATTTCAGACGAAGGTCATTGAAAAATGATTAAAAAAATAAAATGTGAGATAAATGTTATGGAAATGACGGGCTGATAAGGTTTATCTTAAAGGAGAAGTGAGAGGGACCGTAAGGCTATATGGAAGCCTTGCCATAGACAGGAGGTATTATAGATGATCTATTTATGGACATTTCTTGCAATAAGTATACTTGCCGTGAGTGGCTATATCGGTCAGGTGATGGGGGCTTTTTCTGCGGTTTCTTCTTTTACGGGAATGGTTATCCTTGCCGCGCTGATTTATTTACTCAATGTATGGTTGCAGGATGGCGATGACATCGTTAGCGGATTATTGCTTTTTCTCGCACCGGCATGTGGGTTAATTATTCGCTTTATGGTGGGATACGGTAAGCGTTAGTCAGTACATACCCTTCATACTTCAAGTTGCTGATGTGTTGGCTACGGATTACTCGGCCCATCGATGGGCCTCGCCCTGACGGCCGTCGCACGCGACGTTCAAATCTGTTCCCGGCAGATTTGTCGTTCACCCCAGTCACATCGTTATCTATGCTCCTGGGGACTCACTCCCTTGCCGCTTTTAAGCAACTCGAATTATTTGGGGTATACACGATGTCAGCGAATAGATAGCGCCGACAATGTCGGCGCTTCTGTTCCCCGGGAAGGCTAATCGTTTATTGCGCGTCCGCAAGCTGCAGTGAGTCCTGATTATGTAACGCATTCTGGCGCTGGCGTTCCAGTTCCAGCGCGCCGCGATGGGAGAGGTAACAGAATAGAATGCAGCACACGATGCCGCCCATCAGAAGATAAAATCCGCCGTACCAGCCCAGTTTATCCACCATGACGCCAAACAGGCTGGTGCCCAACGAGGCGCCGAAAATATAGCTCATGAACCCACGTAATCCGACGGCGGAACCTACGGCAAAGCTGGGGACTATCTCCATTGTCTGTACGGACGCGAGGAACTGTGGGACGTAAATCAGACAACCTACAATGGCGGCGAAAATCGTTACCATCAGCAAAGATTCACTTTTCCAGTATCCGATCAGACAGACAAAAATCAGCGCCATGCAAATCATGGCTAACGGCATTCTGCGGCCCTTAAACAGTTTATCTGACAGCCAGCCTGCCAGTAGCGTGGAGGGAATCGCCGCCCACTCGAAAAAGAGAAACGCGACGCTCATCTGTTCTTTTGAAAAGTGTTTTACTGTCAACAGATAGATAGGCAACCAGCTAATCATGCCAAACCGCACCATATAGACGAAGACATCGACCAGCGAAATATACCAGGCATTTTTATTGCGCAGCACATAAGTACAGAAGATTTGCCATGCGCTCATATTTTCCGGCGCTTTTGCCGTATTCTTCGTTTTCAGTACGACTTTTTCTTCCGGCATCATCTGTTCCAGTGAGGGAAGACCTTCTTCGCGTGGCGAACCTTTTCCCAAGACCAGAACAATTAAGGCAAAAATGACGGCGACGCAGGCCGGAACGATATAACTGGCGCTTTGCCAGTGTTCGTTGCCCAATATCGCAAAAGCCGCACCGACGATAGGCGCGACGATCCCGCCGCCAACGTTATGCGAGATATTCCAGAAGGCGCCTACGCGTCCGCGCTCCCGACGAGGGAACCAGTTTGCAATAGTAATAAACGAGGGGCCGACGCCCATGCCCTGAAAAAGGCCATTGAAGACCACCAGAGCGGCAAATATCCAGAATGCGCTACTGAATCCCAGCCCAACGTTAACAATCGCGCAGAGTACCAGACCGCACGCCATGAAGACTTTTGGGCTGGCTTTATCCGCCAGACTGCTCATTACGCCTTTACTGATTCCGTAAGCAATAAGCATACAGCTACTCAGCAGGCCGATTTGCGTAGCGCTGAGATCCAATTGCTCTTTTAAATAAGGCGTCGATAATGTGAAATTGTTTCTGACTATATAGTAAGCGAGATATCCCAGAAATACGCTTAACAATGCCTGTATACGATATCGACCATACGTAGCCTGGACTTTTTCCGGTGGGACTTTATGCGCCGATTGCCCTGTTTTTAATATTGTTAACATGGAGTCACCTGTATTTTATAGTGAGATGAACATCAGGAGGTTTTGTCGGTAGAGTGAAAGGAGTGACAATAAAATTCAAGTCGAAGAAATGTGTCAAAATTGACTCAATTGGGTGAATTTAAAGGTTATTTTTGACCCATCCTGAAGGGTGTGGTGAAACTTTAATTATTGCCATGGCCGTTTTATCGTTAGCATGTGCGGATATTAACAAATTTGCTGCCAGTGATCTGATACGCTTTATTGATGTTTTCGGGCGACGGACCCGTTATTATTCAAATAACGTTGTTCTGGATGCCAACAGAAATAAAAGGGTAAGTTTTGTCTCAATATTTTCTTTATGTGATATCGATATTTATGAACGGGATCACAAATCGACTTTTCTCATGCTGTAGTCGTTTCGCCAGAGTGGGCGCTTTTACGCTATGGCTGGCGGCAATGTTCGGTTCTTGCCAGGCGTACAGCCGCGAGCTGGTGATGGCAACGACCTTTTCACCCAGCGCGACCGCCTGGATTATCCAGCGCTGGCAGACGGAGCCGGGTTCCGTCATGATTCGTACGCTCAACCGTACCAGCGGTTCTTTAGAGCAATTACTTGATACGGCGAATGCGGAAAATGTCGATCTGATCCTGACGTCATCCCCCATGCTGTTGCAACACCTTCAGGAACACCAAAAGCTGGCGCTATTGGATAGCGCGCCTGCCGCCAGCCAGAAGCTGGTGCCGCGTTCTATCCGCTCAACTTCAGTGGCGGTAGCGGTATCCGGATTTGGGCTATTGATCAATCGTTCAGCGCTCGCTGCGCGCCATCTTCCGCCGCCTGCCGACTGGCAGGATATGGGCCTGCCCAGTTACCAGGGCGCTCTATTAATGAGCAGTCCGTCACGCTCAGACACCAATCATTTGATGGTGGAGTCGCTGTTGCAGCAAAAAGGCTGGACGGCAGGGTGGGCGACGCTGCTGGCAATCTCGGGTAATCTGGTCACGATTTCCTCTCGCAGTTTCGGCGTAGCGGATAAAATTAAAAGCGGGCTTGGCGTTGCCGGGCCGGTCATTGATAACTATGCTAATTTGCTACTTAACGATCCTAATCTTGCTTTTACCTATTTCCCATATTCTGCGGTGTCGCCCACTTACGTCGCGGTGTTGAAAAACAGCCGTCATGCAGACGAAGCGCGTGCTTTTATTCATTACTTATTAAGTCCGAAAGGGCAAAGGATACTGGCTGACGCGAATACCGGTAAGTATCCCGTCGCACCGCTTAGCGCCGATAATCCTCGCGCCGCGCAACAACAGCGTTTGATGGCCCAGCCGCCGTTGAACTATCGCCTGATCCTGAAGCGCCAGCAACTGGTACAGCGCATGTTTGATACCGCGATCAGTTTTCGACTTGCGCAGCTTAAAGATGCATGGCGAGCGTTGCACAGCGCAGAAACGCGGCTTAAACGCCCCTTACCTGAAATCAGAGCTTTATTGACCAGCGTCCCGGTGGATGCGGCAAGCAGCGAGGATGAAACCTGGCTGGCGCAGTTTGATAATAAAAGCTTTGCCGAACAAAAAATGATGGAGTGGCAGATCTGGTTTCTGAACAATCAGCGGCTGGCGATTCACAAACTGGAAGAGCTGAAATGAAGGGGAGATTATTGCAACGGCTTCGTCAGCTCAGTATCAGCAACAGTTTACGGGGTGCATTTTTAATGGGCGCATTACTGACGCTGATTGTCAGTATGGTCAGCCTTTATTCCTGGCATGAGCAAAGTTCGCAGGTTCGCTATTCGCTTGATGAATATTTTCCTCGCATCCACTCCGCTTTTTTAATTGAGGGGAACCTGAATCTGGCCGTGGATCAACTCAATGAATTTTTGCTGGCGCCGAACACGACGGTACGTTTGCAGTTACGTACGCAGATTATTCAGCATCTGGATAAGATTGAGCGTCTCAGTCAGGGGCTTCAGCTTGCTGAGCGCCGGCAACTGGCCGTCATTTTACAGGATAGCCGGACCTTGCTGGCGGAGCTGGACAACGCCCTCTACAACATGTTTTTGGTGCGGGAGAAAGTCAGTGAGCTTTCCGCTCGCATCGACTGGCTCCATGATGATTTCACCACGGAGCTAAATTCGCTGGTACAGGATTTTACCTGGCAGCAAGGGACGCTGCTCGATCAAATTGAGGCGAATCAGGGCGACGCGGCGCAGTACTTGCAACGTTCGCGCGAGGTGCAGAACGAACAGCAACAGGTATATACCCTGGCGCGAATTGAAAATCAGATTGTTGATGACCTGCGCGACAGATTGAATGAGCTCAAGTCCGGCAATAATGACGGGATGCTGGTAGAGACCCATATTCGCTATCTGGAAAACCTAAAAAAAACGGCGGATGAGAATATTCGTGCGCTGGATGACTGGCCCAGTACGATCACGCTGCGGCAAACCATCGACGAACTATTGGAAATCGGGATGGTAAAAAATAAGATGCCCGATACCATGCGCGATTATGTTGCGGCGCAAAAAGCCTTACTGGACGCCAGCCGCGCCAGAGAGGCTACGCTAGGGCGCTTTCGCACGCTGCTTGAGGCGCAGTTAGGTAGTAGTCACCAGCAAATGCAGACGTTCAATCAACGCCTGGAACAGATTGTTCGCGTTAGCGGCGGGCTTATTTTAGTGGCGACGCTCCTGGCGTTGCTGCTGGCCTGGGGACTCAACCACTATTTTATCCGTTCCCGGCTGGTAAAGCGTTTTACCGCGCTTAATCAGGCTGTGGTACAGATAGGGCTGGGGAGAACCGACTCGACTATCCCGGTTTACGGGCGCGATGAGCTAGGACGGATAGCCCGTTTGCTACGTCATACGCTGGGCCAGCTCAATATGCAACGCAGGCAGCTTGAACAAGAGGTCGCCGAGCGCAAAGAGATAGAAGCCGACCTGCGCGCCATGCAGGATGAGTTGATTCAGACGGCGAAACTGGCGGTAGTCGGCCAGACCATGACCACGCTGGCGCATGAAATTAACCAGCCGCTGAATGCGCTTTCAATGTATTTATTTACGGCGGGACGCGCGATTGAACAAGGTCAGAGCGGACAGGCGAGAAATACGCTCACCAAAGCGGAAGGGCTCATTAACCGGATTGACGCCATTATCCGTTCGCTGCGGCAGTTTACCCGCCGGGCGGAGCTGGAAACGCCATTGTATCCCGTTGATCTGCGCCAAACCTTCGTGGCGGCATGGGAGTTATTAGCCATGCGCCACCAATCCCGGCAGGGAGCGCTTTCACTGCCAACCGACACCGTATGGGTTAGCGGCGATGAAGTGCGTATTCAGCAGGTTCTGGTGAATGTGCTGGCGAATGCGCTTGACGCCTGTTCACATGATGCGGCGATCGCGGTGACGTGGCAGACGCAGGGAGAGGTGCTGGAGGTTTATATTGCAGATAACGGCCCTGGCTGGCCTGTGGCGCTGTTGCCCTCTTTACTCAAGCCGTTTACCACCAGTAAAGCTGTCGGGTTGGGTATTGGGCTGTCGATTAGCGTGTCGCTGATGGCACAAATGAAGGGCGACCTGCGTCTGGCGTCGACGCTGACGCGTAACGCTTGCGTGGTGCTGCAATTCTCGGTAACGGATGTCGATGATGTTGAATGATGAATGTTCTATTTTGCTGATTGATGATGACGTTGATGTACTTGACGCCTATACCCAAATGCTTGAGCAGGCAGGCTACCGCGTGCGTGGCTTTACCCATCCTTTCGAGGCCAAAGAGTGGGTAAAAGCGGATTGGGAGGGGATCGTTTTGAGCGATGTGTGTATGCCGGGGTGTTCCGGTATCGATCTTATGACGCTGTTTCATCAGGATGACGATCAACTGCCAATCTTATTGATTACCGGACATGGAGATGTACCGATGGCGGTTGATGCGGTGAAAAAGGGCGCCTGGGATTTTCTGCAAAAACCCGTCGATCCGGGCAAACTGTTGATATTAATTGAAGACGCGCTACGCCAGCGCCGGTCGGTCATTGCACGGCGGCAATATTGCCAGCAGACGTTACAGGTTGAACTGATTGGGCGCAGCGAGTGGATGAATCAGTTTCGACAACGGTTACAACAACTGGCGGAAACGGACATTGCCGTATGGTTTTACGGTGAGCATGGCACTGGACGTATGACTGGCGCCCGTTATCTCCATCAACTGGGGCGTAACGCGAAAGGGCCGTTTGTACGCTATGAACTCACGCCGGAGAATGCCAGGCAGTTGGAGACATTCATCGACCAGGCGCAAGGAGGTACGCTGGTGTTGAGCCATCCCGAATATCTGACACGCGAACAGCAGCACCATCTGGCGCGTTTACAAAGCCTGGAGCATCGGCCTTTTCGTTTGGTGGGCGTTGGTAGCGCTTCGCTGGTGGAGCAGGCGGCAGCTAACCAGATTGCGGCCGAGCTTTACTACTGTTTCGCCATGACCCAAATCGCCTGCCAGTCTCTTTCTCAGCGACCGGATGATATCGAGCCGTTATTTCGCCATTATCTTCGAAAAGCCTGCCTGCGGCTCAATCATCCAGTGCCGGAAATAGCGGGGGAATTACTGAAAGGAATAATGCGACGCGCCTGGCCAAGCAATGTGCGCGAACTGGCTAATGCGGCGGAGCTTTTCGCTGTTGGCGTGCTGCCGCTGGCGGAAACGGTCAACCCGCAGTTGCTTCTGCAGGAGCCGACCCCGCTTGACCGGCGCGTTGAAGAGTATGAGCGACAAATTATTACCGAAGCATTAAACATTCATCAGGGACGAATTAATGAAGTGGCGGAGTACCTGCAAATTCCCCGTAAAAAACTTTATCTGCGCATGAAAAAATATGGTCTAAGTAAAGAGCATTATAAATTCTGATATTACAGTTACTTTCAATCTGGCTGACAACAACAGCAACGATGTCGTTAGCCAGATAACGTCACATCACCGTAATGGTAAATCATTCCATCATGATTATAGATTGCTTATTATTCACCTGAGCATCAAATTCTATTTCTTAACTTCAATATAAGGTAAAAATGCGTCAAGTTCTCTGGCGTAATAAATGTACTCTTGTCCGACGATTTGACAAGATGAAAACTTCATCACCTCTCCAGATTACATCTGAATATGAGGACAAGAGAAATGAAAAAACATGCTATTGCAGTAATGATGATCGCCGTATTTTCTGAGTCGGTTTATGCGGAGTCTACCTTATTTATTCCGGACGTCTCTCCTGATAGCGTCACGACATCCCTTTCCGTGGGTGTGTTAAATGGTAAATCCAGGGAGCTGGTTTATGATACCGACACCGGGCGGAAGCTGAGTCAACTGGACTGGAAAATAAAAAATGTCGCCACGTTGCAGGGGGATTTATCATGGGAACCCTATTCGTTCATGACGCTGGACGCCCGCGGCTGGACGTCTTTGGCGTCGGGATCGGGTCATATGGTTGACCATGACTGGATGAGCAGTGAGCAGCCTGGCTGGACCGATCGTTCAATTCATCCGGACACCAGCGCCAACTATGCTAATGAATACGATTTGAACGTGAAAGGTTGGTTATTGCAGGGCGATAACTACAAGGCGGGCGTAACAGCGGGCTATCAGGAAACCCGTTTTAGCTGGACGGCAAGAGGCGGGTCTTATATTTATGATAATGGCCGATATATTGGTAATTTTCCTCATGGCGTGCGCGGCATAGGTTATAGCCAGCGTTTCGAAATGCCCTATATCGGGCTGGCGGGTGATTATCGTATTAATGACTTTGAGTGTAATGTACTGTTTAAATACAGCGACTGGGTAAATGCGCATGATAATGACGAACACTACATGCGCAAGCTTACCTTCCGTGAAAAAACGGAAAATTCGCGATATTATGGCGCTTCTATTGACGCCGGATATTATATTACCAGTAATGCAAAAATCTTTGCTGAGTTCGCTTACAGTAAATATGAAGAAGGTAAGGGCGGTACGCAAATCATAGATAAAACCAGCGGTGATACGGCGTATTTTGGTGGCGATGCCGCAGGTATAGCTAATAATAACTATACGGTTACCGCGGGGTTGCAGTACCGCTTCTAGACCACATCGGGATGTCATCGGTCATAACCGGCCGATGACGACTTTTTGCTGAACGTATGGCATGTCCGGTGATATTGCATAGGGGCAATAAAAGCAACATGAAAGGGGAACCGCTCGAAAGGTTATGCAGCAAGAAGAGAATGTCCTGGGTATCAATGGTGTCCCCTGCAGGAATCGAACCTGCAACTAGCCCTTAGGAGGGGCTCGTTATATCCATTTAACTAAGAGGACAACGCGGCGCCAGTATAGCGTTTTTTATTCGCCGGAGTAAGTGTAGCGCCGCCTGACTGGTTAAACCGTCGCCACTCAGCGCTGTTTTTCCGCTTTTTTCCGCTCCCGTTCCAGGCGCTCGCCGCGTAGCCTCGCTTCTTCCTTACGTTTATTGCTCATATCGTTGCGGATCTGCGCGTGGCTCATTAATGCGAAAATAAAGGTGCCGCCGCAGATATTTCCGGCAAGTGTGGGAAGGGCGAAGGGCCAGAAAAAGTCGCTCCAGGGCAGCGTGCCGTTGAAAACCAAATACAAAATTTCAACGGAACCGACGACAATATGGGTGGTATCGCCCAGCGCGATAAGCCAGGTCATCAAAATAATGACCACAATTTTTGCCCCGCCTGCAGCAGGAAACATCCATACCATTGTGGCGATGATCCAGCCAGAGATAATCGCGTTGGCAAACATCTCCGTTGGGCTATTTTTCATGACCTCCATACCAATTTTGACAAAGGCGTCGCGGGTCTCTTCATCAAATATAGGCATATATTCAAATGCCCACGCCGCAACCCCGGTGCCAATAAGGTTGCCCAATAAGACTACGCCCCATAAGCGCATCAGCAGGCCAACGTTACTCAGAGTGGGATTTTGCATTACCGGCAACACGGCGGTAACGGTATTTTCAGTAAATAATTGCTGGCGGGCCATGATGACAATGATAAAACCAAAGGTATAGCCGAGATTTTCCAGTAAAAAGCCGCCGGGAACGCCTTCAAGCTGCACGTGGAAAATCCCTTTCGCCAGGAGTGATGCCCCCATAGAAAGTCCTGCGGCAATGGCTGACCAGAGCAAAGCCATCGCATCGCGTTCCATCTCTTTTTCACCATCCTGGCGAATATGTTCATGAATCGCCATGGCGCGGGAAGGAAGACGATCTTCATCCACTTCAATCTCTTTACCGCTTTGTTTTTCTTCGCTTTCAACTTCCAGGTCACTGCTGTGCCGGTTAATTTTATCGTCGTTAAGGCTATCCATGATGATCTCTGCTGATTAATACATATTAATAAAGCGTAGCGGTTTTTCATTTACCCAGGCCGGGGCATTCTCCGAAAAAATAAAAATGATCACGCTCGTTTTTATCTGTTTCGTTAGAATAGGGCCGTCACGTTGTTGCGTTACCAGGCTATGCTCAGAGCAATGAGATCGCGCATATAGACATCGTTTGACGTGCTGTTAAAATCGCTCACACCTAAACAGGCGGATACGGTAGCGTTCCGTCATGGATGGCAATCAGCGATAGCCATAATTCACAGGGAGACATCTATGAAGCTTCGCCTGTCGGCGCTGGCGCTGGGAACCACACTGCTGGTCGGGTGTGCGAGTTCCGGTACAGAACAGCAGGGGCGTTCAGACCCATTTGAAGGGTTTAACCGCACCATGTACAACTTCAACTTTAATGTGCTGGACCCGTATGTTGTTCGGCCGGTCGCGGTCGCCTGGCGTGATTATGTTCCACAGCCTGCGCGTAACGGTTTAAGTAATTTCACCGGCAACCTCGAAGAACCGGCGATCATGGTGAACTATTTCCTGCAGGGCGATCCTTATCAGGGTATGGTGCATTTCACCCGTTTCTTCCTGAACACCTTATTAGGGATGGGCGGCTTTATTGACGTCGCGGGAATGGCGAATCCTAAGCTGCAGCGCGTTGAACCGCATCGCTTTGGCAGTACGCTGGGCCATTATGGCGTGGGGTATGGGCCTTATATGCAACTTCCGTTCTACGGCAGCTTCACGCTGCGTGAAGATGGCGGGGATATGGCGGATACCTTGTATCCGGTGCTCTCGTGGTTGACCTGGCCAATGTCCATAGGAAAATGGACTATCGAAGGGATAGAAACCCGCGCGCAGTTGCTGGACTCCGATGGTTTGCTGCGCCAGTCTTCCGATCCTTATATTATGGTGCGCGAGGCGTACTTCCAGCGTCATGACTTTATCGCCAATGGCGGAAAACTCAAGCCGCAGGAAAACCCGAACGCGCAGGCGATTCAGGACGAACTCAAAGAGATCGACTCGGAATAAACGGCAGTAAATAAAAAGGTGAGCGCAATGCTCACCTTTTTGATCCGTTTCAGAAAGAGATTAGAACGCGTAGTTAAAGTTAGTACCGAACAGCCAGGCTTTCCCTTCAGATTCAAACTGATAAGGGCCTTCATTAATTTTCACGCTCTGACCATGCATATAAGAGACGCCAACGTCGACAGACGCATCTTTATTAAAGGCGTAAGTCGTACCGGCGCTCAGCCAGAAACGGTCCTGATCCGGAATAGAGATAGAACGGTTTTGCGCTGGTACCGGGCTGTCATCGAAGGCGATACCGGTACGGAACGTCCAGTTGTCATCGTAGTAATAGGTGGTACCCAACGCAATGCGATAAGCGTCTTTAAAGCCTTCATGCTTCTCAAAGAGCGTATCGCCGGCGGTCGATTTTGCCTTCAATTCCTGGAACTGGCTCCAGCTGGTATAGGCCAGGCTATAGTGGATGGCCCACTGTGGCGCCACACGGTTATAACCGGACACTTCCCACATTTCCGGCAGATTCAGCGTCAGGTAGCCTGACTGCGTCGCGCCGCCGGTTGCCGTTGGGATAGGCAGGTTAAATCGGTTTATAGCGATGGGAAGATCGCTACTGTAGTTGCCTTTAAAGTCAATTTTGACTTCCGAGCGGTAGGTCAGCGCGTAGCGGTTATTTTTATCCAGTTCATAAAGGATACCGGCATTCCAGCCAAAGCCCCACTGATTACCGTTCAGGTGGGCAATCTTGGTGTCGCTGGGAATCTGACCCGCAACCGGCGCCAGCGCCGGATTCTGAGCCGCGACCAACTGGCCTAAATCGCCCGCAAAACGTTCGATTTTTGCACGCGCGTATACCGCATCAAAGCCGAGGCCGAAGCTCCAGGCCTCATTTAAGCGATAAGCGCCGCTTAAATTCAGGTTCATGGTTTCAAGATCGGTCGTACCGCCAACCGAGCCGCCGGCGTATGTGTCGTTAAACTCTGTCGCCAGACCATAGTTAGAGGTAATAGAAGCTCCCCAGCCAAACTGATCGTTAATCGGGGCGACAAAATGGACGTTCGGCACCCAGGCCGTCGGCGCGATGTTATCCGCATCTAACGTCCGACGAGATGGCGATGTCCCGCTAATATTAACATCAGGATCAATATAAACCGCGCCCGCTGAAAACGTCGGGCGGTCAAACATGGTAATTAACGCCGGGTTGCGGCTAACGTTACCCGCATCATCTGCGATTGCGCCTTCACCCGAATAGGCCCGGCCAAGGCCAGAGGAAGAAAATTCGTTTAACTGAAAGCCTGCAGACCAGGCCTGGGTGGAGATGATTGCCACTGCGACTGCGAGAGCAGACTTTGTAAACAGGGTTTTCTGGCTCATGACCATAACCTCATTGATTATTTTTATACAAACTATGTTACATGCTGTAACAGGAGCGCGAAGTGTAGGGTCTGCGGTACGACTTAGAAATCAGACCAGTGGCGAGAGTATAGGTCTGACCAGCTAGAATGTTGCAAGTATGTTTATAAGTTTTTTCAATTGTGATCTTAGAAACGAGATCTGGCTGGCAAAATCGGCGGGCTTAACGGTCACCCGATCGCGCGATTTTTGTTTTAGATCATTTTTAAGTGTGATTTCGGTCACTTAACGCGTTTCCCACCATTAACGACTGGAGAGGCGAATGCCGGGAGCGTAAAATATCCCCATCGTTTATCTGGCACCCTGGGTGCAAATACAGAGGAAATCTACAATGAGTAAATGCAGTGCTGATGAAACCCCGGTTTGCTGCTGTATGGACGTTGGAACCATCATGGACAACTCCGATTGCACCGCGTCATACAGCCGCGTATTCGCTACCCGCGCAGAGGCTGAAGAGACGCTGGCGGCGTTAACCGAAAAAGCGCGTAGCGTGGAGTCTGAACCTTGCCAAATTACGCCAACCTTTACCGAGGAATCCGAAGGCGTTCGTCTGGATATTGATTTTGTTTTCGCCTGCGAAGCAGAAACGCTGATCTTCCAGCTCGGCCTGCGTTAATCCGTTCATTCACGACGCCTCCGTCATCATCTGGCGGAGGCGTTTTCTTTTTTTGTCGCTTCCCTTCACTGTGCCTTAGCTCCCACTTTCTTTTCTCTCTGCTTGGCTAAATGTAAAAAATTGGTTAAGACTGTGATCAGGTCAGACCACTAATTTATTTTTTTACAGGGGAGTACTATGCGTCAGGCTTTACCATTGGTCACCCGTCAGGGCGATCGCATTGCTATTGTCAGTGGGTTACGAACCCCCTTTGCTCGTCAGGCCACTGCATTTCATGGTATTCCCGCTGTTGATCTCGGCAAGATGGTGGTAGGCGAGCTGCTGGCGCGCAGTGAAATTCCAGCCGATGCCATTGAGCAACTGGTTTTTGGTCAGGTAGTACAAATGCCGGAAGCGCCCAATATTGCGCGCGAAATTGTGCTGGGTACGGGGATGAATGTTCATACCGATGCCTATAGCGTAAGCCGCGCCTGCGCCACCAGTTTTCAGGCGGTAGCGAATGTGGCGGAAAGCCTGATGGCCGGCACGATACGCGCGGGTATCGCTGGCGGCGCAGATTCGTCGTCGGTACTGCCAATAGGCGTGAGTAAAGCCCTGGCGCGGGTACTGGTTGATGTCAATAAAGCCCGGACGACCCGCCAACGGCTGACGCTTTTTTCTCGTCTGCGCTTACGCGACCTGCTGCCCGTTCCTCCCGCCGTTGCTGAGTATTCCACCGGTCTGCGCATGGGCGATACCGCCGAACAGATGGCGAAAACGTATGGTATTACGCGTGAACAGCAGGACGCGCTGGCGCATCGTTCACATCAGCGCGCCGCGCAGGCATGGGCGGAGGGCAAACTGGCGGAAGAAGTGATGACGACCTATGTGCCGCCGTATAAAAACCCCTTTGCAGAAGACAACAACATTCGCGGCACCTCCACGCTGGCGGACTACGCCAAACTGCGTCCCGCTTTTGACCGAAAACATGGCTCTGTGACCGCCGCCAATAGTACACCGCTGACCGACGGCGCTGCCGCCGTTATTATGATGACCGAATCCCGCGCTAAAGAGCTGGGGCTGCGCCCGCTTGGTTATCTGCGCAGCTACGCCTTTACCGCTATTGATGTCTGGCAGGACATGCTATTGGGGCCGGCCTGGTCAACGCCGCTGGCGCTGGAGCGGGCCGGGTTGACGATGGCCGATCTGACGCTTTTTGACATGCATGAAGCGTTTGCCGCTCAGACTCTGGCGAACTTACAACTGCTGGGCAGCGAACGATTTGCCCGTGAGGTGCTTGGTCGTGCGCAGGCGACAGGGGAGGTGGATGACGCTAAATTCAACGTGCTCGGCGGCTCAATCGCCTACGGGCATCCTTTTGCCGCAACGGGCGCGCGGATGATAACCCAAACGTTGCATGAATTACGGCGTCGGGGCGGAGGTTTTGGCCTGGTCACGGCCTGCGCAGCTGGCGGTCTTGGCGCGGCGATGGTTCTGGAGGCGGAATAATGACTACCACATCAGCTTTTATGCTTAACGTGCGTCTGGATAATGTCGCGGTTGTCGCTATTGATGTCCCTGGAGAAAAGGTGAACACCCTGAAAGCGGAGTTTGCCGCGCAGGTACGCGCCATCCTGAAGCAAATCCGGGAAAACAAAGCGTTGCAGGGCGTTGTTTTTATCTCAGCCAAAGCAGATAACTTTATTGCTGGCGCTGATATCAACATGATAGGTCACTGCCAAAACGCGCAGGAAGCGGAAACGCTGGCGCGTCAGGGACAGCAACTGATGGCGGAGATCCAGGCATTGCCTGTTCCGGTTATCGCCGCCATTCATGGCGCCTGTCTGGGGGGCGGCCTTGAAATGGCGCTGGCCTGCCATCGGCGCATCTGTACCGATGACGTTAAAACCGTTCTTGGACTGCCGGAGGTACAGTTAGGGCTTTTACCGGGATCGGGCGGAACGCAGCGACTTCCACGGCTGGTGGGGGTCAGTACCGCGCTGGATATGATCCTGACAGGTAAACAGCTTCGCGCCAGACAGGCGCTTAAAGCCGGGCTGGTTGATGATGTGGTGCCGCAAACTATTTTACTGGAAGCGGCTGTCGAGCTGGCTAAAAAAGAACGCCTGGCGCAGCGGACATTACCGGTCCGTGAACGTATCCTGGCTGGGCCGCTGGGGCGCGCGCTGTTATTTCGCCTGGTGCGTAAAAAGACAGCGCAAAAAACGCAGGGTAATTATCCGGCGACGGAGCGGATCATTGATGTGATTGAAACCGGACTGGCGCAGGGCAGCAGTAGCGGCTATGACGCGGAAGCGCGCGCTTTCGGCGAGCTGGCGATGACGCCGCAATCGCAGGCGCTGCGCGCTGTTTTTTTTGCCAGTACCGAGGTGAAAAAAGATCCCGGTAGCGATGCACCGCCCGGCCCGCTGAACAGCGTGGGCATCTTAGGCGGCGGGTTAATGGGCGGCGGTATCGCCTGGGTTACGGCCTGTAAAGGCGGCTTGCCAGTACGAATTAAGGATATAAATACTCAGGGGATCAATCATGCTCTGAAATACAGCTGGGATCTGCTTGAAACAAAAGTACGCCGCCGCCATATCAAAGCCAGCGAACGCGATAAACAGTTGGCGTTGATATCAGGTTCTACCGATTACCGTGGTTTCAGTCATCGTGATCTGGTCATTGAAGCGGTGTTTGAAGATCTGCCGTTAAAACAACAGATGGTGGCGGAAGTGGAACAAAATTGCGCTGCTCACACCATTTTTGCCTCCAATACTTCTTCCCTGCCGATTGGCGATATTGCGGCGAATGCGGCCAGACCGGAACAGGTGATTGGATTGCACTTTTTTAGCCCGGTCGAAAAAATGCCACTGGTTGAGGTTATTCCTCATGCGTCTACTTCCGCGCAGACCATCGCCACGACCGTTAAGCTGGCGAAAAAACAGGGTAAAACCCCGATAGTCGTCAGTGATAAAGCCGGGTTTTATGTTAACCGAATTCTTGCGCCGTATATCAATGAGGCGATTCGGATGCTGACTGAAGGCGAACGCGTCGAACATATTGACGCCGCCCTGGTAAAATTTGGTTTTCCGGTGGGACCAATCCAACTTTTGGATGAGGTGGGAATCGATACGGGCACTAAAATTATTCCTGTGCTTGAGGCGGCGTATGGAGAACGTTTTAGCGCGCCTGCAAATGTTGTTGCTTCAATTTTGAATGACGATCGCAAAGGTAGAAAAAATGGTCGCGGTTTCTATCTTTATGGCGAAAAAGGGCGTAAAAGCAAAAAACAGGTTGACCCTGCTATTTATAAGCTTATTGGCGTGCAAGGGCAGAGTCGACTATCTGCGCAGCAGGTGGCAGAGCGCTGTGTCATGTTAATGCTTAACGAAGCGGCGCGCTGTTTCGACGAAAAAGTGATTCGCAGCGCGCGCGATGGCGATATTGGCGCCGTGTTTGGTATCGGTTTTCCGCCGTTTCTCGGTGGCCCGTTCCGCTATATGGATGCTCTTGGGCCGGGTGAAATGGTGGCGACATTACAGCGCCTGGCCGCACTTTACGGTCCTCGTTACGCGCCTTGTGAACAATTAGTGCGCATGGCGGAGCGCAGGGAGCATTTCTGGACGAATGGGGAAACTGACCAGGGAAATTGAGGTCAAAGAGAATATGAATCCGCACTGAATGCCTCCTTAGTGGCGAAATAATAATCAAGGATTGACTATACTTACGCCATTGAGGTAAAAAACAGCGTTTCATTCAGTGAATGGATAAGGCACAATGCCGGCCACCGCATTTTTGCCGCAGCCAATAGGGGCATGTGGTAAGCGTGTTGGTGAAACTGGTTAACAAAAGCGGTGCAATATGCAAGTTTTTATCATGCGTCACGGCGACGCAGCCCTCGATGCCGCCAGTGATTCGGTTCGTCCCTTGACCCCTTGTGGGTGTGACGAGTCTCGCCTGATGGCGAACTGGCTGAAAGGTCAAAAAGTGGATATCGAACGTGTTCTGGTGAGTCCGTTTCTTCGGGCCGAACAGACGTTAGATGTGGTCGGCGATTGTATGAATCTGCCGGCTCAGGTGGATGTCCTGCCGGAGCTAACGCCCTGTGGCGATGTCGGTCTGGTCAGCGCCTACCTCCAGGCGCTGGCTAATGAAGAGATCGGATCGGTGCTGGTGATTTCTCACTTACCTCTGGTCGGATACCTGGTATCTGAGCTTTGTCCGGGCGAAACGCCGCCGATGTTCACGACGTCCGCAATTGCCAACGTTACGCTTGATGAAAGCGGCAAGGGGACATTCAACTGGCAAATGAGTCCCTGCAATCTGAAAATGGCGAAAGCGATTTAATCTTTGCTGCTTGATGGCGCTTCGCTTATCAGGCCTACGACAGCGTTGGCTGTTCGTAGGCTGGATCAGGCGCTTGCGCCGCCATCCGGCAATTCTGCATCAGGGTAATTCGGGCGGTTGCCACTCTTCCACTTCAATCAACACCAGCAGCGCGGCGTCGCCGCCGTACTCTTTCGGCGCCTGATGAAAGGCCATCACATGCGGATGCTGCGCCAGCCATAACGGCGTTTGCTGTTTCAGAATATGTTTACCGTGTCCATGCATGACGCAGGCGCAAAAAATATGTTCCCGACGGCAGGCGGCAATCAGCGCTCCCAGTTCCTGCTTGGCCTGAAGCTGCGTTAAGCCGTGTAAATCCAGAAACAGTTCCGGCGAATAGTCGCCGCGGCGCATTTTTTTTAGCTCGAAATGGCTGACATCTTCACGGACATACTTTACCGGCCCTTCCGTATTGAGCAGCGGCTGGAACTCATCAGAAAAATAGTGGCTGGCGTCCGCCTGTTCCTGAATTAACCTTCGGGTAGGGACTTCCGTGATTTTCTTGCGCAGCGGCCGATGGACGATAGTATCCTGTTTAATCTTTCGGGTGCCGACCATCAGCTGACGGAACAGCGCCTGGTCCTCCTCGCTGAGCGATGTTTTCTTTTTCATTCGTGGGTCTCGTCTGATCTTTTGCCTTAGTTTACCCGACCCGGAGGATATCCGAACGGTCAAAACGGATTTTTCGTATTCTCCCGCCGCGTCAATGCTGATTTATCCCTGTCTTCGTGGCAAACTAGCCGCCGAATTTAATGCGAGCATGCCCTGGAGGAATACGTGGATAAAATTTTCGTCGATGAAGCAGTAAGTGAACTGCATACCATTCAGGACATGTTGCGCTGGGCGGTAAGCCGCTTTAGCGCGGCGAATATCTGGTATGGACACGGTACCGATAACCCGTGGGATGAAGCGGTACAACTGGTGTTGCCGTCTCTTTATCTGCCGCTGGATATTCCGGAGGATATGCGGACCGCGCGGCTGACGTCCAGCGAAAAACACCGCATTGTCGAGCGAGTGATTCGTCGCATTAACGAGCGTATCCCGGTCGCCTACCTGACCAATAAAGCCTGGTTCTGCGGCCACGAATTTTATGTCGATGAGCGCGTGCTGGTGCCGCGTTCGCCGATTGGCGAGCTGATTAATAACCACTTCGCCGGCCTTATTAGCCAACAGCCGAAATATATTCTGGATATGTGTACCGGTAGTGGCTGCATCGCCATCGCCTGTGCTTATGCTTTCCCGGACGCAGAGGTTGATGCGGTCGATATTTCGCCGGATGCGCTGGCTGTCGCCGAGCATAACATTGAAGAACACGGTCTTATCCATCACGTGACGCCAATCCGTTCCGATCTGTTCCGCGATCTGCCGAAAGTTCAGTACGATCTGATTGTCACTAACCCGCCTTATGTCGATGCGGAGGATATGTCCGATCTGCCGAACGAATATCGCCACGAACCTGAGCTGGGGCTGGCGTCCGGCACTGACGGCCTCAAATTGACCCGTCGTATCCTGGGGAGTGCGCCGGATTATCTGTCCGATGACGGCGTTCTGATTTGTGAAGTCGGAAACAGCATGGTACATCTGATGGAGCAGTATCCGGATGTGCCGTTCACCTGGCTGGAGTTTGACAACGGCGGCGATGGCGTTTTTATGTTGACCAAAGCGCAGTTGCTCGCGGCCCGTGAACATTTCAACATTTATAAAGATTAAAACACGCAAACGACAACAACGATAACGGAGCCGTGATGGCAGGAAACACAATTGGACAACTCTTTCGCGTAACCACTTTCGGCGAATCACACGGGCTGGCGCTTGGGTGTATCGTCGATGGCGTGCCGCCCGGCATCCCGTTAACGGAGGCCGATCTGCAGCACGATCTCGACAGACGCCGCCCCGGCACCTCGCGCTATACTACCCAGCGCCGCGAACCGGATCAGGTAAAAATTCTCTCCGGCGTGTTTGATGGCGTGACGACCGGCACCAGCATTGGCCTGCTGATTGAAAACACCGATCAGCGCTCGCAGGACTACAGCGCGATTAAAGATGTTTTTCGTCCGGGACACGCGGATTACACCTATGAGCAGAAATACGGCCTGCGCGATTACCGTGGCGGTGGACGTTCTTCCGCGCGTGAAACCGCGATGCGCGTAGCGGCAGGGGCGATCGCCAAGAAATACCTGGCGGAAAAGTTCGGTATCGAAATCCGCGGCTGCCTGACCCAGATGGGCGACATTCCGCTGGAGATTAAAGACTGGCGTCAGGTTGAGCTTAATCCGTTCTTTTGCCCCGATGCAGACAAACTTGACGCGCTGGACGAACTGATGCGCGCGCTGAAAAAAGAGGGTGACTCCATCGGCGCGAAAGTGACGGTGATGGCGAGCGGCGTGCCGGCAGGGCTTGGCGAACCGGTATTTGACCGACTGGATGCGGACATCGCCCATGCGCTGATGAGCATTAATGCGGTGAAAGGCGTGGAGATCGGCGAAGGATTTAACGTGGTGGCGCTGCGTGGCAGCCAGAATCGCGATGAAATCACGGCGCAGGGTTTTCAGAGCAACCACGCTGGCGGCATCCTCGGTGGCATCAGTAGCGGGCAACACATTGTGGCGCATATGGCGCTGAAACCTACCTCCAGCATTACCGTGCCGGGACGTACGATCAACCGAATGGGTGAAGAAGTCGAAATGATCACCAAAGGGCGCCACGATCCGTGTGTGGGGATTCGCGCAGTGCCGATCGCAGAAGCCATGCTGGCGATCGTGCTGATGGATCACCTGCTGCGCCATCGGGCACAGAATGCGGATGTAAAGACAGAGATTCCACGCTGGTAAGAAATGAAAAAAACCGCGATTGCGCTGCTGGCATGGTTTGTCAGTAGCGCCAGCCTGGCGGCGACGCCGTGGCAGAAAATAACTCATCCTGTCCCCGGCGCCGCCCAGTCTATTGGTAGCTTTGCTAACGGATGCATCATTGGCGCCGACACGTTGCCGGTACAGTCCGATAATTATCAGGTGATGCGCACCGATCAGCGCCGTTATTTCGGCCACCCGGACTTGGTCATGTTTATCCAGCGGTTGAGTCATCAGGCGCAGCAACGGGGGCTCGGAACCGTCCTGATAGGCGACATGGGGATGCCTGCCGGAGGCCGCTTTAATGGCGGACACGCCAGTCATCAGACCGGGCTTGATGTGGATATTTTCTTGCAGTTGCCGAAAACGCGCTGGAGCCAGGCGCAGCTATTGCGCCCGCAGGCGTTAGATCTGGTGTCCCGCGACGGTAAACACGTCGTGCCGTCGCGCTGGTCGTCGGATATCGCCAGTCTGATCAAACTGGCGGCACAAGACAATGACGTCACCCGTATTTTCGTCAATCCGGCTATTAAACAACAGCTTTGCCTCGATGCCGGAAACGATCGTGACTGGCTACGTAAAGTACGCCCCTGGTTCCAGCATCGCGCGCATATGCACGTGCGTTTACGCTGCCCTGCCGACAGCCTGGAGTGCGAAGATCAACCTTTACCCCCGCCGGGCGATGGATGCGGCGCTGAACTGCAAAGCTGGTTCGAACCGCCAAAACCTGGCACCACAAAGCCTGAGAAGAAGACACCGCCGCCGCTGCCGCCTTCCTGCCAGGCGCTACTGGATGAGCATGTACTCTGATGGACAATTTTTATGATCTGTTTATGGTCTCCCCGCTACTGCTGGTAGTGCTGTTTTTTGTCGCCGTACTGGCAGGATTTATCGATTCTATCGCCGGGGGCGGAGGGCTGCTCACTATCCCTGCGCTGATGGCCGCCGGGATGTCGCCGGCAAACGCGCTGGCGACCAATAAATTACAGGCGTGCGGCGGCTCCCTCTCGTCTTCGCTCTATTTTATTCGCCGTAAGGTGGTAAACCTGGCCGAGCAAAAGCTCAATATTCTGATGACGTTCATTGGCTCGATGAGCGGCGCGCTGCTGGTGCAGCACGTGCAGGCGGATATTTTGCGCCAGATCTTGCCTATCCTGGTGATTTTCATCGGCCTCTATTTTTTATTGATGCCGAAGCTGGGCGAGGAAGATCGCCAGCGCCGCCTGTATGGATTACCGTTCGCGCTGATAGCCGGGGGATGCGTCGGGTTTTACGACGGCTTTTTCGGGCCTGCCGCCGGGTCGTTTTACGCTCTGGCGTTTGTCACCTTATGTGGCTATAACCTGGCGAAATCCACGGCACATGCCAAAGTGCTTAACGCTACTTCCAACGTTGGCGGCCTGCTGTTATTTATCATCGGCGGCAAAGTGATCTGGGCGACGGGCTTCGTGATGCTGGTTGGTCAGTTTTTAGGGGCGCGAATGGGGTCGCGTCTGGTGTTGAGCAAAGGCCAAAAGCTTATCAGACCGATGATCGTTATTGTCTCGGCGGTAATGAGCGCCAGGTTACTTTATGATAGCCACGGACAGGAGATCCTCCACTGGTTGGGGATGAATTAATGAACAATACGCACCATTACGAACAGTTAATTGAGATTTTTAACGGCTGCTTTGCCGAAGAATTTAATACCCGTCTGATTAAAGGCGACGACGAACCGATCTATCTTCCTGCTGACGCGCAGGTACCGTACCACCGCATCGTCTTTGCGCATGGGTTTTACGCCAGCGCGCTGCATGAGATTTCTCACTGGTGTATCGCCGGTAAGGCGCGCCGCGAACTGGTTGACTTTGGTTACTGGTACTGCCCGGACGGACGCGACGCGCAGACCCAAAGTCAATTCGAAGACGTTGAGGTGAAGCCACAGGCTTTCGACTGGTTGTTTTGCGTGGCGGCGGGGTATCCCTTTAACGTCAGTTGCGACAATCTGGAAGGCGATATTGAGCCGGATCGCGTGGCGTTTCAGCGCCGGGTTCATGCGCAGGTAATGGCGTATCTGGAGCAGGGCATTCCTGAACGTCCGGCCCGCTTCATCAAAGCGCTACAGAATTACTATCACACGCCCGAACTTAAGGCGGAACAGTTCCCGTGGCCGGAAGCGCTTAATTAAAGCCAGCGCCACGTTTACAATGAGGAAAGAAGATGATCGCGGAGTTTGAATCACGCATTCTGGCATTAATTGACGATATGGTAGAGCACGCCAGCGACGATGAGCTTTTTGCCAGTGGATACCTGCGTGGCCATCTGACGTTAGCCATTGCCGAGCTGGAGAGCGGTGATGACCACTCCGTTGAGGCGGTCTATGCCAACGTTAGCCAAAGTCTGGAAAAAGCGATCGGCGCCGGCGAACTGTCGCCGCGCGATCAGGCGTTAGTCAAAGCGATGTGGGACAATTTGTTCGACAAGGCAAAACAATAACGCCGTGGGCCGGAAGGCGACGCTTGCCGCCTTCCGCTATTGACTGACCCATTACTTCACCGCTTTTCCCTTCAATAACTTTCTCACCCATAACCGATTTGGATTTAACGCCGCCAGCGTACCGGCATCCAGTGGAATCGGCTCGTTACTCATCTGCGCCGCCAGAATTTCTGCGCATAATGGCGCTGAGCACAAACCACGCGATCCCAGTGCGCCAAGCACAAATAAACCCGGATACACAGGCGCAGGCGCCGCCGACGTTTTGTTATCGGCTAAATCGGCGTAATGCGTCAGCGTGGCGTGGTAATCCGGGACATTGCCCACCATCGGCAGATGGTCGCGGGTTGCGCAACGCACGCCGCAACGGGCGCTGTTGCCGCTAACGTCAACCTCTGTGGCCCAGTTCGCATCCGGAAAACAGTCAAGCAGACGCTGTCGGTTCTGACGCTGATCTTCTTCGCGCCAGACGGTGCTTTCGTCACCCCGGTGATAGCTGGCGCCAATACAGTGCTGCTGATTATGCGGATTTTGCGGCGTCAGATAGCCGTCGTAGCATAACACCTGACGCAACGCCGAGAGGGCGGGGGTGGTGGGAATATGACTGACCTGCCCCCCGACGGCATACACCGGTAGCGGCCGGGTCTGATCAAAACGGTTAATCTGATGGCCGTTCGCCAGAACGACGGTCTCATGGCTGGCGGTTTCACCTGACGTAAAGCGCAGTTGCCAGCGCGACTCCTGCGCAACGAGCGACGTGAGCGTATGGCAAAAGCGCGTTTGTAAACCCTGTTCGGTCGCCAGTGCGATGACTGCGCGAGTTAATTGTTCCGGGCACAGCCAGCCGCCTGCCGGATAGGTAATTCCTCCGCAGCGTGTCGTCACGCCAACCGCCTGTTCCGCCTCTTCGGCATTGAGCGCCGAGGCCAGTCCGGCGGGCAGCGCCAGGGACAGCATCTGGGTAATTTTCTGCTGGCTTTTCTCATCCCATCCGAGCTGCGTCACGCCGCACCAGTCATGATCAAAAGAGACGGGCAGGGCATCATACAGGCGACGGGCAAAGGTGAATGCGGTCGGGAAAAAGCGATTAATGGCGGCGTCATGTTTGCTAAGGAGCGGATAAAGCGCGCCCTGTCGATTACCGGAAGCGCCCTGGGCGGGCTGGTCGTCCGCGCAATAGAGGGTCACCTGCCAGCCGCGACGCAGTAACGCCAGTGATAACAGCGCGCTGGCGATGCCGCCGCCAATGATCGCCGTTTCACGTTTTTCGCTTCCGCTGCGGTAAAACCAGGGCGCGGAAAGGGTCGGCATGAGGTGTTGTTCCATCACTCCACAAAGCATCTCGCGTTTACGTCCGAAGCCTTTGCGTTTTTGCATGGTAAAACCGGCTTCCTGTAATCCCCGACGGACGAAACCCGCCGAGGTAAACGTCGCCAGCGTTGCGCCGGGCCGCGCCAGCCGCGCCATCGCGTTAAACAGGTTTGGCGTCCACATATCCGGATTTTTAGCCGGGGCAAAACCGTCGAGGAACCAGGCGTCGACTGTTTGATTCAGCGTGGCGTCCAGTTGGTCGGTCAGCTCATTAATATCGCCAAACCACAAATCCAGCGTCACCCGGCTCCGATCCAGCAATAGGCGGTGGCACCCCGGGAGCGGCAGCGGCCATTGCGCCTGCAGCTGCTCTGCCCAGGGCGCGAGCTCCGGCCAGTGTTGGTGCGCCAGCGCCAGATCGTCGCGCGTTAACGGGAATTTCTCAAAACTGATGAAATGTAACCTTTGCAGCGTCGCCTGTGGGTGCGCAGAACGAAAGCTGTCAAACGCCTGCCACAGCGTCAGGAAGTTGAGTCCGGTGCCAAAACCGCTTTCCGCGACTATAAATAATGGATGTGAATGTACGGGAAATCGCTCCGCAAGACGATTGCCGCCAAGAAAAACGTAGCGTGTCTCTTCGAGTCCATTGTCATTAGAAAAATAGACATCATCAAAATCTCGGGAAACAGGTGTACCCTCAGCGTTAAATTCGAGTGTGGCGGGTTGTATGGCGTATTGTTTCACGTAAGTTACTCGTCTGACGGGCGGTATCGCGATCTTAACGATGTGTGCCTGATGGCGCAAATTTCCGTACTAAATGGCTGATCGGACTTGTTCGGCGTACAAGTGTACGCTATTGTGCCAATCGAAACTTAAAAATAGTGCGAATTACAGAGGTATTGAATGAAACGTGCAGTGATTACTGGCCTGGGCATCGTTTCCAGCATCGGTAATAACCAGCAGGAAGTCCTGGCATCTCTGCGTGAAGGACGTTCAGGGATCACTTTCTCTCAGGAGCTGAAGGACGCCGGCATGCGTAGCCAGGTATGGGGCAACGTAAAACTGGATACCACTGGCCTCATTGACCGCAAAGTCGTGCGCTTTATGAGCGACGCCTCCATCTATGCTTATCTGTCTATGGAGCAGGCAGTGGCCGACGCCGGTCTGGCGCCGGAAGTCTATCAGAATAACCCGCGTGTCGGCCTGATTGCAGGTTCCGGCGGCGGCTCCCCGAAATTCCAGGTCTTTGGCGCAGACGCCATGCGTAGTCCGCGTGGTCTGAAAGCCGTGGGCCCGTATGTGGTGACGAAAGCAATGGCATCCGGCGTTTCCGCCTGCCTCGCTACGCCGTTTAAAATTTATGGCGTGAACTACTCCATTAGCTCCGCTTGCGCGACCTCCGCACACTGTATCGGCAATGCGGTTGAACAGATCCAACTGGGCAAACAGGACATCGTTTTTGCTGGCGGCGGCGAAGAGCTGTGCTGGGAAATGGCCTGTGAGTTCGATGCGATGGGCGCACTGTCCACCAAATATAACGATACGCCTGAAAAAGCGTCCCGTACCTATGATGCGCACCGTGATGGGTTTGTCATCGCGGGCGGTGGCGGTATGGTTGTTGTCGAAGAGCTGGAACACGCTCTGGCGCGCGGCGCGCATATCTATGCGGAAATCGTCGGCTATGGCGCAACATCCGATGGCGCAGACATGGTTGCTCCGTCTGGTGAAGGCGCAGTACGTTGCATGCAGATGGCGATGCACGGCGTAGACACGCCGATCGACTACCTGAACTCTCACGGTACCTCTACTCCGGTAGGCGACGTGAAAGAACTCGGTGCAATCCGTGAAGTGTTTGGCGATAACAGCCCGGCTATCTCCGCGACCAAAGCGATGACCGGCCACTCGCTGGGTGCGGCTGGCGTGCAGGAAGCCATCTACTCTCTGCTGATGCTGGAGCACGGTTTTATCGCGCCGAGCATCAACATCGAAGAGCTGGATGAGCAGGCTGCGGGTCTGAACATCGTGACCGAAACGACCGAGCGTGAACTGACTACCGTAATGTCTAACAGCTTCGGTTTTGGCGGCACTAACGCCACGCTGGTGATGCGTAAGTTGTAAGCCTGACTATTACGTTGTAGTATCAATAATGAAACAGGTCGCTAATGCGACCTGTTTTTTCATTCAGGGAACAACAAATTATATGGATATTATATAAATGCCAACTAATACATTAGATAAAATTAGGCATAGTTTGAGTTGTGTGGCTGTTTTATTTGGTTTGCTTGGCATTTTTGTTTTTGCCTCATTTTCGCCTTCCTATGCCTGGCTTTATTTGGCAGGTCTGGCTGCGCCTTTTATATATAGTATTGTTTTTGTCTATGCGATTGCCGCCTGGAGTATTTATTCAAAGTATTATCCGTTTTTATCATTGGGCCGCTTATCATTTGTGGAATGTTTTTTTCCGGCGCTGGCCCTGGTGTGCCTTACCGTTCTCTACAATGCTTTTAGTGGCCCGGAACCCTGGATGGCCGAGTTATCAAGGCAATTTTTTCTTCATAAATTTCTTAACACGCTGGCGATGTGCTTTCTGGCTCCTGTGGCGGAGGAAATTATATTCAGAGGGTTTTTATTAAACAGCAGTATCGGTTGGGGTCGGTACTCAAGAGTTTCCGGTATTATTATTACCTCACTCGCTTTTGCAATTATGCATACACAATATCTCTTTGCGGTGACTTTTGTTTATCTGTTTGTTTTTTCATCGATATTATGCGTTGTTCGAATGAGAAGCCGTGGGCTAATGATACCGATAATACTTCATATTTTAAATAATGCCTGGGTTATTTTCGGCTTACTGTTTTCAGCGACGGAATAAGCGCCTGATGCAATAGGCGCTTTAACCTCTCCGGTGCGAACAAGAGACCGATGGCGATTCCCTTTTTTAATGCTTCTTATATTCCGGCGCGACTTTTGCTGACCAGGCCTCAGCCTGGGTGATGGCGCCTGCGTCATAAATCGGCTGTTCATAACCCTTATCAGCATCCCGAACGCGGTAAATTTTCCAGCGTCCCTCTTCCCAACGGGTATAAACTTCCAGGTGGATGGGCGTTGACTCTGTACCCAACAGAACATCCACTTTTTCTCCGCCGAGGAAAGGATGTGCCTTCCCAACCCGTAACTGTGGAATCCACTCTGGCGCATAGTCCTGCGCATACATAAAATAATCTGCCCCTACAATCTCCTGTTCATAAAGGGACTGTATTAGCGCCAGGCGATGAATAACCTCTTTAGCAACGTAACGTTGCATTAAGGCGGTGGTGTCGTCAGGGGTATTCACATCGTTCGTGAACGTCGTCATCCATGAGGTATAGAACTGCTTCACGGCCTGCGTACTGTCGTGATGAGGCGCAGAGCAACTACAAAGCAACAGGATAAGCGCGACAAGGGAGAACGTTTTCATTAATTCTTCCTGTAGATGGTATATGAGGGCCTGGCTGCCCGGTAGCCCGGGCCGGCCCACATATCGCGTTGTTTAAAATCTGAATACCACTCTGTGCCATCGTATATCGCCATGTGACCGCTCGGGTTTCCGCCAGCGTAAGGTTGAATAATGATGACGTCACCCTCGCGCGGCATTTCATAGGTACCAATAGCGGTGAATCCGGCGCTTCTTAACATTGGGCCATAATCTTTCGCATGATATGTATGCCCCAGCGTGATACCGCCCGCCTGAATTGCCTTTCGGGTAAATTCCGCACACCGGCCTTGAGAATGAGAACCTGCATGCGTTTTGGCATAATTAACCGCCACTCTTTTATCCCAACTCATAATGATTCCTGTTAATAAAATACGTAATAGCAATGACGTAATGCTTTAACAGTATTTGATTCGGGAAGCATGACAGATCGTGCTATTACTATTTTCAATATAATAAGTTTAAATATTTATTAATTGTTGAGATTGATAAGTTAGGGCTAATTTATTCAACATTAACTATTATTCTGCGGTATCGGCATCATTTTTTATTTGCATATCATCATAGCGCGACGGCCAGATCTCTTGCGGCGTGATGCCCAGCGCGTCCGCAATAATCCGTTCAGCTCTCGGCCAGGAACGGGTAAAGACATTGCGCAGTGAATCAGGTGATAAACCAGCCTGACGAGAAAGATCTCTGAGCGTAATACCTCTTTTTTCAAGTGCACTTTTAATATCTGCACGATGCCAGTCTTGGCTTTTTGGTTCCATTCTGTAATCCTAAGAAGATGTGTTATCGGCACCGATATTTTTAAGGTAAAAATTAGCGCGTGAAAAAGAAAGTTACTTTCTTTTTCACGCTAAGAATAGTGCCAGAAAGAAAGCGAAATTTCGCGAAAAAGAAGAAATATTTTTATTTCATCAGGGAAAAGGAAAGAAACCGATGGCAAAGGAATGGTTCACGGTTAAGGAATGTCTTGGCTTACCGGGGTTTCCGGGAAGCGAGCCTGCGGTTCGCGAACGTTTGTATAAGTACAGCGAAGGGAAAGAGGGTGTCAGGCGTAAGCGTGTTAAATCAAAGGCCGAGGAGTTTCATATATCTGTTTTCCCTCTTTATGTTCATCGTTATCTGGACGACAGCGGAGAGGAACCGACGCCGGAACCCATTTCCTTACAGGAAGCGGAGCCTGAAGATATCTGGGAGATGATGTTCAGGTTACTGACGCCAGAACAGCGCAAGCAGGTGACCGGACGGTTTAAGGTGAGAGGGATGAAAGCGGTCTTTCCCTTTCTGTTTGATGACACGCCGCCACGTTGATACCCTGGCTGCAATTTCAAGGTTGACAAGTTTCGCGTCTCACAGGCAGACTTCACTCTCTACATTATCCTTCCGATAATGCGTAAGCGTTTAACGTTATCCAACGCACCTTAATCCTGACGTTCAGGTAGAGGGGGGCGTGGCCTTTCCCCGCCTTACTCTGCATTCTGGAGTAATGCATGACAGCAGTTAGCCAAAAAACAACGACCCCGTCTGCGAATTTTTCGCTGTTCCGCATCGCCTTTGCGGTTTTCCTGACCTATATGACGGTCGGCCTGCCGTTACCCGTCATCCCGCTTTTTGTTCATCACGAACTGGGCTATAGCAATACGATGGTTGGGATCGCCGTGGGCATTCAGTTTTTTGCGACGGTACTGACGCGCGGCTATGCCGGACGGCTGGCGGATCAATATGGCGCTAAACGATCGGCGTTACAGGGGATGCTTGCCTGCGGGCTGGCGGGCGCCGCCTGGCTCCTGGCCGCGCTGTTGCCGGTTTCCGCGCCAGTAAAATTCGCGCTGCTTATTGTCGGGCGTTTGATCCTCGGATTTGGCGAAAGCCAGCTGCTGACCGGAACCCTGACCTGGGGACTGGGGCTGGTTGGCCCAACGCGTTCCGGTAAGGTGATGTCGTGGAACGGGATGGCGATTTACGGCGCGCTGGCGGCCGGTGCGCCGTTGGGCTTGCTGATCCATAGCCACTTTGGCTTCGCGGCGCTGGCGGGGACGACGATGGTTTTACCGCTGCTGGCCTGGGCATTCAACGGCACCGTGCGTAAAGTGCCTGCGTATACGGGGGAGCGACCTTCACTGTGGAGCGTGGTCGGGCTTATCTGGAAACCGGGCCTGGGCCTGGCATTGCAGGGCGTGGGCTTTGCCGTCATCGGTACGTTTATTTCACTTTATTTTGTCAGCAATGGCTGGACGATGGCGGGATTCACCCTGACCGCGTTTGGCGGTGCGTTTGTACTGATGCGCATATTGTTCGGTTGGATGCCGGACCGCTTTGGCGGCGTGAAGGTCGCCGTTGTCTCATTGCTGGTTGAGACGGCAGGGTTGCTGCTCTTGTGGCTGGCGCCGACGGCCTGGATAGCGCTGGTAGGCGCGGCGCTCACCGGGGCAGGGTGTTCACTGATTTTCCCGGCGCTGGGCGTGGAGGTTGTGAAACGCGTACCTGCACAGGTACGCGGTACGGCGCTCGGCGGCTACGCCGCGTTTCAGGATATCTCCTACGGCGTTACCGGCCCGCTGGCGGGCATGCTGGCCACGTCATACGGCTATCCTTCCGTATTCCTCGCGGGAGCGATCTCCGCGGTGGTTGGCATCCTGGTGACGATATTATCGTTCCGGCGCGGTTAAGAAACCAGCCAGAAAAGCGCCAGTACAATTATTAGCGCGATAAACAACAGGCCTGGTCGCGCAGACAGATTTTTCACGGTTTCAATCATCGGCGCAAACGGGCGGTAGATGGGTTGAATAGAGAGCGGTTCGAGCTCATCAGTCTCCCGCTCTACGCGACGCAGGAAAATATGGTTAAGTAAATCCTGCACTTGGGCGGTGGTCAGCACCGTTTGCGGCTGAATTTGATAAGTGTGCTGGGCATACTCTTTGATCGCTGTGAGTTCGTCCGGCTCAAGCGGTTGTTTTAACGCAGCCTGAAGCGTATGTAGCGTAGGCGCGTGTTGTAGTGACAGCGTCTGCCGCGCCTGTAGCCATGTCGCCAGATGGGTAAACTGCTTTGCCGGAATGAGCTCGCCGCTTTTCACGCCGGAGAGTTCCAGCATTGATTGCCAGATAAGTTTGTTTGACTCGCCGGTCGCGGCTGCCAGCTTCGTCACCAACTGATTCAACGTATTATGTTCAGCAGGCAATAATGGTCGATCCGTTGCCGGACGTTGCTGCGGCTGCGGAATGGAAAGCTGCCCTTGTTGCAGGAGCGTCAGCACATTTTTGAGTTGATCGGGCGTAAGCTGGCTAAGCGCGGTTTGACCGTATTGCTGACGGATAAAATCGCTGACGGCCTGACGATTATTTCCGACGCCAAGCAGCTCTGTTAGCTGTGAAAGCACCTGACGATTGGCGTGATTTTGCTGCGCTACGCCCAGACGCTGGGTAAGATTCTGTTCAGCGGCGGGGAAGTGGCGCGACAGTAGCGGCGCGTCATTTTTTATCCCCAGATCGTGTTTCATTCCGGCCCATACTTCCGCGCTTTGCTGCTGGGTCAGTGAAATCAGGCGCGTGATCAGCCTTTCCAGTACCGTACGCTGTTGCATGGAAAGCGGCTGCTCGCTCGCAGCGGAAAGAGGATTACGCCCTTCGCCTGGAGGCTGTGCAGGGGCGCCGGAGATGGGATGCATAATTAATTATCCTTTAACCATAAATCTGAGCAATATATGCCTGGCGGCCAGATTATGGCACACTTGTCCGGTTAACTCTCGTTCTCAAACAGGTACGACAGTCGTGAAAATTCTCGTTGATGAAAATATGCCTTACGCCCGCGAATTATTTAGCCGCCTGGGTGAGGTAAAGGCAGTGCCGGGTCGCCCGATCCCCGTTGAAGAATTGAACCATGCCGATGCGTTAATGGTGCGTTCGGTCACGAAAGTGAATGAATCGCTGCTGAGCGGCACGCCGATTAACTTCGTTGGTACTGCTACGGCAGGCACCGATCATGTGGATGAGGCATGGCTGAAGCAGGCGGGCATCGGTTTTTCAGCCGCGCCCGGCTGTAATGCTATCGCCGTGGTGGAGTATGTGTTTTCCGCGCTGTTGATGCTGGCCGAACGTGACGGCTTTTCGTTACGCGATCGCACTATAGGGATTGTCGGCGTGGGTAACGTCGGAAGCCGGCTACAGACCAGGCTTGAAGCGTTGGGTATCCGCACGTTGCTGTGCGATCCGCCACGCGCCGCACGCGGGGACGAGGGTGATTTTCGTACGCTGGATGAGCTGGTGCAGGAAGCGGATGTCCTGACTTTCCATACGCCGCTCTATAAAGACGGACCGTACAAAACGCTGCATCTGGCCGATGAGACGCTGATCCGTCGACTGAAACCCGGCGCCATTCTCATTAACGCCTGCCGCGGTCCGGTGGTGGATAACGCCGCGTTGCTGGCGCGACTTAATGCCGGGCAGCCGCTGAGCGTGGTGCTTGATGTGTGGGAGGGCGAACCGGATCTTAACGTCGCGCTACTGGAAGCCGTGGATATCGGCACGTCGCATATTGCCGGTTATACGCTGGAAGGCAAAGCGCGCGGCACCACTCAGGTCTTTGAGGCGTATAGCGCGTTTATCGGTCGCGAGCAGCATGTCGCGCTGGAGATATTACTGCCTGCGCCTGAGTTTGGTCGTATTACGCTTCATGGCCCGCTGGATCAACCGACGCTGAAAAGACTGGCGCATTTGGTGTATGATGTGCGCCGCGACGATGCGCCGCTGCGTAAAGTCGCTGGAATTCCGGGTGAATTTGATAAATTGCGTAAAAATTATCTTGAGCGCCGTGAATGGTCGTCTTTATACGTGATGTGTGACGACGAAACGGCAGCCGCCTTGCTGTGTAAGCTAGGTTTTAACGCTGTTCATCACCCGGCACATTAATGTCTTCTTAATGCTCCCTGTCGAATAATGCGACAGGGACGCTTATGTATTTCTGGAGTAAATCACCATGTCTGAAGGCTGGAACATTGCCATTCTGGGCGCAACGGGCGCCGTAGGCGAAGCCCTGCTTGAAACACTGGCTGAACGCCAGTTCCCGGTCGGTGAAATTTATGCGTTGGCGCGTCATGAAAGCGCGGGCGAGCACCTCCGTTTTGGTGGCAAGTCGGTCATTGTCCAGGATGCGGCGGACTTTGACTGGACGCAGGCGCAGTTGGCGTTTTTCGTTGCCGGCGCAGAGGCATCGGCTGCCTGGATAGACGACGCGACCAATGCAGGTTGCCTGGTGATAGATTCCAGCGGTCTGTTCGCGCTGGAGCCTGATGTGCCGCTGGTCGTGCCGGAAGTTAACCCGTATGTACTGGCGGATTACCGTAACCGTAACGTGATTGCGGTCGCCGATAGTCTGACCAGTCAACTGCTGGCGGCGCTCAAGCCGTTAATCGATCAGGGGGGACTGTCGCGCATCGCCGTCATCAGTATGTTATCAGCGTCCGCACAGGGGAAAAAAGCGGTCGATGCGCTGGCCGGACAGAGTGCGAAGTTGCTTAACGGCATACCGATTGATGAAGATGATTTCTTTGGCCGCCAGTTGGCGTTCAATATGCTGCCGCTGCTGCCGGATCGGGAAGGCAGCGTGCGCCAGGAACGTCGTATCGTCGATGAAGTGCGTAAAATTTTGCAGGACGATGGCGTGATGATCTCCGCCAGTGTCGTGCAGTCGCCAGTGTTCTATGGCCATGCGCAGATGGTGAGCTTTGAAGCGCTCCGTCCGCTGGCGGCGGAAGAGGCGCGCGAGGCGTTTTCCCGCGGTGAAGATATCGTACTATCAGAAGAGACGGATTACCCGACGCAGGTGGGCGACGCTTCCGGCAATCCACAGCTTTCTATTGGCTGTGTGCATAATGATTACGGTATGCCGGAACAAATTCAGTTCTGGTCAGTGGCGGACAACGTGCGTTTCGGCGGCGCGCTGATGGCCGTTAAAATTGCGGAGAAGCTGGTGCAGGAGTATCTGTACTGATGTCCGGACAGCAATCATCGCCGGTCTATAAAATTGCGCTGGGTATTGAGTACGACGGCAGCAAGTATTATGGCTGGCAGCGTCAGAATGAAGTGCGCAGCGTGCAGGAAAAGCTGGAAAAAGCGCTCTCGCAGGTGGCAAATGAACCTATTAACGTGTTCTGCGCCGGGCGTACCGATGCCGGCGTTCACGGCACCGGGCAGGTTGTCCATTTCGAAACGACCGCATTGCGCAAAGATGCGGCATGGACGCTGGGGGTAAATGCGAATTTGCCTGGTGACATTGCCGTGCGCTGGGTGAAAACTGTACCGGATGATTTTCACGCGCGATTTAGCGCTACGGCTCGCCGTTATCGCTATATCATCTACAATCATCGACTGCGTCCTGCGGTGTTAGCAAAAGGCGTGACGCATTACTATGAGCCGCTGGATGCAGAGCGGATGCATCGCGCGGCGCAGTGTCTGCTTGGCGAAAATGATTTTACCTCGTTTCGCGCGGTGCAGTGCCAGTCGCGCACGCCGTGGCGTAATGTGATGCACATCAACGTTACCCGCCACGGCCCTTATGTGGTGGTCGATATCAAAGCGAATGCCTTTGTTCATCATATGGTCAGGAATATTGTCGGCAGCCTGCTGGAAGTAGGCGCTCACAACCAGCCGGAGAGCTGGATCGCAGAGCTGTTAGCGGCCAGGGACAGAACGCTGGCGGCGGCAACGGCGAAGGCGGAAGGGCTATATTTGGTTGCGGTGGATTACCCTGACCGGTTTGACCTTCCAAAACCGCCAATGGGCCCGCTATTTCTGGCGGACTAATCCGAATCGTACACCCGAAACGTGTCGGGTAGAAAGGCAAAGACAAATATGGACCTGATCTACTTTATTATTGATTTTATTCTGCACATCGATGTGCATCTGGCGGAGCTGGTCGCGGAGTACGGCGTCTGGGTGTACGCTATTTTGTTTTTGATTCTGTTTTGTGAAACCGGCCTGGTCGTCACGCCGTTCCTGCCGGGCGACTCGCTGCTGTTTGTCGCCGGGGCGCTGGCTTCGCTGGAAACCAACGATCTCAATGTGCATGTCATGGTGGCGTTAATGCTGATCGCCGCAATTGTCGGCGATGCGGTAAATTACACGATTGGTCGACTGTTCGGCGAAAAACTGTTCAGTAATCCGAATTCGAAAATTTTCCGCCGCAGTTATCTGGATAAAACCCACCAGTTTTATGAAAAACACGGCGGTAAAACTATCATTCTCGCTCGCTTCGTGCCGATCGTCAGAACCTTTGCGCCGTTTGTGGCAGGGATGGGGCACATGTCCTATCGGCATTTTGCCGCCTATAACGTCATCGGCGCGCTGCTGTGGGTACTGCTCTTTACCTACGCCGGTTATTTCTTCGGTACGATACCGTTGATTCAGGATAACCTTAAACTGCTGATTGTGGGGATTATCGTGGTTTCGATATTACCTGGCGTCATTGAGATTGTCCGGCATAAGCGCGCTGCGTCGCGTGCCGCAAAATAGAAAGTAACTCAGCGGTTCGACCACTTTTTTATCCAAAGTTTCGGGCTGTTATGTTTTAATGTGCAACATTCATGGTCTGTTGGGGGCAAAAATGGCATTATGCGCCCCTTATAATAAAGCTGACTAAGGTTCAGGCAGAAAGGTCACCAATGAGCTGGATTGAACGAATTAAAAGCAACATTACTCCCACCCGCAAGGCAAGCATTCCTGAAGGGGTGTGGACCAAGTGTGATAGCTGCGGTCAGGTTTTATACCGCGCTGAGCTGGAACGTAATCTTGAGGTCTGTCCTAAGTGTGACCATCATATGCGCATGTCGGCGCGCAATCGCCTGCATAGCCTGTTAGATGAAGGTTCCCTTGTGGAGTTGGGTAGCGAGCTGGAGCCAAAAGACGTGCTCAAGTTCCGCGACTCCAAAAAATATAAAGACAGACTGGCGTCCGCGCAGAAAGAAACCGGCGAGAAAGACGCGCTGGTGGTCATGAAAGGGACGCTTCACGGTATGCCGGTTGTCGCCGCCGCGTTTGAATTCGCGTTCATGGGCGGCTCAATGGGGTCTGTCGTTGGCGCACGCTTCGTTCGTGCCGTTGAACAGGCGCTGGAAGACAACTGTCCGTTAGTGTGTTTCTCTGCTTCCGGCGGCGCGCGTATGCAAGAAGCGCTGATGTCGCTGATGCAGATGGCGAAAACCTCGGCGGCGCTGGCTAAAATGCAGGAACGTGGTCTGCCCTACATTTCGGTATTGACCGATCCGACAATGGGCGGCGTTTCCGCCAGTTTTGCGATGCTGGGCGATCTCAACATCGCCGAGCCAAAAGCTCTGATTGGCTTCGCCGGCCCGCGCGTTATCGAACAGACCGTTCGCGAAAAACTGCCGCCGGGATTCCAGCGCAGTGAGTTCCTGATCGAAAAAGGCGCTATTGATATGATAGTCCGCCGCCCGGAAATGCGCCTGAAGCTGGCGAGCATTCTGGCGAAGCTGATGAATCTGCCCGCGCCGAACCCGGACGCCCCGCGTGAAGGCGTGGTGGTGCCTCCGGCGCCGGATCAGGAGTCTGAGGCCTGATAACTGAAAAGGGCAGGGCCGCAGGCTCTGCCCTTTTGCTTTTCACCGTAAAGAAGCAGCGGAAACAATGAAAAACAAATCTATACCTCAAGCTGCGTCGCCCCTGGCCTCGTGGCTTTCTTATCTGGAAAACCTGCACAGCAAGAGTATCGATTTAGGCCTTGAGCGCGTAAGCCAGGTGGCAGCGCGTCTGGACATCCTCAAGCCTGCGCCGTTCGTTTTTACCGTTGCGGGAACCAACGGCAAAGGTACGACCTGTCGCACGCTGGAGTCGGTGTTAATCGCGGCGGGATACCGTGTGGGCGTCTATAGTTCGCCTCATCTGGTACGTTACACCGAGCGCGTGCGCGTGCAGGGGAAAGAATTAGCGGAATCCGCGCATACCGCGTCCTTTGCGGAAATAGAAACGGCGCGCGGCGATATTTCATTGACCTATTTTGAATATGGTACGTTGTCGGCATTGTGGCTGTTTAAACAGGCTAACCTTGACGTGGTGATTCTGGAGGTCGGGTTGGGCGGGCGCCTGGACGCCACGAACATTGTGGATGCCGATGTAGCAGTAATTACCAGCATCGCGCTTGACCATACTGACTGGCTGGGGCCGGATCGCGAAAGTATCGGCCGCGAGAAAGCCGGGATTTTTCGTGCGGAAAAACCCGCTATCGTCGGCGAACCGGAAATGCCGGCAACCATCGCGGATGTCGCGCAGGAGACCGGCGCGCTGTTGCGGCGTCGCGGCGTTGACTGGCGTTATGAGGTGGCAGCGACCCAGTGGGCGTTTACCGATGGCGACGGCACGCTTGCCGGACTGCCGTTGCCGCAGGTTCCTCAGCCGAATGCCGCCACCGCTCTGGCCGCGCTGCGCGCCAGCAGGTTGAATATTGACGAGCAGGCGATTCGCGACGGTATTGCGCAGGCTACCTTGCCGGGACGTTTTCAAATCGTGAGTGAGTCGCCGCGCGTTATCTTTGATGTTGCCCATAATCCTCACGCGGCGGAATACCTGACGGGTCGTCTGAAAATGTTGCCGAAACGCGGGCGCGTGCTTGCGGTGATTGGTATGCTGCATGATAAAGATATCGCCGGCACGTTAGCCTGGTTGAAAAGCGTGGTTGACGACTGGTATTGTGCTCCGTTAGAGGGGCCGCGCGGCGCGACGGCGGAACAACTTCTGGAACATCTGGGGAAAGGGAATGTCTATGATAGCGTCGCGCAGGCATGGCAGGCCGCTATCGACGCGGCGCAGCCAGAAGATACCGTGCTGGTGTGCGGATCGTTCCACACCGTCGCACATGTTATGGAAGTGATAGACGCGGGGAGAATCGGTGGCGAGTAAGTTTCAGAATCGTTTAGTCGGCACGATTGTGTTAGTCGCGCTGGGGGTTATTGTGCTTCCCGGTCTGCTGGACGGACAGAAAAAGCATTATCAGGATGAATTTGCTGCGATTCCACTGGTACCGAAGCCTGGCGACCGTGATGAGCCGGATATGATGCCTGCCGCAACGCAGGCGCTGCCGACACAGCCGCCGGAAGGGGCGGCTGAAGAGGTGCGGGCGGGAGATGCGGCAGCGCCATCGCTGGACCCGTCGCGCATGGCGTCTAACAATGTTGAGCTTGATCCGATACCGGCGGAGACGCCTAAACCGAAGCCGGTTGAAAAGCCGAAGCCGCAGCCTAAACCGCAACAGCCGGTTGTCGCCGCTTCCACGCCGACGCCCGCGCCGCAACCAGTCGCCGACGATAAACCTGCGCCGACCGGCAAAGCCTATGTCGTACAGTTGGGCGCGCTGAAAAATGCGGATAAAGTCAACGAGATAGTCGGCAAGCTTCGTTCCGCCGGGTTCCGGGTTTATACTTCCCCCTCAACGCCGGTACAGGGTAAAATAACCCGTATTCTCGTCGGGCCGGATGCGTCGAAAGATAAGATGAAAGGATCGCTTGGCGAGCTCAAGCAGATTTCCGGGTTAAGCGGCGTGGTGATGGGATATAGCCCGAACTAAGGCGCGTTTTGCCTGAGCGCGCAGCGTTAAGGCCTACGGTGTTCACCTGGTAATAGCCGAAGTTCTGTAGGCTGGATAAGGCGTTTACGCCGTCATCCGGCAGAAGGAATAAACCTGGTATCCTGCGCTTATCAGGCCGATGGCAGCTCTTCTGGTCGTGCCCGAAGAGATAAAAAGTGTGATGGCGTTGAATATTTTTTCAGCGCCATTTTTATTTACGCGTGGGAAGGAAATCCCTACGCAAACGTTTTCTTTTTCTGTTAGAATGCGCCCCGAACAGGACGACAGGGCGTAAAATCGTGGGACATCTATGGTCTGGATTGATTACGCCATTATCGCGGTGATTGCTTTTTCCTGTCTGGTTAGCCTGATCCGCGGCTTTGTTCGTGAAGCGTTATCGCTGGTGACGTGGGGCTGTGCTTTCTTTGTCGCCAGTCACTACTACACTTACCTGTCTGTCTGGTTTACGGGCTTTGAAGACGAACTGGTTCGTAATGGGATTGCTATCGCGGTACTGTTTATCGCGACGCTTATCGTCGGCGCTATCGTGAATTTTGTGATAGGTCAGCTAGTAGAAAAGACCGGCCTGTCGGGAACTGACCGGGTGTTGGGGATCTGTTTCGGCGCACTGCGAGGCGCGCTGATTGTCGCCGCCATTCTGTTCTTCCTTGATACCTTTACCGGCTTGTCGAAAAGCGAAGACTGGAGCAAATCGCAGCTCATCCCGCAGTTCAGCTTCATCATCAGATGGTTCTTTGACTATCTGCAAAGCTCGTCGAGTTTCTTGCCCAGGACGTAACAGGTTCTGAGATGTGGCTTAACGAGGAAAATGACGTATGTGCGGTATTGTCGGTATCGCCGGTGTTATGCCGGTCAACCAGTCGATTTATGACGCGTTAACAGTGCTCCAGCATCGTGGTCAGGATGCTGCCGGTATCATCACCATTGATGCGAATAACTGCTTCCGCTTGCGTAAGGCAAACGGGCTGGTGAACGATATTTTTGAAGCTCGCCACATGCAGCGTTTGCAGGGCAACATGGGGATCGGCCATGTGCGCTACCCTACCGCAGGCAGCTCCAGCGCTTCCGAAGCGCAACCTTTTTACGTTAACTCGCCGTATGGCATCACGTTGGCCCATAATGGCAACCTGACTAACGCGCACGAGCTACGTAAAAAGCTGTTTGAAGAAAAGCGCCGTCATATCAACACCACCTCCGATTCCGAAATCCTGCTCAATATTTTCGCCAGCGAGCTCGACAACTTCCGTCACTATCCGCTGGAAGCCGACAATATTTTTGCCGCGATTGCCGCGACTAACCGTCAAATCCGCGGCGCCTATGCCTGCGTGGCGATGATTATCGGTCACGGTATGGTGGCTTTTCGCGATCCGCACGGCATTCGCCCGTTAGTGCTGGGCAAGCGTGACGTTGGCGATGGTCGTACGGAGTATATGGTCGCTTCTGAAAGCGTGGCGCTGGATACGCTGGGCTTTGAATTCCTGCGCGATGTTGCGCCGGGCGAAGCTATCTATATTACCGAAAAGGGGCAACTGTTCACGCGCCAGTGCGCGGATAACCCGGTCAGTAATCCCTGCCTGTTCGAGTACGTTTATTTTGCTCGCCCGGACTCCTTTATCGACAAGATCTCCGTCTACAGCGCTCGTGTGAATATGGGCACCAAACTTGGCGAAAAAATCGCTCGTGAATGGGAAGATCTGGACATCGACGTCGTGATCCCTATCCCGGAAACCTCCTGCGATATCGCACTGGAAATTGCCCGTATTCTCGGCAAGCCGTACCGCCAGGGATTTGTCAAAAATCGTTACGTGGGACGTACCTTTATCATGCCGGGCCAACAGCTACGCCGTAAATCCGTGCGCCGTAAGCTCAATGCTAATCGCGCGGAATTCCGCGATAAGAACGTCCTGCTGGTGGATGATTCCATCGTGCGTGGCACCACATCAGAGCAGATCATCGAGATGGCCCGGGAAGCCGGCGCGAAGAAGGTTTATCTGGCGTCCGCCGCGCCGGAAATTCGTTTCCCCAACGTCTATGGCATTGATATGCCGACCGCCAATGAGCTGATCGCGCATGGTCGCGAGGTGGATGAGATTCGGCAGATTATCGGCGCAGACGGGCTTATCTTCCAGGATCTGAACGATCTGATCGAAGCCGTACGCGCGGAAAATCCGGATATCCAGCAGTTTGAATGTTCGGTATTTAACGGGGTATATGTCACCAAAGACGTAGACCAGCAATACCTCGACTTCCTGGATTCATTACGTAATGACGACGCCAAAGCGGTGCTGTTCCAGAACGAAATGGAAAACCTGGAAATGCATAACGAAGGCTAATGGCTTTGCCAGCGGCGCGATGCCGCTGGCCGATGTCAATTACGCACCACGCCGAAGCGAATAGCGTATTTTTGTACTTTGTACTGTAACGTGGTGCGGGATACGTTAAGGCTACGGGCCGCGGCGGCAATGTTCCCCTGATGCGTATCCAGCGCGGTTTCTATTAAATGCCTTTCGTAGTTGGCAACCCGTACCTCCAGCGACCCTTCATACTGTGGATCGGGTGACGAGGGAAGGGGATTTTCCGGCGCGGTTTCCGGTACGCCTAAATTTAACTCGTCCTGTTCAAAAATGATGTGTTTCAGCAGCCCGTCTTTTTCCTGCATGATCATGCTGCGTACAATCGCGTTTTCCAGCATCCTGACATTACCCGGCCAGGCGTGATTGAGCAGATCAGCACGCGCCGTCTCGCTTAATCCGTGAATGTCCTGCGGCACGTCATTACGGTATTTATCAATAAAATAATTCGCCAGTAAGGGAATATCTTCCGGGCGGGCGCGCAGCGGCGGTAACGTCAACATTCCGACGCTCAACCGATAAAAAAGATCTGCCCGCAGACGTTCTTGTTGAATTAATTTGACGGGCGCTTCGTTCATGGCGGCAACGATCCTGACATCAGAGTGGAGTTGCTGTTGTCCGCCGAGCCGCCAGAAGGTTTTATCCTGCAAGAATCGCAGCAGCTTACTTTGCATCTCTATCGGCATGGCGTTCAGCTCATCAAGAAAGAGCGTTCCCCCGTTTGCCAGTTCCAGATAGCCCTGGCTATTTTCCGCGCCGGTATAGGCGCCGCGCACGGTGCCGAAAAGCGTACTTTCGATAAGCGTAGGCGGTAGGGCGCCGCAGTTCAGGGCGATGAAGGGTTTATTCGCCCGCTTGCTGCATTGATGTATCAGGCGGGAAAATAACTCCTTACCCGTTCCCGTCTCCCCGACAATCGTCACCGGAATATTACTGGCGGCCAGCCGTTTGGCTTTGGCGATATTACTGAGCATTTCCGGGTTTTCGGTAATAATGGCATGGTGCTTCTCATGGTGATCGGCATACAGCAGTTGGTTCAGTTCTACCACCTGCTCCTGGAGCCGCCTGACGCCGGACATATTCCTGCCGATTTCGATAACGCCGACCATGCCGCCATCGCTTGCATAGAGCGGCGCGGTGGTGTGCTGATAGTCAACGGCCTGGCCTCGCGCATTGTAATAAATTTGATAATGGCCAATGTATTCCACGCCTTTTTTTAACGATGAAAGCATCGTACTTTGGGTCTCTTTCATGCCCGGATAGACATCCAGCATATGTTTTCCCATTGCCCGTTCAATACTGTAGCCGTCCAGATCCGCGCTTTCCTGATTGTAGTAAACGTATTCACCACGCTCATTAATGACGGCCAACGGCTGATGAATCAAATCGAAAAAGCGGGAAAACATCCTGAGCGCCGAGGCCAGTTCCTGATTGGTGGATGCCATACACGCATTCCTCATATCTATTATTCATGTTGTCATTATAAAAGTGACGAATTTTCGTCGTTGTGATGAATAACAAACTCAATGACGAAAATGAGAAAAAGCTTATTTTTATAAGTAATTGATTATTTTTATAAAATATAGTGGCATGCCTTTTGCTTTATCCCTGTAAAGAATGCGGATTTTTACCATAAACATTAAGCAGAGGGCGTTATGACTGACTCGATTATGCAGAATTACAACCAGCTACGTGAGCAGGTAATCAACGGCGATCGCCGTTTCCAGCACAAAGACGGTCATTTGTGTTTTGAAGGGGTCGATCTGGACGCACTGGCGCGCCAGTACCCCACGCCGTTCTATGTGTTTTCTGAGCCGGAGATTATTCGTAACATTCATGAAATCCAGCAGGCATTTGCGGCGCATAAAAATACCAAAACCTTCTTTGCGTCAAAAACCTGCTCGGTCATGGGGGTGTTGAAAGCCATTCGTGACGCCGGAATTTGCGCGGAGGCAAACTCACAATATGAGGTTCGCAAGTGTCTGGAGATAGGCTTTCGCGGCGATCAGATCGTCTTCAACGGCGTGGTGAAAAAGCCTGCCGATCTGGAGTATGCCATCGCCAACGATCTGTATCTTATTAATGTTGATAGCCTGTATGAGCTGGAACATATTGATGCTATCTCTCGCAAGCTGAAGAAAGTCGCCAATGTTTGCGTCCGCGTAGAACCGAATGTTCCCTCGGCGACGCATGCGGAACTGGTTACCGCTTTCCATGCGAAGTCGGGTCTCGACCTGGAACAGGCGGAAGAAACCTGCCGCCGCATTCTGGCGATGCCTTATGTGCATTTGCGCGGCTTGCATATGCATGTGGGCGATCAGGTGCCGGAGTCAGAGCCTTTCGCAAAAGCGACTAAAGTGCTGGTGGATGAATCCCGTCGTCTGGAAGAGGTGCTCGGTATTAAATTTGATTTGATCAACGTGGGCGGCGGAATTCCGGTTCCCTATAAATATGACGACGAGAATGGCGACCCGTTAAAAGATAATATGTATGCCGGTATTACCGCCCAGGATTTTGCCGATGCGGTCATTCGCGAAGTACATAAATGGCGTACCGATGTGGAAATATGTATTGAACCGGGACGTAAAGTGACCGGGTCGGCGGCGGTGTTACTGACGGAAGTCTCCTGCGAAAAACGTAAAACAAATTACGATCTTAACGGCAATGTGGAATGCCACGTTGAATGGAAATTTGTCGACGCCGGTTACAGCGTACTTTCTGACAGCCAGCATTTTGACTGGTTCTTTTATGTCTATAACGCCTCTCGCATGACGGCAGTGCACGACGCCTGGATAAAATTAGCCGGGCCGCTGTGTGATGGCGGAGATTATTTCCACATGGGAGTGAAAGGCGAAGAGTTTTTACTGCCGAGGGAGACTCATGTTGGCGATATTGTCGCATTTCTTGACGCCGGGGCATACACCATTGAAAGTCAAACCGTTTATAACAACCGTCCGCGCACGGGCGTGGTGATGATCGATAAAAATGGTGAGACGCGTCTGATTCGTCGGGAAGACAGTTACGAAGATATGGTCAAGTACGACATTTATTAATACTGTTTTGGGCTTCAGTTTCATGCTGAAGCCCGTCGTCAGATGATAAGAAGAGGGCAGTGATGCCTGAATGCATAACAGGAGATGACCATGAGTAACACGAATTCTGGCTTACTTGGCATCAAAGACATTGTCTTTATGAATGTCATCGCTATTCTGAGTTTGCGGCAAATCCCTAACGTGGCGCCTTACGGGGCATCGGCCATGTTGTTATGGGTGATCGCCGCATTCTGTTTGTTTTTTCCTTTAGCGATGGTATGCGGCGAGCTGTCAACCGGCTGGCCGAAAGATGGCGGGATATTTGTCTGGATTAAAGAGGCATTTGGTAAACGTATTGCATGGATTGTTGTGGTTTGTTTTCTCTTTTCCTGCGTACTGTTTTTCCCATTAATGCTGCAATTCGGCTTTACCGCGTTGGGCTATATGATCGGCGGCGGCCTGGCGGAAAATAAAGCATTTATCGGTATTGGTTCCGCGGTAATTTTCTGGCTATTAACGCTGATGAATATCCGCGGGATGGAATGGACAAAAATTATTAATAGCATCAGCGCCTGGTGCGGCGTATTTATTCCCTCCGCCATCCTCATTTTACTGGCGGTGGTATGGCTATGTACCGGACACCAGATGCAGACGGACTACACTACAGCGAAAAACTGGATTCCGGATCTCGGACACTGGGATACGATCGTTTTCTTATCCAGCATGATGTTTGCGTTTGCCGGACTGGAGGTCGCCCCGATGATTGCCGGGCGTACCCGTAATCCACAGCGTGATTTTCCGCGAGCGATGGCCGTCTCCGCCGCCGTTATCGTTGGGATCTATATGGTCGGTACCTGGGCGCTAAACACGCTTTTACCCGCAGGGAAAACCGACATCGTGGCAGGCGTCATGCAGGCTATGCATGCTGCTGCGGACACGCTGCATATGCCGTGGTTAATTCCTGTTATGGCCATCTGTATGTTTTTTGGCGCTCTCGGGCAGATTAACTCCTGGCTGGTGGGGCCGATTTATATGCTCCAGGAAGCCTCGCGTGAAGATAATCTGTTGGGGGACCGAATCGGCAAATTACATCCGGTGTGGAAAACGCCCGCCTTTGCCTTGACTGTACAGGCGATTATTGTCACGGTCTTGTGTTTTTCGACTTTTATTTCGCCAAGCGTTGCGGCGGCTTACTGGATGTTAACGGCGCTAACGACCATCACCTATTTTATTCCTTACCTGGTGATGTTCCCGGCGTTCTGGCGTTTACGTAAGACTCAGCCGGATACGCCAAGAAGTTTTAAAATTCCGGGCAAGGTTTTACCGGCTATTTTACCCGCGCTGGGCTTTCTTTCTATCGCCTTTGCCGTTGCGCTGTTATTTATTCCGCCTTCTCAAATTGATATGGGCGGATATTTCCAGTACGCCGGGAAAATTATTGGCGGAGCCGTGCTGGCGGTTGTCGTCGCGGAGTACATTTACCATCGGGCGCAGAAACGTAATGCCCGTTTAAGCATGGCGGGAGGAAAATAAAATGTATATGCCAGTTCTGGAAATAAATCTACGCAAGCTGGAAGAAAACGCCCGCACGGAAAAAGCTCTGCTGGCAAGTAGCGGTATTGACGTGATGGCTGTCAATAAAGTTTTTGACGGCTGCGTGGAAACCGCGCAGGCGGTGTTCAACGGCGGAATTACCGTTATCGCTGAATCACGAACCTATAATTTGAAAAAAATACGCGAGACAGGATGTACGACCTGCCTGTTACGCAGTCCGTGTCTGAGTGAAATCGAAGATGTGGTGCGCTACGCGGATATTAGTTTAAATAGCGAGCCGGTGGTATTACGGGCATTATCGCAAGAAGCCCAACGCCAGGGGAAAACGCATCAGGTATTACTGATGGTGGATATGGGCGATTTACGCGAGGGTATCTGGTTTGGTGAATATCAACGCATTCTTGAGACCGTGACTCTGATTACTGGTCTGCCCGGTCTGGAATTATATGGACTGGGCACCAACTTTAATTGTTACGGCACCGTGTTGCCAACGGTAAAAAATGGCGAGGATTTTCTGGCGCTGGCCGCCCGGCTGGAAGCTGACAGCGGTATTCCTGTCCGGCGGCTTTCTGCGGGAAACTGCACCAGCTATCACCTGCTGGATAAAGGTATCTGGCCGCAGGGACTGAATCATCTGCGCATCGGCGGACTGCATGAATTCGGCATTGAATATGTGGACATGAAATACCTGAATGAATTTCACCACTCCGCAAAACCGGTCGATAAAGCCTGTTCCGATATGTATATCCTGGAAGCGGAAATCATCGAACTGAACAGTAAACCTACCGTCCCGGTCGGGGAGCTGGGCGTCGATGCCTTTTTGCAAAGTAAAACCTTTGTCGATCGTGGCATACGCCGACGCGCATTGCTGGCGTTTGGTCGCCAGGATGTGCCGTCGGATAACTGTGTGCCATGCGACGACGCTATCACTATCTTAGGACAAACCAGCGATCATACGCTGGTGGATATTGAAGATTGTCGTCAGTCGCTAAAAGTAGGCGATGTGGTTCGCTTTGAGCTGGATTATACGGGCCTGTTAATGGCCTGCCAGACCAAAGGCGTCGCCTGGAGGTTTACGCGTTAACGCATAACCGCCGCGGCTATGTCGCGGCGGCATCTTTGACCTCACGAAAGACAGGGAGTAACGATGGATACCCTGCAACAATCTCCGCCAGCAGAGCCTGAAGGCGGTCTGCGGCGTAACCTGAAGAAGCGGCACCTGCTGATGATGTCGCTGGGCGGCACGATTGGCACCGGCTTATTTATCGGCATTGCCGAACCGTTAAGCAGCGTCGGGCCGGCGGGAACCTTACTGGCCTATCTGTTTGCCGGAACCATTATGCTGGCGACGATGATGTGTCTTGGCGAATTATCATGCGCCTTTCCTCACTCCGGTTCATTTCAACATTACGCGCTGATGTTTATGCCGTCACCTTGCTGGAGCTATACCATTGGCTGGCTTTACTGGTTTAGCTGGGTCTTTTCCCTGGCGGCCGACCTCACTGCCGCAGGGTTTATTGCTCACCAGTTTTTCCCCGCGGTTCCGGTATATATGTTCTGCCTGGCGATTCTGCTCATCCTGACGGCCATCAATCTCACCTCCGCAAAAAGTTTTGGCGAATGCGAATACTGGCTTTCGGCCATTAAGGTTTTCGCGATCGTGCTGTTTATTTGCGCGGGCGGGGTTATGATCTACTCGCTAATGGGCCATAGTGACTGGCACCCGACGTTAAAAACAGACGGAATGTGGTTTCCCCACGGTTGGGAGCAAATTGTGGTCTGTATGACGATCGTGATTTACTCCTTCCAGGGGGTGGAACTGGTAGGAAATGCGGCAGGAGAGACCGAATCGCCGCACATTATTTTACCGAAAGTGATCCTGGGGATCGGTCTCAGAATCATTTTGTTTTACGGCCTGGCGATTGCGGTGCTGGCGCTGGTCTATCCGCATGAACTGACGCCAAATGGACAAAGTCCCTTTGTATGGGTATTCTCCCACGCGGGCATTCCGGGGGCGGATACGCTGATGACGCTGGTGATCTTTTCCGCCGCGGTTTCTGCCGCTAACTCGGCCATTTACGCCAGTTCGCGTATGCTGTGGTCTATGGCGGGCGATCGCTTTGCGCCAGCCTGCTTTGGGAAAACGAACGGCGGCGGCGTGCCGGTGTATGCTATTTTAATCACGGCCTTGCTGGCGTTGGTGTCGTTGCTGACCCGCTATATTCCCGCACAGCAATTTTATTTATATCTGATCGCCAGTACCGGGCAGGTGGGTTGCCTGGCATGGATAACCATCGGATGGTGCCAGTATCGCTTCCGACAATCGGTGCGTAATGGCACGTACGCCAGCGATTTGCTACGCTATCGATCGCCGCTTTTCCCCTGGACGGCCCGATTTGTCATTATCACCAATTTTGCCATTATGGTCGGCACCTGGTTTAGTGAGCAGGGGGTAGTGATAATGTTGGTTGAGCTGGCTTTTATGATAGGGATTCTTTTGTCATGGTATCTCTTCAGACCCACTTTGAGCCGATTACGTAACACAGTGGGATGAACGGCGCTCGTAAACGGTAAGAGAACATGAAACGACTCATTGTAGGAATTAGCGGCGCCAGCGGAGCGATTTATGGCGTGCGATTATTACAAATTTTGCGCGATGTCGATAGCGTGGAAACGCATCTGGTGATGAGCCAGGCGGCCCGGCAAACGCTGGCGCTGGAGACCCATTTTTCGCTGCGCGAGGTGCAGGCGCTGGCCGATGTGACGCACGATGCGCGCGACATTGCCGCCAGCATTTCCTCGGGCTCTTACCCGACGGCGGGAATGGTTATCTTGCCCTGTTCGATTAAAACGCTGTCGGGGATTGTCCACAGTTATACTGACGGACTGCTTACCCGCGCGGCGGATGTGATATTAAAAGAGCGGCGACCTCTGGTGCTGTGTGTGCGCGAAACGCCGCTGCATATCGGGCATTTGCGTTTAATGACCCAGGCCGCTGAGATAGGCGCGGTGATTATGCCGCCGGTTCCGGCTTTTTATCATCTTCCTCAGACGTTAGATGATATTATAAATCAAACGGTTAACCGAGTTTTGGATCAATTTGATATCCCCCTTCCGCACGATCTTTTTGTTCGCTGGCAGGGCGCATAGCGTTGTCTGTTTAGCGTGCATTATTGTCCCTGTTGCCCTGTTTCAGGGCAATTTTGTAACCGCGATCATATCCTCAACATTTAATTCGTTAAAAGCCGCCGAAACGCTGCGGTTCAACCGTCATACCTGCTATCTTCAACATCAGGACAATATTGCAACGTTTTATTAACAAATTTAACGTCGAATCGTTTTGCTGACGTGAAAATGGCATAAGACCTGCATGAAAAAGTCTGCAAACACACAACACCACGTAAAACATAAGAAAATGACGCCACTTGAGGGGTATGTATGAAGAAGACCGTTCTCGCTTTGTCTTTGCTGATAGGTCTGGGCGCGACGGCGGCCAGTTACGCCGCGCTCCCGCAAACGGTTCGTATTGGAACAGATACCACCTACGCGCCTTTCTCATCAAAAGATGCCAAAGGCGAGTTTATTGGCTTTGATATCGATCTCGGTAATGAAATGTGTAAGCGTATGCAGGTGAAATGTACCTGGGTCGCCAGCGACTTTGATGCGCTTATTCCCTCACTAAAAGCGAAAAAAATTGATGCCATTATTTCATCGCTCTCTATCACCGATAAACGCCAGCAAGAAATCGCGTTTTCCGACAAACTTTACGCGGCGGATTCACGCCTGATTGCGGCAAAAGGGTCTCCCATTCAGCCGACGCTGGAATCGCTGAAAGGCAAGCATGTCGGCGTGCTGCAAGGGTCCACGCAAGAGGCTTACGCCAATGATAACTGGCGCACTAAAGGTGTGGATGTGGTGGCTTATGCCAACCAGGATCTTATCTATTCCGATTTAACCGCCGGTCGTCTGGATGCCGCATTGCAGGATGAAGTCGCCGCCAGCGAAGGTTTCCTGAAGCAGCCAGCGGGCAAAGAGTATGCCTTTGCCGGTCCTTCCGTGAAGGATAAAAAATATTTTGGCGACGGGACGGGGGTTGGGCTGCGCAAAGACGATACCGAGCTAAAAGCCGCGTTTGATAAAGCGCTGACCGAACTGCGCCAGGACGGAACCTACGACAAAATGGCCAAAAAGTACTTCGATTTTAATGTTTACGGCGATTGAGGGAAGGGGATAACGCGCCGCGCTGGGGAACTATCACGGTGCAAAATAGATGTTTTGCACCTTTTTGGTGCATAAGCCGTTGCGGAACAGGCGCATAAATGCATACTTAATCGATTTTTATGCAAAATAAACCGGCTGACAAGGTAGAATGCTTTGCCTTGTCGGCCTGATTAATGGCACGATAGTCGCATCGGATCTGTAAAGATCTCCTGGAAAGACAGTCTGTTGAGGATAGTTATGAAAAAACTGGCGTTATCCCTTTCTCTGGTGCTGGCATTTTCCAGCGCTACCGCAGCATTTGCCGCTATTCCACAAAAGATTCGTATCGGTACCGATCCTACATACGCACCGTTTGAATCCAAAAATGCACAAGGTGAATTGGTCGGCTTTGATATCGATCTGGCCAAAGAGCTGTGCAAACGTATCAACACACAGTGTACGTTCGTGGAAAACCCGCTGGATGCGCTGATTCCGTCTTTAAAAGCGAAGAAAATTGATGCCATCATGTCCTCGCTGTCCATCACTGAAAAGCGCCAGCAGGAAATCGCGTTTACCGACAAGCTTTACGCCGCTGATTCCCGTCTGGTGGTGGCGAAGAACTCTGATATTCAGCCGACCATCGCGTCGCTGAAAGGCAAGCGCGTCGGCGTGCTACAGGGGACGACGCAGGAGACCTTCGGCAATGAGCACTGGGCGCCGAAAGGGATTGAGATCGTCTCTTACCAGGGGCAGGACAACATTTATTCCGATCTGACGGCGGGTCGTATTGATGCAGCGTTCCAGGACGAGGTCGCGGCCAGCGAAGGTTTCCTTAAACAGCCCGTCGGAAAAGACTATAAATTCGGCGGCCCGGCGGTGAAAGATGAGAAGTTATTCGGCGTAGGAACCGGTATGGGGCTGCGCAAAGAGGATAACGAGCTGCGCGAAGCGCTGAACAAAGCCTTTGCTGAAATGCGTGCTGACGGTACTTACGAAAAGCTGGCGAAAAAGTACTTTGATTTTGATGTTTATGGCGGTTAATCACCGTCGGTGCAGATAAAGCCCAAAGAATGTTGACTGTCTGCATTGCCTGATGGCGCTGTGCATGCCAGGCCTACGGAGCATCGTAGGCCGGGCAAGGCACAGCCGCCATCCGGCGTGATGTGAGGCAAAAATGCAAAAGAGGCTTCTTACTTCACCACACACAACAGGACAGGCTGCATGTTGTACGGGTTTTCAGGCGTAATTTTACAGGGCGCGATCGTCACGCTGGAACTGGCGCTCAGTTCCGTGGTGCTGGCCGTGCTTATCGGTCTCGTCGGCGCGGGGGCGAAGCTTTCGCAAAACCGGGTAACGGGGCTTATTTTTGAAGGGTACACCACCCTGATTCGCGGGGTGCCGGATCTGGTATTAATGCTGCTGATATTTTACGGATTGCAAATCGCGCTTAACGTGGTGACCGATTCGCTGGGTATCGACCAGATAGATATTGATCCGATGGTGGCCGGTATTATCACCCTTGGTTTCATCTACGGCGCCTATTTTACCGAAACCTTTCGCGGCGCGTTTATGGCGGTGCCGAAAGGCCATATCGAGGCGGCGACGGCTTTTGGTTTTACCCACGGGCAAACCTTCCGGCGGATTATGTTCCCGGCGATGATGCGTTACGCCCTGCCGGGGATCGGCAATAACTGGCAGGTGATACTCAAAGCGACGGCGCTGGTGTCGCTGCTGGGCCTGGAAGATGTCGTCAAAGCCACGCAGCTTGCCGGTAAAAGCACCTGGGAGCCTTTCTATTTTGCCGTGGTCTGTGGACTTATCTACCTGGTATTTACCACCGTTTCCAATGGTGTGCTGCTCTTGCTTGAGCGTCGCTATTCTGTGGGCGTGAAGAGGGCCGATTTGTGATTGAGATCATTCAGGAGTACTGGAAATCCCTGCTGTGGACGGATGGCTATCGTTTTACCGGCGTGGCGATTACGCTGTGGCTGTTAATTTCATCGGTGGTGATGGGCGGTCTTCTGGCTGTGATTCTGGCGGTAGGTCGCGTTTCCAGTAATAAATTCATCCGTTTTCCCATCTGGCTGTTTACGTATATTTTTCGCGGCACGCCGCTGTACGTACAGCTACTGGTGTTCTATTCGGGGATGTATACGCTGGAGATAGTCAAAGGCACCGATCTTCTTAACGCGTTTTTCCGCAGCGGACTGAACTGTACCGTACTGGCGCTGACGCTGAATACCTGCGCGTACACCACGGAAATTTTCGCGGGGGCGATTCGTTCGGTACCGCACGGTGAAATTGAAGCGGCACGGGCCTATGGCTTCTCGTCATTTAAAATGTATCGCTGCATTATTTTGCCGTCGGCATTACGCATCGCCTTGCCTGCCTACAGCAACGAAGTGATTTTAATGCTGCACTCTACGGCGCTGGCGTTTACCGCGACGGTGCCGGATTTGTTGAAAATCGCCCGCGATATTAACTCAGCGACTTACCAGCCGTTTACCGCGTTTGGCATTGCCGCCGTGTTGTATTTACTCATTTCGTATGTCCTGATAAGCCTGTTCCGTCGGGCGGAAAGACGCTGGTTGCAGCACGTGTCCTCTAAATAATTCGAGTAACATGATGTCAGAAAATAAATTACACGTTATCGATTTGCACAAACGCTACGGCGGTCATGAAGTGCTGAAAGGGGTATCGCTGCAGGCCCGCGCCGGAGATGTGATTAGCATCATCGGCTCGTCCGGCTCCGGTAAAAGCACTTTTTTGCGCTGCATTAACTTCCTCGAAAAACCGAGCGAAGGCGCGATTATCGTGAACGGTCAGAACATTAATCTGGTGCGCGACAAAGACGGGCAGCTCAAAGTGGCGGATAAAAATCAGCTACGCTTGTTGCGTACCCGCCTGACGATGGTGTTTCAGCACTTCAACCTCTGGAGCCACATGACGGTGCTGGAAAATGTGATGGAAGCGCCGATTCAGGTACTGGGATTAAGCAAGCACGACGCGCGCGAGCGGGCGTTGAAATATCTGGCGAAGGTGGGGATTGATGAGCGCGCTCAGGGCAAATATCCCGTCCATCTCTCCGGCGGCCAACAGCAGCGCGTTTCTATTGCGCGCGCGCTGGCGATGGAACCTGACGTTTTACTGTTCGATGAACCCACATCGGCGCTCGATCCTGAACTGGTCGGCGAAGTGTTGCGCATCATGCAACAACTGGCGGAAGAAGGCAAAACGATGGTGGTGGTCACGCATGAAATGGGCTTCGCTCGCCATGTCTCTTCGCACGTTATTTTTCTGCATCAGGGGAAAATTGAAGAAGAGGGCGATCCGGAGCAGGTGTTCGGCAATCCGCAAAGCCCGCGTTTACAGCAATTCCTGAAAGGCTCGCTGAAATAAAAGAAGCCCGGCGGCGCATCGCTCACCGGGCAGGATACGGCGCTTTGGGAACTAGCGAATCACATCCGCCAGCGCCTCTTCTAAATCATACCAGCGAAATGCGAATCCGGCGGCTTCAAGCCGTTTTGGCAGCGCCCGCTGTCCGCCCAGCACCAGCACTGACGACTCTCCCATCAATAAGCGAATTGCCGTCGCCGGAATGCGAATAATCGCCGGACGGCGCAGCGCGCGACCCAGCGCATGAGCAAAATGCTCATTATGGACGGGATACGGCGAGACCATATTGAAGGGACCGCGAAGATCGTTATCCAGCAGCCACAGAATGCCGTTGACCATATCGTCGATGTGAATCCAGGCCAGATATTGCCGACCATTACCCACCGGACCGCCGAGCCCGAGGCGAAACGGCGGAACCATTTTCCCCAGAATCCCGCCTTGCGGCGCCAGGACAACGCCGGTACGCAGCAGGCAGACGCGGGTCTGGTCGCTCTGCGCACGACAGGCAATCTGTTCCCAGCGGGCGCAAAGTTTATGCGTAAATTCGTTGTGCGGCGGCTCATCTTCAGTGACGACAACGTCACCCAGATCGCCGTAATAGCCCGTGGCGGAGCCGGATATCAACACCGAGGGCGGCGTTGCGCTGGCATGAATTAAATCCACCAACTTTTGCGTGATAGCCCAGCGGCTTTGGCACAACCGTTCTTTTTGTTGCGACGTCCAGCGCTTGTCGGCAATCGGTTCGCCCGCCAGATTGATGATGGCATCAATCTCATTGAGGTGCTCACGTTCCGCCAGCCCTTTCCATAATGTCACTCTGGAATCGAGAATCTGACGCGCGTTATCGGGATTGCGCGTAACGACCGTCACCTGATGCCCCAGTGTTAACAGCCGGGGAATGAGATGACGCCCTATCAGGCCCGTACCGCCGGTAATCAGAATCTGCATATGACCTCCAGAGTAGGGAGGATTTCCTCTTCCCTAATGTCAGGTTTTTAATACGAATAAGGGTGCCGGACGCAGGTTTTTTCCGTGTATACACCTCTACATCATACATGATGTATGCTACCGCGTTACGCTTTCGTACTGTTACAGTGCAGTTGCGCTTGTAACAGTGCGCGCGCTGTCGCAGGACGCGTGCGAATGCGTTCAAACCAGTTATACACCGCCGGGTAGGTATCAAGATCGATTCGCTGACGCTGATGTGCGTTAACCCACGGCCAACTGGCGATATCCGCAATACTGTAGTGGTCGCCGCCCAGCCACGGGGAGGTTTCCAGGCGTTTATTCAGGACGTTGTATAAGCGTTGCGTTTCAACCTGATAGCGTTCAATTGCATAGGGGATGGCCTGCGGCGCAAAGTGGTTAAAGTGATGATTCTGGCCCAGCATCGGCCCTAACCCGCCGACCTGCCAGAACAGCCATTGCAGCGTGGTATGGCGTTCACGCAGCTCCCCGCTAAGCAGTTTGCCGCTTTTTTCCGCTAGGTAGAGAAGAATTTCGCCGGATTCAAAAAGACTAAGCGGTTGACCGCCGTCTGCCGGGGCGTGATCGACGATGGCAGGAATTTTATTATTGGGAGAGATAGCCAAAAAATCAGGGCGAAACTGATTGCCCTTGCTGATATCTACTTTTAGCAAACGATACGCCAGCTCCGCCTCTTCCAGAAACAGCGTTATTTTATGCCCGTTGGGCGTGGGGGCGTAGTAAAGGTCAATCATTTTGGCTCCTGCATGTGCGTAAAGAGTCTGGGCTGAATTAAGTATAGAAAGCCTCCTGATGTGTGTGAGTTTTCATCAGGTGACAGCAGGCGAAAGACGCTATATTTTGGGAAGAAACCTAATACGCCCTCAAGAGGACATTATGAGTAAGCCTGTTATTGTGCTGTGGTCGGATGCGAACTTTTTCTCTCCCTACGTCTTGTCCGCCTGGGTGGCATTACAAGAAAAAGGGCTTTCCTTTACTCTGAAAACTCGCGATCTGGACCAGGGAGAACATCTGCAACCTGGCTGGCGAGGATATGCGCTGACGCAGCGCGTACCGGTGCTTGAGGCCGACAATTTTGAGCTGAGCGAGTCGTCCGCTATTGCGGAATACCTGGAGGAGCGTTTCGCGCCGCCGCAGTGGGAGCGTATCTACCCGCACGATTTACAAAAACGCGCCCGCGCGCGACAGATTCAGGCGTGGCTACGCAGCGATTTACTGCCGCTTCGCGAAGAACGGCCTACCGACGTGGTGTTTGCCGGGGCGAAAAAAGCGCCGTTAAGCGAGGCTGGAAAAGCCAGCGCGGCAAAACTGTTTGCGACGGCTGAAGCGCTATTGGGGCAGGGGACGCAAAATTTATTTGGTGAATGGTGCATTGCCGATACCGATCTGGCATTGATGATCAATCGTCTGGCGCTGCATGGCGATGACGTGCCGACATCGCTGGCGGCATATGCGACATTCCAGTGGCAGCGTGCTTCCGTACAGCGTTTTATTGCGCTTTCCTCGAAGCGTTCAGGCTGAAAATCTATTCATATTCCAGTATTATAACGCCGTTTTTCACAACGAGGAGTGAGCGATGAAACTGATGTTCGCATCGGACATTCATGGTTCTTTACCCGCCACGGAACGCGTGCTTGAGCGGTTCGCGCAAAGCGGCGCGCGTTGGCTGGTGATATTAGGCGATGTCCTTAACCACGGGCCGCGAAATGCGCTGCCTGAAGGCTATGCGCCCGCCCAGGTCGCCGAACGCCTGAACGCGGTGGCGACGCAAATCATTGCCGTGCGCGGCAACTGCGATAGCGAAGTGGATCAGATGCTGCTGCATTTCCCGATCACTGCGCCGTGGCAGCAAATATTGACGCAAGAGAGGCGGCTATTTTTAACGCATGGGCACCTCTTCGGGCCGACGAATCTGCCCGCTCTGCATACTGGCGATGTGTTGGTCTATGGTCATACGCATCTGCCGGTGGCGCAACAGCAGGAAGGACTGTATCACTTTAATCCTGGGTCAGTGAGCATCCCGAAAGGCGGGTATGCGGCAAGCTACGGTATTCTGGATGATAATGTGTTGAGCGTAATCGCACTCAATGATCAAATTATCATTGCGCAGGTTGCAATTAACTCGTAATTTACCTCACAAACGTAAATGCGCCGTAAGAGCGCCAGAAATAAGAAGGTTTCCTGATGGTGGAACAGCGTCGTTTGGCAAGTACGGAATGGGTGGATATTGTGAATGAAGACAATGAAGTCATTGCACAGTCCAGCCGGGAACAGATGCGTGCGCAACGCTTACGGCATCGTGCGACGTATATCGTCGTTCATGATGGTATGGGTAAAATTCTGGTACAGCGTCGTACCGAAACAAAAGATTTTTTGCCCGGTATGTTAGATGCTACCGCAGGCGGCGTGGTTCAGGCTGATGAGCAGCTACTGGAATCTGCCCGCCGCGAAGCGGAAGAAGAGTTGGGTATTGCAGGCGTGCCGTTTGCCGAACACGGTCTGTTTTACTTTGAAGACCAACATTGCCGGGTTTGGGGCGCGCTGTTTAGCTGCGTTTCCCACGGGCCTTTCGCGCTTCAGGAAGATGAAGTCAGCGAAGTGTGTTGGCTGACCCCGGAGGAGATCACCGCGCGCTGTGATGAATTTACGCCGGACTCGCTCAAAGCGCTGGCGCTGTGGATGACCCGCAACGCCAAAAACGAAGCCGCGCTCCAGGAGAAACCGGAAGAGACGGAATAAGCGTTTTAGCAGCTTTCCCGCATACATAAACTGGAGGCGATGGATTTTCGATCGCTCCAGTTTCCCTGATTTAACCTTTCCAACAGCGCCCGTCCGGCTTCACTGCCAATCTTACGGTGCGGTACGGCCATGGTGGTTAACGGCGGCTGGCAGACCCGGCTGACATCGCTATCGCCAAACCCGACCACCGCTAAATCGTCCGGAACTTTGATCCGCCGTCGTTGACACTCGTATAACGCGCCGCAGGCCAGCTCATCCGATACGCATACCAGCGCGTCCAGCTCCGGCCACGCCAGTAAAAACTCCGGCAGTTGCGACGCGCCGGTAGAAAAATTGGGCGGCAAGGCGGCATTAATCACCCGGTTTGGCGACATATGGTGGCGAAGCATCGCTTTGTACCAGCCGTGCAGATGTTGCTGAAAAATCCACTGCTCCTGATTGGCGCATAGCAGCCCGATATTCTGATAACCGCGCTGAATCAGCATTTCCGTCAGCTCATACATTGCCGCAACGTTATCAATACCGATATTCATATCAATAGGATCGCTGCGAATCGCGCCCATCTCCATCACCGGGATAGAGGCATTTTTCAGCCACTGGCGCACGGTAGTGCTATGTTCGACGCTAAGCAGAATCGCCGCGGCAATGTTGGAGGCCAGCAGCGTTTCGAGCAGCTTCTCCTCTTGTTCCACGCGATGCTGCGATTCCGCCAGCATTATCTGGTAGCCTGCGGGCTGTAAAATTTGTTGCAGCCCGGCGAACATTTCAGAACACCCCGCTTCCGCAAGGTTCGGTACGACCATCGCGATGGTGTGCGAGGAGGCAGACGCCAGCGCGCTGGCGGCGAGATTGGGCATATAGCCCAGCTCATGCACTGCCGCTTCGATTTTCTCCCGGAGTTTATCAGAGACCTGTTCCGGCGTGCGTAAGGCTCGTGATACGGTCATCGTGCCTACACCGGCAAGTTGGGCTACATCGGCGATAGTCACTTTACCGGTACTGCGCCGTTTACGGGGTATCGACATACAAATTCCTGCGTCATTACAACATGTTGAGATGCTTTTTTATTGTCGTTCTTTGCTTCGCATGACTGGCAGTATACGCCTTAAATCCGCTTTTTTGCTGTGATTTCACACCATGATTTTAATTTGATAGCGCTATCACAATTCTGAGTAATAGTCGCTGGTAGCGCTATCTTTGTGATAACGATCGCAGCTAATATCGAATGGCTTGAATAAAGTTTGTTCATAATTTCATACACCGTGGGGGCGAATAACATGCTGGGAACCTGGTTATCTGACGCAACCATCACGCTACAGGAGAGCGTGGAAACGTGGCCGCAGGCGCTGGAAATTTGCGGCAAACCCCTGCTGGACGCAGGTGTTATCGCACCGGAATACATTACGGCGATTGTTCAGCAGCACCAAAAGCTTGGGCCATATTATGTATTAGCGCCAGGGTTAGCGATGCCGCATGCGAGGCCGGAAGAGGGGGCGAAAGGGTTAGGTTTATCGTTACTGAAACTACAGCGCGGCGTTTCATTTGGCGCAGACGAATTCGATCCGGTTGACATCATTATTATGCTGGCGGCGCCTGATAAGCACAGTCATATCGAAATGATATCGGCGCTGGCGGAATTATTTTCCAGTGATGCAGATATGGAAAAATTACATCAGGCAAAAAACCTGGAGGACATTAAAACGATTATTGACCGTTTCTGATTTTATTTCATTTTCTTGCGGTAAATAACATTGCGCCCGTGCGTGATGCAGACCAACTCTACTTTTAAAAGGTGACAATAATGAAAATCATGGCAATTTGCGGTTCCGGCCTGGGTAGTAGTTTTATGGTAGAAATGAACATTAAAAAAGTATTAAAGAAACTCAATATTGACGCTGAAGTGGAACACTCCGATCTCTCATCGGCCACGCCCGGGGCTGCCGATCTTTTTGTAATGGCCAAAGATATCGCGGCCAGCGCCAGCGTACCGGAAAGCCAACTGGTGGTGATCAATAACATCATCGACATCAACGAACTGGAAACGCAGCTGCGCGCATGGTTCGCTAAACAATAATTATTGCTGGCGAGGTGGATATGTTTATCCTTGAAACGCTGAATTTTGTTGTTGATATTTTAAAAGTGCCCTCGGTGCTTGTAGGGTTAATTGCGCTGATTGGTCTGGTGGCGCAGAAAAAAGCGTTTTCCGATGTGGTAAAAGGCACGATTAAAACCATTTTAGGTTTTATTGTGCTTGGTGGCGGCGCAACCGTACTGGTGGGTTCATTAAACCCGCTAGGGGGGATGTTTGAACACGCTTTTAATATTCAGGGCATTATTCCTAATAATGAAGCGATAGTCTCAATCGCGCTGGAAAAATATGGCGCGTCCACGGCGTTAATTATGGCATTTGGTATGGTGGCCAATATTGTCGTGGCGCGCTTTACGCGTCTTAAATATATCTTTTTGACCGGGCATCACACCTTTTACATGGCCTGTATGATTGGCGTAATCCTGACCGTGGCGGGGTTTGAGGGCGTAGGGCTGGTCTTCACCGGATCGCTGATCCTGGGGCTGGTGATGGCCTTCTTCCCGGCGTTGGCCCAACGTTATATGAGGCGGATTACCGGTACCGATGACATTGCGTTTGGTCACTTCGGTACCCTGGGATATGTGCTTTCCGGCTGGATTGGCAGCCTGTGTGGTAAAGGCTCCCGCTCCACGGAAGAGATGAACCTGCCGAAAAACCTCAGTTTTTTACGCGACAGTTCTATCTCGATCTCACTGACCATGATGATTATCTATCTGATCATGGCAGTCAGCGCAGGGCGTGAGTATGTCGAAGCGACGTTTAGCGGCGGGCAAAACTATCTGGTGTACGCCATCATCATGGCAATCACCTTCGCCGCCGGCGTGTTCATCATTCTGCAAGGCGTCCGTCTGATTCTGGCGGAAATTGTTCCGGCCTTTACCGGCTTTTCAGAAAAACTGGTGCCAAACGCGCGTCCGGCGCTGGACTGCCCGGTGGTGTATCCCTATGCCCCTAACGCGGTACTGATTGGCTTCCTGTTCAGTTTTCTCGGCGGGCTGGTGGGGCTGTTCCTGCTGGGACAGATGAAGCTTGTGTTAATCCTGCCTGGCGTTGTGCCGCACTTCTTTACCGGCGCGACCGCAGGCGTCTTTGGCAATGCCACCGGCGGTCGCCGCGGGGCGATGATCGGCGCATTTGCTAATGGTCTATTAATCACTTTCCTGCCAGTGCTGTTACTGCCGGTTCTCGGCGCGATCGGCTTCGCCAATACCACGTTCTCGGATGCTGACTTTGGCGTAATCGGTATTTTGCTGGGCAACCTGGCGCGTTATCTGTCGCCGATGGCTATCACGGGGCTGGTGGTGGCGCTATTCGCGCTACTGGTGGCGTACAACGTGTTGGCCAAAAACAAAAAAGCGACTGCCGAAGTGCAGGAAAATAGCGGAGCGAAAGAATGAACGTAACCGAAATCACCCAACTGGCGCGCGACATTCGCGTCGCCACGCTCAAATCCTTAAACCATCTTGGCTTTGGTCACTATGGCGGCAGCATGTCGGTAGTGGAGACTCTGGCGGTTCTGTACGGCGCGGTGATGAAAATCGACCCTGCCGACCCGGACTGGCCGGAGCGCGATTACTTCGTACTGTCGAAAGGCCATGCGGGCCCCGCGTTGTACAGTACCCTGGCGATTAAAGGCTATTTCCCGCGCGAAGAGCTGAATACGCTTAACCAGAACGGCACCCGTCTTCCCAGCCATCCGGATCGGCTAAAAACGCGCGGCGTGGACGCCACGACCGGCTCACTGGGACAGGGCATCTCTATTGCGGGCGGTATGGCGTTGTCGCATAAACTGGCGCGGCGACCCAATCGGGTATTTTGCATTGTCGGCGATGGGGAGCTGAATGAAGGGCAGTGCTGGGAGGCGTTTCAGTTTATTGCCCACCACCGCCTGAATAATCTGACCGTTTTCATTGACTGGAATAAACAGCAGCTTGACGGCGAGCTGGAGGAGATTATCAATCCGTTCGATCTGGAAGGGAAATTCCGTGCGTTTGGTTTCGATGTCGTCACCGTCAAAGGCGATGATATCGCCGGACTACTGGCGGTGGTTCAGCCTGTGCCGCCCGCCGATGCCCAGCCACGGGTAGTGATCCTTGACAGCATTAAAGGGCAGGGGGTGCCATGCCTGGAGCAGTTAACGAATTCTCACCACTTACGCCTGACGGATGGCATGAAGCAGACGCTCAATGAGGCCATTCATCAACTGGAGGTCATGCATGATTAAGCTTGCGCCCGCAGGGCTTAAAGACGATATCGAAATGCGCAAAGTTTACGCCGGTTTTGTCGCCGGGCAGATTGAGGCCGGAAGCCCAATTATTGCGCTTGAGGCTGATTTAATGAGCTCAATGGCGATGGACAGCGTGGCGCGTGACTACCCGCAGCATGTCATTAACTGCGGTATTATGGAGGCGAATGTGATTGGCACTGCGGCGGGGCTGGCGCTGACCGGTCGCAAACCGTTTGTGCATACTTTTACCGCTTTTGCCAGCCGTCGCTGTTTTGATCAGCTCTTCATGGCGCTGGATTATCAGCGTAACAACGTCAAAGTGATCGCCTCCGATGCCGGAGTGACGGCGTGCCATAACGGCGGCACCCATATGTCTTTTGAAGATATGGGGATTGTTCGCGGGCTGGCGCACTCCGTAGTACTGGAGGTGACGGATGCGGTGATGTTCGCGGATATTTTACGCCAGCTAATGGATCTGGACGGTTTTTACTGGCTGCGTACCATCCGTAAGCAGGCGACGAGTATCTATGCGCCAGGCTCTACCTTTACCATTGGCAAGGGCAACGTACTGCGCGAGGGCGATGATATTACGCTTATCGCCAACGGCATTATGGTGGCGGAGGCGCTGGAGGCGGCGCGCCAACTGGAGCAGGAAGGCGTGAGCGCCGCGGTCATTGATATGTTCACCTTAAAGCCTATCGATCGCATGTTGGTGAAAAACTACGCGGAAAAAACGCGGCGTATCGTCACGTGTGAAAACCACAGCATCCATAATGGGCTGGGGTCAGCGGTGGCGGAAGTGCTGGTGGAAAACTGTCCGGTGCCGATGCGCCGTGTTGGCGTCAAAGAGCGTTATGGGCAGGTAGGAACGCAGGATTTCTTACAAAAAGAGTACGGACTCACCGCCGCAGCGATTGTAGAAGCCGCGAAATCACTGCTTTAATCATGGAGATATTGCCGGATGGCGCTGATGCTCATCCGGCATTTTGGATCAATGATATCCCATCATCTGCGCGCCAATGACGACCACGCTGGACATAATAAACAGCAGTCCCAGCAGCGACGCCCCCACTTTCAGCCAGTTGCGAAAATCGACCCGGCACACGCCCAGCGTGGCCATCAGCGAGGCTGATGTCGGATAGATAATATGGCTGAAGCCATCGCCAAACTGGAAGGCCAGAACAGTCACCTGACGGTTAACGCCGACCAGATCGCCGAGCGGCGCCAGTAATGGCATGGTTAACGCCGCCTGACCCGAACCGGACGTGACAAAGAAATTAAATACCGCCTGGAAGAGCAGCATAAACCAGGCGGCGATAGCATTATTAAGCCCGCTGATGCCATGCGCGATACTGTTAAGCAACGTATTGAGCACGCTGGGTTCCCCGGCTTCGCCGTTGCCGACCAGCAGCAGAATGCCTTTGGCAAAACCCACCAGCAAGGCGGGCGCGATCATCATCCTCGCCCCTTCGGTGAATGAGGACGCCATCACGTTGACCGTCATACCGTTGAGGCGGAAGATAACGCCAATGAGGCCGATCACCACGCCCATGGTGAAAAACTGGCTGGCGATCTCCGGAATAAACCAGGCGTGGACAATCACGCCCCAGACGACCCAAATCATTACGCCGGTCAGGACCAGCAGTACCAGCCAGTCACCGAAGGTGAAAGGGCGCTGGACGACTTCATCCTGCTGTTCGCGGAAATAGCGATCGGATTCGTGGACGCGGGACAGCAGCGGATTCTTTTTCACGCGTGAGGCGTAGACCAGCGTAAAAACCAGCCCAATCAGCGTGGCGACAATCCAGACCACAATACGCAGCCCGGAGCCGGAAAGTACCGGCACGCCGGCAATCCCCTGGGCGACGACTACGCAAAACGGGTTCATCCACGAACTGGCAAAGCCAATTTGGGTGGCGATATAGGTCACCAGGACGGTGGTAATGCTGTCATAGCCCAGCCTGACCATCAGCGGGGCTATGATAATTGCAAAGGCGACCGCCTCTTCGCCCATGCCAAATACGGCGCCCCCTAACGAAAAGAGGACAAATAGCACCGGAATAAACAGGACTTCGTTGCCCCGCGTGTGGCGAATAAGCGCCAGAATGCCGTTATCCACGGTGCCGGTACGCATCACGATGCCGAATGCGCCGCCAATCACCAACATAAACATAATGATGCCGACGGCAGTGCCGAATTTCGATCCGGATGTTAACCCTTCAAACGGAAAATTCATCAGCCCTGGTCTTTCATCGCCGGTAGTGAAAAATTGTACTCGATGATACTGCGCTTCCCCGGCCTCGTTGGTCACAATGCGAAAAGAGTGCGGGTCGACGACTTTGCGGGTTTTTGTCTGACCATCGACCTGATACTGCACTTCCTGGCTATCAAACATCCCAACGGGGACGACCCAGGTGGCGATACTGGTTAAAATGGCGACAAAAAAGATGATGACCAGCGTATCGGGCATTGCCCATTTTCTGGCTGTTTTTGATTCTGTAACGACAGACATGACAGACTATCCCTGTTGCAAAGCAAAGAGGCTAAGTATGAGAAGAAGGGAATAGTTATTCATTGATGCAGCGCAGTTAAGCAAAAAATTCCGCTTTGCAGGGTAAATAGCAGAATGCCGGATGGCGATGCTAACGCGTCTTATCCGGCCTACAACGGTATCTCACCTGTAGGCCGGACAAGGCGTTCACGCCGCCATCCGGCATTAGCTTTTACTGTTACTGCTGCTGCTGAGAAGCCTGGATCGCCGTCAGGGCGATGGTGTAGACGATATCGTCAACCAGCGCGCCACGGGACAGGTCGTTCACCGGCTTGCGCATACCCTGCAACATCGGCCCGATGGAGATCAGGTCGGCAGAACGCTGTACCGCTTTGTAGGTGGTGTTACCGGTGTTCAGATCCGGGAAAATGAACACGGTAGCGCGACCCGCAACCGGCGAGTTCGGCGCTTTGGATTTCGCTACGTCAGCCATGACCGCGGCGTCGTACTGCAACGGACCGTCGATCATCAGGTCAGGACGTTTTTCCTGCGCCAGACGCGTCGCTTCACGTACTTTCTCTACGTCGCTGCCCGCGCCAGAGGTGCCGGTGGAGTAGGAGAGCATTGCCACACGCGGTTCGATGCCGAAGGCAATGGCGGAATCCGCAGACTGAATCGCGATTTCTGCCAGCTGCTCTGCGGTCGGGTCTGGGTTGATTGCGCAGTCGCCGTAAACGTAAACCTGTTCCGGCAGTAGCATAAAGAACACAGAAGAGACCAGGGAGCTACCCGGCGCCGTTTTAATAAGCTGCAGCGGCGGACGGATGGTGTTGGCGGTGGTATGAACCGCGCCGGAAACCAGGCCGTCGACTTCGTCTTGCTCCAGCATCAGCGTGCCGAGCACCACGTTGTCTTCCAGCTGTTCGCGGGCAACCGGTTCGGTCATGCCTTTGCTCTTACGCAGCTCAACCAGGCGAGCGACATAGCTTTCACGCACCACTTCCGGATCGACGATTTCAATACCTGCGCCCAGCTCAACGCCCTGAGATGCCGCGACGCGGTTGATTTCATCCGGGTTGCCCAGCAGTACGCAAGTGGCGATGCCGCGTTCAGCGCAGATTGCCGCCGCTTTGACGGTACGCGGTTCGTCGCCTTCCGGCAGCACTACGCGTTTACCGGCTTTACGCGCCAGCTCAGTCAGTTGGTAGCGGAACGCCGGCGGAGAGAGACGACGGCTACGCTCGGAAGTGGCGGTCAGCGACTCGATCCACTCAGCGTTAACGTAGTTCGCGACGTATTCCTGAACTTTCTCGATGCGCTCATGGTCATCAACCGGGACTTCCAGATTGAAGCTTTGCAGGCTCAGCGAAGTCTGCCAGGTGTTGGTGTTCACCATAAAGACCGGCAGACCGGTGGCGAATGCGCGTTCGCACAGTTTAGAAATGCGCGCGTCCATTTCATAGCCGCCGGTCAGCAACAGGGCGCCGATTTCTACGCCGTTCATCGCGGCCAGGCAAGCTGCGACCAGTACGTCCGGACGGTCAGCGGAGGTCACTAACAACGAGCCTGCGCGGAAATGTTCCAGCATATGCGGAATACTACGCGCGCAGAAAGTGACGGATTTAACGCGGCGGGTTTTGATATCGCCTTCGTTAATGATGGTGGCGTTCAGGTGACGCGCCATATCGATAGCGCGGGTCGCAATCAGGTCGAAGCTCCACGGCACCGCGCCCAGAACCGGCAGCGGGCTGGATTCCTGCAGTTTAGCAGGATCGATTTTGATCACCTGCGCTTTGGAAGAGTCGTCAAAGATCTCCGACAGATCCGGGCGAGTACGGCCTTGTTCATCAACCGGCGCATTCAGTTTGTTGATAATAACGCCGGTGATGTTGGTGTTTTTCGCGCCGCCGAAGCTGCTGCGCGTCAGTTCGATACGCTCGTTCAGCTGTTCTGGCGTGTCGGTACCCTGAGACATGACAAAAACGATTTCCGCATTCAGCGTTTTCGCGATTTCATAGTTCAGAGACTGAGCGAACTGATGTTTACGGGTCGGAACCAGACCTTCAACCAGCACCACTTCCGCGTCTTTGGTATTCGCATGGTAGTTCGCGATGATCTCTTCCATCAGCACGTCTTTCTGGTTGCTGGAGAGCAGAGATTCAACGTGGCTCATCTTCAGCGGTTCAGCCGCCGGCAGGGTAGAGTTCGCGCGAACGATAGTGGTGGTCTGGTCAGGCGCATCGCCGCCAGCGCGAGGCTGGGCGATAGGCTTAAAGACGCTCAGACGAACGCCTTTGCGTTCCATAGCACGGATGACGCCGAGGCTGACGCTGGTCAGGCCGACGCTGGTTCCGGTAGGGATCAGCATAATAATACGGGACACGGTTTATCCTCTTTCGTTACCGTCTTTTGGGGACGGGTTACAAAACAGCACCGCCAGCGAGGCTGGCGGTGTGAAATCAGGCAGTCAGACGGCTCGCGTCTTGCGCGATAACCAGTTCTTCGTTGGTTGGGATCACCACCGCCGGACGGGTACCTTCTTTGTTGATGAAACCAGATTTGCCGAAGCGGGCCGCCAGGTTACGTTCGTGGTCGACTTCAAAGCCCAGCACGCCCAGTTTACCCAGAGACAGTTCGCGAACCATCGCGGCGTTTTCACCGATACCGCCGGTGAACACGACTGCATCCAGACGACCGTCCATCAGAGCGGTGTAAGAACCGATGTACTTCGCCAGGCGGTGGCAGTAAACATCCATCGCACGTTTTGCGTCTTCTTTGGTGGTGTAGTTGTCTTCAACATAACGGCAGTCGCTGGTCACTTCAGTCAGACCCAGCAGACCGGACTCTTTGGTCAGCATTTTGTTGATCTGATCCACGCTCATGCCCAGAGTGTCGTGCAGGTGGAAGATAATCGCAGGGTCGATATCGCCGGAACGGGTACCCATGACCAGGCCTTCCAGCGGGGTCAGACCCATAGAGGTATCCACGCATTTACCGTTACGGATAGCGGAAACAGAACCGCCGTTGCCCAGGTGGCAGGTGATAATGTTCAGTTCTTCTACCGGCTTGTTCAGCATTTTTGCCGCTTCCTGAGTTACATAGAAGTGGCTGGTGCCGTGTGCGCCATAGCGACGAACGCCGTGTTCTTTATACAGGCTGTACGGCAGGGCATACAGGTAAGATTCTTCCGGCATGGTCTGATGGAAGGCGGTGTCGAATACTGCAACGTTTTTATCTTTCAGCTGCGGGAAAGATTTCAGCGCTTCGGCGATACCAATCAGGTGAGCCGGGTTATGCAGCGGTGCGAAAGAGGCGGAATCTTTGATGCCCTGAATGACGGACTCATCAATGACTACGGAGCTGGTATACTTCTCGCCGCCGTGTACGATACGGTGACCAATTGCAGTTAACTGCGCAGACAGTTCTGGTTTTTGTGCCAGAATAGTGTTAACGATAAAGTTCAGCGCTTCACTGTGAGCGGCGCCTGCACCTAAAGCCGCTTCTTGTTTACTGCCGTCCATTTTCCATTTGATGCGTGCTTCTGGCAGATGGAAACATTCGGCTAAACCAGAAAGGTATTCATCACCATTAACTGCATCAATAATTGCAAATTTCAGTGAAGAACTACCGCAGTTCAGAACCAGTACTAACTTACTCGACATGGAAGTACCTATTTATGATACGTGGCTAAAAAAACGTCAGTGAGCCATAGAGCGTAGCGCATGATAGCCCTGACATTTATGATTAACATCATGCGCAGGAGTTTTTTTGGGCATGATGGAAGAAATACCTTTGAGTCTATGCCATTTTGCGTATTTTTCAGCCAATGGCATACTATGTGTAATATTGACGACTCAATGATTTTAAACTACCGGCCTTTGACAGGCCGACACAGGATACCTGATAGTGGGTATCGAAGACAAAATGTTTTGAACGTTGTCCCTCGCAGTTGTTGTTTTGCACAAATTTTTTAAATTTTATATGTGAAGTTGAGGTAGGCCATGTCGACACCGGATAATCGCTCCGTAAATTTTTTTAGCTTATTTCGCCGGGGGCAGCACTACGCGAAGACGTGGCCGATGGAAAAACGGCTGGCGCCCGTTTTCGTCGAAAACCGCGTCATTCGTATGACGCGCTATGCCATACGATTTATGCCGCCTGTCGCCGTCTTTACATTATGCTGGCAGATAGCGCTGGGCGGTCAGTTAGGTCCGGCCGTGGCGACCGCCCTGTTCGCCCTGAGCTTGCCTATGCAGGGATTATGGTGGTTAGGGAAACGTTCCGTGACGCCATTGCCGCCTTCAATCCTTAACTGGTTTTACGAAGTTCGCGGTAAATTGCAGGAGGCTGGACAAGCGCTGGCGCCGGTAGAAGGAAAGCCGGATTACCAGGCATTAGCTGACACGCTTAAGCGCGCCTTCAAACAACTGGATAAAACTTTCCTGGATGATTTGTAATTGACCCCGGATTACGCATATAAAAGAAGGCATACCAATGCCTTCTTTTTTTCATCGCTATAGCGTGATACAGGAGTTCAAAATGGAAATGACCAACGCGCAACGTCTGATTTTGTCTAACCAGTACAAAATGATGACGATGCTCGATCCCACCAACGCCGAGCGTTACCGTCGCTTACAAACAATTATTGAACGCGGCTACGGCCTGCAGATGCGCGAGCTGGATCGCGAGTTTGGCGAGCTGACGGAAGAGACCTGTCGTACCATCATCGATATTATGGAGATGTACCATGCGCTGCACGTCTCCTGGACCAACCTCAAAGATACGCAAGCCATCGACGAACGTCGCGTCACCTTCCTGGGGTTTGACGCCGCGACGGAAGCGCGCTACCTCGGCTATGTCCGTTTTATGGTGAATATAGAAGGACGCTACACTCACTTTGACGCCGGGACACACGGCTTTAATGCCCAGACGCCGATGTGGGAAAAATACCAGCGGATGTTGAATATCTGGCATGCCTGCCCGCGTCAGTACCACCTGAGCGCGAATGAAATCAATCAAATCATTAATGCCTGAGGAGGCTCGCGTGCAGTGTAAAGGTTTTCTGTTTGATCTGGATGGAACGTTGGTTGACTCATTACCTGCTGTCGAACGCGCGTGGTGTAGCTGGGCCGATCGTTTTAACCTTGCTCATGATGAGGTGCTGGGCTTTATTCATGGCAAACAGGCGATCACCTCGTTGCGGCATTTTATGGCGGGTAAATCGGAGGCGGAAATTGCCGCTGAGTTTACGCGCCTGGAGCAAATAGAAGCCACTGAAACCGCAGGGATCACCGCGTTGCCGGGGGCAGTCGATCTACTCAATCACCTGAATAAAGCGGGCATTCCGTGGGCTATCGTTACCTCCGGTTCAATGCCGGTCGCGCGTGCGCGCCATCAGGTCGCGGGCCTTCCAGCGCCAGAGGTGTTTGTCACCGCCGAACGAGTCAAACGCGGCAAACCGGAGCCGGATGCGTATTTGCTGGGCGCACAACTGCTTGGCCTGGCCCCTCAGGAGTGCGTCGTAGTAGAAGATGCCCCGGCTGGCGTGCTGTCCGGACTGGCTGCGGGCTGCCACGTCATTGCGGTCAATGCGCCGGCCGACACGCCGCGTCTGGCGGATGTTGATTTTGCGTTGGATAGCCTGACGCAATTATCGGTCGCTAAACAACCAAACGGCGATGTGGTGGTGTTAAGAAAGACCTGATCATGATATCGCCCCGCTTTGGCGGGGCATATTTATGGCAGAATCGCGTTATCTTCTCATCTGACAAGGATATGTTGTGAACGGTGAATTGATTTGGGTTCTCTCTTTACTGGCGATTGCCGTCGTGTTGTTTGCGACGGGCAAAGTACGTATGGATGCGGTGGCTTTATTCGTCATTGTTGCTTTTGTCCTTAGCGGTACCTTGACCCTTCCGGAAGCCTTCTCCGGCTTTAGCGATCCGAATGTCATTCTTATCGCCGCCTTATTTATTATTGGCGACGGCCTCGTGCGCACCGGCGTTGCGACGGTGGTCGGTACCTGGCTGGTTAAAATGGCGGGCAGCAGTGAAATCAAAATGCTGGTTTTACTGATGATCACCGTCGCCGGACTTGGCGCTTTCATGAGTTCAACCGGCGTGGTGGCGATCTTTATCCCCGTTGTTCTTAGCGTTTCTATGCATATGCAAACCTCGCCTTCGCGCCTGATGATGCCGCTGAGTTTTGCCGGGCTTATCAGCGGAATGATGACGCTGGTGGCGACGCCGCCGAACCTGGTGGTTAACAGTGAACTGCTGCGTGAAGGCCTGCACGGGTTCAACTTTTTTAGCGTGACGCCGCTGGGGATAGTGGTGTTGGCGCTCGGCATTGTTTATATGCTGGTGATGCGCTTCATGCTAAAAGGCGATGCGCCCGGACAACAGGCCGGTAAGCGGCGCACTTTCCGCGATCTTATCCGCGAGTACCGTCTGACGGGGCGCGCTCGTCGTCTGGCGATTCGCCCCGGTTCGCCAATGGTGGGACAGCGGCTGGACGACCTTAAATTGCGCGAACGTTACGGCGCCAATGTCATCGGCGTTGAACGCTGGCGGCGCTTTCGGCGGGTTATCGTCAATGTGAACGGCGTATCGGAGTTTCGCGCTCGCGACGTTCTGCTGATTGATATGTCGGCGGCGGAGGTCGACCTCAGAGAGTTCTGCGCCGAGCAACTGCTGGAACCGATGGTATTGCGTGGAGAATATTTTTCCGATCAGGCGTTGGATGTCGGGATGGCGGAAATTTCGCTTATTCCGGAGTCTGAACTGATTGGCAAGTCGGTGCGTGAAATCGCTTTCCGTACACGTTACGGGCTGAATGTGGTCGGCCTGAAACGCGACGGCGTCGCGCTGGAAGGGTCGCTGGCCGATGAGCCGTTATTGATGGGCGATATCATTCTGGTCGTGGGGAACTGGAAGTTAATCAGCCTGCTGGGGCAAAAAGGCCGCGACTTTGTGGTGCTGAATATGCCGGTCGAGGTCAGCGAAGCCTCTCCTGCGCACAGCCAGGCGCCGCACGCCATTTTCTGCCTGGTACTGATGGTGGCGCTGATGTTGACCGATGAAATTCCCAACCCGATCGCGGCGATTATCGCCTGCCTGCTGATGGGAAAATTTCGCTGTATTGATGCTGAAAGCGCATATAAAGCGATCCACTGGCCGAGCATTATCTTGATTGTGGGTATGATGCCGTTTGCGCAGGCGTTGCAAAAAACCGGCGGCGTCTCTCTGGTCGTGCAAGGGTTAATGAATATCGGCGGCGGCTATGGGCCATATATGATGCTGGGATGCCTGTTCGTGCTGTGTGCCGTCATAGGACTGTTCATTTCTAACACGGCAACGGCGGTGCTGATGGCGCCGATTGCGCTGGCGGCGGCGAAATCGATGGGGGTGTCGCCCTATCCGTTTGCGATGGCGGTGGCGATGGCGGCATCCGCCGCCTTTATGACGCCGGTTTCATCGCCGGTCAATACTCTGGTTCTGGGGCCGGGAAACTATAGCTTTAGCGATTTTGTGAAGCTTGGCGTGCCGTTCACGCTTATTGTGATGGCGGTTTGTATTGTGATGATTCCGATGTTGTTTCCGTTTTAACCCAGGCTGGAAAAGGCCTGATGGCGCTACGCTTATCAGGCCTACGGGAAGAACGGTAGGCCGGATAAGGCGTTAGCCGCCATCCGGCAACTAAAGTGGTGAATCCTGGCTTATCTCGTCAAGAGAGAGATGGAAGCTTGGTACGAACACCGCCATAAAATAGTCCATCTCCTGGCTGCGACGTAATTCCAGCGTTTTTTCCAGCCGCGTTTTTGCCAGGCCAAACTCATTATTTCCCGCTGAGAGCTCCTCCAGGCATTTCAGGTAGGCGCAAAGCGCATCGGCCTGTTTTACGATTGCCTGTTCTTCTTCGCTCCAGGCATTCTCATCAATAAGCGGTGCGAAAATATCGCGTAATTCATTCGGCGCCATATCAACCAGCTTTTGCTGGGCGATTTTTTCGATCGCTTTATATTCCTGGGCTATCTGGGAATTAAAATATTTTACCGGCGTCGGCAGATCGCCGGTCAGTACTTCCGAGGCATCATGATACATCGCCAGAAGCGCGATGCGTTCAGCATTGAGCTGACCGCCAAATTTACGGTTTTTTATCGCCGCCAACGCATGGGCGACCATCGCCACCTGCAGACTATGTTCGGAGACGTTTTCCGTACGCACGTTACGCATCAGCGGCCAGCGGTTAATCAACTTCATGCGGGAGAGATGGGCGAAAAAATGGCTCTGCTTCATAGATTACCTTTTGTTTTCACTGCGGCAGACTTCATTGTGCGGGGAGGGGGATGAAGATGCAATTCAGGCTACCGAAGTAGCCTGAATTTAAGATTATTGATGGTAACCTGAGAGGAAACGCCCAAAGCGGTTGATGGCCATCTCCAGGTCATCTTCACGCGGTAACGTCACAATGCGGAAGTGATCCGGCCACGGCCAGTTAAAGGCGGTACCTTGCACCAGCAGCACCTTTTCCTGTAGCAGGAAGTCCAGCACCATCTTCTGGTCGTCGTGAATATTAAAACGTTTAGCGTCGATCCTGGGGAACATGTACAACGCGCCGCGCGGTTTTACGCAGGAAACGCCGGGAATATCGTTAATCAACTCCCAGGCGCGGTTACGCTGTTCATACAGTCGACCGCCCGGCAGAATAAATTCGCTAATGCTTTGATAGCCGCCGAGCGCGGTCTGAATAGCATGTTGCGCCGGGACGTTGGCGCACAGGCGCATTGAGGCTAACATCTCCAGCCCTTCAATATAGCCCTTCGCATGTTTTTTCGGCCCGTTCAGCACCATCCAGCCCTGGCGGAAGCCGGCGACGCGATAGGTTTTAGACAAACCATTAAAGGTGATGGTCAGCAGATCAGGCGCCAGTGCGGCGATAGAGTGATGCTCGGCATCGTCATAGAGAATCTTGTCATAAATTTCATCGGCGAAGATGATGAGATTATGCTCGCGCGCAATGTTGACAATTTCCATCAACAATTCTTTAGAATAGACGGCGCCAGTAGGGTTGTTTGGATTAATAATGACAATACCACGCGTACGTGGGGTGATTTTGGCGCGGATATCGTCAAGGTCCGGGAACCAGTCGGAAGATTCATCGCAAAGATAATGTACCGCCTTGCCGCTGGAGAGCGATACCGCCGCTGTCCATAACGGATAATCGGGCGCGGGAACCAGCATTTCATCGCCACTGTTAAGCAACGCCTGCATCGCCTGAACGATCAGCTCGGAAACGCCGTTACCGATATAGATATCTTCCACGGTTACATCGCGCATTCCACGGGCCTGATAATGCTGCATAATCGCTTTACGGGCGGAATAAAGCCCTTTCGAGTCGCAATATCCTTGCGCCGTCGGCAAATTACGAATGACATCGACCAGAATTTCGTCCGGCGCTTCGAATCCGAAGGGGGCGGGGTTGCCGATATTCAGTTTAAGAACTTTATTACCTTCTTCCTCAAGGCGTTTCGCTTCTTTCAGAACGGGGCCACGAATGTCATAACAGACATTTTCGAGTTTGCTGGATTTTTCAATGGGGGACATGAATCTTGACCTTTTAGCTGTTATTGCCACTCCCTGCCGTGGAAGTCAGCACGAAACAATGTACTCCCACGACGGTGAGTTTTGAAGAGTGAACAGAAGAAGATTTTGTTTATTTTTAACGCGCTTTCGTGCTGTTTAAAACTTCATAAAATCATTTGGTTAGATGTATTTTCTATTTTTGTTTGTATGTATAGTGTTTTATTCTATATGATTGCGCGTAATGTGGTTTTTTATGTTGTCAGAAATTATCTGTTTTATGAGAGATAAGCATTCATCATTAGTGTCGCGCTGGCTATTTCGGAAATACTGAGTATTAAAGGTAAAATGAGAAGGTTAGACCTTTCCGGCGGCGGGGGGTGTGAAACTATTGTTAAGTATAATTAATGAATGGTAGAAATCTTAATTAATTATTATTTAATATTTAAAAAGCATTTACTAAAGTCGTAATAATATCTTTCTGGTCCGATTAGTATAACATATCCAAGGTTAAGATTATTCGTAATAATACTTATAAATATAGCGGTTTTAGGTTAAGATAATGATCCGAAACGGGGGCGTAGTCTGCGTTGTCTGCTAATTTTCATGACGCGATTTTATACATAACCTATTGTTCAATATATTGTTTTTGTATCTGTGCGTCTCGGTAAACTATTTGACGCTTGTTACAAGATTTACACGTCCATCATTAGCAGAAATCTGTAGACGCCTAAAGGTATGACACATTCTCTTTGATATATCCCGATCAGTTGCATTTGGTATTATATCAGTAAGTAAGAGAAGTGTTTTGGTCGTATTTTCAATTACATTCTAACATTTACCTGGGTAACCAGGCGGTACTGCGAAGGATGCACATTACAAATGGAATTGCTTGTTTCTGAATGCACAGCATTAACCAGGTCAGCCCGATATGACCCGCCAGTAAGTGAAAAATTATGATAAATGCAAATCGTCCGATAATTAACCTCGATCTCGATCTGCTGAGAACGTTCGTGGCCGTTGCCGATCTGAACACCTTCGCCGCGGCGGCGGCGGCGGTATGTCGTACTCAGTCTGCGGTCAGTCAGCAAATGCAGCGTCTTGAGCAACTCGTGGGAAAGGAATTGTTCGCCCGCCATGGCCGTAACAAACTTTTGACCGAACACGGTATCCAGCTTCTGGGGTACGCCAGAAAAATCCTGCGTTTTAATGATGAGGCGTGTTCATCATTAATGTTCAGTAATCTTCAGGGAGTGTTAACAATCGGCGCTTCTGATGAATCAGCTGATACTATCCTGCCTTTTTTGCTTAGCCGAATCAGCTCGGTTTATCCGAAACTCGCGCTTGATGTACGGGTAAAACGCAACGCCTATATGGTGGACATGGTTAAATCGCAGGAAGTAGATTTGGTGGTGACGACTAACCAACCTCATTCGCTGGACTGTCTGAATTTGCGGACCTCGCCCACCCATTGGTATTGTGCGGCTGAGTATGTTTTGCAAAGGGGAGAGCCCGTACCACTAGTCCTGCTGGACGATCCCAGTCCATTCCGCGATATGGTGCTGGAGACGCTAAATGCAGCGGGTATTCCCTGGCGGCTGGCCTATGTGGCGTCTACATTACCGGCGGTACGCGCGGCCGTTAAAGCCGGTCTTGGCGTAACGGCTCGACCTGTCGAAATGATGAGTCCCGACCTTCGCGTGCTGGGCGCCGCAGACGGATTACCGCCTTTGCCGGATACGGAATATCTGTTGTGCCGCGATCCCAATAGCCAGAACGAGCTGGCGATGGTGATTTTCCATGCGATGGAAAGCTATCAAAACCCATGGCATTACAACCAGTTTTCTGCAGAGGGCGGAGATGATCCGCTGATGGTGGAAGGGGGTTTTGAGTAGCTCGCAGGCAAAAGGCGCTAAGTCGTAAATGTAAAAAAGAGCCGCTGGCGATGAAAAAACGCTCAGTGGCTCTTTTTTTGTGCCCATCTGTACGCGCTTAACCGCACAAATTGTAAAAGTTGCGGTAAATCAGCCAGTAGCGATTCGCAGTTCAATGTGGGTAAAAAATAACCAGAACATCCATTTTATGAATTTGCATGTTAAAAAACTAGAGAAATTGTTGCTGTTTTAGGGGGTGAATTAACAAAAGCGTGTCACAGATCAAGAAAATACTCCCATTTAGGGGGAGGCATCTTCACAAATTCCTGTCAAAATAGGTGTGTGTTATTTCTTTTGCTTCACAACGGACACGATTCAACAACATAAAATCCCCCCTGGCCGAAGAGTCATTTTCTCCAGGATGGCACTTAATGTTAATGGTGATGAATTGATGTAAATTAATGTGAAGGAACTTTTGTTAAAGTTGACAAAAGGTTATAGAAAGGAGTAAAAAACCACATCAATTAGCTGTTTTTATCATTTTCTACAGTAATTGTAGGGTTTTTTTTATTCCTCCCCATGAATCGATGTGGCGCCCATCTGCCGTAAAGAGCAGAGAAACTGGCGCTACTTTTGATGAGTAAGCAATGAGTATGTCAACATCCACTGAAGTCATCGCTCATCACTGGGCATTCGCTATCTTTCTTATCGTTGCCATTGGCCTGTGCTGCCTGATGCTGGTAGGCGGTTGGTTTTTGGGCGGTCGCGCACGCGCGAGGCACAAGAACGTTCCGTTTGAATCAGGTATCGACTCGGTCGGCACCGCCCGCTTACGCCTGTCTGCCAAGTTTTACCTGGTAGCCATGTTCTTCGTTATCTTCGACGTTGAAGCGCTGTATCTGTTCGCATGGTCGACTTCTATCCGCGAAAGCGGCTGGGTTGGCTTTGTGGAAGCTGCAATTTTTATTTTTGTGTTACTGGCTGGTCTGGTTTATCTGGCGCGTATTGGCGCGTTGGACTGGACGCCCGCGCGTTCACGCCGCGAGCGTATGAACCCGGAAACGAACAGTATCGCTAATCGTCAACGCTAACCGCGAGGCATTAAGATGGATTATACGCTCACCCGCATAGATCCTAACGGTGAGAATGACCGTTACCCCCTGCAAAAACAGGAGATCGTAACCGACCCCCTGGAGCAGGAAGTTAACAAAAACGTGTTCATGGGCAAACTGCATGACATGGTTAACTGGGGCCGTAAAAACTCAATTTGGCCCTACAACTTCGGCCTTTCTTGCTGCTATGTAGAGATGGTGACCTCTTTTACCGCAGTGCATGACGTTGCCCGTTTCGGCGCGGAAGTGCTGCGTGCGTCGCCACGTCAGGCTGACCTGATGGTGGTGGCCGGTACCTGCTTTACCAAAATGGCCCCGGTTATTCAGCGTCTGTATGACCAAATGCTGGAGCCAAAATGGGTCATTTCTATGGGCGCCTGCGCCAACTCCGGCGGCATGTACGATATTTATTCGGTAGTGCAGGGCGTTGATAAGTTCATCCCGGTGGATGTGTATATCCCTGGCTGTCCGCCGCGTCCGGAAGCGTATATGCAGGCGTTGATGCTGCTGCAAGAATCGATTGGCAAAGAGCGCCGTCCGCTCTCATGGGTGGTGGGCGATCAGGGCGTGTATCGCGCCAATATGCAGCCAGAACGCGAACGTAAACGCGGCGAGCGTATTGCCGTCACGAACCTGCGTACCCCGGACGAGATTTAATTTGCGCCTGTCGGCAGCAGCACTTCACTTCGCTAACCACTATTTTAATAGCGCGAAGCACTGCCGACCACCACGGACCATTTGCAATGGTGAACAATATGACCGACTTAACCGCGCAAGACGCTGCATGGAGTACCCGCGATCATCTTGATGATCCGGTTATCGGCGAACTGCGCAACCGTTTTGGGCCGGATGCCTTTACCGTTCAGGCGACCCGCACCGGTATCCCCGTTGTTTGGGTCAAGCGTGAACAACTACTGGAGGTTGGCGATTTCTTAAAGAAACTGCCGAAACCTTACGTCATGCTGTTTGACTTACACGGCATGGATGAACGCCTGCGTACGCACCGTGACGGGTTACCCGCCGCGGATTTTTCCGTTTTCTACCACCTGATTTCCATTGAGCGTAATCGCGATATCATGCTCAAGGTGGCGTTGTCTGAAAACGACCTGCGCGTGCCGACCTTCACTAAACTTTTCCCTAACGCCAACTGGTACGAGCGTGAGACCTGGGAGATGTTTGGTATTGATATCGAAGGCCACCCGCACCTGACGCGCATCATGATGCCGCAAACCTGGGAAGGCCATCCGCTGCGTAAAGATTATCCGGCGCGCGCGACCGAATTCGACCCGTTTGAGCTGACCAAAGCCAAGCAGGATCTGGAGATGGAAGCGCTGACCTTTAAGCCGGAAGACTGGGGAATGAAGCGCGGGACTGACAACGAGGACTTTATGTTCCTCAACCTCGGCCCGAACCACCCGTCTGCGCACGGTGCGTTTCGTATTATCCTGCAACTTGACGGTGAAGAAATCGTCGACTGCGTGCCGGATATCGGCTATCACCACCGCGGCGCCGAAAAAATGGGCGAGCGCCAGTCCTGGCATAGCTACATTCCCTATACCGACCGTATCGAATACCTCGGTGGTTGCGTCAATGAAATGCCGTACGTGCTGGCGGTAGAAAAGTTGGCAGGGATCACCGTCCCGGATCGTGTGAACGTCATCCGCGTGATGCTCTCCGAACTGTTCCGCATTAACAGTCATCTGCTGTACATCTCGACCTTTATTCAGGACGTCGGCGCGATGACGCCGGTCTTCTTTGCCTTTACCGACCGGCAGAAAATTTATGACCTGGTGGAAGCCATTACCGGTTTCCGTATGCACCCGGCCTGGTTCCGTATCGGCGGCGTCGCGCACGACTTGCCGCGCGGTTGGGATCGCCTGCTGCGAGAGTTCCTTGAGTGGATGCCGAAGCGTCTGGATTCTTACGAGAAAGCCGCGCTGCGTAACACTATTCTGAAAGGGCGTTCGCAGGGCGTTGCCGCTTACGGCGCGAAAGAGGCGCTGGAGTGGGGCACCACCGGCGCAGGGCTGCGCGCGACCGGGATCGACTTCGACGTACGTAAATGGCGTCCATACTCTGGCTACGAAAACTTTGACTTTGAAGTGCCGGTGGGCGGCGGCGTTTCCGACTGCTATACCCGCGTGATGCTGAAAGTGGAAGAGCTGCGCCAGAGTCTGCGCATTCTTCAGCAGTGCCTCGATAACATGCCGGAAGGCCCGTTCAAAGCGGATCACCCGCTGACCACGCCGCCGCCGAAAGAGCGCACGCTGCAACATATCGAAACCCTGATCACCCACTTCCTGCAGGTCTCCTGGGGCCCGGTGATGCCGGCGCAGGAGTCCTTCCAGATGGTGGAAGCGACGAAGGGGATTAACAGTTACTACCTGACCAGCGACGGCAGCACTATGAGCTACCGTACCCGCGTGCGCACGCCGAGCTTTGCGCACCTGCAGCAGATTCCCTCGGCGATCCGCGGTAGCCTGGTCTCCGACCTGATTGTCTATCTGGGTAGTATCGATTTTGTTATGTCAGATGTGGACCGCTAATTATGCACGAGAATCAACAACCACAAACCGAGGCTTTTGAGCTGAGTGCGGCAGAGCGTGAAGCGATAGAGCACGAGAAGCACCACTACGAAGACCCGCGTGCGGCGTCCATTGAAGCGCTGAAAATCGTTCAGAAGCAGCGTGGCTGGGTGCCGGACGGCGCGATCTACGCTATTGCCGATGTGCTGGGTATTCCGGCGAGCGACGTCGAAGGCGTCGCCACATTCTACAGCCAGATCTTCCGTCAGCCGGTCGGTCGCCACGTGATTCGCTACTGCGACAGCGTGGTGTGCCATATCACCGGCTATCAGGGGATTCAGGCCGCGCTGGAAAAAAATCTCAACATCAAACCGGGGCAGACGACCTTTGATGGTCGCTTTACGCTGCTGCCGACCTGCTGCCTGGGGAATTGCGATAAAGGGCCGAACATGATGATTGATGAGGATACTCACAGCCATCTGACCCCGGAAGCCATTCCTGAACTACTGGAGCGGTATAAATGAAAAACATTATCCGTACTCCCGAAACCCATCCGCTGACCTGGCGTCTGCGCGATGACAAACAGCCGGTCTGGCTGGATGAATATCGTAGCAAAAACGGCTACGAAGGCGCGCGTAAGGCGCTGACCGGCCTGTCTCCGGATGAAATCGTCAGCCAGGTAAAAGACGCCGGTCTGAAAGGGCGCGGCGGCGCGGGCTTTTCCACCGGTCTGAAGTGGAGCCTGATGCCGAAAGATGAATCCATGAACATCCGTTACCTGCTGTGTAACGCCGATGAAATGGAACCGGGCACCTATAAAGACCGTCTGCTGATGGAACAACTGCCGCACCTGCTGGTGGAAGGCATGCTGATCTCCGCGTTTGCGCTGAAAGCGTACCGCGGCTACATCTTCCTGCGCGGCGAATATATCGAAGCAGCGCAGCACCTGCGTCGCGCGATTGCCGAAGCCACCGAGGCGGGCCTGTTGGGGAAAAATATCCTTGGCACCGGTTTTGACTTCGAACTGTTCGTGCACACCGGGGCAGGGCGTTACATCTGTGGTGAAGAAACGGCGCTGATTAACTCCCTCGAAGGCCGCCGCGCGAACCCGCGCTCCAAGCCGCCCTTCCCGGCGACCTCCGGCGTATGGGGCAAACCGACCTGTGTGAATAACGTCGAAACGTTGTGCAACGTCCCGGCAATCCTCGCCAACGGCGTGGAGTGGTACCAGAACATTTCGAAAAGCAAAGATGCGGGTACCAAGCTGATGGGCTTCTCAGGCCGCGTGAAGAATCCGGGCCTGTGGGAATTACCGTTCGGCACCACCGCGCGCGAGATCCTCGAAGACTACGCGGGCGGTATGCGCGATGGCCTGAAATTCAAAGCCTGGCAGCCGGGCGGGGCGGGAACCGACTTCCTGACCGAGGCGCATCTTGACCTGCCGATGGAGTTCGAAAGCATCGGTAAAGCAGGCAGCCGTCTGGGCACCGCGCTGGCGATGGCGGTAGACCACGAAATCGGCATGGTGTCGCTGGTGCGTAACCTGGAAGAGTTCTTTGCCCGCGAATCCTGCGGCTGGTGTACGCCATGCCGCGACGGGTTGCCGTGGAGCGTGAAAATTCTGCGCGCGCTGGAGCGTGGCGAAGGCCAGCCGGGGGATATCGAGACACTTGAGCAACTGTGTCGTTTCCTCGGACCGGGTAAAACCTTCTGCGCGCATGCGCCGGGCGCGGTTGAGCCACTGCAAAGCGCAATTAAGTATTTCCGCGAAGAATTCGAAGCTGGCATCAAGCAGCCGTTCAGCAATACCCATTTAATCAATGGTATTCAGCCGAACCTGCTCAAAGAGCGCTGGTGAGTTAACGATTTTTAATTTGGAAGCATGCTAATGGCTACGATTCATGTAGACGGCAAAGAATACGAGGTCAACGGCGCGGACAACCTGCTACAGGCATGTCTGTCCCTCGGCCTTGATATTCCGTATTTTTGCTGGCACCCGGCGCTGGGAAGCGTCGGTGCTTGCCGCCAGTGTGCGGTGAAGCAATACCAAAACGCGGAAGATACGCGTGGTCGCCTGGTGATGTCCTGTATGACGCCAGCCACCGACGGTACCTTTATCTCTATTGACGACGAAGAAGCGAAACAGTTCCGTGAAAGCGTGGTGGAGTGGCTGATGACTAACCACCCGCACGACTGTCCGGTCTGTGAAGAGGGCGGTAACTGCCATCTTCAGGATATGACCGTGATGACGGGGCATAGTTTCCGCCGCTACCGTTTCACCAAACGTACCCACCGCAACCAGGATCTGGGGCCGTTCATCTCGCACGAAATGAACCGCTGTATCGCCTGCTACCGTTGTGTGCGTTACTACAAAGATTATGCCGACGGCACCGATCTGGGCGTCTATGGCGCGCATGACAACGTCTACTTCGGGCGTCCGGAAGATGGTACGCTGGAAAGCGAATTCTCCGGTAACCTGGTCGAGATTTGCCCGACTGGCGTCTTCACCGATAAAACGCACTCCGAGCGTTACAACCGTAAATGGGACATGCAGTTTGCGCCGAGCATCTGCCAGCAGTGTTCCATCGGCTGTAACATCAGCCCGGGCGAGCGCTATGGCGAATTACGCCGTATCGAAAACCGTTACAACGGTACCGTTAACCACTACTTCCTCTGCGACCGCGGTCGTTTCGGCTATGGCTATGTGAACCTGAAAGACCGTCCGCGTCAGCCGGTTCAGCGCCGCGGCGATGACTTTATTACTCTCAACGCCGAGCAGGCGATGCAGGGCGCGGCGGATATTCTGCGCCAGTCGAAGAAAGTGATCGGTATCGGTTCGCCACGCGCCAGCATTGAGAGCAACTTTGCGCTGCGTGAGCTGGTTGGTGCGGAAAACTTCTACACCGGTATCGCGCGCGGCGAGCAGGAACGTCTGCAACTGGCGCTGAAAGTGTTGCGTGAAGGCGGAATTTACACCCCGGCGCTGCGGGAGATCGAATCTTATGACGCGGTACTGGTATTGGGCGAAGACGTTACCCAGACCGGCGCGCGCGTTGCGCTGGCGGTACGTCAGGCGGTGAAAGGTAAAGCGCGTGAAATGGCGGCGGCGCAGAAAGTGGCCGACTGGCAGATTGCGGCCATCCTTAACATCGGCCAGCGTGCCAAACATCCGCTGTTCGTGACCAACGTGGACGACACCCGTCTGGATGATATCGCCGCCTGGACCTATCGCGCGCCGGTGGAAGATCAGGCGCGCCTGGGCTTTGCGATTGCTCATGCGCTGGACAATACAGCGCCTGCGGTTGACGGTATCGACAGCGACTTACAAAACAAAATTGATGTCATTGTGCAGGCGTTGGCCGGCGCGAAAAAACCGCTGATTATCTCCGGCACTAACGCCGGTAGCAGTGAGGTGATTCAGGCGGCCGCCAACGTGGCGAAAGCGCTGAAAGGCCGTGGCGCCGACGTCGGTATTACTATGATTGCCCGCTCCGTGAACAGCATGGGGCTGGGTATGATGGGCGGCGGTTCGCTTGACGATGCGTTGGGCGAGCTGGAAACCGGCAGCGCGGACGCGGTGGTGGTGCTGGAAAACGATCTCCACCGTCATGCAAGCGCTACGCGCGTGAACGCTGCGCTCGCCAAAGCGCCGCTGGTGATGGTGGTTGACCATCAGCGCACGGCGATTATGGAAAACGCGCATCTGGTGCTTTCCGCGGCAAGCTTCGCCGAAAGCGATGGTACGGTCATCAACAACGAAGGCCGCGCGCAGCGCTTCTTCCAGGTTTATGATCCGGCCTACTACGATAACAAGACGATTATGCTGGAAAGCTGGCGCTGGCTGCATTCACTGCACAGCACCGTCGAAAACCGCGAAGTGGACTGGACTCAGCTTGACCACGTGATCGACGCGGTCATTGCCGCCATGCCGCAATTTGCCGGCATTAAGGACGCCGCGCCGGATGCGACCTTCCGCATTCGTGGGCAGAAGCTGGCGCGCGAACCGCATCGTTACAGCGGTCGTACGGCGATGCGCGCCAATATCAGCGTGCATGAACCACGTCAGCCGCAGGATAAAGACACCATGTTCGCCTTCTCAATGGAAGGGAATAACCAACCGACTGCCCCGCGATCTGAAATTCCGTTCGCCTGGGCGCCGGGCTGGAACTCCCCGCAGGCGTGGAACAAATTCCAGGATGAAGTGGGCGGCAAACTGCGTCACGGCGATCCGGGCGTGCGTTTGATTGAAGCGACTGAGGGCGGTCTGGATTATTTCACTACCGTGCCGGCAAGCTTCCAGGCGCAGGACGGTCAGTGGCGTATTGCGCCGTATTACCACCTGTTTGGCAGCGACGAATTGTCTCAGCGTTCTCCGGTCTTCCAGAGCCGTATGCCGCAGCCGTATATCAAACTTAACCCGGCGGATGCCGCGAAGTTGGGCGTCAATGCCGGGACGCGCGTCTCCTTTAGCTACGATGGCAATACGGTGACGCTGCCGGTTGAAATCTCTGAAGGGTTAGCGGCAGGGCAGGTAGGGCTGCCGATGGGTATGCCTGGCATCGCGCCGGTTCTGGCTGGCGCGCGTCTTGAGGATCTGCGGGAGGCGCAACAATGAGTTGGATTACACCGGATCTGATTGAGATCCTGCTGAGCATTCTCAAAGCGGTGGTGATTCTGCTGGTGGTCGTCACCTGCGGGGCCTTCATGAGCTTTGGCGAACGTCGTCTGCTGGGTCTGTTCCAGAACCGTTATGGACCAAACCGCGTTGGCTGGGGTGGCTCGCTCCAGCTGGTCGCGGATATGATCAAGATGTTCTTTAAAGAAGACTGGATCCCGAAATTCTCGGATCGCGTCATCTTTACCCTGGCGCCGATGATCGCGTTTACTTCGCTGCTGCTCTCCTTCGCCATTGTGCCGGTTAGCCCTAACTGGGTGGTGGCCGATTTAAACATCGGGATTTTGTTCTTCCTGATGATGGCCGGTCTGGCAGTTTACGCGGTGCTGTTCGCCGGTTGGTCGAGCAACAACAAATACTCGCTGCTGGGCGCGATGCGCGCGTCTGCCCAGACGGTGAGCTACGAAGTGTTCCTTGGTCTTTCCCTGATGGGCGTGGTGGCGCAGGCCGGTTCATTTAATATGACCGATATCGTCAATAACCAGGCGCATCTGTGGAACGTGATTCCGCAATTCTTTGGGTTTGTTACTTTCGCCATCGCGGGCGTAGCGGTCTGTCACCGTCACCCGTTTGACCAGCCGGAAGCCGAGCAGGAACTGGCGGACGGTTACCACATCGAATATTCCGGTATGAAATTCGGTTTGTTCTTCGTGGGGGAGTACATCGGCATCGTCACCGTTTCCGCGCTGATGGTAACGTTGTTCTTCGGTGGCTGGCATGGCCCGTTCTTACCGCCATTCGTCTGGTTCGCGCTGAAAACCGCGTTCTTCATGATGATGTTCATTTTGATTCGTGCGTCGTTACCGCGTCCGCGTTATGACCAGGTAATGTCCTTCGGCTGGAAAGTTTGCCTGCCGCTGACGCTCATCAACTTGCTGATAACGGCGGCTGTCATTCTGTGGCAGGCGCAATAAGGGACACAAAGACCATGACCTTAAAAGAATTATTAGTAGGTTTCGGCACTCAGGTACGCAGTATCTGGATGATCGGCCTGCATGCGTTCGCCAAACGCGAAACGCGGATGTATCCGGAAGAGCCGGTCTATTTACCGCCCCGTTACCGTGGTCGTATCGTGCTCACGCGCGACCCGGACGGTGAAGAGCGCTGCGTTGCCTGTAACCTGTGTGCGGTAGCCTGTCCGGTAGGCTGTATCTCTCTGCAAAAAGCGGAGACCAAAGATGGCCGCTGGTATCCGGAATTTTTCCGCATTAACTTCTCACGCTGCATCTTCTGCGGCCTGTGCGAAGAAGCGTGCCCGACCACGGCGATTCAGTTGACCCCGGACTTCGAACTGGGCGAATACAAACGTCAGGATCTGGTGTACGAAAAAGAGGATCTGCTGATTTCCGGTCCGGGCAAATACCCGGAATATAACTTCTACCGGATGGCGGGTATGGCAATCGACGGCAAAGATAAAGGCGAAGCAGAGAATGAAGCCAAGCCTATCGACGTCAAGAGCCTGTTACCGTAAGGAGAGGGCAATGGAATTCGCTTTTTATATCTGTGGCCTGATAGCCATCCTTGCGACCCTGCGAGTGATCACCCATACCAATCCGGTACACGCGCTGTTGTATCTGGTGATATCGCTACTGGCGATTTCCGGGGTGTTCTTTTCGTTGGGCGCTTATTTTGCCGGTGCGCTGGAAATTATCGTCTACGCAGGCGCCATCATGGTGCTGTTTGTGTTCGTGGTGATGATGCTCAACCTCGGCGGCAGCGAAATCGAACAGGAACGCCAGTGGCTGAAGCCGCAGGTGTGGATTGGTCCGGCGGTTTTGTCGGCCATTATGCTGGCGGTCATTGTGTACGCCATTCTGGGCGTTAACGACCAGGGCATCGACGGCACGCCGATTAGCGCGAAAGCGGTGGGCATTACGCTGTTCGGGCCTTATGTTCTGGCGGTCGAACTGGCGTCTATGCTGCTGCTGGCAGGCCTGGTGGTGGCGTTCCACGTCGGTCGTGAAGAGCGTGCGGGCGAAGTGCTAAGCAACCGCGCCGATGACCGCGCGAAAAGAAAAACGGAGGAGCGCGCATGATCCCCTTAACACACGGACTGATCCTCGCTGCGATTTTATTCGTCCTGGGTTTAACCGGTCTGGTTATCCGCCGCAATCTGCTGTTTATGCTGATCGGGCTGGAAATCATGATTAACGCCTCCGCGCTGGCCTTTGTGGTCGCCGGGAGCTACTGGGGCCAGACCGATGGTCAGGTGATGTACATTCTCGCCATCAGCCTTGCGGCTGCGGAAGCGAGTATTGGACTTGCGCTGTTGCTGCAACTCCATCGCCGTCGCCAGAACCTGAACATCGATTCAGTAAGTGAGATGCGTGGATGAACATGCTTGCCTTAACCATTATTCTGCCATTGATTGGCTTTGTACTGCTGGCGTTCTCTCGCGGACGCTGGTCGGAAAATCTCTCCGCGACTATTGGCGTGGGCTCCGTTGGTCTGGCGGCGTTGGTGACAGCGTTTGTCGGGATGGATTTCTTCGCCAACGGCAAACAGGCGTTCAGCCAGCCGCTGTGGACGTGGATGTCGGTCGGTAACTTCAACATCGGTTTTAACCTGGTGCTGGACGGCCTGTCGCTGACCATGCTCTCTGTGGTCACCGGCGTCGGCTTCCTGATCCACATGTTCGCTTCTTGGTACATGCGTGGGGAAGAGGGCTACTCTCGCTTCTTCGCTTATACCAACCTGTTTATCGCCAGCATGGTTGTTCTGGTGCTGTCCGATAACCTGCTGTTGATGTACCTCGGCTGGGAAGGCGTGGGCCTGTGCTCTTATCTGTTGATCGGCTTCTATTACAGCGATCCGAAGAATGGCGCAGCGGCAATGAAAGCCTTCGTGGTGACCCGTGTCGGTGACGTGTTCCTCGCCTTCGCGCTGTTCATCCTCTACAACGAACTGGGCACGCTGAACTTCCGCGAAATGGTCGAGCTGGCGCCAGCGCACTTTGCTGACGGCAACAACATGCTGATGTGGGCGACGCTGATGCTGCTGGGCGGCGCGGTCGGTAAATCTGCGCAGCTACCGTTGCAGACCTGGCTTGCCGACGCGATGGCCGGTCCGACGCCGGTCTCCGCGCTGATCCACGCCGCCACCATGGTTACCGCCGGTGTCTACCTGATCGCTCGTACCCATGGTCTGTTCCTGATGACCCCGGAAATTCTGCATCTGGTGGGCATTATCGGGGCGATTACGCTGGTCATGGCGGGTTTCGCCGCGCTGGTGCAGACCGACATCAAACGCGTGCTGGCCTATTCCACCATGAGCCAGATTGGCTACATGTTCCTGGCGCTTGGCGTGCAGGCGTGGGATGCGGCGATTTTCCATCTGATGACCCATGCGTTCTTCAAAGCGCTGCTGTTCCTGGCGTCCGGTTCCGTCATTCTGGCCTGCCATCACGAACAGAACATCTTTAAGATGGGCGGTCTGCGTAAGTCCATTCCGCTGGTGTATGCCTGCTTCCTGGTGGGCGGCGCGGCGCTGTCGGCGCTGCCGCTGGTCACTGCGGGCTTCTTCAGTAAGGATGAGATCCTGGCCGGGGCGATGGCGAACGGTCATATCAATCTGATGGTGGCGGGTCTGGTCGGCGCGTTCATGACCTCCCTGTACACCTTCCGGATGATTTTCATCGTATTCCACGGTAAAGAACAAATTCATGCTCATGCAGGGAAGGGGATTACCCACCATCTGCCGCTGATTGTCCTGATGATTCTGTCTACCTTTGTTGGCGCGCTGATTGTGCCGCCATTGCAGGGGGTGCTGCCGCAGACAACTGAACTGGCGCATGGTCGTGTGTTGACCCTGGAAATTACCTCTGGCGTAGTGGCGATTGCCGGCATCCTGATTGCCGCATGGCTGTGGCTGGGTAAACGTACGCTGGTGACGTCGATCGCCAACAGCGCGCCGGGCCGTCTGCTGGGCACCTGGTGGTATAACGCCTGGGGCTTTGACTGGCTGTACGACAAAGCATTCGTCAAGCCATTCCTCGGTATCGCCTGGCTGCTGAAGCGCGACCCGCTTAATGCGTTGATGAACATTCCGGCTATCCTTTCCCGTTTTGCAGGCAAAGGCCTGGTACTGAGCGAGAACGGTTATTTGCGCTGGTATGTGGCATCCATGAGCATCGGCGCGGTTGTAGTGCTGGCGCTGTTGATGGTACTGCGTTGAGTTTGTTGGCTGGATGAACGACTGCCGGATGGCGCAGTGCTTATCCGGCCTACAAACCCAAAAATAATTTTTAGAATTCGTTGAAAATCTGTTCCTGAAGTACAGGCGTCATCGGCGAAGTCAGACCGGATACCGCCAGCGCACAGCAACCGGAGCGTACTGAAGTACGTGAGGATGATTCGCGAAGCTCACCCCTACGGGGCCGTCCTTACGGACGTTCAAAACGCGCTGCGTTTTGTGTGAGCACTGGCAGGATTTGGGCTGACGAGTGAGATAGCCTGAGCAGGAGTAAATATAAGGGACATACTTAGCTATGTTATTACCCTGGTTGATATTAATCCCCTTTATCGGCGGCTTTCTGTGCTGGCAGACCGAACGCTTTGGCGTGAAGGTGCCGCGCTGGATAGCGCTGATTACCATGGGGCTGACGCTGGCGCTCGGTCTGCAATTGTGGTTGCAGGGCGGCTATTCACTGACGCAATCCGCCGGTATTCCGCAGTGGCAATCTGAATTTGTTCTGCCGTGGATCCCGCGTTTTGGCATCTCTATCCATCTGGCGCTCGACGGACTGTCGCTGCTAATGGTGGTGCTGACCGGCCTGCTCGGCGTTCTGGCGGTGCTTTGCTCCTGGCGAGAAATCGAAAAATATCAGGGCTTCTTCCACCTGAACCTGATGTGGATCTTAGGCGGCGTTATCGGCGTGTTCCTGGCCATCGACATGTTCCTGTTCTTCTTCTTCTGGGAAATGATGCTGGTGCCGATGTACTTCCTGATAGCGCTGTGGGGCCACAAAGCTTCTGACGGGAAAACGCGTATCACGGCGGCGACCAAGTTCTTCATCTACACCCAGGCGAGTGGTCTGGTGATGCTGATTGCCATCCTGGCGCTGGTCTTTGTGCACTACAACGCGACCGGCGTGTGGACCTTCAACTATGAAGAGCTGCTGAATACGCCGATGTCCCACGGTGTGGAATATCTGCTGATGCTGGGCTTCTTCATCGCCTTCGCGGTGAAAATGCCGGTGGTTCCGCTGCATGGCTGGCTGCCGGATGCGCACTCCCAGGCGCCGACCGCCGGTTCCGTCGACCTGGCCGGTATCTTGCTGAAAACCGCCGCTTACGGTCTGCTGCGTTTCTCCCTGCCATTGTTCCCGAACGCGTCGGCGGAGTTTGCGCCTATCGCCATGTGGCTGGGCGTTATCGGCATTTTCTACGGCGCGTGGATGGCCTTTACCCAATACGACATCAAGCGCCTGATTGCCTATACCTCCGTTTCCCACATGGGCTTCGTGCTGATCGCTATCTACACCGGCAGCCAACTGGCCTACCAGGGGGCGGTGATCCAGATGATCGCGCACGGTCTCTCCGCGGCCGGTCTGTTCATTCTGTGTGGTCAGTTGTACGAGCGCCTGCATACCCGCGACATGCGTATGATGGGCGGCCTGTGGGGCAAGATGAAGTGGTTGCCTGCGCTGTCCATGTTCTTTGCGGTGGCGACGCTCGGTATGCCGGGCACCGGTAACTTTGTCGGCGAATTTATGATTCTGTTCGGCAGCTACCAGGTGGTGCCGATGATTACCGTGATCTCCACCTTTGGGCTGGTATTCGCCTCTGTATACTCGCTGGCGATGCTGCATCGCGCTTACTTCGGTAAAGCGAAGAGCCAGATTGCCAGCCAGGAACTGCCAGGGATGTCGCTGCGCGAGCTGTTTATCATTCTGTTGCTGGTGGTGCTTCTGGTACTGCTTGGCTTCTATCCGCAGCCGATTCTGGATACCTCGCATTCTGCGATGAGCAACATCCAGCAGTGGTTTGTTAATTCCGTTACTACTACAAGGCCGTAAATCGCCATGACAATAACTCCACAACACCTGATTGCGCTGCTACCGCTGCTGATCGTCGGCTTGACGGTGGTGGTTGTGATGCTCTCCATTGCGTGGCGACGCAATCACTTCCTCAATGCCACGCTGTCGGTCATTGGGCTTAACGCTGCTCTGGTTTCGCTTTGGTTTGTTGGCCAGGCGGGCGCCATGGACGTCACCCCGCTGATGCGGGTTGACGGTTTCGCCATGCTCTATACCGGGCTGGTGCTGCTGGCGAGTCTTGCCACCTGTACCTTTGCTTACCCGTGGCTGGAAGGTTACGACGACAACCGGGAAGAGTTCTACCTGCTGGTGTTAATCGCCAGCCTGGGCGGAATTCTGCTGGCGAACGCCAACCATCTGGCGGCGCTGTTCCTCGGTATTGAACTGATCTCACTGCCGCTGTTCGGCCTGATTGGTTATGCTTTCCGCCAGAAACGCTCGCTGGAAGCCAGTATCAAATACACCATCCTCTCCGCCGCCGCCTCGTCTTTCCTGCTGTTCGGGATGGCGCTGGTCTATGCGCAGTCCGGCAACCTGTCTTTCGAAGCGCTCGGTAAGAGCCTCGGCGATGGTATGCTGCACGAGCCGTTGCTGCTGGCGGGCTTTGGCCTGATGATTGTCGGTCTGGGCTTTAAACTCTCTCTGGTGCCGTTCCACCTGTGGACGCCAGACGTATACCAGGGCGCGCCTGCGCCGGTTTCCACCTTCCTGGCGACGGCGAGCAAAATCGCTATCTTCGGCGTGGTAATGCGTCTGTTCCTCTATGCGCCGGTAGGCGACAGCGAAGCGGTACGCGTGGTGCTGGGCATTATCGCCTTTGCCTCTATCATCTTCGGTAACCTGATGGCGCTGAGCCAGACCAACATCAAACGTCTGCTCGGTTACTCTTCTATTTCTCACCTCGGCTATCTGCTGGTGGCGCTGATTGCCCTGCAGAGCGGCGAGATGTCGATGGAAGCGGTAGGCGTTTACCTGGCCGGTTATCTGTTCAGCAGCCTCGGCGCGTTTGGCGTGGTCAGCCTGATGTCCAGCCCGTTCCGCGGCCCGGATGCGGATTCTCTGTACTCTTACCGTGGTCTATTCTGGCACCGCCCGGTTCTTGCCGCGGTGATGACGGTGATGATGCTGTCGCTGGCAGGTATCCCGATGACGCTGGGCTTTATCGGCAAATTCTACGTGCTGGCGGTCGGCGTTCAGGCCAGCCTGTGGTGGCTGGTCGCCGCCGTGGTGGTGGGTTCCGCGATTGGTTTGTACTACTACCTGCGCGTTGCGGTGAGTCTCTACCTGCACGCGCCGCAGCAACCGGGACGCGACGCGCCGACAAACTGGCAGTACAGCGCAGGCGGTATCGTGGTGCTGATCTCCGCGTTGCTGGTGTTGGTACTGGGCGTCTGGCCGCAGCCGCTGATTAGCCTTGTGCAGTTAGCGACGCCGTTGATGTAAGCAATAAGTAAAAACGAAAAACCCGCTTCACGAAGCGGGTTTTTTTACCTGATGTCATTCTTTAAAATGACTCAGGACGGTAGACCGGATAAGGCGCTTGCGCCGCCATCCGGCCTGTAAGGTCTCAGCGACCGGAATTTAACTTAGCAACTGCCGGCTTACCAGCGGGCCGCTGATGTTTTGCGCCGCGCGTTCCATCACTTCCTGTATCACTGAAGAGAGTTCGTTAATCTCAAACTTGGCCACGTAGCCGTCGGCTTTCACCTTACGCACATGATCTTCGTTGGCGCTGCCGGAAAGGGAAGAATGAATAACAACCGGGATCTTTTTCAGCCGTTCATCGGTTTTAATTTTACGCGTTAACGTAAAGCCATCCATCTCCGGCATCTCAAGGTCTGTCAGGACTAGCGCGATTTTCTCGCTAATTGGCTTACCTTCGGCCTCCGCTTCCTGCGCCAGTTGCTGGATTCTCTCCCATGCATCCTTGCCGGTCACATGCATCTGGTGCGGAATTCCCATCGCGTTCAGCCCTTTTTCCAGCATCGCGCGGGCGACTTTGGAGTCTTCCGCCACAATGGCTACCGCGCCAGGGGTAATATAAAATTTATTGGTCTTCAGATTGGTGGCGCGCAGATCGTGGCTGGAGGGGACAATATCATAAAGGATCTGCTCAACGTCGAGCACCAGCGCCAGGTTGTTGGTTTCTTTGTTATCATCCAGGCAGGCAATACTGGTGATGTAGCGACCGTTGACGGCTTTCTCGGCGGTATGCACCTGTTGCCAGTCAAGACGCATAATATTTTCCACCGACTCGACGGCAAATGCCTGTACGCTGCGCGCATATTCGGTGATCAGCAAAATATTCAGCCCGGTTTCCGGCTTGCAGCCCGCTACCGCTGGCAAATCAATCACCGGAATGACCTGATCCCGAATATTGACCATGCCCAATAGCGGCGCTTTCATGCCTGCCGGGCGCGTAAAGGCGGGCATTGGTACGATTTCGCGCAGCTTAAATACATTGATGCCGAACAGCTCTGACTTCTGTTCATGCAGCGATGTACCAAGACGGAATAACAGCAGTTCAAAACGGTTGGACAGGGTTAAATTGGCCCTGTCATCAATATCTTTCTGAAAATTGTCCATCCTAACCTCATTATGAAAGCCTGCCTTTTTTAGTGTTATCGGCAATGAGGACAAAAAATGGAGCGCTAAACCGGGAAAACAGAAAAATCGTAAGCCAGTTCCGTCGCCGGGAAAATAGCGCGGCATTCCGCCAGTAAGCGCTGACAGCCTTTATCGTCATAGCGTGAGCTAATATGGGTCATGATCAGCCGACCAACGGCAGCTTCCCGCGCCAGCGTCGCGGTTTGACGGGTGGAGCTGTGTCCGCGAGCGTTGGCTTTCTCCTCCATTGACGCATCCAGCGTGGTTTCATGAACCATCACATCTACACCCTGCGCCAGCGCGAGGGCGGCCTCGCAGGGCGCGGTATCGCCGAAAATCGCCACTGATTTCCCGGCCACGGCGGGAGCAAGGTAGTCGGCGCCATTGATCTGCCTTCCATCGGCAAGTGTGACGGTTTTTCCTGCCTTCAACGCCTGAAACAGCGGGCCGGGCGTAACGCCTGCGGCTTTTAACGCCCTGGCATTCAGCGCGCCAGGCTTGTCATGTTCAACAACGCGATATCCGTAGCACTCCAGTGGATGCTCCAGCCTGAACGCGGTCACTTTACGCAGACCGTCGTCAAGAATATCGCCCGCGCTAATTTCTTCAATTTGCAACGGAAAATCGGTCCATGAACCGCTAAGGCGCAGTGTGGTTGCAATAAACTCACGCACGCCTTGAGGTCCGTATACGGTTAGCGGATGGGGATTCCCCGCCATCGACCGGCTGCATAGCAGACCCGGCAGGCCAAACAGATGATCGCCGTGAAGATGACTGATAAAAATGCGCTCAAGCTTACCGGGATGAAACGCGGTATTAAGCATTTGATGCTGTGTCCCTTCGCCGCAATCAAAAAGCCACACTCCCGGCTGCGTTGGATGTTGCAGATGTAATAAAATTGCCGTTACATTGCGTGAGCGCGTGGGAACGCCTGCGGACGTACCTAAAAAAATTAATTCCATCTTGTCCATACACGTTTGGTTATCGTTTAACCCAAGATTACCACAACACAGGAGCGCATCATGATTGACTGGCAGGATCTCCACCATAGCGAACTTACCGTTCCTCAACTTTACGCGTTACTCAAATTGCGCTGCGCAGTCTTTGTGGTAGAACAGCGCTGTCCTTACCTGGATGTGGATGGCGATGATTTAGTCGGCGACAATCGGCATATTCTGGGCTGGCATCAGGGTGAGCTGGTGGCGTATGCGAGGATTCTGAAAAGTGATAACGAATCAGAACCGGTTGTCATTGGCCGGGTGATCGTCAGCGATGCCTGGCGAGGGGCGAAACTGGGCCAGCAATTAATGGCGAAAACGCTGGAATCTTGTGGGCGGCACTGGCCGGATAAGCCGCTATATCTGGGGGCGCAGGCGCATCTACAACCTTTTTATGCGCGGTTTGGTTTTATTCCGGTTACCGATGTTTATGACGAAGACGGCATTCCGCACCGGGGAATGGCGCGGGAGGTTCATCAGGCATAAACCGAAACCGTTGACTATAGTTAGGAGCAGGTGTTAACACAACGGAGAATGAGAATGTCATATCAATTTGGTGAATCACGTGTTGATGATGATCTGACTTTGCTCAGCGAAACGCTGGAAGAGATTTTACGTTCCTCAGGCGATCCCGCCGATCAAAAATACATTGAGCTGAAAGCCCGCGCGGAACAAGCGCTGGAAGAGGTGAAAAACCGCGTAAGCCATGCGTCGGATAGCTATTATTACCGGGCAAAGCAGGCCGTTTATAAAGCGGATGACTACGTTCATGAAAAACCCTGGCAGGGTATTGGCGTAGGCGCGGCGGTAGGACTGGTACTTGGACTGCTGCTGGCGCGGCGCTAAATCCCCCTACTGAACAGAATTGCAACCCTCCCTAAATGAGGTACTGCTTTTTTAGGGCAGTACCCCGTATAATGTGGGGTTTTTAACAGGGAGGGGCCGCGTGCATTCTATTACTACTGCGCTGGAAAATCTGACGCGTCAGCTATCGCAAGAGATACCGGCGACGCCAGGGCTTTGCGTTTTCGATGCGCCTTTCCCTTTAAACGATGCCTTCGATGCATTGAGCTGGCTGGCCAGCCAGTCATCCTTTCCGCAATTCTACTGGCAACAGCGCAATGGCGACGAAGAAGCTGCCGTTCTCGGGGCAATCACCGTTTTTTCATCGCTCGATCTGGCGCAACGGTTTTTACGTCAGCACGCGCAGCCTGACCTGCGTATTTGGGGGCTGAATGCGTTCGAGCCGAAAGAGGGCTACTTATTGCTGCCGCGGCTGGAGTGGCGACGTAGCGGGGGTACGGCGACCTTACGCTTACATCTGCACAGTGACGTTTCGCTACGCGATGATGCGCGCCAGGCGAAAGCGTTTCTCGCTTCTCTGGTCGGCATTAAGCCTGTTCCGGCGCTACGCCTTTCGCTCACGAGCGAACAACACTGGCCGGACAAAGACGGTTGGGTGAAGCTGATTCAGCAGGCCACCCACACCATTGCGCAAGAGGCGTTTGATAAAGTTGTGCTGGCGCGGGCCACCGACTTACAATTCTCCCGTCCGGTCAATGCCGCCGCGATGATGGCGTCCAGTCGTCGTTTAAATCTCAACTGCTACCACTTTTTTATGGCTTTTTCCGCCGATACCGCCTTTCTAGGATCATCGCCGGAGCGGCTCTGGCGGCGGCGTGAAACGGCGCTGCGTACCGAAGCGCTGGCCGGGACGGTGGCGAACCATCCGGATAACCATAAAGCCTGGCAGCTTGGCGAATGGTTAATGAAAGACGATAAAAACCAGCGAGAAAATATGCTGGTTGTCGAAGACATCTGCCAGCGACTGCAAAACTGCACCCACTCGCTGGATGTGCTGCCGCCGCAGGTGCTCAGACTGCGCAAGGTACAGCATTTGCGCCGCTGTATCTGGACGGCGCTTAATCAGGCGGACGACACGCTCTGCCTGCACCAGTTACAGCCTACCGCAGCGGTCGCCGGGATCCCTCGTGAACCCGCGCGTTGTTTTATAGAACAACATGAGCCGTTCGAACGTGAATGGTATGCCGGGTCGGCAGGCTATCTCTCCACGCGGCAAAGTGAGTTTTGCGTGACGTTACGTTCAGCCAAAGTGACGGCCAATGTGGTGCGATTGTATGCCGGCGCGGGAATCGTCCGCGGCTCCGATCCGGAACAGGAATGGCAGGAAATAGATAATAAAGCGGCCGGGTTACGTACCTTATTGCAGATGGATGCGTAATGAGTCACATATTCCCGACCCATATCAATAATCCATTTTTGCAGCTCTTTATACTTAGTCCCAATGATTGATACCGGACAAACTCATGTCAGTAAGTGCATTTAACCGGCGCTGGGCGGCGGTCATCCTGGAAGCCTTAACCCGTCATGGCGTCAGGCATGTTTGTATCGCCCCTGGTTCCCGTTCCACGCCGCTCACGTTGGCGGCGGCAGAGAATCCTGCTTTTATTCACCATACGCACTTTGATGAGCGTGGGCTTGGTCATCTGGCGTTAGGGCTGGCGAAAGTCAGCCAACAGCCGGTTGCCGTTATTGTCACTTCAGGTACCGCCGTGGCGAACCTCTATCCGGCGCTGATTGAGGCGGGTCTGACGGGCGAGAAGCTCATTTTACTTACCGCCGATCGCCCGCCGGAGCTGATTGACTGCGGCGCCAACCAGGCGATCCGTCAGGCGGGGATGTTTGCCTCGCACCCCTCCCAAACTCTGTCGTTGCCGCGTCCCACGCAGGATATTCCGGCGCGCTGGCTGGTGTCGACCATCGACAATGCGCTCGCCATGCTTCATGCGGGCGCGCTGCACATTAACTGTCCTTTTGCCGAACCGCTGTATGGCGATATGAATGACACCGGTCTGGTCTGGCAGCAGCGTCTCGGCGACTGGTGGCAGGATGAAAAACCCTGGCTGCGCGAAGCGCGTCGACTGGCAAGCGACAAACAGCGCGACTGGTTCTTCTGGCGACAAAAACGCGGCGTCGTTGTCGCCGGGCGTATGAGCGCGGAAGAAGGCAAAAAAGTGGCGCAGTGGGCGCAAACTCTGGGATGGCCATTAATTGGCGACGTATTGTCGCAAACCGGGCAGCCGCTGCCGTGCGCCGACCTGTGGCTCGGCAACGCCAAAGCGGTGACCGAACTGCAGCAGGCGCAGATTGTCGTCCAGCTTGGCAGTAGCCTTACCGGAAAACGCTTACTGCAATGGCAGGCAACCTGCGAGCCGGAAGAGTACTGGGTAATCGACAATATTGAAGGTCGTCTGGACCCGGCGCACCATCGTGGACGCAGACTGGTAGCGAAAATCGCCGACTGGCTGGAACTGCATCCGGCGGAAAAACGTAAACCGTGGTGTGTAGAGATCCCGCGTCTGGCGGAACTGGCGTGGCAACGGGTGGTCGCGCAGCGAGACACCTTTGGCGAAGCGCAGCTGGCGCACCGTATCCGCGACTATCTGCCGGAGCAGGGGCAATTGTTCGTGGGCAATAGTCTGGTGGTGCGTCTGATCGACGCGCTGTCGCAGTTGCCGGCCGGCTATCCGGTATACAGCAATCGCGGGGCGAGCGGCATTGACGGCCTGCTTTCCACTGCGGCGGGCGTGCAGCGCGCCAGCGCCAAATCGACGTTGGCTATCGTCGGCGATTTATCCGCGCTGTACGATCTTAACGCGCTGGCGTTACTACGTCAGGTATCCGCGCCGTTTGTGTTGATTGTGGTCAACAATAACGGCGGGCAGATTTTTTCCCTGCTGCCGACGCCGCAAAGCAAACGCGAGCGCTTTTATTTGATGCCGCAAAACGTCCATTTTGACCATGCGGCTGCCATGTTTAACCTGCGCTATCATCGCCCGGAAAACTGGGAAGAACTGGAGTCTGCGCTGGCTGGCGCGTGGCGAACCCCGGCGGCAACGGTGATTGAGCTGGTGGTAAACGATACGGACGGCGCGCAGACGTTGCAGCAACTTTTGGCTCAGGTAAGCCATCTATGATGTTGCACGCGCAGCACATGCCCGGACAGCCTGGGGCGCCCTCGCTGGTTTTCCTGCACGGTTTTTCTGGCGATTGCCGCGAATGGCAGCCGGTTGGCGAACAGTTTCACGGCTGTTCGCGGCTCTATATTGACTTACCGGGACATGGCGGATCTACGGCTATTCCGGTCGGCGGCTTTGCCGATGTCATCAGATTACTGCGCGCTACGTTAATTAGTTACAACATACTAAAGTTTTGGTTGGTGGGATACTCTCTTGGCGGCCGGGTGGCGATGATGGCAGCCTGCCAGGGAATACCAGGCCTGTGCGGCCTGGTGGTCGAAGGCGGTCATCCGGGGCTGCAAAATGAACAGGCGCGCGCTGAAAGACGATTGTCCGACGGGCGCTGGGCAGAGCGTTTTCGTCGTGAACCCCTGACTGAGGTTTTTCACGACTGGTATCAGCAGCCGGTGTTCGCCTCGCTGACGGCGCAGCAAAGGCAGACGTTGACGGCGCTGCGTAGCCAGAATAACGGCGAAACGCTGGCTGCGATGCTGGAGGCGACATCGCTTGCCGCCCAGCCGGATTTACGCGAGGCGCTCAACGCGCTGGCATTTCCGTTTTATTATTTATGTGGCGAACGCGACAGCAAATTCCGCGCCCTGGCGCAGGAAGTGGCGGCGACATGCCATGTTATTCGTAACGCCGGACACAACGCGCATCGGGAAAACCCCGCTGGCGTGGTAGACAGTCTGGCTCAGATTCTGCGTCTCTGACTAAAGGACACACTATGATCTATCCTGATGAAACAATGCTTTACGCACCGGTAGAATGGCACGACTGCTCGGAGGGTTACACCGACATTCGTTATGAAAAATCCACCGACGGTATTGCAAAAATCACCATTAATCGTCCGCAGGTGCGCAATGCATTTCGTCCGTTGACCGTCAAAGAGATGATTCAGGCGCTGGCGGATGCCCGTTACGACGACAACGTGGGCGTGATTATTCTGACCGGCGAAGGCGATAAAGCGTTTTGCGCGGGCGGCGACCAGAAGGTGCGCGGCGATTACGGCGGTTATCAGGATGACTCCGGCGTGCATCACCTGAACGTGCTGGATTTCCAGCGCCAGATTCGCACCTGTCCAAAACCGGTTGTCGCGATGGTCGCGGGGTATTCTATCGGCGGTGGTCATGTGTTGCACATGATGTGCGACCTGACCATAGCGGCGGAAAACGCCATCTTCGGCCAGACCGGTCCGAAAGTCGGCTCCTTTGACGGCGGTTGGGGCGCTTCGTATATGGCGCGTATCGTTGGTCAGAAGAAAGCGCGTGAAATCTGGTTCCTGTGCCGCCAGTACGATGCGCAACAGGCGCTGGACATGGGGCTGGTTAACACCGTCGTTCCGCTGGCGGATCTGGAAAAAGAGACCGTGCGCTGGTGCCGCGAAATGTTGCAAAACAGTCCGATGGCGCTGCGTTGCCTGAAAGCGGCGCTGAATGCCGATTGTGACGGTCAGGCCGGGCTGCAGGAGCTGGCGGGCAACGCTACCATGCTGTTCTACATGACCGAAGAAGGGCAGGAAGGCCGTAACGCCTTTAACCAGAAGCGTCAGCCTGACTTCAGCAAATTCAAACGGAACCCATAATGCGTAGCGCGCAGGTATACCGCTGGCAGATCCCCATGGACGCGGGGGTGGTTCTGCGCGACAGGCGGTTAAAAACTCGCGACGGGCTGTATGTTTGTCTGCGTGACGGCGAGCGTGAGGGATGGGGAGAGATCTCTCCGCTGCCGGGCTTCAGTCAGGAAACGTGGGAAGAGGCGCAGACGGCGCTCCTGACGTGGGTGAACGACTGGCTTCAGGGGAGCGAGGGATTACCGGAGATGCCTTCGGTCGCGTTTGGCGCAAGCTGCGCGCTGGCGGAACTGACAGGCGTATTGCCGGAGGCGGCGGACTATCGCGCTGCGCCGTTATGCACTGGCGATCCTGACGATTTGGTGCTGCGGCTTGCCGATATGCCCGGCGAGAAAATCGCTAAGGTCAAAGTGGGTCTTTATGAAGCGGTACGCGACGGCATGGTGGTTAATGTGCTGCTGGAGGCGATCCCGGATCTGCATCTGCGTCTGGATGCGAATCGCGCCTGGACGCCGCTAAAAGCCCAACAGTTCGCAAAGTATGTTAATCCGGATTACCGCGCTCGTATCGCCTTTCTCGAAGAACCGTGTAAGACGCGGGATGATTCCCGCGCCTTTGCCCGTGAAACCGGCATCGCGATTGCCTGGGACGAAAGTCTGCGCGAAGCGGATTTCACCTTTGAAGCCGAAGAGGGCGTCAGGGCTGTGGTTATCAAACCTACGCTGACCGGATCGCTTGATAAAGTGCGTGAGCAAGTCGCTGCCGCCCATGCGTTGGGACTGACGGCGGTCATCAGCTCTTCGATCGAGTCCAGCCTCGGCCTGACGCAACTGGCGCGGATTGCCGCCTGGTTGACGCCGGGAACGCTGCCTGGACTGGATACCTTGCATCTGATGCAGGCGCAACAGATTCGCCCCTGGCCCGGTAGCGCGTTGCCTTGTCTGAAGCGTGAGGAGCTGGAACGACTGTTATGACATTCACGGACTGGCCGTGGCGCCACTGGCGTCAGGTTCGCAGTCAGGCGCCCGCTCTGCGCCTGAACGATGAAGTGCTAAGCTGGCGCGCCCTCTGTGAGCGTATTGATGCGCTGGCGGGCGGGTTTGCCGCGCAGGGCGTACGCGAGGGCGACGGTGTCCTGCTGCGCGCCGGGAATCAGCCGCGCACTCTGTTGGCATGGCTTGCGCTGATGCAGTGCGGCGCGCGGGTTCTGCCCGTCAATCCGCAGTTGCCCCAGACGTTGCTGGAGGCGCTGGTGCCGAAGTTAACGCTGCGTTTTGCGCTGACACTGGAAGGCGAAAACGCGTTTTCCGGATTAACCGCGTTGCAGATACAAAAGAGCACAGCGGCGTATGTTGTGGACTGGCAACCGCAGCGTCTGGTTTCCATGACGCTGACATCGGGTTCCACAGGATTGCCAAAAGCGGCCGTACATACGTGCCAGGCGCATCTTGCCAGCGCGCAGGGGGTGCTTTCGCTAATGCCGTTTGGCCCGCAGGATGACTGGCTGCTATCGCTGCCGCTGTTTCATGTATCCGGGCAGGGTATTATGTGGCGCTGGCTCTTCGCCGGGGCGCGCATGACGGTACGCGATAAGCAACCGCTGGAGCAGATGCTGGCAGAGTGTACTCATGCTTCGCTGGTGCCGACGCAGCTATGGCGGTTGCTGGCGAATCGGGCGGCGGTGACGCTGAAAGCCGTTTTGCTCGGCGGCGCGGTGATTCCGGTTGAACTCACCGACCAGGCCAGCAAACAAGGGATTCGCTGCTGGTGCGGGTATGGGCTCACGGAGTTCGCGTCTACGGTATGCGCCAAAGAGGCCGATGGTTCGGATGATGTGGGCGCGCCGCTTCCCGGCAGAGAGATCAGAATCGTCGATAATGAAGTCTGGCTGCGCGCCGCCAGTATGGCGGAAGGTTACTGGCGTGATGGCAAACTGATCCCGCTGGTTAATGGCGAAGGCTGGTTTGCCACGCGCGATCGCGGCGAGCTGAACCACGGCAGGCTAACCATCGCCGGGCGGCTGGACAACCTGTTCTTTAGCGGCGGCGAAGGCATTCAGCCGGAGGAAGTCGAACGCGTTATTAATGCGCATCCGCTGGTGCAACAAGCCTTCGTCGTGCCGGTAGAAGATAAAGAGTTTGGTCATCGTCCCGTTGCGGTTGTGGAGTATGCATCGCAGGCCGGAGACGTGAACCTCGCTGAATGGGTTCGTGATAAGCTGGCGCGTTTTCAACAGCCGGTTCGCTGGTTGACGCTGCCGTCAGAACTGAAAAACGGAGGGATTAAAATATCTCGCCGTGCGCTCCAGCAGTGGGTGTGTAAGATCTGTAAAAATTAATGTTAGGTTAATATACAACCATTCCATCGCTATTGCCGTTTTGTTTATCCGTTGATGTGTAACGTGTTATGAACAATCAGCGTGAAACGGGGGCGCTATGGAATGGTTGGTTAAGAAATCGCATTATGTCAAAAAGAGGGCGTGCCATGTTCTGGTGCTGTGCGATAGCGGCGGTTCGCTAAAAATGATCGCCGAGGCGAATTCCATGATATTACTGAGTCCCGGCGATATCCTGTCGCCTTTACAGGATGCGCAGTATTGTATTAATCGGGAAAAACACCAGACCTTAAAAATCGTTGATGCACGCTGTTATTCCTGCGACGAATGGCAGCGGTTGACGCGCAAGCCATCATGATCTGGCGGGCAGAAAAATCAGCATTACCCCCGCCATAATACATAATACGCCGAGCATCGCTTTTAGGCTGAAAGCGCCTTGCAAACCGGGTAACAGCATTGAGGCTACCCAGACAAGCACATAGCTGAGACTCAGCAGCGCATAGGCTTTGCTGAGCGCGAGCGTGTGTAATGTTTTATGCCAGCAGAAGACGGAAACCAGATACCCCGCCAAACCGGCGAATAGCGCCAGGGTCGCGGCATTAAGAGCGCCCAGCCCGGAAATAAACGCCAGCGGATGCGCTATCGATGGCAGCCGCATCATGGCGAATCCCAGACTCAACTGGGCGAGGGAGGCAATCGCAACGCTTATCAGTCCCCACATTACGCCCATTATGCCGCACTCCCCAGAATGATAATGCCGCTGATAATCAATGCGACGCCCAACCAGTGGCGGGGCGGAACCTGTTCATGCCAGATTTTCCAGGCCGCCAGCGTGACCCAGACAAAATTCAGACTCAACATCGGGTAAGCAATTCCCACCGGCAGGGTTTGTAGCACCAGCAGCCACAGCACCATCGCTGCACCCATGCATATCAGCGCCAGGCCCAGCCACAGCATCAGGTGACGGCGGCGTCCGCCCGTCGTCAATGGCCGTGTCGCTTGCTTCTGGCAGAGCTGACCGCCAACGCTGAGCAGACTGGCAAGCACCAGAACGATGCCGATCATTTAGGCCGATACTGAATTAACACCAGACGCCCCTGATAATCAATATTGTCCGCAGGGGGAAGGGAAAGAGCGCTGATGTCTTCATCTTTGGCTATTGAAAGTACTAGCGTAATAATGCCCTCCTGACGATGCTGGTTGAGCCAGGCGTTAAAATCGTCGGCTTTAACGAATTTATCCTGCACATCAGGATAGCTAAGACCATACCTGAGTTCGCCCGCGTGTCCGTAGAGCATAATATCGTCTCGTTTCAGACTCCAGGCCAGACCGGCGGCGACGCCGACGTTGTCGGCAAGAATATAGCGGCTTGATGCCAAAGGCGCCTGGGTCATTTCGACAAAAAACTGGGGCTGTTTGGACTCCATCACCCTGTCGGGGATGGAAAAGCCGAACAGCAGCGCCAGTCCCAGCGGACAAAACGCGGGTAATAGGTATTTTTGGCTATGACAGAGGCTATACCAGCCCACAAACGCCCAAACAGTAAAGACGCCCCAGACGCAAAAAACTTTATAGGTTTCGATATGTGTCCACACCGGCGATTTCAACGGGCCCCATGAGGAGACGACAAACGCCGCGACGATCCCGACTAACCCGAACACCAGGTTGATCCCGCCGTTGACACGTAGCGCGGCGACGCCTTCTTTTACGTTATGCAGGACGAAGCGCGCCATGAGTATCGCTATCGGTGCGAAACAGGAAAGAACATAGGTGGGCAGTTTCCCTTTCGCAATGCTGAAAAAGAGAAGCGGCATGATCGTCCATCCGAGCAAATAGAATGCGCCGTTTCGCTCGCGCCAGCCCAGTTTAAGCGCGCCAGGCAGTAACCCCAGCCACGGTAAACTTCCCGCGAGCAGTACCGGCAGATAGTACCAGAAAGGGGCTTTATGCTGGGCATCGCTCATGGCGAATCGCTGGATATGCTCCACCCAGAAAAAGTAATGCCAGAAATCGGCTTCGCGTCGCGCAATGGCGATCGCCCAGGGAAGGACAACCATAAAGCAGCTCAAGACCGCCAGCCAGCCGTATAGCAAAAAGTCCTTCCAGCGTTTCTGGACAATGACCCACGGCAGCACGCTCACTACCGGTACGGCCAGGGCGAGGAAGCCTTTAGTTAATACACCCAGACCGCAGGTTGCACCCAGTAGCAAAAACATCCCAATCTTGCCCGTTCGGGTCGTGGCCTGCATCCCCTGCCAGAAACAACACATCCCGGCCGTAAGCCAAAGCGCGATCATCGGGTCGAGTACCGCATACGTTCCGATACTGTAAACGGCAAAGAGGGAGAGAAAGATAACGGAGGCGAGCAACGCGGTACGTTTATCCCGCCATAAGCGGAACGTCAGCCACGCCACCAGCGCTGCGGCCAGCAATGTCGTTAAAATAGCGCCAGCCCGCACGCCAAAATTGGTAGCGCCAAAAAGCCACTGACCCAGACTGTTTATCCAGTAACCAGCTATCGGTTTTTCAAAATAACGTAATCCCAGAAAATGCGGCACTATCCAGTCGCCAGACGCCAGCATCTCCCGACTTATTTCGGCATAGCGCGTTTCATCCGGCTGCCAGAGCAGGCGGCTATTGACAGGAATAACATAGTAGAGCGCGATAAATGCGGCGAAAGCCAGATAATAGCGTATCGATTTCATCATGAGGCGCTCGCTGCCTGTTGACACCCCAGCCAACCTTCACGGCCAGGGATGTGTCCACGTACAATTTGCCCCAACGGCAGAGACTCAGGCGATGTCGGCAGCAGTTCGCCCAGAGGACAAAAGGTGATCCCCGCGTCACGTGCACGAACGAGCAAATCTTCAAACAGCGGCTGATGGACAATACCTTCGACTTCCGCATGGATGGTATATACCGGCGTGCCTTTGTCCTGCAACATACGGGAGATAATCCAGGTATTGAACGACTGCGCCTGAACGGCGGGGCCGATAACCTCATCCCATGTGGGTAAGGTGACGGGGATTTGCGGCGTCCCTGTCTGGTCCGGCATCAGTAGCGGACGGAATAAGGTGGTTCCACGGCAATCGCTGTTATACCGCAGGTTGAACGGCTCTTTCGCACGAACAACGCGCCCATCCGCTCGCCAGCCGGCCGCGGCTGAGCAGGTGACGGGTTTTCCGATAATGGCCTCAAGCGCCGTTATGCCGCGCGCGATATCTTCTTCAAGCTGGCGGATACTCCAGTGGCCGCTGTGAGTCTGCCACGCATGGTGATCCCAGGCATGTAGTCCCGTCTCATGGTATGTTGCCGTTTCACGAATAATCCCGGCATTGGCGTTGCCGATATTTTTTCCCGGCCAGGCGGTACCGGCCAGCAGGATATCCCAGCCGTAGAGCGAAGCGGCGTTTGAACGTAGCATTTTCCATAAAAATCGCGGTCTTATCAGACGCCAAAGATGACGTCCCATATTGTCCGGCCCGACGCTGAAGAAAAAGCTGGCCTGAACGCCGTGGCGATGCAATGTCGCCAGCAGCCGGGGAACACCTTCACGCGTTCCTCGCAAGGTATCAACATCAATGCGTAAACCGACTTTCGTCATGATGCGCGTTCCGCGACATCTACGCTGCGCAGGAAGAAGTCCAGCGTTTCTTCAACCGTATCACGCATCGCAATAGACGGTTCCCAGCCCAGACAGCGCCTGGCATTGTCGATACTGGGTTTCCGGTGTGCGACATCCTGATAACCCTTGCCGTAATAACTACGGCTTTCGACGACCTGGAAACCGGCAAATGGTGGGAAATGGCAGCGCAGCGGATGCTTATCAAAACTGTCGAGCAACAGCGTCGCCAGTTCCTGAATACTGGCTTCGTTGTCAGGATTGCCGATATTAATGATTTTGCCATCGCACCGATCGCCATCATTCACAATAATGCGGAATAATGCTTCGATCCCATCGCGAATATCGGTAAAACAGCGCTTCTGCTGACCGCCGTCGATAAGCTTGATCGGCGTCCCTTCTACCAGGTTCAGAATCAACTGCGTTATCGCGCGTGAACTGCCGATACGCGCCGCGTTCAGGCTATCCAGCCGCGGCCCCATCCAGTTAAAGGGACGGAAAAGCGTGAAGCGCAATCCCTCTTTTTCGCCATAAGCCCAAATCACCCGGTCGAGAAGCTGTTTGGAAACGGAGTAAATCCAGCGCGGCTTATTCACCGGCCCGACGATCAGATTCGATTTGTCCTCGTCAAAAGAGGCGTCCGTACACATGCCGTACACTTCAGAGGTAGACGGGAAAACCACGCGTTTACGGTATTTCACGCAATAACGGATAATCCGCAGGTTTTCTTCAAAATCAAGTTCAAAGACGCGCAGCGGGTTGCGGGTGTATTCAATCGGGGTTGCAATTGCTACCAGCGGCAGTACGACATCGCATTTTTTGACATGATATTCGATCCATTCTGAGTGGATGCTGATATCTCCCTCCACGAAATGAAATCGAGGGTGGAGCAGGAATCGGCTAATGGCGTTGCTGCCGATATCCATACCGTAGACCTCGTAATTCTCTTCATTCAGTAACCGTTCGGTCAAATGATTGCCGATAAAACCGTTGACGCCGAGGATGAGAACGCGAATGCGACGTTTACCGCTGGTCGCTGGTGGACGGTTCAAACGCGCGCCCGCCACCAGACCAAGCGTCTGTGCAAGCTGCGAGCCCTGTACAGTAATGCCGTCTCCGGCCTGGCCGGTAATAATCTCCAGCGCGCCATCGGCGCAGGCGACCCGCAGCGGAGAGACCGAAATTACCGAGCCGGGAAGCGCGCCCTGCGCATCCGGACAAATTCGGGAAGACCAGATAGTGAATTTTTGCGAGCCGTTATAGCTGAACGCGCCGGGCCAGGGGGCGGCTACCGCCCGCACCAGGTTATGCACCGTGGAAACCGGTTTGTGCCAGTCGATAAGGCCATCTTCCGGCCTGCGGCGACCATAATATGTAGCGTCAGACTCACGCTGAGGAACAGAAGGTATATCGCCGCATTTCATGGTGGGCAGGATGCTATTAAGCAACTGGCGCGCGGCCTGACATAGCTTATGATGCAGGGTAAGCGCAACATCGTCCTGCGCAATAGCGACGCGTTGACTGGCGACAATCTCTCCGGCGTCGGCACGTTTGACCATACGATGCAGCGTTACGCCCGTTTCGCTTTCGCCGTTAACCAGAACCCAGTTTAGCGGCGCACGGCCACGATAGGCAGGCAATAGAGAACCGTGCAGATTGAACGCGCCAGCCGGGGCGAGGTGAAGAATTTCTTCGCTTAACAGGTTGCGGTAATAGAACGAAAAAATAATATCCGGCGCAAGCTCAGCGATGCGGTCGATCCAGATAGGATGGTTTACGTTATCCGGCGCATAAACCGGAATCCCTAATCCTGCCGCCAGCCGGGAGACGGAGCCAAAAAAGGTGTTTTCCGCAGGATTGTCGGCATGAGTGAAAATCGCGGCAATCTCATATCCTGCATCCAGTACGGCCTGCACGCCCTGACATCCCATATCGTGATAGGCAAAAATAACGGCTTTCATTGGTGACTTTCCTCAGTAAACGGCGTGCTTTCCGGGTAGATAACTTGTTGAACAAAATAGCGGGGGCGGGCGCGGACATCGTTATAAATGCGACCGATGTATTCTCCCAGCAGTCCCATACCGATGAATTGCGCGCCGATGAAGGTAAATAGGACGGCAAAGAGCATAAATACGCCTTCCGCCGCCCACTGCGGTCCCAGCGCCAGGCGAAGTACAATAAGCAATACCGACAGGCTAAACCCGCCGATGGCGATAACGCTGCCCAGCAGGCTCAACAGGCGCAGAGGCGTCGTCGTCAGGCAGGTCACCAGGTCATACATCAGGTTAATGAGACGCATAAAACTGTATTTAGAGTCGCCAAATTCACGTTCAGCGTGATGCACCGGGATTTCGGTAGCCCGACGAGCGAAAATGTTGGCCAGAATAGGGATAAAGGTGCTGCGTTCATGGCAGCGCAACATGGTATCGATAATAGGGCGGCGATAGGCGCGTAACATGCAGCCGTAATCGCCCATCGCTTTGCCCGTTGTGCGCTGGATCAGTAGATTAATGATTTTTGACGCCGATTTGCGAAACAGGCTGTCCTGTCGGTTCTGGCGCACGGTGCCTACCACATCGAACCCTTCATCGGCTTTCGCCACCAGGCGCGGGATCTCTTCCGGCGGGTTTTGCAGATCGGCATCCAGCGTAATGATAAGATCGCCGCTTACATGGCTAAACCCCGCCATAATCGCTGCATGTTGACCGTAGTTACGGTTGAGTAAAATAGAGATGATATGGCTATCGGCCTCCTGGGACGCCTTAACCATCAGCTCCGCCGAGCTATCGCTGCTACCATCATCTATCAATAAAATCTCCCACGCTTTGCCCAGGCTCTCGCAGGCGGTGGTGGTGCGTCTTATCAATTCCGGCAGGCTTTCCTGTTCGTTATAGACAGGAATAACCACCGAGACTTTTTTTATGGGGGCGGCGTCAAACATGCTTATTGTCCTGCTATCTGATGAAGGGCGGTAATGACTCGATCAAAGTCACTCTCGGTCATGTCCGGGAAGAGCGGCAGTGAGCAGATCCGCTCGCTGTTCCACTCGGTGTCAGGCAGCGTGAGCGTTGGGAAACGTTCGCGATAATATTTTTGCGTATGCGCGGCGCGGAAATGCAGCCCTGTGCCGATGCCTTTCGTTTTCAGCGATGCCATCAGAGCATCCCGGGTAATACCGCAGCGGGCTTCATCGACCCGGATAATGAATAAATGCCAGGCGTGAATATGCTCCCACGACGGAAGGCTCAGAGGCTGAAAAGGCAGGTCTGCCATTGCCTGGTGGTACTGCGCTGCGATGGCGGCGCGGCGAGCGTTAAGCGCATCCAGTTTCTGTAACTGAGCAAGCGCGATAGCGGCGTTGAGGTCGGGCAAATTATATTTGTAGCCCGGCGCCAGGACTTCCGCTTGTGGCGCGCGTCCCCCGCTCTGTCGATCCCAGGCATCAACGCCAAGCCCGTGAAACTTGAGACTGCGCAGTTTATCGGCGAATTGCGGGTTATCCGTGACGACGATACCGCCTTCAGCGCAGGTAATGTTCTTAATGGCGTGGAAGGAGAAAATCGCGGTGCCCCGGGCGCCAATGTGGCGACCTTTGTAGCTGGTTCCTGTCGCGTGCGCCGCGTCTTCAATCACTGGAATGCCATAACGCTCGCCAAGAGCGTAAATAGCGTCCAGATCGGCGGGCGCGCCAGCGTAGTGGACGGGGATAATTGCTTTGGTTTGTGGCGTAATCGCGGCTTCGATATGTTCAGGCGTGACCATCAGCGTATCGCGATCGACATCGACCATGACGGGGTTCGCGCCGAGTAAAACGATCATATTTAGCGTAGAAACCCACGTCATTGACGGTGTAATGACCTCGTCGCCTTCACCAATGCCCAGCGCCATCAACGCGATGTGCATACCGGCAGTGGCTGAACTGACGGCAACGGCATATTGATTGCCAGTTAGCCGACAAAACGCCGCTTCCAGTTCCTGATTTTTCGGGCCGGTTGTTATCCAACCTGAGTCCAGTACGGTCTTAACGGCAGCAAGCTCTTCCGCGCCCATCGCCGGACGGGAGAAAGGCAAAAAGTCCGACATCATTTTTCCTTCAGCCATTGAAAGCCGCTTTTCAAATATTTCGGCAATAGAAAAGGGCTTATTTTTTAACGCATTTAGCTGAACCCTACTGGATGAATATTAAATTAACATTAAGAAATTAAGGTGAAGTAAAAAGATAATTTTTAACGGAATTATGCTTTGCTTTCGCCGAAAGTTTAAGGCATTTTATGCATGCCCAAAAGCTGTTTTTATGTTTCTGGCCTGGTCTTCCGTTGCGGAATTTCATTTTAATCGTATTGCTATTAAGTTAGCTGCACTGTCTGCCTGAGAGGTTAATGTGCTGGCATTTACCCTACGCTTTATTAAAAACAAACGCTATCTCGCGACTCTGGCGGGGGCGTTGGTTATTATCGCCGGGTTGACCTCACAACATGCCTGGAGTGGTAACGGTCTACCGCAGATTAACGGTAAAGCGCTGGCGGCGCTGGCGAAGCAGCATCCGGTAGTCGTGTTATTCCGCCATGCCGAGCGGTGCGATCGTTCCGATAATACCTGCCTGTCAGACAGCACGGGGATTACGGTCAACGGTGCGCAAGATGCCAGAGCGCTGGGTAAAGCCTTCAGTGCCGATATACAAAATTACAATCTCTATTCCAGTAATACGGTGCGCACCATCCAGTCGGCAACCTGGTTTTCTGCGGGCAGGTCGCTTACGGTGGATAAAAAAATGATGGATTGCGGCAGCGGTATTTATGCTTCAATCAATACGTTACTGAAAAAGTCGCAGAATAAAAATATAGTCATTTTTACCCATAATCATTGTTTGACGTATATTGCAAAAAATAAGCGCGGCGTAAAGTTTGATCCGGACTATCTTAATGCGCTCGTTATGCATGCGGAAAACGGAAAACTCTTTTTAGATGGTGAATTTGTTCCCGGCTAGCCGCATGTTAAAAGCGTAAAGACAGCCTGAAGCGGCTGTCGTCATTATAATAACCCTTTCAATGCTAATGTGTGGCGTGTCGCTACATTCAAATCATACAGCGCCAGTTCTTCTGGCTTGACCCAGGCGTAGTCCTGAAATTCGTCGTTAATACATATATCGCGGTTAGCGGAAACACAGTCGAAGATGAGATAAATCATATAAATCTCTTCTTGTCTGCCATCAGCGTAGGTTTTAACACGGATATCGTCGCGAAAGGTCCACGGCGTAATATCGCTCAGAATCAGTTGCTCGCCGAGTTCCTCCCGAATCTCCCGACGCAGCGCCTCTTCAATACGTTCGCCTGGCTCGACCCCGCCGCCCGACAGCGCCCACTGACCGGGAAAGACGCCGCGGTTGTCGACCATTTTGCACAGCAGATAACAGCCATCATTTTGAATTAATGGGCAAACTATAGTTCGTTGACGCATAAGTCGCTTCCTTAAACCACCAGGTCATCAGCTTAACAAATCGTTCTGCGAAATTCTTTGTGAAAAATGGAAGCGATAACGCAGACTGCGTTTTTTGTTAATCCTGTTGATGCAGGCGTCGCCATGTGATGGCGCAATGATGCGGCATGGAGAAAGTAGTATTTCGTTACAATATGCTTTTGGAATGGTTTTTTAGTGCATTGATTCCTCAGCGTCTGGCAGTACAATTCTGCCGTTTTGGGGAGTTTTTCTTTATGTGCTTGCTGGAAAGGGTAAAAATGAAAAAAAGCATATTATTAGGTTTTGCCGGAATGCTGTTCGTTTCTGCATCGGCGCAGGCCATCAGTATTAGCGGCCAGGCGGGCGAAGATTACACCAACATTGGCGTGGGTTTTGGTACGGAATCGACGGGACTGGCGCTAAGCGGCAACTGGATGCACAACGATGATGATGGCGATGCTGCGGGCGTGGGTCTGGGGCTGAACATTCCGGTGGGACCGCTGCTGGCGACGGTCGGCGGTAAAGGTATTTATACCAATCCGAAAGACAGCGATGAAGGCTATGCGGCGGCTGTCGGCGGTGGGCTACAATGGAAAATCGGCAACAGCTTCCGTCTGTTCGGCGAGTATTATTATTCACCAGATTCGCTGTCCAGCGGTATCGACAGTTATGAAGAAGCGAATGCAGGCGCGCGTTTCACCATTATGCGCCCGCTGAGCATTGAAGCCGGTTATCGTTACCTGAACCTGGCGGGTAAAGACGGCAACCGCGATAATGCGATTGCTGACGGCCCTTATGTTGGCGTAAACGCCAGCTTTTGATGCTAACGGCGCGGCAATCGTCGCGCCATATTCCTCCTTTTCCCGTCATTCTTCTTTCCACGTCCTATTCCTCTTTGCGTTATAGTGTTTTCATCATAAGAGCAGGAGAACACAATGCTAAATGTGGAAATGCTATCCACCGGGGATGAGGTGTTGCACGGACAAATCGTTGACACCAATGCCGCCTGGCTGGCTGATTTTTTCTTTCATCAGGGCGTTCCGTTATCACGGCGAAATACGGTAGGCGATAATCTGGACAGTCTGGTCGCTATCTTGCGTGAACGCAGTCAACATGCTGATGTTTTGATTGTTAATGGCGGGTTAGGGCCGACCAGCGATGATTTAAGCGCGCTCGCCGCGGCAACGGCAAAAGGCGAAGGATTAGTACTGCACCAGGCGTGGCTGACCGAAATGGAACGCTACTTTCAGCAGCGTGGCCGCGTGATGGCGCCGAGCAACCGTAAACAGGCGGAACTGCCTGCCAGCGCGGAGTTTATTAATAATCCGGTCGGCACTGCCTGTGGATTTGCGCTACAGCTCAACCGCTGCCTGATGTTTTTCACCCCCGGCGTACCGTCGGAATTTAAGGTTATGGTGGAGAAGGAAATCTTACCGCGGTTACGCGCGCGTTTTTCGCTGCCGGAGCCGCCGCTTTGCCTGCGGTTAACGACTTTTGGACGTTCAGAAAGTGACCTCGCGCAGCGTCTCGATTCACTGCCGTTGCCGCCCGGCGTGACGATGGGGTATCGCTCATCAATGCCGATCATTGAACTGAAATTGACCGGCCCGGCTACGCAACGGGAGGCGATGCTGGCGTTATGGCCAGAGGTCAAACGGGTTGCCGGGCAGAACCTGATTTTTGAAGGTACGGAAAACCTGCCGGCGCAAATAGCCCGCCGCCTGCAGGAAAGGCAGTTGAGTCTGACGTTGAGCGAGCAATACACCAGCGGCTTACTGGCGCTACAGCTTTCCCGCGCCGGGGCGCCTGTTCTTGCCAGCGAAGTCGTTCCTTCTCAGGAAGAGACGCTGGCGCAAACGGCGCACTGGACGACAGAACGACGCAGCAATCATTATGCCGGTCTGGCGCTGGCCGTGTCGGGGCTGGAAAACGAACATCTTAATTTCGCGCTGGCGACGCCGGATGGCACGTATGCCTTACGCGTGCGTTTTAGCGCCAATCGGTATAGTCTGGCAATACGTCAGGAGGTCTGCGCGATGATGGCGCTAAATATGCTGCGCCGCTGGCTTAATGGCGAGGACATTATCAGCGAGCATGGCTGGATAGACGTGGTTGAATCATTGACATCATAATCCCTTTCTCTTATCTGCGATGGGAACGACATCGTGAGCCGGATAAGGCCGCTATGCCATTATCCGGCAATATTATCTGCTTTTTTGTCCAGCCAATTGTACTGAATACAAAGTAATACGTGCGTTAATTCACATTTATATGGTTAACCCTTCCACTCCGTTGGAAGGCGGATAAGCTTTGACGCGCTTCACAATTTTTTCCCTACTGACCTTTCACACTGATTCCAGTGTCTCAGACTGGAGTCCAATATGTTGGAATCAAGTAAAGTCCCGGCTCTTACTCGCGCAATCGACATCCTCAATTTGATCGCGCGTATTGGCCCATGCAGCGCGGCAATCATTATTGAAACGCTGCGTATTCCAAAAAGCACCGCGTACCTGCTGTTGAATGAATTAAAACGTCAGCGATTTATTAGCCTCGATCATCAGGATAACTACTGCCTGTGGACTAAGCTCGTTGAATTGTCGGGTCATGCGCTCAGCAAGATGGATCTGCGGGAGCTGGCGCGTCCTCGTCTAACACAACTGATGGATGAAACCGGGCTGCTGTGTCACTTGGGGATCATCGACCACGAAAATGCGTATTACATACTGAAAGTGGAATCCTCATCCACTATCAGCGTGCGCTCGCATGAGGGGAAAAGCCTCTCTCTTTATCGTTCCGGCATCGGCAAATGCCTGCTGGCATGGCAGCCGGCCGCCGTACGCAAAGCCATTATTGAACAACTGGTATGGGAGCGAGCCACGCTGACCACCATCACCGAGCCGCAACAATTGAATGATGAGCTGGAACGCATTCGCCAGCGTGGATGGAGCTTTGATAACGGGGAGGATTATCCGGATGTCCGCTGCGTTGCCGCACCGGTATTTAATGCCAGAAACGAACTGACCGCGGCAATTTCAGTGGTCGGCACGCGCCTGCAAATCAACGAAGAGAATCTAGATTATTTGGCCGGTAAAGCTATTGCCTGTGCCAAAGATATTTCACGCCTGTTGGGATGGAAAAGTCCCTTCGACTCACTCGCATCTTAAAATGGAGAATATTATGACTCTTCCTAAAATTAAACACGTTCGAGCCTGGTTTATTGGGGGCGCTACCGCAGAGAAAGGGGCTGGCGGCGGGGATTATCACGACCAGGGAGGAAATCACTGGATTGATGACCATATCGCCACTCCCATGAGCAAATATCGCGACTATGAGCAGTCTCGTCAGTCTTTTGGGATCAACGTGTTAGGGACGCTGATTGTCGAAGTAGAGGCGGAAAATGGGCAGACGGGGTTCGCCGTTTCGACAGCAGGGGAGATGGGCTGTTTTATCGTAGAAAAACATCTTAACCGGTTTATTGAAGGCAAATGCGTAAGCGATATCAAACTTATTCACGATCAGATGCTCGGCGCGACCATGTACTACTCCGGTTCCGGCGGTCTGGTGATGAACACGATTTCCTGTGTGGATCTGGCGTTGTGGGATTTGTTTGGCAAGGTGGTTGGGCTGCCGGTTTATAAATTGCTGGGCGGAGCGGTGCGCGATGAAATTCAGTTTTACGCCACCGGCGCACGCCCGGATCTGGCTAAAGAAATGGGCTTTATCGGCGGTAAAATGCCGACTCACTGGGGACCGCACGATGGTGATGCGGGGATCCGTAAAGATGCCGCGATGGTGGCGGATATGCGTGAAAAGTGCGGGCCGGATTTCTGGCTGATGCTCGACTGCTGGATGAGTCAGGATGTGAACTATGCGACTAAACTGGCTCACGCCTGTGCGCCATTTAATCTCAAATGGATTGAAGAGTGTCTGCCGCCGCAGCAGTATGAAGGCTATCGCGAATTAAAACGCAACGCGCCTGCAGGGATGATGGTTACCAGCGGCGAACACCATGGTACGCTGCAATCCTTCCGCACTCTGTCAGAAACCGGCATTGATATTATGCAGCCGGATGTTGGCTGGTGCGGCGGATTAACCACGCTGGTTGAGATCGCCGCGCTTGCCAAATCGCGCGGGCAACTGGTGGTGCCGCACGGTTCGTCTGTCTATTCGCACCATGCAGTTATTACTTTCACTAATACCCCTTTCAGCGAGTTCCTGATGACCAGCCCGGACTGCTCCACCCTGCGTCCGCAATTTGCCCCGATTCTCCTGGATGAGCCGGTGCCGGTGAATGGACGCATCCATAAATCAGTGCTGGATAAGCCGGGCTTCGGCGTCGAGCTTAACCGTGACTGTCACTTGAAACGCCCTTATAGCCACTAATAACTCGTGCGTTGCCTTTGTACGGCAACGCCCTCATCCTGTTGAGGATATTGCTATGAGCATCACTTTACTTGACGGCGTAGTGAAGAAAAACCGCGCACGTTTAATTCCTTTTATGTTGGCGCTGTATGTACTGGCGTTTCTGGATCGTTCAAATATTGGTTTTGCCAAAGAGACCTATCAGATAGATACCGGGCTAAGTAATGAAGCCTACGCGCTAGGGGCCGGTATTTTCTTTGTGGTTTACGCTTTCCTTGGCGTACCGGCTAACCTGCTGATGCGCAAATTTGGCGTAAGAACCTGGATCGGCACGACTACCCTGCTGTGGGGCTTTCTCTCTGCTGCGATGGCCTGGGCGGATAGTGAAGCAAAATTTCTGATAATCCGCACGCTATTGGGCGCGGCGGAGGCTGGATTTTTCCCCGGCATGATCTATCTAACTTCACAATGGTTCCCGCAGCGTAACCGTGCCAGCATTATGGGGCTATTTTATATGGGCGCGCCGCTGGCGTTAACGTTGGGTTCGCCGCTCTCCGGCGCTCTGCTGGAGATGCATGGTTTTATGGGGCACCCGGGATGGTTCTGGATGTTCGTTATCGAAGGCCTACTGGCGATTGGCGCAGGGATATTCACCTTTTTCTGGCTTGATGACACTCCGCAGCAGGCGCGTTTTCTTAGCCTGGAAGAAAAGAACGCGCTTATCAGGCAACTGGCGAGCGAAGAAGAGAAAAAGGTCACGTCAAGGCTTGCGGATGCGCTGCGTAATGGACGCGTCTGGCAACTGGCTATTATTTATCTGACGATTCAGGTGGCGGTATACGGACTCATCTTTTTCCTGCCGACCCAGGTTGCCGCGCTATTGGGCACTAAAGTGGGCTTTACCGCTTCGGTGGTAACAGCGGTTCCCTGGGTGGCGGCTTTGCTTGGCACATGGCTTATTCCTCGCTACTCCGACCGTACCGGCGATCGCCGTAACGTTGCGGCAGTGACGCTACTGGCTGCGGGCATTGGCATTGGCCTGTCAGGTCTGGTTTCTCCGGTGCTCGCTATTCTGGCGCTCTGTGTTGCAGCAGTAGGATTTATTGCCGTTCAGCCCGTATTCTGGACCATGCCAACGCAGTTACTTTCCGGTACGGCTCTGGCGGCAGGAATTGGTTTCGTTAATCTGTTTGGCGCTGTGGGCGGTTTTATTGCCCCAATTCTGCGCGTAAAAGCGGAAACGTTGTTTGCCAGCGATGCGGCGGGCCTGCTGACGCTGTCCGGAGTCGCCATCATTGGCTCATTAATTATCTTCACGCTGAGCGTTAATCGTCCGGTGGCGCAATCCGGCGCTGCGCATCATTAATCTTATCTACGTTGTAAGGATCGCTATGAACGCATTGTTATCAAATCCTTTTAAAGAAGGATTACGTAAAGGGGATACGCAAATTGGTTTGTGGCTCAGTTCAACCACCTCTTATATGGCGGAGATTGCGGCGACGTCGGGTTATGACTGGTTGTTAATAGATGGCGAGCACGCGCCTAATACGGTGCAGGACTTGTATCATCAGTTACAGGCCATCGCCCCATACGCCAGCCAGCCGGTGATTCGCCCGATCGAGGGAAGTAAAGCGCTCATTAAACAGGTACTGGACATCGGGGCGCAAACGCTACTGATCCCGATGGTTGACACCGCAGAACAGGCGCGCCAGGTCGTTTCCGCTACCCGATACCCGCCGTTGGGGCAACGAGGCGTTGGCGCGAGCGTGGCGCGTGCGGCGCGCTGGGGGAGAATCGACAACTATATGGCACAGGCCAATGAGTCGCTCTGCCTGTTGGTGCAGGTTGAAAGCAAAGTGGCGCTGGAAAACCTTGACGCGATTCTGGAGGTTGAAGGCATTGATGGCGTCTTTATCGGTCCGGCAGATCTCTCTGCTTCATTGGGTTACCCCGATAATGCCGGACACCCGGAAGTGCAGCGAATCATTGAATCGTGTATTTATCGTATTCGCGCCGCCGGAAAAGCGGCGGGTTTTTTGGCGGTCGATCCGGCAATGGCGCAGAAATGTCTGGCGTGGGGCGCGAATTTTGTCGCGGTCGGGGTAGATACGATGCTCTACACCGAGGCGCTGGACAGCAGGTTGGCGATGTTTAAATCTGTTCAGTCAGTAAGCACGGCAAAACGTAGTTATTGAGAAAAATGCCGGATGGCACGTATGCCTTACGCATGCGTTTTAGCGCCTATCGGTATAGTCTGGCAATACGTCAGGAGGTTTGTGCGGTGATGGCGCTAAATATGCTGCGCCGTTGGCTTAATGGCGAGGACATTACCAGCGAGCATGGCTGGATAGACGTGGTTGAATCATTGACGGCATAGAACTTTTAGTGGGAAGGCCTGGCCTTCCCACCCTTATATACTTATAAATTCTTCGCAGAGCATCATTTCAGGATAAGAGCCTAATGGGATAGGCTCTAAGTACTCACCATTACTGGAGACTGTATTCATATATTTGCCGCCGGGTTTGGGTGTTAAATAGTGTTTGTTCCTCTATTGAAAGCGTTAAGAAATTTTCCGCAAATTCTCGTAGTGTGGTAGCAGGATCGTTTTGCCCGGCATTCGATAAGAGTTGAATTGTATGGTAACAAAATAGACCACAGCCGTTGGGTACATTATTTTGTAAATTCATTTCAATAAAATCAATATCTTCTTTTTCTGATATGCCTGCAATTGTTGCTGCTTCTATAATCTCTTGCTTAGTATTTTCATTTAAATCATAATAAGTATTAAATATAAGGCATTTTATTTTTTCTGCAAGTTTATAAAATAAACAGAGAAGCCAGTGATCTCCTGTATTTACCAGGAAGACTTCATTGTGAGATAATCCTGATTGAGCAATCTTTTCAAGTAGCTGAGTGCTTAATATATTTTCTTTGGTGGTAGGATGAATCAGCCCAATAGGATAGTTTACCGAGAGAAGAGGTGATTCTTGAACCAGACCTTGCGTTGCAGCTGCCAGCTCATCTGACGACAACATTCGCGCACCACACCAAAGATTTTCAACTCCTACCTGTTCTTGATCTGTCTGAGCGAACTGGTCGCCCATAATTTTATGTGCTATTCCTATTTTTTTAGAAAGGTCGGTTGTCGCTGAACCGGCCATATAAAGTAATCTGGAAGGGGCATGTAGCTTTTTCCACTCAGTATTATTTTTTGTTATATCGTTATTGGCGATTTGATGTAATACAAGGCAAGCCTGATTGATTTTTTTGTCTATATCTGGTGATCCCGATCTTTTTCCGCTAAAGAGATCAAAAAGTAATTTCTCAACTTTATGTCCCAGGTCATCGTTGCGTAACGCAAGATTGCATAACAGATCAATACAATTCTGATTACCGTTCTCTACTTCGCCAATCAACAACGCAAGCGCTTCATCGCTCACATCTTCTGAATATAAACTGTGAAATTGCGGTGTGCTCAATCGGTAAAGTGAATTTACACATATATTCATTTTGCTCTGTTTCCTGGTAGGTGAAAGTAACGAATATGATGTCATGTATAATTATTTGTAAAAATATTATTGTTAGTGGGAAATATATTAAATCAGGCATAGACCTGATTTTATTATTATTCACATAACACTCAATTATTATTGGAGATATTCAGTTATCCCCCTCTTTAAAGGAGGCTGGTAACGCGGCGATACAAGAGATATTGCTCTATAAACAGTAACGTCGTTATCTGTCATGCCACCGTGGGTTAGCGGTCATGGTTAACCAAATAGGGCAGGTTATTGCAAAGAGACATCCGCGTTTATACCCAAAATAATCCGTAGCCAACACATAAGCAACTTGAAGTATGAAGGGTATATGTCTGATGGAAAATCGTCCCTGGTGAGTAGGGTAATAGCGCCGGAGGGGCTCCGGCGCTTTTTACTTAGCCGAGCGCCTGGGCCAGTAGCGTAATGGGGTGTTCGCAGCGTTTGCTTGTAGACATCTCAATTTGCCACTTACAGGTTTCACAATCGGTGACGACAATGTCGGCGCCGCTCTCTTCAATCTGGCGGAACAGCGGCGCGCCGATGGACTGTGATGTCGGATAGTTTTCCTTTTTAAATCCATACGTACCGGCAATGCCGCAGCACTGTGAATCAAGTACCGTCAATTCAAGCCCCGGAATTTGCCGCAACAGTTCAAGCGTGTAAAGCGTCCAGCCCATTTTTTCCATATGACACGGCGTATGGTAGACCACTTTCAGCGGCAAAGGATTAAGCGGCAGCGTTTTCCCGGCATCCAGTTTGCGCCATAGCCAGCGGGTGGCCAGCTCGATATGTTCGCGCAGCCCGGCGTTGTCCACGTCCAGCACTTCAGGATATTCATCGCGCAACGCAAACGTACAGGTGGATGACGTGGCGATGACCGGAATACCTTTGACGGCAATCGCCTCGCGTAGCGACTCCACATTGCTGATAGCCTGCTTGCGAGCTTTATCCGTAAAACCGTTAGCGATCAGCGGCACGCCGCAACATTTCTCTTTACTCAGTAACTGTACGCCGGTATCCATTGCGTTCAGCACCTTAATCAGATCTTTTCCGAGCTGCGGATGGTTGTAATTCACAAAACAGCCATGGAAAAAGGCGACCTGATCTTTGTATTTAGCCTGCTGCGCCGCCACGCTACGATACCAGCGGCGGAAGGTGCCGAAAGAGTATTTTGGTAAGGTGCGGCGATGATCGATTTTGAGCGCGTAATCAAGCAACTGGCGCACTGGCTTTAATGCGGTGGCGGTATTGACCACCGGCGCGAACGGCGTTGAAACGCTGCCCATCAGATCGGTATGGCTAAGAATAAAATTACGCAATGACGGGCGCGTCGTATCGTATTTCGCGCGGGCGCGCTGGATGATATCGCCAATCTTCACGTCCGACGGACAGGCGACCTCACACCGTTTGCAGTTAATGCAATATTTCAGCGCCTCATCATACAGCGCGCCGTCTTTCAGACGCAGGCGTTCGCCATCCGGTCCGGCCTGTTTAGGGCCAGGGTAGCCAGGATTAACGCGGCTGACCGGGCACGCGGTGGTGCACACCGTACATTTAATACAACTTTCAAAACGTGTGTCGCTCATTGCTGTTCTCCTGCACGCTCAGCGATATGGTGCGCGGCCTGGAGGGCGCTGACTGCGCAGACGCCGCCGCCGCATCCCTCAGCTATAGGATCGAATCCCGCCAGCACAGAACCTATTGCATACAGATTTTCTACCGTGTTGCCCGCAAGGGAGGGGCGGAAAGCGTCATCCGTCACGACGCCAAACTGCTGCCAGGGCTGTGGGTCGAAGAAATGTTGTTGATACCATTCGGCGCGGGTGGCCGTTTGCTGTACGTCGAGCCCTAAAATAGGTTCGCGGATCCCTTCGCGCTCGGCAACCAGCCCGCTACTAAAGAAGCTACCGCTGGCAAGTACGGCAAAACGCGGGCGCAGTGGGATATCGGCATGGTTGCGGGTCCATATTTCGCTCACGGTACCGCGACGGCAGGTGACTTTCTTCACTTCATCGCCCGGCATCCAGATGCCGCCCTGACGGACAAACTGGCGCTGGAGTTGATTGTGCAGACGAATACCGAGCACCGATGGCGGCAGCGTCGGCAGCAGCGTGAGCGCGCAGGGCAGACGTTCGTTAAGCCAGCGCCACAGCGTATCGTTCGCCAGCCCGAAACAGGCGGGCATGATGATCATGTCGCAGTTTGTCGCTATTGGCGACAGCGCGTCGTACAGCAGTGGCCATTTTTCTTCGTTATCAAGTAGACGCGCAATATTGACCGCGCGAAATTCCGTCGGGTTATCACGCAGTACGTCCAGTTCCGGAAGGTCGATTTCTGCGGTTTCCACGTTGAGGTCGCGTTGGCGCAGCGACGCTGCCGCAAGGTGCGCCTGGAAATCCAGTAATCCGCTAACGCCGACGACGCAAATTCGCTGTGCGGATAACGGCCAGACCGGTACTTCCGGCGAGCTAAGCCAGGTTGAACGCAATGTGCCAAGCGGCGTGACACGCTGGTGCGCCTGCTGTACGTCGCCGTATAACTGCGCGCCGCTGGCGTTAAGTAGCGTTTGCGCCTGTTGCGCCAGCGTAAGGACTTTTTGCGCGCCTAAACGCGAATAAGGATGTTCAGGCGCCTGGCGGCGCAGCGCATCAAGCCCGGCGGTAATGTCGGTCACCGGTTGGCCGTCGGGCAGGGCGCTGAGCAGATCCAGCGAGCCGGAAGAAAAATGCAGCGCGCTTTGTCCGCGGGTGACGATGGCGCAGCGTAATCCATGCTGCTGGAGTTGCAGTCCGCACAGCAAACCGGCGAGACCGCCGCCCATAATAACCGTATCAAATTTCATCCTGGTGCTCCTTCTCCAGACCGCATAATCCCTGATAAACCCAGCGCGTGAATTCGCTTTCGCGCAGCGCGTCTCCCCAGGCGACAGGTTGTACGCCTTTCCAGCGCTCATTCAGAAATTCAGAGAGTTGCGTAATAGATTGCGCCGCGGTCGTCACATTAAAACGCTGCAATAGCCCGGCCGCGCGGCAGGCGCACAGTTCGCCCTGGCAAGTGCCCATCCCTACGCGGGTGCGACGGCGCAGATCCAGCAGGCTATTCACGGTTAAGTTTTCGACGGCATACTGCACTTCCCCCGCCGTGACGGCCTCGCATTCACAGACCAGGCTACGGTGTTGGCGGCCTTCACTCAGCCACCCCGGCGTGCGATCGCCATGCCGATAAACCGCCGATCCGCGTAGCGGCGCGGGAAGCGAGATAATGCGTTTCAGCGTATGTTCCGTAGACTCTTTTGAGCCAGGCAACGGCGTATCCGCCGTGATGCAGGGGCGAGTATTACCCAACTTGCGGCACACGGCGTCGGTCGCCCATTCCGCCATCAGGCGGTAAGTCATTAGCTTCCCGCCGGTAATGGTAATGAAGCCATCAAGCCCGTCGCGTTCGGCGTGGTCGAACAACACAATACCGCGGCTGACGTTACGACCGCTGGGATCGTCATCGCTGGCCACCAGCGGGCGGACGCCGGAATACGCGCGCAGAATACGCGTCTTCGCCATGACAGGGGCCAGTTTTTCCCCTTCACGCAGCAGGATATCGACTTCATCTGCGGTGACGCGGTTGCTGTCTATCTCATTGTAATCAATATGGGTAGAGGTAGTGCCGATCAGTGAAATCGTATCGCCAGGTACCAGAATGTCGGCATCCGATGGTTTCCGGCAGCGGTTAATGACATGCTGGTTGATCCGATGGTCCATGATCAACAGCGAGCCTTTCGCCGGGAACATGCGAATACTCAGGTCGGCGTATTCGGCGATCCGTTGCCCCCAGATACCTGCCGCATTGACCACCACCGGCGCGTGAAGCGTCTGGGTTTCGCCAGTGAGATGGTTGCGCACATGGACGCCGCAGACCGTTGCGCCTTCACGAATGAGCCCGGTCACTTCATGCGCCGTTAACACGATTGCGCCATGTTCTCTGGCATCCAGCATATTGGCGGCGGTAAGGCGGAAAGGGTCCACGGTGCCATCCGGCACTTTTACCGCACCGATGAGCGCAGGGTTAACGGAAGGTTCGATGATGCGAGCCTGCTGCGGATCGATGGCTTCAGCGCGAATGCCCGCCGCTTCACAGGCGCGAATAAAGGTGGCCTGAAACGCAAGATCATCTTCCGGCAACGTAATAAACAGACCATCCGTCGGTTCGACGCAATGGCGGGCGATCCGTTTTAAAATCTGGTTTTCACTAATGCACTCGCGCGCGGATTCCGCGTCGGTAACCGCATAACGAGCGCCGCTGTGCAGCAGTCCGTGGTTACGCCCGGTCGCGCCGGTCGCTATATCATGCCGTTCCACCAGAATGACACGTAAACCGCGCAGCGCGCAGTCGCGGGCGATCCCTGCGCCTGTTGCTCCACCGCCAATGATAATCACGTCACTTGCTTGCGAGTCGCGAGTTTTCATTGTTTTTCCTCACAGTTCGTTTTTTATCATTTAGCCATACAAATCATATGGAATGTTTGATTTCGCGCATAATCGCTCACTATTCGAAAATGAAACGTGATTTCGTGCGCCTTTCTGAACATTGGTCATAAAACTGTAACAATATGTGCTGTAATTCACATTAACGTGACGTATCTTTACTTAACATCGCGGCCACACTGGGAGCAGCGGGGTTGTTTGAACAAACTGCGGTGTTTACCTCTAAATAAAATACGGGCCACGGAGGCTACAATATGTTGAGTATTTTTAAACCAGCGCCGCATAAAGCGCGCTTGCCAGCGGCGGAGATTGATCCGACCTATCGCCGATTACGCTGGCAGATTTTCCTGGGGATATTCTTTGGCTATGCCGCGTATTATCTGGTGCGCAAGAACTTTGCCCTCGCGATGCCCTACCTGGTAGAACAGGGTTTTTCACGCGGCGATCTGGGCTTTGCGCTGTCCGGGATTTCCATCGCTTATGGTTTTTCGAAATTTATAATGGGTTCAGTGTCCGATCGCTCGAATCCGCGCGTTTTTCTGCCGGCAGGGTTGATTCTGGCCGCAGCAGTCATGTTGTTTATGGGCTTTGTGCCGTGGGCGACATCCAGCATCGCCGTGATGTTTGTGCTGTTGTTCCTTTGCGGCTGGTTCCAGGGGATGGGGTGGCCGCCGTGCGGACGTACGATGGTTCACTGGTGGTCGCAGAAAGAACGCGGCGGCATTGTGTCGGTCTGGAACTGTGCGCATAACGTCGGCGGCGGGATCCCGCCACTGCTGTTCCTGCTGGGGATGGCGTGGTTTAACGACTGGAAAGCGGCGCTCTATATGCCAGCCTTTGGCGCGATTGTGGTGGCGCTGTTCGCTTTCGCAATGATGCGCGATACGCCGCAATCCTGCGGTCTGCCGCCTATCGAAGAGTATAAAAACGACTATCCGGACGACTACAACGAAAAAGCGGAAGAAGAGCTGACTGCGAAGCAGATCTTCATGCAGTACGTACTGCCAAACAAACTGTTGTGGTACATCGCTATCGCCAACGTGTTTGTTTATCTGCTGCGCTACGGCATCCTCGATTGGTCGCCGACCTACCTGAAAGAAGTGAAGCATTTCGCACTGGATAAATCCTCCTGGGCCTACTTCCTGTATGAATACGCGGGTATTCCGGGCACGCTGCTGTGTGGCTGGATGTCGGATAAAGTCTTCCGCGGCAACCGTGGCGCGACCGGCGTGTTCTTTATGACCCTGGTGACTATCGCGACCATCGTTTACTGGATGAACCCGGCAGGAAACCCGAACGTTGATATGGCTTGTATGATTATCATCGGCTTCCTGATCTACGGCCCGGTAATGTTGATCGGTCTGCACGCGCTGGAACTGGCGCCGAAAAAAGCGGCGGGTACGGCGGCGGGCTTTACCGGTCTGTTTGGTTACCTGGGCGGTTCTGTCGCTGCAAGCGCCATTGTGGGTTATACCGTTGACTTCTTCGGTTGGGATGGCGGCTTTATGGTGATGATTGGCGGCAGCATTCTGGCGGTAATCCTGCTGGTGGTCGTGATGATTGGTGAAAAACGCCATCATGATGAGCTGCAGTTAAAACGCAACGGAGGCTAATAACATGAAAACCACACTGAAAAACCTTAGCGTGGCGTTAATGTTGGCAGGAATGACCATCGGAAGCGGCGCCGTGGCGGCTGAAAAAGTCGTTATCGCCCACCGTGGTGCCAGCGGTTATCTGCCGGAGCATACGCTACCGGCGAAAGCGATGGCGTATGCGCAAGGGGCAGATTATCTGGAACAGGATTTAGTGATGACAAAGGACGACCATCTGGTCGTCCTCCATGACCACTACCTTGACCGGGTGACTGACGTCGCTGACCGTTTTCCGGACCGGGCGCGTAAAGATGGGCGCTATTACGCTATCGATTTTACGCTGGATGAAATTAAATCCCTGAAGTTTACCGAAGGGTTTGATATTGAAAACGGCAAAAAAGTACAAACTTATCCGGGCCGTTTCCCGATGGGAAAATCTGATTTCCGCATTCATACCTTTGAAGAGGAAATTGAATTCGTTCAGGGATTAAATCACTCTACCGGTAAAAATATCGGTATTTATCCGGAAATTAAAGCGCCGTGGTTCCATCATCAGGAAGGGAAAGATATTGCCGCGAAAACGCTGGAAGTGCTGAAGAAGTATGGTTACACCGGCAAGCAGGACAATGTCTATTTGCAGTGTTTTGATGTCGCTGAGCTGAAACGTATTAAGAACGAACTGGAACCCAAAATGGGGATGGATCTCAATCTGGTTCAACTTATTGCGTATACCGACTGGAATGAAACACAGCAGAAACAGCCGGACGGTCGTTGGGTAAATTACAACTACGACTGGATGTTTAAGCCGGGCGCTATGAAGCAGGTGGCGGAATATGCGGACGGTATTGGTCCGGATTACCATATGCTGGTCGCGGAAGGCTCAACGAAAGGGAATATCAAGCTGACTGGAATGGTGCAAGACGCGCATCAGAATAAGATGGTAGTGCATCCTTACACTGTGCGTGCCGATCAATTGCCGGACTATGCCACAGACGTCAATCAGTTGTACGACATCCTGTATAACAAGGCGGGCGTCGACGGGCTGTTCACTGACTTCCCGGATAAGGCGGTCATGTTCCTGCAAAAAAATGACTAAAGGTTTGCCATAGTCGAAGTGACGCGCCGGATGAGGGCATAAACGCCTCATCCGGCCTGGCGCAACGTTTGCCAGCGTAAGTCTGGTAAACGCAATGCCATCAGGCGGGGTTGTTTTATAGCAACCCCTCATCGGTCAGTGTTTCCATACATTTTTGTAATAAAAATAGCGGACTTCCTTCTACCGGCGGTTCTTTTGCTAACAGGGAAATTTGTCGATAAAAGGTGGGTTCCAGCGCCACGGAGCATAATTTTCCTGCCGTGGCTTTTAAGGTTAATTCTGGCAATAAGGCGATACCTAATCCCTGGCGAATAAAATTCAGCGCAGTATCGGGATGGTTAAATTCATATTTAAATATCGGCTCAATACCCTTTTCTTTAAACAACGCCATAATGCTTAATTCATAACGACCTTTACTGACAATAAGTGGTTCGTCCATCAGTTCTTCGACCGTTACTGTACTATTGGCCGCCAGGGGATGATTTTCAGGCACCACTACGGTGAATTTATCCCGGTAAATGGGGACGCAATACATACCGTTGACCGGAAAAGGAACGAAACCGGCATCAATACTTCCGTCCTGCAGCGAATCAATAATAGCCGTACTGTTCTCTTCATAAGGGATAATTTTTACATTTGGATGATGGCTTTCAAAATAGCGAATGACGCCGGGTAAAATGCAGGCGCAGGCGCTGGGAAAACAGCCAATCCGTAGCGTACGGGCCGGGTTCTTTTTTTCTTGTTCGGCAATCTCTTTTACCGCGTTGACGTCGCGCTGGATCGCGCGTAAGTGCCTGACGATGCGGCTACCGGCGGCGGTAAGCTCAATCTCTTTACGACGCTCACGAATCAATATGTCAACGCCGAGCTCCTCCTCAAGCGCGGAGATGGCCTGGCTGACGGCGGATTGCGTCATGTATAGCCGTTTGCTGGCTTCGGTAAATCCGCCGTACTCCAGTACGGCAAGCAGGGCGTGGATTTGGGTTAGTGTCATTAGTAAAACCTAATCAATATAATTAAAACGATTAATTTTTCTAATAGAGTGCACTTGTTTATACTGCGATTCTATCGAATACATCACATTTTGACGCACCTGATAGGTGTTCAGTTGAGCTGAGCGTTGCCTGCGTGCGCCATCTGAGCGGGTCGTTAAGAATGAAAGAAAAATTATGGACGAAGGATTTTTGGGCAATCACCATAGTCAGTTTTATTATCTTTTTTGTTTTTTATGTACTGCTAACTTTATTACCCATTTATATCGCTGACCGCCTGCATGCTTCTGCAGATAAGGCCGGGCTGTTAGTGACATGTTTCCTGGCCGCGGCAATTGTTATTCGGCCGTTTGCCGGGCAGTGGGTGGGAAAATATTCGAATAAAAAGATTCTGGTGCTCTCTTCTCTGGCTTTTTTGGTGATTACTGCGCTGTATCCGGTTTGCCATTCTATCGAGTCGCTGCTCTTTATCCGCGTACTTCATGGGATTACGTTTGGTGTTATTACTACGGTAAAAGGAACTATTTCAGCGCGGTTAATTCCGGCCTCCCGACGTGGAGAGGGCATCAGCTTTTTCTCTTTAGCGATGGGCCTTGCGATGGTCGTAGGACCGTGGATCGGTTTGAATATGGCCCGCTGGAACGCGTTCACTGCCGCATTCTGGCTTTGTTCCGCTGTAGCGGCGTTAGGGATTGTACTTTCCCTGATTGTGACGGTCCCTCCGGTAATTCGTCATGCCGATGGTTCGAAACCGAATCTGGGTTTTGCCGCGATGTTTGACCGCGCCGCCTTGCCTTTTGCGCTGGTCACCTTTTTTATGACTTTCTCCTATGCCGGCGTGTCGGCTTTCCTGGCGCTGTATGCGCGTGAGCTGGATTTAATGGCGGCGGCCAGTAATTTCCTGCTGTGTTACGCGATTTTCCTGATGATATGCCGTACCTTCACCGGGAATATTTGTGATAAAAAAGGGCCGAAATACGTTGTTTTCCCATGCCTGTTGGCTTTTACCATCGGTCTGGTGGCGCTGGGCTACACCAATGGCAGCATCATGATGATTATTTCCGGCGGTCTCATCGGTATCGGCTACGGTTCGGTCACGCCGGTTTTCCAGACGCAAATTATCAGCTCGGTTGAACCGCATAAAATCGGCGTGGCGAATTCACTGTTCTTTAACGCGATGGATGCCGGAATGGCGATTGGCGCCTTTATCATGGGAATGATGGTTGAGTCGGTTGGCTATCGTATGATTTATGTCGCTGGCGCGGTGCTGGTGGTACTCGCTGGCGCACTGTATGCCGTGCAGATGAAAAAACGTGGCGTGATGCCTTTGGTTTCCACCAGCGAGTTGCACTGAGTTACATCTCGATTTCGATATCGCCTTTTGCCCTGCAGCAGCAGGGCAAAATCTCTCCCGGCTGGATAAACGCTAAAGGTTCCGTAATCCAGTCAACCTGACCGGCAACCAGCCGGGTACGACAGGAGCCGCAATAACCTTCGCGGCACTGATACTCCACCTCAACGTTATGCGATTCCAGCGCGGCCAGCAGAGAAGGGTGTTCATCCTGGCACAGCAGCTGTGTGCCAGTGATACGCAGCGTGACGCGTCCCATCAGAGCTGGAAATTACTCAGATCGTCGGTATCGACTTCCGAATCGATTTGTCCGACCAGATAAGAGCTAACTTCTACTTCCTGTGGAGCGACCTGAACGTTATCGGACACCAGCCAGGTATTGATCCACGGGATTGGGTTGGAGCGGGTCTGGAACGGCAGATCTAGTCCTACCGCCTGCATACGAATATTAGTAATATATTCAACGTATTGACACAGGATATCTTTATTCAGGCCGATCATCGAACCGTCGCGGAACAGATAGTCTGCCCACTCTTTTTCCTGCTGCGCCGCCTGCACGAACAGGTCATAACATTCCTGTTTACACTCTTCGGCGATTTCCGCCATCTCCGGGTCGTCCACGCCGCTACGCAACAGGTTCAGCATATGTTGCGTGCCGGTCAGATGCAGAGCTTCGTCACGGGCGATCAGACGGATAATTTTGGCGTTGCCTTCCATCAGTTCACGCTCGGCAAATGCGAAAGAGCAGGCGAAGCTGACGTAGAAGCGGATGGCTTCCAGCGCGTTCACGCTCATCAGGCACAGATACAGTTTTTTCTTCAGCTCACGCAGATTCACGACAACCGTTTTGCCATTAACGGTATGGGTGCCTTCACCGAGCAGATGCCAGTAGCTGGTCATCTCAATAAGTTCGTCGTAGTAGGCGGAGATCCCTTCGGCGCGCTTCTGAATTTGCTCATTGGTCACGATATCGTCAAACACGACCGCCGGATCGTTGACGATGTTACGAATAATGTGGGTGTAGGATCGTGAGTGAATCGTCTCAGAAAACGCCCAGGTCTCTACCCACGTCTCCAGCTCCGGGATGGAAATGAGCGGCAGCAGGGCGACGTTCGGGCTACGTCCCTGAATGGAATCCAGCAGCGTCTGGTATTTGAGGTTGCTGATGAAGATATGTTTTTCGTGCTCCGGCAACGCCTGATAATCGATACGATCGCGGGAGACGTCGACCTCTTCCGGACGCCAGAAGAAAGAGAGCTGCTTTTCGATCAGTTTTTCGAAGATGTCATATTTCTGCTGGTCATAGCGTGCAACGTTGACCGGCTGGCCAAAGAACATGGGTTCCTTGAGCTGATCGTTTTTCGTCTGTGAAAAAGTGGTGTATGCCATTGAAGTGAATCCTTTATGGGATGAGCGCCGGATGGCGGCGCAAGCGCCTTATCCGGCCTACAAACCGTACAATCGTAGGCCGGGTAAGCATAGCGCTACCCGGCACTATTCATCAGATCTTACAAGCGCCGCTTTCGCAGCCATCGTCCTGAATAGAAGGCGCCAAATCGTCCTGCGCATCTTCCGCGCCGTCGCGGGTATTTTGATAGTACAGAGTTTTCACGCCAAACTTATACGCGGTGAGCAAATCTTTCAGCAGTTGCTGCATCGGCACTTTTCCTGACGGGAAACGTGACGGATCGTAGTTGGTATTGGCGGAAATCGACTGATCGATAAACTTCTGCATGATACCCACCAGTTGCAGATAACCGTCGTTGTTCGGCATCTCCCACAACAGTTCGTAAGCGTCTTTCAGATGCTCATAATCCGGCACGACCTGACGCAAAATACCGTCTTTCGAGGCCTTGATGCTGACGTAGCCGCGCGGCGGCTCAATGCCGTTGGTGGCGTTGGAGATCTGGGACGACGTTTCCGACGGCATTAGCGCCGATAGCGTGGAGTTACGCAGACCGTGGGTTTTGATCGACTCACGCAGCTGTTCCCAGTCGTAGTGCAGCGGTTCGTTGACAATCGCATCCAGATCTTTTTTGTAGGTGTCGATCGGCAAAATGCCTTTTGCATAGGTGGTTTCGTTGAACCATGGGCAGGCGCCTTGCTCTTTCGCCAGTTCGTTGGACGCTTTAAGCAGATAGTACTGAATGGCTTCGAAGGTTTTATGCGTCAGATTATTGGCGCTGCCGTCGGAATAACGCTTACCGTTTTTCGCCAGCCAGTAGGCGAAGTTAATCACGCCAATGCCCAGCGTACGACGGCCCATTGCGCCGCGTTTGGCAGCCGGAATCGGGTAATCCTGATAATCGAGCAGAGCATCCAAAGCGCGTACTGCCAGAATAGCCAGTTCTTCCAGCTCGTCCAGAGTTTTAATGGCGCCCAGGTTGAATGCAGACAGCGTACACAACGCAATTTCGCCGTTTTCATCGTTGACATCGTTCAGCGGTTTGGTCGGCAGGGCAATCTCCAGACACAGGTTAGACTGGCGTACCGGGGCGACAACCGGATCGAACGGACTGTGAGTATTGCAGTGGTCAACGTTCTGGATATAGATACGACCGGTAGAGGCGCGTTCCTGCATCATCAGCGAGAACAGTTCGACCGCTTTCACACGCTGTTTGCGGATGCTGTCGCCGTTTTCATATTTCACGTATAGGCGTTCGAATTCGTCCTGGTCGGCGAAGAACGCATCATACAGCCCCGGCACGTCGGACGGACTGAACAGCGTAATGTCGCCGCCCTTCAGCAGGCGGGTATACATCAGTTTGTTGATCTGTACGCCGTAATCCATGTGACGTACGCGGTTGCCTTCCACGCCACGGTTGTTTTTCAGTACCAGCAGGCTTTCCACTTCCAGGTGCCACATCGGGTAGAACAGTGTCGCCGCGCCGCCGCGCACGCCGCCCTGCGAGCAGGATTTCACCGCCGTCTGGAAGTGCTTGTAGAACGGAATACAGCCGGTGTGGAACGCTTCGCCGCCACGAATCGGGCTACCCAGCGCACGAATGCGTCCCGCGTTGATGCCGATTCCGGCGCGCTGAGAAACGTATTTCACAATCGCGCTGGAGGTGGCGTTGATGGAATCCAGACTGTCGCCACACTCGATCAGTACGCAGGAGCTGAACTGACGGGTCGGGGTACGCACGCCGGACATGATGGGCGTCGGCAGCGAGATTTTGAACGTAGAGACCGCATCGTAAAAACGTTTTACATAGTCAAGACGCGTTTCACGCGGGTAGTTCGAGAACAGGCAGGCCGCTACCAGAATGTAGAGGAACTGCGCGCTTTCATAGATTTCACCGGTCACGCGGTTTTGCACCAGATATTTCCCTTCCAGCTGCTTAACGGCAGCGTAGGAGAAGGTCATATCGCGATCGTGAACGATAAACGAATCCATCTGCTTGAACTCTTCTTCCGTGTAGTCTTCCAGCAGATGATTGTCGTATTTGCCAAGCTCAACCATTTTTACCACATGGTGGTAAAGTGCGGGCGGCTCAAACTGGCCGAAGGCTTTCTTACGCAGGTGGAAAATCGCCAGACGCGCAGCCAGGTATTGATAATCCGGCGCATCGCGAGAGATCAGGTCTGCGGCGGCCTTAATGATAGTTTCATGGATATCGGAGGTCTTAATCCCATCATAAAACTGAATATGCGAGCGTAGCTCGACCTGAGAAACCGATACGTTATTCAGTCCTTCTGCCGCCCAATCAAGCACGCGATGAATTTTGTCGAGATTGATGCGCTCAGTACGGCCGTCACGCTTTGTCACCAGCAGACTCTGATTCATGTGGTTTTCTACCTGTTTACCTGTCCGTGAAAGAAAAATATCCCCCCGCTTATCCACAACGCCACGTTGTGACTAACTCTGTGGATAAATACTATATATAGGGGGTAATCGATAAGTGAAACGCTATATGGTGAGTATTCTAGTAGGGATTCTTTTGAGTACAAGAGTTGATTTTGGCGTTAAATTGCGGTTGCAAAAGCGTAAGAATCGCTAAATGCGCGTCTGATAAGGCCTGGAGAGGATGTCAACAATTCATAAAAAAAAATCAAAATTTGATCGAATGCTGATTTCTTCATCGAAGAGAAAGGTTGCGCCCGATGATCTAACGCAACCCTTATAGGAAAATTCTTTGATGTCAGGCTTTTTTAGCGCGGGTATGCAACATATAGTTAACGTCTACTCCGGGACCGAGTTTGAAAGTATTGGTTATCGGGTTGTAGTGCAGTCCGGTGATATGTTGCTCTTTCAGGACGGTTTCATCTACCCAGCTTAACAGTTCAGCAGGCTTAATGAATTTCTTCACGTCGTGCGTGCCTTTTGGCACCATGCGCAGAATATACTCAGCGCCGACGACCGCCATCAGCCAGGATTTCCCATTGCGGTTCAACGTTGAGAAGAACACCTCGCCGCCGGGTTTAACCAGTTGGGCGCAGGCGTGGACGACCGATTGCGGATCGGGAACGTGCTCCAGCATTTCCATACAGGTGACGACGTCGTATTGCTGAGCGTGTTTTGCCGCATGTTCCTCAACCGTCTCCTGCACGTACTCTACCTCGATGCCGCTTTCCAGCGCATGCAGTTTGGCGACCTGCAAAGGCTCAAAGCCCATATCCAGCCCGGTGACGGTTGCGCCTTCGCGTGCCATACTTTCCGCCAGAATGCCGCCGCCGCAGCCGACGTCGAGTACCTTTTTACCAAACAGGCCGCCTGAGCGTTCAGTAATGTAGCCAAGGCGTAGAGGGTTGATGCGATGCAATGGCTTGAATTCGCCCTCCAGATCCCACCAGCGCGACGCGACGGCTTCGAATTTGGCGATTTCATTATGGTCAACGTTGTGAGCTACCGACGGTTTTTCAGTGTTCATGAGTACATGAGATTCCGCTATTGATCTATCGGGGCAGTATAGCAGGTGCAAAGTCGCTGCGTTATATCTGCTGCCGTCTTTATTACGCTTTCAGCGCAAGAAGTTTTCTTGCGCGTTCTGTAAAACCGCTACCGATGTGGTGCGTGATAAAATTACAGACGCCCTCGACGTTGTTGTTTTTTAACATATCCAAAATAGTGGCATGTCCCCGGTTAGAGCTGGTGATATATTCAGCGGTAAAATCCAGTCTGTAGCGAATTGCCAATAAACGTGCTGAGATCAACAGGTGTGCTTGCGAAATGTATTTATTATCGGCATATTTCACAAAAACATAATGAAAATCATGATCCAGTTTGAGATAAGCTTGCGTATCTCGCTCTGCATTAATTTTTGCTGACTTCGATAAAATATTGCTTAATTCGACTATGACATTGTTAGCATTTTTCTCCATCGCTTCACGAATTGCGCCCTGTTCAAGGATAACCCTCATTTTGATGAGATCATTGATATCCTCGTCGGTGACAGAAAAAACAAATGTCCCACTGCGGGGAATGATGTTGACCAAGTTTTCATTATAGCTCAGCCAAATAAAAGCTTCACGAATTGGTGTTTTACTTACCATCAGAATATTTGATAGTTCATTTTCACTGATCGCTTGCCCAAGATCGAAATCGCCATGGATAATCATCTCCCTTATTTTCTCTTTAATCACCTGGGTGATGGATTTGGGTATTTCAATTGATATGTGACTAAAGTCACGCTTTAATCTATTTTTCATTTTCTTCTCCTCCATGGTTAAACCCGGCTCCATTGTAATTAATTTATTCAAAATTAACGGATCTAATATATCAGATATAAGAAAATTTACATACTTTATTGTTGTTATTGTATATTTCATTAAGTTTGCTTGCTGATATATCAGATATGACACATTAGCTTTTGAATTGTATTGTTTTTTACGTAACATCGATTCCGGTCAATACCCTTATTCATTGAATCATAAAAGGTGATGCAAAATGAGTAGTCCACAAGAAAATTTATACGATGCAATTCGTATTGTAAAAAGGAAAATCATTCCTTTGGCGTTTATTCTTTACTTTTTTAACTATATGGATCGTGTCAATATTGGGTTTGCTGCATTACGCATGAATGAATCTCTCGGTATTACGCCTGAGGATTTCGCTAATATTTCTTCTATATTCTTCATATCATATTTAATCTTTCAAATTCCGAGTAGCATTGGCTTGCAAAAGCTTGGCGCAAGAAAATGGATTAGTTCCATTATTATCGGCTGGGGAGCGGTAACTGGGCTGATTTTTTTTGCTAAAGATACTCAACATATTTTGCTGGCTCGCATTTTTTTGGGGGTATTTGAAGCTGGCTTTTTCCCGGGCATGGTTTATTATCTTGCATGTTGGTTTCCGGCTCGTGAACGCGGAAAAGTCAATAGTTTCTTCATGTTATCTATTGCTGTAGCATCGGTATTGGCTGCACCGATGTCTGGTTGGATCATCGAGCATTTGAATACCCCGGATTATGAAGGCTGGCGCTGGCTTTTTGCTATTGAAGGTATCCCTACCGTATTCCTTGGCATCCTGACATTTTATTTACTGCCTGACAGTCCAGAAAAGGCTAAATGGCTTACGCCACAGCAGATATCGGCCTTAGTTAATAAATTACGTACTGACAATGAAACCGCAGCTGCATTAAATAAAAATACCAACTCATCCTTTCTTTCCGTAATCAAAAATCCAGTTTTGCTTCAGCTTTCTTTCGCCTACATGTTGATTCAGGCGGCTGCTCTGGCGGCAAACTACTGGTTGCCGGGGTTGGTGAAGGGATTTTCAGCTGATTTTACGGATACTGACGTTGGTTTAATCATGAGTATTCCGTTTATTTTCGCTATGTTCAGCATGCCCTGGTGGGGCTGGCATTCCGATAAAAAGAATGAACGAAAATGGCATGCTGCATTACCCATGTTTCTGGCAGGCTGTGGTTTTCTGATGATTGCTCTTGTCCCCTCAGTGTCGCTGAGAATGCTGGGGCTAACGTTCTATGGTGTTGGGATCCTCAGCTATTACGGACCTTACTGGGCGCTGCCTTCTGCATTATTGTCGCCGTCAGGGTTGGCTATCAGCATTGCGTTTATTAACTCATGTTCAAGTCTTGGCGGATTCCTGATTAATAAATCACTGGGATTCGTTTCTACTCATTATGGTGCGACAGGAATATTTATTGTAGAGGCAATACTTTGCTTCGCTGCGGTAGCCGTTTTGGCGTTAATGAAAATTGATGTGAAAAAAGAAAAAAGCCAACAAACAAATGTTGTATCACGAACCTGATAAATGGAGAAATTATGAAAATTACGTCTATTGAAGTTTTTGACTGTGAATTAAAAAAAAGAGATCAAACGATGTCCTCCTATAATCCAGTACTTATCCGGGTGAATACCGACTCAGGATTAAGTGGTATTGGCGAAGTAGGACTGGCCTATGGCGCAGGCGCTAAAGCTGGCGTAGGGATCATCAGAGATCTGGCGCCATTGATTGTGGGTGAAGATCCACTAAATATCGAAAAAATTTGGGAGTTCTTTTTCAGAAAGACTTTTTGGGGGATGGGGGGCGGGAACGTTTTTTATGCCGGAATGAGCGCTATTGATATTGCTCTTTGGGATATCAAAGGTAAATATTTAGGTGTACCTGTTTATCAGCTCCTTGGCGGGAAAACTAATGAAAAATTAAGAACCTATGCTAGTCAGTTACAATTTGGTTGGGGGGATAAACGCCAGATATTAGTGACACCTGAGGAATATGCTGAGGCGGCGCGTGCGGCTCTTGACGATGGATATGATGCGATTAAAGTGGATCCACTCGAAATCGATCGTAATGGCGATGACTGTGTTTTTCAGAATAGAAATCGTAACTATTCAGGATTGTTACTGGCCGATCAATTAAAAATGGGGGAAGCGCGAATTGCCGCTATGCGTGAAGCAATGGGGGATGATGCTGATATTATCGTGGAAATCCATTCTCTTCTCGGTACAAACTCAGCTATTCAATTTGCGAAGGCGATAGAAAAGTATCGTATCTTTCTTTATGAAGAACCGATTCATCCATTAAATTCTGATAATATGCAGAAAGTTTCCCGTTCAACAACGATTCCAATCGCCACTGGCGAGCGTTCCTACACAAGATGGGGATACAGGGAATTACTGGAGAAGCAGTCTATTGCCGTAGCGCAACCTGATTTGTGTCTCTGCGGCGGAATTACCGAAGGAAAGAAAATCTGTGACTATGCTAATATTTATGACACCACTGTACAGGTGCATGTTTGCGGCGGTCCTGTTTCCACGGTAGCCGCGCTGCATATGGAAACAGCAATTCCCAACTTTATTATTCATGAGCATCATACCAATGCGATGAAAGCATCTATTCGGGAACTTTGTACCCACGATTATCAACCGGAAAATGGCTATTATGTCGCGCCGGAACAGCCCGGATTGGGTCAGGAATTAAACGATGAGGTAGTGAAAGAATATCTGGCCTATGTGATTAAATAGCATCTGGTGATACTGATTATGGTTTATGCCTCCCGGCATATCCCCTAAATAATTCGAGTTGCAGGATAAAATGGTTAACCGTCTTGAACAGCGCTTGCGCTAACCGCGACGGGGCGAGGCCCAGGGATGGGCCGAGTAACTCGCAGCCAACGCATATGAAACTTGAAGTATGACGGGTATACACGGGAGGTATTGATTTTCTAACCTCTTCCTGGCCAGGCCCCGATCTCCTCTGTGTCGCCTCTGAAGCCGATCGCCGATAAACGCCGAGACCACGCTTATAAATGAAGAGAGCATGCGGCACCCGAATAAAGCATTGTCTGGCTGCATTCCGTTTACCAGTACGTGGGCGAATGTGTTATAATTTGCGACCTTTGAATCCGGGATACAGTAGAGGGATAGCGGTTAGATGAGCGACCTTGCGAGAGAAATTACACCGGTCAACATTGAGGAAGAGCTGAAGAGCTCCTATCTGGATTATGCGATGTCGGTCATTGTTGGCCGTGCGCTGCCGGATGTCCGAGATGGCCTGAAGCCGGTACACCGTCGCGTACTTTACGCCATGAACGTATTGGGCAATGACTGGAACAAAGCCTATAAAAAATCTGCCCGTGTCGTTGGTGACGTAATCGGTAAATACCATCCCCACGGCGATTTCGCAGTGTATGACACCATCGTTCGTATGGCGCAGCCATTCTCGCTGCGTTACATGCTGGTGGATGGTCAGGGTAACTTCGGTTCTATTGACGGCGACTCCGCGGCGGCAATGCGTTATACGGAGATCCGTCTGGCGAAAATCGCCCACGAACTGATGGCCGATCTCGAAAAAGAGACGGTGGATTTCGTGGATAACTATGACGGTACGGAAAAAATTCCGGACGTCATGCCGACCAAAATTCCGAATCTGCTGGTGAACGGTTCTTCCGGTATCGCAGTAGGTATGGCGACGAATATCCCGCCGCACAACCTGACGGAAGTGATTAACGGCTGCCTGGCGTATATCGACAACGAAGACATCAGCATTGAAGGGCTGATGGAACATATTCCGGGGCCGGACTTCCCGACCGCCGCGATCATCAACGGTCGTCGTGGTATCGAAGAAGCCTACCGTACCGGTCGTGGCAAAGTGTACATTCGCGCCCGCGCGGAAGTTGAAGCTGACGCGAAAACGGGCCGTGAAACCATCATCGTCCATGAAATTCCCTATCAGGTGAACAAAGCGCGCCTGATCGAGAAAATCGCCGAGCTGGTGAAAGATAAACGCGTGGAAGGCATCAGCGCGCTGCGTGACGAATCCGATAAAGACGGGATGCGCATCGTGATTGAAGTGAAACGCGATGCGGTGGGTGAGGTGGTGCTTAATAATCTCTACTCCCAGACCCAGCTACAGGTTTCCTTCGGTATTAACATGGTGGCGCTGCATCACGGCCAGCCGAAGATCATGAACCTGAAAGATATCATTTCAGCGTTCGTGCGCCACCGCCGTGAAGTGGTGACGCGTCGGACTATTTTTGAACTGCGTAAAGCCCGTGACCGTGCGCATATCCTTGAAGCTCTGGCGATTGCGCTGGCCAACATCGACCCGATTATCGAACTGATTCGCCGCGCGCCAACGCCGGCGGAAGCAAAAGCGGCGCTGATTTCGCGTCCGTGGGATCTGGGCAACGTTGCTGCGATGCTGGAGCGCGCTGGTGATGACGCCGCGCGTCCGGAATGGCTGGAGCCAGAATTTGGCGTGCGTGACGGTCAGTACTACCTGACTGAACAGCAGGCGCAGGCGATTCTGGATCTGCGTTTGCAGAAACTGACCGGCCTGGAGCATGAAAAACTGCTCGACGAATACAAAGAGTTGCTGGAGCAGATTGCTGAACTGCTGCACATTCTGGGCAGCGCCGATCGCCTGATGGAAGTGATCCGCGAAGAGATGGAGTTAATTCGCGATCAGTTCGGCGATGAGCGTCGTACCGAAATCACCGCCAACAGCGCCGATATTAATATCGAAGATCTGATTAGCCAGGAAGATGTTGTCGTAACCTTGTCTCATCAGGGCTACGTGAAATATCAGCCGCTGACGGATTACGAAGCACAGCGTCGTGGCGGTAAAGGCAAATCAGCAGCACGTATTAAAGAAGAAGACTTTATCGACCGCCTGCTGGTGGCCAACACCCATGACACCATCCTCTGCTTCTCCAGCCGGGGCCGTCTGTACTGGATGAAGGTCTATCAGTTGCCGGAAGCCAGCCGTGGCGCGCGCGGTCGTCCGATCGTTAACCTGCTGCCGCTGGAAGCCAACGAACGTATCACCGCGATTCTGCCGGTTCGTGAATACGAAGAAGGCGTCAACGTCTTTATGGCGACCGCCAGCGGTACCGTGAAGAAAACGGCGCTGACCGAATTCAGCCGTCCGCGTTCCGCCGGTATTATCGCGGTGAACCTCAACGACGGCGACGAGCTGATTGGCGTTGACCTGACTTCTGGTTCTGACGAAGTCATGCTGTTCTCGGCCGCGGGTAAAGTGGTGCGTTTCAAAGAAGACGCCGTCCGTGCGATGGGGCGTACCGCGACCGGTGTGCGCGGTATTAAGCTGGCGGGAGACGATAAAGTAGTTTCTCTGATCATCCCACGCGGCGAAGGCGCTATTCTGACCGTAACGCAAAACGGCTACGGGAAGCGTACCGCAGCGGACGAGTACCCGACCAAGTCTCGTGCGACGCAGGGCGTTATCTCTATCAAAGTGACCGAGCGCAACGGTTCCGTTGTCGGTGCGGTACAGGTAGACGATTGCGACCAGATCATGATGATCACGGATGCCGGTACTCTGGTGCGTACCCGAGTGTCTGAGATCAGCGTAGTGGGACGTAATACCCAGGGCGTTATCCTTATCCGCACGGCGGAAGACGAAAACGTGGTGGGTCTGCAACGCGTTGCTGAACCGGTAGATGACGAAGAACTCGACGCTATCGACGGCAGCGTGGCGGAAGGGGATGAGGATATCGCCCCGGAAGCGGAAAGCGATGACGACGTTGCGGATGACGCTGACGAGTAATGTTATTGCTGTGCGAGGGCCGGATATCCGGCCCTTTTTCTTTGCCGTTGCGGGCTACGTCATTTACCGCTACCTTAGTCACACTCTATTTACATCCTGAGGCGGAGCTTCGCCCCTTTGAAATACCTTGCTTCCTTTCGAACTACGCTGAAAGTCTCGCGCTACTTATTCAGAGCGTTAGCGTTACTCATTTGGCTCTTAATCGCCTTTGTTTCGGTGTTTTACATCGTCAATGCCCTGCACCAGCGGGAATCTGAAATTCGTCAGGAGTTCAACCTTAGCTCCGATCAGGCGCAGCGTTTTATCCAGCGCACGTCGGATGTGATGAAAGAGCTCAAATATATCGCCGAGAACCGTTTAACGGCGGAAAACGGCGTCATGTCGTCGCGTGCGCGTGATGACAAAATGGTGGTGCCGGATTTTGAACCGCTATTCGCCGACTCAGACTGTGCGGCGATGGGCTCCGCCTGGCGCGGCTCGCTGGAGTCGCTGGCCTGGTTTATGCGTTACTGGCGCGACAACTTTTCAGCGGCGTATGATCTTAACCGCGTTTTCCTGATTGGCAGCGATAACCTCTGTATGGCGAATTTCGGCCTGCGTGAAATGCCCGTGGAGCGCGATGATGCGTTAAAAGCGTTACATGAGCGGATTATGAAATACCGCAACGCGCCGCAGGAAGAAAGTGGGAATAACCTTTTCTGGATAAGCCAGGGCGCGCGTCAGGGCGTGGGCTACTTTTATGCGCTGACGCCGGTGTATCTGGCCAACCGTCTGCAAGCGTTGCTGGGCGTCGAGCAGTCCATCCGCATGGAAAATTTTTTCACGCCGGGCAGTTTGCCGATGGGCGTCACCATTATTGATGAGAACGGCCATTCGCTGATTTCGTTGACCGGTCCTGACGGCATTATTAAAGCGGAGCCGCGCTGGATGCAGGAGCGTTCCTGGTTTGGTTATACGCCAGGTTTTCGCGAACTGGTACTCAAAAAAAGCCTGCCGCCATCCTCGCTCAGTATTGTCTATTCTGTGCCTGTAGATTTAGTCCTGGAGCGTATTCGTATTCTTATCCTGAACGCTATCCTGCTGAACGTGCTGGTGGGGGCAGGGCTGTTTACGCTTGCGCGGATGTATGAGCGGCGAATTTTCATTCCGGCGGAGAGCGATGCCCAGCGTCTGGAAGAGCATGAACAGTTCAACCGTAAAATCGTCGCCTCCGCGCCGGTGGGGATCTGTATTCTGCGCACTATTGATGGTGTCAATATTCTGAGTAACGAACTGGCGCACACCTACCTGAACATGCTCACGCATGAAGACAGACAGCGCCTGACGCAAATCATTTGCGGCCAGCAGGTTAACTTCGTCGATGTATTGACCAGCAATAATACCAATTTGCAAATTAGCTTCGTCCATTCCCGCTATCGCAATGAAAACGTTGCGATTTGCGTGTTGGTAGATGTGAGTACGCGCGTCAAAATGGAAGAGTCGCTGCAAGAGATGGCGCAGGCGGCGGAGCAGGCAAGCCAGTCTAAATCCATGTTCCTTGCGACGGTCAGCCATGAATTGCGCACACCGCTGTACGGTATCATTGGCAATCTCGATCTGCTGCAAACCAAAGAGCTGCCAAAAGGCGTGGAACGTCTGGTCACGGCGATGAATAACTCCTCCAGTCTGTTGCTGAAAATTATCAGCGACATTCTCGACTTCTCGAAAATTGAGTCGGAACAGCTAAAGATTGAGCCGCGCGAATTTTCACCGCGAGAGGTGATGAACCATATCACTGCCAATTATCTGCCGCTGGTGGTGCGTAAGCAGCTCGGTCTGTATTGTTTTATTGAGCCTGACGTGCCGGTATCGCTGAACGGCGACCCGATGCGTTTACAGCAGGTCATTTCAAACCTGTTGAGCAACGCCATTAAGTTTACCGATATTGGCTGCATCGTGCTGCATGTGCGCTGTGATGGGGATTATCTCAGCATTCGCGTGCGGGATACCGGCGTCGGTATTCCGGCAAAAGAGGTGGTTCGCCTGTTCGATCCCTTCTTCCAGGTGGGAACCGGCGTACAGCGTAACTTTCAGGGGACCGGTCTGGGGCTGGCGATTTGCGAAAAATTGATCAGCATGATGGACGGCGATATTTCCGTCGATTCGGAGCCGGGCATGGGAAGCCAGTTTACGCTGCGCATCCCGCTTTATGGCGCGCAATACCCTGTGAAAAAGAGCGTGGAAGGACTCGCCGGAACCTGCTGTTGGCTGGCGGTGCGCAATACTTCTTTGTGCCAGTTTATTGAGACCAGTCTGGCGCGTAGCGGCGTTCATACGCAGCGTTATGAAGGGCAAGAACCCGCCGCAGACGATATTTTGATTGTCGATGACGCGCTGGAGCATACCTGGCAGGGGAGGGCTGCGGTCGTCTTTTGCCGCCGTCATATCGGGATTCCGTTGGAAAGAGCGCCGGGCGAGTGGGTGCATAGTGTGGCGTCGGTGCATGAGTTGCCCGCGCTGTTGGCGCGTATTTATAGTATTGAGCTGGATAGTGAAGCGCTTTCCAGCGCATTGCCGACGACGGATAAAACCGCAGATTCAAATGACGATATGATGATTCTGGTCGTTGACGATCATCCTATCAATCGCCGTCTGCTGGCCGATCAATTGGGATCGCTGGGGTATCAGTGTAAGACAGCCAATGATGGCGTGGACGCTCTGAATGTGCTGAGTAAAAATGCTATCGATATTGTTCTGAGCGATGTGAACATGCCGAACATGGACGGCTATCGCCTGACGCAGCGTATCCGTCAGCTTGGGCTGACGCTGCCGGTCGTCGGCGTGACGGCGAACGCGCTGGCGGAAGAGAAACAACGTTGCCTGGAGTCCGGTATGGACAGCTGTTTGTCGAAACCTGTGACGCTGGATGTGTTGAAACAGACGCTGGCGGTGTATGCCGAGCGGGTACGTAAAACGCGGGCATAAAAAATGCCGGATGGCGGCGTCGCCTGTCCGGCCTGTAAAAGATGAGTCGACTGGTAGGCCTGATAAGCGTAGCGCCATCAGGCTGGGTAACATAAAAGCGATTTATTCTTTGTCTGTCGGACTCAGGGTGACGGAAGAGAGATAGTTGAGCAGCGCGATATCATTCTCTACGCCCAGTTTCATCATCGCCGATTTCTTCTGGCTGCTGATGGTCTTAATGCTGCGGTTGAGCTTCTTGGCGATTTCGGTGACCAGGAAACCCTCGGCGAACAGGCGTAATACTTCGCTCTCTTTTGGCGACAGGCGCTTATCGCCGTAACCGCCTGCGCTGATTTTCTCCAGCAGGCGAGAAACGCTTTCTGGGGTGAATTTTTTGCCTTTTTGCAGCGCGGCCAGCGCCTTAGGCAGATCGGTTGGCGCACCCTGTTTGAGTACGATCCCTTCAATATCAAGATCCAACACGGCGCTCAGGATCGCCGGATTGTTGTTCATGGTCAGAACGATAATAGACAGGCTCGGAAAATGACGCTTGATGTACTTGATCAAGGTGATCCCATCGCCGTATTTATCTCCCGGCATGGAGAGGTCAGTGATCAACACATGCGCATCTAATTTCGGCAGGTTGTTGATCAATGCTGTGGAATCTTCAAATTCGCCGACAACATTCACCCACTCGATTTGTTCAAGTGATTTGCGAATACCGAACAGTACAATCGGGTGGTCATCGGCAATAATTACGTTCATATTGTTCATGTATTGGGCTACCTTGCTACAGCAAGCTTTTGACGTAGGCGTCAATGTCGCTGATATATTTTTCTATACCTGGAGCATCTTTCTCACGAATCAGATGTTCCAGCGTTTCACATAACTGCTTGCCGGGTACCAGATTAAGCATGGCAAACACCCCTTTCAGGCGGTGGGCCGTTTGGGCCAGCGCAGCGAAATCGCTGGTTGCCGCCTCAGTATACAACCTCTTAACATCATCCGGTACTGTGTCTACAAATAGCGCATAATAGCCGCTGGCATGAAGCTCGGCATTTTCATCTCCGCCGAGCGGGGAGGCGGGAATCTCTTCCTGCGCCAGCTGCTCTTCGATAAGTTGTAGTACAGCTTCCTGCATAGCATTGCTCATATTAAAGTTGACGCGCAACTGACCCGGGCCAATTTTCCGCACGCCTGACTCATCATCGCTTAAAAGCAAGCCCGAGGCAGTAAGATTAGACGGATTATCCGTTAAAAAGAGATCATATTCTTGACTTATCTGCCTTTCATCCGGCGTGATGCAGGTGGCGCCCCAGTTTTCTAACTGACGCAGCACAATCGCGCGAACCTCGTTGGACGTCACATCGACCATCACGCTCACGTCGTCCAGCAGGCGCTCTTCGACCTGAGTATGCTGATCGTGAGGAAGCATTTTGACATGAACGGTATAGCGCGTGCCCAGCGTTTCTCGCGCTTTAATGTTGAGATGACCGCCCAGTTTGCGCGCCAGTTGATTGCACAGCCAGAAGGTGAGCGGATTCGCTTTGCCGTAACGATCGCCCTGCGTTTCATTCATATACGGGAAATGCAGATTATCAATCTCGTTTAACGTCACGCCTTCGCCCGTATCCAGAATACGGAAAGTCAGACGCTCCGCGATAGATTCATCCTGCTCGACTTCAAGCGTAATTTTACCCATAGCGGTCGTCGTGACGGCATATTGAATCAACAGCAGCAAAATCCGGCGCAGGGCGTCGCGATCGCCCCAGCGTTCATCGTTGCCGCTAAGATGGTTATTAATCAGCAGTTGCAGCCCTTTACGCTTAATGGCGGGTAGCACTTCCGGCACGACTTCGTCAATAAGATCCTGCAGGGAGAACAGTGTTGCTTCGCTCTTCCATGCGTCATTTTCCAGCATATTCGCCAGTTGGATTTCATCGATCATACGTACCAATACATCCGCCTGATCCGCCAGTTTCAGGCTTTCCGGCGTGGTGACTGCCGCGGCGTTAACCGCCAGTTGGCGTACGGGCTCTTTAAGCGTGTTGCTGATATTTTGCATAAAGGCGGCGCGGCCCTGCTGATTCTTCTCATACAAACGCTGCGCCTGTTTAAGCTTCTTATTCACCAGAACTTCCCGGTCCTGATCGCGAATAATAAAGATCTGCGTGCGGGGAGCGATCTGGCTGCGAAACAGACGGATCTCATACAGTTCGTTATTAATTGTCGCCTGAATCACGCCCTGATGCTGCTCCGCCATGCTGGTAATATTTTGCAGGTTAAGATGCGGCAATAGATGATCGGCGATTTTATTGCTGATCACAGTGCGGTTGCCTTCCTGATCGTAGACCAGCAGACCCAGCGGCAGCAGAGAAACGATCTCTTCATTAATGGCGCGTAAGACGCGAAGCTCGTTATTCGCCGCGTTGCCGGATGTCGATTCCGTCGTCCGTCCCGGCTGATGACGGAACGTGGCGTAGCCAAATAACGCCAACGCCAGCAGCCCGATGTTCAGCAGTAAAGGCAGCAAAATATTTTGCAGCGTATCAAGCAAAAGCGTACCGAACGGTACCTGCCAGATCAGGCGCATTCCGGTAGAGTTAAGCGCTGAGGAGATCTCAATTTTTGAACCGTTAAAGCTAATCGTGACGCTATCAGGCGCTTCCTTTTCACTGCTTCGCCCCGTCGCCTGGGTTGCGTCAGGCTCTATCCGAAAACTGTCCAGCGGCATTCCCGGCGGGATTAAATCATTAATGGGCAGATCAAACGCCACCACGGTTGCCAGATGTCCTGGCTGATTGAAGGTCGTGCGCAACGTAAAATAGTGACCGTTTTGCCAGGCCAGTTTTCGCAATGAGGAGAAACTTTCGCGCTCATCCAGCGCATTCGCCTGCTGCAACATCTCTGCCCGGCGGGAATCGACGATATTGCCAATAGTGGACTCTTTAAAGCCGGAAGAGAGATCTTTCAACGGTAGGGTAGAGATAAGAATCAGGCTGTTATCCTGTCCGTTGAGGTAATACATTGACCACGGCACGTTTTCCGCGCCCCACAGCGTATCCAGATAAGTTGACATACGCTGCGTCATTTCCAGCGTGGCGCTGTCATGGGAACCGAAAATCAGCGCTTCAGTTTTACGTCGCGGCTTTTCAAGATAATACACATCCTGCTTCAGACGCGTTTCCTGAAGTCCTTCACCTGTCGATGGCGTAGTGGTCGCGGCGATGTTGTCATAAATTTGCCAGGTAACATACCGCCAGGTATCCACGCGTTTATGAATAGCGTGGGTGATATCGACAATTTGATAGCTTTTGTCTTTCAACCAGGCGTTGACGGCGCTCTGTACCATAACGCCCATCGTTACCAGCAGCACAATGATCAGCAATAAGAAGAAACGGGTAATGCTTCCCGGTAGAAGGGAGAATCGGGTAGAGACCGTTGTGTCAGACTGACTCATTTATGTTTACGACCTGTAAAAGCAACGCTGAAGGTGAAGGGCAGTATAAAGGGTAATGAATGAATTTCCAGACTCTTACGTCATGCCGGGCAACTTAACACGCGCTCCGTCGGCGGGACGGGAAAAGCGTACAACCTTCGCAGAACGGTACAAATATAAAGACTACTTATAAATGTTTAGCACTAAATATCAAGAAATTATTTGCTAATGTCTTACGAACGGTCGAGCAGGGGAGTGTAGTGAATAACCGTGATAGTTTTAGGCAGGTAGCATAAATCAGCCGGGTGTGTCTGAAAAAGGGTAAAAAAAACCGAATGCGAAGCATCCGGTTGAAATAGGGGTAAACAGACATTCAGAAGTGAATGACGGTAATAAATAAAGTTAATGATGATAGCGGTCACTATTTTAGTTGCGAATGAAGATTCTGTTTTATCATTCAGTGCTATGAATTTCATCAATTTAACCCGTTGATTTTAAAAGTTTCGTGAATATATTTTGTCTATTTGTGCTTATTTTTACTTGATTTTTGCTTTAAAAAAGTTCCGTAAAATTCATATTTTGAAACATCTATGTAGATAACTGTAACATCTTAAAAGTTTTAGTATCATATTCGTGTTGGATTATTCTGTATTTTTGCGGAGAATGGACTTGCCGACTGGTTAATGAGGGTTAACCAGTAAGCAGTGGCATAAAAAAGCAATAAAGGCATATAACAGAGGGTTAATAACATGAAAGTTAAAGTACTGTCCCTCCTGGTACCAGCTCTGCTGGTGGCGGGCGCAGCGAATGCGGCTGAAATTTATAATAAAGACGGCAACAAATTAGACCTGTTTGGTAAAGTTGATGGCCTGCACTACTTCTCTGACGACAAAGGCAGCGACGGCGACCAGACCTACATGCGTATCGGCTTCAAAGGCGAAACGCAGGTTAACGATCAGCTGACCGGTTATGGCCAGTGGGAATATCAGATTCAGGGCAACCAGACTGAAGGCAGCAACGACTCCTGGACGCGTGTGGCGTTTGCGGGTCTGAAATTCGCTGACGCAGGTTCCTTCGATTATGGTCGTAACTACGGCGTAACCTATGATGTGACCTCCTGGACCGACGTTCTGCCGGAGTTCGGCGGCGACACCTACGGCGCTGACAATTTTATGCAGCAGCGTGGTAACGGCTATGCCACCTACCGTAACACCGACTTCTTCGGCCTGGTGGATGGTCTGGACTTCGCGTTGCAGTATCAGGGCAAAAACGGCAGCGTGAGCGGTGAAAACACCAACGGTCGCAGCCTGCTGAACCAGAACGGTGACGGTTACGGCGGATCGCTGACTTATGCAATCGGCGAAGGCTTCTCTGTCGGTGGCGCTATCACCACGTCTAAACGTACTGCCGATCAGAACAACACCGCTAACGCTCGCCTGTATGGTAACGGCGATCGCGCCACGGTTTACACCGGCGGCCTGAAATACGATGCGAACAACATCTATCTGGCAGCGCAGTATTCTCAGACCTATAACGCAACCCGTTTTGGTACCTCTAACGGCAGCAACCCGTCCACCTCTTACGGTTTTGCCAACAAAGCGCAGAACTTTGAAGTGGTTGCTCAGTACCAGTTCGACTTTGGTCTGCGTCCGTCTGTAGCTTACCTGCAGTCTAAAGGTAAGGACATCAGCAACGGTTACGGCGCCAGCTATGGCGACCAGGACATCGTAAAATACGTTGATGTCGGCGCGACTTACTACTTCAACAAAAACATGTCCACCTATGTTGATTACAAAATCAACCTGCTGGATAAAAACGACTTTACCCGCGATGCGGGCATCAACACCGACGACATCGTAGCGCTGGGTCTGGTTTACCAGTTCTAATCAGCAAAAGATGTTGCTAAAGGGCCTACGGGCCCTTTTTTCATGCCTTATTCCGGCGTACAAATACGACGTTTTGATATACGCTTGCGTCCATTCGAATGAGGATAAACAGCGATGAAAATGACTTTTTGCCGGGCCGTGTGTCTGGCGGCGGCTTTTTTACTTATGGGCTGCGATGAGGCTCCCGAAACGACAACAGCGTCACCTGCCGCTCAGGTGCTGAAAGGTAAAACGATGGGGACCCTCTGGCGGGTGAGCGTGGTTGGTATCGATGCGAAACGCGCCGCAGAGTTACAGACTAAAATCCAGACTCAGCTTGATGCTGATGATTGGTTGCTTTCTACCTATAAAAATAACTCCGCGCTGATGCGTTTTAACCATTCACGCAGCCTTGCGCCCTGGCCGGTCAGCGAAGCCATGGCGGATATCGTGACCTCGGCGCTGCGTATTGGCGCGAAGACGGATGGCGCGATGGATATCACCGTGGGCCCGCTGGTCAATCTGTGGGGGTTTGGACCGGATCGGCAGCCGCTGCATATCCCAACACCAGCACAAATCGATGCGGCAAAAGCGAAAACAGGCCTACAACATTTGCAGGTTATCGACAGGGCTGGACATCAGTTTTTGCAAAAAGATCTGCCGGATCTTTATGTTGATCTCTCCACGGTCGGGGAGGGCTATGCGGCGGATCATCTGGCGCGTCTGATGGAGCAGGAGGGCATTGCGCGTTATCTGGTCTCGGTGGGCGGCGCATTAAGCAGTCGCGGGATGAATGCGCAGGGGCAGCCGTGGCGCGTCGCGATTCAGAAGCCGACCGACCGGGAAAACGCGGTGCAGGCGATTGTGGATATCAACGGGCATGGCATCAGCACCTCCGGCAGCTACCGCAACTATTATGAGCTGGATGGCAAGCGTATCTCGCACGTTATCGATCCGCAAACGGGGCGCCCCATTGAACACAATCTGGTATCGGTTACGGTTATCGCGCCAACGGCGCTGGAAGCGGACGGCTGGGACACCGGCCTGATGGTGCTTGGTACGCAAAAGGCGCAAGAGGTCGTGCGGCGGGAAGGGCTGGCGGTCTTTATGATCATGAAAGAAGGTGAAGGCTTTAAAACCTGGATGTCGCCGCAGTTCAAAACGTTCATGGTGAGCGATAAGAATTAAAACGCAAGATTACGGGTTTTTGTGGGCGGATTTACGGACACACTGCATGTAAGCAAGCACTATGCTTAATGAAGGAGTCTATGATGAAAAAAGCGTTACTTACCGATGATGAATGCTGGTTGCGGGTGCAGGCGCGCGATGCCAGCGCGGATGGGCGTTTCGTTTTTGCGGTGCGAACCACCGGCGTTTTTTGCCGTCCTTCTTGTCGCTCGAAGCGGGCGTTACGTAAAAATGTTCGCTTTTTTGCCAACGCGCAGCAGGCGCTGGACGCCGGTTTTCGCCCCTGCAAGCGCTGTCAGCCGGATAATGCGCGCGCGCAGCAACGGCGGTTGGATAAGATTGCCTGCGCCTGCCGTTTGCTTGAGCAGGAGACGCCGGTAACGCTGGCGTCTCTGGCGCAGGCGGTGGCGATGAGCCCGTTTCATCTGCACCGTCTGTTTAAAGCGAGCACCGGAATGACGCCGAAAGGGTGGCAGCAGGCGTGGCGCGCCCGGCGGCTGCGTGAGGCTTTGGCGAAAGGAGAGCCGATCACGGCGGCTATTTACCGCGCTGGCTTCCCGGATAGCAGTAGCTACTACCGTCATGCCGACCAGACGCTGGGCATGACGGCAAAACAGTTTCGCAAAGGCGGCGATAATGTCTCCGTTCGCTATGCGCTGACGGACTGGGTTTACGGACGGTGCCTGGTGGCGGAGAGCGAGCGGGGGATTTGCGCGATTCTCCCCGGTGATAGCGACGAGGCGCTACTGGCTGAATTACACACCCTGTTCCCGGCGGCCCGCCACGAACCTGCTGACGCGCCTTTTCAGCAACGGGTGCGGCAGGTTGTCGCGGCTATCAACACACGCGATGTGCTGCTCTCGTTGCCGCTGGATATCCAGGGAACCGCGTTTCAACAGCAGGTCTGGCAGGCGTTATGCGCAATTCCCTGCGGCGAAACCGTAAGCTATCAACAGCTTGCCGCGACTATCGGCAAACCCACGGCGGTACGCGCGGTCGCCAGCGCGTGCGGCGCGAATAAACTGGCGATGGTGATCCCGTGTCATCGGGTCGTGCGTCGCGATGGCGCGCTCTCCGGTTATCGTTGGGGCGTGCGTCGAAAAGCGCAGCTATTAAAGCGAGAAGCGCAAAAAGAGGAGTAGCAATGCTGGATCTATTTGCTGATGAAGCGCCCTGGCAAGAGCCCCTGGCGCCTGGCGCGGTGGTGTTGCGCCGCTTTGCGTTTCGCGCGGCGCAGTCGCTATTAGACGATATCGGGTTTGTCGCCAGTCAGTCTCCGTTTCGTCAGATGGTGACGCCGGGCGGCTACACCATGTCGGTGGCGATGACCAACTGCGGCGCGTTAGGGTGGACTACCGATCGTCACGGTTATTGTTATGCCGTGCGCGATCCGTTGACCGATAAACCCTGGCCTGCGCTGCCGTTATCGTTTGCCAGCGTATGTCGTCAGGCGGCAATCGCGGCAGGGTATGCGAGCTTCCAACCGGACGCCTGCCTGATCAATCGCTACGCGCCCGGCGCAAAACTGTCGCTGCATCAGGATAAAGACGAGCCGGATCTGCGCGCGCCTATTGTCTCAGTTTCGTTGGGGGTGCCGGCGGTTTTTCAGTTTGGCGGCCTGCGTCGCAGCGACCCGATCCAGCGGATCTTACTGGAGCATGGCGATATCGTGGTCTGGGGCGGCGAGTCCCGGCTGTTTTATCATGGTATCCAGCCGCTTAAAGCGGGCTTTCATCCCATGACCGGTGAATTTCGTTACAATCTCACCTTCCGTCAGGCAGCTGAAAAAGAATAAAAATAAGAATTATTATTGCTGTGCAGGTGGAGTTAGTTAAACTGCGGGCTGTTATTATCGGTCCGGGTTGTATGCATGGAACTTCTTATTCTTGTCTGGCGGCAGTACCGCTGGCCATTTATTAGCGTGATGGCGCTGAGCCTCGCCAGCGCGGCGCTGGGGATTGGCCTGATCGCGTTTATCAATCAGCGCCTGATTGAAACGGTGGACACCACCGTCATGGTGCTGCCGGAATTTCTCGGTCTGCTCCTGTTACTAATGGTCGTCACATTAGGTTCCCAACTGGCGCTCACCACTCTGGGACACCATTTCGTTTACCGCCTGCGCAGCGAATTTATCAAGCGCATTCTGGATACGCACGTTGAACGCATTGAGCAACTGGGCAGCGCCTCTTTACTGGCCGGTCTGACCAGCGATATTCGCAATATTACTATCGCCTTTGTGCGTCTGCCTGAGCTGGTGCAGGGCATTATCCTCACCGTCGGCTCGGCGGCGTATCTGGCGATGCTATCGACAAAAATGCTGCTGGTTACGGCTATCTGGATGGTGGTCACTATCTGGGGCGGATTTGTGCTGGTGGCGCGGGTTTACCAGCATATGGCGACCCTGCGCGAGACCGAAGATAAGCTGTACAACGACTATCAGACGGTGCTGGAAGGACGCAAAGAGCTGACGCTAAACCGCGAGCGTGCGGAGCAGATTTTTCAGCAATGCTATACCCCGGACGCCAAAGAGTACCGTCATCACATTATCCGTGCCGATACTTTTCATCTGAGCGCCGTCAACTGGTCGAATATCATGATGCTGGGAGCGATAGGCCTGGTCTTCTGGATGGCGAATAGTCTCGGCTGGGCGGATACCAACGTCGCGGCGACCTATTCACTGACGTTGCTGTTCCTGCGCACGCCGCTGCTGTCTGCGGTGGGGGCGTTGCCAACGCTACTGACCGCCCAGGTGGCGTTTAATAAACTGAATAAATTCGCGCTCGCCCCGTATAAGCCTGATTTTCCACAGCCGAAAGCCTTTCCCGACTGGAAGACGCTGGAGCTGCGCAACGTGGTTTTCCACTATCAGGATAACGCGTTTTCCGTGGGGCCCATCAACCTGACGATTCACCGCGGCGAACTGCTGTTTTTAATTGGCGGCAACGGTAGCGGGAAATCGACGCTGGCCATGTTATTGACCGGTTTATACCAGCCGCAATCGGGAACGATTTTACTTGACGGTCAACCTATTGCCGCCGGGCAGCCGGAAGATTATCGCAAACTGTTTTCTGCGGTGTTCACCGATGTGTGGTTATTCGACCGCCTGCTGGGGCCGCAGGGGAAACCCGCCAATCCCGCGCTGGTCGAAAAGTGGCTTGAGCACCTGAAAATGACGCACAAGCTGGAACTAAACGACGGGCGCATCTTGAATCTTAAACTGTCGAAAGGGCAAAAAAAGCGCATTGCACTGCTGCTGGCGCTGGCGGAAGAGCGCGATATTATTTTGCTGGATGAGTGGGCCGCCGATCAGGACCCGCATTTCCGCCGGGAGTTTTATCAGGTACTGTTGCCGTTAATGCAGGAAATGGGCAAAACCATTTTCGCCATCAGCCATGATGATCACTATTTTATTCACGCCGATCGTCTGCTTGAAATGCGTAACGGGCAGTTAACCGAACTCACCGGCGACGAACGTGACGCCGCTTCGCGTGATGCGGTTGCGCGTACTGCGTAATGGATTATGGCGCCGGATAAACCGCCTGATGGCAGCCCTACGTCCGCACGCGGGTAGGCCTGATAAGATGCCACGCGTCGCCACCAGGCATCGGGGTATTTTTTGCTGCGGGCGAGCGGGTTTCCAGACGTGTTTTAAAAAGAACCCCGGAGCGCTGCGTGAGTCGGCGTGTTCAGATGCCCGGTAAGTGTGACCGGGCAGCGTAACATCATCGCGCGACGGCGTTCTGTACGTTAGCGTCCGCTTTCCAGATGCGGTATTTCACGTCCACATTCGCCGGGGTATACACCACGATCGGCAGCTTGCTGTTGTAGCGCAGCATCCCGTCTTCACCCAGCCAGGCGGTGACGAATTTTTGCTCTTTCTTACCTTCAGGGCAGGCCATCATGGTTGATACCGGAGAGGTGACGTTATCAAAGACATAATAGTCATAGCCCCAGCCTTCCAGCGTTTTTGTTTCCAGCGTGCCGCCGAGGCGATGCTGGTTACAATCCACATTCAGCGTTTGGCCAATCAACAGTTCCACTTTGAGGGTAGATTCATCCTGCTGAGGGGTAAGGGTTATCACTTGCCGCTTCATTCCTTTTTCCGCCTGCGGATAGGGGGCGATTTTTTCCAGCGGCTGGGCGGTATCGCCATTGTTAGCCCAGGCAGAGGCGCTGGCGAGGGCGGCGAAGACGACGGCAGGGACAAACATCTTCATTTGATTGTTCACAGTATTTCCTTTCTGCTGTTTTCGGTATTCACTGACAACAGATTAACACATTCATATTATCTATTAATCTGTATTTACTCATATTTTCAAGATTATTAATAAAATAGCGTCTTTTTATATAGTGGAATATTCTGATATTGATAATGTAAATGAAATTATCAGCTATTAGTGGTTTTCGTTATATAAATATCTATATAACTCATTGAAATGTGAGAAAAAGCACGTTTACGGGTCTTTACCCGGCACTCTTTTGATCCGGCAACAGCATTTACCTCTATCGGGGTATGCATCTCTTACACATCCTGAAATATCTTATTTACAAAAACAACTACTCATAAATTGTACGGTTTTTATTGGTATTCACTCCCTATGGAAGCGTGTCGTTATGGAAGGGCGATATCATGGTTGATTTATCCCGTCGAAGCATGTTGACCGGCAGTTGGCGCAACGCCAGCAATGGGATTCTTCCGCCGTGGGCCAGAGAAACGACCTATTTTCTCGCACATTGTCTGCGTTGCGACGCCTGCATCCAGGCGTGTGAGGCCGACATCCTGCAGCGAGGGGCGGGGGGATATCCGAGCGTAGATTTCAAACGGGGCGAGTGCAGCTTTTGTTATGCCTGTGCGCAGGCCTGTACCGAATCGCTTTTTCTTCCGCGCCACACCAGGGCCTGGGATCTGGTTTTTACGCTCACGGAAAACTGCCTCGCCAGGCAATCGGTTGAATGCCATCGTTGCCAGGACAGTTGTGAACCTATGGCCATTACCTTTCGTCCCACGTTATCCGGTATTTACCAGCCGCAGCTTGACTCGCAGGCCTGTAACGGATGCGGGGCGTGTGTGGCTATCTGCCCCGTGTCAGCCATCAAAGCGGAGAACCACCATGCGCACTAACTGGCAGGTCTGTAGCCTGGTCGTGCAGGCCAAAAGTCAGAACATCGCCGCCATTGGCACACAGTTGAACACGTTGCCGGGTTGCGAAGTCGCGTTAAGCGATGTTGAAAGCGGGCAACTGATCGTGGTGGCGGAAGCAGATCAGAGTGAAACGCTGATGCAAACAATTGAGTCAGTACGCAATGTCGAGGGCGTACTGGCGGTGTCGCTGGTTTATCACCAGCAGGATGAGCAAGGTGAGGAAACACCATGAAACTCAGTCGTCGTAGCTTTATGAAAGCTAACGCCGTTGCGGCCGCTGCGGCGGCTGCCGGTCTGAGCGTGCCGGGCGTCGCCCGCGCCGTTGTCGGGCAGCAGGAAGCCATCAAATGGGATAAAGCGCCGTGCCGTTTTTGCGGAACGGGTTGCGGTGTGTTGGTGGGAACGCAGCAGGGCCGTGTGGTCGCCTGCCAGGGCGACCCCGACGCGCCGGTCAACCGTGGTCTGAACTGCATTAAAGGCTACTTCCTGCCCAAAATCATGTACGGTAAAGATCGTCTGACGCAGCCGATGCTGCGCATGAAAGACGGCAGCTATCACAAAGACGGCGAGTTTACGCCGGTGAGCTGGGAACAGGCCTTCGATGTGATGGAAGAGAAGTTTAAAACCTCCCTGAAAGAGAAAGGACCAGAAGCGATCGGCATGTTTGGATCGGGTCAATGGACCATCTGGGAAGGCTATGCCGCCGCGAAACTGTTCAAGGCTGGTTTCCGCTCTAACAACATCGACCCGAATGCGCGTCACTGCATGGCCTCGGCGGTGGTGGGCTTTATGCGCACCTTTGGCATGGATGAACCGATGGGCTGCTACGACGATATTGAGCAGGCCGATGCGTTTGTGCTGTGGGGTTCCAACATGGCGGAGATGCACCCGATTTTATGGTCGCGCATCACTAACCGCCGTTTGTCCGACCCGAACGTGAAGGTTGCCGTCCTCTCCACCTTCCAGCACCGCAGCTTTGAACTGGCGGACAACGGTATTGTCTTTACCCCGCAAAGCGATCTGGTGATCCTTAACTATATCGCGAATTACATTATTCAGAACAACGCGGTAAATCAGGATTTCTTCACAAAGCATGTGAACCTGCGTAAAGGGGCGACGGATATCGGCTACGGCTTACGCCCGACGCACCCGTTGGAAAAAGCGGCGAAGAATCCGGGCTCCGACGCTTCCGAGCCGATGAGCTTCGACGAGTATAAAGCCTTCGTGGCAGAATATACGCTGGACAAGACCGCTGAAATGACCGGCGTGCCGAAAGATCAACTGGAACAGTTGGCACAGCTCTACGCCGATCCGAATAAGCGCGTGATCTCTTACTGGACGATGGGTTTTAACCAGCATACCCGCGGCGTGTGGGCGAATAACCTGGTTTACAACCTCCATCTGCTGACCGGAAAAATCTCCCAGCCTGGCTGCGGTCCTTTCTCGCTGACAGGCCAGCCTTCCGCCTGCGGTACGGCGCGTGAAGTGGGAACCTTCTCACACCGTCTACCCGCAGACATGGTCGTGACGAACGAAAAACACCGTGATATCTGCGAAAAACACTGGCAGATCCCCGCTGGCACTATTCCGGCAAAAGTGGGTTTACACGCGGTGGCGCAGGATCGCGCGTTGAAAGACGGCAAGCTGAACGTCTACTGGGTAATGTGTAATAACAATATGCAGGCCGGGCCGAACATCAATGAAGATCGGATGCCGGGCTGGCGCGATCCGCGTAACTTTATCATTGTTTCCGATCCTTACCCGACGGTGAGCGCGCTGTCTGCGGATCTGATCCTGCCGACCGCCATGTGGGTTGAGAAAGAAGGCGCTTACGGCAACGCCGAACGCCGCACGCAGTTCTGGCGTCAGCAAATTAAAGCGCCGGGCGAAGCTAAATCCGACCTCTGGCAACTGGTGCAGTTCTCCCGTCGTTTTAAAACCGAGGAGGTCTGGCCGGAGGCGTTGTTGGCTCAGAAGCCGGAGCTGCGCGGCAAAACGCTGTATGACGTTCTGTTCGCCACGCCGGCGGTCAGCAAATTCCCGCTGAGCGAGCTGAAAGAGGATCAGTTAAACGATGAGTCTCGTGAGCTGGGCTTCTATCTGCAAAAAGGGCTGTTTGAAGAATACGCCTGGTTTGGACGTGGCCACGGGCACGATCTGGCGCCGTTCGACGATTACCACAACGCGCGCGGTCTGCGCTGGCCGGTCGTCGAAGGCAAAGAGACGCAATGGCGTTACAGCGAAGGCAACGACCCGTATGTAAAAGCGGGGGAAGGGTACAAATTCTACGGTAAACCGGATGGCAAAGCGGTGATCTTCGCGCTGCCATTTGAACCCGCGGCGGAGTCGCCGGACAACGAGTACGATCTGTGGCTTTCCACCGGTCGCGTGCTGGAACACTGGCATACCGGCAGTATGACGCGCCGCGTGCCTGAATTGCATCGCGCCTTCCCGGAAGCGGTGGTCTTTATTCACCCGCTGGATGCGAAAGCGCGCGATCTGCGTCGTGGGGATAAGGTTAAAGTGTCGTCCCGCCGCGGCGAAGTGATTTCGATTGTCGAAACGCGTGGACGTAACCGTCCGCCGCAGGGACTGGTGTATATGCCGTTCTTCGATGCCGCTCAGCTAGTGAACAACCTGACGCTGGATGCGACGGACCCGCTCTCTAAAGAGACGGACTTCAAGAAGTGCGCCGTTAAGCTGGCGAAGGTGTAACGCGTTATGTCCCGTACAGCGAAACCCCAAAATGGCCGCCGCCGCTTCCTGCGTGATGTTGTGCGCACTGCGGGCGGGCTGGCGGCGGTTGGCGTGGCGCTGGGCTTGCAACAGCAAACCGCGCGCGCATCGGGCGTGCGGCTGCGTCCGCCTGGCGCGCTGAATGAAAATGTCTTCGCCAGCGCCTGTGTGCGCTGCGGGCAGTGCGTTCAGGCGTGTCCATACGACACGCTAAAACTGGCGACGCTGGCCTCCGGGCTATCGGCAGGCACGCCCTATTTCGTCGCTCGCGACATCCCCTGCGAAATGTGTGAAGACATTCCGTGCGCCAAAGTCTGCCCCAGCGGGGCGCTGAATAAAGATATCGCCTCCATTGATGACTCGCGCATGGGGCTGGCGGTGCTGCTGGATCAGGAAAACTGCCTCAACTTTCAGGGGCTGCGCTGCGACGTTTGTTACCGCGAATGCCCGAAAATCGATGAGGCCATCACGCTGGAGCTGGATCGCAACATGCGCACCGGCAAACATGCGCGCTTTCTGCCCACCGTACACAGCGACGCCTGTACCGGCTGCGGCAAATGCGAAAAAGTCTGCGTACTGGAGCAACCAGCGATAAAAGTGTTGCCGTTGTCATTGGCGAAAGGGGAGTTAGGACACCATTACCGCTTCGGCTGGCTGGAGGGGAAAGATGGCAAATCGTAAACGCGACGCCGGGCGAGAAGCGCGGGCGAAAAAAGGCTGGTGGCGTAGCCACCGTTGGCTGGTGTTACGCCGTATCAGCCAGTTTATGGTGCTGGGGATGTTTCTCAGCGGCCCGTGGCTGGGCTTTTGGGTTTTGCATGGCAACTACAGCAGTAGTTTGCTGTTCGATACCCTCCCGTTGACCGATCCGCTGATTACCCTGGAAAGTCTCGCCAGTGGACATCTTCCCGCTACCGTGGCGCTGACGGGAGCAGTGATTATCGCTGTGCTGTATGCGCTGGCGGGAAAGCGATTATTTTGCAGTTGGGTTTGCCCGCTAAACCCCGTTACCGATTTGGCTAACTGGATGCGCAGGAAATTTGACCTGAACCAGTCTGCGACGATTCCACGCCATATACGGTACGTCCTTCTGGTGGTGGTGTTAATCGGTTCGGCGTTGACCGGCACGCTGCTGTGGGAATGGATTAATCCCGTGTCGCTGTTAGGTCGTAGTCTGATTATGGGATTTAGTAGCGGCGCGTTGTTGATTATTGCTTTGTTTTTATTTGATTTATTAGTCGTTGAGCACGGTTGGTGCGGTCATATTTGCCCGATGGGCGCGCTGTATGGCGTGCTAGGCAGTAAAGGCGTAGTGACCGTGACGGCCAAAAAACGTGAGAAATGTAATCGCTGTATGGATTGTTTTCATGTTTGCCCGGAACCGCATGTGCTACGTGCGCCGGTGCTGGATGAGCAAAGCCCGGCGCAGGTCACTCACCGCGACTGCATGACCTGCGGTCGCTGCGTGGATGTCTGTTCTGAGGATGTTTTTACAATAACGATACGCAACATCATTCGGGATGCATCGCGGCGGTAAGCGAGGAAATCCCCGGGAGCATAGATAACGATGTGACTGGGATTTTCGAGCGCAGCCAACAAAGAGGCAGCTCGAAGGATGAAGTGTAAATGCGATGGAGTTCGGGAGCGAAACAATGAAAAGCCATGACCTGATGAAAGCGCTGTGTCAATGGATGGCCACGCTTGCCCTGGTGGTAAGTGGTGCGGTTTGGGCGGCAAACGGAGTGGATCTGAGCCAGTCGCCGGAAGTATCCGGGACGCAGGAAGGGGCGATTCGTATGCCGAAAGAGCAGGAACGTATGCCGCTAAATTACGTCAACCAGCCGCCGATGATCCCGCACAGCGTCGAGGGCTACCAGGTGACGACCAATACCAACCGCTGTCTGCAATGCCACGGCGTGGAAAGTTATCGTACGACGGGCGCGCCGCGTATCAGTCCGACGCACTTTATGGACAGCGACGGTAAAGTGTCGGGCAACGTCGCGCCGCGTCGTTATTTCTGCCTGCAGTGCCACGTACCGCAGTCTGATACCGCGCCGATTATCGACAATACCTTTACCCCCTCGCAAGGTTACGGGAAATAAGAGGTCATTATGGAAAATTCTAACCGTAAACCCGGCTGGATAAAGCGCGTCTGGCGATGGTGGCGCAGCCCCAGCCGCCTGGCGTTGGGGACGCTGCTGTTAATCGGTTTTATCGGCGGCATCATCTTCTGGGGCGGCTTCAATACCGGAATGGAAAAGGCTAACACCGAAGAGTTTTGTATTAGCTGCCATGAAATGCGCAACACGGTGTATGAGGAGTATATGGAAACCGTCCACTACAACAACCGTAGCGGCGTTCGTGCCACCTGTCCTGACTGCCATGTGCCGCATGAGTGGGGGCCGAAGATGATCCGTAAGATCAAAGCCAGTAAAGAGCTGTATGCGAAGGTATTTGGGCTGATAGATACACCGCAGAAATTTGAAGCTCATCGCCTGACAATGGCACAAAATGAGTGGCGGCGCATGAAAGACAACAACTCGCAGGAATGCCGTAACTGCCACAATTTCGACTTTATGGATCTGACCGCGCAAAAAGGCGTCGCGGCGAAAATGCACGATCAGGCGGTAAAAGATGGACAGACCTGTATCGATTGCCACAAAGGGATCGCGCATAAACTGCCGGATATGCGTGATGTTAAACCAGGTTTCTGACAGGACGTTGATGAGTGGGAATGCTTGAAGCCAGAGATCTGTACTGCGAGCGGGACGAGAGGACGCTGTTTCGCGGGCTGTCGTTCACCGTGGAGGCCGGGGAGTGGGTGCAGGTCACCGGCGGCAACGGCGCCGGAAAAACCACCCTGCTGCGCCTGCTGACCGGGCTGGCGCGCCCGGACGGCGGCGAGGTGTACTGGCAGGGCGAACCCCTGCGCCGCG
>NZ_JBCMFA010000004.1:0-405753 GCF_043847915.1 Salmonella sp. 2020_1459 | reverse complement strand
TGGCGAGGCGGTGGCGGCCTGGGAGATGATGCTGAAACTGTTGCCGGCAGACGATACCCGGCGGGCGGTGATAGAGCGCAGTATCCGGCTGGCGCAGGAGAAATAAGACCCTGACGGCCCGGTGGCGTGGCGCCATCGGGCCTGGCTATCCCAACGATACGCTAAAGCCTGAAAGTGAAGCCCGTGTGCAGTATGATGACGAGCATCGTCTCTTATCAGGACATCCCATGAAACAAATCACCTTTACGCCGCGCCATCACCAGCTTACCAACACCAATACCTGGACACCTGACAGCCAGTGGCTGGTCTTTGATGTGCGGCCTTCAGGCGCGTCATTTACGGGCAAGACTATTGAGCGTGTCAATGTGCATACCGGCGACGTGGAGGTGATTTATCGCGCCGTGCAGGGCGCGCATGTCGGTGTGGTGACGGTGCATCCTGCCGACAATCACTATGTGTTTATTCATGGCCCTGAAAACCCTGATGAGACGTGGCATTACGATTTTCACCACCGCCGGGGCGTTATTGCAACGCCGGGGGGCGTGACTAACCTCGATGCGATGGATATTACTGCGCCGTATACTCCCGGCGCGCTGCGCGGCGGCAGCCACGTCCATGTGTTTAGCCCGAACGGCGAGCTGGTGAGTTTTACCTATAATGACCACGTTCTGCATGAGCGAGATCCGGCGCTGGATCTGCGTAATGTCGGCGTGGCCGTGCCGTATGGGCCGGTTACGGTGCCGGTTCAGCATCCGCGCGAATACAGCGGTAGCTACTGGTGCGTACTGGTTAGCCGCACGACGCCTGCGCCGAGACCTGGCAGCGATGACATTAACCGCGCCTATGAAGAGGGCTGGGTGGGCAACAGCCAGATCGCCTTTATTGGCGATACGCTGTCGCTGACGGGCCAAAAAGTCCCGGAGCTGTTTATTGTCGATTTACCGTGTCATGAAAACGGCTGGAAACAGGCAGGCGACACGCCGCTGACGGGAACCGAATCAACAATGCCATCGCCGCCGTTGGGCGTAGTTCAGCGGCGTCTTACCTTTACTCACCAGCGTGTTTACCCTGGGCTCACTAACGAACCACGCCACTGGGTCCGCAGTAATCCGCAGGCGACGGCGATCGCCTTTTTGATGCGGGACGATAACGGCGTAGCGCAACTGTGGCTGATATCGCCGCAGGGAGGCGAGCCCCGGCAGTTAACGCATCATGCGACCGGCGTACAGTCAGCGTTTAACTGGCATCCGTCGGGTAAATGGCTGGGACTGGTGCTGGAAAATCGGATTGCCTGCTGCGACGCACAAAGTGGGAGGATCGACTTCTTAACCGCCAGGCACGACAACCCGCCGTCTGCGGATGCCGTCGTTTTTTCACCGGATGGGCGACACGTCGCATGGATGGAAGAGGTGAAAGGGTTCCGTCAGCTATGGGTGACGGAAACCGGGCGATAAATCAGGGAGGAGGCATCTTCGCCGGGGGGATGACGGCATTGGTCATTTTCGTCTCCTCCTCGCTTTTCTCTACGCGCGATCTTACCGAACTGTCTTTGCGGAAGATGTCCCACGGCAGAAGGATCGTATCCATCACGGCGGTAAATGGCATATCCAGGATGGCCAACGATTTGGTGCCCCAGTTTGTCTCATCGTTACCGATCATCGTAGCGCTGGCGCGCGTGCCAGGATAAGTACCCTCTTTACCGCCGGTGTGCGACATGACGCTTGAACAACCGCCTAATAAAAGCATCCCACTCCATATTATCAGCGTTAACCACACGTTTTTTATCATCACTCATTCATCTGTTGGTTGTCGTTATTTGCATGATGAGTTATAGCGATCCGTTGCTAAAAATAACATCACCAGTACGTGGCACTGTGGCGGTAATCGCACTTTAACAATCAGTGCTGTCCCAACCAGTCTATGCAATAGCCAATAAACTGCAAAAAAAAGTCGGATTAAAATACTTGAAAAGTACGTATTCAGACCCATTTATAAGACGTAGTGAATAGAAGGGCACGCCTGATGGGTGTTCTGGCAATCCTGGCCTGTCCATGATGGAAGGTCTGACATTCTCGCTGATTTCAGGAGTTTATGATTATGCGTAACTTTGATTTATCCCCGCTGTACCGTTCTGCCATTGGTTTTGACCGTCTGTTTAACCTGCTTGAAAATAACCAAAGCCAAAGTAATGGCGGCTACCCTCCGTACAACGTTGAGCTGGTAGACGAAAACCACTACCGCATCGCCATTGCCGTTGCCGGTTTCGCGGAAAGCGAACTGGAGATTACTGCCCAGGATAATTTACTGGTGGTAAAAGGCGCTCATGCGGACGAGCAGAAAGAACGTACTTACCTGTATCAGGGCATTGCCGAGCGTAACTTTGAACGTAAGTTCCAGTTAGCGGAGAATATTCACGTTCGCGGCGCAAACCTGGTCAACGGGCTGCTGTATATCGAACTGGAGCGCGTGATTCCGGAAGCGAACAAACCGCGCCGTATCGAAATTAACTGATTCCGTCGGGTCGCGTTGCGCGGCCTGTCATCCCATGCTCGCCGTCAGGGAGCATATTCGCACGTAAAGTGTGAAGGTAAAAACTCGCTTCTTAGAAGGAGAAATGATTATGCGTAACTACGATTTATCCCCACTGCTGCGTCAATGGATCGGTTTTGACAAGCTGGCCAATGCGCTGCAAAACAGCGGCGAAAGCCAGAGCTTCCCGCCCTATAACATCGAAAAAAGCGACGATAACCATTATCGCATTACCTTAGCGTTAGCCGGTTTCCGTCAGGAAGATCTGGATATTCAACTGGAAGGCACGCGCCTGACGGTGAAAGGTACGCCGGAACAGCCGGAAAACGAGCCCAAATGGTTACATCAGGGCCTGGTCATGCAGCCTTTTAGCCTGAGCTTTACGCTGGCTGAGAATATGGAAGTTTCCGGCGCGACGTTTACCAACGGCCTGCTGCATATTGATTTAACCCGTAACGAGCCGGAAACCATTGCGCCGCAGCGTATCGCCATTAACGAACGCTCCGCATTAAATAGCTAATAAGCTCCTTGCCTTGCCCCGCCAGAGATGGCGGGGCTTTTTTGTGCCACGAAAAAGGGTAAGACGCTGCCGAAGTCAGGACGTCTGGGCGGTTTTGTAACATGAGAATGTGCGCCATGCTGTATATATGCCTTAACGGTTCAGTCATAATCCCTATAAATTGAAATGTTACTCACAGGGAAGAAAAGATGAGTGATATCGCATTGACGGTCAGCGTTCTGGCGTTGGTGGCGGTTGTCGGTTTATGGATCGGCAACATTAAAGTGCGCGGTGTCGGCTTTGGTATTGGCGGCGTTCTGTTCGGCGGTATTATCGTCGGCCACTTCGTCGATCAGGCTGGGGTGACGCTGAGCGGCGATATGCTGCACTTTATCCAGGAATTCGGCCTGATCCTTTTTGTTTATACCATCGGCATACAGGTGGGGCCGGGGTTTTTCGCCTCGCTGCGCGTTTCCGGGCTGCGTCTCAATCTGTTTGCTGTTCTGATTGTGATTATGGGCGGGTTGGTCACCGCGATTCTGCATAAAATTTTCGCTATTCCGCTGCCGGTGGTGCTGGGGATTTTCTCCGGCGCAGTCACCAATACGCCTGCGTTAGGGGCGGGTCAGCAAATCCTGCGCGATCTGGGAACGCCAGTGGATCTGGTGGATCAGATGGGGATGAGCTATGCGATGGCGTATCCGTTTGGCATCTGCGGTATTTTGCTCACCATGTGGCTGATGCGGCTGATTTTTCGCGTTAACGTCGAGGCGGAAGCGCAGAAGCACGAATCCTCTCTCGCTAACGGTCATTCATTAATTCAAACAATGAATATCCGTGTCGAGAATCCGAACCTCAATAATATGGCTATTCAGGATGTGCCGATCCTGAACAGCGATAAAATCATTTGCTCACGCCTGAAACGCGACGACACGCTGATGGTGCCGTCGCCGGGGACGATTATCCAGGCAGGCGACCTGCTGCACCTCGTCGGCCAATCTACCGACCTGCATAACGCGCAACTGGTGATCGGCAAGGAAGTGGACACCTCGTTGTCGACGCGTGGCACGGATTTACGCGTCGAGCGTGTGGTCGTCACCAACGAAAAAGTGCTCGGCAAACGTATCCGCGATTTGCACTTTAAAGAGCGTTATGACGTGGTTATCTCCCGTCTTAACCGCGCGGGCGTTGAGCTGGTCGCCAGCAGCGACGCCAGCCTGCAGTTTGGTGACATTCTCAATCTGGTGGGGCGTCCTGCCTCGATTGATGCGGTAGCCAATGTGGTCGGCAACGCGCAGCAAAAACTCCAGCAGGTGCAGATGCTGCCGGTGTTTATCGGCATCGGATTAGGGGTTCTGCTTGGGTCAATCCCGTTGTTTGTGCCGGGATTCCCGGTCGCGTTAAAACTGGGGCTGGCTGGCGGGCCGCTGATCATGGCGCTAATTTTGGGGCGTATCGGCAGCATCGGTAAGCTGTACTGGTTTATGCCGCCGAGCGCCAACCTCGCGCTGCGTGAGTTAGGCATCGTTTTGTTTCTGGCGGTCGTTGGGCTGAAATCCGGCGGCGATTTTGTCGATACGCTGACGCAGGGCGAAGGATTAAGCTGGATTGGCTACGGTATTTTCATCACCGCTATTCCGCTGATTACCGTCGGTTTGCTGGCGCGGATTTTTGCCAAAATGAACTATCTGACGCTGTGCGGGATGCTGGCCGGTTCGATGACCGATCCGCCAGCGCTGGCATTTGCCAACAATCTTCATGCCACCAGCGGCGCGGCGGCGCTCTCTTACGCGACCGTCTATCCGTTAGTGATGTTCCTGCGTATTATCACGCCACAACTGCTGGCGGTGATTTTTTGGGGAATGGGTTAGCGCCTGATGGCGCGTTGCTTATCCGGCCTACGCACTGTGTTAAATCCAGGCTGGATAACGCGCGCCGCACCGGCCACACTTCTGCTCTTCTTCTTATCTCTTTCCTCAATGAACGCGCTAATCAGCGTAATGGCAACGAGCATAATTCCATTTTATTTCAGTTGGTTATCAATCTTCTTCGCCTTTTTTTTCGTCGCGACGGGTGGTTTTTCAGCTTTTAATTCGGCAATAATGCCTTTCCTGGCGGTGGCGTTGAAAAAGGTCGCAACTGAAATGAAAAATAGCGGCAATGAGCGTGGTTGCGCCAAAACGCATCACCAGTGAACTACAGTTATTTTGCAATAAGATTCCCTTGCTGCGGGATAATGTGAAGCATATCAGCAACAACGTGAGTGGTATTCTGAAAACGAACGGGAATACATAAGAACGTAAAAGGAGTCGTCATGAAGATTTCCCGCCTCGGAGAAGCGCCGGATTATCGCTTCTCACTGGCAAATGAGCGCACCTTTCTGGCGTGGATTCGCACCTCGCTGGGATTTCTGGCGGCAGGCGTCGGTCTTGATCAGCTCGCCCCGGATTTTGCCACGCCGGTGATCCGTGAACTGCTGGCGCTACTGTTGTGTCTGTTTGCGGGCGGCCTGGCGATTTATGGCTATCTACGCTGGTTACGTAATGAAAAAGCGATGCGTCTGAAAGAGGATTTGCCCTATACCCATAGCCTGTTGATCATCAGCATTATTTTGATGATTGTCGCGGTGATAGTGATGGGGCTGGTACTGTATGCCGGATAGTCGTAAAGCCCGTCGGCAGAACGATCCGGGGCTGCAACCGGAACGTACGTCGCTGGCCTGGTTTCGCACGCTGCTGGGATACGGGGCGTTAATGGCGTTAGCCGTCAGGCACCACTGGCATCAGGCGGGATTCCTGTTCTGGGTGTCAATCAGCGTTCTGGCGATAGTGGCGGTGATTCTTTGGCGTTATACCCTGAGTCGTAATTTAATGGATGTCGCGCATAGCGATTTTTCCGAAACTCATGTCATGCGTGACAAATTTTTGATCTCCCTCGCGGTGTTGTCGCTCGCAATCCTGTTTGCTGTTACCCATATTCGCCAACTTATTGCATTTATCGGGAATTTTATATGACAGGACGTCAGGACATTGTCGTGAGTGATGACCAGATTCAGGTCGTCGTAAATCGCCAGAATAGCCAGCGACCTCAGCAACTGTACCGTAACTTACAACGGCTCGGCATTCGCAATGTCCATTTTATCCCATTGTTGGAACATGACCGGAACGGAATGTTGACCGAGGATTCATTGTGTTCAGCAGACTGGGGGCGGTTTTTAAATAGCGTATTTGATATTTGGGTACGTGAAGATATTCAGCGTATCTCGGTCCGCCTTTTTGATGAGACGCTACAGCAGTGGTGCGGCGGCAGGAATGGTGCTAAAACGCCGGACAAGGCGCCGCTAAGCGCTGAATGTCAGAAGTGCTCTTTATTACGATTTTGCGGCGGCGGATGCCCTGAGCATCGGGATAGCCAGGGGAAAAATCAGCTTTGCGAGGGCTACCAGACCTTTTTTAACTACTCCTCGCCGCATATGCGGGTGATGCGGGATTTACTGAAACAGCATCGCTCGCCTGAGGAGTTGATGGCGATGCTGCGTTAACGTTACAGGCCTGATAAGCGTAGCGCCATCAGGCGATGGCGTGCCGGATGGCGCAGCCGTCTTTCCGGCACTGAGCGAGTATTAGCGTCCTTTCGCCAGGTATTGTTCCATTTCATCCTCCGGCACCATGCCGCCCCCGGTTGCCCATACCAGATGCGTCGCGTTGCCGAGCTGCGTCTGACTGAATCCATGCCTTTGCTGATACGCGGTGGCGGCGCAAATGCGCTGTGGCCCGGCCATCCCCGCCAGAGCTGATGGCTCCAGTCGAATTCCTTCCTCCTGCGCCAGCCAGCCCAGCATGTCATACATTGTTTGATCGTCTAAGGTATAGAGGCCGTCAAGCAGACGCTCCATTGCCCGACCAACAAAGCCCGAAGCGCGACCTACCGCCAGGCCGTCAGCCGCCGTCAGGTTATCAATACCGATATCTTGTACTGAGATGGCATCGTGCAGACCGGTATAAACGCCGAGTAACATGCAGGGTGAATGGGTCGGTTCGGCAAAGAAACAGTGGACGTTGTCGCCAAACGCTAGTTTCAGGCCAAAGGCGACGCCGCCAGGGCCGCCGCCAACGCCGCACGGCAGATAAACAAACAGTGGGTGACTGGCGTCAACGACGCGTCCCTGTTGCGCGAATTGCGCTTTCAGACGCTGACCCGCTACCGCATAGCCCAGAAATAGCGTGCGAGAGTTTTCATCGTCGATAAAGAAACAGTTTGGATCGGATTGCGCTGCTTTTCGGCCCTGCTCAACCGCCACGCCGTAATCATCTTCGTATTCTACGACCGTCACGCCGTGGCTACGCAGCTTCGCTTTTTTCCAGGCGCGGGCGTCGGCAGACATATGTACCGTCACTTTAAAACCGATGCAGGCGCTCATGATACCGATCGATAGCCCCAGATTGCCGGTTGAACCGACGGCGATACTGTACTGGCTGAAGAATTGTTTAAATTCCGGCGAAAGCAACACGCTATAGTCATCGTCGGTGGTTAACAGACCCGCCTCCAGCGCCAGTTTTTCCGCGTGCGTTAGCACCTCGTAGATGCCGCCGCGCGCTTTAATGGAACCAGAGATTGCCAGGTGACTGTCTTTTTTTAACAGCACTTCACCGTCGATCGTTTGCCCATACTCTTTTTCCAGCCGCTTTTGCATGGCCGGAATAGCGACCACGTCAGATTCGATCATGCCGCCAGCGGCAGCGGTTTGCGGAAACGCTTTCGCCAGATACGGCGCAAAGCGCGCCAGACGGTCATGGGCGGCGTTTACGTCCTGCTCCGTCAGGCCGACATACGGTAGACCTTGTGCAAGAGAGGTGGCGCCCGGGTTAAACCAGGTGGTTTCTTTGAGGGCGACCAGATCCTCGACCAAAGGATACCGGGCGATGAGCTTTTGTATGTTTTCCATAGTACGTCTCTTTACGATCAGATGATAAAGGAAAGCAGGAATGTGCCAGCCAGTGCAACGACAGATGCGATAAACGTGGCCGTCGTATAGTATTTAAACGTTTCATTCAGCGTAGCGCCGCAATACTGCTTGACCAGCCAGAACAGGGAATCGGTCACGATCGTGCAGCCAATGGCGCCGGAACCGATGGCAATAGCGATGATCTCCGGGCTGACGTCAGGATAGAGCGGCAGCATGGGCGCAACAATCGCGGTGGCGCCCATCATCGCCACCGTCGCAGAGCCGACCGCCGCGTGCAGAATCAGCGCTACCAGCCACGCCAGCAGAATCGGGTGCATATGCATATTTGAGAGGATCACCGCCAGCGTGTCCGCCAGCCCGCTACTTTTGAGAATGGCGTTGAACGCGCCGCCCGCGCCGATAATCAGCAGGATGTTCGCAATGGCGCCAAAGCCGTTTTCGGTGTGGGTAAGTAGCGCGCTCATACCCATATGCTGGCGCAGACCGAGTATGTAATACGCCACAAAGACAGCGATAAACATTGCGGTGATCGGATTACCGATAAACTCCAGCAGCGTATACAACGTGCCGTCTTTCGCCATATTCAGTTCAGCGACGGTTTTCACCAGCATCAGGCCAATCGGCAGCAGAACGGTAAACAGCGTTGCGCCCAGCGATGGCAGGGTGTTTTCGGCGCGCACTTCAAGATCCGCAAACTCTGTCGGTACGGGCTTGAACGGCAGACGATTACCCAGAAACTTTAAGAACAGCGGGCCGCCGACCAATGAGGCCATCAGCCCGACCAGTAGACCGTAGACAATCACCGAGCCGATATCCGCCCCCAGTTTATTTGCGACAAACAGCGCAGCCGGATGCGGCGGTACCACGCAATGGACGGCCATCAGCGCGGTACACAGCGGAATGGCCAGCTTCAGCAGCGAGGTATGGGTCTTTTTAGCGATAGAAAACGCCAGTGGGATGAGCAACACGACGCCCACTTCCACGAACAACGTGATACCGCAAATCAGCCCCACCAGTACCATGATCACGTCAGCAGAGAGCCAGCGGCAGCGCTGGAGCGTAAGCCCGATGCGTTCCGCCGCGCCGGAAACCTCCATCATTTTGCCGAGGATGGTGCCAAGACCGATAACGGCGGCCAGAAAACCGAGCGTACCGCCTATTCCGTTTTCTATCGCCGTGACCATCTCCAGCGGCCCCATGCCCATCATCGCGCCGACAAAGAAACTGGCGAGCAGTAACGCCAGGAAGGGGTGGAATTTAAACTTCACGATGGTCAATACGATTAACACGATGCTGATCAGCAGCGTGCTCACTACCCAGATTTGAGCGTGCATATCTCACCTACCCTGTGATTAATCTGTTCTTATTGGACAGAAAAACAGCACCTCCTGACAAACGATATAATTTGCCATTCACATGATGTAAATTGAATCAACTATGTGATTTCCATCTAATATTGCCTTTATTTTGCGATATGGTTCATTTTGCTTCATCTATGTGCGGATTTTTTCAGCGTGTTTTTTTACACTTCGGGAAATTAAAAGATGACTGAGGTTGCCATGGAACCCCTTCGCGATACCCGAAACCGCTTACTCAACGGTTGGCAGTTATCCAAACTCTATACTTTTGAAGTCGCGGCCAGACACCAGTCCTTTGCTCTGGCGGCAGATGAGCTGTCGTTAAGCCCAAGTGCGGTAAGCCATCGTATCAATCAACTGGAAGCCGAGTTGGGAATCCAGCTATTTGTCCGCTCTCACCGTAAGGTGGAGCTTACCCATGAAGGCAAACGGGTATTCTGGGCGCTGAAATCGTCGCTGGATACGTTGAATCAGGAAATCCTCGATATCAAAAATCAGGAACTGTCCGGCACGCTGACCGTGTATTCCCGTCCCTCTATCGCCCAGTGCTGGCTGGTGCCCGCGCTGGGGGACTTTACCCGTCGCTATCCGTCAATTTCTCTCACTATGCTGACCGGCAACGATAACGTTAACCTACAGCGTGCCGGCATTGACCTGGCTATCTATTTTGACGATGCGCCGTCGGCGCAGCTCACGCACCATTTTTTAATGGATGAGGCGATTTTGCCCGTTTGCAGCCCGGATTACGCCCATCGTTTCGCCTTGCAGGACAACCTGAATAACCTGCGGCACTGTACGCTCTTACACGACAGACAGGCGTGGAGTAACGATTCTGGCACCGATGAGTGGCACAGTTGGGCGCAGCATTTTGCGGTAAATTTGCCGGATTCATCCGGCATTGGCTTCGATCGTTCTGATTTAGCGGTGATTGCCGCGATGAACCACATTGGCGTGGCGATGGGGCGTAAACGGCTGGTGCAAAAGCGTCTCGACAGCGGTGAACTGATTGCGCCTTTTGGTGACATGAGGCTGAAATGTCATCAGCATTATTATGTCACCACTCTGCCTGGCAGGCAGTGGCCGAAAATCGAGGCATTTATTCGCTGGTTGCAGGAACAGGTGTGAAGATTTATTACGCTTTGTCGCTACACCTGCCGGGAGTGAATATGCTAAATACGTGCTATCACCGTGGTAAAAATTTTAGGGGGCGTCGTGTTTAAACCGCTTATTGCCTCTCTCATGCTGACCAGCGCGGTCGTCTATGCGAAACCGATGCCTTTGACGGCGGCGCGCTATGCGCAGCAGCTTGGCGTTGGGATGGATGTTGACTGGGCGCGAACGGAACGGGGTATCCGCGAGTTTGATCCGCTGGTCGTGCGGGATTTTAAGGCAAAAGGGTTAACGCATGTCCGTATTCGTGTGGCAGGCGCGCCGACGGAAGCGCGCCTCATCCATTTGCGTAAGCTGGTAGAGGCCTGCGAATACTATGGCGTCATACCCATTATTGCCTATCAGGCGGATGCGTATAAAACCGATCCCAGCGCCAGCCATGAAAAGGAGCTGATCAACTGGTGGAGCGTGGTCGCGCGCTATTTTGGTCAGACATCCCCGCTTCTGGGGTTCGATCTCATTTATGAGTCTGCCGACAAACTTAATCATAATATGGCGTCGCTGAATCGCGTATATGACAAAACCATCCGCCTGATTCACGCCATTGACCCACAGCGGATGATTTTCGTTGCCCCCCGCATGCGCGCCGCGCCGGAGGATTTGTCGGCGCTTAAACTGCCGGCGCAAAGCCAGAACTATGTACTGGCGGAGTGGCACATCTTCCCGTGGGGACCCCCGAAAAGCGGCGGTAAATATCCGTGGACGTCAGGCACGGCGGCGGAAAAAGCGGCGATTCGGGCACGGATTAACGCTGCGGTTCGCTGGCAGCATAAGACCGGCCATGCAAGCTGGGTGGGCGGATGGGCGCCGGGAGAGTCGATAAAAATGACGCCGGTCGCTTCACAGTTCGCGTTTGCCCGTTTTATGGCCTGCGAGCTGAAAAAAGCGCATATTCCGTATGCGATAAACGCGGACACACAGTTTTATGACGGCGAAGAAGGAGCGTGGCGTCCGGCGCAGGAGCCCCTGCTCAATGCGATGATCGCGCCGGAATGTGAAACGCCCGGCAAAAAGCCGGGCGAGGGGAATGTTAAACCGTCTGCCCCTGATGCGATATCCGTGACGCCAGCGGCAGCCAGCACGCCAGGATCAGTAATCCCATAAGGGTCATCAGCAATCCCAGACTGCCCTGACCGGTTTGCGGCAGCATTGCCGAAAGCCACGCCAGTACGCCGGAACCAATATTTTGCAGCCCGCCGACCAGCGCGCCAGCGGTGCCTGCGAGGAACGGAAACGGCTCCATCGCGCCGCTGGTGGCCAGTGGAAATAACATCCCGGCGCCGAAGAAAAACAGCGCAGCGGGGATGAGTAGTGTCCAGACGTTCATCACGCCAAACCAGCCGGGAATCCACATCATAAGGCCTGCCAGCAGACAGCAAATAACTGACTGCCACATCAGGGCTGAGAAGCGTTTATTCGGGCGTCCGGCAAACCAGGCGCCGAAGAACGCCGCCGGAATCGGCAGAATAAACAGAATGCTTACCACCATACTGCTGAGACCTAATACTGCTCCCATCAGCACGCCGGAACAGGCTTCAAAGACCGCAATGCCAGCCAGCCCGCCGATTAGCATCAGCAGGTAACAGTTAAATGCGCCGTTGCCAAACAGCGTTTTATAGCTGGCGATCAGCCGCGTACGCGGCGCGCCGGCGGGGCGGGTTTCCGGCATCCAGCGCGCCATGCTGAAGGTGACGCCAGCGCAAAGCACCAGCAGGAAAGCGTAACACGCGCGCCAGTTCCATAGGGTATCCAGCAGACCGCCAATCAGCGGCGCTAACAGCGGGCTGACCAGAATCCCCATATTTAACAGGCTATTGGCGTGACGAAGTTGCGTTCCTTCATACAGATCGCGCGGGAGCGTTCTCGCCATTACTCCGCCAACGCCGGTTCCCATCCCTTGCATGGCGCTGGCGGCAATCAACACCGTCAAACTATGCGTGGTCATGGCGAACAGGGTCGCTACCATAAAAATAGACATGCCGACGAGGATTACGGGGCGGCGCCCAACCCGGTCGGAAAGCGGGCCGTAAAACAGTTGCGAGACGCCGTAGGTCAGGAGGTAAGCAGCCATTACGCTCTGGACGGCGCCTTCCCGGACGTTTAGCGCTTGTGCCATATCGGCGATGGCGGGAATATAAATGGTTTGCGCCATCTGCCCTACGGCCACCAGTAACACCAACATCAACAACAAATTGACGTTTCTCTGCCTTTTCATTTCGCTGATTACTTTTCAAAAAAAGAAAAAATAAGAATAACTTGCTGTGCATTCCCATAAATGCGAGAGGAATCTATCACACCAGAAAAAGAAGGCCAGACAGCAACCAGCAATGGCAGACGAAGGAACGGCAGGATATGTAAACAAAAGCGGCAACAAATGTTGCCGAGAATGTGTTACGTCTGCAGCTGTTATTGGGCAATCATGACAGACGGAGTAAAATCGCCCCGAGGGCAATCCCGCCCGCCGCCACCAGACGTAGCCCGGCCACTTTCTCTTTAAGCAACAGCCAGGCTATCAGCGCGCCGAATAAAATCGACGTCTCACGCAGCGCGGCGACCACCGCCAGCGGCGCCTGGGTCATGGCCCATAGCGCCAGCCCATAAGATCCCATAGTGCCAATCCCGCCAAAAATGCCTTTTTTCCACTGTTGCGCCAGATAACGCGACGCTTCCCGCCGCCGCTCAATCATCGCCCAGGTTAACAGGCAGGCGCCGTTGAGAAAAAATGACCATAGCGTATAGCCCAGCGCCGTTTCGGAGAGTCTTACGCCGGTCCCGTCCACCAGCGTATATCCGGCAATAAAACAGGCGTTAGTTAATGCCAGCACGACACCACGTTGAGAGCTGGCGCGGCCATTACAGGCCATCCCAAGTATCGCCATGCAGATCACTGCGATGCCGACCCAGGCCATCGACGACAGGCTGTCGCCAAGAAACAGAACGCTAATGAGCGCCACCAGCAGCGGCGCGGTGCCGCGCATAAGAGGATAGGTCTGGCTCATGTCCGAGACCTGATAGGTTTTCGCCACCAGGACGGTATACACCACCTGGAGCGCGGTAGAGGCCGCTAAAAAAGGGATACTGGCGTGAGCTGGCTGCGGCGAGAAGGGCAAAAGGATCAATGCCATGACCGCCGCGGAACCGCTGACGCCGATCGCGGCGTAGAGCTTATCGTTTCCCGCTTTGACAATGGCGTTCCAGCTGGCATGTAGCAGCGCGGCGAACAGCAAAATGCAGAAAACGGAAAGGGTCATAGCGTCAGGCGTCGTTGAGGGTGTCATAAAAACGTAACATACCCGGGAAGCGAAAGACCAGCGGATAAGGTGAAAGGGGAGCGGTTGCCCGCTCCCCTTCGGTGCGGCTTGAATCTGAATTACTTAAGGTATTTCAGAACAGCATCAAGCAGTTGCAGTGCTGCAACAATGAGTTTCAGGATAAGAATGGTGATATCCACTACGCTCATACGCGTCTCCTGTGGTTAAGGAGCACTGCCAGCCGACGTACCTTTCCGCTGCCTGTTGCCAGCTGTTGCGCACGCGATCCCTTTTGCGAGGAATAGTGTGCGTGTTGACATAACACAGTGTGCTCACGAGGGGGTTAAGGCGCTGACGGCACCACCCGTTTCAGCCAGGACTTCGTTGCGCCGGTTTACGATGCGGCCCCCGCATAACACATTGTGTCAAAGACATTATAGTTAAGTACTGTATAAATTAACAGTAATTTATAGACGGAACGGAGCTTCTGATCCATACTCAAATTCATCAAAATTCGCGCCGAAATTGCGCGTTCTGCACAGAACGCGTATACTTCTGCTGTTGACATAACACAGTGTGCTTCGCGGCTACCACCCGCATTACGCTGTAAGAACCTCGCTTCGGCGAGGTTTTTTGTTTTCCGGCATTGTGAAACGCGTAATCATCAATCCCGGCGATTACCGGAGGGCGCTACGCTTATTACGCCTATACTCAAAACGTGTAAATTCGTAGAAAAATGTGATCGCTGACGCATTTTTGTGCAGATGAAAATTTTTCCGTTGTCATGCTGAAAGCGCTGTGCTTGTATAAAACGTGTTAATAACAAACAGACAAGGCCCCTAATGAACCCTTCCATGCTGAACGCGACCCTACTAACAACTGCGCCATCTCGCGCAGTGGTCGTCGTGCGTGTGGTGGTGGTCGTCGGCAATGCGCCGTAGGGTCCGGAACACACACGATTCCAAAACCCCGCCGGCGCAAACCGGGCGGGGTTTTTTGTTTAAGACACCTTCCCGGAACGTCGGCTCAGAATAAAAGGAATGGAGCATGGCAAGTTCGGGCACAACATCTACACCTCAGCGCTTTACGGGCGCGGAATTTATTGTTCATTTTCTGGAGCGCCAGGGGATTCGTATCGTCACCGGCATTCCCGGCGGTTCGATCCTCCCCGTTTACGACGCGTTAAGCCAAAGCACGCAAATCCGTCATATTCTGGCGCGCCATGAACAAGGCGCGGGGTTTATTGCGCAGGGGATGGCGCGGACGGAGGGTAAACCTGCTGTTTGTATGGCCTGTAGCGGGCCGGGCGCGACCAATCTGGTCACGGCCATTGCCGATGCGCGCCTGGATTCCATTCCGTTAATCTGCATTACCGGGCAAGTTCCGGCGTCCATGATCGGTACTGACGCGTTTCAGGAAGTGGATACCTACGGTATCTCTATCCCCATCACCAAGCACAACTATCTGGTCAGAAATATCAATGAGCTGCCTCAGGTGATGAGCGATGCTTTTCGTCTGGCGCAGTCGGGGCGTCCTGGCCCGGTGTGGATAGACGTTCCTAAAGATGTGCAGACGGCGACCATTGAGCTGGATGCGTTGCCGTCGCCGGCGGAAAAATCACCCCCGCGGAGTTTAGCGCGGAGAGTATCCGCGAGGCCGCCGCAATGATTAACGCGGCGAAGCGTCCGGTGCTGTATCTGGGCGGCGGCGTGATCAATGCGCCGACACGCGTGCGCGAACTGGCGGAAAAAGCGCAACTGCCGACGACAATGACCTTAATGGCGCTGGGAATGCTGCCTAAGGCGCATCCGCTGTCGTTAGGAATGCTGGGAATGCACGGCGCGCGCAGTACCAATTTTATTCTGCAAGAGGCCGATTTACTGATTGTTCTGGGCGCGCGTTTTGATGACCGGGCGATTGGCAAAACGGAGCAGTTTTGTCCGAACGCCAAAATCATCCATGTGGATATCGATCGCGCCGAGTTAGGCAAAATCAAGCAGCCGCATGTGGCTATTCAGGCGGATGTCGATGATGTACTGGCACAGTTAATTCCCCATATCGAGGCACAGCCGCGGGAAGCATGGCATCAGTTGGTGGCGGACTTGCAGCAAGAATTCCCTTGCAGTATTCCCCAGGAAAATAACCCGCTTAGTCACTATGGGCTGATTAATGCGGTCGCCGCCTGTGTGGACGACAACGCGATTATTACCACTGACGTAGGTCAGCATCAGATGTGGACCGCGCAGGCTTATCCGCTCAACCGTCCGCGTCAGTGGCTGACTTCCGGCGGGCTGGGCACCATGGGGTTTGGTCTGCCCGCGGCGATTGGCGCGGCGCTGGCGAATCCGGGCAACAAGGTGCTGTGTTTTTCCGGCGACGGTAGTTTGATGATGAATATTCAGGAGATGGCTACCGCCAGCGAAAACCAGTTGGATGTGAAAATTATCCTGATGAATAACGACGCGCTGGGACTGGTACATCAGCAACAGAGTCTGTTCTATAAACAGGGCGTTTTTGCGGCAACCTATCCGGGGAGCATCAACTTTATGCAGATTGCCGCCGGGTTTGGTCTGGATACCTGTGATTTGAATAACGAAGCCGATCCGCAGGCGGCGTTGCAGGCTATCATTCGTCGTCCTGGACCGGCGTTGATCCATGTGCGCATTGATGCAGAAGAAAAAGTATATCCGATGGTGCCGCCGGGCGCGGCAAATACAGAGATGGTGGGGGAATAAGCCATGCAGAAACAATCACATGATAACGTTATTCTGGAGCTGACCGTTCGCAACCATCCTGGCGTGATGACTCATGTCTGCGGGCTGTTCGCCCGACGCGCTTTCAACGTTGAGGGTATTCTCTGTTTACCGATTCAGGGTAGCGATCAGAGCCGCATCTGGCTTCTGGTCAATGACGATCAGCGGCTTGAACAGATGATCAGTCAGATCGATAAACTGGAAGACGTGGCGAAGGTGGTACGAAACCAGTCCGATCCCACCATGTTCAATAAAATTGCCGTCTTTTTTGAGTAAGTTATTCACTTTCCGAATCAGGCGTGATGACTTTGACGGAACCATTCCGACAGTGAACGGCATAATCTGTCGGTAATGGGCGATCGCTAATCAGGACATCAAAGGCAGAAAGCGGACCAATGCTGGCAGGCGCGACCTCATCAAACAGGGCGTGACGCGCCAGCAAAATTTTGCGCAGACCGCGCTCCATCGCTTTACGTTTGGCGGCAAGATCATCCGGGTTAAACCAGCTCACGCCAAAATGTTCATGTACGCCGCTGGCGGAAATAAACACTTTGCGCGGATTGAGCGAATCCAGCGCCGAAGGATTATTGGCATCATAAAAGGCATCGCTCTTGGCCCGATAGGTGCCGCCGCACAGAATCGCCGTGGCATTAGGCTTTTCATTCAGCGCGATAAATACCCGATGCGAGTAGCAAATCCCGGTAAAGGTAATATCATCCGGTATCATGCTGATAACTAATGGCATTTCCGGACCGTTATCAAAAAAAACCAGATCGTTTTCACGCACCAGTCCGGCGGCCAGGATCGCAACGGGAAGGTCGTCCCGATGATGCGTCTTTTTCGCCGGCAGCGGCATATTGGTTGAAGACGTAGGCTTATTTACCATGACGATATAGCCGCCGAGCAGCGTCAGCGGTAAAGGGTCATCATCCTGGCTGAGATCGCGGCGAATGGTCATCACCGAAACTTCCAGCATCCGCGCGGCGTCTTTCAGATGGATTCGATCGGTCTTTTTCAGTAACTCCATCAAGCGTCGGATACGTTCTTTTTGCTTGGTCTCCATTCACACTCTCCGCAAATCATGTTGTTATGTTCCATCAGTAACATTTATGTGTTTCTGAGAACATTACAGTGTGGCACTACTATACGTCTGGCCGTCAGGAAATAAAAGTGGGTTTATTCGCGTTTTTTAACAATAAATAGTTAATTTTCAGTAAATTGTAACAATAAAAATGATTTGGTGCGCGTATGTTCCGCCAGGGATTGTTCACGAAGTAAATGGCAAAATGATCCTCTAATCGCGATCATAGTCACAAATGATACGGAAGTAACATGATAATGTTATTTTAATATCATTGTCGTGTGACGATTTCTGAGAGGGAGTAAAATGGATATCGCGGTTATTGGCTCTAACATGGTGGACCTTATCACCTACACCAACCAGATGCCCAAAGAAGGGGAAACTCTGGAAGCGCCGGCGTTTAAAATCGGCTGCGGCGGAAAAGGGGCGAACCAGGCCGTGGCGGCCGCTAAGCTCAATTCAAAAGTATTGATGTTGACCAAAGTGGGCGACGATATTTTTGCCGACAACACCATTCGTAATCTCGAATCCTGGGGGATCAATACGACGTATGTAGAAAAAGTACCGTGTACCAGCAGTGGGGTAGCGCCGATTTTCGTCAACGCCAACTCCAGCAACAGCATTCTGATCATCAAAGGTGCTAACAAGTTTCTCTCGCCGGAAGATATCGATCGCGCGGCGGAAGATTTAAAAAAATGCCAGCTTATTGTTCTGCAACTGGAAGTTCAGCTTGAAACGGTTTATCACGCAATAGAATTTGGCAAGAAACACGGGATTGAAGTGTTATTAAACCCTGCGCCAGCATTACGGGAATTAGATATGTCTTATGCCTGTAAATGCGATTTCTTTGTACCCAATGAAACCGAGCTGGAAATATTAACCGGTATGCCAGTGGATACCTATGACCATATTCGCGCAGCGGCACGTTCGCTGGTAGATAAAGATAAAGGGCTGAACAATATTATTGTCACCATGGGCGAGAAAGGCGCGCTGTGGATGACGCGTGACCAGGAAGTCCATGTTCCGGCGTTTAGAGTGAACGCTGTTGATACCAGCGGCGCGGGCGATGCCTTTATCGGCTGTTTCGCGCATTACTACGTCCAGAGCGGGGATGTGGAAGCCGCCATGAAAAAAGCCGTTCTCTTTGCCGCTTTCAGCGTCACCGGGAAAGGCACCCAATCCTCTTATCCAAGCATTGAGCAATTTAATGAGTATCTTTCGTTGAACGAATAACAATCACCCTGCACTGTTAAAGGTAGCACTATGAACGATAAAAACATCGTTCAGATGCCCGACGGGTATCTGAATAAGACACCTCTGTTCCAGTTTATTTTGTTATCCTGTTTATTCCCCTTATGGGGATGCGCAGCCGCGTTAAATGATATTCTGATTACGCAATTTAAAAGTGTATTTTCGCTGAGCAACTTTGCTTCGGCATTAGTACAAAGCGCCTTTTATGGCGGTTATTTTTTAATTGCTATTCCGGCCTCGCTGGTCATTAAAAAAACCAGTTATAAAGTGGCGATACTTATCGGTCTGACGCTATACATTGTCGGCTGCACGCTCTTTTTCCCGGCGTCGCACATGGCGACCTACACCATGTTCCTCGCGGCGATTTTCGCCATTGCGATTGGCCTGAGTTTCCTGGAAACGGCGGCGAATACCTACAGTTCGATGATCGGGCCGAAAGCCTACGCCACGCTGCGGCTGAATATCAGCCAGACCTTTTATCCGATCGGCGCGGCGGCAGGAATTTTATTGGGTAAATATCTGGTCTTTTCCGAAGGGGAAAGCCTGGAAAAACAGATGGCGGGCATGAATGCCGAGCAGGTCCACAACTTCAAGGTGCTGATGCTGGAAAACACTCTGGAACCCTATAAGTACATGATTATGGTTCTGGTAGTGGTGATGGTACTGTTCCTGCTGACGCGTTTCCCGACCTGTAAAGTCGCGCAAACCGCGAGTCATAAACGCCCCTCGGCGCTGGATACGTTACGCTATCTCGCCAGCAACGCCCGTTTCCGTCGCGGTATTGTGGCGCAGTTCCTGTATGTGGGAATGCAGGTGGCGGTCTGGTCGTTCACTATCCGTCTGGCGCTGGAGTTAGGCGATATCAATGAGCGCGATGCCTCAACCTTTATGGTCTACAGCTTCGCCTGCTTTTTTATCGGCAAGTTTATCGCCAACATTCTGATGACACGCTTTAACCCGGAAAAAGTCCTGATCCTTTACTCCGTTATCGGCGCGCTGTTCCTGGCCTATGTAGCGCTGGCGCCCAGCTTTAGCGCGGTATACGTGGCGGTGCTGGTCAGTGTTCTGTTTGGCCCCTGCTGGGCGACCATTTATGCCGGAACGCTCGATACCGTCGATAACGAGCATACCGAAATGGCGGGGGCGGTCATCGTGATGGCGATTGTCGGCGCGGCGGTGGTTCCCGCGATTCAGGGCTACGTGGCGGACATGTTCCACTCGCTACAGCTCTCATTCCTGGTTTCCATGCTGTGCTTTGTTTACGTTGGCGTTTACTTCTGGCGCGAAAGCAAAGTACGCGGCAACCTGGCTGAAGTCGCCGCGTCCTGAGGAGATCAACTATGACAACACGTATTACATTATGGCGGGAGCTTTTTAGCGAGCAGCCGCGTATCTTGCTGGAAAATGACGATTTTACGGTTACGGCGTTTCGTTACGCCAGCGGCGTGGAAGGATTGAAAATACAAAACAGCCGCGGTCATCTGGTGATTCTGCCCTGGATGGGGCAGATGATTTGGGACGCGCAGTTTGACGGTCATGACCTGACTATGCGCAACATGTTCCGCCAGCCGAAGCCGGCTGCGGAAGTGGTGGCAACGTATGGTTGCTTTGCTTTCCATTCCGGACTATTGGCGAATGGCTGCCCGTCACCAGAAGATACACATCCGCTGCACGGCGAGATGCCCTGCGCTGCCATGGACGACGCCTGGCTGGAGTTAGAGGGCGACAGTCTGCGCGTGACCGGGCGCTACGAGTATGTGATGGGGTTCGGTCATCATTATCAGGCGCAACCTGCGGTGGTAATGCGTAAAACAAGCGCGCTGTTTGATATTCAGATGACAGTGACTAACCTGGCTTCAGTCGCCATGCCGCTACAGTACATGTGCCACATGAACTATGCCTATGTGCCGAACGCCACGTTCCGCCAGAATATCCCGGATACCGCGCTGAAGCTACGCGAGTCGGTGCCGGCGCATGTCAAACCCACGGCGCAGTGGCTGGCGTTTAATCAACGACTTTTGCAGGGTGAAGCCTCGCTGGCAACGCTCAACGAGCCTGGCTTTTACGACCCGGAAATCGTGTTCTTCGCCGATGAACTGGACAGGTACACGGATACCCCGGAATTCAGTATGATCGCCCCGGATGGCACCACGTTCGTGACACGTTTCGCCAGCGCGGAGCTAAATTACATGACCCGCTGGATTCTTTATAACGGCGATCAGCAGGTTGCCGCCTTTGCCCTGCCCGCGACCTGTCGGCCTGAAGGTTTTCTCGCGGCGCAGCGAAATGGAACCTTGCTTCAACTGGAACCGCAGCAAACCCGGACGTTCACCGTCACGACAGGCATTGTCTGACCGCTCAAGGCTTGAACAGCCGCGCGCTTATCGTTAAGGTAAGCGCGTTTTTTTTATCCATCAGGACAGAACCCATGATCACCGTTGCCCTTATCGACGACCACCTTATCGTCCGCTCCGGCTTTGCACAGCTACTGGGGCTGGAACCTGATTTGCAGGTGGTCGCCGAGTTTGGTTCCGGGCGCGAAGCGTTGGCAGGCTTACCGGGGCGCGGCGTACAGGTGTGTATCTGCGATATCTCGATGCCGGATATTTCCGGACTGGAGCTGCTAAGCCAACTGCCAAAAGGGATGGCGACGATCATGCTCTCGGTTCACGATAGCCCGGCGCTGGTGGAACAGGCGTTGAACGCCGGCGCGCGCGGTTTCCTCTCTAAACGCTGTAGTCCGGATGAACTGATCGCCGCGGTGCATACGGTGGCGACGGGCGGCTGCTATTTGACCCCCGATATTGCCGTGAAACTGGCGGCGGGTCGGCAAGATCCGCTGACCAAACGCGAGCGTCAGGTGGCGGAAAAACTCGCCCAGGGTATGGCGGTAAAAGAGATTGCCGCCGAGCTGGGGCTGTCGCCAAAAACGGTGCATGTCCATCGCGCGAATCTGCTGGAAAAATTAGGCGTCAGCAATAACGTTGAACTGGCGCATCGCATGTTTGATGGTTGGTAATGAACACCTTTTTTTCCCGTTTAATCACCGTTGTTGCCTGCTTTTTTATTTTCTCCGCCGCGTGGTTCTGCCTGTGGAGCATCAGCCTGCATCTGGTAGAGCGCCCGGAGCTGGCGGCGCTACTCTTTCCCTTCGGCCTGCGCCTGGGACTTATGCTGCAATGCCCGCGCGGATACTGGCCAGTATTGCTGGGCGCGGAGTGGCTGCTGGTGTACTGGTTGGCGCAGGAAGTTGCGCTGGCCCATCTGCCGCTTTTGATGATCGGTGGTGTGTTGACGCTACTGCCCGTGGCGCTGACTTCGCGTTACCGCCATCAGCGCGACTGGCGCACGTTATTGCTTCAGGGCGCGGCCCTCACCGCCGCGGCGCTACTGCAATCCCTGCCCTGGCTGGGGCAGGGGGAAGCGGCATGGAACGCGCTACTGCTGACCCTCACGGGTGGTCTGACGCTGGCCCCCATCTGCCTGGTTTTCTGGCACTATCTCACCAGCACTACCTGGCTGCCGCTGGGACCATCGCTGGTATCGCAGCCGGTAAACTGGCGCGGGCGGCATCTGATCTGGTATCTGCTGCTGTTTATCGTCAGTCTGTGGCTGCAACTGGGTTTACCTGCTGAACTTTCGCGCTTTACGCCGTTCTGCCTGGCGTTGCCGATTATCGCGCTCGCCTGGCATTATGGCTGGCAGGGCGCGCTCATTGCCACACTGATGAACGCTATCGCGCTGATCGCCAGCCAGACCTGGCACGATCATCCCGTCGATTTATTACTTTCGCTGTTGGCGCAAAGCCTGACCGGGCTACTGCTTGGCGCGGGCATTCAGCGTCTGCGCGAGCTGAACCAGTCGTTGCAAAAGGAGCTGGCGCGCAACCATCGGCTGGCGGAGCGTCTTCTGGAGACCGAAGAGAGCGTGCGGCGCGATGTTGCGCGTGAGCTGCACGATGACATCGGGCAGACCATCACCGCGATTCGTACCCAGGCGGGCATTGTGCAACGACTGGCGGCGGATAACGGCGGCGTGAAGCAGAGCGGGCAACTTATCGAGCAGCTTTCGCTGGGCGTGTATGACGCGGTGCGTCGCCTGCTGGGGCGCTTGCGCCCGCGCCAGTTAGACGACTTAACGCTGGCGCAGGCCATCCGTTCGCTGCTGCGCGAAATGGAGCTGGAAAGCCGCGGTATTGTCAGTCACCTCGACTGGCGAATTGACGAAACGGCGCTGAGTGAAAGTCAGCGCGTGACGCTGTTTCGCGTCTGTCAGGAAGGGCTGAATAACATCGTAAAACATGCCAATGCCAGCGCGGTGACGCTCCAGGGCTGGCAGCAGGATGAGCGGCTGATGCTGGTGATTGAGGATGACGGCAGCGGCCTGCCGCCGGGCTCTCACCAGCAGGGCTTCGGCCTGACCGGAATGCGCGAACGCGTGTCGGCGCTCGGCGGGACGCTAACCATCTCTTGTACCCACGGTACGCGGGTGAGCGTCTCGTTGCCCCAGCGTTACGTTTAAGGAAGGATAATGCTTTCGTTTTTAAAAGCCCCGGCCAACGCGCCGCTCATCACCGATAAGCACGAGGTTGACGCCCGCTATCGCTACTGGCGGCGGCATATCCTGATCACCATTTGGTTGGGTTACGCGCTGTTCTATTTCACCCGTAAAAGCTTTAACGCCGCCGCGCCGGAAATCCTTGCCAGCGGCATTCTGACCCGCAGCGATATCGGCCTGCTGGCGACGCTGTTTTACATCACCTACGGGGTGTCGAAATTTGTCTCCGGCATCGTTAGCGATCGCTCTAACGCTCGCTATTTTATGGGCATCGGGCTGATTGCGACTGGCGTAGTGAATATTCTGTTCGGCTTCTCGACCTCGCTGTGGGCCTTTGCTCTGCTATGGGCGCTGAACGCCTTTTTCCAGGGGTTTGGATCGCCGGTTTGCGCCCGTTTGCTGACTGCCTGGTACTCGCGTACCGAGCGCGGCGGCTGGTGGGCGTTATGGAATACCGCGCACAATGTCGGCGGGGCGCTGATCCCTCTCGTTATGGCCGCTGTCGCCCTGCATTATGGCTGGCGCGTCGGAATGATGGTGGCCGGGTTGCTTGCCATCGGGGTGGGCATGGTCCTCTGCTGGCGGCTGCGCGACCGTCCGCAGGCGATTGGTTTACCGCCGGTAGGCGACTGGCGGCACGATGCGCTGGAGGTCGCCCAACAGCAAGAGGGCGCGGGGCTAAGTCGCAAAGAAATCCTCGCTAAATATGTGCTGTTGAATCCCTATATCTGGCTGCTTTCGTTGTGTTATGTCTTAGTGTACGTGGTGCGCGCGGCGATCAACGACTGGGGCAACCTGTATATGTCCGAGACGCTGGGCGTAGATTTGGTCACGGCCAACACGGCAGTATCGATGTTTGAGCTGGGTGGATTTATCGGTGCGCTGGTGGCGGGCTGGGGCTCGGACAAACTCTTCAACGGCAACCGCGGACCGATGAATTTAATCTTCGCCGCCGGGATTTTGCTCTCTGTGGGTTCGCTGTGGCTGATGCCGTTCGCCAGCTACGTGATGCAGGCGGCCTGTTTCTTCACCACCGGTTTCTTTGTCTTCGGCCCGCAGATGCTCATTGGCATGGCGGCGGCGGAGTGCTCGCATAAAGAGGCGGCGGGCGCGGCCACCGGCTTTGTCGGCCTGTTCGCCTATCTCGGCGCGTCGCTTTCCGGCTGGCCGTTAGCGAAAGTGCTGGAGATCTGGCACTGGACCGGTTTTTTTGCGGTCATCGCCATCGCGGCGGGGATCTCCGCGCTATTGCTGTTGCCATTTCTGAACGCTCAGGCCCCACGCGAGACCCACGAAGCGTGATACACCTCACCTTTTTGCGCTGAATGGGGCAAAACTAAGAAATTTTCCCGGTTTTGCCTGGACGCTGTCGCAGGCCACTTTTCCTGTGGATTTTTACAATGCCTGCCATTCGCAGGTATAAAAATTAGCTCAGGAGTAATCCATGCTGGCCTTCTTAAACCAGGTGCGCAAGCCGACCCTGGATCTGCCGCTCGATGTGCGGCGTAAAATGTGGTTCAAGCCGTTCATGCAGTCCTATCTGGTGGTTTTTATCGGCTACCTGACCATGTACCTGATCCGCAAAAACTTTAACATCGCGCAGAACGACATGATCTCTACCTACGGGTTGAGCATGACCGAGCTGGGGATGATTGGCCTGGGCTTCTCGATCACCTATGGCGTGGGGAAAACGCTGGTTTCCTACTACGCTGACGGTAAAAATACCAAGCAGTTTCTACCGTTTATGTTGATCCTCTCCGCTATCTGTATGCTCGGCTTCAGCGCCAGCATGGGCGCGGGGTCAACCAGTCTGTTTCTGATGATCGCTTTCTATGCCCTGAGCGGTTTCTTCCAGAGTACCGGCGGATCGTGCAGCTACTCGACCATCACCAAATGGACTCCGCGTCGTAAACGCGGCACCTTTCTCGGCTTCTGGAATATCTCCCACAACCTCGGCGGCGCGGGCGCGGCAGGTGTGGCGCTGTTCGGCGCCAACTACCTGTTCGACGGTCACGTCATCGGCATGTTTATCTTCCCGTCGATTATCGCGCTGATTGTTGGCTTTATCGGTCTGCGTTTCGGCAGCGACTCCCCGGAATCTTACGGTCTGGGTAAAGCTGAAGAACTGTTCGGCGAAGAGATCAGCGAAGAGGATAAAGAGACTGAAGAAAACGAAATGACCAAGTGGCAGATCTTTGTTGAATATGTGTTGAAAAACAAAGTGATCTGGCTGCTGTGTTTCTCCAATATCTTCCTGTATGTGGTACGTATTGGTATCGACCAGTGGTCAACCGTCTACGCCTTCCAGGAGCTGAAACTTTCTAAAGAGGTGGCGATTCAGGGCTTTACCTTGTTTGAAGTGGGCGCGCTGGTCGGCACGTTGCTGTGGGGCTGGCTCTCTGACCTGGCGAACGGTCGTCGTGCGCTGGTAGCCTGTGTGGCGCTGGCGTTAATCATCGCCACCCTCGGCGTCTACCAGCACGCCAGCAACCAGTATGTCTATCTGGCCTCGCTGTTCGCGCTCGGTTTCCTGGTGTTTGGGCCGCAGCTATTAATTGGCGTGGCGGCTGTCGGTTTCGTACCGAAAAAAGCCATCGGCGCTGCGGACGGTATCAAGGGCACCTTCGCTTATCTTATCGGCGATAGCTTTGCCAAGCTGGGTCTGGGCATGATTGCCGACGGCACCCCCGTTTTTGGTCTGACCGGCTGGGCGGGCACGTTCGCCGCGCTGGACGCCGCCGCGATCGGCTGTATCTGCCTGATGGCGATGGTCGCCGTGATGGAAGAGCGCAAAATCCGCCGTGAGAAAAAAATTCAGCAAGTCAATATCGCTTAAATGTGTGCATTTGGTAACGTTTTGCCCGGCTTAACGCCGGGCTTTTTTATGCCTTGCGTTCGTCAGACAGGACATCCGGCGTCTGGCGTAAATGAAGACAAGCGTTAATAAATCACATCCTGACAGGCCAGAACGTCGACAGTTATAAATTTACCGTTATGATGGGCATCCTGTTTGGTGACGGATGTGCGCATGATTTGGTTGATTCTGGCCACGTTTGTGGTGGTGTTTATTGTGGGGTTTCGGGTGCTGACATCGGATACCCGCCGGGCGATTCGCCGCCTGAGCGAACGTCTGAATATTGATGTAGTGCCGATAGAATCGATGATTGATCAGATGGGTAAAACGGCGGGCGGTGAATTTTTACAGTATCTGCATCGCCCTGATGAGTCGCATTTGCAAAATGCCGCTCAGGTGTTACTGATCTGGCAAATGGTGATTGTCGATGGCGGCGATCAGAATTTGCAGCGGTGGCATCGGTTGCTGCAAAAAGCGCGTTTAGCCGCGCCGATCACCGATACACAGGTACGGCTGGCGCTGGGCTTTTTGCGCGAAATGGAACCCGATATGCAGGAGATCAACGCGTTTCAACTGCGCTATAACGCCTTTTTTCAGCCGGAAGAGGGTGTCCACTGGCTGCATTGATACTCTTCACTATCTCGTTAACAAAAGACGAGATGAATGAGGCTGGCAAGGGCGGCGAGCCACGATTAACGGCCGGGTGGCGCGATTCATCGTTAACTAAATAAAGCGTAGCCGCCATCGTATTTGCTAAGGGTGAACCACAGAAGTAACGCACCGAATAACCGCTAACGACGCCAAAACGTCAGAGACTTATAGCTCATCATTTCCGTGACATATATCACGGAAATGTGATCTTGTTTTGAACACTAAAACTGTGACTCCTTGCCATACCTCCTGTCTCAAAATTTCTTATCATAAACTCGAAGTTGTACATGATTGTCTATAGACAACTCTAAATGTTTAGGCGCGCACCATGAAAACATTGAGTAAAAGTTCACACATCCCACTGTATCAACAGGTTGTGGAGTGGATAAGGGAAAGTATTTATAGCGGAGAATTAGTTGAGGATGACCGGATACCTTCAGAGTTTCAAATCATGGATATGCTGGAGGTGAGTCGCGGTACCGTTAAAAAAGCGGTTGACCAACTTGTCCGGGAAGGTGTTCTTGTGCAAGTGCAGGGTAAAGGAACTTTCGTAAAGAAGGAAAATGTTGCTTACCCACTGGGTGAAGGTTTGCTCTCCTTTGCTGAAGCCTTAGCCAGCCAGAAGATAAACTTCACAACCAGTGTCATAACCTCCCGACTGGAACCCGCTAACCGCTTTGTAGCAGAGAAACTGAGTATCAAACCGGGACAAGATGTTTTATTTCTTAAACGCCTTCGTTGTATTGGCGATGAAAAAGTCATGTTGATTGAAAATCGTATCAACATTGATCTCTGCCCCGGTATTATTGATGTAGATTTTACCAGGGAGAATTTATTTTCAGCAATAGAAAGATTATCTGATAAGAAAATAAGTTTTTCTGAAAGCCGTTACGCAGCCAAATTAATTGGTAATGAGCGAGGCCATTATCTTGATATTGGTGAAGACGCACCTGTTTTGCATTTGGAACAGTTGGTATTTTTCTCTAGAGGATTGGCCATTGATTTTGGTAACGTCTGGTTAAAAGGTAATAAATATTATCTTGGCACTATTTTACAGCGCCTGGATGCCTGACTAGCAAAGAGGAATCTATGCAGGATATTCATTTTCGCCGTCATTATGTTCGACACCTCCCTAAAGAGGTGAGTCAGAATGACATAATCAAGGCTCTTGCCAGTCCGTTAATTAACGATGGTATGGTTGTATCTGATTTTGCCGATCACGTCATTACGCGAGAACAGAATTTTCCAACGGGTCTACCGGTTGAGCCTGTAGGCGTCGCTATTCCACATACTGATCACAAGTATGTTCGCCAAAACGCCATTAGTGTTGGAATACTGGCAGAACCCGTCAATTTCGAAGATATGGGCGGGGAACCAGATCCCGTACCTGTCAGGGTGGTGTTTATGCTTGCTTTAGGTGAAAGCAATAAGCAGCTCAACGTACTGGGTTGGATTATGGATGTGATCCAGGATGAGGATTTTATGCAGCAGTTACTGGTCATGAATGATGATGAAATTTATCAGTCAATTTACACACGCATATCTGAAAGAGGTGAAGTATGAGTAAAATGATACTATTTGTTTGCGCAACGGGTGTTGCTACTTCCACGGCTGTGGCAGAAAAAGTAATGGAATATTGTAAAGATAATGGGCTTGATGTTAATTATTCACAAACTAATGTAGCCTCATTGCCAAACAATACCGATGGTGCAGCTTTGGTTGTATCAACAACGAAAGTTCCTTATGAACTGGATATTCCGGTTGTTAGTGGCCTGCCAATCATTACCGGAGTAGGTGAAGATAAAGTTCTTGAAAAAATAGTTTCAATCCTTAAAGGCCAAGCCTGATTTCATAAATAAAAAACAGATAAATTATCCAGGCGCTAACGCGAGGTCTGGTCACATCTGAATAAGAGGTCGGATATGAATGATATAGCACATACTCTCTATACCGTTGTGCAATATGTCCTGGGGTTTGGCCCAACGGTTTTATTGCCGCTGGTCCTTTTTTTCCTGGCATTGTTCTTCAAAGTAAAACCCGCTAAAGCACTTCGCTCATCGTTAATTGTCGGAATAGGGTTTGTCGGAATTTATGCCATCTTTGACATACTTACCAGCAACGTAGGCCCGGCTGCACAGGCAATGGTTGAGCGAACTGGTATTAGCCTTCCTGTTGTCGATTTAGGCTGGCCACCATTGGCCGCAATTACCTGGGGCTCACCAATCGCACCCTTTGTCATTCCGCTGACGATGCTGATTAATGTCGCCATGCTGGCCCTGAATAAGACACGTACTGTTGATGTCGACATGTGGAACTACTGGCACTTTGCCCTGGCTGGAACGCTGGTTTACTACAGCACAGGGAGTTTTGTTTTGGGTTTGTCCGCAGCCGCTATTGCCGCGATCGTGGTTCTCAAACTGGCGGACTGGTCAGCGCCATTAGTGGCAAAGTACTTCGGTCTGGAAGGTATTTCACTTCCGACCCTGTCATCTGTCGTCTTCTTTCCGATTGGATTGCTGTTCGATAAAATTATCGACAAGATCCCAGGCGTTAACCGTATTCATATTGATCCGGAAAACGTTCAGAAAAAAATGGGAATCTTCGGCGAGCCTATGATGGTGGGTACTATTCTGGGGGTCTTGTTGGGCATCATTGCCGGATATGACTTTAAACATATCCTGTTGCTGGGGATCAGCATTGGCGGTGTCATGTTCATTCTTCCGCGTATGGTACGAATTTTGATGGAAGGTTTATTACCTCTGTCTGAAGCCATTAAGAAATATTTGAATGCCAAATATCCTGGCCGTGATGATCTCTTTATCGGACTGGATATCGCGGTAGCAGTAGGTAACCCAGCCATTATATCTACAGCACTGATTCTGACACCTATCTCTGTCTTTATTGCATTCCTTCTTCCTGGCAATAAAGTCCTGCCACTCGGAGACCTTGCGAACCTGGCAGTCATGGCTTCCATGATTGTACTGGCATGTCGTGGCAATATTTTCCGGGCTGTGATAACCGCAATTCCTGTTATTGTCGCCGACTTGTGGATTGCGACCAAAATTGCGCCATTTATTACCGGTATGGCTAAAGATGTCAATTTCAAAATGGCTGAGGGGTCAAGTGGTCAGGTATCAAGCTTCCTTGATGGCGGTAACCCCTTCCGTTTCTGGCTGCTTGAAATATTCAACGGAAATATTATTGCTATCGGGCTGATTCCTGTGCTTGCGCTGATTATTTATGGTGTTTTTCGCCTGACAAAAGGAACGGTCTATGCCTGATTACCACGCAGCGCTTGTCATTGACATTGGCACAACTAACTGCAAAGTCAGCTGTTATTCCTGTCATGACGTGTCAGTTCTGGAAGTCCGCAAGTTTCCGACGCCAACAATATCGTCGGACAAAGGCGAGGTAGATTTCGATATCGAAGCGCTGTGGCAGGCACTGCGACTGGTAATGGCTGAACTGGTGGCTTCAGTACCGTTTCCGGTAAAAAATATCAGTATTGCGAGTTTCGGTGAGTCTGGCGTCTTTGTGGATAAGGAGGGCGTCATTCTTACCCCGATGCTGGCCTGGTATGATCGACGTGGTGAATCTTATCTCTCGTCATTAAGCAAGGCAGAGGCTGAAGAACTGTATTCTATAACGGGATTGCCACCTCACAGTAATTACTCAGCATTTAAAATGAGATGGTTGCTTGATAACTATTCCTTGCATGAAAGAAAAGATATCTGCTGGTTACATGCACCAGAAGTGTTGTTGTGGAGAATGACAGGTGCGAAAAAGACGGAAATATCCCTGGCCAGTAGAACGTTGTGTCTGGACATTGCTCGCCGTACCTGGTCTCGTAATGCTGCCGGGATTCTCGGCATACCGTTCGGTGTACTGGCTCCGTTGATAAAGCCAGGTGAAGTGGCCGGATGGATGACGGCAACGCTTAGAGAGGAATTGGGCTTCTCTCATGAGGTAAAAGTCACCCTCGCTGGACACGATCATATGGTCGGTGCCCGCGCATTACAGATGCAACCGGGCGATGTGCTGAATTCTACCGGCACGACAGAGGGTATTTTACTGCTGAATACACAGCCAACGCTTGATGTGCAGGCTCGCAGGAATAAGCTGGCAAATGGTTGTTACTCCGATGGTGAATTTTTCACGCTTTTCGCTTCTCTGCCTGTCGGCGGTTATGCGCTTGAATGGGTGAAAAAAACCTTTCGTTTAACTGATAAGGAAATAAGCACAGGCCTGGAAAAAGTCATGGAGCAGTACCTCAAACCTTCCTGGTCTGTCGAGCATGTGCCGGTATTTATTCCTCATTTGCGGGGCTCGGGTTCGCCAAATAAAAATCGGCACACTCGTGGCCTGCTTTTTGGTCTGACGGATTCACTTCCTCCGGAGTCTCTGCTTGAGAGTGTCTTTATTGGCCTGGCGATGGAGTTTGCACACTGTCACGGGTGCTTTAATATCCCGGCGGGCAGGACAGTAAAAGTCATTGGCCCTGCGGTGAAAAACCCATACTGGCTCCAGTTGAAGGCTGACATCCTCCAGTGTCCAATTGAGGCCATTGCTTTTGATGAAACCGTCTCCCTTGGAGCATTGTTGATAGCCTGTCCGAATGTTGTCCCCCCGACTGTTCCTGTGGCTGAGCGATATTTTCCTGACGCGGTTCGTTCTGCAAAGTTGAAAATATATCAGCAGCAATGGCTGTCATTTTACCAATTTAAACTGCGGCAAGAAGGGGCGCTTATTGGTGAATAACTGTGATAACTCAATAGTTCGATAATTTACTTACACTGCTCACATAAATATCTGGAGTTAATATGCCTTTAGTCAATGGTAGGATCCTGCTCAATTGTATTCAGGAAAAACATGTCCTTGCGGGGGCATTTAATACAACGAACCTGGAGACAACAATTTCCATTCTTAATGCAATAGAACGTTCCGGATTGCCCAATTTTATTCAAATTGCTCCTACTAATGCACAGCTTTCAGGTTACGATTACATTTATGAAATAGTTAAGCGACATGCCGATAAAATGGATATTCCTGTCAGCCTGCATCTGGATCATGGGAAAACTCTGGAAGATGTTAAGCAGGCTGTCCGGGCCGGATTTACCTCAGTAATGATTGATGGCGCGGCGCTACCGCTCGAAGAAAATATTGCATTTACCCGAGAAGCTGTCGATTTCTGTAAATCATTTGGTGTTCCCGTCGAAGCGGAATTAGGCGCTATTCTGGGTAAGGAAGATGATCATGTCAGCGAGGCTGACTGCAAAACTGAACCTGAGAAGGTTCAGCGCTTTGTTGAGGAGACAGGGTGCGACATGCTGGCAGTGTCAATTGGTAATGTACATGGTCTTGAAGATATCCCACGCATTGATATCCCGCTATTACAACGCATCGCGTCTGTCAGTCCGGTACCTTTGGTTATTCATGGAGGTTCTGGTATTGACGCGGATATTCTTCGCAGCTTTGTTAATTACAAAGTAGCCAAAGTGAATATTGCGAGTGATTTGCGCAAAGCCTTTATTACTACTGTTGGTAAGGCTTGGGTAAATAATAACAACGAGGCTAATCTGGCGCGTGTCATGGCGAACGCAAAACAGGCAGTTGAGGATGATGTTTATTCTAAAATTAAGATGATGAATAAAAATCACTCAGCATTCCGCAAAGTCTCTTAAGGAAAATATATGATTAGACAAAAAGTACGCGTTATGAACAGTACGGGGCTTCATGCGCGGCCAGCCGCTACGCTTGCGAAAATTGTCAAAAAATACCAGTCTTCATTAACGCTAGTTAATAATGACAAAGAAATTCCCATTAAAGGAATGATGAGTATTTTGGGGGCTGGCGTAAAGGGAAACACAATGATTGATTTAATTTGTGATGGACAGGATGAACTGGCTTTTATGGATGAATTAAAATCTGCATTTGCTGATGGCTTTGGTGAGTCAGTATAGTGCAATTCCCGTCAAACAGCGCAGGAAGTTGTAGAGGCTTCCTGCACTCATGATCGTATGAATAGCCTTAACAGACCATCGGTAAAACCCTCATACCAGCACCTTTAGCCCGTGTTTTTGGACAACATTAAGTAGTTTCAGTGACATCCCGCTGGGACGCTTGGCGCCGCTTTCCCACTTTTGAACCGTTGATACGCTGGTATTCAGGTACCGAGCGAAAACCGGCTGGCTAACGTTGAGTTTTTCTCGTAACGCTTTTATTTCAAGTGGCTGCAGGTCTTTGATGCTGCTTAAGCAGGCCGTGTCAAAACTGCGCATTGTCTCCTGGGGAATGGCATCCACGCTAAATAATCCAGATGCCGCGCTATGAATCGGTTCAAAGGCAGGGCTTTTGAATTTAGTTTTTGCTGACATGGCGCACCTCTACCAGTTCTTTGTTATTAATGAGTGCCGTTATCTGATCTTCGGTCAGGCAAGCATAGTGTTTTGCTAACTCACGGAAACCCGCGAGTTCGCGATAGCTAATGTTGGCCATATCCTGTTTGGCATACAGGAAGGTGTAAAACCAATGTTCGCCTCCCTTTGCCAACACGATTGCGCGATCGCGATTTTGATTGAGACGTTTTTTATAAACCCCGCCGCCAAGATTATCTGCTTTTCCTTGCAGTACGGCGTTGATGGCCTCGCTTAACTCGTCATCTTTTATCGTGTGGGGCTTCGCTTCTCTGTTAAACCACCTGGTTTTGAAGGTTCGCATCAGGTTGACATCCTGTAATCTAAAGTATAGCACCAGGTGATACACTATGTCTTACCTTTTGGTTTTACACGCAGCGAGAGAAGATAATTCTCAACTCTCGACCAGCCTCGCAAAATGCAGCGCAACAATGTCAGTTGCTAAAACGTTAATCAGATCACATTTTGTAATGTTACACTGCGTGGATTTTCCGCACTAAAACGACGCAGGTAACCACAATGAATGAAAATATCGCAGAAAAATTCCGCGCTGATGGGGTTGCCAGGCCTAACTGGTCAGCCGTTTTTGCCGTGGCGTTTTGTGTCGCCTGCCTGATTACCGTTGAGTTTTTGCCCGTTAGTCTGTTGACGCCGATGGCGCAGGATCTGGGGATCTCCGAGGGCGTCGCCGGTCAGTCGGTCACCGTTACGGCGTTTGTCGCGATGTTTTCCAGCCTGTTCATTACCCAGATTATTCAGGCGACCGACAGGCGTTATATCGTTATTCTGTTCGCCGTTTTGCTGACGGCTTCTTGTCTGATGGTCTCCTTTGCCAACAGCTTTACGCTGCTATTGCTGGGCCGCGCCTGTCTTGGGTTGGCGCTGGGCGGATTCTGGGCGATGTCGGCGTCGCTGACCATGCGACTGGTTCCCGCGCGTACCGTGCCGAAAGCGCTGTCGGTGATTTTTGGCGCTGTCTCCATCGCGTTAGTGATCGCCGCGCCGCTGGGCAGCTTTTTGGGCGGTATTATTGGCTGGCGTAATGTCTTTAACGCCGCTGCGGTGATGGGCGTACTGTGCGTCATCTGGGTGGTGAAATCACTGCCGTCGCTGCCGGGCGAACCTTCTCACCAGAAACAGAATATGTTTAGCCTGTTGCAACGCCCTGGCGTGATGGCCGGGATGATCGCCATCTTTATGTCTTTTGCCGGGCAGTTCGCTTTCTTTACCTATATTCGCCCGGTCTATATGAATCTGGCGGGCTTTGACGTTGATGGTCTGACGCTGGTGTTGCTAAGTTTTGGTATTGCCAGCTTCGTTGGCACTTCTTTCTCATCCTATGTCCTGAAACGTTCGGTAAAACTGGCGCTGGCCGGTGCGCCGCTGCTACTGGCGCTGAGCGCGCTGACGCTCATTGTGTGGGGAAGCGACAAAACCGTGGCGGCGGCAATAGCGATTATCTGGGGGCTGGCGTTTGCGCTGGTGCCGGTGGGATGGTCAACGTGGATCACTCGTTCTCTTGCCGATCAGGCGGAAAAAGCCGGTTCCATCCAGGTCGCGGTGATTCAACTGGCAAATACCTGTGGCGCGGCGGTGGGCGGTTATGCGCTCGACAATTTCGGGCTGCTTTCGCCGCTGGCGCTTTCCGGCGGCCTGATGCTGTTGACGGCGTTAGTCGTGGCGGCGAAAGTCCGTATTACGCCAATGAGTTGATATTGCTGCCATTTGTAGGCCGGATACGACGTTAGTCGTCATCCGGCAATAATAAATGCTTAATCAAAACCGTTATGCTCTGCGGTGGCGGCAAACCATTCTCCGCTTTTTTTCACCGTGCGCGTTTGGGTGGCTAAATCCAGTTGTACAAAACCATAGCGATTTTTATAGCCGTTCAGCCATGACCAGTTATCGATAAAGGTCCACATGTGGTAGCCAAGACAGTGACAGCCCTCGCTAATGCCTTTATGCAGCCATTTAAGATGCTCAGAAATAAAGTCAATCCGGTAATCATCGTGAATCTGTCCCGCTTGCACAAAACGCTGCTCGTTCTCAACGCCCATCCCGTTTTCGGAGATAAAACAGCGCGGATTGCCGTAATTATCCCGCAGGTTGGTGATGATGTCGTAAATTCCTGGCGCGTAAATTTCCCAGCCGCGGTAAGGGTTCATCTTGCGCCCCGGCATGTCGTAATAGTCAAATAACCACTCCGGCATAAACGGCGCTTGCGGATTCACCGCCGTATCACGGCATTTCACGCGGCGCGGCTGATAATAGTTAATCCCCAGTAAATCGATTTTGCCGTCGGCAATAAGCTGACGGTCGCCTGGCTGACAGGCAGGCAACTGGTCATAGGTTTTCAGCAGCGCCACCAAGTCCGCCGGGTATTCTCCCTTTAATACCGGGTCAAGAAAACTGCGGTTGAATAACAGATCCGCATGGTGCGCGGCTTGCACATCGGCGGGATGCTGCGAGCGTGGGTAGGACGGCGTCAGATTCAGTACTATGCCGATTTCACCGTCGTAGCGCCCGGCGCGCCAGGCGCGCACGGCGGTCGAGTGCGCCAGCACGGTATGGTACGCCACGGTGGCCGCCCGTTTAAAATCCACCACATTGGGATAGTGGAAGTCGTACAAATAGCCGCCTTCCACCGGCACAATCGGCTCGTTAAAGGTAAACCAGTGCTTCACGCGGTCGCCAAACAAGGTAAAACACGTTTGCGCGTACCGACCAAACGCCTCTACGACGTCGCGATTTTCCCAGCCGCCTTTCTCCTGCATGACCATCGGCATATCAAAATGGAACAGCGTAATAAACGGCGTGATGCCCTGCGCCAGTAGCTCGTCGATGACGTGATTGTAGAAGCTCACCGCTTGTGGATTCACCTCGCCTACGCCGTCTGGAATGAGCCGCGCCCAGCTTAGCGAGGTGCGAAAACTGTTATGTTTTAACTGTTTCAGTAGCGCGATGTCTTGCTTCCAGTGGCGATAGAACGTTGAGGTTTCCGCTGGACCGACGCCCTGGTGAAAACGACCCGGCTGGCGCTCGAACCACACATCCCACGTGGTCTGGCTTTTACCGCCATTCAGACTATCCCCTTCGGTTTGCAACGCTGAGCAGGCGCTGCCCCACCAGAAGTTATCGGGAAAACGGTATCGCATTGTCGTACTCCTTGATCGCGTAAATTCGCTCCAGAATACGCGCTTTTAGCGAACAGAAACCGGTTACAGTCCGCATTTTCGCGACCAAAAAGCGGAAAAGCTGTGCTACATCTCCGGGCATTCCACCTTGCCGAGAGCCTGCCAGTAGTTATGCTGATTGTTGCGCTCTATCGCGATCATCGCCTCCCGAATATGCTGCTGGTTCCCCTCGCTCGCCATGATTTTTTTCTCCCAGGCTTCATCGGTTAGCGCGCCTTTGGGCGTACACATTTTGCGCAAATCCTTTAAAATCGTATTTTTTTCATGCGCCGACTGGAGTGAGCTAAACGGAGAGTCGGCATACGTGACGCCCGGTAGCGCGACAAGTGTGGCAATAAGCAGAAGCGTTTTTCGTTTCATAAACGGTATCCTTATCGGTTTGCACTTTTTCAAGAGTAAGTGTAGACCGTGCGACGTTCACTCATCGGGGCGTGCTATCCGTTGGCGTTGAAGTCAGGCAAAAGTGGGAAGGCGGTTTCTCGCTGCGCCTTCACTTTCTTGCGTGGCAGAATAGTGTATGTTCTGACTACTCTTTTATTTCGTAAGCGGTAGTGTAATGAGACGTATTGAGATCGTACTGGGAGAGCTGGAACGGCTGACGCGCGGGCTATGTCTTGCCGATTTGGCGCAGGAGACGGCGTTTACGGCGGAGGCGATAGGTTTCAATCTTGGGCTGGCGCGTAACTCCGTCAGCAAAGATCTCAATCAGTTATGGAATGACGGCCTGGCAATCAAAAGCCGTGGCCGCCCGGTCTATTTTCTGCATCGCCAGGCGCTGGAAACGTTGCTGGGACGACAGCTGGAAGAGTCTGAACGCGAGGTGCGGTCGGTGGCGGATGTGCTGCCGCATGAAGAGCATTACGCGCCCGACGATCCGTTTACCAGCCTGATTGGTTACGATCGCAGCCTGCGCGATGCGGTAGAAAAAGGCCGTGCGGCGGTGCTCTATCCGCACGGTTTACACGTTCTGCTTACCGGGCCGTCCGGCGTCGGTAAAACCTTTTTTGCGGAACTGATGCACCGTTTCGCCTGTGAACAGGCGAGCGGCGCTATCCCGCCGCTGGTCTACTTTAACTGCGCGGAATACGCCCATAACCCGGAACTGCTCTCCTCGCATCTGTTTGGTCATCGGCAGGGGGCGTTTACCGGCGCGAATGAACATAAAACAGGCCTCGTGGAGCAGGCGGACGGTGGTTATCTGCTGCTGGACGAGGTGCACCGTCTGTCTTATGAAGGGCAGGAAAAGCTGTTCTCTATTCTGGATAAAGGCGAGTACCGTCCGCTCGGCGTGAGCAGCCAGCCGCGATCAATTTCGGTACGCCTGATTTGCGCCACTACCGAGCCGGTCGGGTCGGCGCTGTTACGTACTTTCCAGCGGCGTATTCAGGTATGCATTGATTTGCCGGGTATTCGCCAGCGCTCCGTTGAAGAACAGATCGAACTGATCGTGGGGTTCTTACAACGGGAAAGCCGCAAAATAGAACGCACGGTCAGCATTGATAAACCGTTGTTGCTCTGGTTGCTGAATAAACCCCTTGAAGGCAATATCGGTCAGCTAAAAAGCGATATTCAGTTTCTCTGCGCTCAGGCGTGGGCATCGGGAATGACCGAGCATAACGACACGCTACAGCTGGATAAGCGGCTGGCGGAGATGTCGATTAACCCGACGCCGGAACAGCGTCTATTGGTGGATACTCTGTTTGAGGGTAAAGCGCGGCTAAATATAGACGCGCGCACGCTGCCCGCATTGAAGACGTCGCTGGCGACCGGGGCGGAAATTGAAGAGAGCGACCTCTTTTACAGCTTCCTGACGCGCGAATATGTTAATTTGCGCAACAGTAACGTCCCCCCGGCGGAGACGCTGGCGATCCTGAAAAATAAACTCAGCTCGATTTTTGAATACGGTCTCTACAGCCGCGACAGCGTGGCGCATCCGCCGCGCTATGGCGACCAGATTGAAGAGCGCGTGACGCTGCTGATTGGCTGCGTAGAGCAGGTGTTGGGCTTTTCGCTGCCGGAAAATCTGGTTAACCCACTGCGTAAACACTTCCTGGCGCTGATAGGCTACGTGCAGCGCGGCCTGATCCCGCAGCTTTACTCTTCCAGTTTGATCCTGGATCGCTGCAAAGACGAATATGACAACGCCACGCTGCTGTGTCGGAAAATCAACGAACTGCTGCATATTCAGTGTCCGGCGACGGAAGTGGTCTGGCTATGCCTGTTCCTGAAAGAGTGCCGCCATTATCGTCAGCGCATCGATGCCAGCCCCGACTGCGGGGTTATTTTAATCGCCCACGGCGCGACCACCGCCACCAGTCAGGCGCAATATGTCAACCGCGTGCTGGAGCGCGAGTTGTTCAGCGCCATCGACATGCCGTTTGAACAGTCGGTGCATGACACGCTGGAAACGCTGACCCAAATGATTCAAACCCGCCAATATCGGCGGCTTATCCTGTTGGTGGACATCGGCTCATTGATCCATTTCGGCAGTACGATCAGTAAGTTATTCCAGATAGATGTTTTGCTCATGCCGAACATCACGCTGACCAGTCTGCTGGAAGTCGGGCTGGATTTAAGCTATGAAACCAGCGACTTACCACAGTTGACGGCGCTCCTGCAGAGTAAAAATATCCCCTGCCAGCTTTGTACGCCGCAGCAGGAGAACGGCGGCAAAGTGCTGGTCATCTCCTGTATTACTGGCATGGGAACGGCGGAAAAAATCAAAAAGGTGCTGGAGGAGAGCTTTGGCGAACTGATGTCGCAGGACACCAGGATGGTGATCCTTGATTATAACGAGGTACGAAGTCTGGAGCGCGTTCAGCAGGCATTGAATGCCAGCGAGCGGCTGGCGGGGATTGTCGGCACTTTCCAGCCGGGGCTGCCGGATATTCCGTTTATTTCGCTGGAAGAGCTTTTCTCCGAACAAGGGCCGGAACTGGTGTTGAGCCTGTTAACGCCCGATCTGTCCAACGCTGAACGCCGTCTGGAGATGGAGCGCAGCGCCATGCGCTTTATCAGCGCGCTAACGATGGAGAGTATCATCAACCATATTTCCGTGCTTAACCCGCAGCGTATTCTGAAAGAGATGGAGGGCGTTTTTAACCATCTGACGTCTTCGCTTTCCCTGAAACCAAGCCGCCAGGTGACACTGCGCTTCCTGATCCACTGCTGCTGTATGGTAGAGCGTATTGTGATTAACCGAAAACCGTTACAGATGGCGTTGGAAAGTCAGCCGAATCTGGACGCGCGCGCGTTTAGTGTCATCAAATCCGCTTTTCTGCCGATCGAAGACGCCTACGCCATCCGTTTATCGGATGCGGAATATTTTTATATCTACGAACTGCTCTATAGTTAATCCTTTTACTGGCGGGGCTTCGCGCCTCGCCAGACCTTTCTTCTTCCTCGCGTGACACAAATTCTGGCACAACCTTTGCTCTTCTGATGATGCGTTATGCCGGATAGCGGCGTAAACGCCTTATCCGGCCTACCGGGAGTGTCCTGTAGGCCCGGTAAGCGCAGTGCCACCGGGCAATATATGCCGGTGTCCTCATGTAATTGCGCCAGGAGGCCATTTTGACTACCACACAACCGTTGCCCCACATCCTGCTGCTGACGCATGGCGGCTGGGGACAACCGCTTTGCAACAGCCTGCGTATGGTCACGGGCGAAATTAAAGGCGTGACGGAAATCGCGCTAATGCCTGTCGATACGCTGGGCGAGTTTTATCAACGCGTCGAGGCCGTGGTGAAAACGCTGCCGGAAGGCTCGCTGATCCTGACGGATTTTGTCGGCGGCACAACGTCCAACGTCGCGGCGCGGCTAAGCGCCGATTATCCGGTGGCGGTGATTGCCGGACTGAATGCGTCGCTACTGCTGGAGGCGCTGGACAGGCGCGAACAAGGGATGCTAACCGCCTGCGTGGACGAGTTAGTTGAGGCCGGGCGCAGTAGCTGCCTGGATGTGGTCGCCCATGTACGTCAGCTACAACAATCACTCTAAGGAAAACATCATGGCCAATATCGTTTTATGCCGCATCGACAGCCGTCTCATTCATGGACAGGTTGTCACGAAGTGGGTCGGACAATCTCAGGCGAACCGGATAGCCGTTGTGAGTGATGAACTGGACGCCGATCCGTTTATGAAAAATATCTACCTGATGGCGGCGCCGCCAAATATCAAAGTGGATTGCTTCGGCAACCAGAGTTTTGCCGCTGCATGGAAAGAAAATCAGCTTGGCGACGGTAACGTGCTGGTGCTTTTTCCGTCACTGGCGGCGGTGCAGGACGCCATACAACTGGGCTTTGACGTCACCCGCATTCAGGTTGGCGGTCTCGGCGGCGGGCCAAACCGCAAGGCGGTTTTTCAGAATATTACGCTGGATGAAAAAGACGTCGGCATTCTTAACGACCTGAAAAACCGTGGCGTTCAGGTATTTTTCCAGACCATTCCGGAAGATAAGCCGCAGCCGCTCGACGATATCCTGAAAAAATTCTAACCCTTTAATAGACACAAAATCATTCTGGATGCATCAAGGCGGCAACTGAGTGAATCCCCTGGAGCTTACTAAAGTAAGTGACTGGGGTGAGCGAAGGCAGCCAACAAAGAGGCAGCCTGAAGGATGAAGTGTATAGGATAACACTATGGATACCTTACTCTTTGCAAGCCTGATGGGGTTGTATTACTGGTTTGCCCGTTTACGCCTCGGCTACACCTTCTCCGCGATGCTGTTACAACCGGTGGTGATCGCGGTATTTGTCGGGCTTTTGCTTGGCAATATGCAGACTGCGATGATCATCGGCGCAGGGATGCAGCTCGTTTATTTGGGCGTGACCTCAACGCCGGGCGGCAACGTGCCGTCGGACCCGGCGCTGGCGGCCTGTATCTCCATTCCTATCGCGGTGAAGGCCGGTATGGACCCAAACCTGGCGATCGCGCTGGCAATCCCGTTTGGCGTGATTGGCGTGTTTCTCGATCAGCTTAGGCGCACGCTGAATGCTGCCTGGGTGCATATGGCGGATAAACACGCGGAAACGGCAAACATGGCGGGCATCATGCGTTGCGCCTTTCTTTACCCGGCATTGCTGGGGCTGGTGCTGCGCTTCCCGGTGGTTTTTGCCGCTAACTACTTTGGCCAGGATGTGGTGGAAAGTTTCCTTAAACTGATGCCGCACTGGTTAACCCACTCCTTTGAAATCATGGGCGGCATTCTGCCGGCGCTGGGCTTTGCCATCACCATTATGGTGATCGGTAAAAAGAGCCTGTTGCCGTGGTTTATCGGCGGGTTCTTCGCGGTGTTGTACCTCAAGGTCGACATCATGGCGATGGCCATCTTCGGCACCTGTGTCGCCTTCCTGATTAAAGGCCTGGCGAAAAATGAAGGAGCAGCATGATGAGCAGTGACGTAATGCAACATGAACTGGTTGAGCGCGCGCGGGAAAGCGGGGCGCTGACCAAAGCAGATATCACCAAAGCCTGGTTTATCTACTGGCTGGGCGCCGAGGTTTCCAGCTCCTATGAGCGCTTACAAAGCCTGATTTTCTGCGCCTCGATGACGCCGATCATCAAAAAACTTTACCCACAAAAAGAGGAGCAGGTAGAAGCGCTAAAACGCCACCTTAACTTCTTTAACTCCGAGCAGACCTTCGGCGCGGTGATTCAGGGCATCTCTATTGCCATGGAAGAACAAAAAACGCGCGGCGAGCCGATTAACGACTCGTCTATCACCGGCATTAAAACGGGCCTGATGGGGCCGCTTGCCGGGATGGGCGACTCGATTATCTGGGCGGCGGTGATGCCGCTGTTGATAGCGATCTTTATTCCGTTCGCGGCAAATGGCAGCGCGATGGGCGGTATTATCCCGCTGATTCTCTACCCGGCGATCACCCTGGCGATCAGCTACGGTATGGTCCACAAGGGATATACGCTGGGGCGTGATTCGATTATCGGCCTGCTGCAAGGGGGGCGAATCAAAGAACTGATCTACGGGGCCAACGTGCTGGGTTTGATCATGATGGGCGCGCTTTCCGCCAGCTACGTCAAAATCACCACGCCGTTAAAAATTAGCGCCTTGAAAGGATCTGAAGTGGTGGTTCAGCAGATCCTCGACTCTATCGCGCCGGGCTTACTGCCACTGGCGGCGGTATTCGCCATCTACTTCTATCTGGTAAAAAAAGGGCCGCGCTACACCACCATTTTGCTGTCGATTGTCGCACTGAGCATAGTCTGTTCGTTGTTGGGAGTGCTGTAAATCATGACGCCGAATATCTATCAACAACTGGGGTTGAAAAAGGTCATTAACGCCTGCGGCAAAATGACCATTCTGGGCGTCTCAAGCGTCGCGCCGGAGGTCATGCAGGCCACCGCGCGCGCGGCTTCCGCTTTCGTCGAGATTGACGCGCTGGTGGAAAAAACCGGCGAACTGGTATCGCGCTATACGGGTGCTGAAGATAGCTATATCACCTCGTGCGCCTCGGCGGGTATTGCCATTGCCGTCGCTGCCGCTATCACCCACGGCGATCGGGCGCGCGTCGCCCTGATGCCGGACAGTAGCGGTATGGCCAATGAGGTAGTGATGCTGCGCGGGCATAATGTGGACTACGGCGCGCCAGTCACCAGCGCCATTCGTCTTGGCGGCGGGCGCATAGTGGAAGTGGGGTCGAGCAATCTGGCGACCCGCTGGCAACTGGAAAGCGCCATTAACGAAAAGACCGCCGCGCTACTGTATGTGAAATCACACCATTGCGTACAGAAAGGCATGTTGAGCATTGACGATTTTGTACAGGTGGCGCAGGCCAACCACCTGCCGTTGATTGTCGATGCCGCGGCGGAAGAGGATTTGCGCGGCTGGGTGGCGAGCGGCGCGGATATGGTTATCTATAGCGGCGCGAAAGCCTTTAATGCGCCAACCTCCGGCTTTATCACTGGTAGGAAAACGTGGATTGCCGCCTGCAAAGCGCAGCACCAGGGGATTGCCAGAGCAATGAAAATCGGCAAGGAAAACATGGTTGGGCTGGTGTATGCGCTGGAGAATTACCACCAGGGCCAGACGACCGTGACCGCAGCACAGTTACAGCCGGTCGCGGAAGCGATTTCCGCCATCCATGGACTTTATGCCGATATCGAACAGGATGAGGCCGGGCGTGCAATCTGGCGTATTCGTGTGCGGGTGAACGCATCTGAATTGGGGCTGAACGCGCAGGACGTCGAAGCGCAGCTGCGCGGCGGCGAGATAGCGATTTACGCCCGCAAATATCAGCTTCATCAGGGGGTTTTTAGCCTCGATCCACGCACGGTAGCCGAAGGGGAAATGGCATTGATTGTGGCGCGACTCAGGGAGATTGCAGAACATGCAGCAGATTAATTTTTATCGTCAGCGGGTAGCGATTAACGTGCTGGCAAAGGATATCGCCAACGCGAAGGCTATCTATGAAGCCGCCGAAGGCCATGCGGTCATTGGCGTACTTTCCGCGCAGTTCGCTACGGTAGAAGAGGGCGTGCCGGAGGTGAAACGCTGGATGGCGGAGGTGCCGTCTATCTCAGTGGGTCTGGGCGCAGGCGACCCGGCGCAGTACTACAAAGCGGCGATGATTGCCGCCCATACTCACCCGGCCCATGTCAACCAGACCTTTACCGGCAGCGGCTTCGCGGCGGGCGCGCTGGCGGCGACGGGCGGCGAGCAAACGCATATCAACGCCCTGGTCAGCCCGACGGGAACGCCTGGCGAGGTGGTGATTTCTACCGGCGTCAGCAGCAGCCAGGGAACGCCAGCCCGCGTTTCCTGTGAAGCGGCGGTACGCATGATGCAGGATATGGGCGCACATGCGGCGAAGTTTTTCCCGATGGGCGGCGAAAAGTCGTTACCGGAATTATATGCGCTGGCGACAACCGCTGCCCGCCACGGCATGACGCTTATCGAGCCGACCGGCGGTATCTCACTGGATAATTTCGGTATTATCCTGCAAACCTGCCTGGAAGCAGGCGTGCCGCGCGTCATGCCGCATGTTTACAGCTCGATTATCGATCCGCAAACCGGCAATACGCGCCCCGAAGACATCATTCGGTTGATGGAGATAGTCAAAGCGCTGGTGTGAGATTTATCGCCGAAGAGCGCTGCGTTTACCTGGCCTACAGATGACGTGTATTTGTAGGCCCGGTTAGCGTTACGCTATCGGGCGATAATGCGTAGCAGGCTGGGCAAAAATGTACGTATTGCAGCCGTCAGTGATTCCCTTTCGAGCCTCCTCGCAGGGGTAAATTTTCCTGAATGCTGTCTGTATTTTTGGCGAGTACAGTGGCGTCATCTTATTCCTCAGGTGACGGATCGCCATGAAAAAAAGCCCCACGTCCACGCCTCATGATGCGGTATTCAAAACGTTTTTACGCCATCCGGATACCGCGCGGGATTTTCTCAATATTCATCTTCCCCATTCGCTAAGAATACGTTGCGATCTGACGACGTTGAAACTGGCGCCGGACAGTTTTATCGAGAAAAATTTACGCGCGTTTTATTCCGATGTCCTTTGGTCGCTAAAAACGTGTGAAGGCGACGGTTATATCTATGTCGTTATAGAGCATCAGAGTACGCCGGACGCGCATATGGCGTTCCGGTTAATGCGTTACGCCACTGCCGCGATGCAGCGCCATCTGGATGCTGGCCATAAAACGTTACCGCTGGTGATTCCCATGCTGTTTTACCATGGCGCGAAAAGCCCGTATCCCTTTTCGCTTTGCTGGCTGGATGAGTTTGACGATCCTGCGCTGGCGCGTCAGCTTTATGCGACGGCATTTCCACTGGTAGACATTACGGTGGTGCCGGATAACGAGATTATGCAGCATCGACGTATCGCGATGCTGGAACTGGTACAAAAGCATATACGTCAACGCGACCTGATGGGATTGGTCGAGCGCTTAGCGGTACTTCTGATTACGGGAAACGCTAATGACAGTCAGCTAAAAGCGCTGTTTAATTATTTGCTAATACAGCATGGCAGCACGCCTCGTTTTGGCAAGTTTATCCGCGAGGTGGCGCGCCGTGTTCCCCAACACAAGGAGAGATTAATGACGATCGTAGACAGAATACGTGAATCGGGGCGCAGAAAAGGTAAGCGTGAAGGCGTGCAACAAGGCATACAGCAAGGTATACATCAAGGTAAGCAGGAGGAAGCCTTGCGTATTGCGCATACGATGCTGGAACAGGGGATCGAGCGAGAGATGGTGCTGATGATTACCGGGCTTTCTGACGAAGAGATTAAGGCAAAGCGCCATTAAACTTTTCCCTCTTCCGCCCGGTCATCGTGATTATCAACGGCGTTAAGCGGCCCGCGCGCGTCGACGGGAATCGAGGGAGATCAGAATCACTGACGAGAGAATGAGCAGCGTGCCCAGCCAGTCCGGCAAGGTAAAACTAATCCCCAACAGCAGTAGCGACAGCAGGGCGCTGCTTAACGGTTCCGCGCAGCTTAAAATGCTGGCTTTGGGGCCACCAATCAGTTGCGCGCCTTTCAAATACAGGCTGAACGTCAGCGATGTACCGATCACCACCAGGTAGAAAAAGGCCAGAATCAGGCTGCCGCTCACCGCAAAGTGCGTTCCTTCTTTAGCGTAGAAGGGCAGCAGAATAAGGCCGCCAAAGGACATACTCCAGCCGACCACTGGCAGTGTGCCGTATTGGGCGATTAGCCTGGAAGGCCAGGTCGTATAAAAGGCGGCGGCAAATGCGGAGGCGATACCCCAGAACAGCGCGGCTGAAGAGATCGACAGCGATGTTGGATTGCCGTGAGTCACCAGTAAAAAGGTGCCGATAAGCGATGTAAGAATGGCGGTTAAGACCAGAATGCCTGGTCGTGTTCTTCGCGCTAATGCAAACCACGCTACAATAATGGTCGGCGATAAAAATTGCAGCACTGTCGCGGTGGCGGCATTGGATTTTTCAATCGTGAGCAGGAAGGTTAGCTGAACGGTGAGCGCGCCCACCACGGAGAAAATCAGCAGACTCAGGGCATCTTTGCGGTTTTTAAGAATTGAAAATATCTTATCGCCGTGCATAAAGGAGAAGGTCACCAGTATCAGCCCGGCGAATAACAAACGTATCATCGTCAGGAACTGTGACGACATACGGCTTTGCTCCATGATGTACTGCGCGCAAACGCCTGAACTCCCCCACAATACGGCGGCAATCAGGACGTTTAGCATCCCTTTTCTGGTGGAACCCATTTTTTCCTCGTCATGTTGTTTTATTTTTTTACGTGCAGGCATCATAACAGAGCTATCGCCGGTATTAAGCAGGAATTTATTGTTTAATGATTTCAGACGAGCTTGTTATCGACATAATATTGTCATTTTTTTGTCATAAGAAAAAATATCAAACAAACTTAAACAGAACGTCACTAAACCCGCCTTTGCACTTTACGGAACATATTGGCTGACTATAATAAGCGCAAATTCATGCAGGAGTAATATGTTGGACAGTCACTTTTACGTAAATCATCTGGCAAGTTAACGCACGCTATTCCTGCGCTGCTTGCCGAACCGGTGGGCAGCAATCTCCCCTTGTGACGATTGTCATCCCAATAATGTTACAACACGCGCATTGTCGCGAGGTAATCGTCATGTTCATGTTTAAACACGCTTTATTTCCTCCGCCGTTAACACGACGCTAATTGCCTCAGGGCAGAAATTTGTCGTGTGCTAAATATAGCACGTACTTATTCTTCCAGAAAAAATGGAGGAACGTATGTTAATGTTTCCTTATATTTTAAATTTACTGGCCGCTATGCTGTTGGGCGCGCTGATTGGCGCGGAAAGACAATGGCGTCAACGTATGGCGGGATTACGCACTAATGCGCTGGTGGCGACAGGCGCCGCCGTTTTTATTCTGAGCTCCATGACGACATCGCCAGACAGCCCCGGGCGAATTGCGGCGCAGATTGTCTCTGGGATTGGCTTTCTGGGGGCGGGCGTCATCATGCGCGAAGGGATGAATGTGCGCGGGCTGAACACTGCGGCAACGCTATGGTGTTCGGCGGGCATCGGCGTGTTATGCGGCTTAGGGCAGTTCAAAAATGCGCTGGCGGCGACGATCATTATTCTTTGCGCCAATATTTTATTGCGTGAAGCGGCGCAGCGTATAAATCAACTCCCAATATCCGCTGAGGGAGAAAAACGTTATATCCTGAAAGTAACCTGTAATAAAGAAGATGAAAGCGAGGTTCGTCAGTGGTTACTGAATATCGTAAAAGAGGCCGCGATCTGTTTACAAGGGTTAGGTTCGGTCCCTGCTCAGGAACAGGGCTATAAAGAAATTCGTGCCGAGCTCGTGGGTCATGCTGATTATCGTAAAACGCGAGAACTGATTATATCCAGAATAGGTGATAACGATAATATCACCGCAATTCACTGGAGCATTGATAGTCAATAATAGTTTTTTATTCAATTGCAACATTACGCCAGGCGTATAAGGAGGGAATGATGGATATTCCCGAGTCGATAAAATAAAACCCACTCAAAATAGTGAGTAAGCAATAACCTTTTTTATGCATAGATAATTCTCCCGGGGCATTCACCTTGAAATCGTGAGTTTGCTATTCCCCGGGCGTGATATGCAGGAAACACTACACCTTAATTTTGGGGATTCATCATGACTGACATGAACATTGAAAACCGGAAACTCAATCGCCCGGCGTCAGAAAATGATAAGCAGCATAAAAAAGTATTTCCGATCGAAGCGGAAGCTTTTCATAGCCCGGAGGAGACACTGGCGCGGCTGAACAGCCATCGTCAGGGCCTCACGATAGAAGAGGCCAGCGAACGGTTGAAAGTGTATGGGCGCAATGAAGTGGCGCATGAGCAAGTTCCTCCGGCGCTGATTCAGCTTCTGCAGGCATTCAATAACCCGTTTATTTACGTTCTGATGGCATTGGCAGGGGTTAGTTTCATCACGGATTACTGGCTCCCGTTACGCCGTGGCGAAGAGACCGATCTCACTGGCGTGCTGATTATTCTGACGATGGTCAGTTTGAGCGGGTTATTGCGTTTCTGGCAGGAGTTTCGCACTAACAGAGCAGCACAGGCGCTGAAAAAGATGGTTCGCACCACCGCCACGGTGTTGCGTCGTGGGCCGGGCAATATAGGCGCGGTGCAGGAAGATATTCCCATTGAAGAACTGGTGCCGGGCGATGTGGTTTTTCTGGCCGCAGGCGATCTGGTGCCCGCCGACGTTCGACTGCTGGCGTCGCGCGATCTCTTTATCAGTCAGTCAATTCTTAGTGGTGAATCATTACCCGTAGAAAAATACGATGTTATGGCTGATGTGGCAGGTAAAGACAGCGAGCAATTGCCTGATAAAGATAAAAGCCTGCTAGATTTGGGCAATATCTGTCTGATGGGAACCAATGTAACCAGCGGCAGAGCGCAAGCGGTCGTGGTCGCGACGGGAAGCCGTACCTGGTTCGGCTCGCTGGCGAAATCCATTGTGGGTACGCGTACCCAGACGGCTTTCGATCGCGGAGTCAACAGCGTGAGCTGGCTGTTGATACGCTTTATGCTGATCATGGTGCCGGTTGTCCTGCTGATCAATGGTTTCAGTAAGGGAGACTGGGTAGAGGCTTCGCTGTTCGCGCTGGCAGTTGCGGTGGGGTTGACGCCGGAAATGTTGCCCATGATTGTCAGTTCCAACCTGGCAAAAGGCGCGATTGCGATGTCGCGGCGCAAAGTGATCGTCAAACGCCTGAACGCTATTCAAAACTTCGGCGCGATGGATGTGCTGTGTACAGATAAAACCGGCACCTTAACCCAGGACAATATTTTTCTGGAGCATCATCTGGATGTGAGCGGTGTAAAAAGCGGCCGGGTATTGATGCTGGCCTGGCTGAATAGTAGCAGCCAGAGCGGCGCCCGGAATGTGATGGATCGCGCCATACTGCGTTTTGGCGAGGGTCGAATCGCACCATCGACAAAAGCGCGCTTCATTAAACGCGATGAACTGCCATTCGACTTTGTACGTCGCCGGGTATCGGTCCTGGTGGAGGATGCGCAGCATGGAGACAGATGCCTGATCTGCAAAGGCGCCGTTGAAGAGATGATGATGGTAGCCACCCATCTTCGCGAAGGCGATCGTGTGGTGGCGCTGACGGAAACACGCCGCGAGCTGCTGCTGGCGAAAACCGAAGATTACAATGCTCAGGGATTCCGTGTATTGCTGATAGCGACACGTAAGCTGGATGGTTTCGGGAACAATCCGACATTAAGTGTGGAGGATGAGACCGAACTTACCATCGAAGGGATGCTCACTTTTCTCGATCCGCCGAAAGAGAGCGCCGGAAAAGCTATTGCCGCGTTGCGGGATAACGGCGTGGCGGTCAAAGTCCTCACCGGCGATAATCCGGTTGTGACGGCGCGTATCTGTCTGGAAGTGGGTATTGATACGCACGATATCCTGACCGGAACCCAGGTTGAGGCGATGTCAGATGCCGAACTGGCGCCTGAGGTGGAGAAACGCGCAGTATTCGCCCGGCTGACGCCGTTACAAAAAACGCGTATTTTGCAAGCGCTACAGAAAAATGGTCATACCGTTGGTTTTCTTGGAGATGGGATCAACGACGCGCCCGCGCTTCGTGATGCGGATGTGGGAATTTCCGTCGATAGCGCCGCCGATATTGCTAAAGAGTCATCAGATATTATTCTGCTGGAAAAAGATCTCATGGTGCTTGAGGAAGGCGTTATCAAAGGGCGGGAAACCTTTGGCAATATCATTAAATATCTGAATATGACCGCCAGCTCTAATTTCGGCAATGTTTTTTCGGTACTGGTAGCCAGCGCGTTTATTCCATTTCTGCCGATGCTGGCGATTCATCTGTTGATCCAGAATTTGATGTACGACATTTCGCAGTTGTCGTTGCCGTGGGACAAAATGGATAAAGAGTTCCTGCGTAAGCCGCGGAAATGGGACGCGAAAAATATTGGCCGTTTTATGCTATGGATTGGCCCAACGTCTTCTATTTTCGATATCACAACCTTTGCGTTGATGTGGTACGTCTTTGCAGCTAATAACGTAGAGGCGCAGGCGCTCTTTCAGTCCGGCTGGTTTATTGAGGGTCTGCTCTCGCAGACACTGGTCGTGCATATGCTAAGGACGCAGAAAATACCGTTTATCCAAAGTCGGGCGACGTTGCCGGTATTATTGACGACCGGCTTGATTATGGCGATAGGCATTTATATTCCATTCTCACCTCTGGGCGCGATGGTTGGACTGGAGCCGCTGCCACTGAGCTACTTCCCGTGGTTGGTGGCGACACTATTGAGCTACTGTCTGGTGGCGCAAGGCATGAAGCGCTTTTATATCAAACGCTTTGGCCAGTGGTTTTAATGATGTTTGAGGATCGCCCAGATGAATCGCTCACCCGATAAAATCATCGCGCTGATATTTTTACTGATTAGCCTGTTGGTGTTGTGTTTAGCCCTCTGGCAAATCGTTTTCTAACGAGGTGACGCCATGCAAAAAAGAGGGTTGGACAAAATTTTTTATCAGGTTGTCCTGATAGCAATCATCCTGATTTTACTGACTATCTGGATACGATAAGCTGCTGTTGGCGAGCCCCGCTTAAAATAAGAATCGATGTAGTTGTTCTTTTTATGGCGGGGCGCTATTTTCATGGTATCCCACATCAGAAGGGCAATATCATGAACAATCGTCGTGGTTTAACCGCCGTCCTGGCGACGTTGATTACGTTTTCCCTGAGCGCTACGCCTGTGCTGGCGAATCCGGGAAATGGCAATGGCGGCGGACATAGTAATAACGCGGCTAATCAAGGTAATAACGGTAACGGGCATAAAGGAAATGCCGGGCAAAGAACGGAACACCGTAAAAATGGCGGTAAACCGGATCACGTCGAGTCGGACATTAGCTACGCTGTCGCCAGGCAACTGGCAGTAAATTTAGGGCTGACGGGTTATCAGTCTTTACCACCGGGGATTGCGAAAAATCTGGCGAGAGGAAAACCGCTGCCGCCGGGAATCGCTAAAAAAACGGTGCCGGCGTCTATGCTGGGACAATTACCTTATTATCCGGGCTATGAGTGGAAAATCGTTGGGGATAATCTGGTGCTGATCGCGCTCAGTACCGCGGTGGTCACGGCGATTATTAATGGCGTATTTGATTAAGAGCCTATCCCACCAGGCGTTATTGGCGCAGCCAGTTTGGACACGGACAGCGCGCAAAAACTGGAGCGTACACGTAGTACGTGAGGTTTGACTCGCTACGCTCGCCCTTCGGGCCGCCGCAAGCGGCGTTCAAAACGCTAATGCGTTTTGGCGAGCACTGCCCAGGACCAAAATGGCAAGTAAAATAGCCCCATTAAATGGGGCTATTTAGCCGCTTCAGGGCGTTATTTATGCGCGTTGAGAATCCAGCAGTTCATTATTTTTTACTACTTCCTGCGCTTTGGTATAACTTTCAATCAGTAGCTGATAGGCCGGGAATATTTTGGTATATACATCCGCCCATTCTGCGGCATCTTCCCTATTCCAGGTACGTTGCAGCTCAGAGGCTACCGCCGCGGTATCCATTGGTACTACGCCCGCCTGCACCACGCGGGCCATCGTAATTTCCTGTGCCATTTTACTGTACGTACCGGAGGCATCAATTACCGCAAATACCTTGTACCCTTCCGCGACGGCGCTGATGGCTGGAAAAGCCATACAGACACTGGTAATAGTGCCAGCGATGATCAGCGTTTTACGGCCTGTCGCTTTTACCGCTTGTACAAAATCGGCATTATCCCAGGCATTAATTTCCCCTTTACGCGCGACATATTGCGCGTGGGGCGCATTCGCATGGATTTCCGGAATCAGCGGACCATTCGGTCCCTGTGGTACGGATGCGGTAGTAATGACCGGCATATTGCATAAGGTGGCGATCTTAGCCAGCGCCGCGGCGCGCGCGCGTAATTCCGGCATCGGCATGTCGCCGACGGTCTGAAACAGGCCACTTTGGTGATCAATCAGCAGCATTACTGCGTCGTTAGCATCAATGGCAGGGCGTTGACCGTTAAAATTCGCGGGTGTAGACATAATTCATTCCTTGTTGTTGCCTTTCACTGATAGTCACTATCAGTGTTAAAGTCATTAATCGCCGGGGCGATTTCCGTTTTTAAGCTGATGACAGTAATCCGTTGCCGATTCTGGATTAACCTGTTGAGTTCTTTCTGAAGGAATATTCATCGGCATCACCTTCAGTCGATTTACTTTCACGCGAATTTGTTATCACAACAATATTCATATTATGAATAAATGTTTCTATTTTACATGTCAGAGAGGATTATTGATTGAAAAAACAAACTATGCCCCTACAAATTGTTTCTGATAGATAGTTTTAAAATTATTTGGTATAAATTTGAAATATGTTGGTTAAGGATTAACTTATTTATATTTAAATAACATAAAGCACAGCTTAAATATTAAGTGGGAAGCGTGCTTTTATTAAGTATGGCTACTGTAACTCTTAATAAATTGGAAACTATCCCTATATAACGAGTGCTGCTTTTTGGGATATTACAAGCCATTATAGGAACACATTGAATAAAACCTTGTCTTTCATGTGGGGTAGATTATCAGGATATTTTTTCTCATGATTTATATATAAGATATTAAAGCGTAGTGGCACAGTAAATTTGGCCACTTGATTAAAGGTGATATTCTCACCTCAATACAAAACAGGAGACTTAACGAACAAGAAAACCAAACGTACTTTCACCCCTGAGTCTGCTATAATGAGAAAAGCGGTGTCTACGCTTACCTGTTAATGTCTTATGCCTCTCGCTCTTCTATATGATCGGTATGTGCAGGGGACAATCCATGTCCTGCTACGCAGCCACAGCATCAGACTATACTCAGTGGTGTCTATTAACCCTCTCCAACTACGTTATGTTTTGGCATGGTAACAATGCGATGTTATGGATAATTAACGATAATATTGAATTTAATCCAGAAATGAATCGCCTGGCTTCATTATCGAGGCCAGATCTCAACATTATTCTGACAACGCCCGCCAGCCGCTGCTTGCGCCTTCTGCTGGAAAACGCCCCCTCCGTCGTCTCACAACAAACATTCTTTCAAAAAGTGTGGGAAGAAGACGGCATGGTGGTGTCGGCAAATACGCTTTATCAGAATATCTCCATTATTCGCCGCGGATTACGTACCGTTGGCGAAAATGAAGATACGCTGATAATCACGGTTCCGCGTAGAGGCTTTCAGATTGAGCCAGGTGTGAGCCTCATGACCATCCGCAAAGACTTCGCTCAGGCAATAGAAAAAAAGGGTGAGACGCCACCGCGTATGTCAGGGCGTTGGTTTAAACATTATGTACCTGTACTTTGGATGACCGGGACATTTGCTGTCGGTATTTTGCTTGGCACTATAAGCTGGCAAACCGTTCCCGATAAGGATTTTTACGATCGCTACACGCTGGTTGAAACAACTCAGGGCTGTCATTTTTTCTCGCGGAATGAAGATATCGAAAGCGGCAGCCGCTTTGCAAGCTATAAGTCAATGATTCTAAAAACCGGTATGGATTGTCAGAAATACCCATGGGTCTATTTCCCTTCCAGCAGTCGCACCCCAGCGGTTACGGCATTGATTTGTCAGCAACCTTATAAAACGCGCGGTGATACAGGCTGCGTGACGCTTTTTTTCCGCGGGGTGACACATGGGTAAAAAGGCACTGATGTTAGCCTGCCTGACGCTACTGTGTCTGGGTGTAGGGCTTGGACATCTTTTTCATTTGTATACGGAAAAGAACCGGGATCCAGAGAAATGTACGGCGCCTGTGATTGTGTTTTATAACAACACTCAGGCTAACCTGACGCTGGATTTTATGTATTCGCTGAAAAAACGCACTGGGGTGGTTTCCATCAGCGGAACATATTACGTCGATAATAAAATGAGCGGCGTGATCCGCCGTGATGTTTCCTATGTATGGAGTGAAAATAAAGACAGCACCCATTTTATATCGACGGATATCAACAAAGTCACGCGTGACGAAACACTGTCCGATGCGGTTATCGAGACGGTTTTACCCGATTTTTATGTCTATCCAGGGAAAAGTATCAGTTACACCATCCTGACTCAGGGCCATCGTGGCTTTATGTTCACCATCGGGAAACGCCCGATATTTTTCTGTACGCATTAAGCTTTTTTGGGAGCCGTTCATGAAACCTATCAGCCAAATGAAAGCGTTTCCGGGTAAAAGCCGCTGAAGATCAGCGGCTCTGTTGTTACCTGAATCAGAAACTGTATTTCATCCCCAGCATTCCTTGGGTATCACTATAACCTGTGTCACCCACCTGTTGCGCCACGTTACCCCATACGTTCAGGCGCGGGGTAACTTGTCCTTCAATACCCACTTTCAGTTCTCCAATATTCTTCGTACCACGCATATCGCTGCTGACATCGTCCATCTTCACGCTGGCAGGCTGCGTATTATGGATCCAGTTCGCTTCCACGAATGGCTGGAACTCTCGAGATTTATCGTTATCAATAGCATTGTGGCCGTTAATATAGGCTTTTACGCCCATGCGGGTTAGCAGATTACCGGCGGTATCATCCTTGACGAGGGTACCATTGGCTTCGCGATTGTCGTCAGCCTGCACGCCCATCCATACCACCTGCGCTTTGGGCTGCAACCAGTAGCTTTGATGCGCGCTTTCACCTAACCTGAAGCTGTAACCGGCTTCAACCGAGGCGGTAATTCCTTTGGATTTATATTTCTCAGCGGCCTGATCCTGACCCATGACCTTGTTATCAAACCAGTTGTACAGCATCCAGGTATCCACATAAGCCCCAGACCGATCGATATTGTTAGCATACCAGGTGCCGTAAAGGCCGACGCTGTAACCGGTGACTTGACCACGGGAATGATAGTCACTCACGGACGACAGCGTGCGGTTCTGGCTGTTGGCATAACCTGCCATTGCACCAATATGCCAACGGTCAAGACCGTCAGTGCTCCACTGTGCCAGATCGCCTCCCAGTTGTAACACATAGCTGTTGATGCGGGTTTTTAGCTGCCCGCTGCCATCGTTGAAGCGAGTATGGGCGCCGACGTTACGCATCCACAGGCTGGTGACCTTCTTCTCACCCGTCAGCATGTCGGTGTACTGGGTTTCACCCAGACGGTCATGGAGACGCGTCATGAACAGCGTATTTGCCGCATAGTTGTTGGCAAGATAGCTGCCCACTTCCGGACGGAACTGATGTTCTGTTATCGGCGGTGTGTCAGATTGCCCTATGTCAGGAATTGTCGGATCAGGGATGACCGGGTCTACTGGCTCAGGGTCTACTGGATCAGGGTCCACCGGATCGGGAATCACAGGGTCAGGGATAACCGGGTCTACTGGATCAGGGTCCACCGGATCGGGAACGACAGGGTCAGGGATAACAGGGTCTACTGGATCAGGAATAATCGGTTCGTCCGGCTCAATGTAGCTGGTCAGATACCAGTTTTTACCTTTCTGCACCACGTTGTAGTCATAGGCTCCGGCAACAATACGGCTTGCTTTTTCGAAAGTACCGTTGGAATTGCCAGCAACGTTAACAATTTCAATACCTTCAATGGTTTGCGCCCCGGCTCCTCCAATATTATTTACTGCAACAAATGTGTTGCCTGAAGTATTGCCGAGAACCTGCAGCCTGTCCGTTTCGGAATCATCATCGTTGAGCACAGTATTAAAGACCAGCTTACCGCCGTTGCCTACATAATCTTCATTGATGGTGAGCGTTTGCCATGGTTCGCCATCTTCATGGCTGAAGTTAATGGTTGCGCCACTATTCAGCGTCAGGTCAGTGAGCGTTGAGCTGCTGGTCATATTCCAGGTCGCATCGCTCATTTGTACAGAGATAACGCCTGTGCCCGCCGTAGCGCTGGTGATGTACGACGCCCCGTCCCATCGCGAGTTGTCCGTCATATTGAGCTTAATCGTACTGTTCTGCTGCGGTAGCGTACCGCTGGCAGCGGTGGCGCCAGCAGCACGAATATCACCGTCGATGACGAAACGACCTCCTGAAGAACCGTCAACAATGCCGCCAGTCTCCGTGCTGATGGCGTAACTTTCGCTACTGTTATCGCCCGCCATAGTAATAGCCGCACCGCCTGCCAGATTAATGGCGCCTCGGGAGAGGGCGTATAAACCGGCAGGGGCTTTACTATAGGATGCAGCCTTACTGGCGCTGTTAACGCTAATAGTGGCATTCTCTCCCAAATTAACGGTAGCGTTAGTTGCATATACCGCGTGTGCGCTGGCACCGTTCACCGTAATAGTAGCGTTGTTGCCAAGCTCGGTTCTGGAGGAGGATGCTGCGTAAATCCCCGTTGAGGATGCGCCGGATGTTTCGATAGTTGCATCGTCACCCAGACGAATCAACGAACCGCTTTGTCCGGTACGCAGCCCCTCCGAACTGTCGCCGGTAGTAACAATATGCGCACGATTGCCGACGACAATCGTATTTTTGGCACGTGACGCATCCCGCATGGCGTTGGCTGTAATGCCACGTCCCTGGCTACCGGTCGTTTTGATATACAGATCGTCGCCGACGTAAATATTGGCCGATCCGGTCCAACCCTGGCCCAGTGAGTTATATCCGGCGTTAATACCGTCACCATCCTGACCATCCACGTAGATGCGGGTACGGTCACCGGTAATAATAAATACCGGGTTATCCGGAGTATTCGCGCCGTGAGTACGGATGCCATCGACGTCTCTACCATTATTCGCGGCATTCGCCGACTGCGTCCGAATGGTCAGGTCGTTGCCAAAAATCACGCCCGGACTTCCCGTCCCGCAGTTTTGAATAACCGTGACAGTGTGTTCAAACGCCTCCGCGCCCGGCCCATTAAGCGTGAGGCCATTGCCATAAACCGGGATGGTGCCGGTGTTCCACTGATAAACGTAGTTGGGCATGGTCCCGACTTTGGTGAAACCGGTACTGGCCTGAGCGGGAATAATAGCCTGTAATTCCGGCGGCAACTGACTGACCAGCCCACTGGATGGCAGACTATCAACGTCAACCCAGGCCGCCTGGGAGGGAAATACCATAGAGGCTAATGCTGCTGATACCGCTATGGCGATGAATGAGTAATTTTGGGGAGTTGGCATTCTGCCTCCTGCATTATGGCGTAAAGCGTCTTCCACATCGCAATAATATGGAAATAATAAAAATGGAAACGGATCTATAAAATATTTGATATTATTTTATGAATGCTATGCCCTAGCTTATTTTCAAGCCGCAGCTTATGCACATAAAGTTTCTTAATATCAATATTGTCAATATTTACAATCTGCTGAATACTTATTCCTGATACAAAGCGCTTCAGTAATATAAATTCCGTATAGTTAAGCGTTCGTCCACGTTTACTGTTGGCGAGCCGACCGGTAAACAAGCGGTGCATCTTTTGCTGTTGCACAATATCATCGTCATCGGAATAAATAATCCCTTGTATTTTATTGCTTTTCAAAATCCAGTAATTGGCCAGCGGAGTTAAACTTCTGTCAGAAATCAGGACAATATGCATGCCACTGTCTGCCAGACTGTCAGCCCATTGCAAATCGGTAAATCGTCGAAGATTCGGGAAAGAAAAATCAACAAAGATAAAACCGCTGGATAAATGATTGTGTCTATCAAGCAATAACTTTTCAATAAACCCTTTTTTCAGGAAAGCATTACCATCTGGCCAGATGGAAAATGCCGCATTATGACAGTATTGCACCCGTACTGCGCTGTCAGGAAATAATTGACAGGATAAATCGCAACTAATGCAATGGACAATTTGTGAAGGCTTTCTCATCATCCTGAACGACTCCTGTCGATGTTTCTATTAATATTTCATTGGTAAATAAATGTGTCAATCCAGATAATATAAAGTACTACGACTGTCAAAAGTCGCGAAATATTGTCAGTGTCATAAACTCCTGGAAAGACCTAAAATACAGCTTTAAGGAACCATGACAGATCCGACAGTCGTAATACATCATTTCGGATTCGTATTTCACTCATTGAGATTTTTATACAGTATCTCCAATATCATAAAAAATCTTAAAACAGCACTATTTGCTAAATCATGAGGGTGATAAATAACGGTTCTCAATACCATCTGTCTGCTGCCTTCGTCACTATCGGGGTGATGTGATGAAATATAAAAGTAATTCCTGTCAACCTGTAATGAATTCTTATTATTAAAACCTAATTTAAGATTTTTTCTTTTATTGCATTGTTATTCAATGACTTAATGGTGAAATTTGTGCTCTCATCAACTTCTTATATACAAATTTAAGACTCTTTTATAGAGACGCATGTAAACTTTAAGGAGGTGTAATGCTAATGCCATGAGAAAATTTTGTAACTTAATGCCGGGAGTTATACCTTGCCAATAAGTTGGTCTGACTTAATTCTGATCGTGACAGTCTGAGCAAGTGACAGACTTATTGGTCGAAGCAACTTCAGCTTCTGGCTTCTCTTTTCAATCGCTCATCTGATGAAAACTCTTTCCCGGAGCACATTAGTGAGAAACAGGATGTGGTGAAACCCAATGTCCATAGATATAGTCAGTCACTTCACAAATATCCGCCTCAGGGCAGATATCTTTAACCATTCATCCGGCTTCGACCAACTTAATTACGGCGATGTTCTGATGCTCAGTAAGACGGACTTTACGCATAGAGATTCCTTCGTCAGCAGATCGATTACGTGATCTCTAAATGTGAGTAGCACGATTATGTGGGATACGTACAAAAAAGTTAAACTAACTGCCAGTAATATGAGTACCTGGTATAAGAATGTATACGGGTATTTTGCTGCTGAAATATAATAATGGGAGGGATTACGAATAAACAGGACGTATGGGAGAGAAAGGGTATAAAGGTAAAATGCTTGCAGTATCTAATAGATAACAATGAAAAATCAGGTAACTGAGAAACTATTCAGTGTTTAGGTTAATGTGACATTAAGTCATTCAGCCGCTACAGCACATTATCAGGATAATTTCGTCTGGATAAAACGAAGGAGTGAATCACCACAGGTTTAACAGACGCCACTGAGTCATTTAAAATGACTTAAAGAGAGGAGCCCATGAGCGGTAAACGTTATCCCGAAGCGTTTAAAATTAAAGTGGTAAAACAGGTTATTGAGCGCGGCCATTCTGTTTCCAGCGTCGCAACACGTCTTGATATTACTATCCATAGTCTTTACGCCTGGATAAAGCCGCCACATTCACGACGGCATCATGTTGACCTGAATCTGACGGGGCATACAGGCAGTTCTGGCTGGAATCGGGCTGTGTTTATGGTTATCGCAAGATCTGTCTCGATCTGCTGGATATAGGGAACAATGCGGTGTAAACAAAGTCTGGTGGTTGATGCAACGTGTGGAGATAAAGGCTCAGGTCGGATACCGAAGTCCACGGGCGCGTGGCGATTCATTTTATTGAGGTCAGTAGAGGCAAATTGGCGGAAGATCACAGGAGTCGAACCTGCCCGGGACCGCTGGCGGCCCCAACTGGATTTGAAGTCCAGCCGCCTCACCGGAGACGACGATCTTCCGCGCCTCGATTGCTACATGGAGGCGCGCGCATTATAGCTACTTCCTGGCGTTTCCACATCCCCTCCCGTGCTTTTTTAACTTCCCTTTCCTTCTGCCATGATCGGTTTCATATAAACCCCCATAAAATCCATTAGTTACATTTCATCACACTTTTTGGCGCTACCCTGATCACAGAAAACAAGAATCGTAATTTGATAACCAAATAACGGAATATTCACGCTCGCAGGGAAGGTTTACAAAAACTGTAACCGGTATCAGTGAGCGTTGTGAGCGTTAAGGATGCGTAATGAAAAGTGAAATTCTCTCCGTTAAGGAGAAGATTGGCTATGGTATGGGCGATGCCGCGAGCCACATCATCTTTGATAACGTCATGTTATATATGATGTTCTTCTATACCGATATTTTCGGCATTCCCGCTGGTTTTGTCGGCACCATGTTTTTACTGGCGCGTGCGCTTGATGCCATCTCCGACCCTTGCATGGGCCTGCTGGCCGACCGTACCCGCTCTCGCTGGGGCAAATTCCGACCCTGGGTGCTGTTTGGCGCGTTGCCGTTTGGTATCGTTTGTGTGCTGGCTTATAGCACGCCGGATCTCAGTCTGAACGGCAAAATGATTTATGCCGCCATCACCTACACGTTGCTCACCCTTCTGTACACTGTGGTCAACATCCCTTACTGCGCGTTGGGGGGTGTAATAACCAATGACCCAACGCAGCGTATCTCCCTGCAATCCTGGCGCTTTGTGCTGGCAACGGCGGGCGGAATGCTCTCTACCGTACTGATGATGCCTCTGGTGAAACTGATTGGCGGCGAGAATAAGGCGCTGGGCTTCCAGGGGGGTATCGCGGCGCTCTCGGTGGTGGCGTTCCTGATGCTGGCGTTCTGCTTTTTTACCACCAAAGAGCGCGTTGAAGCGCCTGCCACCCATACCTCCATGCGTGAAGACCTGCGTGATATCTGGCACAACGACCAGTGGCGCATAGTCGGCCTGCTCACCATCCTGAATATTCTGGCGGTATGCGTGCGCGGCGGGGCGATGATGTATTACGTCACCTGGATATTGGGCAAGCCGGGCGTGTTTGTCGCCTTCCTCACCACCTATTGCGTCGGCAACCTGATTGGCTCGGCGCTGGCAAAACCGTTGACCGACTGGAAATGCAAAGTGAGCGTTTTCTGTTGGACCAACGCTTTACTCGCAGTAATCAGCGTGGCGATGTTCTTCGTACCGATGCACGCCACGATCGCTATGTTCGTCTTTATCTTCGTGATTGGCGTGTTGCACCAGTTAGTCACGCCTATCCAGTGGGTGATGATGTCTGACACCGTCGACTATGGCGAATGGTGTAACGGCAAACGCCTGACGGGGATCAGTTTTGCCGGCACGTTGTTCGTGCTGAAACTGGGTCTTGCCCTCGGCGGGGCGCTGATTGGCTGGATGCTGGCAGGCGGCGGTTACGACGCGGCGGCGAAAACGCAAAACAGCGCCACGATCAGCATCATCATCGCTCTGTTCACTATCGTTCCGGCCATCTGTTATCTGCTGAGCGCCGCGATCGCTAAACGCTACTACACCCTGAAAAGCCCGTTCCTGAAAACCATTCTGGAACAACTGGCGCAGGGCGCACACCGCAACGAACAAGAATTTACCCATAAAGAATTGCAGAACTAAAGGAACAGACTATGAAAATTAGCGACGGAAACTGGCTGATCCAGCCTGGCCTTAATTTGATTCACCCGGTTCAGGTGTTCGACGTTGAACAGCACGGGAATGAGATGGTGGTCTATGCCGCGCCGCGCGATGTCCGCGAACGAACCTGGCAACTGGATACCCCGTTGTTTACCCTGCGCTTTTTCTCGCCGCAGGAAGGAGTGATAGGTGTACGGATGGAACACTTCCAGGGCGCTTTGGATAACGGCCCACATTATCCGCTCAATGTCTTGCAAGATATCAACGTGGAGATGCAGAACAACGCCGAATTTGCCGAACTCAAGAGCGGCAGCCTGAGCGTGCGCGTCACCAAAGGCGAGCTCTGGTCTCTGGATTTTCTGCGCAACGGTGTACGTATCACCGGTAGCCAGTTGAAGAATAACGGCTATGTGCAGGACACCAATAGCGGGCGCAACTACATGTTCGAGCGTCTGGATCTCGGCGTGGGCGAAACCGTCTACGGGCTTGGCGAGCGTTTTACCGCGCTGGTGCGTAACGGTCAGACGGTGGAGACCTGGAACCGCGACGGCGGCACCAGCACCGAGCAATCGTACAAGAATATCCCGTTCTATATCACCAACCGTGGCTACGGTGTGCTGGTGAATCATCCGCAGTGCGTGTCGTTTGAAATTGGCTCCGAGAAAGTCTCCAAAGTTCAGTTCAGCGTCGAGAGCGAGTATCTGGAATACTTCGTCATCGACGGCCCGACCCCGAAAGACGTGCTGAACCGCTATACCCAATTTACGGGTCGTCCGGCGCTGCCGCCCGCCTGGTCGTTTGGCCTGTGGCTGACCACCTCATTCACCACCAACTACGACGAAGCGACCGTTAACAGTTTTATCGACGGTATGGCCGAGCGCAATCTGCCGCTGCACGTCTTCCACTTCGACTGTTTCTGGATGAAGGCCTTCCAGTGGTGCGATTTTGAATGGGACCCGGTGACTTTCCCCGATCCGAAAGGGATGATTCGCCGCCTGAAAGCGAAAGGGCTGAAAGTCTGCGTGTGGATTAACCCCTACATCGGCCAGAAATCCCCGGTTTTCCAGGAGCTGAAAGAGAAAGGGTATTTACTTAAACGCCCGGACGGCTCCTTGTGGCAGTGGGATAAATGGCAGCCGGGACTGGCGATTTACGACTTCACCAACCCGCAAGCCTGCGAATGGTATGCCGACAAGCTGAAGGGCCTGGTGGAGATGGGAGTGGACTGCTTCAAAACTGACTTCGGCGAACGCATTCCAACGGATGTGCAGTGGTTTGATGGTTCAGATCCACAGAAAATGCACAACCATTATGCCTACATCTACAACGAACTGGTGTGGAACGTGCTGAAAGAGACCGTGGGCGTTGAAGAGGCGGTGCTGTTCGCCCGTTCCGCCTCGGTGGGCGCGCAACAGTTCCCGGTGCACTGGGGCGGCGACTGCTACGCCAACTACGAATCGATGGCGGAAAGCCTGCGCGGCGGGCTGTCCATCGGCCTGTCAGGGTTTGGCTTCTGGAGTCATGATATTGGCGGATTCGAGAATACCGCGCCGGCGCATGTCTACAAGCGTTGGTGCGCATTCGGCTTGCTCTCCAGCCACAGCCGCCTGCACGGTAGCAAATCCTACCGGGTTCCGTGGGCCTATGACGACGAGTCCTGTGACGTGGTGCGCTTCTTCACCGAACAGAAGTGCCGGATGATGCCGTATCTGTATCGGGAAGCGGCGCGCGCCAACGAAGCCGGTACGCCAATGATGCGGGCGATGATGCTGGAGTTCCCGGACGATCCGGCGTGTGATTATCTTGATCGCCAGTACATGCTGGGAGATGCGGTCATGGTAGCGCCGGTATTTAGTGAAGCGGGCGACGTGGAGTTCTACCTGCCAGAAGGCCGCTGGACGCACCTGTGGCGCAACGATGAAGTGCAGGGCAGTCGCTGGCATAAACAGCAGCATGACTTCCTGAGCCTGCCAGTGTATGTGCGTGACAATACACTACTGGCGCTGGGCAACAATAGCCAGAAGCCCGATTACGCCTGGCATGAGGGTACGGCCTTCCAGTTATTCCATCTGGATGACGGCTGCGAAGCGGTCTGCGAAGTCCCTGCTACGGATGGTTCGACAATCTTTACGCTGCAGGCGAAACGCACAGGCAATACCATTACGGTGAGCGGCGAAGGCGAGGCGCGCAACTGGACGCTGTGTCTGCGTAATATTACGCAGATTAGCGGTACCAAATGCGGTTCATATGCGGGAAGTGAACTGGGCGTAGTGGTCACCCCGCAGGGAAATGAAGTGGTAATTACGCTTTAAATCTGAATCGCCGGATGGCGCCGTGAGCTGCGCTTATCCGGCCTACAAATGAGCAAGAACCGTAAGCCCGGTAAGCGCCATCGCCACCGGGCAAGCCCTCAATTACAGCGCTGGCTCCGTTGACGTAACTTCCCCGCCGGACACCACGCCCGCTTGCATCGTCTGTGTTATCTGCTGCTTTTGTGCGTTGACCGCGTGTAATTGCCCGTTTACCGTCGGTTTCAACGGCGCATCGGCCTGAATATTGCCGCTGGCTGTGAGCTGAATATTGCCATCGCCAGCAATCGGTAATGCCGGCCAGCCCCACTGTTGTAGCACATCCATTGGTACGCCGCGTCCGTTCAGGCTGATTTGCGTCTGACGCTGCGGCAGTTGCGATACGCTGGCAGTGGCTTCCAGTATCCCTTTTCCAGTAAACGCGCTCAGATCGCTGATGTTGACCGTGCTGGCATTAGCCGTCAACGACAGCGACGGGCGGCGCACGTCCACACGGTTAAAGGTTGCCGCTGCGGCGTTGAGGGTCGCATTGCCGCTCCAGACGCCCCATTGATGATGTTGTACCAGCTCCAGGTTTGCGCCGTAGCCGTCCAGGGCGGTGATTTGCCACGGGAAGGCCGGGTCGATATCAATCACCAGATTGCGGCTGGCGCTGAATTTTTTCAGCGTCAGGCTGTTCAACCAGTCGGGCAACGGCTTCATCCATAACTGCTTCCAGTTTTCCGGCAGCGTATACTCCAGCCCGGCGATAGCGGTATCGTCCAGAATAAGCGCTTTGCCTTCGCGTAACCAGGCGCCGGAAGTTCTGACCATACCGCCTTCCCAGCGGGTGGTGAACTGGCGTAGCGCAACGCCCTGTGGTGAAAATTCGGCGTTCAGGATTGGATCGAGCAAGTGCAGTGAGCCGTAAATAAACTCGCTGGCGTTCATCGATAATTTACCTTCCTGACTTTGCCAGTCTTCTTTGCGCAGAGTCAGATTGCGCAAACTCAGGTCAAGATCGGTGACTGCCCAGTCTGGTCCTTGCAGGCTGGAGTCCGTCACTTCAAGACGACCAATCTGCAAAGATGGAACCGTAGTCAGCGGCGCGAAAAACTCGCTCAGGGATTTATCGCTTTGTAACCGAATATCATTCAGCCGCAGATTTTCAACGACCCAACTACCATCAGCGTTACGTCGGGCGACGCCGGTTAACGCTCCGCGCGCCATATCGGCGCCGACGGTGTTTAACATCACCTGATTATGGTCGATACTGCCTTCAATAAGCACATTAGTGGCGGGAACGTCGTTTAACGTCAGCGAACCGGCGCTCAGTTGGATCTGGGCTTTATTGCCCAATACCCGACCGGCTTCGGGGCGCCAGGGCATAACGCCGCCGTTAACGCGCTGGGCGCTCAACCGCCATTCGCTGCCGGGACTATTGAGCGCCATATTGCGAAGTTGCAGGCGGTCGGCCTCAAACGGGAAAGGGGCGGTTTGCACTGAAATATTCAGCGTGCCGTCCTGTAACAGAATCGTGTCGACATGCAGCGGCGCGGTTAACTGGCGAATGCTCAGACCGATATCTACGGTTTTCGCGACCAGGGTAGCAGGCTGACCATCACGACCAAAGGTCACATTCTCCAGTAAAAGATGGGATGGGGCGGAAAAACGATGATCCATCACGTCGAATGTGAGGTGATAGCCGCTGTTCTCTGATACCCAGTTGCTGACATGATCTGCGCCCCAGCGCGTTTGCAGCAGAAAATAAAAGCCGAAAATCACCACTAAACAGGCGATCAGCACGTAGAGAAGCAACCTCCCAATCAATTTCATGGTCTTCCATCCCGTGAAATGTACATAGGGGATTTATGCACGATTTGCGTGCAATCCTCAAGACAGGAATGGTGAAAGAGCGTTACAGCAGCGGCGAATCGTGTCGCCGCCGCAGGGTTTTTACGGTTTTTCCGGCGGGAGAATCAGGTTCAGCACGATAGCCGTGATGCCGCCAGCGGCAATTCCGGATGAGAGCAGATTTTTCACCCATTCCGGCGCGAACTGCAGGATCTGCGGCTGTTGCGAAACGCCAAGACCCACGGCCAGCGACAGGGCGATGATCAGAATCGCGCGGCGGTTCAGCGGCTCACGCGAGACAATACGCACCCCGGAGGCGGCAATGGTGCCGAACATCACTAACGTGGCGCCGCCGAGCACCGGTTCCGGGATATGCTGCACAAAACCGCTTACCGCCGGGAACAGGCCGAGCACAATCAGCATCAGCGCGACGACAAATCCCACATAGCGACTGGCGACGCCGGTCAACTGAATGACGCCGTTGTTCTGACCGAAACAGGAATTAGGGAACGTATTAAATACCGCTGAAACAAATGAGTTCAGGCCGTTAGCCAGTACGCCGCCCTTTAGCCGTTTCATGTACAAGGGGCCGGATACCGGCTGCTCGGAGACATCAGAGGTGGCGGTGATGTCGCCGATGGTCTCCAGCGACGTAATCATAAAGACCAGCATCAACGGCAGTAACAGGTTCCAGTCAATGCCCAGACCATAATACAGCGGGGTCGGCACCATCAGGATGTCCTGTGAGACCGGCGCGTTATTCTCAGGCAACATGCCCATAAACCAGGCCAAAAGATAGCCTGCCGCCATGGCAATAACCAAAGAAGCCACGCGCAGGTAGGGATTACGCTGCCGATTCAGCAGGATAATAATGGCCAGGACGACGCCGGCCAGCAGCAGGTTTTTCGGTGCGCCAAAGGTGTTGTCGCTCATGGCGGCATAGCCGCCGCCGATGGAGGTTAGCCCCACCTGAATCAGCGACAGGCCAATAATCATCACCACTACGCCGGAGACTAACGGCGTGATAATCCGGCGCGCCAGATGTAGAATGCGAGAAAGCACCATCTCGGTGCAGCTTGCCAGCATCAGCGTGCCGAACAGCGCCGCCATCATCGTCGGGACGTCCGCGCCGCCGGTTTTCAGCGCGGTACCGCCCATAATCAGCGGGGCGACAAAGTTAAAACTGGTTCCCTGGACGGATAACAGCCCCGATCCTACCGGCCCCCACGCTTTGATTTGAATAATAGAGGCTACGCCGGAGGCGAACAGCGACATGCTGATAATGTGCTGCGTATCCTGCGCCGGTAAACCCAACGCCTGGCAGATTAACAGCGCTGGCGTGATTACCGCGACAAACATGGCCAGCAGATGCTGACAAGCGGCAAAAAGGGTTTGAGGGAGCGGCGGGCGATCTTCAAGACGGTAAATTAATTCGCTGTTTTGCGTCTGCGCAACCGGTTGCGCATCTGCCGGCTCGATGGCGTTAACGGACATCAGGGACATTCTCGTGGTGGAAAAGCGGTGATTTTATCTGACCAGATGGTAAAAGCAAACGATTGCGAGCGAATATTCTTAATATTTAAAAAAGATAAATGCACCTTTTTATATAACTTTTTGCCTTTTTCTGCTTAAAATCCATGCCGAAGACTCGCAAAGAGCTAAAAAACTGACTCAGGAAATGATTTGTGCGCACGTGTCACAGCGCACTACAGGAGCTTTAAATGTTTGAACTCGATACCTTATCGACCCTTGTCGCCGCCACGCTGGTGCTGCTACTGGGTCGCAAGCTGGTCCAGTCTGTCTCCTTACTGAAGAAATATACGATTCCGGAGCCGGTGGCAGGGGGGTTACTGGTCGCGGTTGCTCTGCTTGTGCTGAAAAAAAGCGTCGGTTGGGAAGTCAACTTTGATATGACCCTGCGCGATCCGTTGATGCTGGCGTTTTTCGCGACGATCGGCCTTAACGCTAACCTTGCCAGCCTGCGCAAGGGGGGACGCGTTGTTGGCGTCTTCCTGGTCGTCGTGGTCGGATTACTGCTGATGCAGAATGCCATCGGTATCGGCATGGCGAGTCTGTTGGGGCTGGACCCGTTAATGGGGCTGATTGCCGGGTCAATTACGCTGTCCGGCGGACACGGTACCGGCGCGGCGTGGAGTAAACTGTTTGTCGAACGTTATGGTTTTGCCAATGCCACCGAAGTTGCGATGGCATGTGCAACCTTTGGCCTGGTGCTGGGCGGGTTGATTGGCGGCCCGGTAGCGCGTTATCTGGTGAAACACTCCACCACGCCGGATGGAATGCCTGACGATCAGGCCGTGCCGACAGCCTTTGAAAAGTCGGATGTGGGCCGTATGATCACCTCTCTGGTGCTAATCGAAACCATCGCCCTGATTGCTATCTGTCTGACCGTGGGCAAAATCGTAGCGCAGCTACTGGCGGGAACGGTGCTTGAACTGCCGGTCTTCGTTTGTGTGCTATTTGTTGGGGTGATCCTCAGCAATGGCCTGGCGCTGGTGGGTTTTTATCGCGTATTTGAGCGTGCTGTTTCGGTGCTGGGGAACGTGAGTCTGTCACTGTTCCTGGCAATGGCGCTGATGAGCCTGAAGCTGTGGGAACTGGCGTCGCTGGCGCTGCCGATGCTGGCGATTCTGGTGGTACAGACCATCTTCATGGCGCTGTACGCGATCTTCGTCACCTGGCGCATGATGGGGAAAAACTACGATGCGGCGGTGCTGGCGGCGGGTCACTGCGGTTTTGGCCTGGGCGCAACGCCGACCGCCATTGCTAATATGCAGGCGATTACCGACCGTTTTGGCCCCTCGCATATGGCGTTCCTGGTGGTGCCGATGGTCGGCGCGTTCTTTATCGATATCGTCAATGCGTTGGTGATCAAGCTGTACCTGATGTTACCGATTTTCGCGCAATAAGGGTTTGTACGGCGGCATTAAAGCCGCCGTGCTCACTAGGCGTTGGAATAACGTTCGGTTTCCGGCATCCAGCGCTCAATCAGCGCTTGTGCCTGCTGCGGATAACGTTCGTGAATATGACGGGCAATACGCTGAACTTCGGGGATCATGGCTTGATCGCGCAGCAAATCAGCTACTTTAAATTCGGCGTTACCCGTCTGGCGCGTGCCCAGTAATTCCCCCGGGCCGCGAATCTCTAAATCTTTTTGTGCAATCACAAAGCCGTCGTTGCTGTCGCGCAATACCTGTAAACGCTTCTGCGCCGTTTTCGACAACGGCGATTTATAGAGCAGCACGCAGTGCGACGCGACCGCGCCACGGCCAACGCGTCCTCTGAGCTGGTGTAACTGCGCCAGGCCCAGTCGCTCCGGGTTTTCAATAATCATCAGGCTAGCGTTAGGAACATCGACCCCCACCTCAATCACCGTAGTGGCGACCAGCAGTTGCAGTTCGCCCTGCTTAAAGGCCTGCATCACCGCCTGTTTTTCGGCGGGCTTCATGCGGCCGTGTACCAGGCCGATATTCAACTCCGGTAACGCCAGCTTGAGCTCCTCCCAGGTGGCTTCCGCCGCCTGCGCTTCCAGCAGGTCTGACTCTTCAATCAGCGTACAGACCCAGTAGGCCTGACGGCCTTCGGTTGTGCAGGCGTTGCGCACACGATCAATGATTTCATGGCGACGGGTATCCGGAATCGCAACGGTAGTGACAGGGGTACGGCCCGGCGGTAGCTCGTCAATCACCGAGGTATCGAGATCGGCGTAGGCAGTCATCGCCAGGGTGCGAGGAATGGGCGTTGCGGTCATAATCAACTGATGCGGATGAAAGCCCTGCTGCTGGCCTTTTTCCCACAATGCCAGCCGCTGGTGGACGCCAAAGCGGTGCTGCTCATCGATAATGACCAGCGCCAGCCCGTTAAACTGCACCTGTTCCTGAAAGATAGCGTGGGTGCCGACAATCATCTGCACCTGACCGCTGGCAATAGCCTCTTGCTGCGCCTGACGCGCTTTACCTTTTTGCTTACCGGCCAGCCAACCCACTTCAACGCCCAACGGTTCGAACCAGTTGCGGAAATTATTTGCGTGCTGTTCAGCCAGCAGTTCGGTCGGCGCCATCAGCGCCACCTGCTTACCGTGGGCAATAGCGCGCAAGGCGGCAAGCGCCGCAACCAACGTTTTACCGGAACCCACGTCGCCCTGAACCAGACGCATCATCGGCACATCCAGCGCCATATCACGTTCGATCTCTGCTACCACCCGCGCCTGCGCGCTGGTGGGTTTAAACGGCAACGACGCCAGCAGCTTGTCTTTCAATATGTTGTTGGTACTTAGCGGCTGAGCGTGATAACGCTGCGCGCCTGCGCGAAGCGCCAGCATACTGAGATTATGCGCCAGTAGCTCTTCAAGAATAAGCCGCCGCTGCGCCGGGTGTTTGCCGGTTTCTAAATCGGCGAGCTGGAGCGTCGGCGGCGGGCGATGCAAGGTACGTAGCGCCTCCGGCAGGCTCATCATACCATGCGCCAGTTCCGGCGGCAGTAGTTCGGCAATGGCGCAGGTGTCGAGCAACTCCAGCGCCTGATCGGTAAGCTTGCGCAGTGTCGCTTGCTTCACGCCCTCGGTGGTCGGATAGACGGGGGTGAGCGTTTCCTGAAGTTCCGGCGTGCTGAGATCGCCCTGCAGGCGATATTCCGGATGGATCATCTCTGCGCCATACTTGCCGCGCTTCGCTTCCCCGTAGGCCAGCACACGTCGTCCCGTCGCCAGGCTGTTTTTCATCGCTGCGTTAAAATTGAAAAAGCGCATGGTAAGAATGCCGGAACCGTCGCTAATCTGGCAGGTCATCATCCGACGACCACCGAAAGTGATGTTACAGTTCAGCACTTCGCCTTCAACGGTGGCGTAGATGCCAGGTAGCAGTTCGCCAATGGGGTAGAGATGTGTACGGTCTTCGTAACGCAGAGGGAGGTGAAGCAGGAGGTCCTGCACGGTATGCAGGCCAATTTTCGCCAGTTTACTGCTTTGCGCTGCGCCGACGCCTGTCAGGGAATTGAGCGGAACAGCGTCTAACAAGCGGCCTGACATGGTGATTACCCTGCCGCCTGCATCGTCGCCCACCAGTCAGCATCGGCGTCGATTTCGCCCTGCTGATTGACGCGAGGATAAGGCAGACCTTTACGTTTAGCGACTTTCGCCAGCACCGGATAACCACCCTCAAACAGCAGGCGCTGCTGTTCATCTTCCGGCAACATGCTATTTTCACGCAGATACATGCCCGCGTTCTGCCGCTGGCGCTGGGCTTCATAAAGAATGAGCGCGGAGGCGACGGAAACATTCAGCGACTGTACCATGCCGATCATAGGAATGATGATATCCCGATCCGCCAGGTCTAATGCTTCCTGAGTAATACCGGTTTTCTCCTGACCCATCAGAATACAGGTCGGGCGCGTGTAATCAATCTCGCGAAAGTCTACGGCTTTATCAGAAAGATGGGTTGCCAGAATCTGCATTCCCCGTCCTTTCAAATGGGCTACCGCATCGCCAATGGTACGGTGAGTTTTCACCTGTACCCAACTGTTGCTGCCCGCCGCCGCGGAAGCCATGGTGCGCATCCGGCTACCTGGCCAGATAGCATGGACTTCATGGACGCCAACGGCATCTGCGGTACGAATGATTGCAGAAACGTTATGAGGTTTGTGGACTTGCTCCATGCAGACCGTGAGATCAGGCTGACGCCTGGCGAGCATTTCGCATATACGCGCATAACGTTTTGGATTCATAGCGCTAGTTTCGGTTACGGGTGACTTTAATAACGTCTGGCATCACGCGGATTTTGCGCATGATATTCGCCAGATGTACGCGATCGCGTGCGGTAAGGCGAATAAAGGTACTATAGACGCGACCATCTTTCTCTTCAGTATTCAGGCTTTGAATATTGGAGGTGGTGGTATTAATCGCCGCCGTCAGGTTAGCCAGCGCGCCCTGATGGTTAAACATTTCCACCTTGATTTCGGTAATGAATTCCTGCTCCGTCTCTTTGTCCCATTCGACCGCCATAAATTTCTCTGGCTCTTTCTGGTATCCACGGATATTACGGCAGGATTCATGGTGGATCACCAGTCCTTTACCTGGGCTTACGTGAGCGATGATCGGGTCGCCTGGGATCGGACGACAACACTTCGCAAAGGTGATAAGCACGCCATCCGCGCCTTTAATCGGCAGGTGGCCGTGATTCGATTGCGCAACGGTCGGCACCACGGCTTCGCCTTGCTGCAGATTTTTCGCGACCACTACGCTCATCGCGTTGCCGAGACCGATTTCCGCCAGCAGATCGTCAAGCGTTGCCAGCTTCATACGATCCAGTTCGCGCTGAATATTTTCCTGCGGAATTTCCGCCAGCTTACGACTGCCGCCTAAAGCATGGTTAAGCAGACGACGGCCCAGGCTTACGGAGTCATCACGTTTGAGGTTTTTCAGCAACTGACGAATTTTAGCGCGCGCTTTAGAGCTGACGACAAAGTTCAGCCAGGCGGCGTTGGGACGCGCGCCCGGCGCGGTAATAATTTCGACGGTCTGACCGCTGCTAAGCGGCTGCGACAGCGGGTAAGGCTGCCGGTCGACACGCGCGCCGACGCAGGCGTGACCGATGTCGGTATGCACTGCATAGGCAAAATCCACCGGCGTAGCGCCAGCGGGCAGCTCGACAATGCGTCCTTCCGGGGTGAAAACGTAAATCTCATCCGGGAAGAGATCGGATTTTACGCTTTCGATAAATTCAAACGAACTACCGGCGCTCTGTTGTAGCTCCAGCAGGCTCTGCATCCAGCGCTGGGCGCGGATCTGCGCCGTGGTGCTGGTCTCACCGTGTTCTTTATATGCCCAGTGCGCCGCAACCCCCATTTCCGCCATCTGATCCATGTCTTCGGTACGGATCTGGACTTCAACAGGAACGCCGTGCGGGCCGATCATCGAGGTGTGCAAAGACTGATAGCCGTTCGCTTTGGGAATGGCAATATAGTCTTTCACGCGTCCCGGACGCGGCTTATAGAGACTGTGCATCTGGCCGAGTACGCGATAGCAGGTATCGGAGTCATGAACGATCACGCGGAAAGCGTAAATGTCCATGATCGAGTGAAAACGCTGCTCTTTGAGCACCATTTTACAGTAGATCGAGTAAAGATGTTTTTCGCGACCGCTAACGCGACACGGAATTCCCGCCTCTTGCAAGCGTCCTTCGATTTCAGAGAGGATTTTTTGGATCATCTCCTTACGGTTGCCGCGCGCCGCTTTTACCACTTCTTTGATGACGCGGTAACGATTGGGATACAGCGCTTCAAAACCCAGCTCTTCCAGCTCGGTTTTAATGTGATGAATACCTAAACGGTGCGCCAGCGGGCTGTAGATTTCGAGGGTTTCACGGGCAATACGACGACGTTTATCCGGGCGTAACGAGCCCAGCGTGCGCATGTTATGGGTACGGTCAGCAAGCTTAATAAGAATGACGCGGATATCCTGCACCATCGCCATAATCATTTTGCGAAAGTTTTCGGCCTGCGCCTCTTTCTTATCGCGGAACTTGAGCTTATCAAGTTTCGACACCCCCTCTACCAGCTCGGCAACGCTTTTACCGAAAAGCTGTTCCATGTCCTGATAGGTGGCGGGGGTATCTTCAATCACGTCATGCAGCAGAGCGGCCATCAGCGTTTCGTAGTCGAGTTTCATCTCGGCCAGAATACAGGCCACCGCTACCGGGTGCGTGATATAGGGTTCACCGCTTGAACGTGTCTGGCCCTCGTGAGCGTCACGTGCAACGAGATACGCCTGCCGAAGACGCTTAATCTGGTCTTCCGGCAGGTAGGTTTGAATCAGTTGATTCAGGCTTTCAAACAGATACAAGGGCGACCCGCTTTGTGATTAACGACGACCTTCAGCAATAGCGGTAACGGCTTGTAATTCAGCGGCTTCCTGCTCTTGCTGTTCCTGGCGCTCGCGGACGTCGAGGATCTGGTTGTTAATCAGACCTTCTTCGATTTCGCGCAGCGCGATAACGGTAGTTTTATCGTTTTCTTCCGGTACCAGCGGATCCTTTCCGCCTACCTGCATCTGACGAGCGCGACGCGCGGCGACCAGTACCAGGTCAAAACGGTTACCAATTTTCTCTACAGCGTCCTGAACAGTTACGCGTGCCATACTTAAAATGCTCCACAGGTGAAGAAATGACTGGGCATGATACTGAAAGTGGGTTCAGTCTGCCAACAATTTGCTGATTAAAGCGTCATGACGCTGCTTTTGGCGGCTCATACGCAGACGTTCAGCGCGAATGATGGTTTTCAAGTCGCTTAACGCGGTATCAAAGTCGTCATTCACAATAAGATAATCATATTCGGCGTAATGGCTCATTTCTGCAACCGCTTGCGCCATTCGTTTGGCAATGACTTCTTCGCTATCTTGCCCGCGGCCGCGTAAACGGCGATCCAATTCGATCTTTGATGGCGGCAAAATAAAAATGCTGCGTGCTTGCGGCATCTTTTCGCGAATTTGCTGGGCGCCCTGCCAGTCGATATCCAGAAAAACATCAACGCCGGTTGCCAGCACTTGCTCAATGGTTTCGCGCGAAGTGCCGTAGTAATTGCCAAACACTTCCGCGTGCTCCAGAAACGCCTCCCTGCCAATCATGGTTTTAAACTCATCATGATTTACAAAGAAATAGTGCTCACCGTGCACTTCACCCGGACGCGGCGCGCGCGTGGTATGTGAAACGGAAACCTGAGTGTCATACAACGGTTGGGTTTTTAATAAAGCCTGAATCAGGCTGGATTTACCCGCGCCACTGGGGGCAGAAACAATATAAAGCGTACCTTGAGCCATGAGTATCTTACGTCTGTGATTATCGAAATAGAGCCTTGATACGGGCTTATTATACACATCGCCGTTATGCGACGTAGTCTTTGTCACACTTTTTGCGCCAGATTATTGCATTTTGCGTCCCTTTTTCCGCTTTTATCGCGTCGTTGCAGCAACCCACCAAAAAATCTGGAAAGCGGCTCGGATGGTGCATTTTTACCTGTCGGTTTTTATTCACTAAAGCGCTATACCTGCCGGGCAATGTGCGCAGGAGGTTGTGATGAGATTATGGAAAAGTATGGCGTGGGGAATTTTATTGTGGCATTCGCAGAGTGGGGCGCTTTGCCCGGCCTGGCCGCCAGCAAGGGCCGCTGAAGAAATCACCCGTTTACAGCAACAGCTCGCTGACTGGAATGACATCTACTGGAAACAAGGTGTTAGCGCGGTTGACGATAGTGTGTACGACCAGCTCAGCGCAAGGCTGGTTCAGTGGCAACGCTGTGTTGGTCAGGATGTTTCATCTACTCCGGTTTCACCGCCGTTAAACGGTACAACAATGCACCCTGTTGCGCACACGGGCGTACGTAAACTCGCGGACCGACAGGCGGTAGAACAGTGGATGCGCGGGCGCAGCGAGCTTTGGGTACAACCAAAAGTGGATGGCGTAGCGGTAACACTGGTTTATCAAAACGGTAAACTGGCCAGGGCTATCAGCCGGGGTAACGGACTACAAGGCGAGGACTGGACGCCAAAAATTCGCCTGATCCCCTCTATACCGCAGTCAACACAAGGCGCGCTTGCTAACGCGGTGTTGCAGGGCGAAATCTTTCTACAGCGCGAGGGACATATCCAGCAACGGATGGGCGGGATGAATGCGCGCTCGAAAGTCGCAGGAATGTTAATGCGCCAGGATAACGCCTCCGCGCTAAATTCGTTGGGTATTTTTATTTGGGCGTGGCCGGACGGTCCGGCAAATATGCCCGAAAGATTAAGCCAACTTGCTAAGGCTGGATTCAGTCTGACGAAGAAATATTCCCTGGTGGTAAAAGATGCCAGCGAGGTCGAGCGGGCGCGCCAGTCATGGCTGACGTCAGCGTTGCCCTTTGTGACGGATGGCGTAGTGATACGCATGGCTAAAGAGCCCGCGTCACAATACTGGCGACCCGGGCAGGGCGACTGGCTGGCAGCATGGAAATATCCGCCAGTAGCGCAGGTCGCGCAAGTGAGCGCTATTCAGTTCTCGGTGGGGAAAAGCGGCAAAATTACCGTAGTAGCGTCGCTTGTCCCCGTTATATTGGATGATAAGCGGGTTCAGCGGGTCAATATCGGTTCTGTGAAACGTTGGGAAGCGTGGGATATCGCGCCGGGCGATCAGATCCTGGTGAGTCTGGCCGGGCAAGGCATTCCCCGGCTTGATGAGGTCGTCTGGCGGAGTCGTGAGCGGAGTAAGCCTGTACCGCCTGATAGCCATTTCAACTCGCTGACCTGCTTTTACGCGTCGGCAACGTGTCAGGAACAGTTTATCTCCAGGCTGATATGGCTGGGGTCACGGTCGGCGTTGGGTCTGGACGGAATGGGTGAAGCCAGCTGGCGGGCCTTGCATCAGACGCATCGCTTTGAGCATATCTTCTCCTGGCTTACCCTGACGTCAGCGCAAATAGCCAACACGCCAGGCTTTGCTAAAGGAAAAAGCGAGCAGATATGGCGGCAATTTAACCTGGCGCGCCGGCAGCCGTTTACCCGCTGGATCATGGCGATGGATATCCCCTTAACGCAGGCTGCATTACAGGCCAGCGGCGATCGTTCATGGGAGCAGTTATTAATGCGAACAGAGCAACACTGGCGGCAGTTACCAGCGACGGGCGAGCGTCGTGCCGGGAGAGTCATCGACTGGCGGAATAATCTGCAGATCAAAGCGCTGAGCAGATGGCTGGCTGCTCAGCATATTCCCGGATTTGGGTCTTAGTGCCCTTCATGGCGGTAATAAAATACCGGCAGGCCAAGTTTAAGACGTAGCGCTAATAACCTTGCTGTAAAGCCAAACAGTAGCGTAGAGATAACGACGACATCCGGATTCATGACGTAATGTTGCAGCGCAATATAGAGCACCGCCGAGGCGAACGAAATGCCGGCATATAGCTCTTTTTGAAACACCAGTGGAATGCGTTTGCAGAACATATCGCGGAGCACGCCGCCAAAGACGCCAGTAGTGACGGCGGCCACCACGGCGATAATTGGCCCTTCGCCCATATCAAGGGCTATCTGAGCGCCAATAATAGAGAAAACCACCAACCCCAGCGCGTCAAGTACCAGGAAAAGCTTGCGTAAATAGGGCATGACGGGGGCAACAATGGTGGTCAATACAGCGGCAGTCGCCACAATAATGACATATTCGGGATGCTTCACCCAACCCAGCGGATAGTGACCGAGCAGAATGTCGCGAACCGAGCCTCCACCAATGGCGGTGGCGGTAGCAATAATAATTACGCCGAATGTATCCATGCGACGACGACCCGCAGCGAGTGCGCCCGTCATGGCCTCGGCAGTGATGCCAATTAAATAAAGAACGTGCAACAGCATGATTTCCCCCTAATTTACTGGGGGCGAAGATTAACGATTTGTGCGCTGTATCACGATTGAGATTTTCTAAGGCATTACACGATTAATAAATTTTAGTAATGATTTTAAATTTATGATTAATAATTATTTATTATAAATATCAATAAATTGAACATCATTTTTGTGGTTTATTGTATGCGAGGTTTTTCTGTTTTGACTTAGATAATTTAAAAGAACGGCGCCCTGGACGCGCCGCCGGTGAATCATTTCATTATGGCTGCTGTGCGGTAAGTTGTGTGATGAAGCGCTGGCGCGAGCGTTCCACATACTGTTGCAAGCCATTGGAATCAAAGAAAGCCTGTGTATCGCCGTTGCGAAGTTGCTGTCGTTTCTCCAGTAGCCCGAAGCGGTCACCTTTGTTGGCAATAAAGATATCAACATGCTGGGCGGCCAGTGTCTTAAAGCTGCTCTGAATATCAGTAACCAGGTCAGGGTAATTTTTGTTGTTAATCAGCAGATAGTCAGGTGTGGCGAGACTATCTGCGTAAATTAGCGTCTTGCCGTTGCGGAGCGTTACGCGCCAGGAGGTTGAGCCGGGTAGATGTCCAGGCGTGAATAGCGCTGTCACGGTTATCCCTCCGAGGCTGATGCTTTCCTGGTTGTGGATAATTTTATCGGTGGTGACGGGCGGGAAGGGGAGCGCATCGCCAAGCGCAAAATCCTCTCGTCCACCCCTCGCCATCTGATCGGCGTTGGGTTGGCTGGCGACCAATTGTGCGCCGCTCCACGCTTTCAAACGTGCCATGCCCCCCGCTTGATCCAGCCGCGCATGGCTGTTCAACAGATAGCGCACGTCTGTGAGGCGGAATCCTGCCGCTTCAATATTCGCTTTAATTTGCGGTGCGCTTTCATCCAGCCCCGCATCAATAAGAATATGCCCTGCCGGAGTGGTCAGCAGAATAGAAGAGAGATTTTTCGTACCGACATACCACACGCCTTCTGTGATTTGAAACGGCTTTATAGGCTTAGCCCACGCTTTAAACAGTGATAACGGAGGCGCGGGTGATAACGGTTGTGAAGGATCTAATGCCGCCATGGCAGGAAGTGCTGATGTTGAAAATATACATACAAGGAATAATGCATAGCGATTCATAATGTTCTCCTGATTGAAGCGCCCGCAGTATACCTGGCAGTAATTTAGCCAGGTTCAATAAGAGAGACGTTTAATGAACTTGCTGCAAATGGATATGAACCTGTTAAAAGTACTGTATGTGCTGCTGGAGACGAGCTCTACGGGGAAAACGGCGCAAAAGCTGGCTTTATCGCCTTCTGCGGTAAGTCATGCGTTAATGAGATTGCGCGATGCGCTAAACGACCCGTTGTTTCGACGGGAAGGGAACCGCCAGATTGCTACGCCTTATGCGCAGGCGCTGCGTGACAAATTGGCGCCTGTGTTTGTTTCGCTTAATGAGGAGCTGTTTGGCGATAAAGAGAACGGCTCCCGTTGTTTTCGGGTGGTACTTCCTCCCGCATTGAACGCGCTGCTTACGCCCGTTCTCGCAGAGAAAGGTCATCTTCATCAGGCGGTGATCGAGTGCCTTCCTTTTGCCCGCCGACCCTGGCGTGATGAACTGTTGGATAGCTCGGTTGATTTGGTGCTGGCAATTGGCGACCATCAAAAGCAGGTCAGCGCTCTGCATTACGAGCGGGTGGGGACTACGCGTTTGATCGCGGTTTATGGCGCGCCATTGCGTTCACGTCTGGAGAATGCCACAGCGTTGAATTTTGCTGATCTACAGCATTATCAACACATTTACTGTTTGCCGTGGACAAAAGAGAACAACGAACTGGACAGGCAGCAGGCTCGTGCCGGGTTTGAACGTCCGCTGGCGTTTGTTTGTCATGATTACAGTCAACTTGCGCCTGCTGTCCAGTCGGCGCCGCTAATGGCGATTGTACCGCGCCCCTGGTATGAAAATTTATCCGATAAGCGCGGTCTTTTTGTCCTGCCGCTTGCCGGGGAGCAGGCGGAAGGCGCTATTTTTATGCAGTATCGGGCTTCAACGGTAGAGTGGAAGCGACGCCTTATCGACGCTATTCGCCGGAAATTAAAAACGTACTACCGATAAACGCGAGAGCCCGCATAAGGCGGGCTCTGTGACATATTGAGCGCCAGAATTATTCAATATTCTGGATTTGCTCGCGCATTTGCTCGATCAACACTTTTAATTCAATAGCGGAGTTAGTTACATCCGCGTTGATGGATTTGGAGGCCAGGGTGTTCGACTCACGGTTAAATTCTTGCATCATGAAGTCCAGACGGCGACCTACCGCCTCTTTTTTCTTCAGAATGTTGTAAGTCTCTTTGACGTGCGCTTCCAGACGATCCAGCTCTTCCGCCACATCAATGCGTTGCGCCATCATCACCAGCTCTTGCTCCAGACGGTTGTTTTCCAACTGAACCTGAGCATCTTCCAGCTTCGCGACCAGGCGCTCACGCTGCCATTGCAGGATTTCCGGCATATGCGCGCGGACTTTCGCTACTTCGGCGCTGACGCCTTCCAGCCGTTGTTCAATCAGCGCTTTCAGCGCCTGGCCTTCCGTTTCGCGCGCGACGATAAAGTCATCCAGCGTACCGTCCAGTGCGGCTAAAATTTCTGCGGCAATCGCGTCCAGATCCTGCTCTTGCGCCGCCATGACACCTGGCCAGCGCAAAATATCAACCGGATTGATTTCCCCTTCGTCGCTCTGCATTTTGACCCAGTTTGCGGCGCTAACTAATTGTTTCGCGAGCTTTTCATTCAGAATAAGCTCGCCTTGCGCGCTGGCATCGGGTTCAAAACGCAGCATACATTCGACTTTGCCGCGCGTCAGGCGTGTACGAATGCGTTCGCGCACGACGGGTTCAAGACTACGGAACTGTTCCGGCAGACGAAAGTAAGTTTCCAGATAACGCTGGTTTACCGAGCGCATTTCCCAGGTCGCGCTACCCCATTCACCCTTGATTTCACGCCGGGCGTAGGCGGTCATACTGCGGATCATAGATGTTCCCGTTTTTAAAGGAGAGATGAGGGGATTATAGCTATCCAGGCCTTGTCAGGATAGGAATAACCATCGGAAGTCCGTATAATGCGCAGCCACATTCGTTTTAAGCCGGAGATCTCAATATGCGTCCAGCAGGCCGTAGCGCTAATCAGGTGCGTCCCGTAACCCTGACCCGTAACTATACAAAACACGCTGAAGGCTCGGTACTGGTCGAATTTGGAGATACCAAAGTGTTGTGCACTGCCTCCATTGAAGAGGGCGTTCCACGTTTTCTGAAAGGACAAGGCCAGGGGTGGATCACCGCAGAGTATGGCATGTTGCCTCGCGCTACCCATACCCGTAACGCGCGCGAAGCGGCAAAGGGTAAGCAGGGCGGCCGTACTATGGAAATTCAGCGTTTGATCGCGCGTGCGCTGCGTGCGGCGGTCGATCTGAAAACGCTCGGCGAATTTACCATTACGCTGGACTGCGATGTAATCCAGGCCGATGGCGGTACGCGTACAGCGTCTATTACCGGTGCCTGCGTGGCGTTGGCGGATGCGCTGAATAAATTGGTTGCCAACGGTAAGCTGAAAACCAATCCGATGAAAGGCATGGTGGCGGCGGTTTCCGTAGGCATCGTTAACGGCGAAGCGATCTGCGATCTGGAATATGTTGAAGATTCCGCAGCAGAAACCGACATGAACGTCGTGATGACTGAAGACGGCCGTATTATTGAAGTACAGGGTACCGCGGAAGGCGAGCCGTTCAGCCATGAAGAACTTCTCACTTTGTTGGCGCTGGCCCGAGGGGGAATTGAATCCATTGTGGCGACGCAGAAGGCGGCGTTAGAAAATTGATTTTAAGGCGACTGAAAAGTCGCCTTTTTTTTGTCCGTAAATTTCGTAAATGATGAAAGTAAGAAAAGGAGCGAATCCATGAAACCGTATCAGCGCCAGTTTATTGAGTTTGCGCTTAACAAGCAGGTACTAAAGTTTGGCGAGTTTACGCTGAAATCCGGGCGCAAAAGCCCCTATTTCTTCAACGCCGGGCTGTTTAATACCGGGCGCGACCTGGCGTTGTTAGGCCGTTTTTATGCCGAAGCGCTGGTGGATTCCGGTATTGAATTTGATCTGCTGTTTGGCCCCGCGTACAAAGGTATTCCGATCGCGACGACGACGGCGGTTGCGCTGGCGGAACATCACGATAAAGACCTGCCGTACTGCTTTAACCGCAAAGAGGCAAAAGATCATGGTGAAGGCGGGAGCCTGGTGGGCAGCGCGCTACAGGGCCGCGTGATGCTGGTGGATGACGTGATTACCGCAGGTACGGCGATTCGCGAGTCAATGGAGATTATTCAGGCGCACGGGGCTACGCTGGCTGGCGTACTGATTTCGCTGGATCGTCAGGAACGTGGCCGCGGCGAGATTTCCGCGATTCAGGAAGTGGAGCGCGACTATGGTTGTAAGGTTATCTCCATCATTACGCTGAAAGACCTGATTGCCTATCTGGAAGAAAAACCTGATATGGCTGAGCATCTGGCGGCTGTGCGAGCATACCGGGAAGAATTTGGCGTGTAAGCGAATTGCCCGGTGGCGCTTTACCGGGCCTATGTTTCTGTCGCCTGGATAAGGCGTGAGCCACTATCCAGTCAGCGTTACTGTAGCTGAGCGGCAATGAGCGGCCAGCGGGCGTCGAAATCGTCCGTTGGGCGGTATTTAAATTCGCTACGCACGAACCGTGAAAGCATACCTTCACAGAAGGCTAACAGTTGGCTTGCCAGCAGATTTTCATCCGTCGTGTAGCCTTCGCCTTCACGCATTCTTTTTTCTCGTAGCACCTGGCGGAGCTGCGCTTCGATGCGTTCAAAAAGCTGATTAATGCGCCCCTGCAGGCGATCCTGTTCAAACATCAGCGCGTGCCCGGTAAGAATGCGCGTCAGGCCAGGGTTGCGTTCGCCAAAACCCAGAATCAGCAACACAATCAGGCGCAAACGCGTGCTGGTGTTTTTTTCATCTTTTAAAATCAGATTGATACGGGTAATCAGACTATCTTCGATAAACTCAATCAGGCTATCGAACATGCGGGTCTTGCTGGGAAAATGGCGGTATAGCGCCGCTTCTGAAACGCCGACCGAGGCCGCCAGTTTTGCCGTCGTGATGCGTTGGCTTCCATCGCTGGATTCAAGCATCAGCGCCAGTGACTGAAGTATTTCTTCGCGACGATTCCTTTTCGCAGTTTGTTTTTCTGCCATGTTACAAAATACCCCTGAAAATAAGCACTTGCCAGGCGAGCACCCACGCTATAACCGCAAACTCAGCGCTTGCGGCAGTATTATGACGTTATGGGGATGCGTAAAATTTACTTACGGCCAGAATGACCGAAGCCGCCCTCGCCACGTTCGGTGGCGTCAAATGCTTCCACCAGATTAAATTCGGCCTGAACGACCGGAACAAACACCATTTGCGCGATACGTTCGCCCGGTTCAATGGTAAAACTGTCCTGACCACGGTTCCAGATCGAAACCATCAGTTGCCCCTGATAATCGGAATCAATCAGCCCGACCAGGTTGCCCAGCACGATACCATGTTTATGGCCCAGGCCCGAACGCGGCAACATGACTGCCGCCAGTGATGGATCGGCGATATGAATGGCCAGTCCGGTAGGTACCAACGTCGTTGCGCCAGGCGCCAGTTCTACGGCGTCGTCGAGACAGGCGCGCAGGTCAAGCCCGGCAGAACCAGAAGTAGCATAAGTCGGCAGCGGAAACTGCTGACCAACACGCGGGTCCAGAATCTTAACGTCGATTTTTTTCATCATAACGGGTCACGATCTCGTCGAGTAATAATTGGCCCAGGAGTTCTTTTCGCTCAAGCGGTAAGACTTTATCTCCATCCTGCCAGAAAAGGTGTAAAGCGTTTTTATCGCTATTAAATCCTTGATTTGAAAGTGAAACATCATTTGCACAAATCAGGTCAAGGTTTTTACGGATACGTTTTTGCCGGGCGTATTCTTCCACATTATTCGTTTCCGCGGCAAACCCAACAACATAGGGGCGATTGTCACTGAGTGCGGCCACCCCGGCGACAATGTCCGGGTTTTTGACCATTTTTATTAGTAATTCATCACCTTGCGCCGCCTGTTTTTTGATTTTTTCACTGGCGATAGTCTCTGCGCGATAGTCAGCCACGGCGGCGCAGCTAATGAAAATGTGCTGCTGTTGAACGGCGGCCTGAACAGCGGCTTCCATGTCCAGCGCGGTTATGACATCAACCCGTTTTACAAAAGGCGGCGTCGGTAACGAAACGGGACCGGAGACCAGCGTGACATTTGCGCCGCGACGCGCTGCGGCCGCCGCAATAGCGAAGCCCATTTTACCGGAGCTGTGGTTGGAAATATAACGCACCGGGTCGAGCGGTTCGCGCGTCGGACCTGCCGTAATCATGATATTAAGATGTCGCAAATCGTTGACGGCAGCGAAATGCGCGGCGGCCTTATCAACGATAACTAATGGGTCCAGCATTCGGCCTGGGCCTACGTCGCCGCACGCCTGACTGCCGCTATCCGGCCCCCAAATGAACAGGCCGCGAGAGGCGAGCACCTCCAGATTATGTTGCGTGGCGGCAGCGCGGTACATCTGTTGGTTCATGGCCGGAAGCACGGCCACCGGGGCTGGCGTCGCCAGGCAAATGGTGGAGACTAAATCATTAGCCATACCCGATGCTACACGGGCGATCAGGTCGGCGGTCGCGGGGGCAAGAATCACCAGGTCGGCCCATTTCCCCAACTCGATATGCCCCATCGCGGCTTCAGCGGCAGGGTCAAGCAGACTGTCGGATACGGGATAGCCCGACACTGCCTGTAAGCTCAGGGGGGTAATAAAGGCTTTTGCCGCCTCGGTCATTGCCACGCGCACGTCAGCGCCGCGCTCACGTAAACGGCGCACCAGCTCCGGCGTTTTATACGCAGCGATACCGCCGCTAACGCCGAGAACAATTTTTTTACCGGCCAGGCTCATCATGTCTTTCCTGTTGGGTGACTTTGAAAGGCGGCTATTTTATCACAATCTCTACGGCGTCGTGTCTTTGCCTGCGCTCCACTTTGCGAGGCGCTACGCAAGAACAAAATCGGGGCGTCGATCTCTCCCAAAGGCTGTGCCACTATGCCGCTTCCTTAAAAAAGGAGGTGCGCGTATGGATACGTTGGACGAATTATTACCGCGTGAAAAAATGCTCAGATCCGGCATTGCTTCCCTCAGCGACGTGGAGTTGCTGGCGCTTTTTTTACGTACCGGCACGCCGGGAAAAGATGTTATGACGTTGGCAAAAGAGATATTGCAGCACTTTGGGTCGCTGTATGGCCTGCTGTCGGCGGACTTTGCGCAGTTTCGTGGCGTAAACGGCATCGGCCTGGCGAAATTCGCGCAGTTGAAAGGCATTGCTGAGCTGGCAAGGCGCTATTACAGCGTGCGCATGAATGAGGAAAGTGCGTTGCTGAGTCCGGAAATGACGCGGGAATTTCTGCAAAGCCAACTGACGGGCGAAGAGCGTGAGATCTTTCTGGTGATCTTCCTCGATGCCCAGCACCGGGTGCTTCAGCACAGCCGCCTGTTTTCCGGCACGCTTAACCACGTAGAGGTGCATCCGCGTGAGATTGTTCGGGAAGCGATTAAACTCAATGCTTCAGCGGTCATTCTGGCGCATAACCACCCTTCAGGCTGCGCAGAGCCAAGTAAAGCAGATAAACTTATCACTGAGCGCGTGATAAAGTGTTGCCAGTTTATGGATATCCGGGTGCTCGATCACCTGATAATTGGGCGCGGAGAGTACGTTTCTTTTGCCGAACGCGGCTGGATTTAAGATTCTTTGCGCGATCCATCGGGATCTTTGTCTGTTCGGGACTTGAGCATATCGCCGGGTCAGCGTATACTACGCCACCTTTGAGAATCTCGGGTTTGGCATTTGGGCCTGGCAATCGAGAGTTCAATAGAACTGCGCGATGACCAGGCTGTAAAGCCTGACGAGGCGCCGATACCCCATACGAAGCTCGAGCTAATTTGATTTTTGGAGAATAGACATGTCCCGAGTCTGCCAAGTTACTGGCAAGCGTCCGGTGACCGGTAACAACCGTTCCCACGCACTGAACGCGACTAAACGCCGTTTCCTGCCTAACCTGCACTCTCACCGTTTCTGGGTTGAGAGCGAGAAGCGTTTTGTCACCCTGCGTGTATCTGCTAAAGGTATGCGTATCATCGATAAAAAAGGCATCGAAACAGTTCTGTCTGAACTGCGTGCCCGTGGCGAAAAGTACTAAGTACTAAGAGGAAATAAATCATGGCTAAAGGTATTCGTGAGAAAATCAAGCTGGTTTCTTCTGCTGGTACTGGTCACTTCTATACCACTACGAAGAACAAACGTACTAAACCGGAAAAACTGGAACTGAAAAAATTCGATCCAGTTGTCCGTCAGCACGTGATCTACAAAGAAGCGAAAATCAAATAATTCTCGCTTTGATGTAACAAAAACCTCGCTTCGGCGGGGTTTTTTGTTTTCTGGCCGTCCCCATATTAATGAGACCTGCCACACAGCCGGAGACGTTATGCCTGAATTACCCGAAGTTGAAACCAGCCGCCGGGGTATTGAACCCCATTTAGTTGGCGCTACTATCCTGCACGCCCATATCCGTAACGGCCGTCTGCGCTGGCCGGTTTCAGATGAAATTTATCGTCTGAGCGATACACCCGTCCTTAGCGTTCAGCGTCGTGCTAAATATCTACTGCTGGAGCTGCCTGACGGCTGGATAATTATTCACCTGGGGATGTCGGGAAGCTTGCGGATACTGCCGGAAGCGCTGCCGGCGGAAAAGCACGACCATGTCGATTTGGTGATGAGCAACGGCAAAATTCTACGTTATACCGATCCTCGCCGCTTTGGCGCCTGGTTATGGACCAAAGAGCTGGAAGGGCATAACGTACTGGCGCATCTGGGACCGGAGCCGCTAAGCGATGAGTTTAATGGCGAATATTTGCAACAGAAATGCGCGAAGAAGAAGACGGCGATTAAACCCTGGCTGATGGATAACAAGCTGGTGGTCGGCGTGGGGAATATCTACGCCAGCGAGTCGCTGTTTGCCGCTGGTATTCACCCTGACCGCCTGGCGTCGTCACTCTCGACAGCGGAGTGCGACCTGCTGGCGCGGGTGATTAAAGCCGTTTTGCTGCGCTCTATTGAACAAGGCGGGACAACGCTGAAGGATTTTCTGCAAAGCGATGGGAAGCCGGGCTATTTTGCCCAGGAGTTGCAGGTGTACGGGCGCAAAGGCGAGCCGTGTCGGGTATGCGGTACGCCGATAGTCGCAACGAAACACGCACAGCGCGCGACGTTCTATTGCCGTCACTGTCAGAAGTAAAATGCCAGGCCCGGCAAGGTAGGAAACTTATTTCAACTTATCCATTAGCGCCTGATGCACATTGTCCGGCAGAAAGTGGGTCACATCGCCCTGATGGCGCGCCACTTCTTTGACCAGCGACGATGAAATAAACGACCACTCTTTGGACGGCATCAGGAAAACGCTTTCCAGTTGCGGCATCAGATGGCGATTCATATGCGCCAACTGCATTTCATATTCAAAATCCGCCACCGCGCGCAGACCACGAATCAGGATATTCGCCTGTCTGTCGCGGGCGAAATTGGCCATCAGGTCGCTAAAGCCTACCACCTCTACGTTACCCAGGTGTGCGGTCGCTTTTTGCGCCAGCGCCACACGTTCGTCCAGGGTGAACATGGGTTTCTTGCCGGGGCTGGCGGCGATAGCCAGAATGACATGGTCGAACATCTGCGTTGCGCGCGTCACAATATCGAGATGACCGTTAGTAATCGGATCAAACGTACCTGGATAAATCGCCCGTTTTTGCATGACAGTCCTCAATGCGTTTTCGGTGGCAGATAAGGTTCCAGCAGTTGCAGCAGACGCTGGAGCGCGCCCTGATTTTGATACAGCACTTCAACTGCGTGACGTCCGTAGAAATTACGATAATCAGCGTCGGTCAGTAAAGAGGAAACTTCTTTTGCCAGCGTAGCCGCATCGGTAATCGTGATAAGTCCGCTCGCCTGATCCAGACGGGCGCAAATATCTTTAAAGTTAAAGGTATGCGGACCCATCAGTACCGGAATCGCATGAGCGGCGGCCTCCAGCGGGTTATGACCGCCGCGTTCAACCAGCGAACCACCAACAAAGGCGAGATCGGCAATGCCATAGAGCAACATTAATTCGCCCATGGTATCGCCTACCACGACCTGGGTGCTGGCGGACGGTACTTCGCCCGAAGAACGAGTGATGTAGCTTAACCCTGCCTGACGCACAAGATTGATAGCATCCGGGAAACGCTCCGGATGGCGGGGCACCAGAATCAGTAATAAATTCGGGAATTGATGTAATAACGCCTGGTGAGCGGCGATAACGATACTCTCTTCGCCATCGTGGGTGCTGGTGGCAATCCAGACCGGACGGTGCGGCGCCCACTGGCGGCGTAGCGTAACGGCTTTAGCCGCCAGCTGCGGCGTAACTGAAATATCAAATTTCAGACTGCCGGTGACCGTGACCTGATTGTTCTTCGCGCCCAATGCCACAAAGCGTTCGCCATCTTCTTCGTTTTGCGCGGCAATCAGGGTGATACGGCGCAAGAGCGTACGGACAAACTTGCCAAGCTTCGCATAACCCGCGGCGGAGCGGGCGGAAAGCCGCGCATTAGCGATAACCAGCGGAATATGACGTTTGTGCAGCGCAGCAATCAGATTTGGCCAGAGCTCAGTCTCCATGATCAATACCAGCTTAGGATCAATCTTATTGAGGAAACGATTGAGCGCATCGGGCAAATCATAAGGCAAGTAAACGTGCTGAACATCGTTGCCAAAGGCGGACTGGACGCGCTCCGAGCCGGTCGGCGTCATGGTCGTTACGGTAATAGGCAGATCGGGATAGCGATGACGTAGAGCGCGGACCAATGGGATGGCCGCCAGAGTTTCGCCCACCGAGACGGAATGCAGCATGATTCCGCCCGGTTTCAACGGACGGCGGTAGAATCCGTAGCGTTCACCCCAGCGCTTACGATAGGCCGGCGCTTTACGTCCACGCACCCAAAGCCGTATCCAGATCAGAGGCTGAATAAGGTAGAGAAGAGCGGTGTAAAGCAATTCGAGCATAGTAAATAGCTGACTTATGGATGTGCTGGGGATTCTATGTATTTAGCCTGGGCTTTACCATTACTTTTCCCATTTTTGCGCCAAATTGGCTCAGAAGCGAGGATTCCAGGCGCTGAACCCCATTATTTTTGCATTTTTACGCAATCCATTGAAATTTGCCGCCCTTGTCGCCCCAGACAATGGGAATGACCATTCACAAGAGGGGGATAAATTATTATCTCTTTGAATTTATGATTAAAAAAATGATTGTGTATAAAAATTATTCGTATCGGATTGCTGCGAAAGAAGTGTTACACTAGCGCATCTAAAATGAGTGCGGTATTAGCCATCGGGTTGCTGTGAAGCCTGGGGCGGTAGCGTGCTTTTTTCTGCTTATTTATCCGGACAATTTCAACCAAAGAGTCGCTTGTGGAAAAGCCATTTCGAAGAATTCTGATTATAAAAATGCGTTTTCATGGAGACATGTTACTTACCACCCCTGTCATCAGCACGCTGAAGCAGAATTATCCCGATGCAAAAATCGATGTGCTTCTTTACCAGAACACCATACCGATATTGTCGGAAAATCCGGAGATTAATGCACTCTACGGCATCAGTAACAAAGGCGCAGGAACAAAAGAGAAGATCAAAAACGCGCTATCGCTAATCAAAAAATTGCGTGCTAACTCGTATGATCTGGTCGTCAATCTCACCGATCAGTGGAGCGTGGCGCTTATTGTGCGTTTTTTAAACGCAAAAATAAAAATCTCGCAGGATTTCGGTAATCGTCAGTCTGCTCTATGGAAAAAGAGCTTTACGCATTTAGTACCTTATGCGGGAGAACATGCTGTTGAGCGCACATTATCCGCGCTAAAGCCGTTAGCGCTAAAACAGTATGTCACGGAAACCACCATGAGCTATCGCCCGGAACATTGGGAAAACATGCGACAACAGCTCAAACAACTTGGTGTGACCCGACAATATGTTGTTATTCAGCCTACGGCACGGCAGCTATTTAAGTGCTGGGATAATGATAAATTCTCGCAGGTTATTGATGCCGTGCAGCGCCGCGGTTATCAAGTTGTACTGACGTCAGGCCCGGCCGCAGACGAGATGGCCTGCGTGGATGCTATTGCACGCGGCTGTGAAACAAAACCGGTTACTGGTCTGGCGGGTAAAACTCGCTTTCCTGAATTGGGCGCGTTGATTGACCATGCGGATCTCTTTATCGGCGTTGATTCGGCCCCTGGTCATATTGCCGCAGCAGTCAAAACGCCGGTCATTTGCCTTTTCGGCGCGACGGATCATGTGTTCTGGCGTCCCTGGACCGACGACATCATTCAGTTTTGGGCAGGCAATTATCAGCCGATGCCTGAACGGCATGAGCTTGATCGTAATAAAAAATACCTTTCCGTGATTCCGGCTGAAGATGTTATCGCCGCGACGGAAAAAATGCTGCCGCATGAGGCACGCACCATAGATTTGGACAGCCTGCTATGAGAGTTGCCTTTTGCTTATATAAGTATTTTCCTTTTGGCGGTCTGCAGCGTGATTTTATGCGCATTGCCCAAACCGTGGCGGCGCGAGGTCATCAGGTTCGTGTTTATACTCAGTCATGGGAAGGGGAATGCCCGGATAACTTTGAATTAATCCGCGTGCCGGTTAAATCCCGGACGAACCACGGTCGTAACGCAGAATATTATGCCTGGGTGCAACACCATTTGCGCGACCACCCTGTCGATCGGGTGGTTGGATTCAATAAGATGCCGGGCCTTGATGTGTATTACGCCGCAGACGTGTGTTATGCCGAAAAAGTCGCACAGGAAAAAGGTTTTTTCTATCGCCTGACATCACGCTATCGGCATTATGCTGCTTTTGAACGCGCCACGTTTGAACACGGCAAGCAGACGCAACTATTAATGCTGACGAATAAGCAGATTGCTGACTTCCAAAAACATTATCAGACTGAAGCGGAGCGTTTCCATATTCTTCCTCCGGGGATTTACCCGGACAGAAAATATAGTCAACAGATCCCGAACAGTCGTCAAATTTATCGTCAGAAAAATGGTATCTCAGAACAGCAAAAATTACTGTTGCAAGTAGGGTCTGACTTTACCCGTAAAGGTGTGGATCGCTCTATTGAAGCGCTGGCATCGCTACCCGAATCTTTACGGCAAAATACGGTGCTCTATGTTGTCGGGCAGGATAAGCCGAAGAAGTTTGCAGCACTGGCTGAAAGAAGCGGCGTCGGCACGAATGTGCATTTTTTCTCCGGACGTAATGATATCGCGGAGTTAATGGCGGCAGCCGACCTTTTACTGCACCCAGCCTATCAGGAAGCTGCTGGTATTGTTTTGCTGGAAGCCATTACTGCTGGTTTGCCGGTGCTGACAACCGCGGTGTGCGGTTATGCACATTATATTGTGGATGCAAACTGTGGCGAAGCGATGACGGAACCTTTTCGCCAGGATGCGCTAAATGAGGTTTTACTCAAAGTGCTGACACAGCCTTCCTTACGCAACGCCTGGGCTGAAAATGCGCGGTATTATGCTGATACCCAGGATTTATACAGCTTACCGGAGAAGGCCGCAGATATTATTACAGGTGATTTAGATGGTTGAGCTGAAAGCGCCGTTAACCACACTATGGCGCGGTAAAGATGCTTTTGAGGAAGTGAAAACGTTACAGGGCGAAGTGTTCAGAGAGCTGGAGACGCGTCGAACATTGCGGTTCGAGCTGGACGGCAAAAGTTACTTCCTGAAGTGGCATAAAGGCACTTCGCTGAAAGAAATTGTGAAGAACCTGATTTCGTTACGTATGCCTGTTTTGGGCGCTGACAGAGAATGGCACGCTATTCATCGTCTACATGAGCTGGGCGTTGATACGATGCACGGCGTTGGTTTTGGTGAAAAAGGCGTAAACCCGCTAACCAGAACATCATTTATTATCACCGAAGATTTAACGCCCACCATTAGCCTTGAAGACTACTGTGCTGACTGGGCTGTTAATCCACCGGACGCGCAGGTGAAGTGGATGATCATTAAGCGTGTTGCGACTATGGTACGTAAAATGCACGCCGGGGGAATTAACCATCGCGACTGTTATATTTGCCACTTTCTTCTGCATTTACCTTTCACTGGTCGCGAAGAGGATTTAAAAATCTCCGTAATTGACCTGCATCGCGCGCAGATACGTCAGCACGTTCCCCTTCGCTGGCGTGACAAAGATTTAATTGGGCTTTATTTTTCTTCAATGAATATTGGCCTGACTCAGCGAGATATATTCCGGTTTATGCGTGAGTATTTCTCTCTCCCCCTGCGAGAGATTTTGCAAAAAGAATCGGGGTTGATTCACCAGGCGGATGTTAAAGCCGCTCGAATTAAAGAAAGAACAATAAGAAAAAATCTGTAATTATAATAATTATGCACTCAGTGAGTAATTTATGAGTGAGACAAGGATAGACAGAATGTCTGACATTAAAAGTTATATTTCAAACCAAAAAAACATAATTCAACATGATGATTTTTTTGGAAGAAGACTGGACATTGCTCTTTGCTTTGATCATGGTTTTATAATGCCAGCAGGTGTGGCAATATATTCCATTATCGAAAATAATAAAGATATTGACTACGCCTTAAAGCAAAAAGAGAGATGTCAGGTAAAAATTACTCTATAGGGTTATATTACTATTTTTGCTATTTAATATCTAAAGTCTTTAGATTAAGGTTTTAACTCTGGGGTATATATGAAAATAGCATTTATTGGCGAAGCGGTATCTGGTTTTGGAGGGATGGAAACCGTTATTAGCAACGTTATCCATACGTTTGAAAATAGCTCTCCGAAAATCAACTGTGAAATGTTTTTCTTTTGTCGTAATGACAAAATGGATAAAGCATGGCTAAAAGAGATTAAATATGCGCAATCATTCTCAAATATAAAATTAAGTTTCCTTCGTCGAGCTAAGCATGTTTATAATTTTAGTCAATGGCTGAAAGAAACGTCACCAGATATTGTGATATGTATTGATGTCATCTCATGTCTTTATGCCAATAAAGCACGAAAGAAAAGTGGTAAACAGTTTACTATTTTCTCGTGGCCGCATTTTTCGCTCGACCATAAAAAACATGCAGAATGTATAACGTACGCGGATTATCATCTGGCCATCAGTAGTGGTATTAAAGAACAGATGATGGCACGGGGTATCTCAGCGCAAGATATTAGCGTCGTTTATAATCCTGTCTCTATTAAAACAATCATTGTGCCGCCGCCTGAGCGCGATAAACCCGCTGTATTTCTCTATGTAGGGCGTCTTAAATTTGAAGGGCAGAAAAGAGTTAAAGATTTATTTGATGGCTTAGCTCGTACGACAGGGGAATGGCAGCTACATATTATTGGTGATGGCTCAGATTTTGAAAAGTGCCAGGCCTATAGTCGGGAGCTTGGTATTGAGCAGCGTGTGATCTGGTATGGTTGGCAAAGAGCGCCGTGGCAAGTCGTACAGCAAAAAATAAAAAATATCACCGCGTTACTACTTACCTCTGCGTTTGAGGGATTTCCTATGACCCTGCTGGAAGCAATGTCATATGGAATTCCGTGTATTAGTTCTGATTGTATGTCTGGCCCGCGCGATATGATTAAACCCGGTTTGAATGGTGAGCTTTACACCCCGGGGGCTATAGATGATTTTGTAGGACACCTTAATCGTGTTATTTCTGGTGAAGTAAAATATCAGCATGATATTATTCCCGGCACGATTGAGAGATTTTACGATGTGCTATATTTTAAAAATTTTAATAATGCGATATTCTCGAAATTACAAAAGTGATCACTATGAGCAGAAAATATTTTGAAGAAGAAGTCATTCAACAGACTTTAGATTATAACTATGCACAACATAGTGATGCTGATAAATTTAATATAGCTTATGGGATTGATAAAAACTTTCTTTTTGGCTGTGGTGTCTCTATTGCATCGGTTCTCCTTGCTAACCCAGAGAAGGCGTTAGCTTTCCATGTTTTTACCGATTTCTTTGACTCTGAAGACCAGCAGCGATTTGAGGCATTAGCAAAACAGTACGCTACGCAGATTGTTGTTTACCTAATCGACTGTGAGCGCTTAAAATCGCTACCCAGTACCAAAAACTGGACCTATGCAACATACTTTAGATTCATTATCGCCGATTATTTTTCAGATAAAACAGATAGAATACTTTATCTGGATGCAGATATTGCATGTAAGGGGAGTATTCAGGAACTTATTGATCTTAATTTTGCTGAAAATGAGATTGCGGCTGTCGTTGCTGAAGGCGAGTTGGAATGGTGGACTAAGCGCTCGGTTAGCCTGGCAACGCCTGGGCTGGTTTCTGGCTATTTTAATGCCGGTTTTATTTTAATTAACATACCTCTTTGGACCGCAGAAAATATCTCTAAGAAAGCGATTGAAATGCTAAAAGATCCGGAGGTAGTACAGCGCATAACGCACCTTGATCAGGATGTATTAAATATATTGTTAGTGAATAAAGCGCGTTTTGTTGATAAAAAATTTAATACACAATTTAGTCTTAACTATGAATTAAAAGATTCAGTTATTAATCCAGTCGATGCTGAGACTGTATTTGTTCATTATATCGGACCAACGAAGCCCTGGCATAGTTGGGGGGCTTACCCTGTGTCACAATATTTTTTACAGGCTAAGAGCAACTCACCATGGTCTCATTGTGCACTTTTAAATCCAGTCACTAGCCATCAGTTACGTTATGCGGCAAAGCATATGTTTAATCAGAAGCATTATACTTCGGGTGTAAATTATTATATAGCCTACTTTAAACGTAAACTTCTTGAATAAAACCCATAGGTGATGTAATGGATTCATTTCCTGAGATAGAAATAGCTGAATATAAAGTTTTTGATGAAAGTAATAATAATAATGATGATAACGTATTAAACATTTCTTATGGCGTTGATGAAAACTATCTTGATGGTGTGGGGGTATCAATCGCTTCAGTTATATTAAACAATAATATCCCGCTCGCTTTTCACATTATTTGTGATTCATACTCCCCGTGTTTTGTAAAATATATAGAGCGTTTAGCCGTACAGCATCACATAAAAATTTCTCTTTATCTTATTAAAGTAGAAAGCCTTGAAGTATTGCCTCAAACTAAAGTATGGTCGAGAGCAATGTATTTTCGTTTATTTGCTTTCGATTATCTCAGCAAGAAGGTAAATACACTACTTTATTTGGATGCCGATGTTGTATGCAAAGGATCTTTGCAAGATCTTCTACAACTTGATTTGACAGAGAAGATTGCTGCGGTCGTAAAAGATGTTGATTCCATCCAGAATAAGGTAAATGAGAGATTAAGAGCATTTAATTTACAAGGTGGTTATTTTAACTCCGGCGTGGTTTTTGTTAACCTGAAATTATGGCAAGAGAATGCCTTAACTGAAAAGGCATTTTTACTTCTGGCAGGTAAAGAAGCTGACTCTTTTAAATATCCCGATCAGGATGTTTTGAATATTCTCCTACAGGACAAAGTCATTTTTCTACCGCGACCGTATAATACCATTTATACTATCAAAAGTGAGTTGAAAGATAAGTCACATAAAAAATATAGCAATATAATTAATGATAATACTGTTTTAATTCATTATACGGGCGCTACAAAACCATGGCATGCCTGGGCAAATTATCCTTCAGTTATCTATTATAAAAATGCACGACTGAACTCGCCCTGGAAAGATTTTCCCGCAAAAGATGCGCGTACCATAGTCGAATTTAAGAAGCGATATAAACATCTTCTCGTGCAAGGTCATTATTTTAAAGGCCTTCTGGCTGGAAGCGCATATCTTTATCGTAAACTTTTCCACAAATAATTCTCTTCCCTAAATCTCCATTATGATTATTGAAAAAAAGGTTAAAAACTATACCGTCTTTGTCAAAAAAGACGGTGAAAAATACATTGAGATATTCAAAGATTTTCTATCTTATAATCATCAGGTTATTAAAGTCTTCCGTAATATAGAAGATACAAAAGTTGTACTGATTAATACAGACTACGGAAAATATATTCTCAAAGTATTTAGCCCAAAAGTAAAAAATACTGAACGCTTTTTTAAATCGTTAGTAAAAGGGGATTACTACGAAAAGCTTTTTCATCAGACAGATCGTGTGCGGCGTGAAGGGTTTGCGGCGCTTAATGATTTTTACCTGCTGGCGGAAATTAAAACATTACGCTATGTAAAAACATACGTGATGATAATTGAGTATATTGAAGGTATTGAACTTGTTGATATGCCAGAAATTTCTGACGAAGTGAGAGGAAAAATCAAACAGTCGATATATTCTCTGCATCAGCATGGTATGGTTTCGGGCGATCCCCATAAAGGTAACTTTATCCTGCAAGGCAATGAGATCAGAATTATCGATTTGTCCGGAAAAAGACCTTCCAGACAACGAAAAGCAAAGGATCGTATTGATTTAGAAAGACATTATGGTATCAAAAATAATGTGAGAGATATCGGATTTTACTTATTGATTTATAAGAAAAAACTTCGAAATTTCTTGCGTCATATTAAGGGTAAGGAAAAGCGCTGAGCAATGTAGCACGTTTGGTTTAATTTAAGGGGCTGACTGACTTTTATTTGCTGCAGCGTTATGACATACTTGAGAGAATTTGAGATGTAATATTAGTTATTGAATATAACATTTATTTATAGGTTGCATGATAAACATACGAGTTTTTTATGGGCAGCGTTAACTTCATAACTCACGCCGATGTTCTGCAACTTATTGCGAAAAGAACGGCTGAAGATTGTATTATTTTTCTTTCTGGTCCTACGTCCAGAAAGACGCCGCTGTCCTTGTTACGAATGAAAGATGTCATTGCAGTCAATGGTTCTGTTCAATATTTGCTAAACAATAACGTCAAGCCATTTTTGTACCTTCTGACGGATGTTCGCTTCCTCCATCGCCGGCGCGAAGATTTTTATAACTTTAGCCGTAACAGTCAGTTTACTATCGTCAATCTTGATGTGTACGAACAGGCTTCAGTGGATGATCAAAAATATATTGAAGAAAACTGTTTAATTATTCGCTCCTTTTATCGCCGAGAAAAAGGGGGCTTTTTAAAGAAAATTAAATTTAATATCCTCAAGCGGGTTCATAAAGCATTACTTATTTCAGTTCCTCTTTCGAAAAGAGGGCGACTGGCTGGATTTTGCAAGGATATCAGCATCGGGTATTGCTCTTGCCATACTATTGCTTATACCGCTATTCAAGTTGCCTATTCCCTTAAGTATGGTCGTATTATATGTTCTGGGCTTGACTTAACAGGGAGTTGCCCACGTTTCTATGACGAATCTACCAGCCCTATGCCATCTGAGCTTAGTAAAGACCTGTTTAAAATACTGCCATTTTTTACTTTTATGAGAAAAAATGTGAGTGATTTAAATATCTTTAATTTATCAGATGATACTGCAATTCATTACGATATTATTCCATATATTACAGCCTCGGAGCTTGAGGATGAAATATATTACGATAAAATTGTCTAGACACTAGATAAATCATTATTTTGCGTTGCTTCGGCACGCATTTCTTTTTCTATAACATTTCTTTTTCTATAAAGTTAACTATTCTGGATTATAGCTATTATGATTAAAAAAATCATATTTACTGTTACTCCTATATTTTCAATTCCTCCTCGTGGTGCGGCTGCGGTAGAAACCTGGATTTACCAGGTTGCAAAACGACTATCAATACCGAGTGCTATTGCTTGTATAAAGAATGCTGGCTATCCTGAATATAATAAAATAAACGATAACTGTGATATTCATTACATTGGCTTTAGTAAAGTTTATAAGCGTCTTTTTCAGAAATGGACTCGTCTCGACCCACTACCCTATTCCCAGCGCGTCCTTAATATTAGAGATAAAGTGACTACCCAGGAAGATAGCGTCATTGTTATTCATAATAGTATGAAACTGTATCGGCAGATCAGAGAGCGCAATCCGAATGCAAAACTGGTTATGCACATGCATAACGCGTTTGAACCAGAACTTCCTGATAACGATGCAAAAATTATCGTGCCCAGTCAGTTTCTTAAAGCGTTTTATGAAGAAAGATTGCCCGCCGCTGCTGTTAGTATTGTGCCTAATGGTTTTTGTGCTGAGACTTATAAAAGAAACCCACAAGATAATCTTCGTCAGCAATTAAATATTGCGGAAGATGCCACCGTTCTCTTATATGCCGGGAGAATTTCGCCTGATAAAGGCATCCTGTTGCTTTTGCAGGCGTTCAAACAATTACGTACCTTAAGAAGTAATATTAAACTTGTCGTTGTTGGCGACCCTTATGCAAGCCGCAAGGGTGAAAAAGCAGAGTATCAAAAGAAAGTACTGGACGCCGCAAAAGAGATTGGAACGGATTGTATTATGGCTGGGGGGCAATCTCCTGACCAGATGCATAACTTCTATCATATAGCCGATCTGGTTATTGTGCCATCTCAGGTTGAAGAAGCATTTTGCATGGTGGCTGTAGAAGCGATGGCAGCAGGAAAAGCGGTTCTTGCCAGCAAAAAAGGGGGGATTAGCGAATTTGTGTTAGATGGCATAACGGGCTATCACCTCGCAGAGCCTATGTCGAGCGACAGTATAATTAATGATATTAACCGTGCGCTTGCTGATAAGGAACGCCACCAGATTGCCGAAAAAGCAAAATCCCTGGTGTTTTCAAAATACAGTTGGGAAAATGTAGCGCAGCGTTTCGAGGAACAAATGAAAAGCTGGTTTGATAAGTGATTGAGTTCTGATGATGAAAAACGCGCTGATACCGTAATAAGTATCAGCGCGTTTTTTTATCTATTTCTTAGCGCCAGCAGAAAACCAGTAATGATACCAATTTGAGCAATATCGACCTGTTCAAAATTGCCACGAACGATATAAAAACCGACGAAAGATAAAAATAGCAAGAGATGAGCATTGTAGGGGCTTATCTCTACTTTCCTGAAGGTAGAGCTGGCTGTTTCCCTGATGATAGCGCCATATAAATAGGCCAGGCTCGCCAGACCTAATATGCCTGCACTAAACCAGATGTACAGAATGGTATTATGCGGACCGATAGATTCTTTAAAGGTCCACGTTGGATAATCGACAACGCGTTTATTATAAACACTATCATACACATCATTACCATAGCCGTAGCCCTTGATCGGGTTTTCCTGAATCAGTATCCACGCGGTGCCCTGCGTTCCGTTAGTATAACGATATGAGCTATCTGTCTGCTGTAATTTATACAGTAGTCGCTCCTGATCCGGTTTATGGCTTTGCTGAGTGATAACTAAAACGCCAGCAATAACCAGGATAGCAGCGCCAATTCCCATTAGTTTCCACTGGCGGTTCAAAATCGCCCATAAAACGCCCACCACTAAAACTGCCAGCCATGCTCCCCGCGACAAGGTGCCTAACATTAAAAATAAGTAGACGGCGCTCAGCGCAAAGAAAGCGAGTTTGAGCGATGTTTTTCTGAATAGCCAGATATTCAACAATGCCGGGAACAGAAATACCATTGAATCAGATATATGTCGATGGTCATAGTTTGTAAATGGCATCACCCCCCTGGAATAGTCCTGAATATAAAAGACAATTTCTACCAGCGAACGTAATCCTAAACTTGTTAAAAAGGAGAAAAGTACTATTTTCGCAACCGTTTCTTTTGTTTCATCTTTTAATAGTACGGGGATTAATAAAGTATATAATAAGAAACCCTCCAGTACCGTATTTTCAAATTCCTTGAAACTTTCTTTCATATCTGGCGATATGAGTATGGAATAAACAAGGATTAATGATAATACTGCTACGCTATAAAATACGCTATTTTTGAAAAGAGGAGAAAAACTTTTCGGTGAGCGTGAGACCTGATAAATCGCGGTGATAACCATAAGTATGATTATCAAATGTTTATAACGCGTAATACCATCCAGAAAATACGTAGCAACAAAAAGAAAAACCAGCGCTTTATTCCAGATCGGCTTCCATTTCTCTTTATTTAACGTTAATGATGTGGTTAGCATCTTTTCTCCACAATAGGTTTGGGATGAGACAGAGTCTCTTTAATGAATCTTTCCAAATACGCTTGTGGCATCTAAATTCGCCAGGTTCTGTTCTGGTGAGCAGCATGCCATTTGGTTCTTCCCATAACCTCCAATTAACCCAGGGTCCGTTGGGCCATATAGCGTAATATTCGGTCTGTCGAGCGCGGCGGTGAGATGGCTCAGGCCGGTATCAACCGATACGACAAATTTTGCGCCAGCCAGCACTCTGGCGACCTCCTCCAGGCTCATGCGCGGTAACACATCCACATAGTCAAAGCCTTCGGCCAGTCGTTTAGCCCGGGCCTCCTCATGAGGCGCGCCCCAGGGAAGTTTTATCCGTAATCCGGTGTTGCCCACCATACCGATAAGCTCGCGCCAGTTTGCTTCCGGCCAGTGTTTATCATCGCGGGTCGTGGCATGTAAAAACACCGCATACGGATCGCTAACCGCCTGCTGGCAATGCAGAAAATGTTTTGCGATGGCATAATCGCCCTGCGACTGCGGTTTATCGTATCCCAGGCTTTTGGCGAACAGCTCGCGCGTCCGTTCAACCGCATGTTGTTGCTTTGCGATATGGTGTTTACGGTTATAGAACAGGCTGGCCAGCGGTTCGCGGGCGGTACTCCAGTCCATACCGTGCTTTATCCCATGCGCCAGACGCGTCACCAGCGCCGCGCTTTTCACCAGCCCCTGCGCATCAATCACAGCGTCGTATTGGTATGCGCATACCGCCCGATGAAAGGCTGTGCGTTCCGCTTTAATGGGCGCGGAAAACCAGGCTTTGCGCCAACGGCGAATAGCGACGGGAATCACGCGATCGACAGCACTGTGCCAGGACGGAATTTGCGCAAACCCTTCTTCGACAACCCAATCAAATTGAATCCCCGGAATCGCCTGTTGCGCGTCGGTAAGCGCAGGCAGGGTATGTAATACGTCGCCCATCGATGATGTTTTAACGATCAAAACCCGCATTAAACGCCCTCTTCCGACAACAGCGAATGAAGCTCTTCCAGAACCCGCTGCGGCGTGATATCGATCAGGCTCTGGTGATAGCCTTGCGCCGTATCGCCTTTACGCACTTTGTGATAACCCGTAATGAGACGAATCACCCGGGCCTTATGAGACAGCGGTGGCGTGAAATCCGGGCTACTTGGGCCATACAAGGCGACCAGCGGGCGGTCGAGCGCCGCCGCGACGTGCATCAGCCCGGAATCGTTGGTGACGATGGCTTTACAGGCGGCTATCAGAATGACGGCCTGTTCCAGCTGGGTTTCCCCCGCCAGGTTGCGACACCATGCCTGCTGCTCGCTATTCAGCGCCGCCAGGATCTCATTTCCGGCTTCATGGTCTTTTGCCGAGCCAAACAGTACGACCTGGTACCCTTCGTTAATGAGCTGCTTTGCCAGTTCGGCGTAGTGATAGTGCGGCCAACGTTTTGCCGGGCCAAATTCCGCGCCGGGGCAAAAGCCGATCAGAGGACGTTCAGAAGATAGTGAAAAGTCGCTGCACATCAGCGACTTTTCACCCTCGCTAACCTGGAGCTGTGGCCAGAGTAGCGGCTGCGGCAGATCTTTCGCCGTGCGCATCACGCCCTTGTCATAGGCCAGCGCCACGTAGCGCTCCACCATCAGCGGCCAGGCGTCTTTATCAAGGACGCGCGCATCGTTCAGCAGGCCATAGCGCATTTCGCCGCGCCAGCCGGTACGGTGCGGGATATTGGCAAAGAAAGGAATCAGCGCCGATTTAAACGAATTTGGCAGCACCCAGGCGCGATCGTAGCGCTTCTCTCGCAGGCTATGGCCCAATCTGCGGCGCTCGCCGATTTCCAGCGCGCCGTGGCCCAGCGGCATGGGTATCGCCTCGTTAACTTCCGGCATACGCGATAATAACGGACGACACCAGGCTGGCGCCATCACGTCGATTATCGCCTGGGGATAGCGCGCTTTAAGCGTGCGATAGAGACTTTGCGACATCATCATGTCGCCCACCCAGGACGGGCCAATGACCAAAATTTTCATACTTACGCGTCGCGGTTCAGCCAGGCCATATACTCCGTGACGCCTTCGGCGACGGTCTTAAAGGGTTTGTCGTAGCCCGCGTTGCGCAGATTGGTTAAATCCGCCTGCGTAAACGCCTGATAGCGACCTTTCAGCTTATCCGGGAACGGAATGTATTCAATGCTACCTTTTTTATGGTATGCCAGCGTCGCGTCGGCGACGGCCTGGAAAGATTCCGCACGGCCTGTGCCCAGGTTAAAGATGCCGGACTTGCCGCTTTCCAGGAACCACAGGTTAACGGCGGCCACATCGCCCACGTAAACGAAGTCGCGCTTGAAGTTTTCGCTGCCTTCAAACAGTTTCGGGCTTTCGCCGTTGTTTAACTGTGTATTCAGATGAAATGCCACGCTTGCCATGCTGCCTTTATGGCCTTCACGTGGTCCATAGACGTTGAAATAGCGGAAACCGACAATCTGCGAGTTCGCTTCTGGCAGGATCTGGCGCACATATTCATCAAACAGGAATTTAGAATAGCCGTAAACGTTAAGCGGTTTTTCGTATTCGCGCGATTCGATGAAATCAGACGTGCGACCGCCATAGGTGGCGGCAGAAGAGGCATAGAGGAACGGGATTTCGCGCTCAAGACAATAGTGCAGCAGCTCTTTGGAGTATTGATAGTTATTATCCATCATATACTTGCCGTCCCACTCGGTGGTGGAAGAGCAGGCGCCTTCATGGAAAATAGCTTCGATATCGCCGAGCTCTTCTCCGGACATAATCTGGATCAGGAAATCTTCCTTATCCATATAGTCAGCAATGTTCAGATCCACCAGGTTTACAAACTTGGTGCCGTCTTTCAGGTTATCCACCACCAGAATATCGGTGATACCTTTATCATTCAGGGCCTTAACGATATTGCTGCCGATAAAGCCCGCGCCGCCGGTAACGATGATCATAACTGTAACCTTTGAATTATGGTGTCAGAGACTGTCTCAGACATGAATGCTCTTATCATAACACTATTCATCCATTCACTGATAACCCGTGAGGATACGCGTGATTTATGCTGCATTTTAAAGAAGTGATGACGCGTCATCTCGTATCAACGTATCGCTTTGGGTAATATGTGCTGAAATTTGCCCAGTCTGGAGAATCGCAATGCGTGGGGATTTTTACAAACAGTTAACCAACGATCTGGAAACCGCCCGGGTGGAAGGATTGTTTAAAGAAGAGCGCATTATTACATCTGCGCAGCAGGCGGATATCACCGTGGCGGATGGAAGCCACGTTATTAACTTTTGCGCCAATAACTACCTCGGGCTGGCGAATCACCCTGAGCTGATTAATGCCGCAAAAGCGGGTATGGACAGCCACGGTTTCGGTATGGCGTCCGTGCGTTTTATCTGCGGCACCCAGGATAGCCACAAAGCGCTGGAGCAAAAGCTGGCAAGCTTCCTCGGCATGGAAGATGCGATTCTGTATTCCTCCTGTTTCGACGCTAACGGCGGCTTGTTTGAGACGTTGCTGGGCGCGGAAGACGCCATTATCTCCGACGCGCTGAACCACGCGTCTATCATTGACGGCGTGCGTTTGTGTAAAGCGAAGCGTTATCGCTATGCCAACAACGATATGGCTGAGCTGGAAGCGCGGCTGAAAGAGGCGCGTGAGGCCGGCGCGCGTCATGTCCTGATCGCCACCGACGGGGTGTTCTCAATGGATGGCGTCATCGCCAATCTGAAAGGCGTCTGTGATCTGGCCGATAAATACGATGCGCTGGTGATGGTTGATGATTCTCACGCGGTAGGCTTTGTCGGCGAAAACGGTCGTGGTTCCCATGAATACTGCGACGTAATGGGCCGCGTAGATATTATTACCGGTACGCTGGGCAAAGCGTTAGGCGGCGCATCCGGCGGCTATACCGCGGCGCGTAAAGAGGTCGTTGAGTGGTTGCGTCAGCGTTCCCGCCCATATCTGTTCTCCAACTCCCTGGCGCCGGCGATCGTGGCGGCTTCTATTAAAGTGTTAGAGATGGTGGAAGCGGGCGCAGAACTGCGCGATCGCTTGTGGGCGAACGCCCGGCAGTTCCGTGAGCAGATGTCTGCCGCGGGATTTACGCTGGCAGGCGCGGATCACGCCATCATCCCGGTAATGCTGGGAGATGCGGTTGTCGCGCAGAAATTTGCCCGCGAACTGCAAAAAGAGGGCATTTACGTTACCGGTTTCTTCTATCCGGTCGTACCAAAAGGTCAGGCGCGTATTCGTACCCAGATGTCTGCGGCGCATACGCCTGAGCAAATTACGCGTGCGGTAGACGCGTTCACGCGTATTGGTAAACAACTGGGCGTGATTGCCTGAGGATGTAAGATGAAAGCGTTATCCAAACTGAAAGCGGAAGAGGGCATCTGGATGACCGACGTTCCGGAACCGGAAGCCGGCCATAACGATTTGCTGATTAAAATCCGTAAAACAGCCATCTGCGGTACTGACGTTCACATCTATAACTGGGATGACTGGTCGCAAAAAACCATCCCGGTTCCGATGGTCGTGGGGCATGAATATGTTGGCGAAGTGGTCGGCATCGGTCAGGAAGTGAAAGGCTTTAAAATTGGCGATCGCGTCTCCGGCGAAGGTCATATCACCTGTGGTCATTGCCGCAACTGCCGCGGCGGTCGCACTCACCTGTGTCGCAACACCACCGGCGTGGGCGTCAACCGTCCCGGCTGCTTCGCGGAATACCTGGTCATCCCGGCGTTCAATGCGTTTAAAATCCCGGATAACATTTCTGATGATTTAGCCTCTATTTTCGACCCGTTTGGTAATGCGGTGCATACGGCGCTGTCTTTCGATCTGGTCGGCGAAGATGTACTGGTATCGGGGGCGGGGCCAATTGGCGTAATGGCCGCCGCGGTGGCGAAACATGTCGGCGCGCGTCATGTGGTGATTACTGACGTCAATGAATACCGTCTGGAGCTGGCGCGTAAAATGGGCGTCACCCGCGCGGTCAACGTCGCGAAAGAGAGCCTGAACGACGTCATGGCGGAGCTGGGAATGACCGAAGGGTTCGATGTGGGTCTGGAGATGTCCGGCGCGCCGCCGGCGTTTCGTACCATGCTGGACACCATGAATCACGGCGGTCGTATTGCGATGCTGGGGATTCCGCCATCAGATATGTCTATCGACTGGACAAAAGTCATCTTTAAGGGCTTGTTCATTAAAGGTATTTATGGTCGTGAGATGTTCGAAACGTGGTACAAAATGGCGGCGCTGATCCAGTCCGGTCTGGATCTGTCACCGATTATCACCCATCGTTTCTCTATTGATGATTTCCAGAAAGGTTTTGACGCCATGCGTTCAGGCCAGTCAGGAAAAGTTATTCTGAGCTGGGATTAATATGTATATACCCAAAATAATTCGAGTTGCTTAAAGGCGGCAAGGGAGTGAGTCCCCAGGAGCATAGATAACTATGTGACTGGGGCGAACGACAAATCTGCCGGGAGCAGATTTGAACGTCGCGTGCGACGGCCCGTCAGGGCGAGGCCCATGGATGGGCCGAGTAATCCGTAGCCAACACATAAGCAACTTGAAGTATGAAGGGTATAGAGACCCGATAATTTTATCGGGTCTGATATACGTTTCATCGTAAAAGGTTGGTGTCATTCACCAACCTTTTTTGTTAGGGAAAATCTGGAAAGCCGTAAAGAATTGTCATAGACATCAAGCATTCGTAATTGCGCTTTACTCTTATTTTACTCGCTAACGTCACGCTCTACTCTGAGTTTTGTGCTTGCTTTTTACTGTAAAAATTAATTATGGCGGCTTAATAGTTTCTTAATAGAGCCACAGTATAAAGGCAGGGTAAATTAAGGTTTTTCTGGTAATCGTTATGAAAAATAGTAAAACCAAAGTGAGTATCATTATCCCGTTATATAATGCGGGAGCGGATTTTAATGCTTGCATGGCGTCGTTAATCGCGCAAACGTGGTCGGCGCTGGAAATTATTATTGTGAATGATGGATCGACGGATCATTCCGTTGAGATAGCAAAACATTACGCGGAACATTACCCACATGTTCGACTGCTTCATCAGGCCAATGCTGGCGCATCTGTCGCCCGTAATCTTGGCCTGCAAGCGGCGACCGGCGATTATGTCGCCTTTGTCGATGCGGATGACCAGGTCTACCCGAAGATGTATGAAACGCTGATGACCATGGCGCTTAACGATGATCTGGACGTTGCGCAGTGCAACGCGGACTGGTGCGTCCGAAAAACCGGGCACGCCTGGCAATCTATTCCGACCGATCGTCTGCGTTCCACCGGGGTATTAAGCGGACCGGATTGGTTGCGTATGGCGTTGGCCTCGCGACGCTGGACGCATGTTGTCTGGATGGGCGTTTATCGACGTGCGTTAATTACCGATAACAATATTACTTTCGCTCCCGGACTACATCATCAGGACATATTATGGTCGACGGAAGTTATGTTTAATGCCACGCGCGTACGTTATACCGAACAATCATTATATAAATATTTCCTGCATGATAATTCGGTAAGCCGTTTGCAAAGACAAGGCAATAAAAATCTTAATTATCAGCGGCATTATATTAAAATTACGCGATTATTAGAAAAGCTCAATCGTGATTATGCCCGTCGTATTCCGATTTACCCGGAATTTCGCCAGCAAATTACCTGGGAAGCGTTACGCGTTTGTCATGCGGTACGTAAAGAGCCTGATATTTTGACCCGCCAGCGTATGATTGCCGAAATTTTTACTTCTGGCATGTATAGACGGATGATGGCTAACGTCCGCAGCGCGAAAGCGGCTTATCAGACGCTGCTCTGGTCTTTCCGGCTGTGGCAATGGCGCGACAAAACCTTGTCGCACCGTCGTATGGCCCGTAAGGCGCTCAATCTGTCTTAGCGCTCACGTTTTTAGGCGCGGCGATTTTCCCCCAGCCTTGCCACTGGTGCTGAAACCAGGTAACCACGGAACTTTGCGTAATGCTCTCGCCGATGACGCTGAAAAAGCGCGTAGCGTAGACCGGTTGCAGCGGTTTTTTCGGCTTGCACATCTTCACGCCGCGAAAGGGATTGCGCGGCGCGTCAATTTTCTGCGGCGTTACACCAGGTCGGGACGTATCTACCTGCGGTTCGTTGAGCAGGCTGCCTGGACGTACCAGGGTGATATCCGCCGGCAGGCGATAAACCATCTGTTGCAGCACGCGAACCGTTGCGGGATGTGGATGACCAATCGCGATAGCGGAACCGTTGCGACGGGCCAGTTCGATAGCGCGATTAAACTGACGACGGATATCCGCCTCGTTTTGCGTATCGTCGAGGAACACTTTGCGCTTGATCACTTTCACACCCGTACCGGATGCCGCGCGCATCGCCTGGCTATTGCCAATCGTCATGCTGTCGAGAAAATAGAGATTGTAATGTTCCAGCGCCTGCATAACTTTTTGCATACCGAACAGGCTGGAGGTCATTGCGCTGCCCATGTGGTTATTAAGCCCGACGGCATACGGCACGTTGTTTACCGCCTCGCGGATAATGCGCTCGATCTCATCGCTGCTCATATCTGGTCGCAGCGTATCCTTCTCCAGCGGCTGTTTGCTTAGCGGCGCCATCGGCAGATGGATTAACACCTCATGCCCGCTATTGTGCGCTTTAGTTGCCATTTCGCGCGCGTGCGGCGCGTTGGGCAGTACGGCGACGGAGATGTTTGGCGGCAGCGCCAGAACCTGGTTTTCCGTGTGCGGGCGATAGCCAAAATCATCAATCACGATGGCGAGCTTGCCAGCGAAAACGGGATGTGCAAACGCCAGCAAAGTGGCCAGCGTGAGAATGGAGCGACGAAACTGAGGCAAAACTTATCTTCCCAACCACGGCTGTGGATTGACGGCCTGACCCTGGCGACGAATTTCGAAATAAAGCGAAGGTCTGCCCTGACCGCCGCTACTGCCCACAAGGGCGATAGGTTGTCCGGAGCGTACCTGCGCGCCTACGCTGACCAGCGCGCTCTGATTATAGCCGTAAAGGCTCATATCGCCTTTACCATGCTCCACGACCACCACCAGGCCATAGCCTTGCAGCCAGTCCGCCAGAATCACCCTGCCGTCGGCGATGGCTTTGACCTCGGTGCCTTCCGACGCGCCGATCACCATCCCCTTCCAACGTAGCTCACCCTGCAGCCGTTCGCCATAGCGATGCAATATCGGGCCGCGTACCGGCCAGTATGCCTGACCGCGAGGCGCGCCCAGACCGCCGGTGCGGGACATTAGCGAACGCTCGCTTTCCGTCGGCTTATAGGTGCTGCCTTTACGCGAGGCTTCCTGCTGCTTATCGCGTACCGCCTGCGCTTCGCGGGCTTCACGCTCCGCTCGCGCTTTGGCCGCCGCTTCCGCCCGCGCGATACTGTTGCGTAGGCGTGATTCGTTGGCGCGCAGTTCGCTTAACTGTTGCTGGCCTTGCTGAATAGACGACTCCAGTCCGGCAAGCGTTTTCTTACGTTCATTACGCGCCTGCTCCAGCTTCGCCTGCTGGGCGCGCTGTTCATACAGCAACGTTTGTTGTTGGCTTTGCTTCTCTTCCAGCTCGGCTTTTTGCGTGGCGACCTGTTCGCGAGTCTGTTTCAGTTCGGCGATAGTCTCCTGGCGCGCCTGGTTCAGATAGCCGAAGTAGGCCTGCAGGCGTTGCCCACGCTGGCTCTCTTCTCCGCTAAGAATAAGCTGAATGCCGGTGTGTTCGCCCTGGCGGAAAGCGGCGTCCAACTGCGCGGCAAGATTACGCTCCTGGCTGGCTTTTTGCTGCTCCAGTTTGGCAATTGAGGCGTTCATCTCATCAATTTGCGCGTTTAACTGATCCAGGGTGCTTTGCGTTTCGCGCAGCTTACGTGCTGCGGCCGAGATGGCCTCTTCCTGGGCTTTAAGTTGTGCCAGGAGGCTGGCGCGTTGTTGCTGCTGCTGGCGTACGTCGCGTTCTTTCGCGGCGATATCGGCCTGAATAGATTTGAGTTGATCGCGGTCATCCGCGTGGGCGGAAAAGGCGCACAACAATACGCCAGCGCTAAGTACGCTGGCGTAGAACAAAGGCCTGACTGAAAACGTTCTTGGTTTCACGGCCTGTTGAATGGTGTTAATCGCCTTTCCCCTCATGGGGAGGGATTATTCCACGATGAACAGCGGCTTACCAGTCATCTCTTGCGGGATTTCCATCCCCATCAGCGACAGCATGGTAGGCGCAATGTCTGAAAGTTTGCCGCCTTCGACCGCCTTCACGTTTTTCTCGCCGACATAAATCAGCGGCACCGGCAGGTTGGTGTGGGCGGTATGCGCCTGACCGGTCGCCGGATCGCGCATCTGCTCCGCGTTGCCGTGGTCCGCGGTAATCAACAGTTGTCCACCAACGGACTCAACCGCTTTTGTTACCTGTTCAATGCAGTTATCCAACGCTTCCACCGCTTTGATGGCGGCTTCCATCACGCCGGTATGACCGACCATATCGCCGTTTGGATAGTTACAAATGATGGTGTCGTACTTACCGCTTTCGATCGCCGCGACCAATTTTTCAGTCAATTCTGCAGAGCTCATTTCCGGTTGCAGGTCATAAGTGGCCACTTTCGGGGAGTTGATCAGAATGCGCTCTTCGCCAGCAAACGGTTCTTCTACGCCGCCGTTAAAGAAAAAGGTTACGTGCGCATATTTTTCCGTTTCGGAAATACGCAGCTGAGTTTTGTCGTTTTTCGCCATCCATTCGCCAAAGGTATTCGCCAGCGACGCTGGTGGGTAGGCAACGGCAGTTTTGATGTCGGCGGCGTATTCGGTCAGCATCACGAAGTTCAGATTAACCACTTTCTTACGCGCAAAGCCGTCGAAATCAGCATTAACGAAAGCGCGGGTAATTTCGCGCGCGCGGTCAGCGCGGAAGTTCATGAAAATCAGCGTGTCGCCGTCTTCCATCGCCGCATCAGCCTGGCCCTCGGCGCGGATAACGGTCGCTTTGACAAACTCATCGTTTTCATCACGAGCGTAAGCGGCCTGCAGGCCAGCCACAGCGGTATCTGCCTGGAATTCGCCCTGCGCCAGGGTCATCAGATCATACGCTTTTTCCACGCGATCCCAACGGTTGTCGCGGTCCATAGCGTAGTAACGACCGACGATAGACGCCACGCGGCCTTTGCCCAGCGCGGCGAATTTGTCTTCGAATTTTTTCAGCGAGGCTTCAGCGCTGCGCGGCGGCGTGTCGCGACCGTCGAGGAAGGCGTGCAGATAGATTTTTTCTGCGCCGCGTTCTGCGGCCAGTTCCACCATCGCCATAATGTGATCTTCGTGGCTGTGGACGCCGCCCGCGGACAGCAGACCCATAATATGAACCGCTTTACCGGCGTTTTTCGCCTGGTCTACCGCATTGGTCAGGACTGGGTTAGCAAAGAAAGTACGTTCTTTAATTTCAACGTCCAGACGCGTCAGGTCCTGATAAACGATGCGGCCTGCGCCCAGGTTAACGTGGCCCACTTCGGAGTTGCCCATCTGGCGGTCAGGCAGACCCACTTCCAGACCGGATGCGTCGATCAGGGTATGCGGACGTTTTGCCCACAGAGCATCCATCACCGGGGTTTTGGCGTTTAAGATAGCGTTATCCTGCTGTTCTTCACGGTAGCCGTAGCCATCCAGAATCACCAGTACCATAGGTTTTTTAGAAACCGACATTGCGACAACCTCATACTCAATAGACAAAATAATTGCGTAATTTTACTACAGCTGAATCGATAAAATAGCCTCAGAAGATCAAAGAAAGGGATCGCGCTGGCGTGAGAAGGCAAGTAATAGCGTGATTTTTTTTCGTAGCGCCCCGCAAAAATGCATTCCAGTGCACGCTCTGGCTGTATTTGCGCCACTGCACAGGTATACTCCTTTCCTGGTTTTTTAATCACTACGTCGGGAGTTGTTACCCCCCATGCAAGAAATTATGCAATTTGTTGGCCGTCATCCCATACTGAGTATCGCCTGGATTGCGTTACTGGTGGCGGTTTTATTTACCACGTTCAAAGGTCTGACTTCAAAAGTTAAGGTGATTACACGCGGCGAAGCCACGCGCCTTATCAACAAAGAGGACGCCGTTGTTGTGGATTTACGTCAACGTGACGATTTCCGTAAAGGCCATATCGCTGGCGCGACCAATTTGCTGCCGAGCGAAATCAAAGCCAACAATGTTGGCGAACTGGAAAAGCACAAAGACAAGCCGATTATCGTGGTCGACGGTTCTGGTATGCAGTGCCAGGAATCCGCTAACGCGCTGACAAAAGCCGGCTTTGAAAAGGTCTTTGTGTTGAAAGAAGGCGTAGCAGGCTGGAGCGGCGAGAATCTGCCTCTGGTGCGCGGTAAGTGATTACCCGTCGTTTTCATGGCGCAAGGGGAATGACTTGCCTTTGCGTCGACATGAAATCCATCGGGTAAAAAACAGGAGCGAAGTCATGGCCAATATTGAAATCTACACCAAAGCAACCTGCCCGTTTTGCCATCGTGCAAAGGCGCTGTTAAACAGCAAGGGCGTGAGTTTCCAGGAAATTGCGATTGACGGCGACGCCGTGAAGCGTGAAGAGATGATCAAACGTAGTGGCCGAACGACGGTTCCGCAAATTTTTATTGATGCACAGCACATTGGCGGTTGTGACGACTTGTATGCGCTGGATGCGCGTGGTGGACTGGATCCGCTGTTGCGTTAAGGCGTACTCAAGTATTTAAGGACAACACTAAAGGGTTTTACACATGTCAGAACAAAATAACACTGAAATGGCTTTCCAGATCCAACGTATCTATACCAAGGATGTTTCTTTCGAAGCGCCAAACGCACCGCATGTTTTCCAGAAAGATTGGCAGCCAGAGGTTAAACTGGATCTTGATACGGCATCTTCCCAACTGGCGGATGACGTTTATGAAGTTGTGCTGCGTGTTACCGTAACGGCTTCCCTGGGGGAAGAAACCGCGTTCCTGTGCGAAGTTCAGCAGGCCGGTATTTTCTCCATCAGCGGTATTGAAGGTACTCAGATGGCGCATTGCCTGGGTGCATACTGCCCGAACATTCTGTTCCCGTATGCTCGCGAGTGCATCACCAGCCTGGTTTCACGCGGTACGTTCCCGCAACTGAACCTTGCGCCGGTCAACTTTGATGCGCTGTTCATGAACTATTTGCAGCAGCAGGCTGGCGAAGGTACTGAAGAACATCAGGATGCCTGATGAACCAAAGTAATGCGTCAATGACAGTCATCGGTGCCGGCTCGTACGGCACCGCTCTTGCCATCACTCTGGCGAGAAACGGCCACCAGGTTGTCCTGTGGGGCCACGACCCAAAACATATCGCGACCCTGGAGCACGATCGCTGCAACGTCGCGTTCCTTCCCGATGTGCCTTTTCCCGATACGTTACACCTGGAAAGCGACTTAGCAACCGCGCTGGCGGCCAGTCGTAACATTCTGGTGGTGGTGCCAAGCCATGTTTTCAGCGACGTGCTGCGGCAGATTAAACCGCTGATGCGTCCGGATGCGCGTCTGGTATGGGCGACCAAAGGGCTGGAAGCGGAAACGGGGCGCCTGTTGCAGGATGTCGCTCGCGAGGCGTTAGGCGATCAAATCCCGCTGGCGGTGATTTCCGGTCCGACGTTCGCTAAAGAGCTGGCGGCGGGTTTGCCGACGGCAATCTCGCTGGCCTCAACCGATGAGACCTTTGCCGACGATCTCCAGCAACTGTTGCACTGCGGAAAAAGTTTTCGCGTCTATATCAATGCGGATTTTATCGGCGTGCAGCTTGGCGGCGCGGTGAAAAACGTGATTGCGATTGGCGCGGGGATGTCTGACGGCATCGGCTTCGGCGCGAACGCCCGCACGGCGCTAATCACGCGTGGACTGACCGAAATGTCGCGGCTTGGCGCAGCGCTTGGCGCCGATCCCGCCACCTTTATGGGGATGGCGGGTTTAGGCGATCTGGTGCTGACCTGTACCGACAACCAGTCGCGCAACCGTCGTTTTGGCATGATGCTTGGCCAGGGCATGGACGTTAAAGGCGCGCAGGATAAGATTGGCCAGGTGGTCGAAGGCTATCGCAATACGAAAGAAGTTCGTGAATTGGCGCACCGTTTTGGTGTTGAAATGCCAATAACCGAGGAAATTTATCAAGTATTGTATTGCGGAAAAAACGCGCGCGAGGCAGCATTAACGTTATTAGGTCGCGCCCGCAAGGAAGAGCTGAGTCGCCACTAGCCGTAAGGAACTGTTTGCATAAACGACCCAACCCGCACAGAACGGGTTGGTCGTTTTCTGCCCGTCTGGAGTAAGCCATGCCGTGTGAAGAACTGGAAATCGTCTGGAAGAATATTAAAGCTGAAGCCCGCGCTTTAGCTGACTGTGAGCCTATGTTGGCCAGTTTTTATCACGCCACGCTACTCAAGCATGAAAATCTGGGCAGTGCGCTGAGCTATATGCTGGCAAATAAACTGGCTTCGCCCATCATGCCCGCTATCGCTATCCGTGAAGTAGTTGAAGAAGCCTATGCCGCCGACCCGGAAATGATCGCGTCGGCAGCCTGCGATATTCAGGCCGTGCGCACTCGCGATCCGGCGGTGGATAAATACTCCACGCCGCTGTTATATCTGAAAGGCTTTCATGCGCTACAGGCCTACCGCATTGGTCACTGGTTGTGGAATAAAGGTCGCCGCGCGCTGGCTATCTTCCTGCAAAATCAGGTTTCGGTCTCGTTTCAGGTGGATATTCACCCGGCAGCGAAAATTGGCCGTGGGATTATGCTCGACCATGCCACCGGTATTGTGGTGGGGGAGACGGCGGTTATTGAGGATGATGTGTCGATCCTGCAATCCGTCACCCTGGGCGGTACCGGGAAAACGAGCGGCGATCGCCATCCTAAAATCCGCGAAGGCGTGATGATTGGCGCGGGCGCGAAAATTCTCGGCAATATCGAGGTGGGGCGCGGCGCGAAAATTGGCGCAGGTTCCGTCGTTTTACAGCCTGTCCCGCCGCACACTACCGCCGCAGGCGTTCCGGCGCGTATTGTCGGCAAGCCGGGCAGCGATAAGCCGTCGATGGATATGGACCAGCATTTCAACGGGCTACACCATACGTTTGAGTATGGCGACGGTATCTGAATTGCGCGGTACAACTAAAAAACGCTGTTCCGATGGAGTGCAATCCCGGAACAGCGGAGCGAAGAATTCGCAATGTGGACAATCAGGCTGCGGATGATGTCAGCGTGATGCGATCCAGCGGGCCGACGATAAACAGATATGAAATGAGACCAATAAGTCCCATCGAGCCAACGTATAAAATGGCAAAGTCGAACGACTGAGTATTGGCAAGAATCACGCCGATGACCAGCGGCGTAACGATGCTTGCCATATTGCCGCACATGTTAAATACGCCGCCGGCAATACCCAGAACTTCCTTCGGCGAGGTGTCGCTGAGTACGCACCAGCCCAGGTTACCAAACCCTTTGGCAAAAAAGGCCAGACTCATCGCCGCAATGACCACAAATTCTGAAGAGGTGTAGTTGGCGATCACTATTACGCAAGAGAGCAACATACCGCAGATAACAGGCAGCTTCCGCGCGACGGTAAGGCTATAGCCGCGTTTGAGCAGCCAGTCGGAGAACACGCCGCCGAGCAGGCCGCCAATAAAACCGGCAATGGCTGGAATACTGGCCACAAAACCGACTTTCAGAATCGACATGCCTTTCGCCTGGTACAGATAGGTCGGGAACCAGGTCAGGAAGAACCAGGTGATAGAGGTGACGCAGAATTGCCCGATATAAACACCGATCATCATCCGGTTAACACAGACGGTTTTAATCTGCGCGAACGTTATTTTCTGCGGCTCCTTTTTACAGCCCAGAGAGGGCTCGCCACCACCGCTACGAATATAGTCAATTTCCGCTTGATTAACTTTTGGATGGTGCATCGGATCTTTGACTTTCATTAACCAGAATATACCGAGCATCACGCCAATAGCGCCAATATAATAGAAGACAAAATGCCAGCTTAAATTATGCAGAATGATCGTCATTAGCGGGGTGATAATGCCCAGCGAGATATATTGCGCAGCCTGATAAACTGAAGTAACGAAACCTCGTTCATTATTGGGAAACCATTGTACGCTTAAACGACTGTTCGCCGGAAAGGCAGGCGCTTCAATCGCGCCCATCAGCAGACGTAGAATAACCAGTACAATTAATGGGCTGCCATACAGATAGATCGTTCCCTGAAACATGGTTACTAACGACCAGCCAATCAATGCGCAACCGTAAACCAGTCGTGAACCGTAGCGGTCTAATAGCCAACCACCGGGTAGTTGCATAATGACATAGGCGATACCAAATGAGGAGAAGGCCAGGCCCATCGCTTCCGGATCAAAACCTAATTCTTTACTCATTATTGGGGCAACTACGGATAGAGTTGCGCGATCCGCATAATTAAATACGGTAGCAAGAAATAAAAATATAAGAATGGTATGACGCACTTTTGTGCGCTTTATTATTGTGTTCATTATCTACTCCTCAGATAAGGGCAGAATGCATCCTGTAAGGTAAGAGAGGCGGGACGGATTCCCGCCAGTCGGGTTAAGGGCGTTTGCCAAATTCACATGTTAATTGTGTCCAGCGGCGCGCTTGTTCACTGAGCGTAAAACCCAGACCATGACGATCGGAAATCCACATGCGGCCATCGCGCAGCTCAAGTTGCTCGTTGAATAATGGGTTCAGCCACTCGAAATGTTCCAGCCACGGCTCCAGGGGATACGCTGCGGAAAGGTGCAGGTGTACTTCCATCGCAAAGTGCGGCGCCAGCTTACGCCCGTGTTTCGCCGCCAGATCCATAATCTTCAGGAAAGGAGAGATACCGCCGACACGCGGCGCATCTGGCTGAACGAAATCGCTGGCATTGCCCAGAATCAACTGCTCGTGTTCCCGGAAACTGGTCAGCATTTCCCCGGTGGCGATAGGCGTATCCAGCGCGGCAGCAAGCTGGGCGTGGCCTTCGATGTCGTAAGCATCTAATGGTTCTTCAATCCAGATAAGATTGAACTGTTCCATTTTACGCCCCATGCGGATAGCCGTTTCGCGATCCCACTGCTGGTTAGCGTCAACCATTAACGGGAACTCATCCCCAAGCGCTTCACGTACTGCGGTTAAGCGGCGAATATCCTCAGCGCAGTTGGGTTGTCCGACTTTCAACTTAATACCGCCAATGCCATTTTCGCGGGAAATCACCACATTTTTCAGCACTTGATCGAGCGGTGTATGCAAGAACCCCCCTGAGGTGTTGTAACACTGAACGGAGTCGCGGTGCGCGCCCAACAGTTTTGCCAGTGGCAGACCGGCACGTTTAGCCTTCATATCCCATAAGGCGATATCGATAGGGGAGATAGCCTGTACCGCCATCCCGCTACGCCCCACCGAGGCTCCGGCCCACAGCAGCTTGGTGTATATTTTGTCGATATCATTGGGATCTTCGCCCAGTAGATTATCGGCTATCTCTTTGGCGTGAGCATAAATACCCTGGCCGCCAGCACGTTTGGAGTAGCTAAAACCAACGCCCTCAAAGCCGTCGCGACTGCGGATTTCGGCAATGATGATTGCCACTTCGGTCAAAGGTTTCTGGCGCCCGGTCAGTACCTTCGCGTCACTCACTGGCGTCGCCAGCGGTAGAAACGCCAGTGATAGCTTCACCCATTCGATACGATCGCCGGTTTCTGCCGCGGTTCTGGTATTCGCCGCTTTTGCATACGTTACGGCGTCGGAATTCGCGCTTAAAGCCATTTTTTTTCTCCTGATAATCACAAAATGATTGCGCTAACATTTTTATTATTAAGCGAACGCAGGATCCAGAAAGTTGATGTTGATTTGAACATTTGATCACATATGTCGTATAAAAAGCAGGATTTATTGCAAAATGGATCACGATCCAAAAATATCTGGGGAAATGCATAATACAAAATGATGGCGCTATCATTTTGTAATGACTGAGCTTGATAAGCTACTGTATTTACGGCCTTTCCTGATGCGAAGCTGGCAATAGCCGCAGGCATGATGAATAATGCGCGGATAAATCAGCCAATCTTTGCAGGGGCATCAGACGTGAAAAGAACCAAATCACCTCGTGCGCCGACGCTGGAAGATGTAGCACGTAGCGCCGGGCTGTCTCCGATGACAGTCAGCCGGGCATTGAATTCGCCACAACTGGTTCGCCCCAAAACGGTTGAGAAAGTCATGCAGGCGGTTCGCGTCACAGGCTACATACCCAACGCGTTAGCCGGTGGTCTGGCGTCGCGACGGAGTAAATTAATCGCTGTCGTCGTGCCGCAAATTAACAACAACATGTTTGTCGATACCATCCAGTCGCTGAGCGATGAACTGGCCCGACGCGGATATCACATATTGCTGTGCGTGGCGGGATATACCGAACAAACGGAAGCGGAATTGGTGGCGACACTGCTTTCCCGCCGCCCCGATGGCGTGGTGCTTACCGGGATCCATCACACGATAGAACTGAAAAAGGTCATCCTGAACGCGGCTATTCCGGTGGTGGAAATTTGGGACTTAACGCCCACGCCGCTTGATATGCTGGTCGGTTTTTCCCATGAAAAAGTCGGGCAGGCGACGGGGGAGTATCTTCTGAGTAAGGGCTATCGTCGTCCCGGCTTGTTGTGGACTGCCGATCGCCGAGCCGCGCAACGTAAGCAGGGGTTATGTAGTGTTCTTCAACGCCACGCTATTCATGCCGTACCGCAGGTAGATGTCCCCCTTCCGGCATCGCTTTCGCTGGGGCGCAGCGGTTTAAGCCAGCTTTTTGACGAAGGGACGTTTGATGTCATTGTTTGCAGTTCTGATACCCTGGCACAGGGGGCGATGATGGAGGCGGAAAGCCGTGGTTTGCGCATCCCGCATGATTTAGCGGTTATTGGTTTTGGCGATCTTGATTTTGCCGCCAGCAATCGACCGTCAATTACTACCGTAAGCGTTGACAGACGCGCCATTGGCCAGCGCGCCGCTACGCTGTTGGCCGATCGTATTGAACAGAAACCGTGCGCAGAAGCTATTGTGGATATTGGCTTTCATTTGATTGAGCGAGAGTCCGCATAAACGGGAACATGCCATCGGGATCAGCCAGGCCGGATCAGGCGTTAGCGCCATCCGGCATTGAATATATTACGACCGCAATACCGCGCCGGGATATCCTAACTGGCGCCACGCTTCATACACCACCACCGACACCGCATTCGACAGGTTCATGCTACGGCTATCCGGCATCATCGGAATGCGAATCTTCTGCTCTTTAGGCAACGCATCGAGAATGCTGGCGGGCAGGCCGCGCGTTTCCGGGCCAAACATCAAATAATCGCCATCCTGATAGCTTACGGCGCTATGGGCGGGCGTGCCCTTTGTCGTCAACGCAAACAGGCGCTGCGGGTTTTCGGCGGCGACAAAGGCGGCATAATCGTGATGGCGCTGAACCGCGGCGAATTCGTGATAGTCCAGCCCTGCGCGGCGTAAGCGCTTATCATCCCAGGTAAACCCCATCGGTTCGATGATGTGCAGACGAAAGCCGGTATTGGCGCAAAGACGAATGATGTTGCCGGTATTCGGCGGGATTTCTGGTTCGAAGAGTACGATGTTAAGCATGATGCCCCCTTAAATGCGGGGGGCAGAATAGCAGAAATTTACCGGGCTCTCACGCGCCAGGCGTTCAGGCGGCATCGCCTTTGCTCATTGGCGCCAGCGCAGCGGGCAAACTTCTCCCCAGTTCCTGCACCAGTGAATCGCCACTGATTTCGCTAATGGATTTCGCGCCGGTCAGGGTCATGGCGACTTTCATCTCTTTTTCGATCAGGTCCAGCAGGTTGGCGACCCCCGCTTTTCCTGCCGTCGCCAGCGCGTAGAGATAGGCCCGACCCAGCAGTACGGTATCGGCCCCCAACGCAATCATACGCACGACATCCAGCCCGTTACGAATCCCGCTATCTGCCAGAATGGCGATATCGCCTTTCACCGCATCGGCAATGGCGGGCAGGGCGCGGGCGGAAGAGAGCACGCCATCGAGCTGGCGGCCGCCGTGATTCGACACCACGATACCGTCAGCGCCGAAACGTACCGCATCGCGGGCATCTTCTGGATCGAGGATCCCTTTGATCACCATTGGGCCGTCCCAGAATTCGCGTATCCACTCCAGATCTTTCCAGGAGATGGACGGATCGAAGTTATTTGCCAGCCAGCCGATATAGTCCTCAAGGCCGGTCGGTTTACCCAGATAGGCGGAAATATTGCCTAAATCATGCGGGCGACCGTTCAGGCCGACATCCCACGCCCATTTAGGGTGCATCACCGCCTGCCAGTAACGGCGCATGGCCGCGTTTGGACCGCTCATCCCGGAGTGGGCGTCACGGTAGCGCGCACCCGGCGTCGGCATATCCACGGTAAAGACCAACGTGGAGCAGCCCGCCGCTTTCGCTCGTTCAAGCGCGTTGCGCATAAAGCCCCGGTCACGCAGTACATAAAGCTGGAACCACATCGGGCGCTTAATGGTTGGTGCAACTTCTTCAATCGGACAGACGGAGACGGTGGAAAGGGTGAACGGAATGCCCTTTGCGTCTGCGGCGGCGGCGGCCTGTACTTCGCCGCGACGGGCGTACATGCCGCACAGACCTACCGGCGCTAATGCCACCGGCATCGACAACGTTTCGTTAAACAGGGTCGTTTCCAGGCTTAAATCGGACATATTTTTCAGCACGCGCTGGCGCAGAGCGACTTGCGACAGGTCTTCCACATTTCGGCGCAGGGTATATTCCGCATACGCGCCGCCGTCGATGTAGTGGAAGAGGAAAGGAGGCAACGTGCGCTGAGCTGCGGCGCGATAATCGCTGGCTGCTGAAATAATCATGATTTATTCTCCCTGGTCATCTCATTATGGTCGCCGGGCAGGCGGGTAATACGCGCCTGGCGGGCCTGGTCTTCATCAAATCGTTTAATCGTAGTGTGGACAAAACTGAGGTGCGCCATCATCGCTTTACGCGCGCCCTCGGCGTTACCGTCCAGAATGGCGTCCATCACTGCCTGGTGTTGTTCCGTCAGCTTTGAGAATACGGGCGGAACGAGATACATACGCTGGCGACTCTGTTTGACGGAGGATTGCAGGACGTCGAAGAAACCGCGCATCGTTTGCAACAGCACCACATTGTGCGAGGCTTCCGCGATCGCCAGATGAAAGCGCACGTCGGCCTGGGAGGCGAGATCCGGGTCTTCGCTGAGCGTCGCATCAAAGCAGAGTCTGATTTTCTCTTTGTCGGCAGCGGTGGCACGCATGGCGGCGTGCCAGGCTGTACTGGCTTCAATGGCGTGGCGGGCTTCCAGAATGTCGAAACTGTAGTCCGGATCGTTCGCCATCAGCATTTTCAGCGGTTGCACGATATTCTGTTCAGACCAGGTTTCGTGCTGCCAGCGGACAAATGTCCCGCCGCCGCGACGACTCACCAGCACGCCTTCGCTGACCAGCTTCGCCAGCGCTTCGCGTAAAGAGTTGCGTGATACGCCAAGCTGTAGAGCCAACTGGCGCTCGGCGGGCAATTTCATGCCCGCTTCCAGGTTTTGTTCTTCAATCAGCGCCCGCACGCGAGAGGCAATCTCGTCTGACAGGCGTTTTGGCATCACAATCACGGAATCATCCAGGTTAAAACATAGGCCTGAAGCGTAGTGATCACGCCCACCATACAGGTGAAGATCAGGCTGTGTTTGACGGTAAAACGGAACAGATCGGACTCTTTCCCTACCAGTCCCACCGCCGCGCAGGCGATGGCGATAGACTGCGGCGAGATCATCTTCCCGGTTACGCCTCCAGTGGTGTTCGCCGCCACCATCAGCACATCAGAGACGCCGATTTGCTGCGCCGCGGTAGCCTGTAGAGAGGCAAACAGCGCGTTAGATGAGGTGTCGGACCCGGTCAGGAAGACACCCAGCCAGCCGAGGAACGGCGAGAAGAACGTGAAGGCGCTGCCGGTGTGCGCCAGCGCTAACGCCAGCGTGGAGGAAAGCCCGGAATAGTTCGAGATAAACGCGAACGCCAGCACCATGCCGATGGAGTAAATCGGCAACGCCAGCTCTTTCAGCGTGCTGCCAAAGGTCTGGATTGCGGCTGAGGGTTTCATTTTCAGCCAGACGATAGACAACAGCGCGGCAAACAGGATTGCAGTGCCGGTGGCGGAGAACCAGTCAAATTTATACACCGCCGCGTAAGCGGTTGCTTCGTGTACGACCGGCGGCATACGGGCGACCAGTTTATCGAGATACGGTACCGGAACGTTAATTACCCAGTCATACAGCGCGCCGCCGGGGGCAAACAACGCTTTAAACGGCGGTACGCTCCAGAGAGTGACCGTGGCGGTCAGGAACAGAAACGGCGACCAGGCGCGAACAATTTGCCCTGTCGTATAGCGGGTGCGGGCCAGCGTCTGATCGACCTGCGACGCGCCCATATCGCCGAAGCGGAAGATGCGTACCGGCTGCCAGCGTTTGAGGAACAGCGTCAGACACACCAGAGACACCAGCGAAGAGATAATGTCCGGCAGTTCCGGCCCGATAAAGTTGGAGCTGAGATACTGGGCGATAGCAAACGAACCGCCAGAGACCATCACCGCAGGCCAGGTTTCTTTCACGCCGCGCCAGCCGTCCATAATCGCCATAATCCAGAACAGGACGATAATGGTCAGGAACGGCAACTGACGACCGACCATCTGACCGATTTCAAAGCTGTCCAGGCCCGTGACCTGTCCGGCAACCAGAATCGGGATCCCCATCGCGCCAAAGGCGACTGGCGCGGTGTTTACAATCAGGCACAGCCCTGCCGCATACAGCGGATTAAAGCCCAGACCCACCAGCAGCGCGGCGGTTATCGCCACCGGCGCGCCGAAACCCGCCGCGCCTTCAAGGAACGCGCCGAAGCAGAAGCCGACAATCAGCATTTGCAGACGTTGGTCGGGGGTAATCGACAGAATTGATGAGCGAATAATGTCAAACTGCCCGGTCTTGACCGAAATTTTATAGACGAAGACCGCGGCGATGATTATCCAGGCTATCGGCCATAGCCCGTAGAAGAAGCCATACACGACCGATGCCAGCGCGTGATCGACCGGCATTTTATAGAACAGCAGCGCGACGGCGAGCGCGATAACCACCGTCCACGAAGCGGCAACATAGCCTTTCAGCTTGAGTTTAATCAGGGCGAAAAAGAAGAACAGGATTGGGAGCGATGCGATCAGGCTGGAAAGCCAGATATTACCCGCCGGGTCATAGTTTTGTTGCCAGAGGTTCATTGCAGGTCTCCTGAGAACCACACGCATAATGGGATGAATCTTTGCTCATCTCGTTGGAGTCACATTATGTGTAAAAGTGGTCCTGCCAATATTGTTGTGTATGGATAATGACAACAAATAGTTAACTAAATGTTATTTATTGGCAACGGTATTGTAGAGTTAATTTAGTGAAATGTGAGTGGGTTGTGGTAACGGGTTAAAATTGGTAGGGCCAATTGAGGGGGGCGGGCAGCAAAGGGAAGTGAAAAGGCAATGGCATGATGCCATTGCCTTTGATGTCGGGAGTGTTGTTACTTCATTACCACTGGAAGCCCGCGCCAATGGCTGCAGAGTAATCGCCCTGGCTGTTGCTGGTTCCTTGCAGTTTATACACCCAGCCCCCGCTTTCACTTACCATGGAGACACCAATGGCGACGGCACTTTCACCATTAAACGTACCGCCAGCAATCGAGGTCATGTTGGCGCCCGGGGCGTAGGCTTGTGGCAGACCGGCCATCGCCATCGCTGAAGCGATACCGCCGCTCATCTTGTTTTCTACGCCTTTGATTTTGCTGTTCATTTCACCCATTTTCTGGTCGGTATAGGTGTTTGCTTCTTCGACGCTGCGTTTCAATTGCGCATAGTTAACCGCATCCGTATCATTCACCGCCGCTGAAACATTGCCGATCCGAGTGGTGCCGCCACTCCCGTCTCCCAGGTTGAGCACGCTATAGTTAACCGAGCCATCTGCATTGGTTTCATAACGCACGGAGCCTGCTTCTGAGGCTTTCAGTTGCGCCACATTAACCGCGTCAGTGTTGTTCACCCCTGCGGCAACGTTGGTAATACGGCGTTGTTGAGTAGAAGAGCCGACAGACACAGTATTAGCTTCATCTGCGACGGAATTTGTGCCTAACGCCACGCTGTTTTCAGCGGCAGCAATAGAGCCAGAGCCAATCGCGACGCTGTCCGCACCCTGGGCATTTGCATCTGCGCCATCGGTGTTGGTCTTGAAGTACTTGGTGCTACCGGTAGTGACGATATCGCCAATACCATTTTCGATATTGGTGACGCGGGTATCCAGATTCGATACCTGAGTATTCAGGTTAGTAATGCTCTGGGTATTCCTGGAAACCTGCGCGTCCGTTACTTTCAATTGACCAACGTTAACGGCATCGGTATCTGCCGAACCCGCCGCGACGTTAGTGATCTGACGTTGACCGTCTTCACTGCCGACAGAGAACTCACCGACAGAGTTCTGCGGTGTGTCCATGTTGTAGGCGGTGTAGTCAGTCTGTGCGCCGCGAGTGGTCTGAGAACCATTACCCATTGCAATACTGTTTGCATGATTGGCGCGTGCGTTAGAACCGATAGCAATCCCGTTGATGGCATCAGCCATCACCAGTGTATTCAGACCAATACCAATACCTGCATCAGCATTGACGATGGTCTTCGCACCCATTGCCAGTGAGTCAGTTCCGACAGCCAGTGAATCTTCTTCCGTTGAGTTTGCGTGGTAGTACTTGGTCGGTGTAGTAGTGACCGCACCAATGGCATTTTGTAACTGACGAACTGTTACCGCATCTTGCGCTTCAGAGCCGTCAGCAACGTTGGTAATTTGACGATAGCTTTCTCCATCCGTCCCCAATGACAACGCGCCCAGCAACTCTCTGTCTGTTGTATTGTAGCCAATGACGACGCCATCGCTTGTTACGCTCGTTGTTTGTATACCTGATGAAATCGCGCGGTTAGAGGTGGAGCCACTGCCCAAAGCGATACTGCCCTCAATGCTGCTGCTGCTGTTTTGGCCAAGAGCCAGACTGCCAACGCCAGAGGCGACGGCGTTGTAACCCACTGCCGTTGCGCCGTTACCCGTTGCGTATGCATCCTGGCCTTCAAGCCCGTTATCATTCGTACGGATGTATTTCACGCCGGTACCATTTTCCGTGATATAGGTTTCGCTGGTATCGCCGGCTAGTTGGCTAATAGATTCATTATACTGAGAAATCAGCATGTTAGTTTCATAGAGCTGAGAGCCATTAACAGCGTCAGTACTGTCACTGGCGATTTCACCTGCAGCCACATTGGTTATCTTATTGGTACCGCTGGTACCGTGGCTGGCGCTGAACGCGCCTTCTTCGTCATCCCAGCTCAGTGCATCGGTACCAAGATTGGTGATGGACGTATTGATATCCGCGATAGCAGAGGTGTTTTGATCCACCTTCTGGTTGGTTTCATACAACTGTGAGCCGTTTACCGCGTCTGTACTGTCCTCAGAAAGCGCCCCGGCGGCGACATTGGTTATTTTACTGGTGCTTCCACCGTGGTTTGCGCTGAAAGCGCCGATGTCTTCGTCCCATAACAGAGCGTTATCAGTGAGGCCGGTAATGGACGTATTAATGTCGGAGACAGAAGTATTCAGGTTCTCAATCGCGGTGCTGTTCTGAGTGATGTTAGTGGTATTGGCGGCGATATCGGTCGTGTTCTGATCCACTTTTTCGTTGGTTTCGAACAGCTGCGATCCGTTAACGGCGTCGGTACTTTCTTCAGACAGCTCTCCGGCAGCAACGTTGGTGATTTTGTTTGTCGTACTACTTCCGTGGCTGGCAGAGAACGAACTCGTTGTCTCATTCCAGCTCAGGTTGTCAGAGCTAAGATTGGTGATGGACGTATTAATATCTGCGATAGCAGAGGTGTTTTGATCCACCTTCTGATTGGTTTCATACAACTGGGAGCCGTTCACCGCGTCTGTACTGTCCTCAGAAAGGTCCCCGGCGGCGACATTGATGATTTTACTGGCGCTTCCGTTGCGGTTAGCGTTGAATGCGCTAGTGTCAACATCCCACAGCAGGGCATCGTCAGTGAGCGTGGTGACGGAATTGCTCAGGTTGTTGATGCTGGTGGTGTTGGTGGCGATATCAGTGGTGTTCTGATTGATGCTGGTTGTATTGGCAGCGATATCCGTGGTGTTCTGAGACACATTTTCGTTGGTGGCAAACAGCTGAGAGCCGTTAACGGCGTCGGTGCTGTCCGCAGCCAGGGTACCCGCCGCCAGATTGGTGATTTTACTGTCGCTTCCGTTGTGCTTAGCGCTGAATGCGCCAGTGTCAGCATCCCAAAGCAGGGCATCATCGGTAAGGCCGGTGATGGAATCGCTCAGATTGTTGATATTGGTAGTGTTGGTGGCGATATCAGTGGTGTTTTGATTGATGCTGGTGGTGTTGGCAGCGATATCCGTGGTGTTCTGAGACACATTTTCGTTGGTGGCAAACAGCTGAGAGCCGTTAACGGCGTCGGTGCTGTCAGCGGCCAGGGTACCCGCCGCCAGATTGGTGATTTTGCTGTCGCTTCCGTTGTGCTTAGCGCTGAATGCGCCAGAGGCTGCATCCCAAAGCAGGGCATCATCGGTGAGCGTGGTGACGGAGTCGCTCAGACTGTTGATATTGGTGGTGTTGGTGGCGATATCAGTAGTGTTCTGATTGATGCTGGTCGTATTGGCGGCGATATCAGTGGTGTTCTGGTTAATGCTGTCGGTATTAGCGGTAATATCGGCAGTGTTTTGGTTGATGCTGTCGGTATTGGTGGCGATATCAGCAGTGTTCTTATCCACTTTCTCATTTGTATCAAACAACTGAGAGCCGTTAACGGCATCGGTGCTGTCCGCAGCCAGGGTACCCGCCGCCAGATTGGTGATTTTGCTGGCGTTTCCCGTGTGGCTAGCGCTAAAGGCGCTGATGCTTTCATCCCACAACAGCGCGTCTTCGGCTAATCCTGCGACAGAGGCCTCTGTGTTAGTGATAGAAGTGTTAAGTGCGCTTAATGCGCTGCCTACGTTATTGTAGATGCCTGTGCCTACCTCGTAGAGAGGCGCATTCACTGTACCATCAGAATTAACGGAAGCTCCTCCGCCGAGTCGGTCGGCGACGGATTGACTTAAAGAATAAATTTGCGCACCTGTAACGGCATCGGTACTGGTGGAATTGATGTCGCCTTTAGCAACGTAGGTGATCTGCCGCTGAGTGGTGCTGTTACCCACGGCGACGGAATTGTCTTCTTGGGCGACAGAGCCCGAGCCAAGGGCAACTGAGTTGGTGCCTATCGCTTTTGCGCCATTACCAAATGCAGCGCTGTCGTCGCCGCTCGCAGTAGCTTGATAACCTAATGCAGAGGAAGTTGCTCCGCTCGCGACAGATCTATAACCTAATGCAACCGAGTTTGCGCCGCTCGAATTGGCATACACGCCCATTGCCATTGAATAACTTCCACTGGCTGAGGATGAGGCACCCATTGCAATGGCCCGGTCACCAGCTGAAACCGATTTTACGCCAAGCGCTAACGAAGAGTCGCCGGTGGACTGGCTGTAGGAACCAATGGCGGTACTCCATTTCCCCATCGCGGAGGCTTTATAACCCATTGCGGCGCTTGCGCCATCAACGTTGGTGTAAGTATTGGCTGTGGCATCGGTACCAATTGCAATCCACCCTTTTCCTCCAGTCTGGGTACCCGTTGGAGTAACGCCGTCGCCTGTATCGTTTCCTGCGTTGGCCAGTGCATCCGCAGAAACCATAATGCTGCTAAGACCGATGAGTGCGGAAACCGCCAGCTTTCTGCGGCCGTTTTTTTTGCCGCGGCTTTTTGCGGTTTCGCTGGTGACAACAAATGTTCCCGTAGCGGCATTCCAGAGGACTTTAAATATTCTATTCATGAATGAGTAATTTCCTTTTCTAAAATAATTGTATCAATGGCTATTATTTTTTTGGCTTCTTTTTTGTATCGTTAATAGGTTGTATGCTGTCGAATATGACATTCTCCATGTCAATACCTATTTTTAGATACTTAAGATTATTGGGCGATACGCCTTTTAATGTTAGCGTGACGTTTGTCCATGCTCCCGGTAAGAGTTCGATTGTCGAGTCCATTTTCGTGTTGAGCAGGAGTTGTTTCCAGCGAGGCAGATCTTTTGCCTCGGAAGGTTTTTTCGTACCCCATGTCATATTAAACGCAAGGTTTGATACCGGAATGCTGAGTAAGTTAACTAAATCAAGATGAATAACACTTCCATTATCTATTGGCTCAATAGATAGAATACGCCCGGCTAATCCGATATTGCCGTTGTTAATAATAAAATAGTGCGTTTGTGATGGGTCCAGTTCTGTATAGTCGAATAGCCGTTGTTTGCGTTCAACGCGGCCAACGACTTCGGTGACCTTTTTGGTTGTGTTGATAATCGTAGCTTGTTGTTTTTCTAACAGATTTATCTTTGCTTCTTGTTATTTTTGTTGTTTTTCTAACAGGTTTATCTTTGTTTCTTGTTCTTTTTGTTGTTCTTTCATTTCTTCAACAAGGTGTTTATCTGCGAAGTAATCACAACCAGATAAAAAGAATGTGAATCCCAACGCAAGCAGGGGGATAAATTTTCCATTTTTGTGCATATGAAATATCCTTGTTAATAATTTATATAATATAAATAGTTAACCTGTTATTTATACAACTAGCTCATCATTCAGCGAGTATTGCCAATAACTCATTAACGTATGGTTAGAATGAAAACATTCGTCGCTTCTATAGAAGCGCGCAAAAACCCGACGTTATTTATCAATTGCTCATAGCAATGCTTTATAAAAATATAATTATAATGTTTATGTATGGGGATTTTTTTCAGGGATGATAATGTTATTTAATTTTGCGGGTCAATCATATTCTGCGGGGTATAAGAAAAGGGGATGAAAAAAATTCATTGTATAAATACAAACAGGCATGATAGTGGAATTTTTCATCCTGAAAAAGCAGGGACTACCGTTAAAAATGAACTTGTATATAAGCGGTGTAAATACTTCCATGAAAAATTCGGAATATAGCCCGATGCTCTCAAGACACCCTCCGTACAACGGGTGTCCTGAGAGCCTGGGATGCGGAAGGTTTAGAACTCGCTCTTCGCGAAGCCTGTCATCTCTTTGAGCCCCATTTCCCGGCCCAGCGCCGTCATCGGGTGGACCACGATCAGGCCGCGTACGCTTTTTTTGAGTTTGCCCATATCGGCCTGCTCTTTTTTAGTGATCGCGCGGCGAAACGGCAGGTTCATCAGCTTCTGCGCTTCTTTACTCAGTTTCTGGCTGTGTACTTCGCGCAGACGGATAATTTCTGCTTCCAGCGTCTCTTTTTCTTTTTCCAGCTCCGCGTATTTATCGGCGGATTCAACCAGAGAGAGACCTGCCTGCTGGTGGCGAATAGCGTCAAGACGATCGCTCAGGCGTTTAATTTCGTTTTTTTCGACTTCTTTCATGGGATAGCTTCTGATAGAAATGGGATAGATATCCTATAGTATGCGCGCAGTGAGTGATTCTTCACAACTCATGACGTAAAGATAATCAATTACGGTAAGTATTACATCGCTAATTATTTATTTATCTCATTGATAATAAAGTATTTTTTTCGAAAGAAAAGATGAAGCGCCTTTTTGCCGACAAGAAAAGCGATTAAGCACATTTTCCTCAATGACAACGCTAAATTGATCCTAAACTCAAATAAGCGACCGCGGGAGTCAGACGCGGGTCCCACATGGAGGATCTATCATGGCAAAAATAGGTGAGAACGTACCACTTCTTATTGATAAAGCCGTCGATTTTATGGCGTCCAGCCAGGCGTTCCGTGAATACCTGAATAAAACGCCGCCGCGTGATTATGTTCCTTCCGAGGTGCCGTCGGAGAGCGCGCCCATTTATTTGCAGCGTCTGGAATATTACCGGCGGCTGTACCGACCAAAAGAAGAAGAAAGAGGTTAACGGCGGGATTTACTTTTGAAAGGCCTTTTTTAAGCTGATTTTAGAAATCAGCTCGGTCAGAGAGAGGACCATCGTCGAACGCACCGCCTGCTGGTAGCGCTGAATTTGCATGGCGTATAGCGCCGCGTCGGACGTATCAAAATGCGGCGGCGGCGGTAGCGCCATGACGCAGTGCAGTTCGCCAAACGGCCCGAGGATTTCATCGTCGGTAAAGGCGTACTCATTGCCATCGTGATTCAGCTCTTCGCGCAGCGCCATTAACAGCTCCGCATCTTCATATTCGGTGCGGCTGAGTACGCCCAGGCCATAGATAAGTTTCAGACGTACCGAAAGATCGCCCAGCGGCCCGTCGCCGTCCAGCAACGGTTCCACAGCGTATTTCACGGCATAGTCGTCTTTGCGAAACACCTGGAGCACCAGAATGTTCACCGCCTCGGTCAATAACTCGACGGCGGTAATCAGGAAGCTCCGTACGGTTTTGCCAGCATTCAGACGCTCAAGCACACGATTTTCAAAGGCCTGGGTTTGTTCCATTATTGCCTGCATATCTGACAATCTGTTATTTGGGCGCAGGCTAACCTGCGCCGGATTCTGCGTCATTTGGTCGCGTTATATGCGTTAACCGCCTCCGCCACCACATCGCTATTGGCATCCAGCCCGGAAATTTGCGCCAGCGCGGCCTGCGGGCCTTCTTCGGTAATCAGAGCCGCTAACTCCTGCGCCTGCGGATCTTCATCACTACGGAAATGCATCGCCGCCGCGATCCCTTTGACCAGATTCACATGCGGCAGACCATATTCCAGGGTGCCAAGCAGCGGTTTGATCAGACGGTCGCCCGCGCTGAGTTTGCGTAGCGGCTGACGACCTACGCGTTCGACGTCATCTTTCAGATACGGGTTTTCAAAACGACCGAGGATTTTCTGAATGTATGCCGCATGTTTGTCGGCATCAAAACCGTAGCGTTTGATCAGCACCGCGCCGCTTTCTTCCATCGCGCCTTTCACCACCGCACGAATACTCTCATCGAGAATAGCGTCGCGAATGGTCTGATGACCGGCTAATTTGCCGAGGTACGCGGTTATAGCATGACCTGTGTTCAGCGTGAAGAGTTTACGTTCGACAAATGCCATCAGGTTATCCGTTAACTCCATCCCCGGGATGTTTGGCAACGCGCCTTTAAACTGGGTTTTATCGACGATCCACTCGCTGAAGGTTTCTACCGTCACTTCCAGCGGATCGTTGGTCGCAGAAGCAGATGGCGGCACAATACGGTCAACGGCGGAATCGACAAAACCGACGTGCTGTTCAACCCAGGCTTTATCGCCATCCGCCAGCGCGTTCATTACGTGGCCTTTCAGCTGCGTGGTGCCGCGCACCATATTTTCACAGGCGATGATATTCAGCGGGGCATCCACGCCCTGCGCCTTACGTTTTACCAGCCCTTTAGCGATGGCCGGAGCGATACGCTCAAGCACAACCGGACCCACGGCAGTAGTGATTAAATCAACGTGGGCAATCAGGTCGACAACATCATCGCCGATGCTGCTGACAGCGTTGACGCCGGAAACCGTATCAACCTGCTCATTTTCACCCACAACATGAACCTGATAGCTATGACGGGCATTCAGGGCATCGAGTACGACCTGGTTTACATCCGCAAACGTCAGTTGTATCCCCGCGTCAGCCAGCAGTTTGCCGATAAAGCCACGACCGATATTACCTGCGCCAAAATGTAATGCTTTCATAGTATTAACCTTCATTAATGTTTTTACCCGAGAGGGCTGGGGTGAGGGACTGCATAGATTTCCCCTCAACCTAACCCTCTCCACAAGGGAGAGGATATCGCCTTCATATTTCGAACTGCAGATGCGTTGGCTCTCCTCGCTCACCCCAGTCACGTACTTATGTACGCTCCTGGGGATTCACTGCGTTGCCGCCTTCCTGCAGCTCGAACTATTTTGGGGATACTTAACTGTTAAGCTTTTTTACCTGCCAGCAGTTCCAGCACTTCATCTACGCTGGTGGTATGGGCCAGACGTTCGATCACGGATTCATCATCCAGCGCGTTGGTCAGGCTGGTGATGACCTGGATGTGCTCATTGTTACGTGCGGCGATACCAATGACCAGACGGGCAATATCGTCTTCTTCTTCACCGAAGCGTACGCCTTCCGGATACTGGCAGAACACCACGCCGGTTTTCAGCACGCGGTCTTTAGCTTCTACTGTACCGTGAGGTACTGCGATGGATTCACCGAGGTAAGTCGGCGTCAGCTTTTCGCGGTCCAGCATCGCCTCGACGTATTCCGGCTCAACATAGCCGCCTTTCACCAGTTGTTCACCGGCAAAGCGAATCGCCTCTTCTTTGTTAGCGGCTTTACGGCCCAGGAAGATATTCTCCGCACCCAGTTTGAACAGGTTGTTATCACCTTCCTCAAAGCTGTCTTTCAGATGGTCGCGTACTTTCTCTTCATTAGTATTGTGGCGCTGTGCAGCAACCAGACGTTCGGTCAGGCTGGTGTACAGGCCGCTATCCAGGAAGTTGGTCAGCGAAATATGCTGCGCCTGCGGTACCTGACGCATCGCGCGCTCGGTAAGGTCACGGTGAGTAATGACCAGATCCACATCCGGCGGCAGATTGTTAATGGCGCTGTTGGTGACGGAGATCTGGCTCAGGCCCGCATCCTGTACTTTCTTACGCAGTACCCCTGCGCCCATCGCGCTGGAACCCATACCGGCATCGCAAGCCACGATGATTTTACGCACATGGCTCAGGTCGTTGGTCACGTCGCCAGCCGCCAGCGGAGAGGCGCCTTTAGATTCCGCTTTCATGTCCTGCATACGACGGGTGGCCGCTTCAATGTCATCTTCTTCTTTCACTTTGCTGGTTTTCAGCAGAATTGCAGAAACCACGAAGGAGACCGCCATTGCCGCCACGATGGCAGCGATGTTAGCGAAGTAAGCGCCTTTTGGCGTCATCGCCAGTACGGCCAGAATGGAGCCAGGAGACGCCGGAGAGACCAGACCGCCGTTCAGGATGGTCAGGGTGAATACGCCAGTCATACCGCCAAGGATAACGGCCAGGATCAGACGTGGGTTCATCAGCACGTACGGGAAGTAGATCTCATGGATACCGCCCAGGAAGTGGATAATTGCCGCGCCGCCCGCAGACTGTTTAGCGCTGCCGCGACCGAAGAACATGTACGCCAGCAGGACGCCCATCCCTGGACCCGGGTTAGCTTCAATCAGGAAGAAGATGGATTTACCCATCTCATGGGACTGCTGGATACCCAGCGGTGAGAAGATGCCGTGGTTAATCGCGTTATTGAGGAACAGGATTTTCGCCGGTTCAACAAAAATGGACGCCAGCGGCAGCATATCGTGCGCCACCATGAAGTTAACGCCCGCCGCCAGAATTTTGGACAGGACTTCAACCGCCGGACCAATACCGAGGAACGCCAGGATGGCGAGGATCATACCGATGATGCCAGCGGAGAAGTTGTTCACCAGCATCTCAAAACCGGATTTGATCTTACCGTCTACCCAACTGTCGAATTTCTTAATGCAGTAGCCGCCTAATGGACCGGCGATCATCGAGCCGAGGAACATCGGCATATCCGCGCCGACAATAACGCCCATGGTAGTGATAGCGCCCACTACGCCGCCGCGTTCGCCGCCAACCAGACGACCGCCGGTATAACCGATGAGCAGCGGCAGCAGGTAGGTGATCATCGGACCAACCAGTTTCGCCAGCGTTTCGTTAGGCAACCACCCTGTTGGAATAAATAATGCGGTGATAATACCCCACGCGATAAACGCGCCGATATTAGGCATCACCATATTGCTGAGGAATCGACCAAAGCTTTGCACTTTGATCTTAATATCGGATGACATAAAAACACCCCTTCTTATGTTGCTGTCGCGCAGGCTGAAAGCCCGAGGTTTGTTAATGTAGCGGCAGAGGTAGCCGGACCCTGTAGTGTAGATACTGCGCAATCTGGCACTGAATCGTTCAACTGTCCAGTCGACGGTCTTTTATGTGATATTCGTCACGTAAATATAGGGTGTATGGCGTTAGTTAATGTGATTTTAATCACAAAATAACGGTACAAAAAAACATCACAGTGCAATAATTCGCTGCAAATGAGGATTAAATGTGAACTGATTCACATTTTTGGTTTTGCTGTTTGTTGAATTTTTGTGATGTGGATCGCAAATTATTTTCATCTGGATTTGAGCAGATGTGATCTGCGGCAGGTTCTACCCCCGACATTTTTTATTGCAAAACAAAGCAACTTCTCACCAGAAAAAATATTTATTTTGTGGTATGGCGAAAACCCCAAACTGCAGTTATGTTCAAAACATCAGCCAGGGTGCATACGGCTGCCGGCATAAAAAACTCTAATTAGTGTGAATTCGAGGCAGGCATGTTTCTAAATTATTTCGCATTGGGCGTGCTGATCTTCGTTTTTCTGGTTCTGTTTTACGGAATCATCGCCATTCACGATATTCCCTATAACATGGCTAAAAAACGTAACCATCCCCATGCCGATGCCATCCATACTGCGGGATGGGTGAGCCTGTTTACTCTTCATGTTATTTGGCCGTTCCTGTGGATCTGGGCCACGCTCTACCAGCCTGAAAAGGGATGGGGAATGCAGTCACACATCACACCGACCGGAAAGGAGTCAGACCCTGAGATTGCCGCGCTGGCAGCGCGAATCTCCCAGTTGGAAAAAAGACTGGATGGGGAGAAAAAAAACGATAACTCCACCTTTCCGGAGATTTAATCATGGATTTGTTGATAGTCCTGACCTATGTGGCCTTTGCCTGGGCCATTTTTAAAATATTCCGTATTCCGGTAAACCAATGGACGCTTGCTACCGCTGCATTAGGTGGGGTGTTCATTGTTGCGGGATTGATTTTATTAATGAACTATAACCACCCGTATACTTTTACGGCGCAAAAAGCGGTTATTTCAATTCCGGTCACTCCGCAAGTCACAGGAATTGTTAGTGAGGTAACAGATAAAAATAATCAGCTAATTAAAAAAGGTGATGTGCTGTTTAAGCTCGATCCGGTACGGTATCAGGCGCGTGTCGACAGGCTGCAGGCTGATCTGGTTACCGCTACGCACAACATCGACAACCTGAAAGCACAGTTGTCGGAAGCGGTCGCCAATACCACCCGTGTATCTGCTGAACGTGACCGTCTGTATAAAGATTATCAACGCTATTTGAAAGGCAGTCAGGCGAAGGTTAACCCGTTCTCTGAAAGCGATATCGATAACGCTCGGCAAAACTATCTGGCACAGGATGCGCTGGTCAAAGGCTCGGTTGCAGAACAGACGCAGATTCAGAGCCAATTAGACAGTATGGTCAACGGTGAGCAATCTCAGGTTGCGTCCCTACGTGCCCAGCTTGCCGAGGCTAAATACAATCTTGAACAGACGGTAGTTCGTGCCCCCAGCAACGGTTATGCCACGCAGATTTTAATTCGTCCGGGGACTTACGCAGCAGCATTACCTTTGCGTCCGGTAATGGTGTTTATTCCTGAACAAAAACGGCAAATCGTGGCGCAATTCCGCCAGAACTCGCTGTTGCGCCTTAAACCAGGCGATGAAGCGGAAGTGGTGTTTAACGCGCTGCCTGGTCAGATTTTCACCGGCAAGCTGACCAGTATTCTTCCTGTCGTTCCGGGTGGTTCTTATCAGGCGCAGGGCGCATTACAGTCCTTAACGGTGGTGCCGGGTACCGATGGTGTGCTGGCCACGATTGAGCTGGATCCGAATGCCGATGTGGATGCGCTGCCGGACGGTATCTATGCCCAGGTCGCAGTCTATTCCGACCATTTCGCCCACGTGTCGGTAATGCGTAAAGTACTGCTGCGCATGACCAGTTGGATGCATTACCTTTATTTGGATCATTGAGACCGTCATCACCTGCCATTTTCAGTGACCTGAGCCATACTAAGCGGTGCCCCACTATCATTGGGCACCGCTTTTTTGTTGGCAAAAAGGACCCGGCATGAAACTCATTGGCAGCTATACCAGCCCTTTTGTGCGTAAAATTTCGATTCTGTTACTGGAAAAGGGCATCACCTTCGAATTTGTGAATGAACTTCCCTACAACGCGGATAGCGGGGTGGCGCGCTATAACCCGTTAGGTAAAGTACCCGCGTTGGTCACCGATGCGGGCGAGTATTGGTTCGATTCGCCGATCATCGCGGAATATATTGAACTGCTGGATATCGCGCCAGCGATGCTCCCGCGTGACCCGATGGCAGCGCTTAAAGTTCGCCAGCTTGAAGCGTTGGCTGACGGCATTATGGATGCAGCGTTGGTTTCTGTACGCGAACAGGCGCGTCCGGCGGCGCAACAATCGGAAACGGAACTGCTGCGCCAGCGGGAAAAAATCAACCGCAGCCTGGATATGCTCGAAAGTTATCTGAGCGACGGGACGCTAAAAACGGATACGGTCAATCTGGCGACTATCGCGATTGCCTGTGCGGTAGGCTATCTCAACTTCCGCCGGGTCGCGCCTGGCTGGTGTGTTAGCCGCCCCCACCTGGTCAAACTGGTCGAAACGCTTTTTCAACGCGAAAGCTTTGCCCGCACCGAAGCGCCAAAGGCTTGACGCGCATTATGTCCGCCTGAGCAAACTCACGTTACAATCCCCCTTATGTCGATATCCCTCTCCCGCCAGGAGAGGGCCACCAACAGCCAGGCATTTTCATGACAAGCGAAACGCGTACACTCTACAGCCAGCTTCCTGCTATCGATCGTTTATTGCACGATAGCGCCTTTCTTTCTCTGCGCGATCGGTATGGCCATACCCAGGTGGTTGATCTGCTTAGGCGGATGCTTGACGACGCGCGCGACGTCATCCGGAATACGCAAACGCTTCCCGACTGGTACGCAGACTGGGCGCAAGAGGCGAAACTCCGGCTGGAAAATGCGGCGCAAAGCGCGCTGCGCCCGGTGATTAACCTGACGGGGACGGTGTTGCACACCAATCTTGGCCGCGCATTGCAGGCGCAAGAAGCGATTGAGGCGGTAACGCAGGCGATGCGCGCGCCGGTGACGCTGGAATACGATTTGGATGGCGCCGGGCGGGGGCATCGCGACCGGGCATTGGCGACGCTGTTATGCCGTATCACCGGGGCGGAGGACGCCTGTATCGTCAATAACAATGCGGCGGCGGTATTGCTGATGCTGGCAGCGACCGCCAGCGGCAAAGAGGTGGTGGTTTCGCGTGGCGAGCTGGTCGAAATCGGCGGCGCGTTTCGTATTCCGGATGTTATGCGCCAGGCGGGCTGTACGCTGCATGAAGTAGGCACCACCAACCGGACGCACGCGAAAGATTACCGTCAGGCGGTAAATGAAAATACCGGGCTGTTGATGAAGGTGCATACCAGTAATTACAGCATTGAGGGCTTTACCAAAACGGTAGAGGAAGCGGAACTGGCGGAAATCGGGCGAGAGCTGGATATTCCGGTGGTGGCGGATCTGGGCAGCGGTTCGCTGGTGGATTTAAGTCAATATGGCTTACCCAAAGAGCCGATGCCGCAGCAGCTCATTGCCGCAGGCGTCAGCCTGGTAAGCTTCTCCGGCGATAAGTTGCTGGGCGGGCCGCAGGCCGGGATCATCGTCGGCAAAAAAGCGATGATTGCCCAACTGCAAAGCCATCCGCTGAAACGCGCCCTGCGTGCGGATAAAATGACGCTGGCGGCGCTGGAGGCAACGTTACGTCTGTATCTGCACCCGGAAGCGTTGGCGGAGAAATTACCCACGCTGCGTCTGTTAACCCGCAGCGAAGCGTCGATTCGCGAACAAGCGCAGCGGTTACAGGCGCGGCTGGCGGCACGTTACGGCGATGAATTTGCGCTGGAGGTTAAACCCTGCCTGTCGCAAATCGGCAGCGGTTCATTACCGGTAGACCGCCTTCCCAGCGCCGCCATGACCTTTACCCCGCACGACGGGCGCGGTAGTCGGCTGGAGGCGCTGGCGGCCCGCTGGCGCATGCTGCCTGTACCGGTCATTGGCCGAATTTATGATGGCCGTTTATGGCTGGATATGCGCTGTCTTGAAGACGAAAGCCGGTTTATGGAGATGATGCTGAAATGATTATTGCAACTGCCGGACACGTAGACCACGGTAAAACGACGTTGCTCCAGGCGATTACCGGGGTCAATGCCGATCGCCTGCCGGAAGAGAAAAAACGCGGGATGACTATCGATCTGGGCTACGCCTATTGGCCGCAGCCGGATGGTCGTGTGCTGGGCTTTATCGATGTGCCTGGGCATGAAAAATTCCTCTCTAACATGCTGGCGGGCGTAGGCGGTATCGATCACGCTTTGCTGGTGGTCGCCTGTGATGACGGCGTCATGGCGCAAACGCGCGAGCATTTACAGATCCTACAACTGACGGGTAATCTCCAGCTCACCGTCGCGCTGACCAAAGCCGATCGCGTGGACGAGGCGCGTATCGGTGAAGTACGTGAAGAGGTACTGGCGGCGCTCGACAACTATGGCTTCGCCGATACCGTTTTATTTGTCACCGCCGCCAATGAAGGACGCGGTATTGCAGAACTTCGCGCTCATTTACAGCAGCTTCCTGCACGTTCGCACGCCGCGCAGCATCGCTTCCGCCTGGCTATCGACCGTGCGTTTACGGTGAAAGGGGCGGGACTGGTGGTGACCGGAACGGCGCTGAGCGGAGAGGTAAACGTGGGCGATACGCTATGGTTGACCGGCGTTAATACGCCGATGCGCGTACGAAGTCTACACGCGCAAAATCAGCCCACTGACCATGCGTATGCCGGGCAACGTATTGCGCTCAATATTGCGGGCGATGCGGAGAAGGAGCAGCTTAACCGCGGCGACTGGCTGCTTTCCGATGCGCCGGTGGGGGAGGCTTTTTCCCGGGTGATCGTTTCTCTGGCGCTTCATGCGCCGCTTTCCCAATGGCAACCGCTACATATTCACCATGCTGCCAGCCATGTGACCGGTCGCGTCTCTTTGCTGGAAGGCGGGCTGGCCGAGCTGATCTTTGATACGCCGTTGTGGCTGGCCGATAATGACAGACTGGTGCTGCGTGATATTTCCGCACGTGCCACCCTTGCCGGCGCACGCGTGGTGACGCTTAAGGCGCCGCGTCGCGGTAAACGTAAGCCAGATTATTTGCACTGGCTTTCAACGCTTGCCGCCGCGCAGGACGATAGCGCGGCGTTGGCCATTCATCTGGAACGCGGCGCCGTCAACCTGCCGGATTTCGGTTGGGCGCGTCAGCTTAATCCTCTCGGTATGCGTCAGCTTATTGAGCAACATGGTTTTATCCAGGCCGGAGACAATCTGTTAAGCGCGCCCGTCGCCGCCCGCTGGCAGCGTAAGATTCTTGATACGCTGGCGACCTACCACGAACAGCACCGCGATGAACCGGGGCCGGGACGCGAGCGTTTACGCCGCATGGCCCTGCCGATGGAGGATGAAGCGCTGGTTCTGATGCTGATCGAGCGGATGCGCGACGACGGCCTGATTCATAGCCATCACGGTTGGTTGCATCTGCCGGATCATAAAGCGGGATTTAGCGATGAGCAGCAGGCCGTCTGGCAAAAAGTTGAACCGCTATTTGGCGATGAGCCCTGGTGGGTACGCGATCTGGCGAAAGAGACCGGAACGGAAGAACAATTTATGCGGCTGGTGCTGCGGCAGGCGGCGCAGCAAGGCATCATTACCGCGATCGTAAAAGATCGGTACTATCGTAACGATCGGATTGTCGCTTTCGCCAATATGGTCCGCGAGCTGGATCAAGAGAGAGGATCAACGTGTGCGGCGGATTTTCGCGACAGGCTGAATGTAGGGCGGAAACTGGCCATTCAGATCCTTGAATATTTTGACCGGATTGGATTTACACGACGTCGTGGGAATGATCATTTATTACGTGATGCGTTATTATTTCCGCAAAAAGAATGAAATGGTTAAATTAAATAACAAATGAAGCAATACAATTATTGCGTTGCTTTTTATTTTTCTGGCTTCTTAAAATAGCCAGCGTGAACCTGTTATCAGAATAATTTTGCCCGTATTCTTTGCGCCTTATTCAGGCGACTCACGATGAGATTGTGGAACTTTATCGCACGGCGATGTAACGCCTTTGCCCGGTGGCGCGGACGCTTACCGGGCCTGCGTAGACGATGCAGGCCGGATAAGGCGTAACTCGTTAGCTTCGGGCGAGCTTTTGCTGCGCCAGCCAGACGGCGCCCAGCCTGCCCGCCTGATTTCCCAGTTGGCAGGGCTGAATCGGCACCTGGAGCGCCTCCCACATTTCAAACGTTTCAAGATGCCGCGTCAGGAGCGGGTAGAGCTTTTCCTGTTCGCTTATTCCTCCGCCGATCAGCATCACGCCCGGATCAAACATAGAGATCACGCTGTAAACGCCGCGTGACAGATAACGCGCCCAGTCATTGACCGCTTCACGCAGATGAACATCGGTCGCCATTCGTTCGAAGATCACATCCGCAGGCGGCATCTCTTCGGCGGGCAGCGCCAGCGCCTGGCGGCACGACGCCATTAATCCGCTGGTTGACGCGATTTTATGCATACTTTCGCCATTGTTCCCGACCGGCATGACGCCGAATTCACCGGCATGGAAATGTGCGCCGCGATACAGTTCTCGTCCGACGATAATACCGCCGCCAATGCCGGTTCCAATGGTAATACAGACCAGATTGTCATAATGCTGCCCGGCACCTCGCCACATTTCGCCCAGCGCCGCACAGTTCGCGTCGTTCTCCACGACCAGCGGCAGATCGGTCAGCCCGCTGAACAACTCCATCAGGTTGACGTCATCCAGGTAAGCCAGCGCGCCCGCTTTTGCCGCATGACCGTTATGGGGATTAATATGGCCGGGGAAACTAACCCCGATTGCCGCAATGTCATAGTCCTGTTGGCAACGCGCCACCACATCCTGCCATTTGCGGGTAAACGTGGAGGCGTCCTCTGGCGTATCGAATTGATGATGGGTTAATTCTTCGCCGTCACTGTTAATCACGCCATATTTGACGTGAGTTCCTCCCACATCAATACCGATATATTGCTGCATAGTGTTCTCCGTACGTTAAACAGGCACCTGTTTAGTATGGCTAAAACCAGACGGAGAAACGTAAAGGAAAGTAATTCGTGATTGCTGTCGTAAAGCGGGAAATCATTGGCGAAAAATTCACCAGCACCGTCTACCCTTGTGGAGTACCTTTACAATAAGGAGTTGGTCATGACGAACAATCCCCCTTCAACACGTATTCAGCCAGGTGAATACGGGTACCCACTGAAGTTAAAAGCCCGCTATGACAATTTTATTGGTGGTGACTGGGTTGCGCCCGCCGACGGCGAATATTATCAAAACCTGACGCCAGTGACCGGCCAGCCGCTATGTGAAGTCGCTTCCTCCGGTAAAAAAGATATCGATTTAGCGCTCGACGCCGCGCATAAGGCGAAAGATAAGTGGGCGCATACGTCAGTACAAGACCGTGCCGCTATCTTGTTTAAGATCGCCGATCGGATGGAACAAAACCTCGAACTGTTGGCGACAGCGGAAACCTGGGATAACGGTAAACCGATTCGTGAAACCAGCGCTGCCGACGTACCGCTGGCGATCGATCATTTCCGCTATTTCGCCTCCTGTATACGTGCGCAGGAGGGCGGGATTAGCGAAGTTGATAGCGAAACCGTGGCCTACCATTTTCACGAACCGCTTGGCGTCGTGGGGCAGATAATCCCGTGGAACTTTCCGTTGTTGATGGCAAGCTGGAAAATGGCGCCAGCGCTGGCGGCGGGTAACTGCGTGGTGCTTAAACCGGCACGCCTGACGCCGCTTTCCGTTCTGCTGTTAATGGAAGTCATTGGCGATCTGTTACCGCCGGGCGTCGTCAACGTCGTGAACGGCGCGGGCGGCGAGATTGGCGAATATCTGGCGACCTCGAAACGTATCGCGAAGGTGGCGTTTACCGGTTCGACGGAAGTGGGTCAACAGATCATGCAGTACGCCACGCAGAATATTATTCCAGTGACGCTGGAGTTAGGCGGCAAGTCGCCCAATATCTTCTTCGCCGACGTGATGGATGAGGAAGATGCGTTCTTTGATAAAGCGCTGGAGGGATTTGCCCTGTTTGCCTTTAACCAGGGCGAGGTGTGTACCTGTCCAAGCCGTGCGCTGGTCCAGGAGTCCATCTATGAGCGCTTTATGGAGCGCGCTATTCGCCGGGTAGAGAGCATTCGCAGCGGGAACCCGCTAGATAGCGGTACACAGATGGGGGCGCAGGTCTCCCACGGCCAGCTTGAGACTATCCTCAATTATATCGATATCGGTAAAAAAGAGGGGGCCGATATTCTGACCGGTGGGCGACGCAAGGAGCTGGATGGCGAACTTAAAGAGGGCTATTACCTTGAGCCTACCATTCTGTTTGGTAAGAACAATATGCGCGTCTTTCAGGAGGAGATCTTTGGCCCGGTGCTGGCGGTAACCACCTTTAAAACCATGGAGGAGGCGCTGGAAATCGCTAACGATACGCAGTATGGCCTCGGCGCTGGCGTCTGGAGCCGCAACGGCAATCTGGCCTATAAGATGGGGCGCGGCATTCAGGCCGGGCGCGTATGGACCAACTGCTATCACGCCTATCCGGCACATGCTGCGTTCGGCGGCTATAAGCAGTCGGGCATCGGGCGCGAAACGCATAAGATGATGCTGGAACACTACCAGCAAACCAAGTGCCTGCTGGTGAGCTATTCCGATAAGCCGCTGGGGCTGTTCTGACGTAAGAGGTAATGCCCGATGGCGCTGCGCTTATCGGGCCTACAAAAATTCATCGCAATATACTGATATTGCAAATCTTGTAGGCCGGATAAGGCGCAGCCGCCATCCGGCACAGTATTACCGCTCGTTAACCCAAATCCGCATTTCGCCCTCGCCACGGTTGGCCCAGCTAAACCACGGAATGAACGTTAGCGTCTGCGGCTGGCGCGATGATGGCGCGTTGTCGTAATGCCACAACGCCTGATGCTGCGCATCTGGGGCGCTTTGCTTCTCGCCTTCAGCCTGAATCAGCATCTTATGCGCAAAAAGCCCTTTGCCCTCAAAGACCCGGAACTCACTCTCTTTCGGTAACCACAGATTATGCAGTTCTTCGCCGTTATCGGCCTGCTCAAGGCAATAGACCAGCGGCCCGCGCTGAATGGCGACCTTACCGGCGACGTGACGCGCCAGCGGATTGCCATACACGCGGCGAACCGGCATCGGCAGCGTCAGGGTTATCGTATCGCCCTCCTGCCAGGTCCGACGGATATGCAGATAACCTTTGCGAATATCCTGCTCCACTTCCAGCCCGTTGAGCGTCACTTTTGCCTCAGGGCACCAGTCCGGCAGGCGTAGCGCCAGCGTGTGACGTACCGGCTGCACAGAGTCGATGGCAATCTTCACCTGCTCATGCCACGGGTAGTTCCCGCCAATCCGCAGTTTGAGCGCGCCATTTTCAACGGGTACTTCCAGGCTGTTACCCACGTACATATTGATATACAGCGCATCCGCACGCGGCGTGTAGATGTAGTGACCGAGAGAGGTGAGCACGCGGGCGATGTTCGGCGGGCAGCAGGCGCAGCCAAACCAGCGCTGGCGGATGGGCTTAACGTGATCGTAAATATGGTTGAATTTTAACGATCTTGGATGCACTTCCAGCGGGTTGACGTAGAAGAAATGCTTGCCATCGAGCGCCATACCGCCGAGGACGGTGTTGTACAGCGCGCGCTCCATCACGTCGGCGTACTGACTATCGGCTTCCATTTCCAGCATCCGGCGGGCGAACATCATCAGGCCGATTGAAGCGCAGCTTTCCGCATAGACCGAATCATTCGGTAAATCGTAATCGCTGCTAAAGGCTTCCCCACTGCTCTGTGAACCGATGCCTCCGGTGATATACAGCTGACGCTGCGCCATATTTTTCCACAGACGCAGGCAGTCCTGGCGTTTGCCTTCATCGTTGCTCAGGCGAGCGAGATGCGCCACGCCAGTCATCAGATAGACAAAACGTACCGCGTGACCAATGGCCGTCTGCTGCTGCGAAATTGGCAGATGCGCCTGGCTGTAGGCTTTGTCTTTGACCATCCACGCCGGGCCGTAGGTATGCCAGTAAGAGGTTTGGCCGCGTTTTTCGTACTCTTCGTCGTAGAAGTGCGGTTGGGTGCCGCGCTGTCCGATAAAGTAGCTTGCCAGCGCCATATAGCGCGGCTGCTCTGTTACCTCATACAGACGCATCAGCGCCAGCTCAATTTCCGGGTGGCCCGGATAGCCGTGCAGCTGATTTTCGCCAGGGCCGAAAGTGCTGTCGATATGATCGGCCAGGCGACAAACGACGTCTAGCAGCCGACGCTTACCGGTGGCCTGAAAGAAGGCGACGCCTGCTTCAATCAGATGCCCGGCGCAATAAAGCTCGTGGCACTCCGCCAGGTTGCTCCAGCGTTCTTGCGGGGCTTTTGCCGTAAAGTACGTATTGAGATAGCCATCGTCACACTGCGCGGCGGCCACCAGTTCAATCACCTCATCGGCGGTTTTCTCAAGCGCGGGATCGGGCTTCTGGCACAGTGACCAGGCAACCGCTTCCAGCCATTTCGCCACGTCGCTGTCCTGAAAGACCATGCCGTAAAAGTCGCCCGTCTGCTGGCCTGCGGCAATGCGGAAATTTTCAATGGCATGGCTGGGTTCAGCCTCTGGAATACGATCGTTTAACGCATCCCACTGGTAAGGAATAACCACATCGCGAACCAGTTGTTGATACTGTCCGAGGAACGGATCGCTGACCGTCAGTTTATGCAGATCGACTTCCAGTACGTTCATTTCGTGCTCCTTAAGGCTGTAGAGGTCATAGATATTCCTCGCTGACGGGGTATTTTATGGCAGTAATTTTTATTTTCGCGTTATGACCTGATTCATTTTGCCCAGATAGCGGTGAGCGACAAGGCGATAAAAGAGTAAAAAAAGATGACGATTCCGACCCGTATTTAAAAATGTGAGATGGATCGAGTGAAATGACTATTTTTAGTTAATAATCAAAAGGTAATATGAAATACGGTGCTGAATGTGCGGGAAATGACATATTAATGCTCGAACTATCCATGACATTACCGATTAAAGTCCAAAACGGCGGATTATTTATTTCTCGCGGCATTGGGCGTCATCCTGCCAGGCGTCTGCAATCGTGGGAAATTATATTTGTGGAAAAAGGCTGCCTGAAAATTCAGGAAGAAGAATGTGTTTTCTGTGTCGAAGCCGGGGAAAGCCTGTTGCTTTGGCCGCATCGCCGCCATATTGGCGTTGAGGAGTTTCCCGCCGATCTTAAATTTTACTGGCTCCATTTTGAGGTCAAAGCGCCGGACAGCGACCCGCGCTGGCTGACGCATCTTTCCGTGCCGCAGCATACCCAGGTTGCCGATCCGCAGGCGCTGATTGCGCTTTTTCGCCAGTTTATGAACGAGCAGGAAAAGCACCAGCGCAGCCCGGCGCTGGAGTTCATCGTGCTGCTGATTTTGCAGCAGCTCACCGTTGACGCCCGGCAGAATGAAAACGCCGAGGCCGCTGGCGTGTCGCTGGCCTGGAAAGTGCAGCAGCTGATTCGAACGCACTATCACCTGCCGCTTTCCAGCTCGGTTCTGGCGAAAGAACTGCATTGCAATGTGGATTATCTGGGACGTGTTTATCGGCGGGTATTTCACCTTACGCTAACGGAAGCCATCCACCGCCAGCGGGTGCGCGAGGCGGAAAAGTTGCTGATTAGCGACGCGCGTTCGTTAAAAGAGGTGGCGGAGCGGTGCGGTTTTAATGACGTTGGTTACTTTCGCCAGATCTTCCGCAAGCACACCGGCCTGACGCCTACCGCCTGGAAGCGGCGCTACAGTAAGGAACACGTTAATTCTTGAGTATAATCTTTGGCCCTCTGACAACGCGGTTGCAAACTGAATGCCCGATGGCGCTTTGCTTATCGGGCCTACAAGAGTTCATCACAACGTATTGATATTGCACATCTTGTAGGTCGGATAAGGCGCAGCCGCCATCCGACACAGGCTGTGACTGCCGGTATTACTGCCCGTAATAGGCATTCGCGCCATGTTTACGCAGATAGTGCTTATCGAGCAGTTCAGGCTGCATATCCGGCAGCTGGGGGGCCAGCTGGCGCGAGAACAGCCCCATATAGGCGCACTCCTCAAGCACCACGGCGTTGTGGACGGCATCGGCGGCATTTTTACCCCAGGCAAACGGGCCGTGTGAATGAACTAATACCGCCGGGATTTGCGCCGGATCCAGACCGCGCTCTTCAAAGGTTTTAATAATCACCTCGCCGGTCTGATACTCGTACTCGCCGTTAATTTCCTCAACGGTCATCAGTCGGGTACAGGGGATCGCGCCATAGAAATAGTCGGCGTGGGTGGTGCCCCAGGCGGGCAGATCGAGCCCGGCCTGCGACCAGATCGTCGCATGGCGGGAATGGGTATGCACGATCCCACCGATCTGCGGATAGCGGCGATAGAGCGCCAGATGGGTCGCGGTATCGGACGACGGTTTTTTGTTGCCTTCAACGACCTTACCGCTGGCGATCTCTACCACCACCATATCGTCGGCGGTCATCACCTCATATTCAACGCCGGAAGGCTTGATGACCATCAGTTTGCGCGTCTCATCGACCGCGCTGACGTTGCCCCAGGTAAAGGTGACCAGCCCGTGCGCCGGAAGCGCCAGGTTGGCCGCCAGCACCTCGGCTTTCAGTTGCTCTAACATGTGAAACCTCCTTCCTGCATCCGTGATTCAATCCAGCGGCGGGCCTGGATAATTTCCAGCACCGGCTCGCTGGCTTTCTCCGTCCACATCTCAATCAAAAATGAACCGCGATAGTTCAGCTCATGCAGCGTTTTGAAGATGCCGACAAAATCAACGCATCCTTCGCCAAACGGCACGTCGCGGAACTGGCCGGGGCTGTCACCGGTCACCGGCAGCGTGTCTTTCAGGTGGATAGCGGCGATACGGTCGATACCCAGCTTCAGCTCGGCGGTCACGTCGTTCCCCCAGGCGCTGAGGTTGCCGACGTCTGGATAAACGGTGAACCACGGTGACGAAAGCATCTCGTCCCACTTTTTCCACTTGCTGATGGAGTTCATAAACGCGGTATCCATGATCTCCACCGCCAGCATCACCTGCGCCGCTGCGGCCTGTTCCACCGCCCACGCCAGCCCTTCGGCGAAACGTTGCTGGGTGCCTTCGTCGTGCTCTTCGTAATAGACGTCGTAACCTGCCAACTGGATGGTGCGGATACCGAGATCGCGCGCCAGGCGAATGGCTTTGGTCATGATTTCACGCGCCCGCTGGCGTACCGCTTCGTCGCGGCTGCCAAAAGGGAAGCGACGATGGGCGGAGAGGCACATCGACGGGATGGCGACGCCGCTTTCCAGCATCGCGTTCACCAGCGAAGCGCGTTGGGCCGAGGTCCATTCGAGGCGCGAAAGGCGTTCATCCGTTTCGTCCACCGACATCTCGACAAAATCAAAACCGCAGCTTTTTGCCAGCACCAGCCGCTCAGGCCAGCTGAGATCCTTCGCCAGCGCTTTCTCGTAAATACCTAATGGATGATTACGCATGCTTTTCTCCCCAAATGGCGTCAATTTGGGCGTGGAATTCGGCGGCGACCTGCGCCGGATGGGCGGCACCTGCCAGCGCGCGTCCGGCGATAAATGCCTTGACGTTAATGTCGCGGAACAGCGGCAGATCCGCTGGGGTAATGCCGCCGGTAATTGACAGTTCAAGGCCAATGTCGGACAGCGCCTTCATGCGCGCCAGATCCGCTTCGCCCCACTGCTGCCCGCTGGCCTGCGCATCGCGTCCGCGGTGGTAAATCGCCTGGCGAACCCCGACGTGATACCAGTCTCGGGCGTCGTCCAGCGTCCAGTTGCCGAACAGCTCCATTTGAATTTCACCGCCACAGGATTGCGCGACGGCATGGCCTTTCTCGACGGTCGCGAGCGGCGCGGCGCAGATGATAGTCATCCAGTTAGCGCCAGCGCTAAAAGCCTGCTGCGCCAGGGTTTCACCGGCATCGGCCACTTTCCAGTCGGCGACGATGATTTTTTCCGGGCACTGCGCTCGCAGGGCTTTCACCGCGCTAAGGCCTTCGGTTAAACAAAGGATGGTTCCGGCCTCAACGATATCGACATGATCCTGTAGCAGGGCGACATCGCGTTGGGCTGCTTCCAGACTGGTGTGGTCGAGCGCCAGTTGCAGTAATGGTCGGCTCATAATGCGTGCTCCTTAATACGGGCGTGATAGCCCTGTAGTGCTTCAATCAAATCCTGGTATTGGCGGTATTTGCGCTGGTAGAGGGCGTGTGCGGTCATGTCCGGCAGCAGCGTGCGCACCGGGTGCTGCAGGTCGCGTTGGGCCTCGCGGAAATCGCGATATACGCCGGTGCCGACGCGGGCAGCCAGCGCCGCGCCGAAGCAGCCGGTCTCCTCCACCTGCGGCAGCTCGATGCGTAAACCGCTGACGTCCGCCAGCATCTGCATCCAGACGTCGGAGTGGGCCGGGCCGCCGGTAACGCGCAGGGCGCAAACGTCGGTAAAGCGTTCACGCATGCGGTTGAGGTGGGTCATATGGCTGAACACCACGCCTTCATAAATCGCCTGCAGCAGGTGGGCGCGGGTGTGCAGCGCCTGCATGCCGTAAAAGCCGCAGGTCATCTCCAGCCCGGCATTGCTGCCGTAGAGAAACGGCAGAAAAAAGAGGTCGCTACCGGCTTTCGGCAGGCTGGCGACCGCCTGGTTGATCTCGTCAAAAGAGAGGTCGCCCCACTGGGCGGTAAACCATTCGAGGTTGCCGGAGGAGGTCGGGCTGGCTTCGTGAACGATATACTGCCCGTCATTGACGTAGCGGCCATAGACGTAAGGATGGGCCTCATGGTCGCGCAGACCGTGAGCGATGCCGCTGGTGACGGCCCAGGTACCCATCACCGCATTGAGCGTTGATTCATCCTCAATACCGGCGCAAAGGGCGGTGGAAACCACATCAAACAGGCCGCCGACGACGGGGGTACCCACCGCCAGACCGGTGATGGCGGCTGCCTGAGCGGTGATCTCCCCGCAGATTTCGGCTGAACCCACCACGGGGGGCAGCGCGCTGTCGATTTCACTGATGCCCAGCCACTCGGTCAGAAGCGGGTCGTACTGGCCCGTCGCCATGTTGTAGAGGTTGGACTCGGAGATGTTGCTCTCCTCACAGCCTTTCACGCCGGTTAAGCACCAGCGCAGATAGTCATGCGTCATCATGACGCAGCCTATCTGCGCGTAGCGCTGCGGCTCATTCTCTTTTACCCAGCGTAAAAGGGAGACCGGATGCCCGGTCCACAGGGTTTGCCGAGTCAGCGGGTAGAGTTTTTGCGGAACCGCTTCTTTTTGCCAGCGCTGGACAATTTCCATGGCGCGACGGTCGGAAGAGAGTATCGCTTTACCTAATGGCCGATCGCTTTTATCTAACAGGAACAGGCCCTTACCCTGAGCGGAAATACCCAGACCGCGGATTTGTGAGCCGCTCACCCCCGTGTGCGCCAGCAGTTTGCTGATGACCGAGCCGCACTGTTGCCACAGTTCGGTCATATCGCGTTCAACCCAGCCTGGCTGCGGGCTTAAAGCGTGCAGCGGCAGGCGTTGCACCGCTACTTCCCGGCCTGCGCCATCGTACAACCCGGCTTTTAGCCAACTCCCACCACAATCTAACCCCAGCCAGTAATTGCTCATGACTTATTGCACCTCGTCCACGGCTTTCAGGAGGTCAGCGCCCTGCGGGTTGTCTTTCAGGAACATATCGCGCACCTGGCTGCCCAGCGCATCGCTGAAGGCTTTACGGTCGATATCGGTCAGGACTTCAACTCCGGCTTCTTTCATGCCATCGATAATTTTTTGCTGATCTTCGGCGACCAGTTTGCGCTGATAGTCACCCGCTTCTTTAGCGGAACTCAGCAGTGCCTCCTGGAGCTGCGGGCTTAAAGCGTCGAATTTGGCTTTATTGATCACCAGCAGCAGAGGCGAATAGGCGTGATGAGTGAGGGAGAGGTATTTCTGTACCTCATAGAATTTCGCTGACCACACGACGTTGATAGGGTGTTCCTGGGCATCAATCGTACGGGTTTCGAGGCCGGTATAGACTTCGGAGAACGGCATCGGAATAGGGTTCGCGCCGAAGATTTTAAAGGCCGCGATATTCATTGGGCTGTTGTTAGTGCGGATTTTTAAGCCTTTCAAATCGCCCGGCGTTTTTACCGGCGCGCGGGAGTTGGTGACGTCGCGCCAGCCGTTTTCCCAGTAGGCGAGGACTTTTAACCCTTTTGAATCGAGTGATTTTTTCAGTTCATCGCCGACTTTGCCGTCGAGCGTTTTATGCGCATGCGCGGTATCGCGAAACAGGAAGGGGACATCAAGTAAGTTGAATACAGGGGCCAGGCCGGTGAAATTGTTCGAACCGGACATTTCCATATCAATGGTTCCGCCGCGCACCCCGCTGATCATTGCCTGGGCGTTACCTAATGTGCTGTCAGGAAAGAGTTTTAGCGTTAATTCGCCGTTAGTTTTTTCTTTTAATAGTTCGTTAAATTTTTTCGCGGCAATATGTTGGGAGTCAGTTTGCGGTGTTTCATAACCAAAACGTAAAGATTGCGCCGCCAGAGACGACACGCTGAAAACCGTCAGACCAGCTATCAATAATGAACGAGCAATAACGTGTAATTTCATAATATTATCCTTTAATTAATCCATTTAAGCGGTGTGATAATTAGCTCGGGAATAAAAATAAATAAAACCAGCAGCGACATCAGGACGACAACGTAAGGGAATACGCCTCTTACCGCGTCATCAAATTTCAATTTTGCTACCCCGGAAATAACGTTGAGGACGTTGCCAACGGGCGGTGTGATTAATCCAATAGAGCAGTTAATAATGAACATGACGCCGAAATAAATCGGGTCAATATTGGCTTCTTTAACTAATGGCAATAATACAGGGGTAAGAATTAACACCGTTGGCGTCAAATCCATCACCATACCGACGACCATAATTGAGATCATAATGACGATAAATAAGAGTCGCGGAGAGTCGACCAGCGGCTGCAGCAAATCTGACACCATCATGGGTAATTCCGCGATCGTAATCAGCCAGGCGGATACCTGGGCCGCGGCCACCAGAAACATGACGACTGACGTCGTTTTGGCGGCATTGACCAGCACGTGGTAGAGACTGGAAAACGTTAATTCCCGATAGATAACCACGGCGACAAAGAGGGCGTAAAAGGCGGCAACCGCCCCTGCCTCCGTTGGCGTGAAAAGTCCGGAACGGAAGCCGCCGATAATAATCACCGGTAAAAACAGCGCCCAGATACCTGAAACCAATGATTGCCAGATTTCACGCGGTGTTGCTTTAGGCTGAGAAGGGAGATTTAATCGCCCGGCCTGCCACCACCAGGTGAGCATAAGCGCCGCGCCCATCATGATGCCCGGTGCGATCCCGGCCATAAACAGCTTGCTGATCGACAAGCCGCTGGAAACGCCGAAGATAATAAAAGGAATCGAGGGTGGAATAATTGGCGCAATGATCCCGCCGGAAGCGATTAACCCAACGGAGCGGTTGATCGGGTAGTTTGCGGAGCGCATCATCGGCACCAGCAGCGCGGCGACCGCAGCGGTATCTGCTACCGCAGAGCCGGAAAGGCTGGCCATAATCATTGCCGCAATAACGCCCACGTAGCCCAGGCCGCCGGGTTTATGGCCGACCAGCTTCATCGGCAGGTCGACAATTCGCTTTGACAGGCCGCCCGCGTTCATGATTTCACCGGCCAAAACAAAAAAGGGAATAGCCAGCAGGGAGAAACTGTCCGCGCCGTTAACCAGGGTTTGCGCCATAATCTGCACGTCAAACATATCCAGGTATGCCATCAGAGCAGCGCCGCAAAGCAGCAGCGACCAGGCGATGGGTAAACCTATCGCGATCCCGCCGAGCAGGCAGCAGAGAAATATCACCACGGCCATGATTAGGCTCCTTGCTGTGGTTGTTGAAAGGAATCGTTACGCGTTATTAAGTGATAAAGCCGACGCAGCTCGATTAACGCGATGGCAACGCTTGTGGGCAGACAGGCGATATACATCAGGCCGATCGGTAAACCGAGGATTGGCGAGTGATCGCTCCAGTCCTGCAACGCTTTTTGCAGGCTGCCCCAGCCTAATGCGAGGCATAACAATAAAATCAGCGAATGTGTCAGCAGCGAGAGTCGACGCTGATTCGCTGGCGAAAGTTTTTCCACCACAAAAGTGACCTGAACGTGAGCGTTATCCATAAATGCAACAATGGCGCCAATAAATGTCAGCCATACAAATAGATAACGTGATAGTTCATCTACCGACAAAATACTGCTCTCAAAACCGTAACGTAAAATAACGTTAATAAATACAATGCAGGAAAGTACGGCAATTAATACCGCAAGTATGCCCTCAAGTACCCGCTTCATAACGACTCCATCAGGTTATAGAAACTTATTTCTTTCGATGCTGAATAGTGGAACTTAATTTCTTATGTTTGGTTTATATTAGGTCGGCGCAACGTTGAGTTGCAGACCGAGAATTAAGGTGATGATGTTTAATTCAGGTTAGCGGCGTGTGGCCTTTTTCATCATGTTAATACCATCGCGTAATATATTTATGCGGTGATTAATATCGGCGCTGGCATTGATTTCCAATAATTTAATACCGGTAAACTGCAACAGTTCGGGAGCTGCGGCGGTAATCTGTTCTTTAACATGTTTCTCCGTCATCAGACTTTGTGGACAGAAAGGTGCAAACGGAGCATGGAGGTCCTGCCATTCGCCGTATTCTCCATCCAGCGTTGTACCGGAGAACATCAGCGCCCCGAGTTTTCCAGCCTGTTTGGCCTGCTGCGTGTGGATCAGCGGTAGAGAGGTATCCCGCCCTTCAATAGCCGAGCGCGCCCAGTTAATGCAGACGCTTATGTCATAGTCGGCAATAGTTTCCAGTACGTTTACCAACGGTAAGAATCCTTTGCGCGGTGCGGGGCCGGTCATCGCGTCGCAGTGTTCAAGCACCAGGTCGCAGGACCAGTCCCAGTTGGCAATCTCTTTTAATGAGCACGCAAAGGCGTCGGTTGCCTGCGCCACGTTCGGATTGCCCGCCAGAGGAGCGGCATGAAGCTCAAGGGCTATGACTTTGCCGGTATTGTTCCCATTGATTTTATTGATCTTCTGATGCAGATGACGATAGTACTCCACGCAGGCTTTACGCTGTTCCTCGTCACTGGACGCTAATCCAAAACCGCCGTTTTCGCTACGGCGGCGCATGGTTTCCATTATCGCGGTGACCACGATTTGCCAGTTCCCTGGTGTATGGCGCAATAACCACTCGTCGCCGAGCGGGTGAAGATGTTCAAGACAAGGCTGCTCCAGCCCCCGGATATCCGGAGTATCAGAGAGTTGCCGCCAGAATTCCGTCTCTTCCTCTTCACTCTTCTGGTGAAATGAGGGTGCACAAGGGTACGCACCGATAATATAACCGGTATTATTTTTCATTTTGTGCTCCAGTAAACTCTATTTTATAAAACGTCTATGGCGACTTTTACGACTATTTTCCGTATCGGCGTAGCAATGCTTTTATTACAACCGGGACGATGAACATCCTGCGGGAAAAACAGGGCATAACTTCCCGGTATCATTTCAATGAATGATTCATGTTCACTGTCGTGATAAAAAATAATATCGCGCTGTTCTAATAATGACTCGCTGATTTGATTATTACCGGTATCAATGGCAACCCCAATTGTCTCTTCGCCCCATGCCAGAAACTGAATATCCAGATAGCGGCGATGGACTTCCGGACGATTTTCAGCAGCATCGCGGGTGGTCATATCGATAATCTGCGCGAAGATATTTTTGCCGTCGATTTCCACTACGCCAGGTTCCAGCGTGCGAAAGTCCGTATTGCGCAGGAAATCGAGCGCCTGCTCTATGGCCGACGGTAGCCGGCACGGATTAGGCTGCGCAATATGTCCAAAAATCATGATGTGGCTCCTTACAGCGCCTGAATTTTGGCCCAGACGCTGTCGTCAATGGTGATACCGTGACGGCGGTTGTCATCCAGCAATTTGGTAAATTCGTGGCCGGGCAGCCGAATCGCGACGTTGTCGTCGGCGCGTTCAGCAGTGGTGATGAAATCCATAATCCGCTGCAGTTTGGCATCGCGGGTTGCGCCATCGATCAGCTTATCCACTTCTATGGCGATGAAAATCTGTGAGACGCCATACTCATCGCTGTTTTCCTGGGTCACTTCGGCAACGGAAGAACCGTTAGAAAGCAGGGTGGCAATCATGTCCAGCACAATCGACAGACCAGATCCTTTCCAGTAACCCATTGGTAAAATGCGGCGATTTTTCTCGATAACGCCCGGTTCTTTGGTCAACTGACCGTTATCGTCGAAACCGCCATCCACCGGCAGTTCGCGGCCCGCCAGACGGTTAACTTCTAACATTCCGTAGGAGAACATCGACATCGACATATCTACCATCGTGATCGGCGTAGACGGGATGGCGACGATCAGCGGATTGGTACCGATACGGCACTCTTTCGCCCCCCACGGCGGCATGACGGCGATGGAGTTGGTCCAGCAAATGCCGATATAGCCTTTTTCCGCCGCCTGCCAGCCGTAGCTGCCGCCGCGCATCCAGTGGTTAGCATTACGTAACGCCACCAGGCCAATACCATGATCGGAAGCCAGCTCGATGGCCCGGTCCATCATCTTTTTCGCCGTCAGGTTGCCGATAGCGCGCTGAGCATCCCACTGTTCGATGGCGCCGAGGCTGGTAACCCGCTGCGGTTTAGCATCAGGAATAATGTCGCCGTTATCCAGTTGCTGGATGAAGCGGGGAAAACGGTTCACGCCGTGGGAATAGACACCGGACTCGGTGGTGCGAGCGAACATTTCCGCGCAGGCGTCGGCGGTATCTTCCGCAATATTCCGCGACCGCAAGACGCGGTAGAAGGCCCCTTTTAACTCTTCGAAAGCTACTTTCATCCCTGTTCTCCTGGTCGATTGTCAGAAATTTTAGTATGTTTTTTTATCGATAAATTTCATAATACGAAATGTAGTTCCAAATATATAGATCAAAAATTGACATGGCAACGCCAGAGAAGGTTTTTAAAAACGATTAAAATCATCGGGTTATGTTTTTTATGCTGATATCGTGAACTGTAACACACTTTGAGCTACCATCTGATCGCCCAAGAAAGGAGAGAGTTTTCTGATGAGCCAGAACAACGATAAAGAGAAGCCTGCGGGGAGTCAGAGCCTGTTTCGTGGCCTGATGTTGATAGAAATTTTGAGTAACTACCCGAACGGTTGCCCACTGGCGCACCTGTCGGAGCTGGCGGGGTTGAACAAGAGTACCGTCCATCGTTTGTTGCAGGGGCTTCAATCCTGCGGATATGTGACGCCAGCGCCGGCGGCCGGGAGCTACCGTCTGACGACAAAGTTTATTGCCGTCGGCCAAAAAGCCCTGTCATCGCTGAATATCATCCACGTTGCGGCACCGCACCTTGAGGCGCTCAACCTGACCACCGGCGAGACGGTGAATTTTTCCAGCCGTGAAGATGACCACGCTATCCTGATTTATAAGCTGGAACCGACCACCGGTATGCTGCGCACGCGTGCCTACATTGGCCAGCATATGCCGCTGTACTGCTCGGCGATGGGGAAAATTTATATGGCGTTTGGTCAGCCGGATTATGTGGCGTCTTACTGGGAAAGCCATAAAGATCAGATCCAGCCGCTGACTCGTAATACCATTACCGATTTACCAGCAATGTACGATGAGCTGGCGCAAATTCGTGAAACCAGCATGGCGATGGATCGCGAAGAAAATGAACTGGGCGTTTCCTGTATTGCTGTGCCTGTGTTTGATATTCACCATCGAGTGCCTTACGCCATTTCTATTTCACTGTCGACGTCACGGCTAAAACAGATCGGCGAGAAAAATCTGCTCAAACCGTTGCGTGAAACCGCACAGGCTATCTCTAATGAGCTGGGATTTACCGTTCGCGAATAAGACAGCTCGCCAGGTTTTATCAGGCATCTGACAAAATTTGTCCGTTTGCGTAGTGGGATCAAAGCGGCGGGGAATGGCTCTCTGGCATTCTGGCGTTTTAACGCAGGGGGAGAACAATGAACCGGTTTATTATGGCGGATGCGTCGGCGTGTATCGGGTGTCGTACCTGCGAGGTCGCCTGCGTGGTGTCGCACCAGGAACAGCAGAATAGCGCGGCGGTGATGACGGCGGACTTTGTGCCGCGTATCCGGGTGATAAAAGAGGATAGCTTCACCACGGCCACGGTCTGCCATCAGTGTGAGGACGCGCCGTGCGCGAATGTCTGCCCGGTACAGGCGATTCGCCGTGATCGGGGGCATATCTTCGTGACGCCATCGCGCTGCATTGGTTGTAAAAGCTGTATGCTGGCTTGCCCATTTGGTGCGATGACCGTGGTGGCGTCCGCGTCAGGCGCGCAGGCGATTAAATGCGATCTTTGCTGGCATCGGGAAGCGGGGCCGGCGTGCGTGGAAGCCTGCCCGACCAGTGCGTTACAGTGCGTTGACGCAGCACGCGTGCAGCGCCAGCGCCTCTATTCTCAACCTTTCTGAATGTCGTTCCGGCCTGCATGATGGCCGGAATAGCCGTCAGCCTTCACGCCAGGCGCGTTCAATCTCTTCTGCCAGAATTTTTACGCCCGCCTCGATTTTATCCGGTTCAGGCACGTAGTTCATCCGCATACACTGGTGTGTGTGCGGCCAGGGTTTATCCAGCCCGGGAAAGAAATAGTGGCCCGGCACCATCAGCACGCCGCGCGCTTTCAAGCGTTGATAGAGTAGCTCGGTGGTAATCGGCAGATCTTTAAACCACAGCCACAAAAATATTGCGCCTTCCGGTTTATGAATCAGGCAGCGTTCTTCGGATAAATAGCGACGAATGATCGCGATAGTCTGTTGAACGCGCTGATAGTAGAAAGGTTTGATAACCGTTTCCGACAGCCGCAGCAGATCGTTACGCTTAATCATTTCGCACATCATCGCCGGACCCATGCCGCCGGGCGCAAGGCTGATGATGCCGTTCATGTTGGCAATGGCGGAAATCGTCTTATCATTGGCGATGATAATCCCGCAGCGGGAACCGGGCAGCCCCAGCTTTGAGAGGCTCATGCATAGGATAATATTAGGGTTCCACAGCGGGCGCGCCTCGCTAAAGATAATGCCCGGAAACGGTACACCGTAAGCGTTATCAATCACCAGTGGGATGTTGTGCTGATTCGCCAGTCTGTCCAGCTTCATCAGCTCTTCGTCGGTGATAACGTTACCGGTTGGGTTGGTCGGGCGCGAGACGCAAATCATCCCCGTTTCTTCGCCGATGTGCAGATGCTCAAAATCGACGTGATACTTAAACTGGCCTTCCGGCAGCAGCTCAATATTCGGGCGCGCCGAAACGAAGAGGTCGTCTTCCAGACCGGAATCCGCATAGCCGATGTATTCCGGCGCAAGCGGGAATAGTACCTTTTTCGTACTGCCGTCGGCGCGACGTCCGGCGAAGAGATTAAATAAGTAGAAAAACGCGCTCTGACTGCCATTTGTCAGCGCAATATTCTGTGGTTCGATATCCCATCCCAGCGTTTCACGTAGCAGTACGGCCAGGGCATTCAGTAGCGCCGTTTTTCCCTGGGGACCGTCATAATTACAAAGCGCATCAGCGGCTTTGCCGCTTTCTACCATATCTGTCAGTAGCGTCTGGAAATAATCCTGCATTGCAGGGATATGTGCCGGGTTACCGCCGCCAAGCATGATGGCGCCTGGCGTGCGTAAGCCGTCGTTGAGATCCTCCATCAGGCGGGTAATGCCTGAATGGCGGGTAAATTTATCGCCGAAAAGTGAAAATGTCATAACGGGTGATCTATCGAACTGTCTGTCAAAGTGGATAACCATAACGCTACAAATGGCGGGGCGCAAATGGGGGTCAGGCGGTAGTGTTGATGTTTTATGCTACAAATTTTTATCAGGTTAGTTTTTTATTTTGAAGGGGCTACCGGTACGCGAGGAGACCGGTAGCGCCACGATTAGCGGCGGCCCGCCCAGACGACCATCACCGTATCGTCGCCGTACTGGCGTACAAAACCGTACCCGTGTTTTAGCGTCAGCGTGGTTTGTTGGCCTGCGCCGATGGCGGGATGTCTGGCGCGGAACTGGCTAATACGCTGCCAGTGCGCGACGGCTGCGGCTGACTTTCCGCTCACGTCCTGCCAGTTCATATCTGAACGGGTGCCTTGCAGCGGGTCGGAGCCGGTGGGGCCGAAGGGACGAGCGGATTCATCGCCGTAAAAGATCTGCACCGCGCCCGGCGAAAGCAGCAGCAGTTCCGCCGCCTTATCACCGCCCTCACGGAAAAGGCGCGTATCATGCGAGGAGAGGTAACTTAATACGTTGAAATCCTGCATTTTATCCGCCATCTGCTGCCAGACTGGCCCCATTTCCGCCAGGCAATCGACCGCTTTCGCCGCCTGCTCCTGATAATCAAAATTGATCATCGCGTCGAAACCATAGCGATAATAATCACTTTTCATGACGCCGTGGCCCCACGCTTCGCCAGTCATCCAGAACGGGCTATCATCCAGCGCTTTGTCCGGATTGGCCTGCTTCCATTCATGTAACGCCGCGCTGGCCTGGGCTTTTAGCTGTTGCCAGGCAGGAAGCTCAACATTTTTGGCAGTATCGACCCGGAACCCGTCAATGCCGTAATCATGCACCCACTGGCTTAACCAGTGAGTCAGATAATCCCGTGGCGTATAGCCTTCAATGAACTTTGCTTTAGTACCGGGTTTGTTGGCATAGAACGCGGGTAGGCCGGAAGGCGTGGTAGATTCCGTTTTTATATCCGGCAGGAAGGCCAGCGACAGGGTTAAATCGTCAAATCCCGGACTGTCGTAGTCGCCAATATCGGTACGAATCCACTTTTTCCCCCACCATTTTTCCCAGGCGGCGCTGTCGCTGAAGTTGATGTAGTCGTTAAAGCTGTGCCAGCTTTGTCCGGCGGCGGGTCGCCAGTTTGTCCAGCGATCGCCGAGAATTTTTTGCCGTTCCGCGCCGGATAAATAGAGCGCGCCGAACTGATACTCCTGCATATCCGCCAGCGTGGCGTAACCGGCATGATTCATTACTACGTCAAATAAAATACGGATGCCGCGCTGGTGCGCGCCGTCGACCAGCGCGCGGAGATCGGCTTCGCTGCCCATATTGGCATCCAGCGTCGTCCAGTCCTGAGTGTAATAGCCGTGATAGGCGTAATGAGGAAAATCGCCTTTTGTTCCGCCGCCGACCCAGCCGTGGATCTGTTCAAACGGCGAGCTTATCCACAAGGCGTTCACGCCTAATTGCTGTAGATAGTCCAGTTGACTCGTCAACCCGCGCAAATCGCCGCCGTGGAAAGTGCCAATCTCTTGCATACCATCCTTATGGCGACCATAGCTGTGGTCGTTGGTTGCATCGCCATTGCGAAAGCGATCCGTAAGCACAAAATAAACGGTGGCGTTGCGCCAGTTAAAAGGCGCTGATGCATGGGTTTCCGCGCGTTCCAGCAATAAAAGCCCGTGGCTGTCGGCAGGTTGCAGCGTGATTTGCCCGTTTTGGACGGTATCGGTTTGACCACTGTAATAATCGCGCACTACCGTCCCTTCCGGAAAGGTTTGGCGAACATCCAGCGTGAGCGGCGAACCATCCCAGACGGGACACTGGTAGGCGAGCTGCGCGGTGCGTTCAGGTTCAGTTTTTATCGATAACAACAGGGTCGGCGTACCGGAGCGGGTATCTACCGTTATCGTATAGTCGCCATCTTTAAACAAACGCCATTGCGGCGGCGCGCCTTCGCAGGGTTTTAACGACAACATCTGGTTGAGTTTTATGGCGCCGGAGGGCTGCCAGCACTGCTGGTCAATATGGAGCGTTAACGCGCGTGTACCTTTTGTTAATGCAGCATGGCTGGTAAAGCGCCCGGTTTCCTGCGTCGAGAACGTCGGAAAACCGGGTGAGGTCCATGATGAGGCGATCGCGATACCGGGTATCAGCGTCAGAGCGAAGGCGGCAAGTTTCATCACGCTATCCTTTGTGGGCAATATTCATCAGCTTGCCTGGTTTTTAGGCGAATGAACTCCTCCTCAGCAGAGAGTCGCGCAGGAAGAGGCGCGAGGGTGAGCGACGAGGCGCAAAAAAACGCCTCTATTTGCGATAAGCATCACATTTTATTGGCATTATTGCTGCCTGTTATCGTTAATAGTTGACATAGTTTCGGATTAAGACTATTCCCTGAGGTGCTTTTTAAGCCTATTTTTGCTAGAATTTGGGGTTCAAACCTTAACTTCGTGAAAAATAAAAGGTGTTGGAATGTATCAATCCGACCAGGAGACCTAATGATATTGACTCCCATGCGACGATATGGGGCAATGATTCTTATGTTACTCACCATCGCATTTTCGGGTGAGGTGCTGGCAAAGACGCACGCAACACAAACGAGTCAAAAGTCCCACATAACTGAGACAAGTTATAAACAGGTTAGCAGTAAACAAGAGTATTCTCGCAATAGTGCAAAGAGCAGTTCACTTCCTGATTTGCGAAAATACCCTTCCGGAACCCCCAGAAAAAAAGCGTTTCTCCGGACCGTTATGCCTTACATCACCAGCCAAAATGCCGCGATTACCGCGGACCGTAATTGGCTGATCTCAAAACAGTACCAGAACCGCTGGTCGCCGTCTGAACGCGCGCGTATGAAAGATATCGCGAAGCGCTATAAAGTGAGCTGGTCCGGCAACACGCGTCGTATTCCGTGGAATACGTTGCTGGAGCGCGTCGACATTATCCCAACCAGCATGGTGGCGACGATGGCGGCGGCGGAAAGCGGCTGGGGAACCTCTAAACTGGCGCGTAGTAACAATAACCTGTTCGGCATGAAGTGCACGAAAGGGCGTTGTACCAATACGCCGGGTAAGGTGAAAGGTTACTCGCAATTCGCGTCGGTTGAGGAGTCGGTGAGCGCGTATGTCGCCAACCTGAACACGCATCCGGCTTATTCCTCTTTCCGCAAGTCGCGCGCCCAACTGCGTAAGGCGGATCAGGAAGTCACCGCCACGGCGATGATTCATAAGCTGAAGGGTTACTCTACCCAGGGGTCGCGCTATAACAACTACTTGTTCGCGATGTACCAGGACAACCAGCGTCTGATCGCCGCGCATATGTAATTCTGTGTGCCGGATGGCGCTACGCTATCCGGCTTACAAGGCGTCTGTAGGCTGGATAAACTACAACAACGCTTCACTATGCTGGTCGCGATACTCCTTAGGCGTAGTGACGTACTCCTTTTTAAACACCGAATAGAAATATTGCAGTGACGGGTAGCCGCACATTTGCGAAATTTCGTTTATCGCCAACGTGGTAGAAATCAACAAACTACGCGCTTTTTCCAGCTTTTCGGCGTGGATCAGCGCATGTATCGTCTCGCCAACTTCTTCCTTAAAACGTTTTTCCAGGTTTGAACGTGAAATCCCAACCGCGTCCAGCACCTGCTCGACTTTAATGCCCTTACAGGCATGGTTACGAATAAAGTGCATCGCCTGGATAACCGCCGGATCGGTCAGGGAGCGATAGTCTGTCGAGCGGCGCGCAATGACGCGCACCGGCGGCACCAGAATGCGCTGTAACGGCATCTCTTCGCGCGCCAGCAAACGGTGCAGCAGTTTCGCCGCCTGATAGCCCATTTGCCGCGCCCCCTGCGCGACGGAGGAAAGCGCGACGCGCGACAGGTAACGGGTTAACTCTTCGTTATCAATACCGATAACGCAAAGTTTTTCCGGCACCGGAATATGCAGGTGTTCACAGGCCTGCAATACGTGACGGGCGCGGGCATCCGTTACGGCAATGATGCCGGTTTGCGGCGGCAGCGTCTGAAGCCAGTCGGCGAGGCGATTTTGCGCGTGCTGCCAGTTTTCCGGCGCGGTTTCCAGCCCCTGATAGACTACGCCGCGGTATTTTTCCTCGGCGACCAACTGGCGAAAGGCGTATTCCCGTTCCGCCGCCCAATGTTTGCGGCTGGAGTCGGGCAAACCGTAAAACGCGAAGCGGTTAACGCCTTTTTCTTTTAAATGCAGGAAAGCGCTTTCAACGAGCGCATGATTATCGGTGGCGATGTAATGAACGGCGGGATAATTTTCAGCAAGATGGTAAGAACCGCCGACCCCGACAATGGGTACGTCGACATCGGCTAATAATTGCGCGATATCGTCATCATCGTAATCGGCAATAACGCCGTCGCCTAACCACTCTTTAATGTTATCGATACGGGCACGGAAATCTTCCTCAATAAATATATCCCATTCGGATTGCGAGGCTTGTAAATATTCACCCACCCCCTCCACTACCTGACGGTCATAGGCTTTATTCGCGTTAAATAACAGAGTGATGCGGTGACGTTTATCAAACATGAGGATATATCCTGCAAAAGTGAACCTGGACTCATGGATACTATCAAAACGGCTGACATAACGGTCTGGCGAATGATGACAAATTATTTTGCGCCTGAAACGTTATGCGAAATTCATCACAGCAAACGGCGGATGACAATTGTCATTTCTTATCTATATATTACGGTTTTTTGTTTATTTGCCAGGATTCGATCGCGATCGCTTTTTTCTTCTGTGGTTTTCAGCGTTTTTTTGAGAGCCAGAGCACATTTGGGGATTCTCTTAATAGCGGTGTGAAATAACGTAATTGAGCAATAAATCAGGAAATTCCAGTATGACGTTATGTCGTTTACTTGCCGTCTTATCTGATTATGGAGCTCACTATGCAGGCTTATTTTGACCAACTCGATCGTGTTCGCTATGAAGGCCCTCAATCGACTAACCCGCTGGCATTTCGTCATTACAATCCCGACGAGCTGGTTTTAGGTAAACGTATGGAAGATCACCTGCGTTTCGCGGCCTGTTACTGGCATACCTTCTGCTGGAACGGCGCGGATATGTTTGGTGTAGGCGCGTTTAATCGTCCGTGGCAGCAACCGGGCGAAGCGCTGGAGCTGGCGAAACGCAAAGCGGACGTGGCGTTTGAATTTTTCCACAAACTGAATGTGCCTTTTTATTGCTTCCATGACGTGGATGTGTCGCCGGAAGGCGCGTCGTTGAAAGAATATAAAAACAACTTCGCGCAGATGGTGGATGTGCTGGCGGCGAAACAGGAGCAGAGCGGCGTAAAACTGCTGTGGGGAACGGCGAACTGCTTTACCAACCCGCGCTATGGCGCAGGCGCCGCCACTAACCCGGATCCGGAAGTCTTTAGCTGGGCAGCGACGCAAGTGGTTACGGCAATGAACGCCACGCATAAACTGGGCGGCGAAAATTACGTGCTGTGGGGCGGGCGCGAAGGTTATGAAACGTTGCTGAATACCGATCTGCGCCAGGAACGCGAACAGATTGGCCGCTTTATGCAAATGGTGGTTGAGCACAAACATAAAATGGGTTTCCAGGGCACGCTGCTGATTGAACCGAAACCGCAGGAACCGACAAAACATCAGTATGATTATGACGTTGCAACGGTCTATGGCTTCCTCAAACAGTTCGGCCTGGAAAAAGAGATCAAAGTGAACATTGAGGCGAACCACGCGACGCTGGCGGGCCATTCGTTCCACCATGAAATCGCGACCGCTATCGCGCTGGGTATTTTTGGCTCCGTTGACGCCAACCGCGGCGATGCGCAACTGGGCTGGGATACCGATCAGTTCCCGATTAGCGTTGAAGAGAACGCGTTGGTGATGTACGAAATCCTGAAAGCGGGCGGATTCACAACGGGCGGTCTCAACTTCGACGCCAAAGTTCGTCGCCAGAGCACCGATAAATACGATCTGTTCTACGGTCATATCGGCGCGATGGATACGATGGCGTTGTCGCTGAAAATCGCCGCGCGTATGGTTGAAGACGGCGAGCTGGATAAACGCGTGGCGAAGCGCTATGCCGGCTGGAATGGCGAGCTGGGGCAGCAGATTCTGAAAGGACAACTCTCCTTAGGCGAACTGGCGCAGTATGCGGAGCAGCATAATCTGGCGCCAGTACATCAAAGCGGTCATCAGGAGCTGTTAGAAAATCTGGTTAACCGTTATCTGTTTGATAAATAACTCTATCTACCGGGCGACTCCGCGTTAGCCCGGCCTGTAGTCGTGATTAGCCCGGTAAGCGTAGCGCTGCCGGGCGCTTTCAGTAAAGGAACCCACACTATGTATATCGGGATCGATCTTGGTACATCGGGTGTAAAAGCTATCCTGTTGAATGAGCAGGGCGATGTGCTGGCTACGCATACTGAAAAACTGACCGTATCGCGTCCGCATCCCTTATGGTCGGAACAGGAACCAGAGCAGTGGTGGCAGGCGACGGATTGTGCGGTTAAAGGTTTAGGTCGGCAACAGTCGTTAAGTGGCGTCCGGGCGTTGGGCATCGCCGGACAAATGCATGGCGCGACATTACTTGATAGCCGTCAGCAGGTTCTGCGACCAGCGATTTTATGGAATGACGGACGCTGTAGCGAAGAGTGCGCCTGGCTGGAGAAACAGGTGCCGCAGTCGCGAGCGATAACCGGTAATCTGATGATGCCCGGTTTTACCGCGCCCAAATTAGTCTGGGTGCAGCGCCACGAACCGGATATTTTCCGCCAGATAGACAAAGTTCTGCTGCCGAAAGATTTTCTGCGGCTGCGAATGACGGGCGTCTTTGCCAGCGATATGTCGGATGCGGCGGGAACGATGTGGCTGGACGTGAAAAAGCGCGACTGGAGCGACGTTATGCTCAACGCCTGTCATTTAACCCGACAGCAGATGCCAGCGTTATTTGAAGGTAGTGACATTACCGGAACGTTGCTGCCAGAGGTCGCCAGCGCATGGGGAATGCCAGCAGTACCTGTGGTGGCGGGCGGCGGCGACAATGCGGCTGGCGCGGTCGGCGTAGGAATGATCGATGCCGGACAGGCGATGCTCTCACTTGGAACATCGGGCGTCTATTTTGCCGTCAGCGACGGCTTTCTGAGTAAACCGGAGAGCGCAGTACACAGTTTTTGCCATGCGCTGCCGGAACGCTGGCATTTAATGTCTGTAATGTTGAGCGCCGCCTCTTGTCTGGACTGGGCGGCTAAACTCACCGGGCAGAAGAACGTCCCGACGCTGATTGCCGCCGCGCAGCTGGCGGATGAGCATACCGATCCGATCTGGTTTTTGCCGTACCTGTCCGGCGAGCGCACGCCGCACAATAATCCGCAGGCAAAAGGCGTTTTCTTTGGTTTAACCCATCAGCATGGCCCGGCGGAACTGGCGCGGGCGGTACTGGAAGGCGTGGGATATGCTCTGGCGGATGGCATGGATGTGGTTCACGCCTGCGGCGTCAAACCCGCCAGCGTGACGCTTATCGGCGGCGGGGCGCGCAGCGAATACTGGCGTCAGATGCTATCTGATATTAGCGGGCTACAGCTTGATTATCGTACTGGCGGCGATGTGGGGCCAGCGCTGGGCGCGGCGCGTCTGGCGCAAATTGCGGTGAATAAACAGACTCCGCTCGCCGATGTATTGCCGCAGTTGCCGCTGGAGCAGGCGCATTATCCTGATGCGCAGCGTCATACGGTTTATCAACAACGTCGTGAAACCTTCCGTCGACTTTATCAGCAGCTGTTGCCGTTGATGTCCTAAGTCAGAATGCCTTTCGGTTTTGGCCGAAAGGCATTTCCCGTAAATATTAATTCTATTGAATTATATCGAAGTAAGTATGTGTGTTTTCTGATTTTTATATTATTGCTGGGCAGGCGCCTTTTTCATCGCTATTTCTTCGCTTAATGTGTCTCACACAACCACAAGGAGAGTGAGATGGACGATCACGTTGCGCGCAGGAAACGGATATTCGGCCTGGGAATGTTAGTTGTCGGTGCAGTGGTATACCTGGTGGGACTGTGGCCAGGCTGTCATACATTAAGCGAAAAGGGATATTTTTTTGCGGCAATCGTCATGTGTGGTTTTCCAGTCTTAATTCGCCAGGAACACACGGGAAATGGCCGCTTGCTTTCTCGTTGCAAATCTTTGCTGTTGCTTGGCATCGGCATGGTCGCGGTCGGCGTATTTAACCTGGCGCTGGCGGGCGCGCTGAAAATACTGTGTCTGGTGGCACTGGGGGTCAGTATATATGGAACCGATCTTTACGCTTCCTACAGTGATGATGAATGATGGCCGGAGCCATCATTATCGTTTAGCTAACCCATTTCCGTTTATCAATACGCTGTAACAGCATGGAAAGTAGCAGGCTTCCTGTCACCGTCGCGGCAAAAACCCACACGATGTCTAACGGCGGCCAACGTTTTAACTCCAGACCATTAGTACGTAGCGCATGGATAATCAGCGCGTGGAAACCATAAATACCCAACGAGTGGCGGGAGATAAGCCCCAGTCCAGGTAACGTCCGCGCATTCAGCTTATTTTTAACTACCGTGAACAGTGAGACGGCGCAAATAAACACCATGGGACCGCAATACAGATACCAGGTATCGGCAAAATTTCCGCGCCAGCGTAATTCATGCAATGTGCCGCGAGAAATAACAAATACCGCGATGATGAACAGGGCAGTGCAGATAAGCGTCAGCGATGGCTTTTGCGTCTCCATCATTCCAATGGCGCGGCCCAGGATACCGTAGAGAATGTAGTAGAACGTGTCGCCGCTGATATACAGATTGATGGGCAACCATTCAACGCCGCCAATTTTTTGCGGCACAGTATTTGGGTTAGCAATAATACCAATGACCACCATCAGCGTCAGGAGCATTTTGCCGCTCACGTTTTTTACCTGGATTAATGGCGATACCAGGTAGATCACCGCAATCGCAAAGAAAAACCACAGGTGGTAAAACACGGGTTTTTGCAGCGCATTTTTTAGCGAAAGCTCGACGTTGATCGAAGTAAAAAGTGAAATGTAAGCCAGGGCGACAACGCTGTAAAAGATAAGGCACAGGGCGATACGTAAAAAATGCCGCGGTTGCGCGCAGCGCTCGCCAAAAAAAAGATAGCCTGAAATCATAAAAAACAGGGGAACGCTAACGCGCGAAGCCGAATTCAGGACATTCGCAATATCCCAGTTTAGCGGGCTGACGCTGTGGGCGTTGGTGATGTACCACGTTGTAGTATGGATCATCACTACCATTAAACAGGCGATCCCTCGCAGGTTATCAATCCAGTTAATTTTAGGCTGCATCAGTTCCTCAGCTTCCGTTTGAATAGAGTTCCAGCGCGGTGGCTCACTGGAAAAATCCGACTTTCTACGCTACATCTTGTGATGGCGTAAGGAGATTCGCACAATGTTTCTGTTACCCACAAACCTTAATAATAAGACTGACCAGCAAACCAGACGGTAATAAAAATGATAATGAAGTATTTCTGTACTGTGATGATAGCCATCGCTCTGGTGGGATGCACAGCGACACCGCCACCGACGCAAAAAGCCCAGCAGAGTAAAGTGAGCCCAAGACGCACGCTGGATATGGAAGCATTGTGTAAAGCTCAGGCGGCGCAGCGTTACAACACTGGCGCACAGAAAATTGCTGTTACCGGCTTCGAACAGTTTCAGGGGAGCTATGAGATGCGGGGTAATACCTTCCGTAAAGAGAGTTTTGTCTGCTCTTTTGATGCAGATGGGCAGTTTTTACATCTTTCTATGCGGTAAAAGCCGCGCCTGGTGAGGTGTGATGCCGCGAAATCCGGCAATTTTCGCTAAACAAACCGGTTTCATACTGTATATCTCGCATCCAGCGGGTATACTGGCTCCTTCCTTTAAATCCACACGTATCCAGCACGAAATAATATGCAAAAGTTTGATACCAGGACCTTCCAGGGCTTGATCCTGACCTTACAGGATTACTGGGCTCGCCAGGGCTGCACCATTGTTCAACCATTGGACATGGAAGTCGGCGCGGGAACTTCTCATCCAATGACCTGCCTGCGCGCGCTGGGGCCAGAGCCGATGGCGACTGCCTATGTGCAGCCTTCTCGTCGTCCGACCGATGGCCGCTACGGCGAAAACCCGAACCGCTTACAGCACTACTATCAGTTCCAGGTAGTGATTAAGCCGTCTCCGGACAACATTCAGGAGCTGTACCTCGGTTCTCTGAAAGAGCTGGGTATGGACCCGACCATTCACGACATCCGTTTCGTGGAAGATAACTGGGAGAACCCGACGCTGGGTGCCTGGGGACTCGGCTGGGAAGTGTGGCTGAATGGCATGGAAGTGACGCAGTTCACCTACTTCCAGCAGGTCGGCGGCCTGGAGTGCAAGCCGGTGACCGGTGAAATCACCTACGGTCTGGAACGTCTGGCGATGTATATCCAGGGCGTGGACAGCGTTTACGACCTGGTCTGGAGCGATGGCCCGCTGGGTAAAACCACCTACGGCGACGTGTTCCATCAAAACGAAGTGGAGCAGTCCACCTATAACTTTGAATACGCCGATGTGGATTTCTTATTCACCTGCTTCGAGCAGTATGAGAAAGAAGCCCAGCAGCTGCTGGCGCTGGAAAACCCGCTGCCGCTGCCGGCCTACGAGCGTATTCTGAAAGCCGCCCATAGCTTCAACCTGCTGGATGCGCGTAAAGCTATCTCCGTCACCGAACGTCAGCGCTACATTTTGCGTATTCGCACCCTGACCAAAGCAGTGGCAGAGGCTTATTATGCTTCCCGTGAAGCCCTCGGCTTCCCGATGTGCAACAAAGACAAGTAAGAGGCGGCCATGTCTGAGAAAACTTTTCTGGTGGAAATCGGCACTGAAGAGCTGCCACCAAAAGCACTGCGCAGTTTGGCTGAGTCCTTTGCTGCGAACTTCACTGCGGAGCTGGATAACGCCGGCCTCGCGCACGGTAACGTTGAATGGTTTGCCGCCCCGCGCCGTCTGGCGCTGAAAGTGGCGAATCTTGCTGAATCTCAGCCCGATCGCGAAGTCGAAAAACGTGGTCCGGCGATTGCTCAGGCGTTCGACGCCGAAGGCAAACCGAGCAAAGCGGCAGAAGGCTGGGCGCGCGGCTGCGGGATCACCGTTGATCAGGCCGAGCGTCTGAAGACCGACAAAGGCGAATGGCTGCTGTATCGTGCCCACGTGAAGGGCGAAAGTACCGAAGCGCTGGTGCCGAACATGGTAGCCACCTCGCTGGCGAAACTACCGATCCCGAAACTGATGCGCTGGGGCGCGTCTGACGTCCACTTCGTGCGTCCGGTGCACACCGTGACCCTGCTGTTGGGCGATAAGGTCATTCCGGCGACCATCCTGGGTATTCAGTCTGACCGCGTCATTCGCGGCCACCGCTTTATGGGTGAGCCGGAGTTCACCATTGATAGTGCCGATCAGTACCCGCAAATTCTGCTGGAGCGCGGTAAAGTCATTGCCGACTACGAAGCGCGTAAAGCCAAAATCAAAGCGGACGCCGAAGAAGCAGCACGCAAGATTGGCGGTAATGCCGACCTGAGCGAAAGCCTGCTTGAAGAAGTAGCCTCGCTGGTGGAATGGCCGGTAGTATTGACGGCGAAATTCGAAGAGAAATTCCTCGCCGTGCCTGCCGAAGCGCTGGTGTACACCATGAAGGGCGACCAGAAGTATTTCCCGGTTTATGACAACGCGGGCAAGCTGCTGCCGAACTTTATCTTCGTCGCCAACATCGAGTCGAAAGATCCGACCCAGATTATCTCCGGTAACGAGAAAGTGGTGCGTCCGCGTCTGGCAGATGCTGAATTCTTCTTCAATACCGACCGTAAAAAACGTCTGGAAGACCATCTGCCGCGTCTGCAAACCGTGCTGTTCCAGCAACAGCTGGGCACGCTGCGCGACAAGACCGACCGTATTCAGGCGCTGGCGGGCTGGATTGCCGGTCAGATTGGCGCTGACGTCAACCACGCCACTCGCGCGGGCCTGCTCTCCAAGTGCGACCTGATGACCAACATGGTCTTCGAGTTCACCGACACCCAGGGTGTGATGGGGATGCACTACGCGCGTCACGATGGTGAAGCGGAAGATGTGGCTGTGGCGCTGAACGAGCAGTATCAGCCGCGCTTTGCCGGTGATGATCTGCCGTCTAACCCGGTGGCCTGCGCGTTGGCGATCGCCGATAAGATGGACACTCTGGCGGGTATCTTCGGTATCGGTCAGCATCCGAAAGGCGACAAAGACCCGTTTGCGCTGCGTCGTGCCGCGCTGGGCGTGCTGCGCATCATCGTTGAGAAGAACCTCGCTCTTGATCTGCAAACGCTGACCGAAGAAGCGGCGCGTCTGTATGGCGACAAGCTGACCAATGCCAACGTAGTCGATGATGTGATCGATTTTATGCTGGGTCGCTTCCGCGCCTGGTATCAGGATGAAGGTTACACCGTCGACACTATCCAGGCGGTACTGGCGCGTCGTCCGACCCGTCCGGCAGATTTCGATGCGCGTATGAAAGCGGTATCGCACTTCCGTACCCTGGAAGAAGCCTCTGCGCTGGCGGCGGCGAACAAGCGCGTCTCCAACATCCTGGCGAAAGCCACTGAGCCGCTGAACGATATCGTCCACGCCTCCGTACTGAAAGAAGCGGCGGAAATTGAGTTGGCCAGACATCTGGTTGTGCTGCGTGATAAGCTTCAGCCGTACTTTGCCGATGGTCGTTATCAGGAAGCGTTGATTGAGCTGGCTGCTCTGCGCGCGCCGGTGGATGAATTCTTCGAAAATGTCATGGTTAACGCGGAAGAGAAAGATATCCGTATCAACCGCCTGACGCTGTTGTCGAAACTTCGCGAACTGTTCCTGCAGGTTGCAGATATTTCGTTACTGCAATAAGCGTTCAGTTAAATAAAAAAAACCTGCTTTCGGGCAGGTTTTTTTATAACGTAAATAGTATTAGTTGATTCGCTAATAATTCTGTAACTCATAGACGCGGTTATTTCTATTGATTGGCAAGAAATATTTCAGGAATACATTAACGCTGGCGGTACGGATATTGGCGTTAGAATAGCTGCGGGTGCTTGAGACTGTTTGTCTCAGGTATTCACCAAAAGGCAGACAGAGAAAATCCCCACCTGACTATACCCAAAATAATTCGAGTTGCTTAAAGGCGGCAAGGGAGTGAGTCCACAGGAGCATAGATAACTATGTGACTGGGGTGAGCGACAAATCTGCCGGGAGCAGATTTGAACGTCGCGTGCGACGGCCCGTCAGGGCGAGGCCCATGGATGGGCCGAGTAATCCGTAGCCAACACATAAGCAACTTGAAGTATGAAGGGTATATAAATCAAAAGTGCACTGCGCCCATTATTGATCTCTTCAATAACGAAGCGATCTCCTGCAGTATTTCAGAACGTCCAACCATGCCGATGATCGATGACATACTCATGAAGGCATTTGCCAGACTTGATGCGGGTACCAATCCGGTTCTTCATTCAGATCAGGGCTGGCAATACCGTCATTGATGGTACCAGTATCAGTTACGAGAGTTTGGCATCATCCAAAGTATGTCCCGCAAAGGCAACTGCCTTGATAATGCCTGTGCAGAATTTTTTTTCGGCACTTTAAAATCAGAAAGTTTTTACACCAGTAAATTTAAGGATATTGATGAACTTAAGATAGCTATTGAGGATTACATACGATACTACAATACCCGACGAATTAGCCTTAGATTTAACGGACTCAGCCCGGTTGAATACCGCCTAAAGAGCTATCCAGGCAGAAATTAACAAGGTCTGTACAGGGATGCTATCAGGAAACCTGAACGTTGGTGGATACGCTCACGTAAATGTCTGCTATGAGCGAGGAGCGGACATTTAAATATTTGTTCCAGTGGCCAAATTTAGTGCACTACTACAGTATCGGTTGACACCTATCCTTTAAATCTGGTCGGCCTATGCATAAACAATCGATTTTTGAAGTCAAGGTTAGGACAGCTCTTCCCGCTTAACCAATGGAACGCTGTAATCAGGTCGAATACTCTTTGAACCCGGCATAGCTCGCATTTCTTGCGGGAAATGCCAGATATTAAAATCCTTATTCGGGAATGTATCGTAATGGAAAAAATCCCAGCCAAGCAGAGCAGCCATACGTTCAAAGGCAAGCTCCTTAGCCACTGATAGTTCTAGCCGAGGATTAAGGTACTTTAAGTACCCAGAATTCACAGCTCCGGTCAGAATGTCGACAACCTGTAATCCAAGATGATGCTTAGAGTCGTGCATCGTCACAGACTTAATCAGCTTCTTCATCCCTGCCCTAGCCAGCATGTTGTTAGCAACAATACCTGTCACTTCATCGTTCTTTTTGTATTTATCAATCTTCTGGTCGATGATCACCTCAACGTCACTCTTAATCTGCTTAGCAACGTTCTTAACGAGCATTGTGTACGTCTGGTAAAAAGCCAACTCCCTGTCCGTCTGCCAGTTGTTGTAAATGTTCTTAACTACAACAATTGAGTGGAAGCAGCACGAGTTCTTGAGCACCATAGCCAGCAGCTCAATGCAGATGTTTGCCTGCCCTGCACTGTTCTTAATCTTGGACCACTTCAACTCACCGACAATCCCGTACTTATCTTTTAATTTCTGGACGCGCTCATTGAAGATGTGTAACGTGTCTTTACGCACACACAGCAAACCAATGCCATAACAGCGGTCACTCCCTGTCGTACCACTCTCATCACCAAAAGCCACGTATTCCATACAAATACCCACATAAAATTAAATGGGTATTTTATGCTCAACCCAAGCGACAGACAATGTTTGTGGGTCTACTCAAGAGCCTTTAGGTATCTAGTGTATCCATACGCTCGCACAATCTACTCACGGCACTTGACGGGCAGGACGAAGGTCTTATATGAGCGAGGAGTAAAAGTTGATATGCAAGCAGCACAGCACTATGTGGCTGTTTATTGTTCTGACGCCACTGGTGGAAGAGATGTTCTTGCCTTCGAAATCAATTTTTCAATTCCTTCCAGAGGAATGTTCTCTTCGTAACAGGTCAAAAATAATTCGTGAGTAATATCAGAAAAGAAGATCTCTGCAACTTGCCGTAAAGGAGATGTCTCGCTGACGTATAACTCTAGGTACATGCTATCACGCAATAGGGGTTCTACGCCGGCCCCCCAGATTTTTCTGCGGCCTATAAGGGGCCGCTTGGAAAACGAAAGTTATCCCGCGTCAAGCCTGTTTTTTAGGGCGCCAGAATTTTACAAGCTGCTTTGAGCGAGTAACTGTAGTGACCTGCATTTATAAATGCTCAGGCCCGCATTTATCGCGTCATTTTTACCCACAATACCTGCATCTACCCGGGTGACCAAACCCGGATTAACTGCAAATGAACCTACATTCGAACACTTCGACCTGCATTTCATTTTGACGAACCCACTTTATTTGTGACCAGCGGTTGTTCCATTAACTCAGCGGTCATCGTTGTTTCTGGTCTTTGATTCCTGTAATGACTAACTGCACTCAGCGCACCAGCGCCCATCAGCCCCGCTCGCCGACTGGCAAAGTATCCAGAAATCGAACGTTTTGTGGAACCCAACAGCCACGATTTTCAGTTGCAGATATTGCGGGTGGGCGATCAGCTAATCGTAAATGCAGGTCGAACCGATTTCAAATACAGGTCACTACATTTATCCTTACGGCAATTGTTGGCAGGAATAAGTTGGCAAGGTCGATCTCGAAGGGGTGGACTGGAAAAAAAGCTGGTTGAGGTGGATTAAAATGACTATGGAAGTTCACGGGTTTATTATTTCGTCTCCGTTCGTGTTCGTCTGCGATGGTAAGGTTTATCGCAGCCAATCGGGGAAAAACTGGACGGTCATATTTAGCCGTTATGGTACGCAAGCCTGGGGGAATGATACCTATGCTTCCCAGCGCGTTGACCGTGCCTGCCCGCCAAATCGTAACGAAGAAGTTCGTTTGGCTTTCCGTGGCGCAGTTATGCGCCACTTCAAGCTGAACTACACCCAAATTGAGGCGTTCTTCCAGCGTCAGATCGACGAGGGCAAGCAAATCCTGGTTGAAGGAAATTCGGTTAAACGCCATGTGGGTGGCCGTAGCAGCTACAGCACAGGCAGTAGCAGCACGACTGTATCTGCTCCCGCGCCCGCTCCAGTCAAAAAGGAATCCCCCCATCCGGCGCTTAAACATGGTTGCCCAGCGAGTCGCTTGGAAGAATTCCTGGCCTGGGAAAAAGCGCACCTTGGGATTTTGAATCGTGTCAAAATGCCCCAGCGCGTTGCCATGTTCTTGGGAACTTGGGAAGAACCGAAAGCGGTCGAACCTGAACCCGTGGTGGTCGAAGAACCCCAGGCTGAAGAACCGCAAGCCGAACGGTCGCTGGCTGAAGAACGCGAACACAAAGAAGATGTACCGTTCTATGGCCGTCGCCGTCGTGATCAGGGGAAATTCCGTGAAGATGTGATGCTTAACTGCGGTGGCCGTTGCGTCTACACGAATGCCATTGCGGTACGCTGTGAAGCCGCGCACCTTAAAGCCCACGCTCGCAAAGGTGGCGCGAGCTTTAAAAACGGTCTGCTGCTGCGCGCTGATATCCACAAGCTCTTTGACGCGGGACTATGCGCCATCGATCCACACACGCTTAAACTCTGGTTTGCGCCAGACCTGGTAAAAAAAGACGCAGATCTCGCGGCCATTGATGGGATAACGATGCGCAAAACGCTGCTCCCTATCAACAAAGACAATATCGAAGGCCGCTGGGATGCCTTCGTTAAGATCTTGCTGGCATGATTAACTGGTCACAAACGTCCGCTTCTGGCACAAAGCGAACATCAGTATTCAAAAAATGAAAAACGACGACTTGATGTATATCGTTTGCTATACATGGTGGTTATGCTATGCTTGTAAAGCAAATGCTATACAAAGGGTGTCTCATGAAATCAGATGTTCAACTTAACCTTAGAGCTAAGGAATCGCAGCGGGCGCTCATTGATGCAGCTGCGGAAATCCTTCACAAGTCACGTACAGATTTCATTCTGGAAACGGCCTGCCGGGCTGCCGAGAATGTGATCCTTGACCGCCGTGTATTTAACTTTAACGATGAGCAATATGAGGAGTTCATTAATCTGCTTGATGCACCGGTCGCAGATGATCCCGTTATCGAAAAACTGCTGGCAAGGAAACCTCAGTGGGACGTGTAACAGCACCAGAACCTTTGTCCGCTTTTCATCAGGTAGCTGAGTTCGTCAGCGGTGAAGCTGTGCTCGATGACTGGTTGAAGCAAAAGGGCCTCAAAAACCAGGCTCTCGGAGCGGCCAGAACATTTGTAGTGTGCAAGAAAGACACGAAGCAAGTAGCCGGTTTTTACTCTCTGGCCACCGGTAGCGTCAACCATACAGAAGCGACAGGCAACCTTCGGCGTAACATGCCAGATCCCATCCCTGTCATTATACTTGCCCGTCTTGCTGTCGATCTCTCATTCCATGGAAAAGGGCTTGGTGCTGATTTACTTCATGATGCAGTGCTTCGTTGCTATCGGGTTGCCGAGAATATTGGTGTACGTGCAATCATGGTTCATGCACTTACCGAAGAAGCCAAAAATTTCTACATTCACCATGGTTTCAAATCATCACAAACTCAGCAGCGAACTTTGTTCCTTAGGCTCCCTCAATAGAATGCAAAGACTGTTACGTTCAAACCGCTATAAGCGATAATTTGATAGAACGTCTAAGGTTAGATTCAGGAAGAATACGACGAACAAAATATTGATGAGACAGGAATCCGCGTGATGCAAGAAAGCAACGGAATGGATAATTCGATTGCGGACAATGTTATTTAGTTATAGCCAGAAACAAAAAAGAGCCCATGTATTAAATGGACTCTTTCGCTGATGCCTCGGTTAATCTGTCCAGGTTTTTGGGGTCAGTACAAAGTGAGCCCACCTCTGCCATTCTTGTGGCGTTATGCATTCTCAAGGCACTCTGTTAATTTTATCTTGTTGGCGTTTTATAGGCCCGATAACCCATTATGTTATCGGGCATTTTTTTAACGTAATGGTAATTCCGTCAGACAGGTCTGGCTGTCATCTCTGGTGGCAATGGCATGTGACGCCGTTTTACCGTTGTAGCTTACTTCGAGCGTCCCTTCCATATTGCGCGGTAACCAAACACCGATAAATCCGTTTCGATAGCTTTGCATCTCTTTTTGTACGATGACAGCGCCTTTACTGTCTGTCACTTTTACAGTGAACGGTTTATTCGGCATTTCTCCCTGACAGCCGGAAAGGCTGTGGTTAAAACAGGGGTGTGTCCGCCATTCATAGGGCGCAAAAGAGAGATAGAATTTGTCGCCTAACGGCAGCGTATAAATCTGCTCTCCGTCAGATAATTTGAGCTCGGTACTGGTAATCGACGCGGAGTAAGGCAAAGGACGGCTCTGCGGCGTCTGATCAATCGTATCCACGATCTGCTCAACCGTTTTTCCCGCCAGCCCATGTTGCGCCAGAAAAGCGGATTCTGAGGATGCCGCAAGCGCGGAGCCGCTGGCGCATAAACCCAAAAGTAATAACCATGATGGTTTCGACATAACTTCAATTCCTTGTGAACAATCTCCTTACCTACTATAGGGGTTCCCCTAAGGGAAAGGTCAAAGGGACACAGGGTAAAGTAATGCAAAGTTATGCTGGGGGAGAGGGGGAATTGGAATAAAAAAAATCCCCGCCATCAGGCAGGGATTCAAAATTCTGAGCTTTTTAAGCTTACAGGCTGGTTACGTTGCCAGCTGCCGGGCCTTTAGCGCCGCTTTCGATGGTGAAGGAAACTTTCTGACCTTCGTCCAGAGATTTGTAACCATCGTTCTGAATAGCGGAGAAGTGTACGAACACGTCTTTAGAACCGTCATCAGGAGTAATAAAGCCGAAGCCTTTATCAGCGTTGAACCATTTTACGATACCAGTCATTTTACCGGACATAGTGTATTACCTTTTAAAAAATAAGTGTGCCTTTCGGCGTTATGGCGTGCTTTACAGATTTTTTAAGCGTTAAGGAAATGCGCACTACGAGGGGTATCTAATGGATAACTCTTGAAGGGACTTGCCTTACTAAACTGCTTTAATGGTCTGTACGTCAAACCGTTGAGCACATTAACTCATGTAATGCCGGGCGATGCAACTTTTATTTTACTTTATTTCTCCAGGTCAGGAATCGGGCGGGGAAAACGGTCCTTACGCAGGACCGTTAAAACAGAAAGGGGTAAAAATTACTCCATCAATTGCTTACTTAAGCGTGGGTTCGCCTGTATCAGGCGCATCAATTTGAGCTCTGCTGGCGTGGGTTTTTCGCGTTTCGATTCCCATTCCTGAACCATGGCAACCGTTACGCCCAGCGCTCTGGCGAATTCATCTGTTTTTAGTCCCGTCCCTCTCCGTAACTGTTCAAATTCGGTAAAAGGATTGGGTTTTTGCGTCAGGGTGATCTTTCGCGTTTCATCTTTAAAAACAATTTGTTCCAGGCTGCTCAGCAGCTCAAACATCGGATCTTTATATTCCATTGAGAACTCCTGTAAATCACACAGCGGGATCGTGAAGTGCATCGAAGCCTCTTAAGAATAGTCGGGAAACTTGCGGGTGGGGGGCGACGCGCCGCCAGGAAGCGCTATCGATTCGTTTCGATGCCTTACGCTACGCGACTTTTAGGACGCTAACAATTTGATCCAGGAAGGTATATCCGTCTTTCAGAAAATAATTGTAAAGATTAAAAAAATATTACATCCCCCGCTGGAAAGCTTTCTTGCCGCGTTTTTTATCGCAGTGTCAGGCCAAAAATTAACAATAAAATAACAAATTAAGCATTGATGCAGATAAACATAATTTTCCGCTACAAGATCGCGTGGAAAGGGTATCCTGCAAGCCTGACCTGGACTATCCTTGTAAGCCGTCAGGCACGCAGGTGTCGTTGTGCGCATTTTTGGGTGAAAGGAGTATTAACAATGGCGACAGGTAAGTCCTGCTCTCGCTGGTTTGCGCCTGTTGTGGCGTTATTAATGGTGTTTAGCCTGAGCGGGTGTTTTGATAAAGAAGGCGATCAGCGCAAAGCGTTTGTCGATTTCCTGCAGAATACAGCAATGCGTAGCGGAGAGCGTTTACCAACGCTGACGGCCGATCAGAAAAAACAGTTTGGTCCGTTCGTGTCTGATTACGCGATACTGTATGGCTACTCGCAGCAGGTAAACCAGGCGATGGATTCCGGTCTGCGCCCGGTGGTCGATAGCGTTAACGCCATCCGCGTTCCGCAGGATTATATGACGCAACGCGAGCCGCTGCGGCAGGCAAATGGTTCGTTAGGCGTGCTGGCGCAACAGTTGCAGAATGCAAAACTGCAGGCTGATGCCGCGCATGGCGCGTTAAAGCAGGCCGATGACCTGAAACCTGTGTTTGATCAGGTCTACAAAAAAGTAGTCACCGTGCCGGCAGATGCTTTGCAGCCGCTGATCCCGGCGGCGCAGATCTTTACGCAGCAGTTGGTACAAGTGGGCGATTATATTGCGCAACAGGGCGAGCAGGTGAGCTTTGTCGCGAACGGCATTCAGTTCCCGACCTCACAGCAGGCCAGCCAATATAATGCGTTGATTGGGCCGTTGGCCTCGCAGCATCAGGCGTTTAATCAGGCCTGGACGGCGGCGGTAAACGCAACCCAGTAATGACAGTCTGCCCGATAAGCGCAAGCCAGCGCTTATCGGGCCTGTAGCGTTATCCCGCCGCCTGCGGGTTGACGCAGTTCTTCTCTATTTTTCCCTGCAGCGCATCAATCAAATTATCCACCGCACAGGCCATCATGTTGTAGCGCGTCTCATGCGTTGCCGAGCCAATATGCGGCACCGCGACGACATTAGACATGTTCAGCAGGGGGGAATCCACAGATAGCGGTTCATGCTCAAAGACATCCAGACCTGCCGCATATATTTCACCGTTTTGCAGCGCGGCAATCAGCGCGTTTTCATCGACCACCGGGCCGCGTCCGGCATTAATAAAAATGGCGGACGATTTCATTCTGGCAAACTGTGTTGCGCCAAACAGATGTCGCGTTTCTGCCGTTAGCGGCAGGATCACGCAGACAAAATCAGCCTCCTGCAACAGCGTATCCAGATCGCAGTAGCGGGCGTTAAACCGGTCTTCCGCCTCCTGATGCCGCCGACGAGCGTGATAGAGAACCGGCATGGTAAACCCAAAGTGCGCTCGCTGCGCCAGCGCCATCCCGATACGCCCCATCCCAATGATACCGAGTGTTTTGTGATGCACATCGACGCCAAACCACGCCGGGCCAATGCTTTCTGTCCATTCACCCGCCTTAACCCGTTCTGCGACGTCCACCACGCGGCGGGCAGTGGCCAGCATCAATGCCATCACCGTATCGGCAACGGTTTCCGTCAAAACGGTAGGCGTGTGCATCAGGACTATTTTGCGGGCAGTAAGGGCGTCCACCTCGACATTATCGTATCCCACCGAGATGGTTGACGCCGCGCGTAGCGCCGGCATTTTTTCCAGCAGCGCGCGGTTAACGGTTTCGCTGGCGCCCAGAAGGCCTTGCGCGCTGGCAAATGCCTGCGCGTGTCGCGCTACCGTTTCCGGATGCAGGTTCGGTACCTGGGTGACGGTAAAATGCGCCTCCAGGCGATGCAGCAAATCATCAGGCAGGGTTTTGTAGAGAATGATGGACGGCTTCATGCGACTCTCCGTAAATCAAAAGGTAAGCGCGGCATGCGCCAACCGGAACAGGCTTATTATTAACCCGCTTAGCAATAATCGACCAGCCGATTTTCCCGTTGTCGGCAGCCGTATCGTGGTAAATGGTGAATGAATACCGAATAATGCGAGGTGTATCCGGTCTGGCGAGGGAATAATGCAGGCCGGGTAAAGCATACCGCTTTACCCGGTACGGTAGTTTACTGCAATGGACTCAAGGTAATTTCGACGCGGCGGTTTTGCGCTTTACCTTCTGCCGTACTGTTGCTGGCGATCGGGTTCGCCGGACCCATTCCGCTGGTACGGATACGGCTGGCGTCAACGCCCTGGGTGATCAGCGAACTGGCGACGGAGTCAGCACGCTGCTGCGACAGACGCATATTCAGATCGTGGCTACCGGTGCTGTCGGTGTAGCCCACCACATTGACGGCGGTCTTGGGATACTCTTTCAGCACCATCGCCACGCCGGTCAGCGTGTTAGCGCCTGCCGGTTTCAGCGTCGCGCTGCTGCTGTCGAAGGTGACATTATTCGGCATATTCAGAATGATATTATCGCCGCTTCGCGTCACGCTAACGCCTGTGCCCCGCATTTTGTCACGCAGTTTCGCTTCCTGTACGTCCATGTAGTAACCCACGCCGCCGCCCAGCGCCGCGCCAGCCGCCGCGCCAATCAGCGCGCCTTTACCGCGATCTTTTTTTGAGGAGGAGAGCGCGCCGATGCCTGCGCCGACCAGCGATCCAATACCCGCGCCAATGCCGGATTTACCTGCTTCGCGTTCGCCGGTGTAAGGGTTTGTTGTGCAGCCAGATACTGCCAGGGCGCCGCTCACGATGGCAGCAATCACAAATACACGTTTTTTCATCTTAAATCCTTATCACTTTTTTATTTTTACCACAGCGACCGTGGCGGTTGATTATGACGTCTGCACATGAAGAAAATTCCAGGGAAAACTCTGAAATTTGTAAGTAACATTGATCGGCAAAATAAATAATCCCAATAATTCAGGAGCGAACCTTGACCCACGCACCATCGCGTCATTCGGTATTGACCGCCGCACACTGGGGGCCAGTCCGCGTTGAAACCGACGGAGAACGCATTTTTGCCTCGTATGGCGAACTCCCGACGGCACACCAGAACTCCCTGCAAACCGTTGTGCATGACCAGGTGCACAGTAAAACGCGGGTTCGCTTCCCGATGGTGCGTAAAGGGTTCCTGGCTTCTCCCGATAAGCCGCAAGGCATACGCGGGCAGGATGAGTTTGTTCGCGTAAGTTGGGATGACGCGCTGGACCTGATCCACGCTCAGCACAAACGTATTCGCGAAAGTTATGGGCCATCGTCCATCTTCGCCGGCTCCTACGGTTGGCGTTCGAACGGCGTATTGCATAAAGCGGCTACACTATTGCAGCGTTACATGGCGCTGGCGGGAGGGTATACCGGCCATCTTGGCGATTATTCCACCGGCGCGGCGCAGGCTATCATGCCTTATGTGGTGGGTGGCAACGAGGTTTACCAGCAGCAGACTAGCTGGCCGGTGGTGCTGGAACATAGCGAGGTGGTGGTGCTCTGGAGCGCGAACCCGCTGAATACTCTGAAAATTGCCTGGAATGCCTCGGATGAACAGGGGCTCGACTATTTTGCGGCGTTGCGACAAAGCGGCAAGCGCCTGATCTGCATCGATCCGATGCGATCGGAAAGCGTCGACTTTTTTGGCGATAAGATGGAGTGGATCGCCCCACATATGGGCACCGATGTAGCGTTAATGCTGGGGATCGCCCATACGCTGGTGGAAAACGGTTGGCAGGATGAAACGTTCCTTGCCCGCTGCACGACGGGTTATGACCGCTTCGCCGACTATCTTTTGGGCACGACCGACGGTACGGCCAAAACAGCGGAATGGGCGGCGGAAATTTGCGGCGTTTCTGCGGTGAAAATCCGCGAACTGGCGGAAATATTTCATCATAACACCACCATGTTGATGGCCGGTTGGGGAATGCAGCGTCAGCAGTTTGGCGAGCAAAAGCACTGGATGATCGTTACGCTGGCCGCAATGCTGGGGCAAATTGGTACGCCTGGCGGCGGGTTTGGTTTTTCTTATCATTTTGCTAACGGCGGAAACCCGACGCGCCGCGCCGCCGTGTTAGCCTCGATGCAGGGAAGCATCTCTGGCGGGGTCGATGCGGTAGATAAAATACCGGTGGCGCGTATTGTCGAGGCGCTGGAAAACCCCGGTGGGTTTTACCAACACAATGGGATGGATCGCCGCTTCCCGGATATTCGTTTTATCTGGTGGGCGGGCGGCGCGAACTTTACTCATCATCAGGATACCAACCGTCTGATTCGCGCGTGGCAAAAACCGGAACTGGTCGTTATCTCGGAATGTTTCTGGACGGCCGCCGCGAAACACGCGGATATTGTTCTGCCTGCGACCACCAGCTATGAGCGTAACGATTTAACCATGACCGGCGACTATAGCAATCAGCATTTGGCGCCGATGAAGCAGGTCGTGTCGCCCCGGTGGGAGGCGCGGAATGATTTTGACGTTTTTGCTGAACTGAGCGAACGGTGGGAAGCCGGCGGTTACGCTCGGTTCACAGAAGGAAAAAGCGAGCTGGCGTGGCTGGAGACTTTCTACAATATTGCCGCCCAGCGTGGCGCCAGCCAGGGGGTGACGCTGCCGCCGTTTGCCGCATTCTGGCAGGCTAACCGTTTACTGGAGATGCCGGAAGATCCCGCCAACGCTCAGTTTGTGCGCTTCGCGGATTTTCGCCGCGATCCTGATAACCATCCGCTAAAAACGGCCAGCGGCAAAATCGAAATCTATTCTGCGCGCATTGCCAGCTATGGTTACGCGGATTGTCCCGGTCATCCGATGTGGCTGGTGCCGGATGAGTGGCACGGGAACGCCGATGCGGGGCAGGTTCAGCTACTTTCCGCGCATCCGGCGCATCGTCTGCATAGCCAGCTCAACTACAGTTCATTACGGGAGCGGTATGCGGTAGCCGGACGCGAACCGGTGACGATTCATCCGCAGGATGCGACAACGCGTGGAATCGTCGATGGCGATACGGTACGCGTCTGGAATCATCGCGGGCAGGTTCTGGCGGGCGCGGTCGTTACCGACGGAATTCGGCCTGGCGTTATCTGTATTCACGAAGGCGCATGGCCGGACCCTGAACCTACCGCAGGCGGCATATGCAAAAACGGCGCGGTAAACGTCCTGACAAAAGATCTTCCCAGTTCCCGGCTGGGGAACGGTTGTGCGGGCAACACCGCGCTGGTCTGGTTTGAGAAATATACCGGCCCGGCGCTACCGCTTACGGCGTTTGATCCGCCTGCCAACTCATAATCCAGGTGGGGTGGGCGGTATCCTCCTGCCAGGCGCTATCTTCAATACGAAAACCAAGCGCATGGTAGAAGTTTACGGCGGATTGATTTTTCTGGTAAACCTCAAGGCTCAGCAGAGGAAAACGTTGCTGGACATATTCCAGAAGCGCTTTGCCAATGCCGTGTCTTAACGCGTCGGGGGCGACAAACAGCGCCCCGACAAAACGGGCTTCCAGTACGCTGACGAAGCCTTTCAGTTGTCCATTTTCCTCCCATACCCAGGTTTGCGCGGCGGGTAAATAGACGTCGCGTACAATTGCTTCGCTCTCGTGCCAGTAACGTTCTTCGATAAAGGGATGGGCATAAATGGTACTTTTCATCCACAGTGCCAGAATAGACGCCATGTCTTCACTCTGGGATTTGCGAATCATGTTTTTCTCCCGGATGGCAAAAACAGCCGGTAATATGGTCGTTGACCAGTCCGCACGCCTGCATAAAGGAGTAACAGATAGTCGTACCGACAAACTTGAAACCGCGTTTTTTCAATGCCTTAGCAAGCGCATCGGACGCAGGTGTTGAGGTGGGGATCTTATCCAGGCTGGCCGCCTGGGTGATCTGCGGCTGGCCATCAACGAATGACCAGACAAAATCGGCGAAAGACTCGCCGTTTTGCTCCATCGCAAGCCAGGCGCGGGCGTTACTGATAATGGCCTGAATTTTACCGCGATGTCGTATGATGCCCGTGTTCTGCAGCAGGCGTTCAACATCTTCCTCCTGCATAGCTGCGATGCGTACCGGGTCAAACTGATGAAAACAGGCGCGATAGTTCTCTCTCTTTTTAAGCACGGTGATCCAGGATAAACCGGCCTGTTGACCTTCAAGACAGATCATTTCAAACAGCTTTCTGCTGTCAGCTTCCGGTACGCCCCACTCGTTATCATGATAGGCAATATAAAGGGGGTCCTGGCTGACCCAGTCGCAACGCTGCATAGACTTCCTCGTTATTGTGGTTACCGCGAAAATTTCCTTCAACCCGCCTTGACGGGCTCGCTAAAAGGACAATAGTTAATACAGGGCTGATGCCCGACATCCTTCATTCAATGACAATAATATCGCCGAATTCGGCTCTACTCTGGAGTCGCGTTGATGATTGTAAGAAAACGCCGTGGTCGCCGGACATTGCGTTGTCTGGCGGGCCTTATGGCCTGCTCGTTTTTTATCAATACCACGTATGCCTGGCAACAAGAATATATCGCTGAAGCGGCTCCGGGGCATACGACGGAACGCTATACCTGGGACAGCGATCACCAACCGAATTACAACGACATACTGGCCGAACGTATTCAGTCTACGCAAAATACGGTGGGGCCGGTGCTTAGCCTGGCGGATGAAACCCCGCTTGATGCGACCAGCGGTATCAGTATGGGCTGGAATTTTCCGCTTTCCCGACGCGTGACCACTGGGCCGGTCGCGGCGCTGCATTACGACGGTTCGACGTCATCAATGTATAACGAATATGGCGATAGCGCGACGACATTAGCACTTACCGATCCGTTATGGCACGCCAGCGTCAGTACGTTAGGCTGGCGGGTAAACTCGCAGTTTGGCGATGTCCATCCCTGGGCGCAGATCAGCTATAACCAACAGTTTGGGGAAAATATCTGGAAAGCGCAGTCCGGGTTGAGTCGTATGACCGCAGGAAATCAGGCGGGAAACTGGCTGGATGTCACCGTAGGCGCGGACGTGTTACTTAACCCGCACATGGCGGCGTATGCGGCGTTTTCCCAGGCGGAAAACAGCGCTACGGATAGTGATTATTTGTATACCCTGGGGGTGAGCGCCAGGTTTTAACTTAAAAATTACCATCGAAACGCTGTGATAACAGATCTTGTGGCGGAAGTAGGGTGCTAACCTTCTGCGTTATCTTTGCGCTGTTAATCATCTTGCTGGCAGTTTCCACCACTATTCGCCAGCCGCAGCGGGAGGGGGTTAGCGAAGCGTCTGCGTAACACATGCAACACCAGGCATACAGCGCACCCATTTGGTGCTATTTTTTTTATTTAGCACAAATGCCTAATCAATTGTAGTTAAAAAAACGTCTAATAAATAAGGAAGGCATTTAACTTATTTATGAATCGGAAGAAATAATATATTATTTATATTAATTTATTCTTAATAAAAATTTACATTTATGTACGTTACATTTGTAACATATTGATTTCTATTTTTTTTAAGATTAACTAAAAATTATTTTTATATATACTAATTATTGTATCCAATACCCACCTCTATACACTCCATTTCCTCACAGAATGCAGATAATCCTAAGGATGCGTTCTGTTATCTACCGTCATAAATGGAGTTTTTAATGAAAAAAGTTGTTTTTGCTCTGTCTGCTCTCGCTGTAGTTTCCACTTCTGCTTTCGCTGCTGAATCTGGTGACGGCACCATTAAATTCACCGGTGAAATCGTTGACGCGCCATGCGTCGTTTCTACTGACTCTCAGAACCAGGAAGTTGTGCTGGGTCAGGTGAAGAAAAATATCTTCAAAGCCATTGGCGATAAATCTGTTTCCAAGCCTTTCCAGATCAAACTGGAAGACTGTGACATCACCTCTCAAACCAAAGTTAACGTGAGCTTCGCTGGCGTTGGAGATGCAGACGACGCGACACTGGTTTCTGTTAACACTGAAGCAGGTGCGGCAACTGGCGTGGGCATCGGTATCTACGACAACGCTAACAAGCTTGTTGAAATGAACACCGGTAAATCCACCACTACGCTGGCTGCTGGTCAGACCGTGCTGTACTACACCGCTAACTACGTTGCAACAAAAGATACTGTAACCACTGGTTACGGTAACGCAGAAGTGGACTTCAACCTGTCCTACGAATAATCGAATTTTCGTTAATACAGTCAATCATAATGGCAACGGAAATCCCGTTGCCATTTTTTCCAGCGGAGGCTCAGGAAGAGAATCATGAACCGCTCACGTTTGATATCTTGCACAGCACTGGTGCTGGCGCTGATTGCTCAAAACAGTTTTGCCGGTGGCGTGGCATTAAGCAGCACACGTGTTATTTATGACGGTAGTAGAAAGGAAGCTTCTCTTACGGTAAATAATAAAAGCACCACGGATGAATTTCTCATTCAGTCATGGATTGATGATGCTAACGGTAATAAAAAGACGCCCTTTATCATCACTCCACCGTTATTTAAATTAAGCCCGACTAAAAATAACGTTTTACGTATTGTTAATACGACGAGCACGTTACCGCAGGATCGCGAGTCCGTTTATTGGATTAACGTAAAAGCTATTCCTGCCAAAAGTGAAGACGTGGAAGCTAAAAACGTACTGCAGATCGCCGTACGTACCCGCTTAAAACTGTTCTATCGTCCGGCGGGCCTGAAAGGCAATAGCATGGACGGCTGGAACAAACTGCAGTTCACCAGCGCAGGGGCTAACCAGATCAAAGTGGAAAACCCATCTGCCTTTAACCTGACGTTTAATAAATTTTATGCCAACGGCCGTGATATTGAAAAAACGGGAATGGTTCCGGCAAAAGGCTCATTGAATATTGAACTGCCAGCCGGCACCGGCAAGGTAAGCGAAGTTAAATACAACATTATTAATGACTTTGGCACGGCTGGCGACATGTTGACACAGCGCGTTAACTAACACGTTTTAAAGGATTATTACTATGACATGGACGCATCTTCCTCTGGGCAATAAGACCTCGCGTTTCACGCAGTCTGCGCTTGCGCTGATGATAGCGAGTACGCTCCCCGCGTATGCGGGAACATTTAACCCGCGCTTTCTGGAGGATGTGCCGGGTATTGATCAGCACGTTGACCTTTCAATGTATGAATCCAATAAAGCTGAACACCTGCCAGGTAAATACCGCGTCTCGGTGGTGGTCAACGAAAAAAAAATGGAGTCTCGCACCCTGGAGTTTAAGGCAGCGACAGAGGCGCAGCGCGCAAAAATGGGTGAATCCCTGGTGCCGTGCTTAAGCCGCGTGCAGCTTGAAGATATGGGCGTGCGTATTGATAGCTTCCCGGCGCTGAAAATGGCCCCGCCTGAAGCCTGCGTTGCTTTTGACGACATTATTCCCCAGGCCGCCAGCCATTTCGATTTTGCAGACCAGACCCTGATCATGAGCTTCCCGCAGGCTGCGATGAAGCAGACAGCGCGCGGTACGGTGCCAGAATCGCAGTGGGACGAAGGGGTGAATGCCCTGCTGGTGGATTATAACTTTTCCGGCAGCAACGCCAGCTATGACGCACACGACAGTGAAACCAGCTACAACAGCGACAGCTACTATCTGAACCTGCGCAGCGGTATGAACCTGGGGGCATGGCGATTACGTAACTATAGTACCTGGACGCGAAACGACGGTAACAACACATGGGATAACATTGGCACATCCCTAAGCCGTGCCATTGTGCCGCTGAAATCACAGCTGACGTTGGGGGATACCTCCACCGCCGGTGATATTTTTGACAGCGTTCAGATGCGCGGGGTGCAGTTAACTTCTGACGAAGAGATGCTGCCTGACAGCCAGCGCGGGTTTGCGCCCGTCATCCGGGGTATTGCCAAAAGTAACGCCGAAGTCACCGTTGAGCAGAACAACTACGTTATTTACCGTACGTTTGTTCAGCCGGGTGCGTTTGAAATTAACGACCTGTATCCAACCTCAAACAGCGGCGACCTGACGGTCACCATTAAAGAATCGGACGGCAGTGAGCAGAAGTTCGTTCAGCCGTTCTCCTCGGTGGCGCTCCTCCAGCGTGAAGGCCATCTCAAGTACAGCCTTTCCGCCGGGGAATACCGTGCCGGGAACTATAACAGCGCCGAGCCGAAATTCGGGCAGCTTGATGCCATGTACGGCCTGCCATATGGCTTTACCGTTTACGGTGGTGCGATCTTCTCTGACGACTATTACTCGCTGGCGGGAGGATTAGGTAAAAACTTCGGCTATATCGGCGCGATCTCCATCGATGTAACCCAGGCAAAAAGCAAGCTGGCAAATGAGGAGAATTCGGAAGGTCAGTCTTATCGTTTCCTCTACTCCAAGAGCTTTAACAGCGGTACCGATTTCCGTCTGCTGGGTTACAAGTATTCGACCAGCGGCTATTACACCTTCCAGGAAGCGACGGATGTGCGCAGCGATGCGGACAGCTCTTATAGCCAGTACCACAAACGTAGTCAGATTCAGGGCAACGTGACGCAGCAACTGGGCGCCTGGGGCTCGGTCTATTTTAACGTCACGCAGCAGGACTACTGGAACGATGAAGGTAAACAGCGTTCGCTGAATGCCGGTTATAACGGCCGTATTGGCCGCGTGAACTACAGTGTTGCTTACACCTGGACGAAAAGCCCGGAATGGGATGAGAGCGATCGTTTACTGTCATTCTCCATGTCGATTCCACTGGGACGCGTGTGGAGTAACTACCACCTCACGACCGATCAGCATGGCCGAACCAACCAGCAGTTAGGGGTGAGCGGCACCGCGCTGGAAGACCACAACCTGAACTATAGCGTGCAGGAAGGCTACGGCAGCAACGGCGTGGGTAACAGCGGCAGCGTGAACCTGGATTACCAGGGCGGCGTGGGTAGCGCCAGTCTGGGTTACAACTACAACCGTGACGGCCAGCAGGTGAACTACGGTTTGCGCGGCGGTGTAATAGCCCATAGCGAAGGCATCACTCTTTCTCAACCTCTGGGTGAATCTATGGCCATTATCTCCGCGCCGGGCGCGCGCGGCGCGCACGTGATCAACAACGGTGGTGTGGAAGTGGACTGGATGGGTAATGCGGTCGTGCCTTATCTCACTCCGTACCGTGAAACGGAAGTCTCACTGCGAAGCGACAGCCTGAACAACCAGGTTGACCTGGATACCGCCTCCGTCAACGTAGTGCCGACGCGCGGCGCGATTGTTCGTGCCCGCTTCGATACCCGAGTGGGCTATCGTGTGCTGATGAACCTGACGCAGGCCAATGGCAAAACGGTGCCGTTTGGTGCTACCGCCACGCTGCTGGATACCACAAAAGAGTCCAGCAGTATCGTGGGTGAAGACGGTCAGCTTTATATCAGCGGGATGCCGGAGAAAGGTGCCCTTCAGGTGAACTGGGGTAAAGACCAGGCACAGCAATGCCGCGTGGCGTTTACGCTGCCGGAACAACAGGATAATACCGGCGTGGTGATGGCGAATGCCGTCTGCCGGTAACAGGGAAGGAAACGATTATGTTGAAAAAGTTGATAATGTTTACGGGCCTGTTGGGCGGGTCGGTGCTGTTTTCGGGGCAGGCGCTGGCAGCGGCAGATTTTGGACCATGTACTCCTGAAGGTGGAACACATATCTTCAGTGCCACCATAAATAAAACAGTTTCAGATACGTCAAAGAACACAACGGGTGCGACCTTCGTAGATTTCGATAGCTGGAATTTAGGTGGAGCCTATGCGATGTCCTGTGAATGCCCTGATGATACCTCTCTTATAAATGACACCTTATTTAAGGCTGTGGTTCCTCTAGCCTTTGTTACGAATATAGAGAGTCGCTCCTATTACCAGATTAATAATAATATCGCCATTGCGAGCGATGTACTGATTTCGGGGGGACGAGGAGAATACGTTAACACACCGTTTGAGAATGTAGGTAACCTGACAAACAACCGCTCTCAGTGTTCGCAAAATGCAAGTAGTAAAGATGCAGTGTGGGGATCCGGTGGCAAAGGTCACTTATCGCTCTATATTCTCCATCCGTTTGTGGGTGAAAGTATTATACCTAGCACCAAAATAATGGACCTTTTTGTGACAAAGAAACCCAGTGTATATGGCAGTATACCTGCGTCGTCTGTATATATCAGTGGTTCAATTACGGTACCTCAGGGCTGTGAACTCTCCAGCGGCAGCACGCTGGAAATTCCGTTTGGGGAATTTAAGGCCAGTGATTTTAAAGATCGCAAAGGACAAGTTGCAAAGAACGCCACGAAATTCACCAAAGAGCTGCAGTTTAAATGCACCAATATTTCCGATGGCGTAAAGATCTTCCTGCGTATTGAGGGAATGCCAAACGCTAATGATTCGAATGCCATCGACATGGGCAACCCGGATATCGGTGCCATCATTGAGGGCGCTAACGGTAAAATTTTGGTGCCAAATGACGCCAGTGTTAATCAGGAGCTGAGCGTATCGGGTCTTGTTGACGACACGCACCGTACCGCCTCAACGACCATTTCGGCTTACCCCATTAGTACCACCGGCAAATTGCCGGCCGCCGGGGATTTCGAGGGAATTGCCACCATGCGTATTGATGTGGAGTAAGCAGGATGAAAAACCTTCATGCTTTGATGCCAGCGTGTTTACTGCTTACCACTTCCGCGATGGCGGCACCGTCGAATATCGGTTCTGCTGGTGATATCCACTTTACCATTACTATTAAGGCGGCTACCTGTGAACTGGAAAACGACAGTATCGACGTCAATATGGAGACCGTGGTGCTTCAGCGCCCGGTAAAAGTGGGTAAAGAGCTGAACCAGAAAAACTTTAGCATCGGCTTAAAAGATTGCGCGTATGCCACAAAGGCCAGCGTTACGATGGACGGTTCTCCGGACCCGACTGACCCCTCGCTTTTTGCCCTGGATAGCGGCGGCGCGACGGGCGTGGCGTTAAAAATTAAAACATCTGGTGGGGAGCAACAATACCCCTCCAGTACCGACTCTACGCCCGTAGAACACACCGTCTGGTTTGATGGTACTAACAAGCTGAACTATATCGCCAGCTATGTGCCTGTTAAGCCGGATGCCACCGTTGGCCCAGCGAATGCGACGGTGAATTTTAGCGTCACATACGAATAATCACTGAGGGCCAGTTCGCTGGCCCTTTTCCATTTTTAGTGATTTTTTGTAAAAATCTTCTCCGATCACACTCTCCGTTGCCACTTTCCCCTCTGCTTGTGGTCTACTTAACCGTGCTTGTAGACTTTCTTACATCTGCGTTAGCCGCATATTTACCTGTTTGATTAAAGAATCGTTGTACAGGTCGTTTTTATCCCGATTCCCAGGGTTTGTTTGCATGAGATACATTAAATCGATGACGCAACAGAAACTTAGTTTCTTGCTTGCGCTCTATATCGGTCTGTTTATGAATTGCGCCGTGTTTTACCGCCGTTTCGGCAGTTATGCGCAAGAATTTACCATTTGGAAAGGCCTCTCCGCAGTTGTCGAACTTGGCGCCACGGTGCTGGTCACTTTCTTCTTACTTCGTCTTCTTTCACTGTTTGGCCGACGCGTCTGGCGTGTGCTGGCCACGCTGGTGGTGCTGTTTTCCGCTGGCGCCAGTTATTACATGACCTTCCTGAACGTGGTGATTGGCTACGGCATTATTGCGTCTGTTATGACCACCGATATCGATCTCTCGAAAGAGGTGGTGGGGCTGCACTTCGTATTGTGGCTGATTGCCGTGAGCGTGCTTCCGCTCATTTTTATCTGGAGTAACCACTGTCGCTACACGTTGTTGCGCCAGCTACGTACGCCGGGGCAGCGTTTTCGCAGCGCCGCTGTAGTGGTACTCGCAGGCGTAATGGTGTGGGCGCCTATCCGCCTGCTGGATGTACAGCAAAAAAAGGTTGAACGGGCGACAGGTATCGACTTACCCAGCTATGGCGGCGTGGTGGCGAACTCCTATCTGCCTTCAAACTGGTTATCTGCGTTAGGGCTGTATGCCTGGGCGCAGGTAGATGAGTCGTCGGACAATAATTCGTTAATAAACCCGGCCAGGAAATTTACCTATGTTGCGCCGAAGGATGGGGATGACACCTACGTCGTTTTCATTATCGGTGAGACGACCCGTTGGGATCACATGGGGATTTTCGGCTACGAGCGTAATACCACGCCGAAGCTGGCGCAGGAAAAAAATCTGGCGGCGTTCCGCGGCTATTCCTGCGATACCGCGACGAAGCTTTCTTTACGCTGTATGTTTGTACGGGAAGGCGGGGCGGATAATAACCCGCAGCGTACCTTAAAAGAGCAGAATGTGTTTGCCGTTCTCAAACAGCTCGGATTCAGTTCCGATCTGTACGCCATGCAGAGCGAGATGTGGTTCTATAGCAATACCATGGCGGATAATATCTCCTACCGCGAGCAGATCGGCGCCGAGCCGCGTAACCGTGGTAAAACGGTTGATGACATGCTGTTGATTGATGAGATGCAGAACTCGCTTGCCCAGAACCCGGAGGGTAAGCATCTGATTATCCTGCATACTAAGGGGTCGCATTTTAACTATACGCAACGTTATCCGCGCAGCTACGCTCAGTGGAAGCCCGAATGTATTGGGGTCGATAGCGGCTGCACGAAAGCGCAGATGATCAACTCTTACGATAACTCCGTGACCTATGTGGATCACTTTATTACCAGTGTGTTCGATCAGCTACGTGATAAAAAAGCGATTGTGTTCTACGCGGCTGACCATGGCGAGTCGATTAACGAACGTGAACATTTGCACGGTACGCCGCGCAATATGGCGCCGCCGGAGCAATTCCGTGTTCCGATGCTGGTATGGATGTCGGATAAGTATCTTGCCAGTCCGCAACATGCGCAGATGTTCGCTCACCTGAAACAGCAGGCGGAGATCAAAGTGCCGCGTCGTCATGTGGAGCTGTACGATACGATAATGGGCTGCCTGGGGTATACATCGCCGGATGGCGGCATTAACCAGAACAACAACTGGTGCCATATTCCCGATGCGTAGAAAGTCGCCGCGAAGTAGGTTGTCTGCCGACTTTCTCGCCGATTGAATTGTATTTTGCGACTAAGGGATTGACGGGCGTGCGCCTGAGCAGTAAGATGCGCCCGCATTCGGTGATTGGCGCAGCCTGGTAGCGCACTTCGTTCGGGACGAAGGGGTCGGAGGTTCGAATCCTCTATCACCGACCAAATTCAGAAACCCTGCTCAACGAGCAGGGTTTTTTTGTATCTGAGGTCTGACGAGGATGAGAACCTCCGGGGGCAAGAGGTTCGACTCGAGCGAAGCGAGAGAACGTTGCGTCAGCAACGGCCCGCAGGGTGAGCCACGCAGTGGCGAGTCATCCTCTATCACCGACCAAATTCAGAAACCCTGCTCAACGAGCAGGGTTTTTTGTATCTGAAACCTGACGAGGATGAGAACCTCCGGGGGCAAGAGGTTCGACCCGAGCGAAGCGAGAGAACGTTGCGTCAGCAACGGCCCGCAGTGGCAAGTCATCCTCTGTCACCGGCAGGTTGACGCTCGCACCACCAGTTCAGGTATGATCCCGTCGCTGTGACTGACCTTCTTGCCCGCCAGCAAATCAAATAATAGTGTGATTGCCTGTCGCGCCACCTCATCAAGATGCATATTCACTGCCGTCAGCGGCGGCAGCGATTCGCGCGCGCGGATACCGTCATAGCGGGTAACCACCCGCATTTGTTCAGGTATGGCGATGTCTTGTTCCTGGAAAGCGCGTACCGCGCCGCTGGCAAAGGTATCTATCAGCACCAGCACGCCGTCAACGTCGGGATGCGCCTGTAATAGCTGCTGCGCGGCCTGGTAGCCGGCATTTTCACCCTCGCTTTCATTGAGAGAGTAGACGACGGGGGCCTGGCGCCCCGCGCACCAGCGCTGGTAAGCCGCTTCGCTCTCCAGAACTGATGTTCGCCGTGTGTTACCGACAAATAACGCACATTTGCTGGCGCCGGAGGCCTCCAGATGCGTTAGCAGAAGCTGTGCTGTTGCCGCCGAGTGCAGCTCCACCCACGGCACAGGCGTGTCGGTCCCCGGCGTGCGGCCAATGGTGACGCAGGGAATGCCCGCTTGCGCCAGCGCCTGGAGCTGCGGGTCATTCTCCGCCGGCTCAATCAGGATCGCCGCGTCAAAGCTGACGGCATCCAGTGGATTTGCCCCCGGCGGCACCAGAATCAGCGCATGCTGCTTTTCCAGCGCCATCATCGCGGACGTTAACGCCACCTCCATCATAAATCCCAGTCGTGACGCGCCGGAGGCAATCGCCAGCGGCACCGAAGAGAGCAAGGCAATGGTATTGGTTTTGCCGGTTCGTAACTGGCGGGCGCGAATATTCGGCGTGTAGTTGAGCGCAGCAATGGCCTCTTCAATACGCCGTCGCGTCTGCGGCTCGACAAAGCGAGTGTTGTGCAATGCATTGGATACTGTCCCTGGCGACACACCTGCATAGCGGGCAACATCAATCAACTTTGCGCGTTTTTTATTTTGAACAGCCATCTGCTTCCTGACCTGCGAAAATTTGCGCACAGGGTAGCATATTTACCAGACGGTAACGTTTGCTTTTTTTCGGTGAGGATCGTAAAAAACTCTTCATTAAAACGTTTTAATGGGGTATTTTGGCGCAAATTTATTCCTCAGGAGGCGATGTGGCACACTTAACTCAGGACTCGACTTTTACCCTTGGACGCCGTCCGGCGGGCCTTATCTACGCTGATAAAGCGAAGAGCTTTGGCGGCTATACGCTTTTTGCGCCGCAAACCGCCGAAGGGCGGGTTTATCTGGTGGACGAGCAGGGCGAAGTCGCGCATCAGTGGCAGCTTCCGGTTCGCGCCGGGCGTGATGCGGTGCTGCTGCCGAACGGTAATCTGGGTTATAACGGCAGCCACCGCGCTTCAGCGAACCTCTATCCGGCGTGGGATCTCTGGCACGGCGGCGACTTCTACGAAGTGACGCCGGATAACGAAATCGTCTGGCATTACGAAGATATTTACCATCACCATGATGCGCAATGGTTGGCGAACGGTAATCTGCTGTATACCGCCGCGTCGCCGTTGCCTGCCGATATCGCCGCCCGTGTTACCGGCGGCGACCCGCGCCGCGATGCGCCGGACGGCATCATTCAGAGCGACGTCGTCAAAGAGGTCAATCGCGACGGTGAAGTGGTCTGGGAATGGCGCGCCTGGGAGCATTTGAATCCGGAAGATTTCCCGATTCATGATATTTTCGACCGCCGCCACTGGCCGATGATTAACGGCCTGTCCGTCACCCGTGATGGCCTGGTACTGATGAGCCTGCGTACCACTTCCGGCGTCATTGCCGTGGATAAAGAGAGCGGGAAGGTTATCTGGCATGCAGGGCCGGAAGTCGTAGCGCAGCAGCACACGCCGGTTGAGATGGAGAACGGGTCGATTCTGGTTTTCGATAACGGCAACCTGCGTCCCGGCGTCACCTCGCCGCATTCCACGGTGCTGGAGTTCGATCCGCAGACCAAAGCGATTACCTGGCAGTATCGCGATATCTTCCCGCCGGCGTTTTTCTCGCCGTATATGGGGAGCGCGCAGCGGCTGGCGAACGGCAACACCTTTATCTGTGAATCGGCGTTTGGCCGCCTGTTTGAAGTCACCCCGGAAGGCGAAACGGTATGGGAATATATCATTCCGTTCTTTAATGAATATCCGGAGCACCTCAGTAAAGGCATTATTCCTGGAAAACAGAACAGCGCCTTCCGTGCGCATCGCTATGCCGCTGATGCCATTAGTTGGTTGAAATAATGCAGACCGCCAGCCCGCGCTGGCGGTTATTTTTTTGATGTTTTATGGGAGTTAATCATGCCGCAGCCTGGCCTTACTACGCCGGATAACGATGCATTACCCTGGCAAACCACCTTACTTTTGGCGCTTCAGCATGTGCTGGTCGTTGCCGCCACCCCCATTACCTCCGTCTTTCTGATCGCCAAAGCGCTCCACTTTACCGATACGGTGACCGCCTCGGTACTTAGCGCAACCTTTCTGATGTGCGGTCTGGGCGCTATTTTGCAAAGCCTGGGTGTGAAAGGGGTGGGCGCGCGTTTGCCGTTTATTATGGTACCGGGGGGCGCGCCGATTGCGATTTTCGTTGCGATCGCTTTACAGACCAATATCCAGACCGCGATTGGCGCCGTAATTCTGACCTCGCTGTTCTACTTTATCGCGTTGCCGATTTTCCGCCGCTGCCTGCACCATTTTCCCCCCTTTATCATTGGCATCATGCTGCTAATGGTGTCGATTAACCTTATTCGCCTGTACGGCGGGTTGATCATTGGCCAGCCAGGGAGCGCCGACTTCGCTCATCCAACCAGTATCATTTTATCGCTGGGGACTATCCTGATAACGCTGATTTTCGCGCTGGCGTTTAGCGGTATTTTGCGCCAGTTGGCGGTGATGTTCGGCCTTTTAGCGGGAACGCTGCTGGGAATGGCGCTGGGTAGCACCGATTTTAGCGGTGTTGGTCACGGGCCGCTGTTTAGTTTCCCACAGCTTTTGCCGTTCGGCTGGCCGATTTTTGATCTCTCCGCCTCGCTGCCGTTACTGATTTACGCGGTCATCTCTATGGCTGAAGCAACCGGGCAAACGATTGCGACCGCGGAAATAGTCAATTCCACGCAAAATGTGCAGCAGGCGATTCCACGCACCATTCGTGGTGATGCGGTAATGTCGCTGCTGGGGGGGATTTTTGGCACCTCCTTAATTATCACCTCCGGCGAAAATATTGGGGTGGTACGCACCACTAATGTGAAATCGCGTTTCGTGACTGCGGCTGCCGGAGGATTGTTAATCCTGATTGCCATATTCGCGCCGTTGGTACGTCTGGCGACCTGTCTGCCAGGTTCGGTGGTGTGCGGTACGGCGGTGATTGTCTTCAGCATTATCGGGGTTATCGGTATTGATATGATTGCGCGTGAGCCACTGCATACGCCGGGTAAAACCTACGCGCTGGCGATGGGGCTGGCCATGGGAATGCTACCTATACTGGTACCCGGCCTGTATCAGAATTTCCCGGCGGGCGTACAGATGGTCTTTGGCAACGGCATGGCAGCGGGGACGTTGACGGCGATTCTGGTGAACTCGTTGTTTAACTGGAGCGAAAAGCGCACGCAGGCCAGGGTCAAAAGTTAGTTTTTGTGATCGCGGTAGGCCGCACGACGGCCTACTTATTTACAATTTTGTGACATATTCGATGGTGTTTTTCAATGTCCGGATCACTCTTTTTTGCACACGGCTTATGGATAACCTCAGCATTTTCGCCTGTGCGTTTTAGCGTTAGTGGTATTAATCGCTCAGATAATCAACATATCGAAAGAAATTTTTCAATTAATGTCTAATTGTTAATCACTAACTGTTGCAAAATATTAAGTGAATAACTCTGCCTTTCTGCCTATAGCACAAATTTCCCTGCTGAAAATACCCTTCTGAACTTTTTTTAATCTTTGTTTGTTAATTCTCACCGTTGTTGTAAAAGCTGGTTACCTGTATTGACGTTTTGACATTCTATTGACAGATTGTAGGGAATGAGGGGCATTTTATGGAGAATCCGCACTGCAACTCAGTCGATTATGCGAACGGAATCCCCACCTCTCACTACTGACCTGACCAGGTAAAAAACAAAAAAGGCCGGGCGGTAAAAGCCTTTGCAAAGGGCAAAACAACATACATCACAATTGGAGCAGAAGAATGAGTATTTCCTTGAAGAAGTCAGGGATGCTGAAGCTTGGTTTGAGCCTGGTGGCCATGACCGTTGCAGCAAGCGTGCAGGCCAAAACCCTGGTTTATTGTTCAGAAGGCTCGCCGGAAGGCTTTAACCCACAGCTCTTTACGTCTGGCACCACCTATGATGCCAGCTCCGTACCTATCTATAACCGTCTGGTTGAATTCAAAACCGGCACCACGGAAGTGATCCCGGGTCTTGCTGAGAAGTGGGATATCAGCGAAGACGGTAAAACCTATACGTTCCACCTACGTAAAGGGGTGAAATGGCAATCCAGCAAGGATTTCAAACCCACGCGCGAGCTGAACGCCGATGATGTCGTGTTCTCTTTTGACCGGCAGAAAAACGAGCAGAACCCGTACCATAAAGTGTCTGGCGGCAGCTATGAATACTTTGAAGGCATGGGGCTGCCGGATCTGATTAGCGAAGTGAAGAAGGTCGACGATCACACGGTGCAGTTTGTGCTGACGCGTCCGGAAGCGCCGTTCCTTGCCGATTTAGCCATGGACTTCGCCTCTATTCTTTCCAAAGAATATGCTGACAACATGCTGAAAGCCGGTACGCCGGAAAAAGTGGATCTGAACCCGGTCGGCACTGGCCCGTTCCAACTGGTGCAATATCAGAAAGACTCCCGCATTCTCTACAAAGCCTTTGACGGCTACTGGGGCACGAAGCCGCAGATTGACCGTCTGGTCTTCTCCATCACGCCTGACGCCTCTGTGCGTTACGCCAAACTGCAGAAGAACGAATGTCAGGTGATGCCGTATCCGAACCCGGCGGATATTGCGCGCATGAAAGAAGATAAAAACATCAACCTGATGGAGCAGGCCGGTCTGAACGTGGGTTATCTCTCCTATAACGTGCAGAAAAAACCGCTGGATGATGTCAAAGTTCGCCAGGCGTTGACCTATGCCGTGAATAAAGAGGCCATCATCAAAGCCGTTTATCAGGGCGCGGGCGTTGCGGCGAAAAACCTGATCCCGCCGACAATGTGGGGCTACAACGACGATATTAAAGACTATGGCTACGATCCGGAAAAAGCGAAGGCGCTGCTGAAAGAAGCCGGTCTGGAAAAAGGCTTCACCATCGATCTGTGGGCGATGCCGGTACAGCGTCCCTATAACCCGAATGCGCGTCGTATGGCGGAAATGATCCAGGCGGACTGGGCGAAGATTGGCGTTCAGGCCAAAATTGTCACCTATGAATGGGGCGAATACCTCAAGCGCGCTAAAGATGGCGAGCACCAGACGGTGATGATGGGCTGGACCGGCGATAATGGCGATCCGGATAACTTCTTCGCCACGCTGTTCAGCTGCGATGCCGCCCAGCAAGGCTCCAACTATTCAAAATGGTGTTATAAGCCGTTTGAAGACCTGATTCAGCCTGCGCGTGCGACCGATGACCACAACAAGCGTATTGAGCTCTATAAACAGGCCCAGGTTGTGATGCATGACCAGGCGCCAGCGCTGATCATCGCTCACTCCACGGTTTATGAGCCAGTGCGTAAAGAAGTTAAAGGCTATGTGGTTGATCCATTAGGCAAACATCACTTCGAAAACGTCTCTGTCGAATAATTAAAAGAGCGTTGCGCCCCGGTGTTGTGTAAGCCGGATAAGCGCAGCGCCATCCGGCGTAATGCTTTATCCGCGATGCAGTTTGCGTGGGATAAGATTTGTGAGCAATACAGACTCACGGTTCCAGGCCGTGGGTCATGAGAGAGAATTCGGGTTATGTTGCAGTTCATTCTCCGACGTTTGGGACTCGTTATCCCGACGTTTATCGGTATTACCCTTCTCACCTTTGCCTTTGTCCACATGATCCCCGGCGATCCGGTGATGATCATGGCGGGTGAGCGAGGTATTTCCCCTGAGCGTCATGCTCAACTGCTGGCTGAACTCGGTCTTGATAAACCGATGTGGCAGCAGTACCTCCATTATATCTGGGGGGTGATGCATGGCGATTTAGGCATCTCGCTGAAAAGCCGAATCCCTGTATGGGACGAGTTTGTGCCTCGCTTTAAAGCGACGCTGGAACTTGGCGTCTGCGCCATGATTTTTGCCGTCGCCGTGGGGATTCCGGTGGGCGTGCTGGCCGCAGTGAAGCGCGGTTCTATCTTCGATCACACTGCCGTTGGCCTGGCGCTGACTGGTTACTCTATGCCTATCTTCTGGTGGGGCATGATGCTGATCATGCTGGTCTCCGTCCACTGGAACCTGACGCCGGTTTCCGGGCGCGTGAGCGATATGGTGTTCCTTGATGATACCAATCCGTTGACGGGCTTTATGCTGATCGACACCGCTATCTGGGGCGAAGAGGGTAACTTTATTGATGCGCTGGCGCATATGATCCTGCCTGCGATGGTGCTCGGCACAATCCCGCTGGCCGTCATTGTGCGTATGACCCGTTCGTCGATGCTGGAAGTGCTGGGGGAGGATTATATCCGTACCGCACGCGCCAAAGGGTTGACCAGGATGCGCGTCATTATCGTCCATGCTCTGCGTAACGCCATGCTGCCAGTCGTCACCGTGATCGGCCTGCAGGTCGGGACGCTGCTGGCGGGCGCGATTCTGACAGAAACTATCTTCTCGTGGCCCGGTCTGGGGCGCTGGCTGATCGATGCGCTGCAACGCCGCGATTATCCGGTAGTGCAGGGCGGCGTGTTACTGGTAGCGACGATGATTATTCTCGTCAACCTGCTGGTAGACCTGCTGTACGGCGTGGTGAACCCGCGTATTCGGCATAAGAAGTAAGGGGCCATCATGTCACAGGTTACTGAAAATAATGTTAATGCCGCACCGGCGCCCATGACGCCATTGCGGGAGTTCTGGCACTATTTCAAACGCAACAAAGGCGCGGTCGTCGGGCTGGCGTATGTTCTCATCGTGATCCTGATTGCGGTGTTTGCCAACTTTATTGCGCCGTACAACCCGGCAGAGCAGTTCCGTGATGCGCTGCTGGCGCCGCCGGTCTGGCAGGAAGGCGGCAGTTGGGCGCATATTCTGGGAACGGATGATGTTGGTCGCGATGTCCTCTCGCGCCTGATGTATGGCGCGCGTTTGTCACTGCTGGTCGGCTGTCTGGTGGTCGTCCTGTCGCTGGTAATGGGGATCATTCTCGGCCTGGTCGCGGGCTACTTCGGCGGTCTGGTCGATAACATCATCATGCGCGTGGTCGATATTATGCTGGCCCTACCGAGCCTGCTGCTGGCGCTGGTGCTGGTGGCGATCTTCGGCCCCTCCATCGGCAACGCTGCGCTGGCGTTGACGTTTGTGGCGCTGCCGCACTATGTCCGCTTAACCCGCGCGGCGGTTCTGGTAGAGGTGAACCGCGATTATGTGACTGCCTCCCGCGTGGCGGGCGCAGGCGCGATGCGTCAGATGTTCGTCAATATTTTCCCGAACTGCCTTGCGCCGCTGATCGTTCAGGCGTCACTGGGCTTCTCTAACGCCATTCTCGATATGGCTGCCCTCGGCTTCCTGGGGATGGGCGCACAGCCGCCTACGCCGGAATGGGGCACCATGCTCTCTGACGTTCTGCAGTTCGCGCAAAGCGCCTGGTGGGTCGTGACCTTCCCGGGGCTGGCGATTCTGCTGACGGTACTGGCATTTAACCTGATGGGTGACGGTCTGCGTGACGCGCTCGATCCCAAACTGAAGCAGTAAGAGGTTCGAGATGGCGTTATTAAATGTAGATCAATTATCGGTGCACTTCGGCGACGAAGGGACACCGTTCAAAGCCGTCGACCGCATTAGCTACAGCGTGAAGCAGGGTGAGGTGGTCGGGATTGTCGGCGAGTCTGGTTCCGGCAAATCCGTCAGCTCGCTGGCGATTATGGGGCTTATCGATTACCCAGGCCGCGTGATGGCGGAAAACCTGCTCTTTAACGGACAGGATCTGAAGCGCATTTCCGAGAAGGAACGTCGCAACCTGGTGGGTGCTGAAGTGGCGATGATTTTCCAGGACCCGATGACCAGCCTCAATCCTTGCTATACCGTTGGCTTTCAGATTATGGAAGCCATCAAGGTACATCAGGGCGGGAACAAGAAAACCCGTCGTCAGCGAGCGATTGACCTGTTGAACCAGGTGGGTATTCCCGATCCGGCTTCTCGTCTGGATGTCTATCCGCACCAGCTTTCTGGCGGCATGAGTCAGCGTGTGATGATTGCGATGGCAATAGCCTGTCGACCAAAGCTGTTAATTGCTGATGAACCGACCACGGCGCTGGATGTGACCATTCAGGCGCAAATCATTGAACTGCTGCTGGAGTTGCAGCAAAAAGAGAACATGGCGCTGGTGCTTATTACCCATGACCTGGCGCTGGTGGCGGAAGCGGCGCACAAAATTATCGTCATGTACGCCGGGCAGGTCGTCGAAACTGGCGCTGCGCAGGATATTTTCCGCGCGCCGCGTCATCCGTATACCCAGGCACTGCTACGCGCGTTGCCGGAGTTTGCGCAAGATAAAGCGCGTCTGGCGTCGCTGCCGGGCGTGGTGCCGGGGAAATATGACCGACCGACGGGTTGTCTGCTTAACCCGCGCTGCCCCTACGCCACGGACAGATGTCGTGCGGAAGAACCTGCTCTCAACCAACTGGACGATGGACGTCAGTCAAAATGTCATTACCCACTCGATGATGCCGGGAGGCCCACACTATGAGTACGCATGAGGCCACCTTGCAACAGCCGCTGTTGCGGGCTATCGACCTGAAAAAACACTATCCGGTGAAGAAGGGGATCTTTTCTCCGGAACGGCTGGTAAAAGCGCTGGACGGCGTGTCGTTTAATCTCGAACGCGGTAAAACGCTGGCCGTAGTGGGGGAGTCCGGTTGTGGAAAATCCACACTGGGTCGCCTGCTGACGATGATTGAAACGCCAACTGGCGGCGAGCTTTATTACCAGGGGCAGGATCTGCTTAAACACGATCCGCACGCGCAGAAACTGCGGCGGCAGAAAATTCAGATTGTGTTTCAGAACCCCTACGGTTCCCTGAATCCACGCAAGAAAGTGGGGCAAATTCTGGAAGAGCCGTTGCTGATCAATACCAGCCTGAGTAAAGCGCAGCGTCGTGAAAAAGCGCTGGCGATGATGGCGAAGGTGGGGCTGAAAACCGAGCACTACGACCGCTATCCGCATATGTTCTCCGGCGGCCAGCGTCAGCGTATCGCTATCGCCCGCGGTCTGATGCTTGATCCGGACGTAGTGATTGCCGACGAACCGGTCTCCGCGCTCGACGTGTCGGTGCGCGCCCAGGTGCTGAACCTGATGATGGATTTGCAACAGGATATGGGGCTGTCTTATGTCTTTATCTCGCACGACCTGTCGGTGGTGGAACACATTGCCGATGAAGTGATGGTCATGTACTTAGGCCGCTGCGTGGAGAAAGGGACCAAAGAGCAGATTTTTAACAATCCACGTCATCCCTATACCCAGGCGTTGCTCTCCGCCACGCCACGGCTGAATCCGGACGATCGCCGTGAGCGGATTAAGCTGACCGGCGAGTTGCCGAGCCCGCTGAACCCGCCGCCGGGCTGCGCCTTCAACGCCCGCTGCAGCCGTCGCTTCGGACCCTGTACGCAGTTACAGCCGCAGCTTAAAGAGTACGACGGCCAGTTGGTGGCCTGCTTTGCCGTCGATCAGGATGAAAACCCGCAGAAACCGTTGAGTTAATTGCGTTTTATGCCGGATGGCGGCTGCGCCTTATCAAGCCTACACCGTACCTGTAGGCCTGGTAAGCGTAGCGCCACCGGGCATGGCTCTCCGGTACGACTTATTCAATCAATTTTAATAACGGCGACAGGCACAACAATATTCCATATAACAGAATAAGCCAGGTTTTCAGGCCGCGTAATTTTTCCAGTTGCGCTACTTTATAAATCAGGAAAAAAGGAATAATACACGCGACAATGCCATAAAGCGGACTGCCTAACTGGAAAAAGACCAATACTGAGACGCGAAACGAAACCCAGATAACCAGAGTAACCACGATAAAGACACAGATACCAGATGTCAGTAACAGTGGGTTGACGTTTTTGACATCCATAATACGACTCAATACATTCAGTACAATACCTTTAAGCGCTTCGTGAAAACCTAAATAAATACCAAAGAACGCGGTAAGTACGGCAAAAATATTGAGGATGGTAGAGGTAATGTGGATGATATGGCCAGGGATTACCTGAGCTGCCAGCGCAAGGGCGGAAATATTCTGCTCGAACGCTGATACCGCCTCTTCATGGCTAATCGAAAAGGTAAACGAGAACGAGAAAAAGAGAATAATGGCAATCAGCGTAATATAGCTAATGCGATGCGTGCGAATCGCCATCCGGGTGGCCAGCACACGGTCAGGCTCGCGCTTACGATAGGCGATGTTCATTGGGTTTAGCACCTGAATGAAGACCGCAGAAAAGAAGCAAAATGGGATAGTGAGCAGTACGTCGCGAAAGAAAACCGATGCGGCGGGAAAGGCGGAAATATTATCAAGATTCCAGTGTGGGATCATCGCGAAACCGAATATCACAATGATCCCGACTTTTACCACCACCATCGGGCCGGAAATTTTAAATAATAACTTTTCCCCGCCGGAGGCAATCGCCACCAGCACGGCGAAAATCGCGACTTTATAGATAATAGACTGCGAAAGATCGACCTCAGTAAGGCCGAAGGTTTTGATATAGGAGGCGCTATCAAACACCACCGACAGGGAATAAATAAACACCCCGTGGATAATCATAAGAAAATAGATTACACCGAGAAAAATGCCCCAGTTTTTGCCAAGATAGTGACTGATAATATCCGTATAATCGTCACAGGTTTCGCTTTCAGATAACGTTTTTAGATAAATATCCTGCACAATATAGGTAGCGGGATAGGCGATGATAAAAGCGGTAATAAATACCCAGATCCCCTTGAGACCGATTTGCACTGGCATTAAGACGGTACCGGCGCCGATCGCCATACCGATACACAAGAGCACCCAGCCAAAATCATATTTTGTAAACGGTAATCTCGTTGAAAGCGGTGTGGTCGTAGCGTTACTGTTATTTAATGGTAATGTGTCGTCCTGCATAGAGCCCCCTGCCCAAAATATACGCAGCTCTCTCATAAAGAATGCTGCCTATAACCAGGCTATAGTGCCTTGATACCCGATGCGGAAAACCGGTGACAGCGGTTCGCCGAGCAATCGTCAGAATGCTGCTTTTCTGCTGGCGCGTTCAAGGTCATGAATAATATCGTCGGGATCTTCAGGTCCCGCTGAAAGACGGATAAGTTCGTCGGTAATACCTGCTTTTAGCCATTCCTCTGGCGCAACAGGCGAATATGTCATAGACGCAGGATGCTGAACGAGGGTTTCGGTATCACCGGGACTGGCCGCGAGGAGGCATAATTTACAGAATTGAGCGGCTGACTGCCAGCCTCAGAAATGCTGAATGTATTCTGGCAAATAAAAGTAATCGTCTGCGAAGCGTCACGCAGATTGCACGTTAGCGCCGTGCCGGGACGGGGATTTTGCCGTAATATCAGCAGCAAGCCGGGTTTACCCGGTGAGGCGCAATGTTGCGGGGGCTTGATCCCCGGCGGCATAGGTTGCTGGATAGAGAAAACCCCCGCACGTTGACTGGTATAAACCTGGCAACCTGACGGGGGCTAACTTGAACCTCAACACATCAAGGATAGCCGCGAACGGTTGCCATTGCAACAAGGCGGCTATATGACGCTTACGCAGTTGGGCGTGGCCTTCTGGCACGATCTGGCGGCGCCGATCATTGCTGGCATTATCGCCAGTGTGATCGTCAACTGGCTACGTGACAGGAAGTAACGCGTTTTGAGCGTCTGTCCGCCGTAATGGCAACATGCGCCCGAACCAGGCCGCAGGGGAAACCTTGCGGCCTTTTTCGGTTTACTGCGGGTAAGGCACCCAGTCGCCGCCATTCAGACGAACGTAGGGCTTACCCTGATACTGAATCACCACCGCATTAGCGTTTTCTGAAACCGGCGCGGTTTGCGGCAGATTGCTGGTCAGCTTGTTCCAGTTCACACTGTCTTCGGTAAAGAGCTTACCGTCCACGGCGCGTACGACCAGTTCGGAAATCGCCAGGTAGCTGCTCGGCTGATTAATATCAATCGGCGCGCCCTCATGCGGGGCTTTCATACCAAAAAATTTCACGCCCGCCGGGACGTTGGTGATGGAGGGGCTGGGAATATCGCGCAGGCCTGAGATCTGCATTCTGTCGCCCTTCAGCGCGCCGCCGTGCTCAGGTACGACGACCACCATCACCTTACGCCCGGATTTCTCCAGTTCGGTAAAGAAGGCGTCCAGTTCATCGAACAGTTTCTGCGCGCGGATTTTATAATCCGCCGTTTTGCTGACGCCGGGGAAGTGGTTGCCATCGTGCAGCGGCAGCAGGTTAAAGAAAGTCGCGGAGCGGGAATTGGCTTCACGTTCTTCCCCTGTCAACCAGCGGTTCAGGACCGCCAGATCGTCATATACCGGCGAGCCGTCGAATGACAGCAGGGCGGTTGGCAGGCCGGACTGGTTCATCAGTTCGCTCTGCATACCGCCGTTTTCGCGAACTTCTTTCAGGAAGCCGCCAAATTCACCGTTATGATCCATCATCAGATGCTGAGTAAAGCCCAGCTTCGCCAGATTATCAAACAGATAACATTCGTTATCGGCTGGTTGATAAAGTCGGGTATGCGATGGTTGACCACAGCTGGCGCGCAGCAGACGAATGGCCGCCGGGCCGCTGTAAGACGTACCGGAATTAAAGTGTTTAAACAAAATGTCAAAGTGCGACCATAGCGGATGTGACATCAAGCCTGCCGCTTCGACATCCGACCAGGAGAGCGAACAAATATTGATGACCAATAGGTCGAACGGCTGCGCATCAGGCGGAAGCTGCGCCGGGAACGTCGTTTTCCGCTTTTCTTCCGCGGCATAGAAGGTGTTCAACCAGGCGTTCAGATTCGCGGTCGTCGGCGGCGCGGTTTGCGCAGGCATATCGCCGATGACCGGCTTATCGCCCGCTGTCGCGACGGTAGCGGCCGCATTACCGCCAGTCGTCGTCACCGTATCGGTTGGCTGGCCTGCCGGCCACAGCGTAAAAACCGGTCCGGTTAATGTCAGGACATTCAGCCATACCATGATGGCGACCACAAACACCGTGACCCGAATCCACTGTGATAAAAAAAGCCAGGCAACCAGCAGTACGAAGATGGCGCCGATCATTTGCCAGTTAATAAAACGGGCGATCAGATCGAGCAGATAACCGGAGCTGAATTCCGCCACCTGCGTCCCCTGGCTCATAATGCTTTGCGGGCCGGGTAGCCAGGTATCATGCCAGAACAGCGCGAAGCCGACGGGAATGGCAATCCAGTGGCGCAACCGGTGAAGGCGATACTTTGGTATTGGCATGAGCAGAAACGCCATGAATACCAAATTCAGTAAAGGATGAAAATTCAGATAGCCTGCCCACAGCAGGCCAAACTTGACCAGAAAATAGAAGTTCCAGCCGGAAAGACCGCGCCAGTATTGCCAGAGCGGAGAAGGCATTGAAGGAGTTTGAGTATGCTGAGTCATTTTTTGTCTGCCTTGACTTTCGTAGCGCGGCGCAGAGTTCCGGCTGGTTTTACATAACGAGGTTTGGCAAATAGCAGCCGGGTCGTATCACTGATACGGCGTAGCGAATGACGCGCCAGATACCCCAGCGGAAAGAAAATCAGCGCGCAAAAAAGAATAATTTGCACGATATCGCTGATGGTCATCATGATGCACGCTCCGCGGTGTCGTCGAGCAATCGCAGGGGTTCAGGAATACGACGCCAGATGCGGCCATCGTGTTCGGCATTTATTACCGGGTCGGCGCGTTTTGCCAGCGGTAGCGGCGTTCCCCACAGTTCCGGCGACAATAAGCGCATCTGCACCAGCTCGGCGCTGATTTGTTTATCTTCGAACCAGACCATACGATTAGAGAAAATATCGCCCGTCGGCAAAGGGAAAATATGGTTTAACGCGGTATCCAGATCGTTGACCCGGCAGAATGATAAAAACAGCACCAGACGGTTGCCGCCGATGGTCATAATATCGCCGGTTCGGTTTGGCCGACATAATGTTAACGCCTGCTCAACCCGAATGCCCGGCACCGGGCGCAGCGCGACCAGAACGCCTTTCCCGTCGGCGGGGAGCAGGGTGTTGCTCATCATCGTATGGATGGCATCGCAGAAGGTATCCCACGGCTGAAAACCGCGCAGTTTCAACGGCTGCGTCATCGACAGTAGCGTGGTGATGTCTTCCGGTACGTAACGGCTGAACTGCTGCCCCTGCACGCTTTCAATAAGCGTCAGGCAGCGTGAAAGCGGGGCGTTCCAGGGAATGATCATATTCGCGCCGCAGCCCAGCAGCAGGCGCTCATCGGTGGCGCGCAAACTGGCGATATTTTCGCGCACGACAATTTTCAGCGCGCTTCCCCGCTGGCGCCGCAAAGTATGAATGCGACGAGCAAGCGGCTCGATTTGGTTGTTCTGTGTAAGCGAAAAAATAATTGTCGCGGCCTGCGCCGTGCGCGCGTCGTTGAATAGCGCTTCGTTATTGTCGAAAAGCGTCCAGTGTTCCGAGAGCGGCGGCGCGCCTTCAAGGACGGCGACGTGGCTAAGAATGCGTTTTTCGTCGCTACGCGGCTGAATTGCCGTCTCCTCCTGATGGGATAGCGTCCAGCGTTCGTCCTGCTGACACAGCAATAACTGCTGTCGGGCGCTGACGCCTTTTTCGTTACACCAGAAGGCAATATCGAACAAATGTTGGTCGCCCTGAAAACGTAAACTGGCGAGGCCGAAAAGTGAGCGATACTCGCCCATCAACAACGAGGACTGTTTATCGCTATTATTACAAGGGTTAATAACCAACAATGAACAGTGATGAAAACGAGTCCATTTATTCATTTTTTCCAGCCATTTATGCAGGCTTTCTGACGTTATATTCCGCCACGTGTTATTTGCACAAATAAGAATGAAAAAGTAATGCGTCGGGTTAACAGAACAAAGCAAATCGTGGGGCAAAGAGTATAGCCCTTTTTCTGAATCCGGCATGGTAAATAAGCGGATTTTCTCCGGACCGTGAGATTCATCTAATTTGATTACTTTGCCAGGCTCGCCTTCCATGCCGATGACGGCGACATTTGCATTCTCCGTTTGTGACGCAATCGTTTGATTCACCAGACTGATGGCATCTTTCTGGCGATCGGCGTTAACCCACCAGACGCCGCCGGTTGGCATATGGCGCAGTTCATCCCATAATGATGAGATGCCGAGAGAAAATACGGGGTCCACAGTGTCCCTCATGTCACTATTTTAACTGTTTATCAGTTTACTAGCGAAAGCACAGAAATAAACCTAACATTGAAATTAAAACGCATCAGATTTAGCATGTGAATCAATTTGCCCGGCAGGATGCCCTGTAACTCTGCGCTTTGCATTTTTACACATTATAAATGATGTCACGGAAAGATGAAAAATGCGCGTTCTCCCGTATTGACGACGGGGCGTAATGCTGCCAGTGAGAAATATTTAAAAAGGAGCAACCAGAATGTATAACAATGAACCTGGCGCTCAGTCCGATCCAACGTTGGGCTACACTTTTCAAAATGATTTTCTGGCATTAAGCCAGGCGTTTTCACTACCCGAAATAGATTATACCGATATTTCCCAACGCGAACAGTTGGCGGCGGCGATTAAAAGATGGCCACTCCTGGCTGAATTTGCGCAACCACATTCATTAAGGAAGCCATGAATGGCGATTCTGGGACTGCAGGGCGTGCGCGGCGGGGTGGGAACCACATCTCTCACCGCAGCACTCGCCTGGGCGTTACAAATCTTAGGGGAAAATGTCCTGGTGATTGACGCCAGCCCCGATAACCTGCTGCGCATGTCGTTTAACGTCGACTTCGTCCATCAGGGCGGTTGGGCGCGATCGTTGCTGGACGGCCAGGACTGGCGCGATGCCGGATTACGTTATACCTCACAGCTTGATCTACTGCCGTTTGGACAGCTCACCGCGCAAGAGCGGGAAAATCCGCAGGCCTGGCAGGAGACGCTGGGAGAGATCGGATCGGCTATCCAGGCGCTGAAAGCGAGCGGGCGTTATAGCTGGATTTTACTGGACTTGCCCTACGGCGCGTCACCGCTGACAGGGCAGCTGGTGAGCCTCTGCGACCATACGCTGGCAGTAGCCCGGGTTGACGCTAACTGCCATATTCGCCTTCATCAGCAGGCATTGCCTGCCGGAGCGCATATTCTGATCAATGACTTACGCATTGGCAGTCAGTTACAGGACGATCTGTACCAGGTCTGGCTGCAAAGCCAGCGCCGGTTGCTGCCTATTGTGATCCATCGCGATGAGGCGATGGCGGAGTGCATGGCGTCGAAACAGCCGTTAGGCGAATATCGCAGCGATTCGTTAGCCGCCGAAGAGGTGTTAACGCTGGCGAACTGGTGCCTGCTGCATGATGCGGGCGACAAAACGTCCGCCGGGAGCCTGCGATGAGCGCCCTTTCCCGGTGGCTGCTTATCCCGCCGGTTAGCGCGCGCTTGAGCGAGCGCTATCAGGGTTACCGCCGCCACGGCGCGTCGCCGTTTAGCGCAGCGCTCGGCTGCCTGTGGATGATTCTGGCGTGGATAGTGTTTCCGCTTGAGCATCCGCGCTGGCAGCGTATTCGCGACGGGCATAAAGCGCTTTACCCGCATATTAACGCCGCCCGCCCGCGCCCACTGGACCCGGCCCGCTACCTCATTCAGACCCTCTGGCTGGTGATGATCTCGTCGACTAAAGAACGTCATGAACCGCGCTGGCGGTCATTTGCGCGCCTGAAGGACGTTCGTGGACGTTACCATCAATGGATGGATACCTTACCGGAACGGGTGCGCCAAAAGACAACGCATCTGGAAAAGGAAAAAGAGCTGGGACATCTTAGCAACGGCGCCCGGCGTTTTATTCTGGGCGTTATCGTGACTTTTTCACTGATACTGGCGCTGATCTGTATTACGCAGCCATTTAACCCGCTATCGCAATTTATCTTTCTGCTGTTGCTGTGGGGCGTTGCGCTGTTGGTACGACGTATGCCGGGACGCTTTTCCGCGCTGATGCTCATCGTGCTGTCGCTAACGGTCTCCTGTCGTTATATCTGGTGGCGCTATACCTCGACGCTAAATTGGGACGACCCGGTCAGTCTGGTGTGCGGGCTGATTCTGCTGTTTGCGGAAACCTACGCCTGGATTGTGCTGGTGCTGGGGTACTTCCAGGTGGTGTGGCCGTTAAATCGTCAACCGGTGCCGTTGCCGAAAGAAATGTCGCAGTGGCCGACGGTGGATATTTTTGTACCGACCTATAACGAAGACCTTAACGTGGTCAAAAATACCATTTACGCTTCGCTTGGCATTGACTGGCCGAAGGACAAGCTGAATATCTGGATCCTTGATGACGGCGGGCGTGAATCATTTCGTCATTTTGCCCGACATGTTGGCGTGCATTACATTGCCCGCACCACGCATGAACACGCCAAAGCCGGCAACATCAACAATGCGCTAAAACACGCGAAAGGCGAGTTTGTGGCGATCTTCGATTGCGACCATGTGCCGACACGCTCGTTTCTGCAAATGACAATGGGCTGGTTCCTGAAAGAAAAACAGCTGGCGATGATGCAGACGCCGCATCATTTCTTCTCCCCGGACCCGTTTGAGCGCAACCTGGGACGTTTTCGTAAAACGCCTAACGAAGGCACGCTGTTTTACGGACTGGTGCAGGACGGTAACGATATGTGGGACGCCACTTTCTTTTGCGGATCGTGCGCGGTGATTCGCCGTAAGCCGCTGGATGAGATTGGCGGTATCGCCGTTGAGACGGTGACGGAAGATGCGCATACTTCGCTCCGGCTGCACCGGCGAGGTTATACCTCAGCGTATATGCGCATTCCGCAGGCGGCGGGGCTGGCGACGGAAAGCCTGTCGGCGCATATCGGGCAGCGTATTCGTTGGGCGCGGGGCATGGTGCAAATTTTCCGCCTCGATAACCCTCTGTTTGGTAAAGGCTTAAAACTGGCGCAGCGGCTGTGCTACCTCAACGCGATGTTCCATTTCTTGTCCGGCATTCCGCGCCTGATCTTTCTGACCGCGCCGCTGGCTTTTCTGCTGCTGCACGCCTATATCATTTATGCGCCTGCGTTGATGATTGCGCTATTTGTGATACCGCACATGGTCCACGCCAGCCTGACTAACTCGAAGATTCAGGGCAAGTATCGTCACTCTTTCTGGAGTGAAATCTATGAAACGGTACTGGCATGGTATATCGCACCGCCGACTCTGGTCGCGTTGATCAATCCGCACAAAGGGAAATTTAACGTCACGGCGAAAGGCGGGCTGGTGGAAGAGAAGTACGTCGACTGGGTAATCTCGCGTCCGTATATCTTCCTTGTCTTGCTTAACCTGCTCGGCGTGGCGGCGGGCGTATGGCGATACTATTACGGGCCGGAAAATGAAACGCTGACCGTCATCGTTAGCCTGGTGTGGGTCTTCTATAACCTGGTCATTCTCGGCGGCGCGGTTGCGGTTTCGGTAGAGAGTAAACAGGTCAGGCGCGCGCATCGGGTCGAGATTGCCATGCCGGGGGCCATCGCCCGCGAAGATGGACATTTGTTCTCCTGTACCGTACATGACTTCTCCGACGGCGGGTTAGGCATCAAGATCAACGGTCAGGCGCAGGTGCTGGAAGGGCAGAAAGTGAATCTGTTGCTTAAACGCGGGCAGCAGGAATATGTCTTTCCAACGCAGGTGGTGCGCGTAACGGGCAATGAGGTCGGACTACAACTGATGCCGCTCACCACCAAACAACATATTGATTTTGTGCAGTGTACCTTCGCGCGCGCCGATACGTGGGCGCTTTGGCAAGATAGCTTCCCGGAAGATAAACCGCTGGAAAGCTTGCTGGATATTCTGAAGCTGGGCTTCCGCGGATATCGCCACCTCGCGGAATTCGCGCCGCCTTCAGTAAAAGTAATTTTCCGATCGTTGACGGCGTTAATTGCCTGGATTGTATCGTTTATTCCGCGTCGCCCGGAGCGGCAAGCGGCGATACAGCCGTCGGATCGGGTTATGGCTCAGGCTCAACAATGATGATAATGCGATGAAAAGAAAATTGTCCTGGATGTGTGCGGCGGTAATAGGATTAAGCGCGTTTCCTGCTTTCATGACGGCGGCGGCGCCTGCTACGCCGCCATTGATCAATGCTGAACCCACCGAGCCTGCGCCGTCGCCCGCAACTGAGGCGCCCGTCGTGGCGCAGACCGCGCCTTCGCGCGAGGTCAAGCTGACCTTTGCGCAAATCGCGCCGCCGCCGGGTAGTATGGCGCTGCGTGGCGTTAACCCTAACGGCGGCATTGAATTTGGTATGCGCAGCGATGAAGTGGCGTCGAAAGCGGTGCTGAATCTGGAATATACGCCCTCGCCGTCGCTCCTGCCGGTTCAGTCGCAGCTCAAGGTTTATCTCAATGATGAACTGATGGGCGTACTGCCGGTGACAAAAGAGCAGTTGGGGAAAAAGACGCTGGCGCAGGTACCTATCAATCCGCTATTTATCACCGACTTTAACCGGGTGCGGCTGGAGTTTGTCGGCCACTATCGCGACGTGTGTGAAAACCCGGCCAGCAGTACTCTGTGGTTAGACATCGGGCGAAATAGCGCCCTGGATCTGACCTATAACATGCTGGCGGTGAATAACGATCTGTCCCACTTCCCGGTGCCGTTTTTCGATCCGCGGGATAACCGTCCAGTGACGTTGCCGATAGTGTTTGCTGATATGCCGGATCTGGCGCAGCAGCAGGCGGCTTCTATTGTCGCGTCCTGGTTTGGATCGCGGGCGGGCTGGCGCGGTCAGCGCTTCCCGGTGTTGTATAATCACCTGCCGGATCGCAATGCGATCGTGTTCGCCACCAACGATCGACGCCCCGATTTCCTGCGCGATCATCCTGCGGTTAACGCGCCGGTTATCGAGATGATGAGCCATCCGGATAATCCGTATGTGAAGTTGCTGGTCGTGTTTGGCCGTGATGATAAAGACCTGTTGCAAGCGGCAAAAGGTATCGCGCAAGGGAATATTCTCTTCCGTGGTTCCAGCGTGGTGGTCAACGATGTAAAACCGCTGCTGGCGCGCAAACCGTATGATGCGCCGAACTGGGTGCGTACCGATCGCCCGGTCACTTTTGGTGAGCTGAAAACCTATGAAGAGCAGCTCCAGTCGAGTGGGCTGGAGCCGGCGCCCATCAACGTTTCTTTGAATCTGCCGCCGGACCTCTATTTGCTGCGTAGCAACGGTATTGATATGGATCTCAACTACCGTTATACCTCGCCGCCGACTAAAGACAGTTCACGGCTGGATATCAGTCTGAATAACCAGTTTCTGCAAGCCTTTAGCCTTAACAGCACGCAGGAAACTAATCGACTCCTGTTGCGCCTGCCGGTACTTCAGGGACTGCTGGATGGTAAAACGGATGTGTCTATTCCGGCGCTCAAACTGGGGGCGATGAACCAACTACGTTTTGACTTCCGCTACATGAATCCGATGCCGGGCGGGTCGGTGGACAACTGTATTACCTTCCAGCCGGTACCGAATCATGTGGTGATAGGGGATGACTCCACTATCGATTTTTCGAAATATTACCACTTTATCGCGATGCCGGATTTACGCGCGTTCGCCAATGCGGGTTTCCCGTTCAGCCGGATGGCCGACCTGTCTGACACGCTGGCGGTGATGCCGAAGACCCCAACCGAAGCGCAAATGGAAACGCTGCTGAATACGGTCGGCGCCATTGGCGGGCAGACCGGTTTCCCGGCAATTAATCTAACAATCACCGATGATAGCGCTCAGATAGCCGACAAAGACGCCGATCTGCTGATTATTGGCGCTATTCCGGGCAAGCTAAAAGACGATAAGCGTATCGATCTGTTGGTGCAGGCGACACAAAGCTGGGTAAAAACCCCGATGCGGCAGACCGCTTTCCCGTCGATTATGCCGGATGAGGCCGATCGCGCGGCGGATGCGCAGTCCACCGTCACCGCCAGCGGCCCGATGGCGGCGGTGGTGGGCTTCCAGTCGCCGTTTAATGATCAGCGCAGCGTGATTGCTCTGCTGGCTGACAGCCCGCGCGGCTACCAGCTACTGAACGACGCCGTGAACGACAGCGGTAAACGCGCCGCGATGTTTGGTTCCGTGGCGGTGATCCGCGAGTCCGGCGTTCACAGTCTGCGCGTTGGCGATATCTATTACGTCGGACATCTGCCGTGGTTTGAGCGGCTGTGGTATGCGCTGGCGAATCACCCTGTGCTGCTGGCGGTACTGGCGGCCCTCAGTGTGGTATTACTGGCGTGGGTATTGTGGCGTCTGCTACGTATTCTCAGTCGCCGTCGTCTCGACCCTGACCATGAGTAACGCATGATGACTATGCTGCGCGGATGGATAACGATGATCGTCATGCTGACGGCAATAAATGCGCAGGCGGCCTGTAGCTGGCCTGCGTGGGAACAGTTCAAGAAAGATTACATTAGCCAGCAGGGACGCGTTATCGATCCGGGCGATGCGCGAAAAATTACCACCTCCGAAGGGCAAAGCTACGCTATGTTCTTTGCCCTGGCGGCGAACGATCGACCGGCGTTCGCGCAACTGTTTAACTGGACGCAAAACAATCTGGCGCAGGGATCGCTGCGTGAACATCTGCCCGCCTGGCTGTGGGGACAAAAAGATCCCGACACCTGGTCGGTGCTGGACAGCAACTCCGCGTCCGACGGCGATATCTGGATGGCATGGTCGCTGCTGGAGGCCGGTCGTCTGTGGAAAGAGACGCGTTATACCGAGGTGGGCACGGCGTTGTTAAAACGCATCGCCCGCGAAGAGGTCGTGAATGTGCCGGGGCTGGGCTCAATGCTGCTACCTGGCAAAATCGGCTTTGCCGAGGCGAATAGCTGGCGTTTTAACCCAAGCTATCTGCCGCCGCAGTTGGCGCAATACTTTAGCCGTTTTGGCGCGCCGTGGTCGACGTTACGGGAAACCAATTTGCGGCTTTTGCTGGAAACCGCGCCGAAAGGTTTCTCGCCGGACTGGGTGCGTTATGAAAGCAAGCAAGGCTGGCAGTTGAAAGCGGAAAAGACGCTGATCAGTAGCTACGATGCGATTCGCGTCTATTTATGGGCGGGAATGATGCATGATGGCGATCCGCAAAAAGCGCGTTTACTGGCGCGATTTAAACCGATGGCGACGTTAACGATGAAAAACGGCGTTCCACCGGAGAAAGTGGATGTCGTCAGCGGGAATGCGCAAGGGACGGGGCCGGTCGGGTTTTCCGCCGCTTTACTGCCTTTCCTGCAAAATCGCGACGCCCAGGCCGTGCAGCGACAGCGGGTCGCAGACCATTTTCCTGGCAGTGATGCCTATTACAACTATGTGCTGGCTCTCTTTGGACAAGGCTGGGATCAGCACCGTTTTCGCTTCACCGTCAAAGGTGAATTATTACCTGACTGGGGCCAGGAATGCGTAAGTTCACGTTAAGTCTCATGCACGCTTTTTTGCCGGCTGGCGGTCGAAATGCCTTACCTGGCAAAAGGGGCGTTTCTCGGGCATTGTTGGGGTTATCGCTTGGTATGGCGCTAACACCGCTTGCCGGCGCAGCGACCTCCGCGCAGCAACAGTTGCTGGAGCAGGTGCGGCTGGGCGAGGCCACGCACCGTGAGGACTTAGTCCGTCAGTCGCTCTATCGCCTGGAGCTGATCGACCCCAATGATCCACAGGTTATCGCCGCCCGTTTCCGCTATCTGTTGCGCCAGGGGGATAGCGACGGGGCGCAGAAGCTACTTGATCGGCTGGCGCAACTGGCGCCGGAGTCGACGGCGTATCAATCTTCCCGCACCGCGATGCTGCTCTCCACGCCGCAAGGACGCCAGTCTTTGCAGGAGGCGCGTTTACTGGCGACGACCGGCCATACTGAACAAGCGATCGCCAGCTACGACAAGCTGTTTAAAGGTTATCCGCCGGAGGGCGAACTGGCGGTCGAATACTGGACGACCGTGGCGAAATTGCCCGCCCGCCGTCACGAAGCGATTAACCAGCTACAGAAAATTAATGCCGTCAGTCCGGGTAATAACGCTCTGCAAAATGCGCTGGCGCAACTGTTGTTCGCCAGCGGGCGGCGCGATGAGGGATTCGCGGTGCTAAAACAGATGGCGAAATCCAGTACGGGACGCAGCGCGGCCTCCGCCATCTGGTACCAGCAGATAAAAGATCTCCCGGTTAGCGACGCCAGCGTAAAAGCGTTGCAAGACTATCTGACGCAGTTTAGCGAAGGCGATAGCGTGTCTGCCGCCCGCGCCCAGCTTAGCGAGCAGCAAAAACAGTTAGCAGATCCGGCGTTCCGTGCGCGCTCGCAGGGCATCGCGGCGGTTAATGCCGGAGAAGGCGGTAAGGCCATTGCGCAATTGCAGCAGGCGGTGAGCGCCCGGCAGGACGACAGCGAGGCGGTCGGCGCGCTGGGGCAGGCATACTCACAGCGTGGCGATCGCGCCCGCGCCGTCGCGCAGTTTGAAAAGGCGCTGGCGATGGCGCCGCACAGCAGCAGCCGCGATAAGTGGGAGAGTCTGCTGAAGGTCAATCGCTACTGGCTGTTAATTCAGCAGGGCGACGCGGCCTTAAAAGCGAATAATCTGGCCCAGGCGGAGCGTTTCTATCAGCAGGCGCGAGCAGTGGATAACACCGACAGCTACGCGGTACTGGGGCTGGGGGATGTGGCGATGGCGCGCAAAGATAATGCCGCCGCCGAACGTTATTATCAGCAGACGCTGCGTATGGATAGCGGTAATACCAATGCTGTACGCGGGCTGGCGAATCTTTATCGCCAGCAGTCGCCGCAAAAAGCCGCCGCGTTTATCGCTTCTCTTTCCGCCAGTCAGCGGCGCAGTATCGACGATATCGAACGCAGTCTGGAAAATGACCGTCTGGCGCAGCAGGCGGAAACGCTGGAAAGCGAGGGCAAATGGGCGCAGGCCGCAGAACTGCACCGTCGCCGGCTGGCATTAGATCCGGGGAGCGTGTGGGTGACGTACCGACTGTCACGCGATCTGTGGCAGGCCGGGCAGCACGCCCAGGCCGATGCGCAAATGCGCTCTCTGGCGCAGCAGAAGCCAAACGATCCGGAACAGGTCTATGCTTATGGGCTTTATCTTTCCGGCAGCGATCGGGACCGGGCGGCGCTGGCGCATCTCAATACCCTACCGACCAGCCAGTGGAACAGCAATATTCAGGAACTGGCGGGCCGATTGCAAAGTAACCAGGTGCTGGAAAGCGCTAACCGCTTGCGCGATAGCGGCAAAGAACGCGAAGCGGAAGCGTTGTTACGTCAGCAGCCGCCCTCTACGCGCATTGCGTTAACGTTGGCAGACTGGGCGCAGCAGCGTGGCGATAATGCGGCGGCCCGCGCCGCTTATGACGCCGTTCTGGCGCGGGAACCGGGTAATGTCGATGCCATGCTGGGGCGGGTGGAAATCGACATCGCACAGGGCGATAACGCTGCGGCGCGCGCTCAACTGGCGGCGTTGCCTGCGTCGCAAATCACCTCTCTTAACATGCAGCGCCGCGTCGCGCTGGCGCAGCTCCAGCTTGGCGATATCACGGCGGCGGCGCGGATCTTTAACCGCATTACGCCGCAGGCAAAAGCACAGCCGCCATCAATGGAAAGCGCGATGATATTGCGTGACGCCGCCGCTTTTCAGGCGCAAACGGGCGAGCCGCAGCGGACGCTGGAGACCTACAAAGAGGCAATGGTCGCCGCGGCGATTACGCCGGTTCGTCCCCAGGATAACGATACCTTTACCCGCCTGACGCGCAATGATGAAAAAGATGACTGGCTAAAACGCGGCGTGCGTAGCGATGCGGCGGAGTTGTACCGTCAGCAGGATCTCAATGTCACGTTGGCGCACGATTATTGGGGGTCGAGCGGGACTGGCGGTTACTCCGATCTGAAGGCGCATACCACGATGCTTCAGGTGGATGCGCCCTGGTCGGACGGACGGGCGTTCTTTCGTACTGATATGGTGAATATGGATGTTGGCCGTTTCTCTACGGATGCGGACGGAAAATACGATAATAACTGGGGTACCTGTACGCTGGAGAAATGCAGCGGACATCGTAGCCAGGCCGATACGGGCGCGAGCGTGGCGGTCGGCTGGCAGAATGAGACCTGGCGCTGGGATATCGGCACGACGCCGATGGGCTTTAATGTCGTTGATGTGGTCGGCGGCGTCAGCTATAGCGACGATATCGGGCCGTTGGGTTATACCCTGAACGCGCATCGTCGCCCGATCTCCAGCTCGCTGCTGGCGTTTGGCGGACAAAAGGACGCCAGCAGCAATACCGGCACCAAATGGGGCGGCGTGCGGGCCAACGGCGGCGGCGTCAGTCTCAGCTATGATAAAGGCGAAGCAAACGGTGTCTGGGCGTCGCTCAGCGGCGACCAGTTGAGCGGTAAAAATGTGGAAGATAACTGGCGCGTGCGCTGGATGACCGGTTATTACTATAAGGTGATTAACGAGAATAACCGCCGCGTTACCGTCGGGCTGAATAACATGATCTGGCATTACGACAAAGATTTGAGCGGTTATTCACTGGGTCAGGGCGGTTATTATAGCCCGCAGGAATACCTGTCGTTTGCGGTGCCGGTGATGTGGCGGCAGCGTACGGAAAACTGGTCGTGGGAGCTGGGCGGCTCGGTATCCTGGTCGCACTCCCGCAACCGTACCATGCCGCGTTATCCGCTGATGAATTTGATCCCGGCGGATTATCAGGAGGATGCGCGTGACCAGACCAACGGCGGCGGCAGCAGTCAGGGATTTGGCTATACCGCGCGGGCGCTCATTGAACGCCGGGTCACTGCCAACTGGTTTGTGGGTACGGCTGTCGATATTCAGCAGGCGAAAGACTATACCCCCAGTCATCTGCTGCTGTATGTCCGTTATTCCGCGGCGGGCTGGCAGGGGGATATGGATTTACCGCCGCAGCCTCTGGTGCCTTACGCTGACTGGTAATCATTGCGTCAGGCCTACGAATTGACAGGCGTCGTAGGCCTGAGAAGCGCAGCGCCATCAGACGCTATCATTAACCGTTATTCAGAAAAGTCCTTTTCAGATACAGCCTCTCTTAATGCCGCTGCAATCGGGTATACTCAGGCGGCAGTCCGGGATATCCAGGGAGAGTCAATTTGCGCGTCAGCCGCTCGTTAACAATTAAACAGATGGCAATGGTTGCGGCCGTTGTCATGGTGTTTGTTTTTGTCTTTTGCACCGTTTTGTTGTTCCATCTGGTACAGCAGAACCGCTACAACACGGCTACGCAATTGGAAAGCATCGCGCGATCTGTTCGGGAACCTCTTTCTTCCGCGATTTTAAAAGCGGATCTCCCCGGCGCGGAAACCATTCTGGAAAGTATTAAACCTGCGGGCGTGGTGAGTCGCGCCGATGTGGTATTGCCGAATCAGTTCCAGGCGTTGCGTAAGCGCTTCATTCCTGAACGCCCCGTCCCGGTTATGGTGACGCGTCTCTTCGAACTGCCGGTACAAATTTCTTTGCCGGTTTATTCGCTGGAGCGTCCCGCCAATCCGCAACCGCTGGCCTACCTTGTATTGCAGGCGGATTCGTACCGTATGTACAAGTTCGTCATGAGCGCGCTCTCTACGTTAGTGACCATTTACTTACTTTTATCGCTGATCCTGACGGTGGCCATCGCCTGGTGCGTAAACCGCCTGATTGTGCATCCGCTGCGCAAAATCGCCCGCGAGCTGAACGACATTCCGCAGCAGGAGCTGATCGGACATCAGCTGGCGTTGCCGCGTCTGCATCAGGATGATGAAATTGGGATGCTGGTGCGTAGCTATAACCTCAACCAGCAGCTTATGCAGCGTCAACGCGAGGAGCAAACGGACAACGCGATGCGTTTTCCGGTTTCCGAGCTGCCCAATAAAGCCTTTTTAATGGCGCTGCTGGAACAGGTTATCACCCGCCAACAGACCACCGCGCTTATCATCGTGACGTGCGAAACGTTGCGTGACACGGCAGGCGTGCTGCAAGAAACGCAGCGGGAGATTCTATTACTGACGTTGGTTGAGAAGCTGAAGTCGGTGCTGGCGCCGCGCATGGTGCTTACGCAGGTCAGCGGGTATGACTTTGCCATTATCGCCCACGGCGTTAAAGAGCCGTGGCACGCCATCACATTAGGTCAGCAAATACTCACTATCATTAATGAACGACTGCCCATCCAGGGTATTCAATTGCGCCCAAGCTGCAGTATTGGCATTGCGATGTATTATGGCGATCTGACCGCCGAAGAGCTCTATGGTCGCGCCGTCTCCGCCGCCTTTACCGCGCGCCGAAAAGGTAAAAATCAGATCCAGTTCTTTGACCCGGCGCAGATGGAGGCCGCTCAACAGCGCCTTACCGAAGAGAGCGATATCCTTACCGCGCTGGATAACCATCAGTTTGCCATTTGGCTGCAGCCGCAGGTCGAGATGCGCAGCGGCAACGTATTAAGCGCCGAAGCCTTGTTACGTATGCAACAGCCGGACGGTAGCTGGGAATTGCCGGAGGGGCTGATTGAGCGCATTGAATCCTGCGGCCTGATGGTCACGGTGGGCTATTGGGTGCTGGAAGAGTCCTGTCGCCAGCTTGCTGCCTGGCAGGAGCGCGGCGTGACATTGCCGCTCTCCGTCAATCTTTCCGCGTTACAGCTCATGCACCCTGGCATGGTGTCGGAGCTGCTGGAATTGTTAAACCGCTATCGTATTCAACCGGGTACGCTGATTCTTGAGGTCACTGAAAGCCGCCGTATCGACGATCCGCACGCTGCCGTCGCTATCTTACGTCCGTTACGTAATGCTGGCGTGCGTATCGCACTGGATGATTTTGGCATGGGTTACGCGGGGCTGCGCCAGTTACAGCATATGAAGTCGCTACCGGTCGATATCCTTAAAATTGATAAAATGTTTGTCGATGGGTTACCGGATGATCACAGTATGGTGACGGCGATTATTCTGATGGCCCGCAGTCTTAATTTACAATTGATTGCCGAGGGCGTGGAGAACGAGGCGCAACGCGCGTGGCTGGAACAGGCGGGAGTCAACGTCGCGCAAGGCTTCCTGTTTGCTCGGCCCGTTCCCGCGGATATCTTTGAAGAACGGTATCTGTCGCACGAAAATCCTGATTACAAAAGTTAAAAAAGGTCGCGCTTGTGCGAGCCAGCTCAAACTTTTTAACATTTTTGTTTCAATTATGATCCTGGCGCATTTCTGTCATGTTGTGTGGGTGTTATTTTAAGGCCGCAGGTTACTCATAACCTTACAAGACCTGTGGTTTTTACTTCAAGGACACCCTATGAAAACCTCTCTGTTCAAAAGTCTTTATTTTCAGGTCCTGACAGCAATCGCCATTGGTATTCTCCTTGGCCATTACTATCCTGAACTGGGCGCACAAATGAAACCGCTTGGCGACGCGTTCGTTAAGCTCATTAAGATGATCATCGCTCCTGTCATTTTCTGTACTGTCGTGACGGGCATCGCAGGCATGGAAAGCATGAAAGCGGTGGGCCGTACCGGCGCGGTCGCGCTGCTTTACTTTGAAATTGTCAGTACGATTGCGCTGATTATCGGTCTTATCATCGTCAACGTTGTGCAACCTGGCGCCGGGATGAACGTCGATCCGGCAACGCTGGATGCGCAGGCGGTGGCCGTTTATGCCGCACAAGCCAAGGAGCAGGGCATTATTGCCTTCCTGATGGATGTCATACCGGGCAGCGTGATCGGCGCGTTTGCCAGCGGCAACATTCTGCAGGTCTTACTGTTTGCGGTGTTGTTTGGTTTTGCGCTGCACCGTTTGGGCAGCAAAGGCCAGCTCATTTTCAATGTGATTGAGAGTTTTTCGCAGGTCATTTTCGGCATCATTAATATGATCATGCGCCTGGCGCCGATTGGCGCATTCGGCGCGATGGCCTTCACCATCGGTAAATACGGCGTCGGTTCTCTGGTGCAACTGGGGCAGCTCATTATCTGCTTCTATATCACCTGTATTCTCTTCGTGGTGGTGGTGCTGGGGACGATTGCACGGGTAACGGGCTTTAGCATTTTTAAATTTATTCGCTATATCCGGGAAGAATTACTCATTGTGCTCGGCACCTCCTCTTCCGAGTCAGCGTTGCCGCGTATGCTCGATAAGATGGAAAAACTGGGGTGCCGTAAGTCGGTGGTAGGGCTGGTGATCCCGACGGGGTATTCGTTCAACCTCGATGGCACCTCTATCTACCTGACGATGGCGGCGGTGTTTATCGCCCAGGCGACCAACAGCCATATGGATATCTTCCACCAGATAACGCTGCTGGTCGTGTTGCTGCTCTCGTCAAAAGGCGCCGCGGGCGTGACCGGAAGCGGCTTTATCGTGCTGGCGGCCACTATCTCCGCCGTGGGCCATTTACCGGTTGCGGGACTGGCGTTAATCCTCGGTATCGACCGCTTTATGTCCGAAGCGCGCGCGCTGACTAACCTGGTGGGTAACGGCGTGGCGACGGTGGTGGTTGCCAAATGGGTGAAAGAGTTAGATCACCAAAAGCTGGACGATGTGCTTAATAATCGTGCGCCGGATGGCAAAACGCACGAAATTTCCTCCTAATCTCGCCACTTATGCCCGTAGTCCCTTCCAGGACTGCGGGTGTTTGCGCATAATTGACCCCTGCGCCCAAAGCATACAGCATGATGCTTAGGGATTATTTCACTTCTTCCGTGACATTTTTAGGTTCTCGCGGTCTAACACGAAGTGTTTTTACGTCATATTCAGGCATCCCTGCCGGGGCTGTCTTTTTATTACCAGGATTGTTGATCAGGGGTTCACATGCAGGGCACAAAAATTCGACTCTTAGCGGGCAGTCTGTTGATGTTGGCCTCTGCCGGCTATGTGCAGGCAGATGCGCTCCAGCCCGATCCGGCATGGCAACAGGGGACGCTGGCTAATGGGTTACAGTGGCAAGTGTTGGCTACGCCTCAGCGCCCCAGCGATCGTATTGAAGTTCGTCTCCAGGTTAATACCGGTTCGCTCACCGAAAGTACGCAACAGAGCGGGTTCAGCCATGCGATTCCCCGTATCGCGCTGACGCAAAGCGGTGGTCTGGATGCCGCACAGGCACGTTCTTTATGGCAGCAAGGGTTTGATCCGAAACGTCCCATGCCGCCCGTTATTGTTTCTTATGATTCCACGCTCTATAACCTCAGTTTACCCAATAACCGTAACGATCTGCTGAAAGAAGCGCTGACCTATCTGGCTAACGTCTCCGGTAAATTAACCATTACGCCAGAGACGGTGAATCATGCGTTAAGCAGCGAAGATATGGTTGCGACGTGGCCAGCAGATACTAAAGAGGGCTGGTGGCGTTATCGGCTGAAAGGGTCGGCGTTATTGGGGCACGATCCCGCGGAACCGTTAAAGCAGCCGGTAGACGCAGCCAAAATTCAGGCTTTCTATGAAAAATGGTACACCCCGGATGCCATGACGCTGATTGTTGTCGGCAACATTGATGCGCGCTCCGTCGCCGAGCAGATCAATAAAACGTTCGGTACGCTGAAAGGTAAACGCGAAACGCCCGCCCCGGTGCCGACGCTTTCGCCGCTGCGGGCGGAATCAGTGAGCATTATGACCGATGCGGTGCGCCAGGATCGTCTCTCCATTATGTGGGATACGCCGTGGCAACCGATTCGCGAATCGGCGGCGCTGTTGCGCTACTGGCAGGCAGATCTGGCGCGCGAAGCGCTGTTCTGGCATATCCAGCAAGAGCTTACTAAAAATAACGCGAAAGATATTGGTCTGGGGTTTGACTGCCGGGTTCTGTTCCTGCGCGCGCAGTGCGCCATCAACATTGAATCACCTAATGATAAGCTCAATACCAATTTGAGCCTGGTGGCGAATGAACTGGCGAAAGTACGCGATAAAGGTTTGTCGGAAGAGGAGTTTACTGCGCTGGTGGCGCAGAAAAATCTCGAATTGCAAAAGCTGTTCGCGACCTACGCGCGTACCGATACTGACATTTTGACTGGACAGCGTATGCGCTCGCTGCAGAATCAAGTGGTGGATATCGCGCCGGAGCAGTATCAGAAGCTGCGTCAGAATTTCCTCAACAGCCTGACCGTCGATATGCTCAATCAGAATCTACGTCAGCAGCTATCGCAGGAGATGGCATTAATTTTGCTGCAACCGCAAGGCGAGCCGGAATTTAATATGAAGGCGTTAAAGGCGACGTGGGATGAAATCATGGTCCCGACAACTGCCGCCGCTGTTGAAGCAGATGAGGCGCATCCGGAAGTGACGGAGACACCGGCGGCACAGTAAGCTGCCGCCTGCCGGCCCGGTAAGCGCAGCGCCACCGGGCAAGAGCGAATGACTTACTGCGGCATCGCGTCGTGCGGAATAATGGCCCCACGGTACTGAATCACCGTGCTGGCCGTCAGGTGTCCGCGCTTCGCGGCATCCGTCGCGCTGCCGTCCGTCAAACGAACGGCCAGATAACCGGCGCTGAAGGAGTCGCCTGCGGCAGTGGTGTCTATCACTTTCTCTTTCGGCAGTTTGACTGCCGGAACGTCAATGAGCGCCTCGCCCTGAATCGAGACCAGGCAAGAGTCCGCCCCGCGTTTTACCACCACTTCCTGTACGCCTGCCGCATGGGTGCGGGCAATGACCTCTTCCACGGGTTGCTGACCCCATAGCGCGTCTTCATCGTCCAGTGTCAGGAAGGCGATATCAGTACATTCCAGCATCTTTTGATAGACCTGCTGCGTTTCTTCGCGACTTGTCCATAAACGCGGGCGATAGTTATTATCAAAAATGACTTTCCCGCCGTTGGCCCGGCATTCACGCAATAAAGACAGCAGCTTATCACGGCTGGTCGGGCTTAAAATCGCGAGGCTAATGCCGCTCAGGTAGAGATAATCGAAGGTCGCCAGCGCCTCGCAGATAGCCGCTGACTGCTCGCTCTCCAGCCAGAATTTCGCTGCCGCTTCGTTACGCCAGTAGTAGAAGGTACGCTCGCCAGTGTCATCGGTTTCGATGTAATAGAGGCCTGGCAGGCGATTTTCCATCCGCTGCGTTAGCGAGGTATCCACATTTTCATGCTGCCACGCCTCCAGCATCTGTTGGCTGAAACTGTCGGTACCCAGCGCCGTCACATAGTGAACGGCCAGAGCGGCAGAATCGACCTGACGGGCAATATAAACGGAGGTATTCAGCGTGTCGCCGCCGAAGCCGCGCTGAACATCAGCGCCTTTCTGCGACAGCTCAATCATGCATTCGCCAATCACGGCAATCTTTTTAGACATAGTCGTGAACCTGATCTGTAAAAATTAGCGTTAGTGTGCGCTGTGGATGTCTAGTGGTCAATAATATTAAAACATCGGTCCATTATTTTTTTGAGCAAGTGCGTATTTTTGACAAGTTTCGTAGTCTGTTTTTATTTTGCCAGGGACCGAGGGTAAAGTTCTCTGCCTGAACGCCGATAACCTTTGACGAGTCCGGACAGTCACACTCCCATTAACAGGACAACTGAGATGATAAAGCAGGTTATCCAGCAGCTACGCGTTCCTGATGCAGGTATAGAGAATTTGCAGGAACGGCGCTATTGGCTGCAATGCGAGCGTGCCTATACTTACCAGCCGATATACCAGACGGATGGCCGTCTGATGGCGGTTGAACTTCTCACTGTCGTCACCCATCCTGATAACCCTTCCAGACGTATTGCCCCGGATCGTTATTTCGCGGAGTTAGCGGTTCGACACCGCATTGACGTAGTGAAAGAACAACTTCATCAGCTTGAACAAAAAGCGGATTTTTTCACTCGCCATCACTTATTGGCATCGGTCAATGTTGACGGCCCTACGCTGATTGCCATGCGACGACAGCCGGACATTCTGGCAGCGATGGAGCGCTTACCCTGGCTGCGTTTCGAACTGGTGGAACATATTCGTTTGCCGAAAGACTCCTCTTTCGCCTCGATGTGTGAGTTCGGCCCGCTGTGGCTGGATGATTTTGGTACAGGCATGGCCAATTTTTCAGCGCTGAGCGAAGTGCGTTATGACTACATTAAAGTGGCGCGCGAGCTGTTCGTCATGCTGCGTCAGTCTCCGGAGGGACGCAACCTGTTCACTCTGCTGCTGCAACTGATGAACCGCTACTGCCGCGGCGTTATTGTCGAGGGCGTGGAGACGCTGGAAGAGTGGCGTGATGTGCAGCGTTCGCCCGCCTTTGCCGCCCAGGGCTATTTTCTTTCTCGACCCGTGCCGCTGATATCGCTTGAAGAGGTGATTCTGACCCTGTAACGCCAGACTGTTCCCGTAATACGTGGTATTACGAGGCGCGGTCATCCTCCTTTTTCGTCTGGCTGAACTATCTTTAGGACAGGCAAGGGAAGAAGTGAGGAAATAACACATGACTAAAGCAGGCAAAATAACCGCCGCCATCACAGGGACTTTCTTGTTGTTGATCGCCATAGTGATTTTGTTGATCGCAACATTTGACTGGAACCGCCTCAAACCGACCATCAACCAGAAAGTCTCTACCGAATTGAACCGGCCTTTCGCTATTCGCGGCGATTTAGGCGTGGTGTGGGAACGTCAAAAACAGGAGACCGGCTGGCGAAGCTGGGTACCGTGGCCGCATGTTCACGCGGAAGACGTCATTCTCGGCAATCCGCCGGATATTCCGGAAGTTACGATGGTACATCTGCCACGCGTTGAGGCGACGCTTGCCCCGCTGGCGCTCCTGACCAAAACCGTCTGGCTGCCGTGGATCAAACTGGTGAAACCCGACGCGCGTCTTATTCGTCTGTCCGAGAAAACCAATAACTGGACCTTTAACCTCGCGCAAGACAAGAATACGGACCCCAATGCTAAACCTTCCGCCTGGTCCTTCCGGCTGGATAATATTCTCTTCGACCAGGGGCGAATCGCGATCGATGATAAGGTCAGCAAAGCGGATATCACTATTCTGATCGATCCGTTAGGCAAACCGTTGCCGTTCAGCGAAGTGACGGGAACGAAAGGCAAAGCAGACAAATCCACCGTGGGCGACTATGTCTTCGGCCTGAAGGCGCAGGGGCGTTATAACGGGGAACCGTTGACCGGTACGGGGAAAATAGGCGGTATGCTGGCGCTACGCAGCGAAAGTACGCCTTTTCCTGTGCAGGCCGATTTCCGCTCTGGCAACACGCGGGTGGCTTTTAGCGGCGTGGTGAACGAGCCGATGAAAATGGGCGGCGTCGATCTGCGGCTTAAATTCTCTGGCGATTCACTGGGCGATTTATATGATTTAACCGGCGTGCTGCTGCCGGATACGCCGCCGTTTGAGACCGATGGGCGATTGGTGGCGAAAATTGACGCCGAAAAGTCATCGGTATTTGATTATCGCGGTTTTAACGGGCGCATTGGCGACAGTGATATCCACGGCTCCCTCACTTATACCACCGGTAAACCGCGCCCTAAACTGGAAGGCGATGTCGAATCGCGCCAGTTACGACTGGCCGATCTTGGGCCGCTGATTGGCGTGGATTCCGGGAAAGACGCTGAGCAGTCGAAACGGTCTGAACAGCGCAAAGGCGAGAAGAATGTTCAGCCGGCGGATAAAGTGTTGCCTTACGATCGCTTTGAAACCGACAAATGGGACGTTATGGACGCCGATGTCCGGTTTAAAGGCCGGCGTATTGAGCATGGCGGCAGTCTACCGATTAGCGATCTTTCGACCCATATCATCCTGAAAAACGCCGACTTACGTCTACAGCCGCTGAAGTTTGGTCTGGCAGGCGGCAGTATTGTCTCCAACATCCATCTGGAAGGGGATAAAAAACCAATGCAGGGGCGGGCGGATATACAGGCGCGTCGGCTGAAGCTTAAAGAACTGATGCCGGATGTGGAACTGATGCAGAAAACGCTGGGCGAGCTGAACGGCGATGCGGATGTTCGCGGGACGGGCAACTCGGTCGCCGCGCTGCTTGGCAACAGTAACGGCAATCTCAAATTATTGATGAATGATGGATTGATTAGCCGCAACCTGATGGAAATCGTGGGGCTGAACGTCGGCAACTATATTGTCGGGCAGATTTTTGGCGATGACGAAGTGCGGGTTAACTGCGCGGCGGCGAATCTCAATATTGCGAACGGCGTGGCGCGACCGCAAATTTTTGCTTTTGATACAGAAAATGCGTTGATTAACGTGACCGGTACGGCGAGCTTCGCCTCTGAACAGCTCGATTTAACCATTGATCCGGAAAGTAAGGGGATTCGTATTATTACGCTGCGATCGCCGCTGTACGTGCGTGGGACATTTAAAAATCCGCAGGCGGGCGTCAAGCCCGGCCCGCTGATTGCGCGCGGCGCGGTTGCGACAGCGCTGGCGACGTTGGTAACGCCCGCCGCCGCGCTATTGGCGCTCATTTCGCCCTCTGAAGGCGAAGCCAATCAGTGCCGGACGATTTTAACGCAGATGAAGCAGTAACGTGAAACGTAGCGCCGGATGACGCCATCCGGTGCCCTATTACAACGCCTGATGACGCGTCTCATGGGTTAACAGCAGTGCAATCAGCGTCAGCGCCGCCATTGACGCCAGGTAAACCCCTACCGCCGCCAGCCCGTAGTGGCTTTGCAGCCATGCGGCAATATACGGCGCGACGGAAGCGCCCAGAATCGATGACACATTGTAGGAAAACGATGCGCCGGTATAGCGCACTTCCGTCGGAAATAGCTCCGGCAGCAGCGCTCCCATTGGGCCGAAGGTCAGCCCCATCAGGCTCAGGCCCAACAACAGGAACACGAATACCAGCGCTGGATTGCCTGAACCCAGCAGCGGGGTAAAGGCGAACAACGCGAAGAGAATGATGAGCGTGGTAATGATGACCATGCTTTTCCGACGGCCAAATGCGTCCGCCAGCAGGCCGGCGACGGGCACCATCACGCCGAAACCAATCACCGCCATCATCAGCATCCACAGTATTTCATTGCGCGGCAAGCCAAGCCCCACCGGCGCGGCGGCCGTGCTGTAAGTCATGGAATAGACGGTCATGATATAGAACAGCGTGTAGGTCGCCAGCATGATAAACGTGCCGAGAATGGTTACGCGGACATGCTTCGTCAGCAATGTGCCCAGCGGTATTTTTACCTGTTTTTTCGCTGCGGCGACTTTCGCAAACACCGGCGTTTCGTGCAGCGACACGCGCACATACAGGCCGATAATCACCAGCACCGCCGAGAAGATAAACGGCACGCGCCAGCCCCAGCTCATAAACTGCTCGTCGGTCAGCAGCCAGGAGAGCAACAGGAAGGTGCCATTGGCAAAGAAGAAGCCGATCGGCGCGCCCAACTGCGGGAAGGAGCCATACAGCGCGCGTTTGCGCGGCGGCGCATTCTCCGTCGCTAATAGCGCCGCGCCGCCCCATTCGCCGCCCAGCCCCAGTCCCTGACCGAAACGCGCCAGCGCCAGCAGCAGCGGCGCGAAAATACCTATCGTCGCGTAGCCCGGTAACAGACCGATAATAACCGTGGAGATCCCCATCGTCAGCAGCGAAGCCACCAGCGTGACTTTGCGGCCTACCCGGTCGCCGAAGTGGCCGAATAGCGCAGAGCCAATCGGACGCGCCACAAACGCGATAGCGAAGGTGGCGAGCGATTGTAGCGTTGCCGCAGTGGGATCGCCCTGGGGGAAGAAGATAAGGGGGAACACGATCACCGCTGCGGTGGCGTAAATATAGAAGTCGAAGAACTCAATCGCGGTGCCGATAAGCGAGGCAATAACGACTTTATTGCGTGAGTTTACCGGAACATGTTCCTGCTCATGGTCGAGTGTTGTGGCGGTTGCTTGCATACTATTTTCTTATTTTTAGCGAACGAATAGCCATATTACGCACAGCAAAAGTTATATTTCAATGTGTAACAAAAGCTAAAAATGGTCAAAAAAAGCGCAAAAAGGGGATAATGTTTAAGCCAGCCATTTTGCGTCTATGAAATGCTTCACATAATTTTAGAATTGGTGGATAAAACTGGTTTCTGGTTAAATAAAAGTTAATTACTGGATTTATATGCTGAAACAATGAGATGAGGCGGAAGGACGTGCCTGATTGTACCGCCGGGTACGCTTTACATGCCCGGCCTGGGTCTACACATCAGTAGGCCGAATGACGACGCCGTGCGTGCCATTCGGCAGCAAGCCGCAGACTAGCGCTGCGTTTTACCCGGCATTCGCGGGTCGTCCTTGTATTCGGCGGTGGCTATCCAGGCCGCGCAGAATAACGTCAGACGGGCAAAAAAGTAGAAGAAGGCCATCAGACCGAGTACGGAGCCAAACGCCGCGCCGGAAGGCGATTTCACCAGTGACGGCAGCGTATAGGTCATAATGATTTTAATCACCTCAAAACCGATAGCGGCAATAAATGTCCCGCGAATCAAGGCTTTTTTACGTGGACGATGGCGGGGCAGTCGCCAGAAAATCCAGAAAAAAAGCAGATAGTTGGCAAAAATAGAGATGGCCAGACCGATCAAATGCCAGGCCGGTTTTAACCATTCGATGCTGTCGAGATACAAGGCGGAGATGATCATCTGCTGGGCGGAACCGGCGATGGAAGTAATGGACAGCGTAATGATTAAAGCGATTAATAATCCAATCAGCGAGATAAAATCGCGCAGATATTTGAGCCAGATTTTCTCCTGATCCTGCGGCTTGCGCTCCCAGACGTCCCGTGACTGGGCGCGAATCGCTTCCCGCAGGTTGCCCATCCAGTTAACGCCGGAATAGAGCGCGATACCCAGTCCGACCAGCCCTACCGTGGTACGCTGTTGAACCGCCGTATTAATCGTATTTTTAAGCGTGGACGCCAGCGTAGGATCGCTCACATTCATCAATATCTTGCTGAAAATATCTTCCAGTAGATTAGGGTGCGAGGCGAGGATAAAACCTGCCGCGGCAAAGGACACCATCATTATCGGGATCATCGACAGAAACGAAAAGTAGGTGATAGCCGCGCCAAACTGATTACCCAGTCGATCGTTAAAACGTTCGGTCGCGCGAATGAGGTGGGCCACCATTGGTTGACGCTGAATTTTTTGCATCAGGGTGGTGACGGAATGCAACGCCTGATTTGCCTTTTCGTTTTTTTCCGGGGCGTCATGCGGCTGCGTTTCTATTTTTTGTATCGGGTCGTGCTCCAGTTCCTGAATAGGGCGTTTTACGTCATTTTCCTTCGTCATCAGGTCGGTAGTCCTTCATCATTAATAGAATATGTCAGTATAGCTTCTCCCCGGTGGATGCTGAAAATGCGGCTACTCTGCGGCCTCTTTAATGGTTTCAGTCAGCCATACCATAAACAGGTGTACCCGGCGGGAAAGATTACGGCGATGGGGATAATGCAGCGTCACCGGCAGTGGAGCGGCGCGATATTGCGGTAAAATTTCAATGAGCGTTCCAGCGCGTAACGCCTCCCGTACAGCAATGCGCGGCGTCTGAATGATCCCTAATCCTGCCAGACAGGCCGTATGCCAGGTCTCCGTACTGTTTACCGTTAGCATTCCGCCGGTTTTTACCCACTGCATACCGTGGGGAGTTTCAAAGGCAAAACCCGGTGAAGAGACTCCCGGCGTCAATGAATAATGCACCATCGCATGTGAGGCGAGGTCGTCAAGGTTTTCTGGATACCCAAAGCGCGCCAGGTATTGTGGGCTGGCGCAGTTCACCCTTCTCAGTTTGCCAAGCGGGCGCGTCAGTATCCCTGGCGCATGTAGCGGCTCTGTGCGCACCACGCAGTCGAAATCTTCCCGTAGTAAATCGACCTGTCGATCGTTACTACAAAGTTCCAGCGCAATGCCGGGATACTGATGCAAAAAAGTGGGCAGGCGCGGCATGATGAGGCTGTTTGCGAGACATGGCGGTATATCTACCCGTATTTTGCCGCTGATACTGGCGGGATCAGGCTGGAAAAGACCCTCCAGTTCATCCAGGTTACTCAACAGATCTTTTGCCCGTTCGTAGTAAACCATTCCGTCCTGAGTAAGCTGTACCCGCCGGGTGGTGCGGTGGAGCAGGCGGATGCCCAGTTGATGTTCTAACGCTTGTATTTGCCGTGAGACGCTGCCTTTGGGAAGGCCGATATCCTCTGCTGCGCGGGAAAAACTTTCCCGTTCCGCCACGCGTACAAACAATTTCATTGCATATATTTTATCCATCATCAGGCTCTATTATTGTTCTTATTGAAACAGTGACGCTGAAGCGGCTGGTTTTATTGATTTTCTAGCATCTAATAAGCCCTTTCGCAATCATTGCTCGCGTGACGAATACGTCTGATCGCGTTGCGCGGCGGATTTATCGCCTTCCGGCCAGGCTTTTTAGCGCCAAAAAGCTGATAAACGGGACGAGAGCGGTAAAACACGCTGATAGCCGCGGGTGTAGTGGGAGAGAGAAATGTATGTACATACACGGTATTGTCATTGACCCATCGTCGCGGTTTTCAGGCGGATTGGCTATTTTTTAACAAAATGTGCTACTTTATTTTTTGTAACACATCAGGCGAAAAGCAGATATTTCCTTTGTGACGCGCCAGGCGTACTCTTCATTAAATTAATATTCAAATTAGCCTTGTCTGTTTGTACTAATAAGATATTCCTTACTTTAAAACGCTAATTTTAGCGAATTCTGTAATCCCGATGTTGAAGCTGTAAATATTCATAACCTTTCTCTTCCTCAACCAATGACTATCGGTAAAATGGCCTATACCAAATGGCGACTTCTTATTTTACCCTACGGGTAATACCCTTCCTCATCTTGAGACTATTATCTTACCCAGGTGGAGAAAAGTAATGCAGGTAATCATGTTTGACAGGCAGTCAATATTTATTCATGGAATGAAAATCAGTTTGCAACAGCACATTCCAGGAATAAGTATCCAGAGTGTCGGTCAGGCAGAAGAACTCTGGCAAAAAATAGAAAGCGCGCCGGATGCGCTGGTCATGCTTGATAGCGGCCTGGATGCTGAATTTTGCCGCGAGATGTTACAAAGAACCGCGCAGCAATTTCCGGAGGTGAAGATTATTATCACGGCGATGGATGGCAGTCAAAAGTGGCTGCATGAAGTCATGCAATTTAACGTTCAGGCCGTGGTGCCACGCGATTCTGATGCCGAAACCTTTGTCCTTGCGCTCAATGCTGTCGCTCGCGGGATGATGTTTTTACCGGGGGATTGGTTAAATTCAACGGAGCTGGAGTCCCGTGATATAAAAGCGTTAAGCGCCCGCCAGCGGGAAATTTTACAGATGCTTGCCGCAGGAGAATCAAATAAACAAATTGGGCGGGCGTTAAATATTAGTACCGGGACGGTTAAAGCGCATCTGGAGTCGCTTTACCGGCGGCTGGATGTAAAAAATCGTACCCAGGCCGCCATGATGTTAAATGAATCGAATTAACGACGTTAAATTCGCAGTCCGCTTATTTCTGGCTGTGAAATATCACCCGTATTGATTAATGATAAAAAACGCTGATGTCCGATGCTGAACATTAGCGCAATAAGCGTTTCGCGTTGAAACCGATCATTAAGTTCCGGCAAACAATTCTGTAGCAGCATATCGCAGCTATTGAGGTCATCCAGCAAGAATGCCTCCGCCTGGTCGGGCGTAATGAACGTCAGCGTCTCATCCGGCGTCAACATATGTCCGTAACCAATCACCCAGTTACCCTGCCGATCGCGATACTTTTCCAGCGACAGACCCTGCCACTGTTTAATAAACGCGATGCAGGCGGAGCTAAAGCGAGATGAAATGTGCGGCATGGCATCTTTCTCATAAAAAGCGCGATTATAAAGTGTGCTGCACGCGTGGCTAGCGGTCAGACGGCCAAACGCAGGCAGGGAAAAGGTCTATGCCGTTCAGCGTCACGCCGCGTTGACAGAATGAAAAACTGATGTTTTTGGTTAGTAACCGATCTTCTTATAAATTTGCAATCATTAAGATTAAGTCACTGAAATGTGGCTAAATCTGTTATATCTATGAAAAAACATAATTAAAAGAAAACGAAGATCTCGTCGCGGGATCGTCTTTTTAGGGAAGATAATGACGAATAGCGCTTCGCAGGCGACACGCGCGCCTTTTGAACATAGCCTGGGGATTATCCGCCAGGCATCAATAGAAATCCTGCTGCTGCTGGGTATTCATACCACAGAGGGAAAAGAGCCCCGGTGGTTCATGGAACAACTTGAGCAGGCGCGTCTTAACCTGGGCGGTTGGGGCGCGGTGGCGAAAAAATTGCGGATAAATGACGCGCAGTTGAGCCAGTTGATGCTGCAACTGCGTCATCTTCAGCAGCATGTTCCCCAGTATGACAGCGGGCAAGAGGTGAGCGAAAATCAACTCCTTGCCGCGTTGCGTTTTGTCACCTCGCTGGAACATCTACGTCAGCAGCAGCCGCTACTGACCTATCAAACTGAGCTGGAAGAACCCGACCAGGAGGCGCATCTTGAGGCGCAGCGTCAGCTTCGGGCGATAGAACTGACGTTAAAAGCGCTTATTGCGCGCGCATGGCCGGATCGGGCGTCGCTGAATCACTACCTCAAGCAACATTTCGGCCCGGACCGTTTGCGCCAGTGGTTAAAACAGGGAGAAGATCAACATGCGCTGGAGGGCATGTTGTTCAGCGAACTGGCGCTTATGGTGGTCGATAAAAAATTGTTTGCCCGTCATTACGTCAGAATTTTTAATGACGCCTCAGCGTTAACGCTGTTCGCCGAGTCGCGCACCACCCTGCGTATGTTTCTGGATGATTGCCGCCTCGCGCGAAACGAGGTTATCGCCAGGCAGCCGCTTACCTCAGCGCAGCTTATGCTGCTAAACGTTCAGTATCAGCAAATCGTTCGGCCCATCCAGCGCGCCTATGCCGAAAAACGTACCCGCGTGAATCCCGCTTCGTTTCTGCTGGCGGATGAACGTGAATTGCGCCAGTTCTGGGAAACCGCGCGGCTTAAAGATCGGCAGGCCGGGGGAGATAAGCATGAGATTAGCGAGAGCATAGAACCACCGCGTAAGCGGCCTCCGCGTACGCCTGAAGAGCGTGAGCAACTTATTTCCGGCGCTTTGTGGGCCGGGGTTGGCGTCATGACGCTGGCGATACTGGCGGGCGCGTTCTGGCTATTTAGTTCGTCGTCGCCAGGCTCCGATAACGGGCAAGCTCCCGCAATGGCGCAGGATGAACCGCCGCGCGAGGCGCCTTCCGCGCGGGAAACGCTCAATCATATGGGGATTACCTGGGATGCGTTTACCATGCGGGCGGCGATAGAGCGCAATGATACGCGGGTGACGGCGCTGTTCCTCCAGGGCGGAATGAACTGGCAGCTCGCGTGGACGGAGCAGGCGTTTGCGGCAGGACATACCGAGGTGCTGCAACTGTTGTTGCGTTATCCCGCGCTGATGGATGAGGTCAAACCCTGCCGACGATTTATCACAACGTTAAGTCATGACATGTCGAGCGGCGCGCCGCTGACCGCGATGCATAAAATCTATTTGCAAACGTTTTGCACCGTTCCGGCTGTTGTGACGCGCCAGCAGCACGATACGGAGCAGGCCCGATTGCGCGCTCAGGCCCGGCCCAGCGCAGACAATAAAAAATGGCTGAAAATTCAGTCAGCCATTTATGATGCGATTCACTGAGGCCGGAGCAGGTTAAGGCTCTCCGTAAAGGCCAATCAGGCGGCGCACCACGCCATTGGTCCAGCCGAACCCGTCCTGTAGCGGATACTCGCCCCCGCCGCCTTCGCGGGGCGTACCGCCGGAAATATGGTATTTCTCGATCAGTTTATGGTGCTCCTGATAAAAATGGTTCACTGTTTTTAACCAGTTATGGGCGATTTCATCGCCCAGCATATCGTCGCCATACCGTTTGAAGCCCTGAATCGCCATCCATTGCAGCGGTGCCCAGCCGTTCGGTTTATCCCACTGTTCGCCGGTTTCGTATTCGGTCGCCATAATCCCGCCGGGCGTTAACAGACGGCTGCGTACCACATTTGCCAGACGGTCGGCCTGCTCGTGGTTCGCCATACCGACATATAGCGGCACGATACTGGCGGCGGAAAAGAGCGCCATTTCTTCGCGTCGCCAGTCATAGTCCCGATAACAGCCGTTTTCATCATCCCACAGATAATGGTTCACGGCGGCGCGTCGATCGCTGGCTTTCTGGCGAAATAGTGCCTCGGTGTCACGTTCGCCTTTCAGTGCTGAAATATTGGCGATAGCGCTCTCCAGTTTATACAGAAAAGCGTTCAAATCGATAGGGATAAACTGGGTCGTACGTATGCTGGCAAGCCGGCCCGCATCGCGTAGCCAGCGTGAAGAATAGTCCCAGCCGGACGCCGCCCCGGCGCGCAAATCCCGGTAGACTTCATTGGGCGGACGACCGGAGTGTTTTGCGGTTTCGACATCTTCCAGCCAGGACTCGTCGCGCGGCGTGTCGCGATCGTCCCAGTAGCGGTTCAGCAGGGAACCGTCCGGCATCCGCACAACGTGGCGATAAGCCTGGTTGAGCGCCAGCGATTCGGCGCCGTCCATCCAGAAGGCGTATTCCATTTTGAGATGGTCGAGATAACGCCGCGCGCCGCGCACGCCATCTTCTTCGAACAGTTCAACCATCAGGGCGAAAACCGGCGGCTGCGAGCGGCTCAGATAATAGGTCCGGTTGCCGTTGGGAATATGGCCATAGTTTTCAATCATCCAGGCGAAATTATCCGCCATACATTTAAGTAAGTCTTCGCGCCCGCTTTCCGCCAGACCCAGCATGGTAAAATAAGAGTCCCAATAATAGGTTTCGCTAAAACGGCCTCCCGGCACGATATAGGATTGCGGCAGCGCCAGCAGCGAAGACCACGGAATATGATCCTGCGGTTCGCGCGTCAGTATCGGCCAAAGCTGGTCAATATGTTCTTTGAGCGAGTTTTCGGGGTTAGAGACATACTCGCTGGATAAGGTTTCCGGTAGCCAGAAATGGTTCTCGACGAAGCGGCGTAAGTCAAAATCACGGTGGCGTCTGACCTTACGGTAGCGGATCAGGATATCAAGCGGGTCCATCTTCGGCGCGCAGTCCGGGAACGTTTTACTGTCTGGAAACAGTTTTGTTGACTGTACATGCTCGAACAGTTCGAGATACCGATCGGCAGGGGTCAGGGCGTCAGAGGCGGGAAGCCCCTCGATCATCTCCGGCTCCGGTTCCGCCTCGATCATTTCATCCAGCTTTAACTCGCACGGGTCTGTTTCATAAAGCAGATCGACATCAATAGTCAGATCTTCAGAAGGCGTGGGGTTTAATTTCTGGTTGAGCATAATGACAAGGACCTCCGGCTTGCGTCGTAAAAGATACGGGTGTTGCCCGGCTGTCTATTAAGCGTAGACATTCGCTTCGATACCTGAGTGGCAAAGTGTGCGGTAGATCACATTTTGCAATTTACCTCTCAAGAAAAAACACTTCATAACTTACTGAATAGTATTGCGAAAATCCTATTTTCATGACGCCCTCCCCAGACCTAAAATCAGAACATTCGTTTCATAGCGGTATCACTACGTCACCGCATGGCGTGGATTCACAAGCAAAGGTAACGTAAATAGTTATAATACAAGCTATGGCACCATGATAATACAAATGGATACAAATGATCGAGCAACCCGACAGTAAAAGCGCCAAACCGCTTTATAAGCAGCTTGAAGCCGCCTTAAAAGAGGCTATTGCGCGTGGAGAGTATAAACCAGGCCAGCAGATCCCGACGGAAAATGAACTGAGCGTGCGCTGGCAGGTGAGCAGGGTCACGGTCCGTAAGGCGCTGGATGCGCTGACGCGTGAAAATTTGCTGACCCGTGTCTCCGGCAAAGGCACCTTTGTCTCTGGTGAGAAATTTCAGCGTAGCATGACCGGCATCATGAGTTTCAGCGAGTTATGCCAGTCCCAGGGACGTCGCCCGGGGTCACGCACTATCAAATCCGTTTTTGAATCGGTAGACGATGAGACAAAAGCGTTACTGAATATGAACGATGGCGAAAAAGCGGTCGTCATTGAACGTATCCGCTATGCCGACGATGTGGCGGTATCGCTGGAAACCGTACATCTTCCCCCACGTTTTGCGTTTTTGCTGGACGAAGATCTTAATAATCACTCTTTGTATGAATGCTTACGCGAGAAACACCACTTATGGTTTACCCACTCCCGTAAGATGATCGAACTGGTTTATGCCAGCTTTGAAGTCGCCCATTATCTTGGCGTCAACGAGGGTTATCCGCTGATCCTGATAAAAAGTGAAATGATTGATAACAAAGGAGAACTCTCCTGCGTTTCGCAACAGTTGATTGTCGGCGATAAAATACGGTTTACCGTATAATGTCAGCATTACGCTAACGAAGAGCAGGCTGAATCGGGATCCAGATCGCGGATCCCGATTTTTTTTGGTTTCCATCTTGATCAAATGTCTTTAAATGTCATATAAAAATAATAATACATTATGAGTCATTTATGGCGAATCCTCGCCTGTATCATTGATGGAACCAGAGGAAAGCATGATGGGTATGAAAGAGACAGTTAGCAATATTGTGACCAGCCAGGCAGAGAAAGGAGGCGTTAAACACGTCTATTATGTGGCGTGCGGCGGTTCTTATGCGGCGTTCTATCCGGCGAAAGCATTTTTAGAAAAAGAAGCGAAAGCGTTGACTGTCGGTCTGTATAACAGCGGAGAATTTATTAACAACCCGCCGGTAGCGCTGGGAGAAAATGCCGTTGTGGTTGTCGCCTCCCACAAAGGTAATACGCCAGAGACAATTAAAGCGGCTGAAATCGCCCGTCAGCACGGCGCGCCGGTCATTGGTTTAACCTGGGTAATGGATTCACCGTTGGTGGCGCATTGCGACTATGTGGAAACGTACACGTTTGGCGACGGTAAAGATATTGCCGGAGAGAAAACGATGAAAGGCCTGCTGAGTGCGGTCGAACTGCTCCAGCAGACGGAAGGGTATGCGCACTATGACGATTTTCAGGATGGCGTCAGCAAAATCAACCGTATCGTCTGGCGCGCTTGCGAGCAGGTAGCGGAGCGTGCGCAGGCGTTCGCGCAGGAATATAAAGACGATAAAGTCATTTACACCGTCGCCAGTGGCGCGGGCTATGGCGCAGCCTACCTACAGAGCATCTGTATCTTTATGGAAATGCAATGGATACATTCCGCCTGTATTCATAGCGGTGAGTTTTTCCACGGGCCGTTTGAAATTACCGATGCGAATACGCCTTTCTTATTCCAGTTTTCCGAGGGCAATACGCGGGCGGTGGATGAACGCGCGTTAAACTTCCTGAAAAAATATGGCCGCCGGATTGAAGTTGTCGATGCGAAAGAACTGGGGCTATCGACCATTAAAACCACGGTTATTGATTACTTTAACCACTCTCTCTTTAATAACGTTTATCCCGTTTACAATCGGGCGTTAGCTGAGGCGCGTCAGCATCCGTTAACGACGCGCCGCTATATGTGGAAAGTGGAATATTAATTACATCAGGATGGATAAAAAAGCAGGGACGCTTTTTATTGTAAAGACAAACAAGGAATAATGATGAGCATCAGCGTATTGGGTATTGGCGACAACGTTGTCGATAAATACCTGCATTCCGGCATCATGTACCCCGGCGGTAATGCATTAAATTTTGCTGTCTATGCGAAATTAGCAGACATCCCCAGCGCGTTTATGGGGGCGTTTGGCAATGACGACGCCGCGCAGCACGTACAGGATGTATTACACCAGCTACAGATAGACATCTCTCACAGCCGCCATTATACCGGCGAAAATGGGTATGCCTGTATCCGTCTCTCGCATGGTGATCGACAATTTGTCGCCAGCAACAAAAACGGCGTATTGCGGGAACATCCTTTTAGTCTGTCTGACGACGATCTTCGCTATATATCACAATTTACCTTAGTCCATTCCAGTATTAACGGCCACCTGGAATCGGAACTGGAGAAAATTAAACAACAAACCGTCTTACTCTCTTTTGATTTTTCCGGGCGCGGTACAGACGACTATTTTGAAAAGGTATGCCCGTGGGTAGATTATGGATTTGTCTCCTGTAGCGGGTTATCGCCAGATGAAATCAAAATAAAACTCAATAAACTTTATCGTTATGGCTGTCGGCATATTATTGCCACCTGCGGGCATGAAAAAGTTTATTATTTTTCCGGCGCGGATTATCTGGAGTGGCAACCTACTTATATCGAACCTGTCGATACGCTGGGCGCAGGCGACGCCTTCTTAACCGGTTTTTTGCTTTCCATTTTGCAATCGGGTATGGCGGAACCCGATAAAGAAAGCGTGTTACGCGCCATGCGGCAGGGCGGGAAATCGGCGGCGCAGGTGTTATCTCATTACGGCGCATTTGGTTTTGGTAAACCGTTTGCACAATAGGTTACGTCCCTCAATGTAAAGCGACACTCACTCCAGATAACCCAGGAGGAAGTATGTTTTGGACGGAATTATGTTTTATCCTTGTGGCCCTGATGATAGGCGCCAGGATCGGCGGCGTATTTTTAGGGATGGTCGGCGGGTTAGGCGTCGGCGTGATGGTTTTTATTTTTGGCTTGACGCCTTCTACGCCACCGATTGATGTTATTCTGATTATTCTTTCTGTTGTCCTGGCGGCCGCTTCTTTACAGGCCTCCGGCGGGCTGGATTTACTGGTCAAACTGGCGGAAAAAATTCTGCGTCGCCACCCTCGTTACATTACGTTATTAGCGCCGTTTATCTGTTATATCTTCACTTTTATGTCAGGAACGGGGCATGTCGTTTATAGCTTGTTACCGGTTATTTCTGAAGTCGCACGGGATTCTGGTATTCGACCGGAACGTCCTTTATCTATTTCCGTTATCGCATCGCAACAGGCGATCACCGCCAGTCCTATATCTGCCGCCATGGCGGCGATGATTGGTTTAATGGCGCCGTTGGGCGTCTCTATTTCAACCATTATGATGATTTGCGTGCCCGCCACGTTAATCGGCGTAGCGATGGGGGCAATAGCGACCTTTAATAAAGGAAAAGAGTTAAAAGACGATCCGGAATATCAACGTCGGCTTGCTGAAGGGTTAATTAAACCTGCGCAGAAAGAAAGTAAAAATACGGTAGTCACTTCGCGCGCCAAATTGTCGGTGGCGTTATTTCTGACCAGCGCGATCGTTATCGTTCTGTTAGGACTGATTCCGGCGCTGCGGCCCATGGTGGAAACAGCGAAAGGGCTACAACCGCTTTCGATGTCCGCCGCTATCCAGATTACGATGCTCTCTTTTGCCTGCCTGATTGTGTTGTTATGTCGGCCGCAGGTCGATCAGATTATCAGCGGTACGGTATTTCGGGCGGGCGCGCTGGCGATTGTCTGCGCCTTCGGCCTGGCCTGGATGAGTGAGACGTTCGTGAATGGTCATATCGCGTTGATTAAGGCAGAAGTGCAAACTCTATTGCAACAGCATACCTGGCTTATCGCCATTATGATGTTTTTTGTGTCCGCTATGGTCAGCAGCCAGGCGGCAACGACGTTAATTCTGTTGCCGCTGGGGCTGGCGTTAGGGTTGCCCGCTTATGCGTTAATCGGCTCCTGGCCTGCCGTTAACGGCTATTTCTTTATTCCGGTGGCGGGGCAGTGTCTGGCGGCGCTGGCGTTTGACGACACCGGTACGACGCGTATCGGCAAATATGTGCTTAACCATAGTTTTATGCGTCCGGGATTAGTTAACGTGATTGTCTCGGTCATTGTCGGGCTGTTAATAGGAAAAATGGTTCTGGCCTGATTGTTATTAAATTTTTTATAGCACACGTCACTTATTATTTTTAATTCAGAGGAAGAAAATGAAAATCAGAGTTTTCATGGCCACCGTGTTGCTGCTCATCAGCCACTGTGTATTTAGCACAACGTCACTACCGCATATTGTTATTCTCGCGACAGGCGGTACTATCGCCGGGACGGCAGCCAATAATACGCAAACCGCCGGATATAAATCCGGTGAACTTGGCGTGCAAACATTAATAAATGCCGAGCCGGAAATGAATAATATCGCTCGCGTTGACGGCGAGCAGGTGGCGAATATTGGTAGCGAAAATATGACCAGCGATATTATCCTGAAACTTTCACAGAAGGTGAATGCGTTATTGGCGCGGGATGATGTTGACGGTGTGGTCATTACTCATGGCACTGACACGCTCGATGAAACCGCCTACTTTCTTAATTTGACCGTGAAAAGCGACAAACCGGTGGTGTTTACCGCTGCAATGCGGCCCGCGTCGGCAATCAGCGCCGATGGCGCAATGAACCTGCTGGAAGCGGTCACGGTGGCTGCTGACCCGAATGCGAAGGGACGCGGTGTGATGGTGGTTTTAAACGATCGTATTGGTTCGGCGCGCTTTGTGACGAAAACTAATGCCACGACTCTGGATACCTTTAAAGCGCCGGAAGAGGGCTATCTGGGGGTCATCGTTAATGGTCAGCCACAGTTCGAAACGCGGGTGGAAAAAATTCATACTCTGCGCTCTGTTTTTGACGTACGTAATATCAAAAAATTACCCAATGTGGTGATTATTTACGGCTATCAGGACGATCCGGAATATATGTATGATGCGGCGATCGCCCATCACGCGGACGGTATTATTTATGCCGGAACCGGCGCAGGTTCGGTCTCGGTACGTAGCGACGCGGGGATTAAAAAAGCGGAGAAAGCCGGGATTATCGTGGTGCGCGCTTCCCGCACCGGAAACGGCGTAGTACCGTTGGATAAAGGACAGCCTGGACTGGTGTCTGACTCGCTCAACCCGGCGAAGGCGCGAGTGTTGCTGATGACGGCATTAACTCAGACGCGTAATCCGGAACTGATCCAGAGTTATTTCAGTACGTATTAATCATGAAGGCCTGTGCGCCCACCCTCGAAGATGGGCGCACAAGATATTAACGCATGGTCACAAACTCTTCCGATGCGGTCGGGTGAATAGCGACGGTATTATCGAAGTCTTTCTTGGTAGCGCCCATCTTCAGCGCCACTGCGAAGCCCTGCAACATTTCATCCATGCCGAAGCCGATACCGTGGATACCCACAATTTTTTCTTCCGGCCCGACGCAGACCAACTTCATACGGCACGGCTGGCGGTGCGTCGTCACCGCGGTATACATAGCGGTAAACGATGATTTATAGACTTTCACCTGCTCGTCGCCGTACTGCTCGCGCGCCTGCGGCTCGCTTAACCCGACGGTGCCGATAGGCGGATGGCTAAAGACCACGGTCGGGATGTTGCTGTAGTCCAGATGCTCGTCCGGCTTGTTGTTAAACAGGCGTTCGGAGAGACGGCGACCGGCGGCGACGGCGACTGGCGTTAGTTCTACCGCGCCAGTATTGTCGCCAACGGCGTAAATGCCTTCAACGTTGGTATTCTGGAATTTATCGACAATGATGTAACCTTTTTCATTGGTTTTCACGCCCGCTGCCGCCAGATTAATATTGTCGGTCGACGGTTCGCGACCAATGGCCCAGATCAGGCAATCAACGGTTTCACTACGGCCATCTTCCAGTTCCAAAGTCAGACTGCCGTCGGCGTTTTTCACCACCGCTTTCGGCACGGCGTGAGTATGCAGTTGCGGGCCTTCGGCGTTCATCACCTCAACCAGCGTTTCGCTAATCATCGGGTCAAAACTGCGTAGCGGCGCATGTTTACGGACAAACAGATGCGTTTTCGCCCCCAGCGCGTTGATAACGCCAGCCAGTTCAACAGCGATATAACCTGCGCCTACCACCGCGACGCGTTCCGGCAAGGCAGATAGCGCAAAGAAACCGTCGGAATCAATGCCGTATTCCACGCCTGGAATCTCAGGATGGCTCGGACGGCCGCCGGTAGCGATCAAAATATGGTCGGCGGTGATGGTTTCGCCGTTCACTTCAATGGTTTTGGCATCGACAAAGCGGGCAAAGCCTTTAATCACATCCACGTTATTTTTGCCCAGCACGTTGTCGTATGAAGTATGGATGCGGTCAATATACGCGGTACGGCTGGCAATCAGCTTGCTCCAGTCGAACTGATTAATCGTGGCGTCAAAACCGTAGTCCGGGCCATACAGATGAATCGCTTCACGAATCTGCGCGGCATGCCACATCACTTTCTTCGGCACGCAGCCCACGTTAACACAGGTGCCGCCCAGCTCTTTGGCTTCGATGAGCGCGCATTTCTGGCCGTACATAGCGGCGCGGTTAATCGAGGCGATACCGCCGCTGCCGCCGCCGATAGCGATGTAATCATAGTGTTTGGTCATGACCGCTCCTTTATGTTCGTTGTCGGACGGATAGATTCTGCGCTACCCGCCAAAATATTCGCGATTGTATACCTGAAGGTGAAAGGTTCCACCGATGGCTGTGATTACTCCGGCACGATCCAGCTTACCGAAGTGTGTCCGTGACCGTTTGGCGCCAACCTGCTGTGCAGCCACGGTAGCACGTTGTTCATCTGCTGCTCCAGTTTCCACGGCGGGTTAACCACGATCATACCGGACGCCGTCATCCCGCGCTGATCGCTGTCCGGGCGGATCGCCAGCTCAATTTGCAGGATTTTACGGATGCCGGTGGCCTCCAGATCATGAATCATGCGCTTAATTTGCTGGCGGAGCACCACCGGATACCATAGCGCGTATGTCCCGGTGGCGAAACGTTTATAACCCTCGCTGATGCCGCTGACTACCGCCTGGTAGTCGGTTTTCATTTCATAAGGCGGGTCAATGAGGATCAGACCGCGGCGGGAAACCGGCGGTAATTTGGCTTTCAGTTGCTGATAGCCGTCAGCGCGTTCCACACGGGCGCGGTTGTCTTTTTGAAACTCCGCGCGCAACAGTGGGAAGTCGCTGGGATGCAATTCCGTGAGTTGCAGACTGTCCTGCTCACGCAGCAACTGGCGGGCGATTAACGGGGAGCCCGGGTAGTAGCGTAACTGCCCGCTGCGGTTGAAATGTTTTACGACGCTAATATACGGTTCCAGTTCGGCGGGCAGATCGTCCTGCTGCCAGATACGGGAGATGCCTTCCAGATACTCTCCGGTACGTTCAGCATGTTCGCTGCCCAACTGATAACGCCCCGCGCCCGCGTGCGTGTCCAGATAGAGAAACGGTTTTTCTTTCTCTTTTAGCGACTCGATGATCAGGCTCTGAACGGTATGTTTAAGGACGTCGGCGTGGTTGCCAGCGTGAAAGCTGTGACGATAACTGAGCATGGATGCAGATATTCCGGGAAGTAAACAAGTTAGCCGATAGTTTACCGCAGATCCGTAGAGATTACCCCAGTACCGCCATGTTGTTTCGCGCGTTGTGAAAGTATTGCAAGACGTGTTCGTATCATCAAACCGTCAACTGCGCAGGCCAGCATCGCCTGTGGGCAAGGTAGTAGTTTTGACCTGGCGTTATTTTTAATGAAAGGAACCATAATGAAACTACACATTACTGTACTGGCGTCATCTCTGGCGCTGGCGATGCCGGCACTGGCGAAAGATATTCCCCTGTCCCAGGCGGAGTCGATAGCGAAAAGCGTGACGCCCGACTCGGCGAGCGTCGCCTTTAATGACCTTGAGGCTCAATGGCTGACACAGTTGCGTAAGGCATTACAAGGCGATACCGCCGCGTTGACTCGCGACGCCCTGGCTCAGATGCGACAGAATTCCATCCAGGCGGATAATGCCTGGTTACAGGCTAGCGGTTATGATTTTCATACTACTGAGAATCAACAGATGGGGATTACCCTACTTTCCGCCTTCAATACATTGCCGGAAGCAGTATTGAAAGACAATCTGGCGACGGTGACGGCGATTAATCACGATGCCGATGTTAATACCCGTCACCAGGCGCTGGCGGATGCGGAAAGCGTGGAGTATCTCTATTTCCTGAGCGACGCAATGGGGCCGCGGCTGGGGCGGGCATTTCTCGCCGCTTATGATAAAGGTGAGTTGGGCAAAGCGGCAGCGTTGATTAAAGCCTCGGAAGTCAGCACCGGCGCGGCGAAAAAATATTTTCATTACCCACGTCCTTACCAGGTGCCGGGTAATACTATCCATTTGACGCCGGATGATGTGGTGGTAAAAGATGGTCATCCTTATACCGCAGGTGGCGGTGCTTTCCCCAGCGGACACACGAATACCGGTTATACGGATGCGCTGTTGATGGCGGAAATGATCCCGGAACGCTTTGATGCGCTGGTGATTCGTGGCGCGCGTTATGGCTATTCTCGCCTGGTCCTTGGCGTACACTATCCGCTGGATGTGATGGGCGCGCGGATGGTCGCGCAGCGTAATGTCGCGCATTATCTTAACGATCCGTATTACCGTACGTTATTCAACGAAGCTCGCGCTCAACTGCGTGAGGCGCTGGTGAAAGAGTGCGGTACGACGATTGTCGAATGCGCGGCATCGACCGGAAAAGACGATCCGTACCGCGATCCGGCCATGCATACCTTCTACCGCTTCACCATGACTTATAACCTGCCGCAACAGAAAGGCGAGCATCAGCCGTTGAAAATACCAAAAGGCGCCGATGTTCTGCTACAGACAGCGCTGCCGAACCTGTCGCCAGCGCAGCGTCAGGCGTTAATGGAAGAGACGGCGTTACCGGCAGGATATCCGTTGTCGGGCGAGACCGAGGATCAACAGTTCTGGCAGCGTCTGGATCTGTCCGCTGCTTACGAGATGGCGAGAAAAACGCGCTGACGTTGTCACCCGGCTTATAAAACGTAAGCCGGGATGATGTTAAAGGGGCGGCTTATTGCAGCGATACCCACGTCTGTACGCTGTCCATCATTGAAATTCCCCTTACTATCCCCCATTCTAGATCTCATCGCGAGAGCGCCAAAAGCGCGCTCCACTCACCTTCTTCTACAGGACTGCGCATATGACCAATCCATTACTAACGTCTTTTTCACTGCCGCCTTTTTCTGCAATTAAACCGGAGCATGTGGTGCCTGCGGTCACCAAAGCGTTGGCCGATTGCCGGGCGGCGGTAGAAGGCGTTGTGGCGCATGGCGCGCCGTATAGCTGGGAAAACCTCTGCCAGCCGTTGGCGGAAGCCGACGATGTTCTGGGGCGTATTTTCTCGCCAATTAGCCACTTAAACTCGGTGAAAAATAGTCCGGAGCTGCGTGAAGCCTACGAACAGACGCTGCCGCTGCTGTCGGAATACAGCACCTGGGTTGGCCAGCATGAAGGGTTGTACAACGCGTACCGCGACCTGCGCGACGGCGATCATTACGCCACTCTGAATACCGCGCAGAAGAAAGCGGTTGATAACGCGCTGCGTGATTTTGAACTGTCCGGCATCGGTCTGCCGAAAGAGAAACAGCAGCGTTACGGCGAAATCGCCACTCGCCTGTCTGAGCTGGGCAACCAGTACAGCAATAATGTGCTCGATGCCACCATGGGCTGGACGAAGCTCATCACCGACGAAGCCGAGCTGGCGGGAATGCCGGAAAGCGCTCTGGCGGCAGCGAAGGCCCAGGCGGAAGCCAAAGAGCAGGAAGGTTACCTGCTGACTCTGGATATCCCGAGCTATCTGCCGGTCATGACCTACTGCGACAACCAGGCGTTGCGCGAAGAGATGTATCGCGCCTATTCCACTCGCGCCTCCGACCAGGGGCCGAACGCCGGTAAGTGGGATAACAGCCCGGTGATGGAAGAAATTCTTGCGCTGCGCCATGAACTGGCGCAACTGCTGGGCTTCGAAAATTATGCCCATGAATCGCTGGCCACCAAAATGGCGGAAAATCCGCAGCAGGTGCTCGATTTCTTAACCGATTTGGCGAAACGCGCCCGTCCGCAGGGGGAAAAAGAGCTGGCCCAGCTGCGCGCCTTCGCCAAAGCCGAATTTGGCGTTGAGGAGCTGCAACCGTGGGATATCGCGTACTACAGTGAAAAGCAAAAACAGCACCTGTACAGCATCAGCGATGAGCAGCTACGTCCGTACTTCCCGGAAAACAAAGCCGTGAATGGCCTGTTTGAAGTGGTGAAACGTATTTACGGCATCACTGCCAAAGAGCGTACTGACGTTGATGTCTGGCACCCGGAAGTACGTTTCTTTGAACTGTATGACGAAAATAACGAGCTGCGCGGCAGCTTCTACCTTGACCTGTACGCGCGCGAACACAAACGCGGCGGGGCGTGGATGGACGACTGTGTCGGCCAGATGCGTAAGGCGGACGGCACATTGCAAAAGCCGGTCGCTTATCTGACCTGTAATTTCAACCGTCCGGTGAACGGTAAACCCGCTCTGTTTACCCATGACGAAGTGATCACCCTGTTCCACGAGTTTGGTCATGGCCTGCATCATATGCTGACCCGCATTGAGACCGCCGGGGTCTCCGGTATCAGCGGTGTGCCGTGGGACGCGGTCGAACTGCCAAGTCAGTTTATGGAAAACTGGTGCTGGGAGCCGGAAGCGCTGGCGTTTATCTCCGGCCACTATGAAACCGGCGAGCCGTTGCCGAAGGAACTGCTGGATAAAATGCTGGCGGCGAAAAACTATCAGGCGGCTCTGTTTATTCTGCGTCAACTGGAGTTCGGCCTGTTTGATTTCCGTCTGCATGCGGAATTTAACCCGCAGCAAGGAGCGAAAATTCTTGAGACGCTCTTTGAAATCAAAAAACAGGTCGCCGTGGTGCCGTCACCGACATGGGGCCGTTTCCCACATGCGTTCAGCCATATCTTTGCTGGCGGCTATGCGGCAGGCTACTACAGCTATCTGTGGGCCGACGTACTGGCGGCGGACGCCTATTCCCGCTTTGAGGAGGAAGGCATTTTCAACCGTGAGACCGGTCAGTCGTTCCTTGATAACATCCTGACTCGCGGTGGTTCTGAAGAGCCGATGGAACTCTTTAAACGCTTCCGTGGCCGTGAACCACAGCTGGACGCGATGCTGGAGCATTACGGGATTAAAGGCTGATTTTACGTGCAAATCTGCTTAATGGATGAAACGGGCGCCACAGACGGCGCCTTATCTGTTCTGGCTGCCCGCTGGGGACTGGAGCATGACGAAGACAACCCGATGGCGCTGGTATTGACGCCGCAACATCTGGAGCTGCGCAAGCGCGACGAACCGAAGCTCGGCGGCATTTTCGTCGATTTTGTCGGCGGCGCGATGGCCCATCGACGTAAGTTCGGCGGCGGGCGCGGCGAAGCGGTGGCGAAAGCCGTTGGTATCAAAGGCGATTATCTGCCGGATGTGGTTGATGCCACGGCCGGACTGGGGCGCGATGCGTTTGTGCTGGCGTCAGTCGGCTGCCGCGTGCGGATGCTGGAGCGTAACCCGGTGGTTGCCGCGCTGCTCGATGACGGTCTGACGCGCGGCTACGCCGATGCGGACATTGGCGGCTGGCTTCAGGAGCGTTTGCAGTTGATTCATGCTTCCAGCCTGACGGCGTTGACCGATATCACGCCGCGCCCGCAGGTGGTCTACCTCGATCCGATGTTTCCTCACCGGCAGAAAAGCGCGCTGGTGAAGAAAGAGATGCGGGTGTTTCAGTCGTTGGTGGGGCCGGATTTAGACGCCGACGGACTGCTGGAACCGGCGCGTCAGTTGGCGACCAAACGCGTGGTGGTTAAACGTCCCGATTATGCGCCGCCGCTGGCGGATGTCGCGACGCCCAACGCCATCGTCACCAAAGGGCATCGGTTTGATATTTATGCTGGAACCCCTCTGACGGAGTAACGGATTGCCCGATGGCGCTACGCTTATCGGGCCTACGATTCTCAATTATTTGTAGGCCGGATAAGGCGTAAGCCGCATCCGGCACTGAGTATTACTGTTCGGTATCTGGCGTATTAATCATCCGGTTTAACCACGGCACCATAATGGCCATCACCACGGTGACCGCCAGCGTTACCAGACCAATTTTGCTAAAGACGCCGGTATAAATTGGCAGCGTCTGTAACGGATCGGTGATGTTTTCCGGTACGGCAGTGAAGGTCGCCACATAACCGCCGAGCAGGAAGGCGGCGGCCTGGGTCAGGAACCACATTCCCAGAATAAAGCCCATCAGATGCTGCGGCACCAGAGCGGCGACCATTGCCAGTCCCAGCGCGCTAATCAACAACTCGCCCAGACTCTGGAACAGATACACCAGCACGATAAACCATGGTGACGTCAGTCCTTGCGCATCGGCAAACCACATCCCGGCGGCGGCAGCGGTCAGAAAACCCAGCGCGCAGAGGAACATGCCGAGCGTAAACTTCATCGGCATAGTCAGATCTTTGCCTTTGCTACCCAGTCGGGTGTAAATCGCTGCCAGTACCGGACTGGCGACGACCACCCAGAATGGGTTCAGCGCCTGAAAACTCACCGGGTTAATGGCGAATCCAAGAATTTCATGATGCACGTTATTAATCGCAAAGAAGTTCAGCGAGGTAGGCATCTGCGCATACAGAATGTAAAACAGCACGGCTTCAATCATCAGAATAAACGCCACGAACATTTTATTGCGGCCGGTTTTATCCAGACGAAACGCTTCGCGAAAGAAGAAAATAGTGACGACGATAGAAAGGACGATGAGCACCAGATTGGCAATCTTAACGTTGTGCATCAGCCAGGCGCAGAGGAAAATCATGACGACGGTGCCGAGTAGTACCAGCAGCAAATTGCGAAAACGTAGCGGTTTATGATCCGGTTCAGAACCGATATTTTTCACCATGCCACGGCAGGCGAAGTACACCAGAAGCGCAACAATTAAACCAGCGCCGCACAGATTATAGGTCACCGCATAGCCAAATTTATCGGCAATCACTGGCGCCAGCGATAGCGATAACAAAGAACCGATGTTAATCGACATATAAAACAGGGTGAAAGCGCCATCCAGCCGGGGATCTTTAGGCTGATAGCATTTAGAGAGCAGGCTGGCGGGATTGGCTTTAAATAACCCGTTGCCCACGGCAATCGTACCCAGTGCGATAAAAATCAGATCGGGATTTAATAGCGACATACCGGTCATAAAATAGCCAATCGCCAGCACAATCGCGCCCAGGACCAGGGTGCGTTTAGTCCCTAACAGATGGTCGCCAACATAGCCGCCGATGGAGATCAGGCCATAAACCAGTGCTGCAAAAGCGCCAAAGGTAATAAAGGCCTGTTCCTGAGAAAAACCCAATTGTTTAACGAAAAAGACCGCCAGGATGCCCTGGACGCCGTAATAGCCAAATCGTTCCCATAATTCTACAAAAAAGATCATGAAAAATGGACGAGGTTGCTGCAGCAAGCCCGTAGGTGCAGTTGTATTCATATTCCTTCGCCTTTTAATGCCATCCCGAAACGTATGAGCGCGTATATCAAAACGCGCCGAAAAGACTTACCCTGATATAGACTGCGGTTATTAGCCTGATCAATAGGTTATTATACAAATGATACGCAAACTAATTAGTGGATCACACTAATTATGTTTGGTGTGATGGAATGATGTACTGAGTACTGCGAAGAAGGGGGGATAAACAAAACGCCCACAGAAGCGGGCGTTGTTGTTGATAACCAGAATTTGCCAGATGGTTCAGGCCAACCTGATTGACTATAGACCAGACGCGGTCTTAGCCGCCAGCCGGCACGGCAAGTATTACTCTTCTTCGTCGCGCAGCGGCACAATCAGCATGTCAACGTGAACGGTGTTGATCAGCTGGCGCGCAGAAGACATCAGTTTGCTCCAGAAGTCCTGGTGATGACCGCAAACGACCAGATCCATATCGTATTTCTTGATGGCATCAACCAGCACCTGGCCCAAATCGCCGCTACCGCTCAGGGTTTCAGTGATAGGGTAGCCAGCGTTGGTAGACAGCTCGGTCAGCGCGTGGTGGGTTTCTTCGGAGATACGTTTCTGCATATCGCCCAGATTGACGTCAATCAGACCGGTGTACAGGTCAGAATAGTTCACATCAACGTGGATGAGGGAGATTTTCGCGTTGTAGGGGCGCGCCATAGAGACCGCTTTTTCAACCAGAACTTTACTTTCCGGGGAGAGATCAACTGCGATAAGAATGTGTTTATAAGCCATAGTGTTACTCCTTCCATAAGTTGTCGATGACCATTGAGCTACTGGCGTTTCTTATGCCGCCGCGTCACCCGCGTCCTGCGAACTCTATGCGCGGGGCTAGCTCAGCCGTTTACCATAACTATCCTTACATTATAGCGACCAGGATAATCCGTCAATCTGCCTTGCTTGCCAGTTAGTTAAACAAAATTTTCAGGGAATTGCATTGATAGTGATTAACCTTCTGGTAAAAAAATTAACTGATCTCCTACAATGTGTATAAGAGCCGTTCGAATGCGGAGCGCTAATATGGACGGCTTTCGTAGTACTCTTTCACTGATTGTCTGGCAGGGTATCGGGGAGCGGTAGTCCCGGAGAGGAACTCCGTGGGCGGGTCGCCGGGGAGGAGATATGATAAGCACCGTCTCACTATTCTGGGCTTTATGTGTCGTTTGCATTGTTAATATGGCGCGCTATTTCTCATCGCTACGCGCACTGTTAGTGGTACTTCGTGGTTGCGATCCTTTGCTCTATCAATATGTCGATGGCGGCGGCTTCTTTACCACGCATGGTCAGCCCAACAAACAGGTGCGCCTGGTATGGTATATCTACGCTCAGCGCTATCGCGATCATCATGATGAAGAATTTATTCGCCGTTGTGAACGCGTGCGCCGCCAGTTTCTGCTGACCAGCGCGTTATGCGGTTTGGTGGTGGTGAGCTTGATTGCGCTCATGATTTGGCACTGAATAAAAAAAGCGGGCCAGTTTCCTGACCCGCTCGTATTAGATAAGCCTCCGGATGACGCCGCTTATAGCGGCCTATCAGGCCTGTGTCGTTTCATCCTGACAGGCCGGATTAGCGACAGCGCTATCCGGCCCATTTGGCTTAAATAATCTTCAGGGAAAGCCAGTACAGCACGCCGGAAAGAATAATCGCCGCCGGTAACGTAAATACCCAGGCCATCAGAATGCTGGTCACGGTTTTACGCTGCAACCCGCCGCCATCAACGACCATGGTTCCCGCCACTGAAGAGGAGAGTACGTGAGTGGTAGAAACTGGCATACCGGTGTAGCTGGCAAGACCGATAGAGACTGCCGCCGTCATCTGCGCCGACATTCCCTGCGCATACGTCATGCCTTTTTTACCAATTTTCTCGCCGATAGTGGTCGCCACGCGACGCCAGCCGATCATCGTACCAATACCCAGCGCCAACGCCACTGCCATAATGATCCACACCGGCGCATACTCAATGGTGCTTAACATATCGGTCTTCAGCTTTTTCAGCAGGCGCTGGTCATCGCTGCTTACGCCAGGCAATTTCACGACTTTATCGGTCGTGTCGGAAATGCACAGCATAATGCGACGCAACTGACTACGCTGTTCAACGCTTAACTTGTCGTAGCTTTCCACGTTTGCCAGCATCCCTTTCGCACGGTTAAGCGCGTTAATGGTGTTAGCCGGATGGCAGTGGAATTCAGTCGGTTCAGTCGCGCCCGGTTCCGGAGACGGAATCAGTTGGTCAACGCCGGTGACGGCTTTCAGCAGGTCAGGACGCTGCTCAAAGTACGTTTCGACATTGTTGATAGCATCGCGCGTACGGGTGATTTCGTAGCTGGAGGCATTCATATTGACCACGAAACCCGCAGGCGCGACGCCAATCAGCACCAGCATGACCAGGCCAATGCCTTTCTGACCATCGTTCGCGCCATGCGAAAACGCCACGCCGATAGCTGAGAGGATCAGCGCGATACGCGTCCAGAACGGCGGCTTTTTCTTGCCGTCTTTCTTTTCACGTTCGGCTGGCGTCAGGTGGATACGGGCGCGTTTCTTAGTACCGCTCCAGTAGCGGCGCAGCAAGAAAATCAGACCGCCGGCGAATACCAGACCGACAATAGGGGAGATAATGAGTGAACCGAAAATATTGATAACTTTCGGGATGTTAAGCGCATCCACCACTGACGTGCCGGTCATCATCGCATTGGTTAAACCGATGCCGATAATGGCGCCAATCAGCGTGTGGGAACTGGACGCCGGCAACCCGAAATACCAGGTGCCGAGGTTCCAGATAATCGCCGCCAGCAACATGGAAAAGACCATAGCGAGGCCGTGCGCGGAACCCATGTTGAGCAGGAGATCCGTTGGTAGCATATGCACAATGGCATACGCCACGCTGAGACCCCCCAGCAAAACGCCAAAAAAGTTAAACACCGCCGCCATGACAACCGCCAGCTGCGAACGCATCGCACGGGTGTAAATCACGGTTGCGACTGCATTGGCTGTGTCATGGAAGCCGTTAATCGCTTCGTAGAACAGCACAAAAGCCAGAGCAAGCAATAATAAAAGCCCGGTATGTAAATCCAGGCCAGCAAACAAATGTAGCATAGGACGTTACGCCATTTTGAGGACATGAACGCGGCGCATTATCAGTGACTTTGGCGGCGCGGGCAAAGTGAAATATAGACTTTTTTTGATGTACTTCGTGCTTTGTTTGATATCACTAAAGAATTATCTTATATATTTCAGATAAATACCATTTTCAGGCGCTTTTCGCGCTGGTGCGACCACTGAGGAAACTTTACAATTCCCGCCCGAATTTGAGAGAGGAAGGCGACGTGGAAAGGTTTGATGCCGTTATTATAGGCGCTGGCGCAGCGGGCATGTTTTGCGCCGCGCAGGCAGGACAGGCGGGTAGCCGCGTGCTGCTCATCGATAATGGCAAGAAGCCAGGACGTAAAATCCTCATGTCCGGTGGTGGACGCTGCAACTTTACTAATCTTTATGTTGAGCCTGCTGCGTATTTGAGCCAGAACCCCCATTTTTGCAAATCAGCATTAGCCCGCTATACCCAGTGGGACTTTATCGATCTGGTCGGCAGGTATGGGATAGCCTGGCATGAGAAAACGCTGGGACAGCTTTTTTGCGATGATTCCGCCCAACGCATTGTCGATATGCTGGTTGCCGAGTGCGACAAAGGCGGCGTAACGATGCGCCTGCGTAGCGAGGTATTGAGCGTCGAGCGTGATGAGTCGGGTTTCGTACTGGCGTTGAACGGCGAGACGGTGACTACGCAAAAGCTGGTGATTGCCAGCGGCGGCCTGTCGATGCCGGGGCTTGGCGCATCGCCGTTTGGCTATAAAATCGCCGAACAGTTTGGTCTCAAGGTGTTGCCGACGCGCGCCGGGCTGGTGCCCTTTACGCTACATAAGCCGCTGTTAGAACAGCTCCAGACGCTGTCTGGCGTCTCTGTGCCCTGCGTAATTACCGCCCGCAATGGCACGGTATTTCGGGAAAACCTACTTTTTACCCATCGTGGGCTGTCCGGCCCCGCCGTTTTACAGATTTCCAGCTACTGGCAACCGGGAGAGTTAGTGAGCATTAACTTATTGCCGGACCTCTCGCTGGAAGACGTTCTCAATGAACAGCGTAACGCGCACCCGAACCAGAGTCTGAAGAACACGCTGGCGATGCATTTGCCGAAACGGTTGGTGGAGTGTTTACAACAGTTGGGGCACATCCCGGATGTATCGCTCAGACAGTTGAACGTTCGTGATCAGCAGGCGTTGGTTGACACGCTTACTGCCTGGCAAGTGCAGCCTAACGGCACCGAAGGCTATCGGACAGCGGAAGTGACGCTGGGCGGCGTGGATACAAACGAACTATCATCGCGGACTATGGAAGCGCGCCGCGTGCCGGGTCTCTATTTTATCGGCGAAGTGATGGACGTCACCGGCTGGTTGGGCGGCTATAACTTCCAGTGGGCGTGGTCGAGCGCCTGGGCCTGCGCGCAGGATTTGGCGGCAAAACGCTAAGTACCATTACAAACAATAAGCGAATAGACATCCCGGACAGAGGTGTTAGTATCGATTTATAGCAGTTATGAGTATGCGTGTTTCATTTACGGCCAGGAACGCTGATGATGACAACATTACTCCCTCTTTTCCGGGTACCTACATCATTCACTCCCTTTGACGGCGAGCGCTTCATCGGCGTCTGTTCGTCGTCTGGCCCCTTTTCTTTTTTCATTCTTATCCCGAATGGAAACCCCCGTTGAGCGCACGCCCGGCGGACTTTGTGACACGCATGGTTAGACAACAGGGATTACGGCGGGTCGATTATGGACAAAATGAAGCGTCATCTGGTGTGGTGGGGAGCGGGGATTCTTGTGGCGGTGGCCGCGATAGCCTGGTGGATGCTGCGCCCTGCGGGAATACCGGAGGGGTTTGCCGCCAGCAACGGCAGAATTGAAGCCACCGAAGTGGATATTGCCACTAAGATTGCCGGGCGTATTGATACCATCCTCGTTTCGGAAGGGCAGTTCGTTCGTCAGGGCGAGGTGCTGGCGAAAATGGATACCCGCGTGCTGCAGGAGCAGCGGCTGGAGGCGATTGCGCAGATTAAAGAGGCCGAAAGCGCGGTTGCCGCCGCCCGTGCCTTGCTGGAGCAACGCCAGAGTGAAATGCGCGCCGCGCAGTCGGTCGTCAAACAGCGGGAAGCTGAGCTGGACTCCGTCTCTAAACGTCACGTGCGTTCCCGTTCGCTGTCGCAGCGTGGCGCGGTATCTGTACAACAGTTAGATGACGATCGCGCGGCGGCGGAAAGCGCGCGCGCCGCCCTGGAGACCGCCAAAGCGCAGGTATCTGCGGCAAAAGCGGCGATTGAAGCGGCGCGTACCAGTATTATCCAGGCGCAAACGCGCGTGGAAGCGGCGCAGGCGACCGAGCGGCGTATTGTCGCCGACATCGACGACAGCGAATTAAAAGCGCCGCGCGATGGACGCGTGCAGTACCGCGTTGCGGAGCCGGGCGAAGTGTTATCGGCTGGCGGCCGGGTGTTGAACATGGTCGATCTCAGCGATGTTTATATGACATTTTTCCTGCCGACCGAACAGGCGGGGTTGTTGAAGATCGGCGGCGAAGCGCGACTGGTGCTGGACGCCGCGCCGGATCTGCGTATTCCGGCGACGATCAGTTTTGTCGCCAGCGTGGCGCAGTTCACGCCCAAAACCGTGGAAACCCACGATGAACGACTGAAGCTGATGTTCCGCGTCAAAGCGCGTATTCCGCCAGAGCTACTGCGACAGCATCTGGAATATGTCAAAACCGGTTTGCCGGGAATGGCCTGGGTTCGTCTGGATGAGCGCGTGCCCTGGCCTGACGCTCTAAGCGTGAGGCTGTCGCAATGACGTCGCTGAAGCTGGTGCCTGTTCCTCCCGTGGCGCAGCTTGAGGGGGTGAGCCAGCATTACGGAAAAACGGTCGCGCTGAACAATATCACGCTGGACATTCCCGCCCGTAGTATGGTCGGGCTGATTGGTCCGGACGGGGTGGGGAAGTCGAGCCTGCTGTCGCTGATTTCTGGCGCGCGGGTGATTGAGCAAGGGAACGTTATCGTCCTGGGCGGCGATATGCGCGATGCGAGACATCGCCGCGACGTCTGTCCGCGCATCGCCTGGATGCCGCAGGGGTTGGGGAAAAACCTTTATCACACGCTATCGGTTTATGAGAACGTCGATTTTTTCGCTCGTCTCTTTGGTCATGACAAAGCTGAACGCGAAGCGCGTATTACCGAGCTGCTGAACAGCACCGGCCTGGCGCCGTTTCGTGACCGTCCTGCCGGGAAGCTGTCCGGTGGGATGAAACAAAAGCTGGGGCTGTGCTGTGCGCTGATTCATGACCCGGAATTGCTGATTCTTGATGAGCCTACCACCGGCGTGGACCCGCTCTCCCGCGCTCAGTTCTGGGACTTAATCGACAGTATCCGCCAACGGCAGACCAATATGAGCGTGTTGGTCGCAACGGCCTATATGGAAGAGGCGGAGCGTTTTGACTGGCTGGTGGCGATGAATGCGGGCGAGATACTGGCAACCGGCAGTGCGCAGCAACTGCGGGCAAAAACCCATAGTGCGACGCTGGAACAGGCGTTTATTGCCCTGTTGCCAGAAGCGCAGCGCCAGGCTCATAAGCCAGTGGTGATCCCGCCGTATCACGCTGAGCAGGAAGAGATTGCCATTGAGGCGAAAGATCTGACCATGCGCTTCGGTAAGTTCGTCGCGGTTGACCATGTTAATTTCCGCATTCCGCGCGGCGAGATTTTTGGCTTCCTCGGTTCAAACGGTTGCGGCAAATCGACCACCATGAAAATGCTGACCGGTCTGCTTCCCGCCAGCGAAGGCCAGGCCTGGCTATTTGGCCAGCCGGTGGACCCGAACGACATCGATACTCGTCGCCGGGTCGGGTATATGTCGCAGGCTTTTTCGCTCTATAACGAACTCACCGTGCGGCAGAATCTGGAACTTCATGCCCGCCTGTTTCATATTCCGCCAGCGGAGATCCCGGCGCGCGTCGCGCAGATGATCGAACGCTTTATGCTAACGGAGGTGGAAGATACGCTCCCCGCTTCGTTGCCGCTCGGTATCCGCCAGCGTTTATCGCTGGCGGTAGCGGTGATCCATCGCCCGGAAATGCTGATTCTTGATGAGCCAACGTCCGGCGTTGATCCGGTCGCCAGGGATATGTTCTGGCAGCTTATGGTCGATCTTTCGCGTCAGGATAAGGTGACGATTTTTATCTCGACCCATTTTATGAACGAAGCGGAACGTTGCGACCGAATGTCATTGATGCACGCCGGTAAAGTGCTCGCCAGCGGTACGCCGCAGGAATTGGTGCAACAGCGGGGCGCGGCCAATCTGGAAGCGGCGTTTATTTCCTGGCTACAGGAAGCTGCGGGAGCGGCGCCTGAAACCCCAATACCGCCATCCCAGACGCCCGCCGCGTCAGGTAAACCGTCGCGGCAGGGATTGAGCTTCCGGCGTTTGTTCAGCTACAGTCGCCGCGAAGCGCTGGAGCTACGCCGCGATCCGGTACGCTCGACGCTGGCGCTGCTGGGAACGGTAATTCTGATGCTGATTATGGGCTATGGCATCAGTATGGACGTGGAGAACCTGCGTTTTGCCGTCCTCGACCGCGATCAAACCGTCAGTAGCCAGGCATGGTCGCTCAATCTGGCAGGATCCCGCTATTTTATCGAACAGCCGCCGCTCGCCAGCTATGACGAGCTTGACCGGCGGATGCGTTCGGGAGAGTTGGCGGTTGCCATTGAGATCCCGCCTAATTTTGGCCGCGATATTGCTCGCGGTACGCCAGCGCAGATTGGCGTCTGGGTGGATGGCGCCATGCCCAGCCGCGCCGAGACGGTGAAGGGGTACGTTCAGGCGATGCACCAAAGCTGGCTGCAGGAGGCGGCAAGTCGTCAGCCGAACCCGGTTAAACAGGCCGGGCTGCTCAACATTGAAACGCGCTATCGTTATAACCCGGATGTGAAAAGTCTGCCCGCTATCGTTCCGGCGGTCATTCCGCTGCTGCTCATGATGATCCCGTCAATGCTTAGCGCCCTGAGCGTGGTGCGGGAGAAAGAGCTGGGGTCGATGATTAATCTGTACGTAACGCCGACGACGCGCAGCGAATTTTTGCTGGGTAAACAACTGCCGTATATCGCGCTGGGTATGCTGAACTTCTTGCTACTGTGCGCGCTGTCGGTCTTTGTGTTCGGCGTGCCGCTGAAAGGCAGCTTTCTCACGCTTACCCTCGCGGCGCTGCTTTACGTCATCATCGCCACCGGTCTGGGGCTGCTGATCTCCACGTTTATGAAGAGCCAAATCGCCGCTATTTTTGGGACGTCGATTATTACCCTCATTCCGGCAACACAATTTTCCGGCATGATCGATCCGGTGGCTTCGCTGGAAGGACCGGGAAGATGGATCGGCGAGATCTACCCGACCAGCCATTTTCTGACGATCGCGCGCGGGACGTTTTCCAAAGCGTTGGATCTGTCCGATCTCTGGCCGTTATTTATGCCGTTACTGATTGCCGTCCCGGTGGTGATGGGTCTGAGCATTCTGCTGCTGAAAAAACAGGAGGGGTAATGCGCGGATTACGTAATATTTATAACCTCGGCGTTAAAGAACTGCGCAGTCTGCTGGGCGACAAAGCGATGCTGTCGCTGATCGTCTTCGCCTTTACGATTTCGGTTTACTCCTCCGCTACCGTCCTGCCCGGTTCGTTGCATCTTGCCCCTATCGCCATCGCCGATATGGATCAGTCGCAGTTGTCGAACCGTATTGTGAATAGTTTTTACCGCCCGTGGTTTCTGCCGCCGGAGATGATTACGGCAACGGAAATGGATGCCGGACTGGATGCCGGACGCTATACCTTTGCGGTCAATATTCCGCCAAATTTCCAGCGTGATGTGCTGGCCGGACGTCAGCCTGATATTCAGGTTAACGTCGATGCGACGCGCATGAGCCAGGCGTTTACCGGCAACAGTTATATCCAGAATATTATTAGCGGCGAGGTCAACAGCTTTGTGGCGCGCGCGCGGGGAGATAACGTTCAGCCGGTGTCGCTGGAGATTCGGATGCGCTTTAACCCGAATCTGGACCCGGCGTGGTTTGGCGGCGTGATGGCGATTATCAACAACATTACCATGCTGGCGATAGTGCTGACCGGATCGGCGCTGATCCGCGAGCGAGAACACGGCACGGTAGAGCATCTGTTGGTGATGCCGGTCACGCCCTTTGAGATCATGATGGCAAAAGTGTGGTCGATGGGGCTGGTCGTGCTGGTGGTTTCCGGTTTGTCTTTGATGCTGATGGTGAAAGGCGTACTTGGCGTACCGATTGAAGGATCGATCCCATTGTTTATGTTGGGCGTGGCGCTGAGCCTGTTCGCCACCACTTCAATTGGGATTTTTATGGGTACCATCGCCCGTTCGATGCCGCAACTGGGGTTATTAATGATTCTGGTACTGTTACCGCTACAAATGCTTTCCGGCGGTTCCACGCCGCGCGAAAGTATGCCGCAGGCGGTGCAGGATATTATGCTGACCATGCCGACGACGCATTTTGTCAGCCTTGCCCAGGCTATTCTTTATCGCGGCGCAGGTTTGAGCATCGTCTGGCCGCAGTTCCTGACCCTGCTGGCGATAGGCGGCGTGTTCTTCCTGATAGCGCTGTTACGCTTCAGAAAAACGATTGGCACGATGGCGTAAACATTATTGCCGGATGGCGGCTGCGCCTCATCCGGCCTACAAACGACGACGTGCGAGCGTAGGCCGGGCAAGCGAAGCGCCCCCGGCAAGGCGCTGGGGCGTTAGTCTTCTTTCGGCAAACACTGCAAGTGGCCGTGGCGCACGCCGCGCTGGGCGATAACATCATCGGCAAAATGCTGTACGTCGCCCATATCGCCCTTCAGAACGGCGATCTCCAGACAGTCATCGTGGTTGATATGGACGTGCAGCGTGGCGACGGATAAATCATGATGATGATGCTGGGTGGAGACGATGCGGCTGGCTAAATCCCGTTTCTCATGTTCATAAACATATGAAAGTACCGCGAAACCCTGTGTACCGTGTTCCTGGGTGGCCTCCTGCGCCAGAGCGCCGCGCAAAATATCACGGATCGCTTCGGAGCGATTGTTATAGCCGCGTCGCTGGCTCAGGCTGTCCAGCGTTTCCAGTAAATCGTCATCGAGGGTGATGGTGACACGTTGCATCTGACTTAAACCTTTTGGTATGGCGCGTCGGCGCATGGGAAGCTCCGCATTTTGTAACACACGTCCGCCGCCAGAGGGAAAAATTAATGTGTCATAACGCTTTTGTTATCGTCTGCGGCGTCAGCGTAAACGGTGTGGGGGTACAGACTGCCAGACTGAGCGTATCGAGCTGACACTGGCTGACCGACAAGGCAGAGGGCAACGTGCTGTCCACGCTGACGATTTGCCAGGCGCTGCCGCCGCGTTGTTTTACGATGGCTTCTTTACGCGTCCAGATACGCCAGAAGGCCGCCAGTTGTCGCTCCGGACGTTCCGCTTCCATTTCAGCATGTTCGCCGAGGCTGAATACCGCATTTGCCAGCGAACGCCAGTTATCGCGCGGGCGGATCACTTCAATATCGCAGCCGACTTCACCTTCGTCGCTAAGCAACAGAGCAATAGTGTCGCCGCTATGACTGAGGTTAAACCACAGCGGCGCTCCGGCGGAAAAAGCCGGTTTACCCTGTTCGCCATACACCATCTCCGGTAGTGGCGAGAGCGCACGGGAAAGCAGCACGCGCCCGGCCAGCCAGCTTGCCCGGCGAACGCCCTGCGGCGCCTGAGCGATTAACGCGTCGGGCAATTGACCTGCGCTTAATGTTGACACTTTTCCCAGAACGACCTGGTACATATCAGGACCAACGTTGCCTATGAAGAAGAGGAGATTGTAGCATCTGTCGCCTCATCCCGGTAAACGGCTTTTCGGTCGGCCTGGCCCCAGTAAGATCGCCAGTTTGCTGCCGCCTTTAGTGGTTTCCATCCAGATTTTGCAGACGCTGGTCAAAGGAACGGACAAGAGCATCCCGACCGGGCCTAATAGCCATCCCCAGACCAGTAACGAAAGAAATACCACCAGCGTGGACATTCCCAGACGATGGCCCATCATGCGTGGCTCCATAATGTTGCCAATCACCATATGGACCACCAAAAAGAGCGCGCCGACCAGTACGCACTCGTAAAAACCGTTAAATAACAGCGCCTGAATCATGGGGGGAACGGCGGAAATCACCGAGCCGATATTAGGAACGTAATTGAGCAAAAAGGCCAGTACGCCCCACATTAGCGCAAACTGAATATCCATTAACGCCAGTCCCAGCCAGATAATCGCGCCCGTCCATAAACTGAGCAGCGTTTTCAGCGCCAGATAATGCGAGACGCCTTTCAGGGCGCGGTGCAGGCCGGCAATATGGATTTGTGGATTGTTTAGCGCGAAACGTAATTTATAAGGCACGTGACGCACCTCAAACAGCATAAAAACCACGGTCATCACCAGCAGCACAATGCTTGCCATCGCGCCCGATACGCCGGTCATTAATGTTGTGGTGAAGAGCATGATTTTATCGGAATCCATCCCGCGGAGCATACGTTCCGGCGACATATGTAAATTCAGGAAGGGCATTAACTCCTGAAGGTGTAAGACCTTACGCGTCAGCTCCTTGCTGTATTTAGGCAGCATAGCGATAAATTCATTAAGCGATGCGGCAAGCACACCCACCAGCGCGGTAAGCACGATCAGCATGACGACCACCACGATAGTAATCGCCAGCGGTCGCTTCACGCCCCGGCGAATAAACCAGGTCACTAATGGATTAAGAACAATGGCGAAAAAGAGCGCCAGCAAGAGTTGTACAATAATATCCGCCGCGGCATGAATCCCGGCGAGAATAATAACCAGGGAGGCCAGTTTCAGCAGAATATGCATACCCGTTTTGTCGGGTTGAGCGGTTGCCATGAAGTTTTCCTTGTTGTGTTTTTTTCTAAGTGTAGCGGCTGCCCTGATACCGATAATCTGAATCTCACTACTGATTTTCACCGCGCGCCATGATAGAAAAGAAAACATGTTGTAAAAATGCGGTGATACTCATGCCCGAACCCGTCGCTGAACCGGCGCTAAACGGATTGCGCCTCAATCTGCGTATTGTCTCCATCGTGATGTTTAACTTTGCCAGCTACCTGACTATCGGCCTGCCGCTCGCCGTCTTGCCCGGCTATGTGCATGATGCGATGGGATTCAGCGCGTTCTGGGCGGGGCTTATTATCAGCCTGCAATACTTCGCCACTCTGTTAAGCCGTCCCCATGCCGGGCGGTATGCGGATGTATTAGGGCCGAAAAAAATCGTTGTCTTTGGCTTATGCGGCTGTTTTTTAAGCGGACTCGGCTACCTGCTGGCGGATATCGCCAGCGCCTGGCCGATGATCAGTTTGTTGCTACTGGGGCTGGGTCGCGTGATTTTGGGGATTGGGCAAAGTTTTGCCGGCACCGGTTCGACACTGTGGGGCGTCGGTGTCGTCGGGTCGTTGCATATTGGTCGGGTCATCTCCTGGAACGGTATCGTCACCTACGGCGCAATGGCGATGGGCGCGCCGCTGGGCGTGCTGTGTTATGCCTGGGGCGGGTTACAGGGACTGGCGCTAACGGTGATGGGCGTGGCGCTGTTGGCGGTACTGTTAGCCCTTCCACGTCCGTCGGTGAAGGCGAACAAAGGCAAGCCGCTGCCGTTTCGCGCGGTGCTGGGGCGTGTCTGGCTGTATGGTATGGCGTTGGCGCTGGCCTCGGCAGGGTTTGGCGTCATCGCGACGTTTATTACCTTATTTTATGATGCTAAAGGCTGGGATGGCGCCGCCTTTGCGCTCACGTTATTTAGCGTCGCGTTTGTCGGCACGCGTTTGCTGTTCCCTAACGGCATCAATCGTTTAGGCGGGTTGAATGTCGCCATGATCTGCTTTGGCGTGGAGATTATTGGTCTGTTACTTGTGGGGACGGCAGCCATGCCGTGGATGGCAAAAATCGGCGTTTTACTCACGGGGATGGGGTTTTCGCTGGTCTTTCCGGCGCTGGGCGTGGTGGCCGTCAAAGCCGTGCCGCCGCAGAACCAGGGCGCGGCGCTGGCGACCTATACCGTCTTTATGGATATGTCTTTGGGGGTTACCGGGCCGCTGGCGGGGCTGGTGATGACCTGGGCGGGCGTGCCGGTGATTTATCTGGCGGCAGCCGGGCTGGTAACGATGGCGCTATTGCTGACCTGGCGCTTAAAAAAACGGCCTCCGTCTGCACTGCCGGAGGCCGCATCATCATCGTAAAGGTTACTTAATAACTAACGTATTGATGATGTTTTCAGCCGTGGTTTGCGCTTTTTGCTGATTGTCCGCAGGCAGCGTGACCTGAATCGTCAGCAATTGGTTATCCACTTTGCCCAGCACGATGGAAGAGTACGCCGTCTGGCCTTTCGCGGAGATAATGCTGTCCAGTTGTTGCAACGTATGGCCTTTGAGCTCAATAGACTTATTGGTGACCACCTGAAGCTGCGGGTCGCGGCTACGCTGTTGCTCAAGCAGGCGGTTCGCCAGCACCGGCAACGCTTCATCGGTATTATCGCCGACGATAACAATCACCGCTTTCTGGCCCGTCGGGTCAGAATAAACGTGCATATTATTCGCCTGGGTGCCCAGCTTACCGCTTTGATCGGTCATATCCGCCGGCAGCGAGAAACTGAGTTTGCCATCCATCAGGCTGATGGGCTGACCGGAGGCCTGGCTTTCCGCGGCGGCGCTTTCTGCCGACGCTTTTGTATCATTGTTATCACAGGCCGCAAGCCCCATAACCAGCAGGCCAATACCGGCATATTTAACCAAATTGCGCATTGACTTCTTCCTTTCGATAAACGGCCATAACGGCTCATTCGCTCATCTTATCACAACTCGGAAAACGAACCTTTAACTTGCCGGTAATGGGGAAATTTCAGATTTATCTGCCAGCTTTTTCAGCAACATATTCAGTAGAACGCCGTACATCGGCAGGAAGAAAATAATGCTGATGAGCACCTTAAAGCAATAATCCACCAGCGCAATTTCCATCCAGTGCCCGGCCATAAAGGCATCGGGGCTTCGCCAGAACGCAATGAAGAAAAAGGCAAGGGTATCGCTGATATTGCCAAACAGCGTTGAAGCGGTCGGCGCCAGCCACCAGCGACGATTTTGGCGCAGGCGGTTAAATACATGGACGTCAAGGATCTGTCCCAGCGCGTAGGCCATAAAGCTGGCGGCGGCGATACGGGCGACGAACAGATTAAAGTTCGCCAGCGCGGCGAAACCTTGCCAGGTGCCCATATAGAACAGCGATGACACCACATACGACACCAGCAGCGCGGGGATCATGACGGCGAAGATAATGCGGCGCGCCAGCGGTGCGCCAAAAATACGCACGGTAAGATCGGTGGCAAGAAAAATAAAAGGAAAACTAAACGCGCCCCAGGTCGTGTGGAAACCAAAAATAGTGATGGGGAGCTGCACCAGATAGTTACTGGAAATGATCACCAGTAAATGGAATAGCGATAGCCAGAACAACGCTTTTACGCGCTGTGATTGTGTAAACGGAGTCATATTGTGACCTTTTTGTTGGATGGGGTGAGGGAACCCAATAAAGAACCGCCGCATAATACTGTTTTGCGCTGGCATTGCAATGGCTAATTTTCACGCAATCGTTAACCTGCCTGGCTTACTGACGAAGATGGGCGTAAAATATCGCCGTTTTTCTACCATTGAGACGAAGATGAGCGATCTGTTTTCCTCCCCTGACCATACGCTTGACGCCCTGGGGCTGCGTTGCCCTGAACCAGTAATGATGGTGCGCAAAACGGTGCGCAACATGCAAACTGGCGAAACATTGCTGATTATCGCCGACGATCCGGCGACAACGCGTGATATTCCGGGGTTCTGTACCTTTATGGAACACGATTTGCTGGCGCAAGAGACGGAGGGTCTGCCGTACCGCTATTTATTGCGTAAAGCGCATTAACCGCACGGCAGATACTATTCTGATTAGAAGCTTTCCCAGTTCGCCTGTTCTGCGGCGGGCTGTGGCGTTAAACCTTTGCTTAACGTCGTTGGCGACGCCTCCCGACGAGGCTGTTTCTGGATGCGGAACGCGGCGACCGCCTGACGAAGTTCGTTAGCCTGATCTTCCAGCGCCGCCGCCGCTGCTGCGGATTCTTCTACCAGCGAGGCGTTTTGCTGCGTCACGCTGTCCATTTCCGATACCGCCTGCGCCACCTGCTCAATGCCTTTGCTTTGCTCATCGGAGGCAGAGGCGATTTCGCCCATAATATCGGTCACGCGGGTCACGGCGTTGACGATCTCTTTCATGGTTTCTCCCGCTTCGCGTACCTGCGTAGAGCCGGTATCAATGCGCGACACGGAGTTTTCAATCAGCACTTTGATCTCTTTGGCGGCCTGCGCGCTACGGCTGGCCAACGTGCGTACCTCTCCGGCCACGACCGCGAATCCTCGCCCCTGTTCGCCGGCGCGGGCGGCTTCTACCGCGGCGTTCAGCGCCAGGATATTAGTCTGGAAGGCGATACCGTCAATCACGCTGGTGATGTCCACGATTTTTTCCGAGCTTTCGGCGATATCGTTCATGGTGCTCACTACGTTATCCACCACGCGTCCTCCTTTACGCGCGGTTTCTGATGCGGTTTTCGCCAGACCCGTCGCCTGTCGTGCGTTATCGGTGTTTTGCCGTACCGTGGCGGTTAACTGTTCCATGCTGGCGGCGGTCTCCTCCAGCGCCGAGGCCTGCTGTTCGGTACGGGAAGAGAGGTCGCTGCTGCCGGCGGAAATTTCGCCTGCGCCAGTATAGATAGAGTCTGCGTTATCGCGCACCGCGCTGACGGTACGGATTAACGACTGCTGCATCGTTTTAAGACCGGCGGCCAGTTGGCCCATTTCACTGCGTCCTTCGGCCTCTATCTCATGGGTAAGATCGCCGTCGGCGATCGTTTGAATGTGCGCCATAATCCGTTGCAGCGGGCGGAGTAGAACGCGTTGCAGCCCCAGCCAGATAAACGCCAGCACGATGAGTACGATAAGTAGAATTATCCCCAGCGTCCATTGCATCTGGGTAAAACTGCTCTGATTCTGATCGCTGGCTAATTTTATTAATTGCGCATTTTGAGAGAGCCACTTGTCATATACCTGCTCCATGTCATCCTGCGCTTTTTGCGCGTCAAGGTTGCCATAGGCGGCGTAATTATCGGCTTTAAGATAGTGGATAGACTGCTGCAAAACGTCATACATCTGCTTAAAGCTGGCTTCGGCCTGGGCATCCAACGCCGGATCTTTGCCTGCGATCGCTTCGGAGTTCACGTAGTTGTTGAAATGCTTTTCCGCTTCGTTGAGCGACGCGCCAGCGTTGGTTAACAGCGTGTTCATGGCGTCCAGCGAGGCGGGATCGCGCTGATTTTTTAACATGCGTATCGCCACGCGGTTAATGGTGACGCGGGTTTCAATCAATGTCTGAAAACTGCCGCCCAGTTCCTGTTGTTGGTAACTCAGTGCGCTCGCATTCTGGAAATTCAGCCGATCGCTGCTGACGGCGGAATAAAACAGTATTCCTGTCACCAGCAATAAGGCGCTAAATATGCCCAGCGTCGCGATAACGCCGGTGATGACTTTGATATTTTTCATAGTGCCTAACATTCCTTATTTTGTAGACGGTATGATCAATATCGGTTGGATAAAAATTAACCTTACATCAAATCACGCTATTTCTGATTAATGGTTTGATAAGTAATAGAAAATAAATAATTTTCGCGTGAATAATATGTACAAAGAAAGGAATACCGCGGGATAACCCGGCGACACGACGCCGCCGGGCGGGAGAAGATTAGTTTTTACGCAGCAAACGTAGCGCGTTGGCGGTCACCAATACCGTGGCTCCCGTATCCGCCAGGATTGCCAGCCATAGCCCGGTAAAACCAAGTAGCGTCGTCACCAGGAAAATGGCTTTCAGCCCCAGCGCAATGGTGATGTTCTGCCGGATATTCGCGTGGGTAGCGCGCGCCAGCGTAATCATCTGCGCTAACCCGCGCAGACGGTTATGAGTAAGGGCGGCGTCAGCCGTTTCCAGCGCGACGTCAGTACCGCTGCCCATCGCAATTCCGATACTGGCGGCTTTCATCGCGGGCGCATCATTAATGCCGTCGCCCACCATCGCCAGCGGCGCTTGTTGGTTAAGGGCGGTGACTGCCCGCACCTTGTCTTCCGGCAGTAGTCCGGCTTTAAACGCCAGATCCAGCTCGCCGGCAATCGCTGCCGCCGCCCGTGGGTTATCGCCGGTCAGAATCACGCCGTTAACGCCTAACTGATGCAGTTCGCGGATGGCGTCGCGCGCATCGTCACGCAATGTATCCTGGAGGGCGAGGACGCCAACAACGGTCTCGTTACGCAGCACCAGAACCACCGTCTGCCCGGCGTTTTCCAGTTCGCTAATTTGCCCGGCAAACGCTGCCGTAGGCTGTTTTCCCGCCGCGCAAATCAGAATACGTTCGCCGTTAACCTGCGCTTCAATTCCGGTGCCGGCCAGCGTTCGCTGCGATTCCGCCGTCGGGATCGCCAGATCGCGTGTCTGCGCTTCGCGGACAATAGCCTGCGCCAGCGGGTGCGTAGCGCCTTGTTCTACGGCTGCCGCCAGCGCCAACAGTTCAGCCTCGCTGATACCGCTTGCCGGATGAATCGCCGTCACCCGTGGTTTACCAATGGTCAACGTACCGGTTTTATCAAAGGCGACCTGCGTGATACGGCCCAGTTGCTCCAGCGCTGCGCCGCCTTTAATCAATGCGCCGCGCCGTGCCGCCGCCGCCAGCCCGGAGGTAATGGCCGCGGGCGTGGAGATCACCAGCGCGCACGGGCAACCGATGAGCAGCAGCGTCAGCCCTTTATAAATCCACTCCTGCCAGCCGCCATCGAACATCAGCGGCGGAATAAGCGTCACCAGCAGCGCGATGACCATAATGACTGGCGTATAGATGCGGCTGAAACGGTCAATAAACCGCTCAATGGGCGCACGGCGCTCTTCCGCCTCTTCAATCAGCGTCAGGATACGGTCAATCGCGCTGGCGCCAGGTTCAGATAGCACCTCCAGGGTGACGAGACGGTCAACGCTGGTCGCGCCTGCCGGGACTTTGTCGCCCGTTGCGCGCTCCACAGGGATAGACTCGCCGGTGAGCGCGCTTTCATCAAAGCTGGCGAAACCGGAAACCAGTTTACCGTCGGCGGGTAAACGCCCCCCGGCGGCGACTTCGATAATATCGCCCGGTCGCAGGGTATTAATCGCGACCTCTTCCCGTACGCCGTCGCGCAGACGGGTCGCCGTTTCCGGTTTAAGCGCCATTAACGCGCTGACGCCTTTACGGGCGCGGCTGGCGGCCCATCCTTCCAGGCGCTCGCCGATGAGGAACAGCAGCAATACCATTGCCGCCTCCGCCGTCGCGCCAATAAACAGCGCGCCAATGGCGGCGACGCTCATCAGCGTTTCAATAGCGAACCAACTGCCGCTTTTCATCAGCCGCAGCGCCTGGCGGGCAATAGGATACAGACCGACCATGGTGGTGGCGATAAAGGCCAGTTGGCCGAACGGGTGGTTAAATTGCTCCAGCCCCCAGCTTATCGCCATCATAATGATCAGCGTAATAAGCGGCAGGTTCTCTTTAAGACGAGATTCAGGCGCGGCGTCGCGCGAATCTTCACTACGCAAGGTATAACCCGCCTTCTGTACGGCGTGTTCAATTTGCGCGCGGAGGTCGGTGTCGGCATCGACCACTAACTTTTCGGTGGCGAACAGCACTTGCGCCTGGTTGACGCCGCGAATTTGGCGTACCGCATTCTCCACTTTTCGGGCGCAGGCGGCGCAGTCCATGCCGGAGATTTTCCAGGTATAGCGCGTGCCTGCCACGGCAGTAGAAACAGGCGCGCTGGACGCGCAATGTTCTTCGCAGCAGCAGCTATCGGCCTTCTGTATTGCCGGGGCTAATCTGAAGGAGGTAAAGGGCGGGACTTTTTTGCCATCGGTATCAGGGGTCGACATAACGTCCTCCGGTTGATGATAATTTTCTCATTAACCGGAGGATACACTCTGGAGTCGACTCCAGAGTCAAGCGCTATTATTTACAGGTACAGCGAGCGAACAATCAGGAAGTGTCCGGCAAAGTAGCAGGCGGCGGCAATCGCGTTATCCGCCCGGAAACGGCGGCGGTAATGGCTACCCAGCCAGACGATATTGCCGATAAACAGCAGCGTCGCGCCGGTAAAGGCCGAAAGGGCTGGCGCCGTTGGACGGAAGAACCACAGTTCGCCCGCCAGCCAGACCATGACCAGCGTCATGGCGATAAAAGTACACACCGGCCAGCGTAGCTCCTCCAGTCGCGTCCAGATAACGGCGATAAGCAACGCGCCGACTATCAGTAACGCCAGCGGCAGCGGCCAGAAGAACGACAACGTCATTTGGCTGGCAAAATAAATGGTGTAGAGCAGATGTGATAAGAAAAATGCCCCGACGGCGTACAGCAGGCGTTGACGCGGCAAGAGCGTTAACGCATCGCCGACCAGCGAGGCGCACAGTCCGGCCAACACAAGATAACTGATGGCGTCAAACATCGGCGCTTGCCAGGCCAGTAACAGCAATAGTAATAACGTGACGGGCTTAAAAACCCAGCGTTGCCAGGCTGGCCCGCGATAGGAGGCGTCCACATACAGCCATGCGGACAGGCAGACAGCGATAAACGACCAAAGCATCTTAATTCCTTGAATTCGTTATTTTTTCGCAAACGGTATGCTTGCGGCTCTATTATTCAGTGTAGAGGCCGTGACGGTCAGATGACAACACTATAACGGGCAGGGTATGCTTATTTCCGCATTTTCTGACAGGTTAACAGTATGAGTAAGCCACCGCTTTTCTTCATTATAATCATCGCATTAATCGTAGTTGCCGCGTCGTTTCGCTTCGTTCAGCAACGGCGGGAAAAAGCCGCTAATGAGGCGGCGCCGTTACAGCAAAAGCAGGTCGTGGTCAGCAATAAACGGGAGAAGCCGGTTAATGACCGACGCTCTCGCCAGCAGGAAGTGATCCCGGCGGGAACCAGTATGCGCTATGAGGTCAGTTTTAAGCCGCTCAATGGCGGTCTGGAAAAAACGTTCCGTTTACAAGCGCAGCAGTACCACGCTTTGACGGTGGGCGATCAAGGTACGCTGAGCTATAAGGGAACGCGGTTCGTCGGGTTTGTTAGCCGTACCCCGGATAACGAATAAACCGTCATCCGGCAGCAAACATTATTTTTTGTTCTTAAACTTCTTCTGCCAGACCAGCAGCTCAAACACGCCGAACAGGAAAATGCGGATTTTCTCTCCCGTCGTCATCTGCGGACCCTCTTTCGGTATCGTTGATTTCAGCAGCGCCAGTTGCATACCGTGCATCAGCGCCATGAACACCAACGCCACGTTGACGAAGATATTGAGTGGGCGCGGGAAGGGATGCACCAGATTAAGAATCAAAAATGCCCACACGAAGAGCATTAATAAGCGGCCCAGATTAATCAACATCATTTTCTCCTTGCGCGTCGCGCTGATACAGACGATAAGCGACCTGTCCGGCCACCTTTTCTCGATACAATGCCCAGTTCGCCGGAACGGGCGGCAGACCGTTTTCCACCTCGCTTTCTACGTAGATTAGCGCGTCGTCGGCCAGCCATCCCTGGGTTTCCAGCAATTGTAACGTCTCTTCCAGCAGCCCTTTACGAAACGGCGGGTCGACAAAGACGACGTGATGCGGCGTTCCCGGCTGGCTGAGGAAGGCCAGAGTATTGGTATTGACGACGCGAGCATTGTTGGCTTTCAGCGTCGCCAGATTTTTTTGCAACTGCTGCGATACGGCGCGATCCATTTCCAGTAACGTTGCCTGGGCCGCATAACGCGATAGCGCTTCCAGACCCAGCGCGCCGCTGCCGGCAAAGCAATCCAGACAATGGGCGTCTACCATTACCGGAGCCAGCCAGTTAAATAACGTTTCGCGCACGCGATCGGTGGTGGGACGCAGACCCGGGCTGTCCGGAACCGGTAATTTACGGCCACGCCATTGCCCGCCAATAATGCGGATTTGGCCGCTGCCAGAGTGAGTCGGTTTTTTCATTTCTCTTGCTCGAACCGCCTGTTGCAAGTTATTCCAGGCGGTGATGTGAATTAAGTTAAGTGATAGACTATTTCATCATTTTTTTAGCTTCCATGTATATAGCGCCGCGAGGGGTGTAGTCGCAGATGGCAAAACAGAAAAAACGTGGCTTCTTTTCCTGGTTGGGCTTCGGTGATAAAGAGCAGAAGCAGGAACAGACCGAAGAACAGCAGATTGTTGAGGAACAACGACCGGTTGAGCCCCCTGTTGAAACGGCGGCAGACGTAGACGCGCAAACGCCCGCACACAGCAAAGCAGAAACCGAAGCCTTTGCGGAAGAGGTGGTGGACGTTACTGAGAAAGTTCAGGAGAGCGAAAAACCGCAGCCGGTAGAGCCGGAGCCCGCGGCGGCCATTGAGACGGCAGCGCCGCAGATCGCGGTGGAACGCGAGGAATTGCCGCTGCCGGAAGAGGTCAAAGACGAGGCTATCTCGCCGGAAGAGTGGCAGGCCGAAGCGGAAACCGTAGAGGTCATTGCTGCGGTAGAAGAAGAGGGCGAAAACGCGGCGAAATTCACCGACGAAGAGCTGGAAGCGCAGGCGCTGGCCGCTCAGGCGGCGGAAGAGGCGGTGATGGTTGTTCCGCCAGCGGAAGAAGACGCGCCGGTGGAAGCGATCGTTCAGGAGCAGGAAAAACCGACTAAAGAAGGTTTCTTTGCCCGCCTGAAACGCAGTCTGCTGAAAACCAAAGAAAATCTCGGTTCCGGATTTATCAGTCTGTTCCGCGGCAAGAAAATCGACGATGATTTGTTCGAGGAGCTGGAAGAGCAGTTGCTCATCGCTGATGTCGGGGTAGAAACCACGCGTAAGATTATCGCTAATCTGACGGAAGGCGCCAGCCGCAAACAGCTTAAAGATGCCGAGGCGCTGTATGGTCTGTTGAAAGACGAGATGGGCGAGATTCTGGCGAAGGTAGACGAACCGCTTAATATTGAAGGTAAAACGCCTTTTGTTATTCTGATGGTTGGCGTGAACGGCGTGGGTAAAACCACCACTATCGGTAAACTGGCGCGCCAGTTTGAGCAGCAGGGTAAATCAGTGATGCTGGCGGCGGGGGATACTTTCCGCGCGGCGGCGGTCGAACAGCTACAGGTCTGGGGACAGCGTAACAACATTCCGGTTATCGCCCAGCATACCGGCGCGGACTCCGCCTCGGTGATTTTTGACGCTATCCAGGCCGCGAAGGCGCGTAATGTGGATGTGTTAATTGCCGATACGGCAGGGCGTCTGCAGAACAAGTCGCACCTGATGGAAGAGCTGAAAAAAATCGTTCGCGTCATGAAAAAGCTGGACGAAGAAGCGCCACATGAAGTTATGCTGACCATTGACGCCAGCACCGGACAGAACGCGGTAAGCCAGGCCAAACTGTTCCATGAAGCGGTAGGCTTAACCGGTATTACCCTGACCAAGCTTGACGGTACGGCGAAAGGCGGGGTGATTTTCTCGGTAGCTGACCAGTTTGGCATTCCTATCCGTTACATTGGCGTGGGCGAACGTATCGAGGATTTGCGTCCGTTTAAGGCGGACGATTTTATTGAGGCACTTTTTGCCCGAGAGGATTAACAATGATTCGCTTTGAACATGTCAGCAAGGCCTATCTCGGCGGGAGACAAGCGCTGCAGGGAGTGACATTCCATATGCGGCCAGGCGAGATGGCGTTTCTGACCGGCCACTCCGGCGCGGGGAAAAGTACCCTGCTGAAGCTAATCTGTGGGATTGAGCGGCCCAGCGCCGGCAAAATCTTCTTCAGCGGGCATGATATTACGCGCCTGAAAAACCGCGAAGTGCCGTTTTTGCGCCGCCAGATTGGGATGATTTTCCAGGATCACCATCTGCTGATGGATCGCACGGTCTATGATAATGTGGCGATACCGTTAATCATTGCCGGTGCCAGCGGCGATGATATCCGTCGTCGTGTGTCGGCGGCGCTGGATAAGGTTGGACTACTGGACAAAGCGAGAAACTTCCCGATTCAACTCTCCGGAGGCGAACAACAGCGTGTGGGCATCGCCCGCGCGGTGGTCAATAAGCCAGCGGTATTGCTGGCGGATGAACCGACCGGGAACCTGGACGACGCGTTGTCGGAAGGGATTTTACGTCTGTTTGAAGAGTTTAACCGCGTAGGGGTGACGGTACTGATGGCGACGCACGATATTGGACTTATCTCCCGTCGTTCCTATAGGCAGCTCGTCCTGAGCGATGGACATCTGCATGGAGGCCTGGCCAATGAATAGGCGCGACGCGATTAACCAAATCAGGCAGTTCGGCGGACGGCTGGATCGACTGCGTAAGTCTCGCGGCGGAACAGGCGGCGGGCGCAACGCGCCAGGACGCCAGAAGCCGACGCCGAAACCGAACTCACGTAAAACGAACGTCTTTAATGAGCAGGTGCGCTATGCCTGGCACGGCGCGCTGCAAGATCTGAAAAGCAAACCGCTGGCGACGTTTCTGACGGTGATGGTGATCGCCATCTCCCTGACGCTGCCCAGCGTCTGTTACATGGTCTATAAGAACGTCAACCAGGCGGCGACTCAGTATTATCCGTCGCCGCAGATCACCGTTTATCTGCAAAAAACGCTGGATGATGACGCGGCGGCACGGGTTGTTGGGCAGCTTCAGGCCGAGCAGGGCGTTGAGAAGGTCAACTACCTGTCCCGTGAGGACGCGCTGGGAGAATTCCGCAACTGGTCGGGTTTTGGCGGCGCGCTGGACATGCTGGAAGAGAACCCGCTACCGGCGGTGGCGGTGGTGATCCCCAAGCTGGACTTCCAGAGTACCGCCTCGCTTAATACGCTGCGCGACCGTATCTCGCAGATTAACGGCATTGACGAAGTCCGCATGGATGATAGCTGGTTTGCGCGCCTGGCGGCGCTCACCGGGCTGGTGGGCCGCGTGTCGGCGATGATCGGCGTGCTGATGGTCGCGGCGGTCTTCCTCGTTATCGGCAACAGCGTGCGCCTGAGCATTTTTGCCCGTCGCGATACTATTAACGTGCAAAAGCTGATTGGCGCGACCGATGGCTTTATCCTGCGTCCGTTCCTCTATGGCGGCGCGTTGCTCGGTTTTTCCGGCGCGTTTCTTTCACTGATATTGTCTGAAATTTTGGTGATGCGTTTATCATCGGCGGTGACTGAAGTGGCGCAGGTCTTCGGCACGAAGTTTGATCTCAACGGTTTATCGTTCGATGAGTGCCTGTTGCTGCTGCTGGTCTGTTCCATGATTGGCTGGATCGCCGCCTGGCTGGCCACGGTGCAACATTTACGTCACTTTACTCCCGATTGATAAAATCGTGGTATAATCTTTCCCTGCAATGGGCTTCCGTTCGCAGGGAAAGAGTCCCTGTTGTCTCTTCCCCGCGCATCATCTTTATGTCACAAGATTTGTGCAAATTATGCACAGTGTTACATTGAACTTGTGGATAAAATCACTGTCTGATAAAAGAGTGGGTGATATTCTCGTTGCTCATCGGCTTTGGCACGGTTGTTGCTCGCTGACGGTGCCAGGCAATACTGATTGAGAGGATTTGAATGACCAAAGAAATGCAAAATTTAGCTTTAGCCCCTGTTGGCAACCTGGAATCTTATATCCGGGCGGCGAACGCGTGGCCGATGTTATCGGCTGACGAGGAGCGGGCATTGGCTGAAAGGCTGCATTACCAGGGCGATCTGGAAGCAGCTAAAACGCTGATCCTGTCTCACCTGCGCTTTGTTGTTCATATTGCTCGTAACTATGCGGGCTATGGTCTGCCGCAGGCGGATTTGATCCAGGAAGGCAACATCGGCCTGATGAAAGCCGTACGCCGTTTCAACCCGGAAGTAGGCGTGCGTCTGGTCTCCTTCGCCGTACACTGGATTAAAGCAGAAATTCACGAATACGTGCTGCGTAACTGGCGTATCGTTAAAGTCGCAACCACGAAAGCGCAGCGTAAGCTGTTCTTTAATCTGCGTAAAACCAAGCAGCGTCTGGGCTGGTTTAATCAGGATGAGGTTGAAATGGTGGCGCGCGAACTGGGTGTTTCCAGTAAAGACGTGCGTGAGATGGAGTCGCGTATGGCGGCGCAGGACATGACGTTTGACATGTCTTCGGACGATGAGTCCGACAGCCAGCCAATGGCGCCGGTGCTGTATCTGCAGGATAAATCGTCTAACTTTGCCGACGGCATTGAAGACGATAACTGGGAAGAGCAGGCCGCCAACCGACTGACCGATGCGATGCAGGGGCTCGACGAGCGTAGCCAGGATATTATCCGCGCTCGCTGGCTGGACGAAGACAATAAGTCTACGTTGCAGGAGCTGGCCGATCGTTACGGCGTCTCCGCTGAGCGTGTGCGCCAGCTTGAAAAGAACGCCATGAAAAAGCTTCGCGCTGCGATCGAAGCGTAATCTTCGCGAATTGCCAATGAACCCTCGAATGTGAATTCGGGGGTTTTGTTTTTTGTAGGGCGGATAAGGCGTTTACCCTGCCATCCGGCAACACGTAGGCCCGATGGCGCTTCGCTTATCGGGCCTACGGGCCCTTCCTCTCCCCCACCGACACAAATCTGTTATCTGGATGTAAATTTAGCTATTCCAAAATAATAAAAATCGGGTATGTTTTAGCAGAGTATGCTGCTAAAGCACGGGTAGCTAGCCAATAATCGAAATAAAGTGCTGAACAATAACACCACAACACACGTAACAACCAGAATAATGGGGATTATCAGGATGAATATGAAGGGTAAAACGTTATTGGCAGGATGTATCGCCCTGTCATTAAGCCATATGGCATTCGCAGAGGACATTAAAGTCGCGGTTGTCGGCGCGATGTCCGGTCCGGTGGCGCAGTATGGCGACCAGGAATTTACCGGTGCGGAGCAGGCAATTGCCGATATCAATGCGAAAGGCGGTATTAAAGGCGATAAGCTCGTCGCGGTGAAATATGACGACGCCTGTGACCCGAAACAGGCGGTAGCGGTCGCTAACAAAGTGGTGAACGACGGCATCAAGTATGTTATCGGTCACTTATGCTCCTCTTCCACACAGCCAGCGTCTGATATCTACGAAGACGAAGGCATCCTGATGATAACCCCGGCGGCGACCGCGCCGGAGCTGACCGCGCGCGGCTATAACCTGATTTTGCGCACCACCGGTCTGGACTCTGACCAGGGGCCAACGGCGGCAAAGTATATTCTGGAGAAGGTAAAACCGCAGCGCATCGCGATTATCCACGATAAGCAGCAGTACGGCGAAGGGCTGGCGCGCGCGGTGCAGGACGGTCTGAAGAAAGGCGGCGTTAACGTCGTATTCTTTGACGGCATCACCGCCGGCGAAAAAGATTTCTCCACTCTGGTAGCGCGTCTGAAAAAAGAGAATATCGACTTTGTCTACTACGGTGGTTATCACCCGGAAATGGGGCAGATTTTGCGCCAGTCCCGCGCCGCAGGGCTGAAAACCCAGTTTATGGGGCCGGAAGGGGTGGCGAACGTCTCGCTGTCTAACATCGCCGGAGAGTCGGCGGAAGGCTTACTGGTCACCAAACCGAAGAACTACGATCAGGTCCCGGCGAACAAACCGATTGTGGATGCCATCAAAGCCAAGAAACAAGATCCTAGCGGCGCATTCGTGTGGACCACCTACGCCGCGCTGCAATCGTTGCAGGCGGGGCTGAACCACTCCGACGATCCGGCTGAAATCGCCAAATACCTGAAAGGCGCCACGGTCGACACCGTAATGGGACCGCTGTCGTGGGATGAGAAAGGCGATCTGAAAGGATTTGAGTTCGGCGTGTTTGACTGGCATGCGAACGGTACGGCGACAGACGCTAAGTAATTTTCCTGGCGCCTTTCGCGCTGCAGGTGCGTTGGCTACGTTATTCAACCCCGGTCACTTACTTATGTAAGCTCCCGGGGATTTCATAACTTGCCGCCTGCCTGCAACGCGAAATTCTTGGAAAATTGCGAGGTGGTTTTTATCTTTTCTCCCGGCATGTAGGCCGGATAAGCGTCAGCGCCATCCGGCTTTCTTTTAGCGCTTCTCCCAGCCGTCATGCTGGGCGGTAAAACCTAACGCCTGCATAAACGCGGCCATCACGCTGCGGTCTTCAACACCGACATCTGCCATCCACCACGACGAGACGTTGGGATTATCGCGGATGACTTCTTCTACCAGGTATTGCCCGACGCCGCGGCGACGGGTGATTTCACGCACGCGTAAGGAATCCAGCGCGCCCTGCGTTCCGCTCAGCGTCACTCTTACGGCGCCCAACAAACGCTCGTTAAACCGCGCGGCATAAATCCGGTGCGTTTCATCTACGCTTAATGAGGAGGCGGAATATTCCGGCCAGATTTTGCCCAGATCGATCTGATCCTGAGCGCTAAAGTGTTCTAAACGAAGAATAGTCAGCTTCATCGACGGCTTGTCCCGATTTCAAAAGATGCGATCAGTGTACCGAAACAGGCAGGCCAGATGCTTTCTCTTTTTTGTGTCATTTACCAGGTTATTAATTTTTTAACAACGATAATTACAGTTTGAAGCATTAGAGAATGGAAAACAGGCAGCATAATTCCCTGAATGCTAGTGAATTATTCCGCTTAATATGCCGTTATTTTATGCTGACAAGCGTGCTTTTTTTTGTTTATCTATAGCGAAAAGCAGAATATTATCTTTTCTTAATAGACTGAAAAATAGAGATTTTAATCTTATTATGCTTTAAATGCTGCGCTAACTCATTAATGAGTCAGTAAAAAGCGCACCATTTATAAAAAGTACAGTCTGCTTTTTAACCAGCAAAAAACAAAACATATAACATCACGAATGGGGATACAGGCACATGAAACGGAAAGCGAAAACAATAATCGCAGGGATTGTTGCATTAGCAGCCTCGCAGGGGGCAATGGCAGATGATATTAAAGTCGCCATAGTCGGGGCGATGTCCGGCCCGGTAGCGCAATGGGGCGATATGGAATTTAACGGCGCGCGCCAGGCCATTAAAGACATCAACGCTAAAGGCGGGATTAAAGGCGATAAGCTGGTCGGCGTAGAGTACGATGATGCCTGCGATCCAAAACAGGCGGTGGCGGTGGCCAACAAAATCGTTAACGACGGTATTCAATACGTTATTGGTCACTTGTGTTCTTCTTCTACTCAGCCAGCATCCGATATCTATGAAGATGAAGGTATTCTGATGATCTCCCCGGGGGCGACTAACCCGGAGCTGACCCAGCGCGGCTATCAGTACATTATGCGTACCGCCGGCCTGGACTCCTCCCAGGGGCCAACGGCCGCGAAATACATCCTGGAAACGGTGAAACCGCAGCGCATCGCTATCATTCACGATAAACAGCAATACGGCGAAGGACTGGCGCGCTCCGTGCAGGATGGCCTGAAGCAGGGTAATGCCAATATTGTCTTTTTTGATGGTATTACCGCCGGTGAAAAAGATTTCTCCGCCCTGATTGCCCGCTTGCAAAAAGAGAATATCGACTTTGTGTATTACGGCGGCTACTACCCGGAAATGGGGCAGATGCTGCGCCAGGCGCGGGCTAATGGCCTGAAAACGCAATTTATGGGGCCGGAAGGCGTGGGTAACGCGTCGCTGTCCAATATTGCGGGCGGTGCGGCGGAAGGCATGTTGGTGACGATGCCAAAACGTTATGACCAGGACCCGGCGAATAAAGCGATTGTCGAGGCGCTGAAAGCCGACAAGAAAGATCCCAGCGGTCCGTATGTCTGGATCACCTACGCCGCCGTCCAGTCGCTGGCGACCGCAATGACGCGTAGCGCCAGCCATGCTCCGCTGGATCTGGTGAAAGATCTTAAAGCTAACGGGGCTGATACCGTTATTGGGCCGCTGAAATGGGATGAAAAAGGCGATCTTAAGGGATTTGAATTTGGCGTCTTCCAGTGGCACGCCGACGGCTCGTCAACCGTCGCGAAGTAATGCCAGAAGATAAGTTATCCCACCGCCCGCACGCCGGGCGGGTTTAAAAAGGTTACCTTATGTCCGAGCAGTTTCTCTATTTCTTGCAGCAGATGTTTAACGGCGTCACGCTGGGGAGCACCTACGCGCTGATTGCTATCGGTTATACGATGGTGTACGGCATTATCGGCATGATCAACTTCGCTCATGGCGAGGTGTATATGATCGGCAGCTACGTCTCTTTTATGATCATCGCCGCGCTAATGATGATGGGAATAGACACCAGTTGGCTCCTGGTGGCCGCTGGATTTATCGGCGCGATTATTATTGCCAGCGCCTACGGCTGGAGTATCGAGCGAGTTGCTTACCGGCCCGTGCGCAACTCCAAGCGCCTGATCGCCCTGATTTCCGCCATCGGGATGTCCATCTTCCTGCAAAACTACGTCAGCCTGACGGAAGGTTCGCGCGACGTGGCGTTACCCAGCCTGTTTAACGGCCAGTGGATTGTGGGCAGCAGCGAAAACTTTTCCGCGTCCATCACCACCATGCAGGCGGTTATCTGGATAGTCACCTTTCTGGCTATGCTGGCGCTCACCATTTTCATTCGCTACTCCCGGATGGGCCGCGCCTGCCGCGCCTGCGCGGAGGATCTGAAAATGGCCAGCCTGCTCGGCATTAATACCGACCGCGTTATTGCGCTAACGTTTGTTATCGGCGCGGCAATGGCGGCAGTGGCGGGCGTACTGCTCGGTCAGTTCTATGGCGTAATTAACCCCTACATCGGTTTTATGGCCGGGATGAAAGCGTTCACCGCAGCGGTACTGGGCGGTATAGGCAGCATTCCGGGCGCGATGATCGGCGGTCTGATTTTGGGCGTCGCCGAAGCGCTCTCGTCTGCATATTTAAGTACCGAATATAAAGATGTCGTGTCGTTCGCTCTGCTGATTCTGGTACTGCTGGTGATGCCGACCGGTATCCTGGGGCGTCCGGAGGTAGAGAAAGTATGAAACCGATGCATATTGCGATGGCTCTGTTCTCTGCGGCGATGTTCTTCGTTTTGGCTGGCGTCTTCATGGGCGTACAACTGGAGCTGGACGGCACCAAACTGGTGGTGGATACCGCCGCCGACATCCGCTGGCAGTGGATCTTTATCGGTACGGCAGTGGTTTTTTTCTTTCAGTTACTGCGTCCGATGTTCCAGAAAGCGGTGAAGCACGTCTCCGGACCGAAGTTTATTCTGCCGGCGATCGATGGCTCTACCGTTAAGCAAAAGCTGTTTCTGATGGCGCTGCTGGTTATCGCCGTGGCATGGCCGTTTATGGTGTCGCGCGGTAGCGTCGATATCGCCACCATGACCATGATTTATATCATCCTCGGTCTGGGGCTGAACGTGGTGGTGGGGCTGTCCGGTCTGCTGGTATTGGGCTACGGCGGCTTTTACGCCATCGGCGCTTATACCTTTGCGCTGCTCAACCACTATTATGGTTTGGGTTTCTGGACCTGCCTGCCGCTGGCGGGACTGGTCTCCGCCGCTGCTGGTTTCCTGCTCGGCTTCCCGGTACTGCGTCTGCGCGGCGACTATCTGGCGATTGTGACGCTCGGCTTCGGCGAAATCGTCCGTATCCTGCTGCTCAACAACACGGAAATTACCGGCGGCCCGAACGGTATCAGCCAGATCCCCAAACCGACGCTATTTGGTCTGGAGTTTAGCCGCAACACCCGAGAAGGCGGCTGGGATACCTTCAGCAATTTCTTTGGCGTGAAGTACGACCCATCCGACCGGGTCATTTTCCTCTATCTGGTGGCCCTGTTGCTGGTGGTCCTGTCGCTGTTTGTCATTAACCGCCTGCTGCGTATGCCGCTGGGCCGGGCGTGGGAAGCGTTGCGTGAAGATGAGATCGCCTGTCGCTCATTAGGTTTAAGCCCGACGCGCATCAAGCTGACCGCTTTTACTATCAGCGCCGCGTTTGCCGGTTTCGCCGGGACGTTGTTTGCCGCCCGCCAGGGCTTTGTCAGCCCGGAATCCTTCACCTTCGCCGAATCCGCCTTCGTGCTGGCGATTGTGGTGCTGGGCGGAATGGGCTCGCAGTTTGCGGTGATCCTGGCGGCGGTTCTGTTGGTGGTGTCGCGCGAGTTGATGCGCGATTTCAACGAATACAGCATGTTGATGCTCGGCGGTTTGATGGTGTTGATGATGATCTGGCGCCCGCAGGGATTGCTGCCGATGACGCGTCCGCAGTTGAAGCTGAAAAGTGGTCAGGCGAAAGGAGAGCAGGCATGAGTCAGCCATTATTAGCGGTTAACGGCCTGATGATGCGCTTTGGCGGTTTGCTGGCGGTCAACAATGTATCGCTGGAATTGCGTGAGCGGGAAATTGTGTCGCTGATTGGCCCTAACGGCGCGGGTAAAACGACGGTGTTTAACTGCCTGACCGGTTTCTATAAGCCGACAGGCGGTACGATCATGTTGCGCGAGCGGCATCTGGAAGGATTGCCGGGCCAGCAGATCGCCCGCATGGGCGTGGTACGTACTTTCCAGCATGTGCGCCTGTTTCGCGAAATGACGGTGATTGAAAACCTGCTGGTGGCACAGCACCAGCAACTGAAAACGGGCCTCTTTTCCGGCCTGTTGAAAACGCCCGCTTTCCGCCGTGCGCAAAGCGAAGCGCTGGACCGCGCGGCGACCTGGCTTGAGCGTATTGGCCTGCTGGAACATGCCAACCGCCAGGCCAGTAATCTGGCCTACGGCGACCAGCGCCGGCTGGAGATTGCCCGTTGCATGGTGACGCAGCCAGAAATTCTGATGCTCGACGAACCGGCGGCTGGCCTTAACCCGAAAGAGACCAAAGAGCTGGATGAGCTGATTGCCGAGCTACGTAACCATCACAACACCACTATCTTGCTGATTGAACACGATATGAAGCTGGTGATGGGCATTTCCGATCGCATTTACGTGGTGAACCAGGGCACGCCGCTGGCGAACGGCACGCCGGAAGAGATCCGCAACAACCCGGACGTCATCCGCGCTTATCTGGGTGAGGCATAAGATGGAAAAAACGATGTTAACGTTTGAAAAAGTCAGCGCCCACTACGGCAAGATTCAGGCGCTGCACGACGTCAGTCTGCACATCAACCAGGGGGAAATCGTTACCCTGATTGGCGCTAACGGCGCGGGGAAAACGACGCTGCTTGGCACCTTGTGCGGCGATCCGCGCGCCTCCAGCGGACGGGTGGTGTTTGACGGTAAAGACATCACCGACTGGCAGACGGCGAAAATCATGCGTGAAGCGGTGGCGATAGTGCCGGAAGGGCGGCGCGTCTTCTCGCGGATGACGGTGGAAGAGAATCTGGCGATGGGCGGTTTTTTTGCCGAGCGCGATCGGTTTCAGGAGCGTATCAAATGGGTGTACGAGCTGTTTCCGCGCCTGCATGAACGCCGTATCCAGCGAGCGGGCACCATGTCCGGCGGTGAACAGCAGATGCTGGCGATTGGCCGCGCGCTGATGAGCCAGCCGAGGCTATTGCTGCTGGATGAACCGTCGCTGGGGCTGGCGCCGATCATCATCCAGCAGATCTTCGACACCATTGAGCAGTTGCGCGAGCAGGGTATGACCATCTTCCTTGTCGAGCAGAACGCCAACCAGGCGCTGAAGCTCGCCGACCGCGGTTATGTGCTGGAAAACGGCCACGTGGTGCTATCCGATACCGGTGATGCACTGCTGGCGAACGAAGCGGTGCGCAGCGCCTATCTGGGCGGTTAGACTGTGCCAGGGGGAAGCGCGTGCGCCGCCCCCGGTAACGGCAAGCGGTAAAATTTTTCAAAAGAGCCTGATGGCTCTTTTTTTGTACATGTTTGTTGTACAATAAACATGTACAACTGGGGAGGTGTTTATGCGTACGGTTAACTATAGCGAAGCGCGGCAAAATCTGGCCGAAGTCCTGGAAAGTGCGGTGACGGGGGGCCCTGTCACCATCACGCGTCGTGGGCATAAGTCCGCAGTGATCATCAGCGCCGAGGAGTTTGAGCGTTATCAGACGGCGCGAATGGATGATGAGTTTGCTGCCATTATGGCGGTTCATGGCAATGAGCTCAGGGAGCTGGCGGATAAATGACCCTACAACTTATCTCAGCGGAAGAGATAATTCAGTTTCACGACAGGCTTCTCCGCGTTACGCCTGGTGTAACAGGCATGCCTGATCCTGAGCGCGCGGAAGCGCTAATGTACCGGGTACTCAATCAAATCGAATATGAAGGGGTGACCGACGTGTGGCTGCTGGCGGCAATGCATTTGCTCGCTATATCCCGTGGGCATATCTTCAATGATGGTAACAAACGTACCGCCTTATTTATTACGCTGCTGTTTTTAAAGCGTAACGGGATCTCACTCGCTGCGAATCCGGATTTTGTCGATATGACAGTCGATGCGGCGGCAGGGCGGCTTACGCTGGAGCAAATTGCCGTTCGCTTACGTGCCTGAGACGTTAATCCTGGCGACGCTCCGTCTGGTTGGGTTACGGCATGTGCGCCGCCCCCCGGGAATAACGTCGTACCTATTCGTGCCGTAGCTCCCACTTTTCTTTTCCGGCGCTTTCACTGCCTTGCCATCTCTCTGTCGCCTTACTATCTTTTTTTTGTAATAAAAAAGTTATTTTTCTGTCATTCGAGCATGTCATGTTACCCCCGCGAACATAAAACGCGTGATATCGCGCATCCCGGCACAAAAAGAGAGATAACCGATGATATCGTTACGACATACAGCTTTAGGACTGGCGCTGAGTCTGGCATTTACGGGTCAGGCGTTGGCCGTCACCACTATTCCATTCTGGCATTCAATGGAAGGGGAGTTAGGCAAAGAAGTTGATTCACTGGCGCAACGTTTCAACCAGGCCAATCCGGATTACAAAATCGTTCCTGTCTATAAGGGGAACTATGAACAGAACCTGAGCGCCGGGATCGCGGCATTCCGTACCGGCAACGCGCCGGCAATATTGCAGGTTTATGAGGTTGGGACGGCGACCATGATGGCCTCGAAAGCCATTAAGCCGGTTTATGAAGTGTTTAAAGACGCCGGTATTAACTTTGACGAGTCCCAGTTTGTACCGACCGTTGCAGGCTACTACACCGATGCTAAAAGCGGGCATCTGCTCTCCCAGCCCTTTAACAGCTCCACGCCGGTACTGTACTACAACAAAGACGCCTTTAAGAAAGCCGGTTTAGATCCGGAACAGCCGCCGAAAACCTGGCAGGAGCTGGCTGACTATACCGCAAAATTGAGAGCGGCAGGCATGAAATGCGGTTACGCCAGCGGCTGGCAAGGCTGGATCCAACTGGAAAACTTCAGCGCCTGGAACGGTCTCCCCTTCGCCAGTAAAAACAATGGTTTTGACGGTACAGATGCGGTGCTGGAGTTTAATAAGCCAGAGCAGGTGAAACATATCGCGCTGCTGGAAGAGATGAATAAAAAAGGCGATTTTAGCTATGTTGGGCGTAAGGACGAGTCTACCGAGAAGTTTTATAACGGTGACTGCGCGATGACAACCGCGTCCTCCGGCTCGCTCGCCAATATCCGCCAGTATGCCAAATTTAACTATGGCGTGGGTATGATGCCGTACGACGCGGATATCAAGGGCGCGCCGCAAAACGCTATTATCGGCGGAGCCAGCCTATGGGTCATGCAGGGTAAAGATAAAGAAACCTATACCGGCGTCGCCAAATTCCTCGACTTCCTGGCAAAACCGGAAAACGCTGCTGAATGGCATCAAAAAACCGGCTACCTGCCGATTACCACCGCCGCCTACGAGCTGACCCGCGAGCAGGGTTATTACGATAAAAACCCCGGTGCGGATATCGCCACTCGCCAGATGTTGAATAAGCCGCCGTTACCCTTCACCAAAGGCTTGCGTCTGGGCAATATGCCGCAGATTCGTACCATCGTGGACGAAGAGCTGGAAAGCGTCTGGACCGGGAAGAAAACCCCACAACAGGCGTTGGATACCGCGGTGGATCGCGGGAATCAGTTACTGCGTCGTTTTGAGAAAGCGAGCAAATCTTAAGTGTATAAGTGCCTGATGGCGCTGCGCTTATCAGGCCTACAGCGTTTGTAGGCCGGATAAGGTGCTTGCACCGCCATCCGGCACCTTCCAGGAAAAGAATCTTCATGTCATCATTCCGTCCGGTGTTCCGCTCGCGCTGGCTGCCGTATTTACTGGTTGCTCCGCAGTTGGTTATCACCGTTATTTTCTTTATCTGGCCTGCGGGCGAAGCGCTGTGGTATTCGCTGCAAAGCGTCGATCCGTTTGGTTTTTCCAGCCAATTTGTCGGGCTGGAGAATTTCGTCGCGCTTTTTCACGACAGTTATTATCTCGACGCCTTCTGGACGACGATTAAATTCAGCGCGCTGGTCACGTTTAGCGGCCTGCTGGTCTCGCTGTTTTTCGCCGCCCTGGTGGATTACGTGGTGCGCGGCAGCCGTTTTTATCAGACGCTGATGCTGCTGCCTTATGCCGTCGCGCCCGCCGTCGCCGCCGTATTGTGGATTTTCCTGTTTAACCCGGGGCGGGGATTAATCACCCATTTCCTCGGCGAATTCGGCTATGACTGGAACCACGCGCAAAACAGCGGTCAGGCGATGTTCCTGGTGGTATTTGCGTCAGTCTGGAAGCAGATTAGTTACAACTTTTTATTCTTCTTTGCCGCGCTGCAATCCATTCCCCGATCGCTGGTGGAAGCGGCGGCCATTGACGGCGCCGGGCCGATTCGTCGTTTCTTCCGGCTTTCTTTGCCGCTTATTGCGCCGGTCAGTTTCTTCCTGCTGGTGGTCAACCTGGTGTATGCCTTTTTCGACACCTTCCCGGTGATCGACGCCGCGACCGCCGGCGGGCCGGTACAAGCCACCACGACGCTGATTTATAAGATCTATCGCGAAGGGTTTACCGGCCTGGATCTCTCGGCGTCCGCCGCGCAGTCGGTGGTGTTGATGTTCCTCGTCATCATTCTGACGGTGGTGCAGTTCCGCTATGTGGAAAGTAAGGTGCGTTACCAATGATAGAGAATCGTCGCGGGCTGACAATATTCAGCCATACCATGCTGATTCTGGGGATCGCGGTCATTTTGTTTCCGCTGTATGTCGCGTTTGTCGCGGCGACGCTGGACGACCGCGCGGTGTTTGAGACGCCGATGACGCTGCTTCCCGGCACGCAGTTACTGGAGAATATCAAAACTATTTGGGTCAACGGCGTCGGTGTTAATAGCGCGCCATTCTGGCTGATGATGCTTAACAGTTTCATTATGGCGTTCAGCATTACGGTAGGCAAAATCACGGTATCTATGCTTTCCGCATTCGCCATCGTCTGGTTTCGTTTTCCCCTGCGTAACCTGTTCTTCTGGATGATTTTTATCACCCTGATGTTGCCGGTTGAAGTGCGTATCTTCCCGACGGTGGAAGTGATCGCCAACCTGAAAATGCTCGACAGCTATGCCGGTCTGACGCTACCGCTGATGGCGTCCGCTACCGCCACTTTCCTGTTTCGTCAGTTCTTTATGACGCTTCCGGATGAACTGGTGGAGGCGGCCCGTATTGACGGCGCGTCGCCGATGCGCTTTTTCCGCGACATCGTGTTGCCGCTGTCAAAAACCAACCTGGCGGCGTTATTCGTCATCACCTTTATCTACGGCTGGAACCAGTATCTGTGGCCGCTGTTGATTATCACCGACGTGAATCTTGGCACTGCCGTAGCGGGTATCAAAGGGATGATCGCCACTGGCGAAGGTACCACGCAATGGAACCAGGTGATGGCGGCAATGCTGCTGACCCTTATTCCCCCGGTTGTCATCGTTTTAGCCATGCAACGGGCGTTTGTGCGTGGTTTAGTGGACAGTGAGAAATAAAAATGGCTGGTTTAAAACTACAGGCAGTAACCAAAAGCTGGGACGGCAAAACCCAGGTCATTCAACCGCTGACGCTGGACGTGGCGGATGGCGAATTTATCGTGATGGTCGGGCCGTCCGGCTGCGGCAAATCAACGTTGTTGCGGATGGTGGCCGGTCTGGAACGCGTGACCAGCGGCGATATCTGGATTGATCGCAAACGTGTCACCGAGATGGAGCCCAAAGATCGCGGCATCGCGATGGTATTTCAGAACTATGCTCTCTATCCCCATATGAGCGTAGAGGAGAACATGGCGTGGGGACTAAAAATTCGCGGTATGAGCAAAGCGCATATTGAAGAACGCGTGCGGGAGGCGGCGCGCATTCTGGAGCTGGACGGCCTGCTTAAACGCCGTCCACGTGAGCTTTCCGGCGGTCAACGGCAGCGCGTGGCAATGGGGCGCGCGATCGTCCGCGAGCCGGCAGTCTTCTTATTCGACGAACCGCTCTCTAACCTCGACGCCAAGCTGCGCGTGCAGATGCGTCTGGAGTTACAGCATCTGCATCGTCGTCTTCGTACCACCTCGCTCTATGTTACTCACGATCAGGTAGAGGCGATGACGCTGGCCCAGCGGGTGATGGTGATGAATAAAGGTGTCGCAGAACAGATTGGCACGCCGGTAGAGGTATATGAAAAACCGGCCAGTCGCTTCGTGGCGAGCTTTATCGGCAGCCCGGCGATGAACCTGTTGGATGGCGTTATCAGCGCTTCCGGCGACCGTTTCGAATTGCCTGGCGGTCTGGCGTTGCCGATTGGTGCGGACTATCGGGGTCATGCTGGACGTAAAATGACGCTGGGTATCCGCCCGGAGCATATTGCGTTAAGCTCGCAGGCGGAAGGCGGCGTGCCGTTAACGGTAGACACGCTGGAGATTCTGGGCGCGGATAATCTGGCGCATGGGCGCTGGGGCGATCAGAAACTGGTGGTGCGGTTGGCGCATCAGCAGCGCCCGGCGGCGGGCAGTACGCTATGGCTGCATCTGCCGGAACATCAGCGGCATCTTTTTGATGGCGAAACAGGACAACGTGTATGAGTAACTGGCCTTATCCCCACATTGTCGCCCATCGCGGCGGCGGTAAACTGGCGCCGGAAAACACTCTGGCGGCGATTGACGTGGGCGCGCGATACGGGCACACCATGATTGAGTTTGATGCCAAGCTGTCGAAAGACGGCGAAATTTTCCTGCTGCATGACGATAACCTGGAGCGCACCAGCAACGGTTGGGGCGTGGCGGGCGAGTTGAACTGGCAGGATTTATTGCGTGTGGACGCTGGCGGTTGGTTTAGCGGCGAATTTAAAGGCGAGCCGCTGCCGTTGCTCTCGCAGGTGGCGGAGCGCTGCCGTAAACACGGCATGATGGCGAATATTGAGATCAAACCGACAACGGGGAGCGGAAGGCTAACAGGACGCGTCGTGGCGTCGGCCGCCCGCGAACTGTGGGCCGGGATGACGCCGCCGCTGCTTTCTTCCTTTGAGATAGAGGCGCTGGAAGCGGCGCAGGTGGCAGCACCTGAACTGCCGCGCGGGTTACTGCTGGATAAATGGCGTGAAGACTGGCGTGAACTGACGACCCGTCTGGGCTGTGTTTCCCTCCATCTCAACCATAAATTACTCGATGAGACGCGAGTGCAAGAGATTAAGGCCGCGGGTCTGCGGATTCTGGTGTATACCGTCAATCAGCCCCAGCGGGCGGCAGAGCTGCTGCGCTGGGGCGTGGATTGTATCTGCACCGATCGCATTGATGACATCGGCCCTCACTTTCAGTTTTAAGGGCTGATAGTTTTCAGCGGGATGTCAGGCTGCGGCGTCCCGCTGTCCTGCTGCAACATTGGCTGGGAATGGTTTAGCATCCGGTCCGGATTTCCGCTGCCGCTGAGCATTCCGCCCTGCGTATTGGGCAGCGTTTGCTGACCGAGCATACCGTTGCCCGGCTGTCCCTGCTGAACCCGCTGCGTATTGGCATTCAACTGCGACTGTAGATTTTGCTGCTGGCTGCGCGCCTGCGTTTGCATCTGTTGTTTCAACATACCCTGCTGCTGAATCTGCTGCGTTTGCATCTGCGTCTGCATACGCTGCTGGCTGGGGATCTGATAACCTGGCTGATTAGGATTATTCATAGTGTTAATTGGCTGGGCCAATACAGCAAAGGGTAACAAAGCCGTAATAAGTAGTAAGCGTTTCATTGTCGTCTCCTCCCGATGAGGCCTCTTTTTAAGTGTACCTCTATTTCGCCATGATGATGATTTTTTAAGCGTTGTGGACCAGGATTTAACGGGACATACACCCATTTATCTGGAGAAAAACAACGATGAAACCAACGTTTATGCGCTGGGTGGCGATCGCCGCTCTGCTGGCCGGGGGGACGTTTAGCGCGGTGGCCAATCCTCCCGTCGCGCCGCCAGTCTCCTATGGTGTTGAAGAAGATGTCTTTCATCCTGTGCGGGCGACGCAAGGGATGGTGGCGTCCGTGGATGCAATGGCGACGCAGGTTGGCGTGGATATCTTAAAGCAGGGCGGTAATGCCGTGGATGCCGCCGTCGCCGTGGGCTATGCGCTGGCTGTGACGCATCCGCAAGCCGGGAATCTGGGCGGCGGGGGATTTATGCTGCTGCGCACCAAAGACGGTAACACTACGGCGATTGATTTTCGTGAAATGGCGCCGGCTGGCGCGACCCGTGATATGTTCCTCGACGATCAGGGTAACGCCGATGCGAAAAAGTCGCTGACGTCGCATCTGGCATCCGGTACGCCGGGTACCGTGGCGGGGTTCTCGCTGGCGCTGGAGAAATACGGCACGATGCCGCTGAATAAAGTGGTGCGTCCGGCGATGAAGCTGGCGGAAGAGGGTTTTGTGGTTAACGATGCGCTGGCCGACGACTTAAAAACTTACGGCAGCGAAGTGATCCCCAACCATGAGAACAGCAAAGCCATTTTCTGGAAAGACGGCGAGCCGCTGAAAAAAGGCGATAAGCTGGTCCAGAAGAATCTGGCGAAAAGTCTGGAAATGATTGCCGAAAACGGCCCGGATGCGTTTTATAAAGGGGCGATTGCTGACCAGATTGCCGGAGAAATGCAGAAGAACGGCGGTCTGATGATCAAAGAGGATTTAGCCAGCTATAAAGCCGTTGAGCGTACGCCAATCAGCGGTGACTATCGCGGGTATCAGGTCTTCTCCATGCCGCCGCCATCCTCGGGCGGTATTCACATCGTACAGATCCTTAATATTCTTGAAAATTTCGACATGAAGAAGTACGGCTTTGGCAGCGCCGATGCCATGCAAATCATGGCGGAAGCGGAAAAATACGCCTACGCTGACCGCTCAGAGTATCTGGGCGATCCGGACTTTGTGAAAGTGCCGTGGCAGGCGCTGACCCACAAAGCCTATGCGAAAACGCTGGCCGATCAAATTGATATCAACAAGGCCAAACCTTCCAGCCAGATAAAACCGGGCAAGCTCGCCCCGTATGAAAGCAACCAGACCACCCACTTCTCGGTGGTGGATAAAGACGGCAATGCTGTGGCGGTGACCTATACCCTGAACACCACCTTCGGCACAGGAATTGTGGCGGGAAATACCGGTATTCTGCTGAATAATCAAATGGATGATTTTTCTGCTAAACCCGGTGTACCTAATGTTTATGGCCTGGTGGGCGGCGATGCTAACGCGGTCGGTCCGAAGAAGCGTCCGCTGTCGTCGATGTCGCCCACTATCGTCGTTAAAGAGGGCAAAACCTGGCTGGTGACCGGCAGCCCTGGCGGGAGTCGAATCATCACTACTGTGCTGCAAATGGTAGTGAATAGCATTGATTTTGGCATGAACGTCGCCGAAGCGACCAACGCGCCGCGTTTCCATCATCAATGGTTGCCGGACGAACTGCGGGTAGAAAAGGGCTTCAGCCCCGATACGCTAAAGTTGCTGGAACAGAAAGGGCAGAAAGTGGCGCTGAAAGAAGCGATGGGCAGCACCCAAAGTATTATGGTTGGACCGGATGGCGAACTGTATGGCGCGTCTGACCCGCGTTCCGTGGATGATTTAACGGCGGGATACTGATTTTTAATTCCAGGCCCGGTGTCAGACACCGGGCTATTTGCAGATTATGCCGTGAGTAATCGGGCTGGATTATCAATACAAAGCTTGCGCAGAGTATCGTTGTCTACTCCGCGAGCAGCCAGATAGGCGAGGAAGACATTCGGGACAAACCCCCAGCCATTTCCGCCATTTTTCGCCCACATCTGTTTGAGAAAAACATCATGGCTTAAAACGATTTGGTCGGCGTAACCCAGTGCAATCAGATTCGCTACTGCATCTGCGGTCTCCTGAACGCCCGGCGCGACACCTTCTTTTGGAAAGGTGATGTCCAGACCAATCATGTCAAATTCAAGCCATACGCCGCGGTCGAGCATTTTACGTTGATAGACGACATCTTTTCCTGAAGGGTCCGAATGCGCCAGCGAGACTTTTGCCGGAGAGACGTTCATTTCTTCCAGCACGATATCCAGCACCTCATCCCCCAGCCGCAGCCACCCTGGCATATGGATATTCATCGCCGTGTGGGGGTTGTTACATTGTGCCAGAGACGCTGCCCGCAGGCTGTTACGCTCCGCTTGGGTAAACGCGGGGGATACGCCGATTTCACCGATCATGCCAGCGCGAATATCCGTCTCGCCAATACCCTGATTCAGTTCTTTATCAATGAGTGAGGCTAACAGCTCAACAGGTTTATGGATCCGGGTGCTTTCAAATTTCTCCAGATAAGGTCCGGATGACGCAACGATATTCAAACCCGTTTTTAAGGCAACTTCTCGTAGCGCTGAGGCGTCCCGTCCAATGGATTCTGATCCGGTGGCGTCGACAATCGTCCTGCCGCCTAAAGACATAAAGTTATTGATTTCGAAGATAACATCATCAATCTCTTTGCGGTCCATGTTATCGGCGCAGCAGTATGGGTCGTGTTTCAGCCCCCACTGCAGGTCAGCACTGACTTTCTTTCCCACCAGTTGCTGTGAAAAAGCATAATGTGGCTCGTCTACGACCGAAGACAGATCGTTAAACAGATGTTCATGCGGTAGCGTCAGCCCCATATCCGTATGCGCCACCGGGCCTGTTACGGTTTGCAGGAAACCTTTCATTCTGACACCTCCATTCTTTGCGCCATTTTGGATGCTCTGTATTCAGGGATGGTGGTCACAATCGCACCGACTAACGCGAACAGCGTACCGATGATGGTGACCAGGTAGACCGTATTGCCTAATGAAGGGATCAATTCATCAATTAGCACTGAGCCAAGCAGTTGGCCTGCTGTTGACGCTACGCCCAGCATCAATAGCCCTAAGCCTCTCACCAGAATCGCCATTAGCCCGATGGACAGCAGACCCAGCGGACCACCGAGATACATCCACCATGTATCGGGTAACTGGATGGTGACATGGCCTAATGCGATACGTATCGCCAGCGCTGCGCCCAGGACACAAAAGCCGACGATGAAGTTCCATGTAATGGACACCAGCATGGAGCCCGTTGCCTCGGCGACTTTCGCATTCCCCGCAGGCTGCCAGCCAGCGAGTAACCCTGCCAAAAAGGGGAGGATAGCGAGCAGGATAAACGAGGTTGAGTGCCACTGTGGCGACACGACAAAAATGGTGGCGATAACAGCGAACAATGCGCCAGTAATGCGCCATGGCGTAAAATATTTTTTCTCCTCCACACCGACGCCAAAACGGTCGCACAGCAGGCCGGAAAGAAGCAGAGCGGAAATTAATGCCGTTTGAAAGGTGGCAACGCCCAGCGCGCTGGCGGATGCGCCTTCAGAAAATACGACCATCGCCCCGCATAATCCTGCAAACCAATTCCATAGCGGGATTTTTCTCTTTTTAATCAGAGTAGGGATTGAGGCGAATTGCTGGCGTGTTTCTTTGCGCGCAATAATAATAAAAAACATGACGACCAGACCGCTGGCAAACGAGATTACTGCGCAAGCATTACCGTCTTGTAACCAATGTCCTAACTGCCCATTAACGGCAGACTGCATCGGGGAAAGCATACCGGCTAAGATGGTGGCAAGCATCAGTAAGGGGGTTGAGTACTTATTCTTGTTCATACATCAATCCTTATATTTTATAAAAGGAGTAACTTTCGTTACTCCATTGTTTTTTATTTTCTGGCGATGAATTGAAGCGTGTTGACCCACAGGTCGGTATAAAACGGCCATGACATAAACTGCTGGGTTCCCCAGTGTGGGGAGCAGTCACTCATAAAGCAGGCGGTTTTACCCTGTTGGTATTCACCGAACACTAACAATGGGTCATTATTTATTGTTAATACGACATCGGCATCGTCTCTGGCGACGGCCTGGTTATATCCAAGAAATACCGGATAATCTGAGAACCCGTTAACAACAGGATGTTCAGGTGAGACAGCCTCAGCACAGATACCCTCGGGCTTTTCTACCCGGTCATCGCCATCAAGCATAATAACTGGCAGAACCTCAGCAAGAACGGTGTTCTTATAATTGGCTTTTGCCTCAATACCCATGAACGACAGATAGCCGCCAATCATGAGTAGTCCACCGCCATTTTTGACGTACTCTTTAATGGACTCCAGAGCGTTTGGTTTTATTTTTAGCTGATAAAATGTCTCGTTTTGCAACAGGAAGGTATTACTACCAATGTCGCTAATAACAATAACATCGTAACGGTTTAATTCGTCAATACTCTCTGGAAAGGCAATTTGTACCGTGTGGGCAGGCATGTAATCAATATCAACGCCGCCTTTCCTCAGACATTCCAGTAACCATGTAGCGCCTTCTTCATATTTACTGGAGGTGAAACTGTCATAACCTTTTGAATGAATCATATGAATATGCCAGGATTCTCCAATAAAGAGCACCTTTAGTTTTTTCTGCGTATTGTTCATAGTCTGCTCCTTGATTTAGTGAGTAGAAATAGTTTGTTTGTAATGTGAACCCTGAATACGATGAAGAACGGAGTCGTTTTCCGGCATATCAGAGGCATTAGGCGTTTCAACCGCAAGTGAGGCAAATGCGCTGGCGTAGCACAATGCGGATGCCAGTGACTTTCCTTTTGCAAGGCCAGATGCGAGGGCGCCATTGAAAGCGTCACCCGCTCCCGCAGTATTTTTTACAACTGCCGGAAATGCCGGAGAATAGATGAATTGTGTGCCATCATAAGCAAGCGAACCTTTGCTACCTAATGTAATAATGGTATTTTTGACGCCTTTCTGGTGAATAATTTTGGCCGCGCATTTGGCTGATTCGATATCATTAACCGCCATATTGGCCAGCAGGCCTGCTTCCGTTTCATTTGGCGTAATATAGTCAATGTTATCAATGATGGTGTTAACCATGTCATTGTATGGCGCTGGATTGATAATGACCGGTATGTCATTTTTTTGTGCGAGACGAATTGTTTGCTGCAGCGCTTCGTAATTCGTCTCCAGTTGGACAAGAACAATATCTGAATGAACAATGGCTTCTTTCTGAATGGTGATTTCATCAGGGGAAATTGTCATGTTGGCGCCAGGGTAGATAGCGATGACGTTATCTCCGGTATCTCCATTCACCATGATGGTTGCTGTACCTGTTTGTGTTTCTTTGGTCTGGTAGATAACACTTTTATGGATTTTTGATGAGTTTATAAAATTAATGGCGTAATCACTAAAATGATCTGAGCCGACTTTAGTAATAAAATGCACATCAGAGTCGGCATAGCTTGCTGCTAATGCCTGATTACATCCCTTACCGCCGGGTGAAAAAATAAATTTATCGGCCAGCAATGATTCTCCCGTTGAGGGTAATCTCGGTAGATAACTGATGATATCAACATTGAACGAGCCAATAACACATACATTATTTTTCATGGCAGAGAGACCTTTTTTTATTTTCTGCGCTGATTCATATTTTTCCAGCACATAAGCAATTTCATTTTTTGCGACGTTATCAAGAGAATCAAGGGTAATAAATGCACCACCATGACAGCGAGTAAGATATCCCTGTCCGGCAAGTTCATTGAGATCTGAACGAATAGTTTCCTTTGTTACCTTGAGACTTTTCGCCAGATTTGAAACTTTTACAACTCCCGAAATACTGAGTTCCTTCAATATTCTATGATGGCGTTCAAATTTCATTTTTTACCTCACCGTGGTTAAATTAGTCCCGGGAGGAGTATATTGTTGTGATTGTCACCATAAAGTGATGGCAGAAACCAAAAAAAAACAAAAATGTAATATTAATATTGCTAAAATTACGAAAAAAACGGTGATAAAGCTTAAAGCGGCAATAACCATGAAATTCAGATGGTTATTGTTTTGATATAGGGGAAGTAGGTTGCAATAACTGGAATGTTGTGAAGGTTTGTGACGTTTCGCCCCACAGGGTGGGGCGGGGAAGCGCTATTTCACGCGCGCCATAAAGTACGCATCAACGTACTCACCGTTGCGCAGGCCGTATTTCTTACCGGTGCCTTCGATTTCAAAGCCGTACTTCTTATACACCGCCACGGCGGGCTCGTTATCAACAAACACCGTTAACTCAATACGGTCAACGCGCAGCCAGTTATCGCACATGTCGATCATGGTGCGGATCAGCGCGCTGGCAATGCCACGATTGTGCCACCGGGCATCCACGCAGATACCAAAATCGGCCACGTGGCTGCGGCGAGGGCGTTGGGTGACCTGAATAGAAAGATGGCCAACGACAATATCGTCAATGCAGGCAACCAGTTGTTTAACCCCGGCTTGCTCGGTTAGCCGCGCCTGCCACATTTCGAGGGAAGGATGAGGAACCTGTAGCGTGTTGTGGTACACCTCCGGCTGGGCGTGGATCTGACGAATGGCGTCGTAATCTTTCGGTTCAGCGTGGCGTATCACTATTTCACTCATTCCTTATCTCCTGCAGGGTTAATTGTGTATTTACACTCGCTGAGAAAGAAAATTCCGTCAACCGCATTTTTTTGCAAAAAGAAGTAGACAAGTGCTAATGAGAATGATTATTATTGCCTTGCGTTCAGGGGAACCCCTACGGAGAACCTGAAAGCACGACATTGCTCACATTGCTTCCAGTATTATTTTGGCCAGCTTTTGCTGGCTTTTTTTTTGGGTTTTGTTTCAGCCTGGCTTACTTGTCATTTTGTCCCCGGGAAGTGCTCGTGCTCCTCACGTACATTTAGTACGCTCCGGGCCCTGCGCGCTTGCCGTGAATAATCTGCCTGCGCCACTTACGCCCGATCTTGAGGCATCTGCTTTTGTAGGCCCAAAAAGGCAACGCCGCATCCGGCAAAGAATCCAACATTCAGTCTCCTCACGCTTTGCGCTATGGTGTAAACAATCATCTTCAAAAGGATCGTCTCATGACCTTACACTGCGCATTTATTGGATTCGGCAAAAGCACCACCCGTTACCATCTCCCCTACGTTCTGAATCGGAAAGATACCTGGCATGTCGCGCATATTTTCCGTCGTCACGCTAAACCGGAAGAGCAGGCGCCGCACTATTCACATATTCACTTCACCAGCGATCTGGATGAGGTGTTGGGCGATCCGCAGGTAAAACTGGTGATCGTCTGTACCCATGCTGACAGCCATTTCGAATACGCTAAACGCGCGCTGGAAGCGGGTAAAAATGTGCTGGTTGAGAAACCTTTCACGCCGACGCTGGCGGAGGCAAAAGTGTTGTTCGACCTGGCGCGAAGCAAAGGACTGACCGTCACGCCGTATCAGAATCGGCGTTTTGATTCCTGTTTTCTTACTGCTAAAAAAGCGATTGAGAGCGGGAAACTGGGCAAGATTGTCGAAATTGAAAGCCATTTCGATTATTACCGCCCGGTAGCAGAAACCAAACCGGGCCTGCCGCAGGACGGCGCTTTCTACGGACTTGGCGTCCACACCATGGATCAAATTATTTCGCTATTTGGCCGCCCGGATCATGTCGCGTATGACATTCGTAGCCTGCGCAATAAAGCGAATCCGGATGACACCTTTGAAGCGCAACTGTTTTATGGCGATTTGAAGGCTATCGTTAAAACCAGCCATCTGGTGAAAATCGACTATCCGAAGTTTATTGTTCATGGCACCAAAGGTTCGTTTGTGAAATACGGTATCGATCAACAAGAAACCAGCCTGAAAGCGAACATTATGCCTGGCGAGCCGGGTTTTGCCGCTGACGAATCCGTCGGTGTGCTGGAATATGTTAACGATGACGGCGTTACGGTGAAAGAAGAGGTGAAACCGGAAACGGGTGACTATGGTCGCGTTTATGATGCGCTGTACCAGACGTTGACCGTCGGTACGCCTAATTACGTCAAGGAATCTGAAGTTCTTACCAATCTGGAAATCCTCGAACGTGCTTTCGAACAGGCAACGCCTGCGACGATAACCCTCGCTAAATAGCCCTTACAGACTCCTCTGCGCTTATTCATATTTTTTGAACAGAGGAGTCAATTTTCACCCTCTATGATCCCGGACGGAATGAGTCCACACTTATTCCATCGAAAACATCTGGGGGTGAACACAATGATCTACTTACGCAAAGCAAACGACCGCGGTCATGCGAATCATGGCTGGCTTGACTCCTGGCATACCTTTTCTTTTGCCGATTATTACGATCCGAACTTTATGGGGTTCTCGGCGCTGCGTGTGATTAACGATGACGTGATCGACGCAGGCCAGGGGTTCGGTACGCATCCGCATAAAGACATGGAAATTTTGACCTATGTACTGGAAGGCGCTGTAGAACACCAGGACAGTATGGGCAATAAAGAACAGGTTCCGGCCGGTGAATTCCAGATTATGAGCGCCGGGACCGGCGTTCGCCACTCCGAGTACAACCCGAGCAAAACGGATCGTCTGCGGCTGTACCAGATCTGGATCATTCCGCAAGAAACCGGCATCACGCCGCGCTACGAACAGCGTCGCTTCGACGCCGCGCAGGGCAAGCAACTGGTGCTTTCGCCAGATGCTCGCGATGGTTCGCTGAAGGTCCACCAGGATATGGAGCTGTACCGCTGGGCGCTGCTCAAAGATGAGCAGTCGGTGCATCAGATTGCCGCTGAGCGCCGCGTCTGGATCCAGGTGGTAAAAGGTAACGTGACCATTAACGGTACCAAAGCGACGACCAGCGACGGCCTGGCGATTTGGGATGAGCAGGCAATCTCGATTCATGCCGACAGCGACAGTGAAGTGTTGTTGTTTGACTTGCCGCCAGTCTAACGTGCTGTAACCTTTTGTAGGCCGGATAAGACGCGAAAGCGTTGCCATCCGGCTTTTCATCGTTTGTCATTAATTCCGCACGTCCGTGGTAAACTGGGCAAATCTATCCCTTTTATACCTTTCAGGACGATGAAAAAGAAAAGACCCGTACTTCAGGATGTGGCCGACCGTGTGGGCGTGACCAAAATGACGGTCAGCCGTTTTTTGCGTAATCCGGAGCAGGTCTCCGTCGCGCTGCGGGGTAAAATTGCGGCTGCGCTTGATGAGCTCGGGTACATTCCTAATCGCGCGCCTGACATTCTTTCCAACGCCACCAGTCGCGCCATTGGCGTTCTGCTGCCGTCTTTAACCAACCAGGTCTTTGCGGAAGTGTTACGCGGCATTGAGGCCGTCACCGATGCCCACGGGTATCAGACCATGCTGGCGCACTACGGCTATAAACCGGAGATGGAGCAGGAGCGCCTGGAGTCGATGCTCTCCTGGAATATCGACGGCCTGATCCTTACTGAGCGTACCCATACGCCGCGCACCTTAAAAATGATCGAAGTCGCCGGGATTCCGGTGGTGGAACTGATGGATAGCCAGTCGCCGTGTCTCGATATTGCCGTCGGTTTTGACAACTTCGAGGCCGCCCGTCAGATGACCGCCGCGATTATCGCGCGTGGTCATCGTCATATCGCCTATCTGGGGGCGCGCCTCGACGAACGTACTATCATCAAGCAGAAGGGTTATGAACAGGCGATGCGGGACGCAGGCCTGGTTCCTTACAGTGTGATGATGGAGCAATCTTCATCTTACTCTTCCGGTATCGAACTCATGCGCCAGGCGCGACGCGAATACCCACAGCTTGACGGTATTTTTTGCACCAACGATGACCTGGCGGTGGGGGCGGCCTTCGAATGCCAGCGCCTGGGGCTAAAAATCCCGGGCGACATGGCGATCGCCGGGTTCCACGGTCATGATATCGGCCAGGTGATGGAACCGCGTCTGGCAAGCGTCCTGACGCCGCGCGAGCGAATGGGCAGCATTGGCGCGGAACGTCTGTTGGCCCGCATTCGCGGCGAAACGGTCACGCCAAAAATGTTAGATTTAGGTTTCACCTTGTCACCGGGCGGATCTATTTAGTCTGACAACTTTGAAGTAGCTCACACTTATTCACTTTTGGCACGAATGGTCATTGCGTCGTGAATGGTGCGGTTGGACAATGTTACCGATAACAGTTACCCGTAACAAATTTTGCAACTTGTAGAGTGGGGGCCCGCTTTGAGCACGACTAATCATGATCACCACGTTTACGTTCTGATGGGCGTATCAGGCAGCGGTAAATCCGCTGTCGCAAGCGCCGTGGCGCATCAGCTTCATGCCGCGTTTCTGGACGGCGATTTTCTGCATCCGCGCTGCAATATTGAAAAAATGGCTTCCGGCGAGCCGTTGAATGATGATGACCGCAAACCGTGGTTACAGGCGCTGAACGACGCCGCTTTCGCGATGCAGCGTACCAATAAAATCTCGCTGATCGTCTGTTCCGCACTGAAAAAACATTATCGCGACCTGCTGCGCGAGGGAAACCCGAACCTCTCCTTTATCTATCTGAAAGGTGATTTCGACGTCATTGAAAGCCGTCTGAAAGCGCGCAAAGGTCATTTCTTCAAAACCCAGATGCTGGTGACGCAGTTTGAAACGCTGCAAGAGCCGGGTGCCGACGAACGCGATGTTCTGGTGGTGGATATCGACCAGCCGCTGGAAGGCGTCGTGGCGAGCACCATTGAGGTCATCAATAAAGGCAGTACGCTGTGAGTACATTAACACTGGTTTTAACCGCCGTCGGTTCCGTCTTACTGCTGCTGTTTCTCGTGATGAAGGCGCGTATGCACGCCTTCGTCGCGTTAATGGTCGTCTCAATGGGCGCGGGGCTTTTTTCAGGGATGCCGCTTGATAAAATCGCCGCGACCATGGAAAAAGGGATGGGCGGCACGCTGGGCTTCCTGGCGATTGTGGTCGCGCTGGGGGCGATGTTCGGCAAGATTCTGCATGAAACCGGCGCGGTCGATCAGATAGCCGTCAAGATGCTTAAATCCTTTGGTCATAACCGCGCGCACTATGCGATTGGCCTGGCCGGGCTGATTTGCGCGCTTCCGCTGTTCTTTGAAGTGGCGATTGTGCTGCTGATAAGCGTGGCGTTCTCTATGGCGCGTCATACCGGCACAAACCTGGTGAAGCTGGTCATTCCGCTGTTTGCGGGCGTGGCGGCAGCCGCGGCGTTTTTGTTGCCTGGGCCTGCGCCGATGCTGCTGGCTTCCCAGATGCATGCTGATTTCGGCTGGATGATCCTGATTGGGCTGTGCGCCGCCATTCCTGGCATGATTATCGCCGGGCCGCTGTGGGGGAATTTTATCAGCCGTTACGTTGAGCTGCGTATTCCTGACGACATTACCGAGCCGCATCTGGGTGAAGGTAAAATGCCTTCTTTCGGCTTCAGCCTGGCGCTGATCCTGCTGCCGTTGGTGCTGGTAGGACTGAAAACGATCGCCGCGCGTTTTGTGCCGGAAGGTTCCACCGCTTACGAATGGTTTGAGTTTATCGGTCACCCCTTCACTGCGATTCTGGTCGCTTGTCTGGTAGCGATTTACGGCCTGGCGATGCGCCAGGGGATGCCGAAAGACAAAGTGATGGAAATCTGCGGCCACGCGCTACAACCGGCGGGCATTATTCTGCTGGTGATTGGCGCAGGCGGGGTGTTCAAACAGGTACTGGTTGACTCCGGCGTCGGCCCGGCGCTGGGCGAAGCGTTAACCGGTATGGGACTGCCGATTGCCATTACCTGCTTTGTGCTGGCGGCGGCGGTGCGCATCATTCAGGGTTCCGCGACCGTGGCGTGTTTAACCGCGGTCGGTCTGGTGATGCCGGTCATTGAGCAACTGAATTTCTCCGGCGCGCAGATGGCGGCGCTCTCTATCTGTATCGCCGGCGGTTCAATTGTGGTTTCTCATGTTAACGACGCCGGTTTCTGGCTGTTCGGTAAATTTACCGGCGCGACCGAAGCACAGACGCTGAAGACCTGGACGATGATGGAAACTATCCTCGGCACGGTCGGCGCGATTGTCGGGATGATTGCTTTCCAACTGCTGAGCTGAGTCTTGTTGCCCGGTGGCGCTGTGCTTACCGGGCCTGGAAACGGGCACATATCGACACCGTAAGCCGGGTAAGGCGTAATCGCTACCCGGTTTTTTATTGAGGTGTGCATGGCAATCGCCCAACGACGTTTTGCCTCGCCATGTTTCAGTATGCGCATAAAAACAGGCAAATTTCTACGCTGATCCATAATTAGGATCAATAAAACAGCGACGGAAATGATTCCCTTCCTAACGCAAATTCCCTGATAATCGCCACTGGACTTTCTGCTTGCGCGGTAAGGCAGGATAAGTCGCATTACTGATGGCTTCGCTATCATTGATTAATTTCACTTGCGACTTTGGCTGCTTTTTGTATGGTGAAGGATGCGCCACAGGATACTGGCGCGCATACACAGCACATCTCTTTGCAGGAAAAAAACGCTATGAAAAATGTTGGTTTTATCGGCTGGCGCGGAATGGTCGGCTCTGTTCTCATGCAACGCATGGTAGAGGAGCGCGATTTCGACGCTATTCGCCCTGTTTTCTTTTCTACCTCCCAGTTTGGACAGGCGGCGCCCACCTTCGGCGACACCTCCACCGGTACGCTACAGGACGCTTTTGATCTGGATGCGCTAAAAGCGCTCGATATCATCGTGACCTGCCAGGGCGGCGATTATACCAACGAAATTTATCCAAAGCTGCGCGAAAGCGGATGGCAGGGGTACTGGATTGACGCGGCTTCTACGCTGCGCATGAAAGATGATGCCATTATTATTCTCGACCCGGTCAACCAGGACGTGATTACCGACGGCCTGAACAATGGCGTGAAGACCTTTGTGGGCGGTAACTGTACCGTTAGCCTGATGTTGATGTCGCTGGGCGGTCTCTTTGCCCATAATCTCGTTGACTGGGTATCCGTCGCGACCTATCAGGCCGCCTCCGGCGGCGGCGCGCGCCATATGCGCGAGCTGTTAACCCAGATGGGTCAGTTGTATGGCCATGTCGCCGATGAACTGGCGACGCCGTCTTCCGCAATTCTTGATATTGAACGCAAAGTTACGGCATTGACCCGCAGCGGCGAGCTGCCGGTTGATAACTTTGGCGTACCGCTGGCGGGAAGCCTGATCCCCTGGATCGACAAACAGCTCGATAACGGCCAGAGCCGCGAAGAGTGGAAAGGCCAGGCGGAAACCAACAAGATTCTCAATACTGCCTCTGTGATTCCGGTTGATGGTTTGTGTGTGCGCGTCGGCGCGCTGCGCTGTCACAGCCAGGCGTTCACCATCAAGCTGAAAAAAGAGGTATCCATTCCGACGGTGGAAGAACTGCTGGCGGCACATAATCCGTGGGCGAAAGTGGTGCCGAACGATCGTGATATCACTATGCGCGAATTAACCCCGGCGGCGGTGACCGGCACGTTGACTACGCCGGTTGGTCGTCTGCGTAAGCTGAACATGGGGCCAGAGTTCTTGTCGGCGTTTACCGTAGGCGACCAGTTGTTATGGGGCGCCGCCGAGCCGCTGCGTCGAATGCTGCGCCAGTTGGCGTAGTGGCTATTGCAGCGCTTATCGGGCCTGCGTGTGGTTCTGTAGGCCGGATAAGGCGCGTCAGCGCCGCCATCCGGCGGGGAAATTTGTGTTAAACCAGGGGTGCATCGTCACCCTTTTTTTTGCGTAATACAGGAGTAAACGCAGATGTTTCATTTTTATCAGGAGTTAAGCAGAGCATTGGCTATTCTTTAAGGGTAGCTTAATCCCACGGGTATTAAGCCTAACCTGAAGGTAGGACGACGCAGATAGGATGCACAGTGTGCTGCGCCGTTCAGGTCAAAGAAGTGTCACTACCTGATGTTGAATTCAGTGAGATGGAGTGACGCCACAAAACAGGATGACAAACCATGTCCAGTCGTATCGATAGAGACGTGATTAATGCGCTAATTGCAGGACATTTTGCGGACCCTTTTTCCGTACTCGGAATGCACCAGACCCAAGCCGGACTAGAAGTCCGCGCCCTATTACCTGACGCCACCGACGTATGGGTGATTGAACCCAAAACCGGACGTAAAGTCGGCAAACTGGAATGTCTCGACGCTCGCGGTTTTTTCTGCGGCGTTTTACCCCGACGTAAAAATTTCTTTCGCTATCAGCTCGCCGTGACCTGGCACGGACAGCAGAACCTCATCGACGATCCTTACCGTTTTGGTCCATTAATACAGGAAATGGATGCCTGGCTATTGTCGGAAGGCACCCACCTGCGTCCTTATGAAACGCTGGGCGCGCACGCCGATACGATGGATGGCGTCACCGGCACCCGTTTCTCCGTCTGGGCGCCTAATGCTCGTCGCGTTTCGGTTGTCGGGCAATTCAACTATTGGGATGGGCGTCGCCACCCGATGCGTCTGCGCAAAGAGAGCGGTATTTGGGAGCTGTTTATCCCCGGCGCGCATAATGGACAACTGTATAAATTCGAGCTGCTTGATGCGAACGGTAATCTGCGCATTAAAGCCGATCCCTATGCTTTTGAGGCACAGATGCGTCCGGAAACGGCGTCGATGATTTGCGGACTGCCGGAGAAAGTGACGCCAAGCGAAGAACGACAAAAAGCCAATCAGTTTGATGCGCCGATCTCGATTTATGAGGTGCATTTAGGTTCATGGCGCCGCCATACGGATAACAATTTCTGGCTGAGCTATCGTGAGCTGGCGGATCAGCTTGTGCCTTACGCCAAATGGATGGGCTTTACGCACCTTGAACTCTTGCCGGTTAACGAACATCCGTTTGACGGCAGTTGGGGCTACCAGCCGACCGGCCTCTACGCGCCGACCCGCCGCTTTGGTACGCGGGACGACTTCCGCTATTTCATCAATGCGGCCCATGCGGCGGGCCTTAACGTCATTCTCGACTGGGTGCCGGGCCATTTCCCGTCCGATGAATTTAGCCTCGCGGAGTTTGACGGCACCCACCTCTATGAGCACAGCGACCCGCGCGAGGGCTATCACCAGGACTGGAATACGCTGATCTACAACTATGGTCGTCGTGAAGTCAGTAATTATCTGGTGGGCAACGCCCTGTACTGGATGGAGCGTTTTGGGATTGATGCGCTGCGTGTCGATGCGGTGGCCTCTATGATCTACCGCGACTACAGCCGCAAAGAGGGCGAGTGGATACCGAACGAGTTCGGCGGTCGTGAAAACCTGGAAGCCATTGAGTTTCTGCGCAATACCAACCGCATTATTGGCGAGCAGGTGCCCGGCGCGGTCAGCATGGCGGAAGAGTCGACAGACTTCTCTGGCGTGACGCGTCCACCGGAAACGGGCGGCCTGGGGTTCTGGTACAAGTGGAACCTGGGCTGGATGCACGACACGCTGGACTACATGAAGCTGGACCCGGTGTACCGCCAGTATCATCACGACAAGCTGACCTTTGGTATGTTGTATAACCATACCGAAAACTTTGTTCTGCCGCTGTCGCACGATGAGGTGGTTCACGGCAAAAAATCCATTCTCGATCGTATGCCGGGCGATGCGTGGCAAAAATTTGCTAACCTGCGCGCCTATTATGGCTGGATGTGGGCCTTCCCCGGCAAGAAACTGCTGTTTATGGGGAATGAGTTTGCCCAGGGACGCGAGTGGAACCATGACGCCAGCCTCGACTGGCACCTGCTGGAGGGGGGCGATAACTGGCACCACGGGGTTCAGCGTCTGGTACGCGATCTCAACCACACCTATCGCCACCATAAAGCGTTGCATGAGCTGGATTTTGATGCTTACGGCTTTGAGTGGCTGGTGGTCGATGACAATGAACGCTCGGTACTGATTTTTGTACGCCGTGATAAAGCCGGTAACGAGATCATCGTCGCCAGCAACTTTACGCCCGTGCCTCGCCACGACTACCGCTTTGGCATCAATCAGCCGGGACGCTGGCGTGAAATTCTCAATACTGATTCGATGCATTATCACGGTAGCAACACCGGCAATGGCGGCGTGGTGCACAGCGATGAGATCGAAAGCCATGGCCGTCAGCACTCTCTTAACCTGACGTTACCGCCGTTGGCGACGATCTGGCTGATGCGGGAGGGGGAATGACGCAGCTTGCGATCGGCGAAGCAACGCCGCATGGCGCAACGTATGACGGTCATGGCGTGAATTTCACGCTCTTTTCCGCCCATGCGGAGCGCGTAGAGCTGTGCGTTTTTGATTCCCGAGGGAATGAGCGTCGCTATGACCTGCCAGGACGTCGCGGCGATGTCTGGCATGGTTATCTGGCAGGCGCCAGGCCAGGTTTGCGCTATGGCTATCGCGTACATGGCCCGTGGCAGCCAGCGCAGGGGCATCGGTTTAATCCGGCGAAGTTACTGCTTGATCCTTATGCGCGCCGGGTCGAGGGCGAACTAAAAGATCATCCGCTGTTGCACGGCGGACACGATGAACCGGACTACCGCGATAACGCGGCGGTGGCGCCGAAAAGCGTGGTAATCAGCGACCATTATGACTGGGAAGATGACGCCGCGCCGCGCACGCCGTGGGGAAAAACGGTCATCTATGAAGCGCATGTCAAAGGGCTTACCTACCTGCATCCGGAACTCCCCCAGGAGATACGCGGCACCTATAAAGCGCTCGGTCATCCGGTCATGGTGGCGTACTTCAAACAGCTTGGCATTACGGCGCTGGAACTGTTGCCGGTGGCGCAGTTTGCCAGCGAGCCGCGCCTGCAACGTATGGGACTGACCAATTATTGGGGTTACAACCCGATGGCGATGTTCGCGCTGCATCCCGCCTGGGCCAGTTCGCCCGAGACGGCGCTGGACGAGTTTCGCGATGCGGTGAAAGCGCTGCATCGCGCGGGGATTGAGGTCATTCTGGACATCGTATTAAACCATAGCGCCGAGCTGGATCTGGACGGTCCAACCTTCTCCCTGCGCGGAATTGATAACCGTAGCTATTATTGGATAAGGGACGATGGCGATTATCACAACTGGACGGGGTGCGGCAACACGATCAATTTAAGCCATCCCGGCGTGGTGGAATACGCGTGCGAGTGTTTGCGCTATTGGGTGGAAACCTGTCATGTCGATGGTTTTCGTTTTGATTTGGCGTCCGTCATGGGGCGCACGCCGACGTTTCGCCAGGATGCGCCGCTGTTCGCCGCGATTAAAGCGTGCCCTGTGTTATCAACGGTCAAGCTGATTGCTGAACCGTGGGATATTGGCGAGGGCGGCTATCAGGTCGGGAATTTTCCGCCACCGTTTGCCGAGTGGAACGATCATTTTCGCGATGCGGCCCGCCGATTCTGGTTGCCGCGTAACCTGACGACCGGGGAGTTTGCCTGTCGTTTCGCCGCTTCCAGCGATGTGTTTAAACGCAATGGCCGCGCGCCCGGCGCCTCTGTCAATCTGCTCACGGCGCATGACGGTTTTACGCTCCGGGACTGCGTCTGTTTCAATCAGAAACACAATGAGGCGAACGGTGAGGAAAATCGCGACGGCACCAACAGCAATTACAGCGACAATCATGGTAAAGAAGGATTAGGCGGTCCGCTTGATTTAATGGAGCGGCGGCGCGACAGCATTCATGCCCTGCTGGCGACGCTACTGCTCTCTCAGGGAACGCCGATGCTGCTGGCAGGCGATGAACATGGCCATAGCCAGCACGGCAACAATAACGCCTACTGTCAGGATAATGCCTTAACCTGGCTGGACTGGCAGCAGGCAAACCGTGGGTTAACCACGTTTACCGCCGCGCTGATTCGTTTGCGTCAGCAGATACCGGCTTTAACCGGCAATAGCTGGTGGGAAGAAGGCGATGGCAACGTGCGTTGGCTGAATAAAAACGCGCAACCCTTGAGTGCGGATGAGTGGCAAAACGGGCCTAAGCTGATGCAAATTCTGTTGTCGGACCGTTTTCTGATTGCGATAAATGCCACGCTTGAGGTGACAGATATAGTTTTACCCGAAGGGGAATGGCGCGCCGTTCCCCCATTCGCTGGAGAGGATAATCCGGTGATAACGGCGGTCTGGCAGGGACCTGCGCATGGACTGTGTGTGTTCCAGAGAGGATAAAAAAGGAGTTAATCATGGTGAGTTTAGAGAAGAACGATCGTGTAATGTTGGCGCGCCAGCTGCCATTGAAATCTGTTGCCCTAATCCTGGCCGGCGGCCGCGGCACGCGTCTAAAAGATTTAACGAACAAACGCGCCAAACCAGCCGTCCACTTTGGTGGGAAGTTCCGCATCATCGATTTCGCCTTATCTAATTGTCTGAACTCCGGGATTCGCCGTATCGGCGTGATCACTCAGTATCAGTCCCACACGCTGGTGCAGCACATTCAGCGCGGCTGGTCACTGTTTAGCGAAGAGATGAACGAATTTGTCGATCTGCTGCCAGCTCAACAGCGTATGAAGGGCGAAAACTGGTATCGCGGCACGGCAGACGCGGTGACCCAGAACCTGGATATTATTCGTCGCTATAAAGCGGAATATGTCGTCATCCTGGCAGGCGATCATATCTATAAGCAGGACTACTCGCGTATGTTGATCGATCACGTTGAAAAGGGCGCGCGTTGCACGGTGGCCTGTATGCCGGTGCCGATCAAAGAAGCGACGGCATTCGGCGTGATGGCGGTCGATGAAAGCGACAAGATTATTGATTTTGTCGAAAAACCGGCGAATCCCCCCGCAATGCCTGGTGACGCCAGCAAATCGCTGGCCAGTATGGGCATTTACGTTTTTGACGCCGATTACCTGTATGAATTGCTGGCGGCAGACGATAAAGATGACGCGTCCAGCCACGATTTCGGTAAAGACATTATCCCCAAAATCACCCGCGAAGGTATGGCTTACGCGCATCCTTTCCCGCTCTCCTGCGTGCAGTCCGATCCGCAAGCCGAACCGTACTGGCGCGATGTAGGTACGCTGGAAGCTTACTGGAAGGCGAACCTGGATTTAGCCTCGGTGACGCCGGAGCTGGATATGTATGACCAGAACTGGCCTATTCGTACGCATATGGAATCGCTACCGCCTGCGAAATTCGTGCAGGACCGCTCCGGTAGCCACGGTATGACGCTGAACTCGCTGGTCTCCGGCGGCTGCATTATCTCCGGTTCGGTGGTGGTGCAATCTGTGCTCTTCCCACGGGTGAGAATAAATTCTTTTTGTAATATTGATTCGGCAGTGTTGTTACCTGAGGTTTGGGTAGGACGCTCCTGCCGTTTACGTCGCTGTGTTATTGACCGTGCCTGTATTATCCCGGAAGGCATGGTGATTGGTGAAAATGCGGAAGAGGACGCTCGTCGTTTCTACCGTTCAGAAGAAGGTATTGTACTGGTCACGCGTGAAATGCTGCGCAAACTGCAGGTCAAACAGGAGCGATAATGCAGGTTTTACATGTATGTTCAGAGATGTTCCCCCTGCTGAAGACTGGGGGTCTGGCGGATGTGATAGGCGCGTTGCCTGCGGCACAAATTGCGGATGGTGTTGATGTTCGCGTTCTGCTTCCAGGGTTTCCCGATATCCGTCGGGGGATACCCGACGCGCATGTGGTGAGCCGCCGCGATACTTTCGCAGGTAAGATATCGCTGCTGTTCGGGCATTATAACGGCGTGGGCATTTATCTGATCGACGCGCCGCATCTGTACGAGCGTCCAGGCAGTCCCTATCACGATACGAATTTATATGCCTATACCGATAACGTGCTGCGCTTTGCCCTGTTAGGGTGGGTCGGCTGTGAAATGGCCTGCGGACTTGATCCATTCTGGCGCCCCGACGTGGTGCACGCCCATGACTGGCACGCCGGGCTGGCGCCCGCCTATCTGGCAGCGCGCGGGCGGCCGGCGAAATCGGTCTTTACCGTACACAACCTGGCCTATCAAGGCATGTTTTATGCAAAGCATATGGATGACATCGAACTGCCGTGGTCATTCTTTAATATGCATGGGCTGGAGTTCAACGGACAACTCTCCTTTTTGAAGGCCGGTTTGTACTATGCCGACCATATTACGGCGGTGAGCCCGACCTATGCGCGTGAAATTACCGAACCGCAGTTTGCTTATGGTATGGAAGGCCTGCTGCGTCAGCGTCATCTGGAAGGGCGCTTGTCCGGCATACTGAACGGCGTGGATGAGAAGATCTGGAACCCGGAATCCGATCTGCTGCTGGCGTCGCGCTACACGCGCGATACCCTGGAAGAGAAGGCGGAAAACAAACGTCAGCTACAAATTGCGATGGGGTTGAAGGTTAACGACAAAGTGCCGCTGTTTGCCGTGGTAAGCCGTCTGACCAACCAGAAAGGTCTGGATCTGGTGCTGGAGGCGTTACCGGGGCTGCTGGAGCAGGGCGGGCAGTTGGCGCTACTCGGCGCGGGCGATCCGGTGCTTCAGGAGGGGTTCCTCGCGGCGGCGGCGGAACACCCAGGGCAGGTTGGCGTACAGATCGGCTATCACGAAGCTTTCTCGCATCGCATTATGGGCGGCGCGGACGTTATTCTGGTGCCCAGTCGTTTCGAACCGTGCGGCTTAACGCAGTTATATGGCTTAAAGTATGGCACGCTGCCTCTGGTGCGGCGTACCGGGGGGTTGGCCGATACGGTCTCCGACAGTTCGCTGGAAAATCTGGCGGACGGTATCGCCAGCGGTTTTGTCTTCGAAGACAGTAACGCCTGGTCGTTGCTACGCGCGATTCGGCGTGCTTTTGTGTTGTGGTCACGGCCTTCGCTTTGGCGGTTTGTACAACGGCAGGCGATGGCGATGGATTTTAGCTGGCAAGTTGCCGCGAAATCATACCGCGAGCTGTACTATCGCTTGAAATAGTCATCCAGGAATCATTTATATGAATGCTCCGTTTACTTATGCATCGCCCACACTCAGCGTTGAGGCGCTTAAGCATTCTATTGCCTATAAGCTGATGTTTACGATTGGTAAAGACCCGGTCATTGCCAATAAACATGAATGGCTGAACGCCACGTTGTTCGCGGTGCGCGATCGTCTGGTGGAGCGCTGGCTGCGTTCTAATCGAGCCCAATTATCGCAGGAAACCCGGCAGGTTTATTACCTGTCGATGGAGTTTTTGATTGGTCGTACTCTCTCTAACGCGCTGCTCTCGCTGGGCATTTATGACGACGTTAAAGGCGCGCTGGAGGCCATGGGCTTAGATCTCGAAGAGCTGATCGATGAAGAGAATGACCCAGGGCTTGGCAACGGTGGCTTAGGACGGCTGGCGGCTTGCTTCCTGGACTCGCTGGCGACGCTAGGATTACCGGGTCGCGGGTATGGCATTCGCTACGATTACGGCATGTTTAAGCAGAATATTGTCGACGGGCGGCAAAAAGAATCTCCGGATTACTGGCTGGAATATGGCAACCCGTGGGAGTTCAAGCGCCACAATACGCGCTATAAGGTGCTTTTTGGCGGTCGCATTCAGCAGGAAGGTAAAAAAGCGCGCTGGATTGAGACGGAAGAGATTCTGGCCGTCGCGTATGATCAGATCATCCCCGGTTACGACACCGACGCCACTAACACACTGCGGCTGTGGAATGCGCAGGCCAGTAGTGAAATCAACCTCGGTAAATTCAACCAGGGCGACTACTTTGCGGCGGTGGAAGATAAAAACCACTCTGAGAACGTTTCACGGGTGCTCTACCCGGACGATTCCACCTATTCCGGACGCGAGCTGCGCCTGCGCCAGGAGTATTTTCTGGTCTCGGCGACGGTACAGGATATCCTGCACCGTCATTATCAACTGCATAAAACCTATGAGAATCTGGCGGATAAAATCGCCATTCACCTCAATGATACGCATCCGGTGCTGTCAATTCCGGAGCTGATGCGCCTGCTGATTGATGAACATAAATTTAGCTGGGACGACGCGTTTGAGGTGTGCTGTCAGGTCTTCTCTTATACCAACCATACGCTGATGAGCGAGGCGCTGGAGACCTGGCCTGTCGATATGCTGGGGAAAATTCTGCCCCGTCACCTGCAGATTATCTTCGAGATTAACGACTATTTCCTGAAAACGTTGCAGGAGCAATATCCCAACGATACCAGCCTGCTTGGACGCGCGTCGATTATTGATGAGTCGAACGGCCGCCGGGTACGGATGGCCTGGCTGGCGGTGGTGGTCAGCCATAAAGTCAACGGCGTTTCTGAACTCCATTCCAACCTGATGGTGCAGTCGCTGTTCGCGGATTTTGCGAAGATTTTTCCGACCCGTTTTTGTAACGTCACTAACGGCGTTACGCCGCGCCGCTGGCTGGCGCTGGCAAACCCGCCGCTTTCTGACGTGCTGGATGAGAATATTGGTCGTACCTGGCGTACCGATCTTAGTCAGCTCAGCGAGCTGAAGCAGCATTGTGATTATCCGCTGGTCAATCATGCGGTGCGTCAGGCGAAGCTGGAAAATAAAAAACGGCTGGCGGTAGTGATAGCGCAACAACTGAATGTGGTGGTGAACCCTAAAGCGTTATTTGACGTGCAGATTAAGCGTATTCACGAATACAAGCGGCAGTTGATGAACGTACTGCATGTCATTACCCGCTATAACCGCATTAAAGAAAATCCGGAGGCCGACTGGGTGCCGCGGGTGAATATTTTTGCCGGTAAGGCGGCTTCCGCCTATTACATGGCAAAACACATTATTCATCTGATCAACGACGTGGCGAAAGTGATTAACAACGATCCGCAGATTGGCGACAAGCTGAAAGTGGTGTTTATCCCGAACTACAGCGTCAGCCTGGCGCAGGTGATCATTCCCGCTGCTGACCTGTCTGAGCAGATTTCGCTGGCAGGGACAGAAGCTTCCGGCACCAGTAATATGAAATTTGCCCTGAACGGCGCGCTCACCATTGGTACGCTGGATGGCGCGAACGTAGAGATGCAGGAGCATGTCGGCGAGGAGAATATCTTTATCTTCGGTAATACTGCAGAAGAGGTGGAAGCGTTGCGCAGGCAGGGTTATAAGCCTCGCGACTATTATGAAAAAGATGAAGAGCTACATCAGGTACTGACGCAGATTGGTAGCGGCGTCTTTAATCCGGAAGAGCCAGGCCGTTACCGCGATCTGGTAGATTCGCTGATTAACTTTGGCGATCACTATCAGGTGCTGGCGGACTACCGCAGCTACGTGGACTGCCAGGATAAGGTGGATGAGTTGTATCGTCGCCCGGAAGAGTGGACGACGAAAGCGATGCTCAACATTGCCAATATGGGCTACTTCTCATCGGACAGAACCATCAAAGAGTATGCCGAAAATATCTGGCATATTGATCCGGTGCGGTTGTAGCGGTTTAACGCTTGAGAACGGGGCCAAACGGCCCCGTTTTTTATCGTGGTATATTCGGGGGGTATGCCGATATTCGTCTGCTGAATCTGTTAGCGGCACTTGGTCTCTGTCATGGAAAAAGGGTTGAGTACTGGTGTATAGTATTAGCAGAAAAATCCATAATTAATTGATAATAATATGAAAAAGATTACGACATCTATTCCGGCTCTCGATAAAATTATGCGCGTATTTGCTTACCTTCTGGAGTGCGATGGCGCAACGTTTACCCAGATCCATCAAAATTCAGGGATTGCGAAAAGCAGTACCTCATCTTTGCTCAACGGCATGGTGGAGCATGGGTTATTACGCCAGGAAAAAGACAAGTATTATCTGGGGCTACGCCTGTATGAATTAGGTAATAAAGCGGCGGAACAGTACGATATTAAAAAAATCGCGTTACCGATTCTTGAAGAGATTCGCGATAACACCGGCCTGACCTGCCATCTTGGCGTTCTGGAGGGCGATGCCCCTATTTACCTTCTGAAAGTCGAAAGCCCACAGGCTATTGTGATTCGAAGCTGGGAGGGCAAGCGCCTCTCATTACATAGCTCAGGGCTGGGAAAGGTGCTGATTGCATGGCTTAGCGGGGAAGAGCTGGAGGAGTTGCTGCCTCCAGATCAGATATTAACGCGTTTTACGGATACGACGATCACGGATGTGAATATCCTTAAGCAGGAGTTAGCAGGAATTCGCCGTCGCGGCTGGGGTTATGATAACGAAGAAGACTCCCTTGGCGTGCGCTGCATTGCGGTGCCGGTATTCAATACGCAGGGGAAAGTGATCGCCGCCCTGAGCGTGTCCGGCGTTACGTTCCAGATCCCCGATGATAAACGCGAGTCGCTTGCTACGCTGATGATGGATGCCAGCCGTAGCCTGACGCGTCTGATGTGCTGAAATAAAAAGACATAGCGGGCAAGAAGCCCGCTTTCGTCATCGCTTAAAGTCCCGCACGCTGTAAGATCTGCTTCAAATTCGAAATATGTTCTTCATTTGCCGGCAAAACGGGGGGCATTACATGAGTTGAAATATCGACTCCGCTAAGCTGAATTGCCTTTTTGATTATCCCGAAGAAAGGTGAATCCAGGCTGTAAATAGTGGAAAGCGCGGACAGCCTGCGCTGTAATCCGAACATTGTCTCATACTCTTTTTCACACCACGCGCGGTAGATCCCGCAGGTTAGCTGCGGCGCAAAGTTCGCTGTCGCTGGGATCCCGCCGTTGCCGCCTAAGATAAGCGTATCCATCATATATTCATCATAGCCGGAGAAAATAACGAAGTCCGGACGCACTGGCCTGACATTATTGATGATTTCACGAATATGGCTGATATTATCAACGGTATCCTTAATGCCGATAATATTGGGGTGATCCTGCGCCAGCCGGGTCATTAAATCAACGCTAAGGTCCTGTCCCGTCAATGCTGGAAAGTTGTAGAGAATGACCGGGCTTTTTATGTTATTAGCCACGGTTTTGAAATGATGATAAATATACTCATCGGTCAATCTGGCATAGTAGGGATTGAGTACCAGCACGGCATCGACTTCGAGTCGGTCGGCATGCTGACCATACTCAATCACTTCCTGCGTGCTGGTGCTGCTAATACCTAATAGTACTGGAATACGGCGGTTAATATGACGGACGCAAAACTCTGCGGTTTCCAGACGCAGCGCATTGGTCATATGGCAAAATTCCCCCCCGCTGCCCAGCAGTAATACGCCATTGACCTTGCTTGCAATAAGATGATCCAGCAAGGTTGCCATGCCGACTTTATCTAACTCTCCCTGCGCATTAACAATGGTCGGAACTGGCGGAAATACGCCGTGAAATTTCGTAATCTGAGTCATGTATTGATCCTTAAAACAGGCGAGCCGTAGCCCGCCAGGGATATTATTTAAGCCAGGCTCCGGCCATTAATGATGTTGCATTAGCGGTGAACTGTTTAAAGACGCCGCGACGGTTTGAATAATCAGGTTTCTTCCAGCTTGCTCGACGCTCTTCAAGACAGCGGCGTATTTCCTCTTCTGTTTTAGGCATCCCGTCGATCCCTACAATATTGAGCTTGCGGCCTTTCACATCCATTTCGATTAAATCACCATCTTCCACCAGGGCAATCGGCCCGCCATCAGCGGCTTCTGGCGAGACGTGTCCGACACATGGCCCGCTGGTCGCTCCAGAGAAACGACCGTCGGTAATCAATGCGACTTTTCCGTCGAGGCGTTTGTCATACACGATGGCATCGGTTGTCATCAGCATTTCCGGTGCGCCAGAGCCTTTTGCGCCTTCGTAGCGAATGAAAATGACGTCGCCGGGTTCGATATGGTTATGGATGATGGCCTGCTGAGCGTCTTCTTCGGAGTTAAAGACCCGAGCCGGACCGGTATGGTGGTGCATATCCGGCGCACAGGCCGCGTATTTAATGACCGCTCCTTCAGGCGCGATGTTGCCTTTCAGTACCGCAATCGACCCTTTTTTGGTGGCATTTTCTGGTTTACGGATCACCTCCTCCGGACTGACTTTGTAATTGTTGAGGTAACCGTGGTTGCGGGTAAAGAAGCCGGATTGATGGAGCATTTCCAGGTTGTCGCCGAGCGTACGGCCAGTCACGGTAAGAACATCAAGATCCAGATAATCGCGCAGATACCATTGCACCATTGGCACGCCGCCAGCGAACCACATCATTTCGGTAACGTATTCACCGCTGGGCTGAATATTGGTCAGATAAGGGATTTCGTTATTGATCCGATCAAACAGTTCGGGCTTCAGCTCCCATCCAAGTTCATGAGCGATGGCCGGAAGGTGGATCATCGCATTGGTGCTGCCACCAATAGCAGCATGGACTTTGATAGCATTTTCAAACGCCGCAGGAGTCAGGATCTTATGGGTGGTGATATTTTTCTCCGCCAGATACAGCGCCTGGTGGCCTGCAGTTCTGGCAACGCGGCGAATTTCCGCCAGGGTCGATGGCAGCAAAGCGCTGCCTGGCAGGGCCAGCCCCAAGGCCTCCGACATGCACTGCATGGTACTGGCCGTTCCCATAAACTGGCAGGCTCCGGCGGTGGGGCAACCGCATTGCTGCATGGCTTCTACTTGCTGAATGCCGATTTCGCCTTTCTTCAACTTAGCAGTGATCCCGCCGAGGTCAGAAGTACTCATATTCGGTGCCGGACGCATAGAACCGCCGGGAATATGCAGCAGCGGCAGGTTCAGGCGTGCGGCGGCAATCAGATGCGCCGGGATAGATTTATCGCAGCTTGAGATCAGAATACCGGCATCATAAGGCACCACTGAGGCATGAATTTCGACCATGTTGGCAATAGCTTCTCGAGATGCCAGGATGTAATTCATCCCATCGTGGCCCTGACCCCAGCCGTCGCAGATATCCGTTACATGGTGACGGACCGCGCGACCGCCGCTTTCATGAACACCCAGCACGGCTTCATCGCCCAGTTGGTTAAGATGGAAACTGCCCGGATGACTTTCACCATAGCAATCATCCACCAGGACCTGCAGTTTATTGACATCTTCTTTGCTGTAATTCATTCCAAGACGCAGGGCGTCGAGCTGCGACCACAGGTCGCGAGCATGTTGACATTTTTGGCTCATTTGGCGATTCCTTCCTGTTTAAGTGACGCACCCGGCGTCGAGGTGTTAGGTGTGTTGCTGCTACCTGCAGGACGAGCGGTAACAGAAGGTAAGCTGAAAAGCAGTCCAACGGCGATAAGCAGGGCAGCAACCAGTACGGTCATTCCTGCTGTTTGCGAGAACGTCACCGTTAACAGCCCGACGAGGTACGGACCGATAAAGCCGCCGATGTTGCCCAGGGCGTTGATCGTGCCGCGCACGCCGCCCAGAACGTTGGGGGCGAAGAGTAATGGCGGCAGCGTCCAGAATGGACCGGCATAGGCTTGCAGGAAGAACCCGCAAATAACCATCATGCCGTAGGCGAGCCAGACGTTATCTTTCAGTAATAAGGAGAGGGCGAGACAGGCCGCGAAACCCAGCAGAGGAATAGCCGTGTAAAGGCGGCGATTCATCGTTTTATCACACCATTTGGCGATGTAATACTGACCGATAATGCACAGAACGTAAGGTGCCGCGGTGAGTACCCCAACGATGGTCATGCCGCTGCCGGTCAGGTGTTTAATCAGATTTGGCATCCATAGCGCGAAGCCATAGAAGCCGACCTGTACGAAGAAATAGATACCGACAAGCTTCCACAGGTTGATGCTTTTTAATACGCCGCGAATGCTGCTTTGCTCTCCGCCAATACTCAACGCGCGATCGGCCAGCAATTTTTGTTCGATCCAGGCGCGCTCTTTCGGATCCAGCCACTTTGCCTGATGCGGGTGATCGGAAACCAAAGGTAGCCAGACAAAGAGCAGACCCAGAGAGAGCAAGCCTTCGATGATAAACATCTCCCGCCAGCCGTAGGTTTCAATAAGCCAGCCGGAAAGCGGCCCGGTAATAATAGAAGCGACGGCCAGGTTCATCTGGAAATAGGCGATAGCCCTGGCGCGCTCCTCATTTGGGAACCAGTGGCCAATCAGCGCCAGAATGGCGGGATACACAGCACCTTCCGCCACGCCGAGCACAAAGCGGATAATCAACAACTGCGTCGGTGTCTGAACAAAACCGGTCAGCAGGGCAAAGCCACCCCAGGCGACGATTGTCCAGGCAATTAACTTCTTGGCGCTTAGCCGCTCGGCTATCTGACCGCCGGGAATTTGCAGGAAGATATAACCAATAAAGAAGATCCCGGCGACCAGACCGGCAAAAGAAGCCGTCATGCCTAAATCTTCATCCATGCCGCCTGCGATCCCAATGGCGATATTGGTCCTGTCCATATAGGCCACGATATAAACGAGGATCGTGGCTGGAATAATATGCAGCCAGCGCCCTCGTGTGGTCGGTTTCTCTATTTCAATGCTCATCATTGCATCCCTTTAGTATCAAAAATGTGTTCTGTATATGGAACTACTGTTCTGTATATTGACACTATGCCGACGTATTCATACAGCGTCAATTCCATACTCTAAGGAAGGTTATATTTTGTGATTTGCTTCAAAAATGAACGGAGATAAGGTGAGAAAGAGCGGATAACCCACTGGAAACTGCTCATCGGTCTAATACATCGCCAAAATTGTGCGCTGCCTCACAGGATAAGATTATGCTCTCACCTGGTCATTGTGCGTTCAGAGTAAACAGCATTAAATTCTTTATGTGGAATTTGTGTTCTGTATATTGAACTTTAATACTTTTTAAGGAGAAACAATGGTTACTACCGCGATCTTTCCGTCACGATATGTTCAGGGTAAAGGAGCGTTGACAACGCATCTCCCGCAGGAATTGGCCGCACTCGGTCATAAGGCGCTGATTTTGCAGGATCCTGTTGTTCACAACACCTACCGGGATACAGTTGCAACAGCACTGCACGGGGTGATTGAATTTGATATCGAAGTGTTCAGTAGCGAGTGCAGTGATGAGGAAATTGCTCGCATCTCCGCACGCGCGCAGGAAATTGGCGCCGATGTGATTGTTGGTATGGGGGGCGGGAAAACCCTGGATACGGCAAAAGCAACCGGCGCCAGCCTGCGGCTGCCTATTGCCGTGGTTCCTACTCTGGCCTCAACGGATGCGCCGTGCAGTTCACTGGTTGTTATCTATACGCCAGAAGGGAAATTCAAACGCTACCTGATGATTCCACGTAACCCGACGCTTGTGCTGGTGGACAGCAGTATTATTGCTGCCGCGCCGGTACGCTTTTTGGTTTCCGGGATAGGCGATGCGCTGGCAACCTGGTTTGAAGCGGAAGATTGCCGCATCAAAGGGGCAGGCAATATGACCACCAGGCCAGGACCGATGACCGCATTTGAGCTGGCGCGCTTTTGCTACACTACCTTAATGCGCTATGGGCGCCTGGCGAAGCTTGCCTGTGAACAACATCAGGTTACTCCGGCGCTCGAACATGTTATCGAAGCGAATACGCTATTATCCGGGCTCGGTTTTGAAAGCGGTGGGCTGGCGGCGGCGCACGCCATTCATAACGGTCTGACGGTACTGCCCGCCACGCACAAATACTGGCATGGGGAAAAGGTTGCGTTTGGCACGCTGGCAATGCTTATGCTCACCGATAGAGCGCCTGAGCTTATCGAGGAGGTTTATCAATTTTGTGAAGATATAGGCTTGCCCACCACGCTGGCGGATATTGGTCTGGCTGGCGTTAGCGATGATGAACTGCTGGTCGTTGCCAGGGCGTCTTGTCAAACTGGGGAAACGATACACAACGAGCCGTTTACCATTACGCCGGAGGCTGTGCAGGCGGCATTGCGGGCCGCCGATGCTGTTGGGCAGGCGCGGAAAAAGATCGATCTTGCAGGTTAATGTGAGCCTGTAAATAAAAAACGGCAGCCGGAACTTTCAACTTCTGTCTGCCGCTATCGTGAATGTTTTAACGTCGCGATTTCAGAAAAATGCATGGGGGGTGCTCAGGACTACCGGGTTTATACTTCCGTTATCGCAGGGATTAGCGGATAGAAAAATGAAAAATGCTAATTGGCTTTTTTTGTCAATCATAATGGCGTTTATCGGCGTGCCGCTGCTGGTGAACATTATTACGATTATCGTGGGGGGAATGTGGGCGTACATTAGCGTTCTTGAAAATAGTATCCCCGTCGCGCGATCTATTGAGAAGGCGACCATTATCCCGGTAGCGCTTCTGGGCGCGGGGTTAATTTTTCTCTGTGGCCGAATATGGGGAAAGGGAAATGCATCAGAGGTAAATCCAGAATGGCGTGATTGCTGCCTGCTTATGCCCGCTCTGGTGGTGCTGATGGGGTGGGTCATCCTGATGTTTCTCACCGATCTTAATATTCGCGCGATAGGGCGTAAACCCATCGCCCAGGTGGTGCAAACGCTTTGGTTAGTACCCAGCGTAATATCCTTTTTCAACGGCTGGGTATGGGCAGTGTTGCTCATCCCGGTTGGCTCGCAGCTCTGTTTTGCATTAGGGTATGGCGGTGCGCGTTGGGGAGTGCTACGCGGCGGTGCGGGCTACTCTTGTCGTAATCTGCTGGTGATTTGCCTGCTGTTTTTCGGGAGCTGTGCCGTATACCAGTCACATCTTTATGCCGTGAAGTATCCCGCTCCCGAGAGCAGTGAATATCTTTATTTCCGCGATTATCAGGCGCACACATGGGGCAACAAGCTAACCGGGCTGCGCGATGAACCGACACTTCTGCTCACCCAAAATTGGCCGCGGCTCGATGGCGCAACGGCTGGCTTGCCGTTATACGCCTCGGCTTTTTATGCGCTTACGCGCTTTCCGGATGATATCTGCCCTGAAGACTACCTTGAAAACCAGGGAACCATTGAAGCCTATCAAAATATCCTTAACGGTAATGCCGATCTTATTTTTGTCGCCCAGCCTTCCACTGCTCAAAAGCAATTGGCCGAGGCCAGTGGCGTAAAACTGGTTTACACCCCCTTTGCACGTGAAGCGTTTGTGTTTATCGTCAACCAAAACAATCCCGTGTCATCGTTGAGTGATGTACAAATTCGCGGCATTTTTAGCGGAAGAATCACCCACTGGAATGAGGTGGGCGGAGAGGCAATCGACATTAAGCCCTGGCAGCGACCAGAAAACTCTGGCAGCCAAACGGCGATGCTGGCGAAGGTAATGAAAGAAACAAAGCTGATGCCAGCGCAAACAACATCAGTGGCAACCGCGATGGGGGAAATGGTGGATATCGTGGCTGAGTATCGCAATACGCACAACGCCATTGGCTATACCTTTCGTTATTACGCTACGCAGATGCACAGCAATAAAGAGATTAAATTACTGGCGATAAACGATGTTGCGCCGACGGTTGAAAATATTCGTAACGGCAGTTACCCGTACACGGTTGATGTTTATATGGTTACCCGTGAACACCCCACAGCGGAAACACAAAAGCTGGTGGACTGGTTTCTAAGCCCGCAGGGACAACAGTTGGTGCAGGATGTGGGATATGTGCCGCTGTATCCGGCCGCGAAATAAAGGGACTAAATGGAAGATGTTAAATTATATGTGGAACGGGTAGGCGTAGACCCGGCCAGCGGCGCGGATATTCGTATTGCACGGCGTGAATCCACTTCGTGGCATAAAGATATTGTTGCTGAGCTGATTAATCAGGTCCTCCGGTGTGGTGCAACATTAATCATCATCGCTGTGCTGACCGCCTGCGATGATCGCCAGGTAAGCTACTTTCCTGATTATGCCGCCATACCCGAGCAGTCCGGTATCTGGACCTGGCTGCCTGTGTTCTTTCCATCGTCCGCCAGTGAAATAGAAATGACGTTTAACCTGGACAGCAATCTTTTTTATGCTGAATTTAGCGTGGCCGACGGTGATAAACGTGCGCATTTTGAAAGCGTGCTGGGGGAGGAGAGCGTGGTTCATTATGCCAACTTTCCTCATAAAAGCTGGTGTAAAACGGGGAAAACTCTCTGGAATAGCGAAGCGCGGGCAAAACCCTTCTTTATTACCAAAATAAGTGTCGATCGCTACCGTATCACTAATCATATGCCCGGCTGTACAAAACCCGGCGAGTGAATGCGGTATGTGGCGAAAAAGGGCGGTATAAACCGCCCCGGATTTTATTACGACGCCAGTGAAAGTTGGTGTTTCTCAACATACGCCGCCAGCCACTGGGTGATGCGGGACTGCTGCTCGGCGGTCAGCCACATGCCTTCTTTGGTGCGACGCCAGATAGCGTCTTCAGTACGGCGCACCCATTCGTGATCCACCAGGTACTTGAGTTCCGCTTCGTAAAACTCATGACCGAAATCTTCGCCTAAATCAAGCAGTGACGTGGCTTCGCCGAGAATCCACTCCGTGTTGCTGCCGTAAGTGCGCGAATAGTGGCGCGCCAGCGATTCCGTCAGGAACGGATAACGACGACGCAGCTTCGCCGCGTAATCTTCGCGGCTGCCGTCGATGTCGCCGCCGGGCAGTACGCACGTTTTGGTCCATGCCGGCCCGATGCCTGGATAATAAGACGCCAGTTTTTCCATCGCATGTTCGGCCAGCTTACGGTAGGTCGTGAGCTTACCGCCAAACACGGAAAGCAGCGGCGCTTTGCCGTTTTCATCATGGATATCCAGGGTGTAATCGCGAGTGATCGCCTGCGGTGAGTCGGACTCATCATCGCACAGCGGACGGACGCCGGAGTACGTCCAGACGATGTCATCGCGCCCCAGTTGTTTCTGGAAGTGCGCGTTATAGACCTTCAACAGGTAATTAATTTCGCTCTCTTCAATTTTTACTGCTTTCGGATCGCCTTTATATTCGACATCGGTTGTGCCAATGATCGAAAACTCTTCCATCCACGGAATGACAAAGACGATACGCTTATCTTCGTTTTGCAGAATATACGCCTGCTTCTGATTATGGACGCGCGGCACGACGATATGGCTGCCTTTGATCAGGCGGATGCCATACGGCGACGGCAGATGCATCCCTTCGTCGAAGAACTGTTTGACCCACGGTCCGGTGGCGTTAACCAGTCCGCGCGCCTGCCAGACATATTTTTTACCGGTGTCGATATCTTCCGCTTCGACAATCCACAGACCATTTTCCCGACGAGCGGCGGTTGCGCGAGTACGGGTAAGGACTTCGCCGCCTTTACGCACCACCATCTGTGCGTTAGCCAGCACCAGACGCGCATCGTCTACCCAGCAGTCGGAATATTCGAATCCGCGCACGATTTCCGGTTTGAGCACCGAATCTGCGCCAAACCGCACACCGGTGGAACCGGGTAAACTGGTACGTTTGCCGAGGTGATCGTACATAAACAGACCGATACGGATCATCCAGGCCGGACGTAAATGCGGGCGGTGCGGCAGACGAAAACGCATCGGGAAGGCGATGTGCGGCGCCATTTTCAACAGCACTTCACGTTCTGCCAGCGCTTCGCTGACCAGGCGGAACTCGTAGTGTTCAAGGTAGCGTAAGCCGCCGTGGATAAGTTTCGAACTGGCGGAAGAGGTCGCGCAGGCCAAATCCTGCGCTTCCAGCATGAGTACGGACAAACCGCGTCCGGCGGCATCAGCCGCGATGCCTGCACCGTTAATGCCCCCGCCTATCACGATCAGATCTTTGGTTTCCATGCTGCCCTCTTGCACTTTCGTTAAAGTTCAAAAATGTTCGTTATCGAACATAATAGCAAAGAAACGCGCTATTGGTAACATCGAAAAAACATTTTAGAGTGATATGTATAACATTATGGCGTTAAGCTACTCCGTCAACGTACACTGGGCGATAAAATGCCTTAATTGGCTTCACCGGCAATAATGAAAGAGCGATTCATGGAACAATTTGAATGTATCACTGTAGAAGAGGCGTATCAGAAACTGCACCAGGGCGCGGCGGTGCTGGTCGATATTCGCGATCCGCAAAGTTATGCCATGGGTCATGCGCCGCAGGCGTTTCACTTGACTAACGATACGCTGGGCGCGTTTATGCGTGAGCATGGTTTCGATACCGCGGTGATGGTAATGTGCTATCACGGCAACAGTAGTAAAGGCGCCGCGCAGTATCTGCTCCAGCAAGGCTATGATGCGGTTTACAGCATTGACGGCGGGTTTGAGGCCTGGCATCGCCGTTTCCCTGCCGATGTCGCGAATGGCGCGTAATCCCATAAAGATGCAGCCTCCGACGAGAAGGGTATATATACTGTCTTCTTTTGTATGGACTAAGCGACAGCAATAATGTTGATGATTACTTCCTTTGCGAATCCTCGCGTGGCGCAGGCATTTGTTGATTACATGGCCACCCAGGGCGTCATTCTTACTATTCAGCAACATAATCAAAGCGATATCTGGCTGGCAGATGAATCGCAGGCCGAACGTGTGCGGGTCGAGCTGGCGCGGTTTATAGAAAATCCCGGCGATCCGCGTTATCTGGCGGCTAGCTGGCAGTCCGGGCAGACTAACAGCGGGCTACGCTACCGCCGTTTTCCCTTTCTCGCCACGCTGCGTGAACGAGCCGGCCCTGTTACCTGGATCGTGATGCTCGCCTGCGTGCTGGTCTATATCGCGATGAGTCTCATCGGCGATCAGACGGTGATGGTGTGGCTGGCGTGGCCGTTCGATCCGGTTTTAAAATTTGAAGTCTGGCGCTACTTCACCCATATCTTTATGCACTTCTCACTGATGCATATTCTTTTTAACCTGCTGTGGTGGTGGTATCTCGGCGGGGCGGTAGAGAAGCGCCTGGGCAGCGGTAAATTAATCGTCATTACGGTGATAAGCGCGCTGCTAAGCGGCTATGTACAGCAGAAATTTAGCGGCCCGTGGTTTGGCGGGCTGTCCGGCGTCGTCTATGCGCTGATGGGTTACGTGTGGCTGCGCGGAGAGCGCGATCCGCAAAGCGGAATTTACCTCCAGCGCGGCTTAATTATTTTTGCATTATTGTGGATAGTCGCTGGTTGGTTTGACTGGTTTGGCATGTCTATGGCGAACGGCGCGCACATCGCCGGGCTTATCGTCGGTTTAGCGATGGCCTTTGTTGATACGCTGAATGCGCGAAAACGAACGTGAGGCGTATCCGGCCTGTGGTCGAGATATTTTTCCAGGCCGGGTAGGGCGAATGCCGCTATCCGGCGCAAGGTTGGTTACTTTCAGAGATTATTCATGAAACAAACACAACGGCATGACGCGATCATTGAACTGGTGAAAAAACAGGGGTACGTCAGTACGGAAGAGCTGGTGGAGCATTTTTCTGTCAGCCCGCAAACCATTCGTCGGGATCTTAACGATCTGGCGGAACAGAATATGATTTTGCGCCACCACGGCGGCGCGGCGTTGCCATCCAGCTCGGTGAACACGCCGTGGCACGATCGTAAGGCGACGCAAACGGAAGAAAAAGAGCGCATCGCTCGCAAAGTCGCGGCCCAGATCCCCAATGGTTCAACGCTGTTTATTGATATCGGCACGACGCCGGAAGCCGTAGCGCACGCCCTGTTAGGGCACAGTAATTTGCGGATCGTGACCAACAATTTGAACGTAGCGAACACGCTAATGGCGAAAGAGGATTTTCGTATTATCCTCGCTGGCGGCGAACTCCGTAGCCGCGACGGCGGCATTATTGGCGAAGCGACGCAGGACTTTATCGCCCAGTTCCGTCTCGATTTCGGCATTCTCGGTATTAGCGGTATTGATAGCGACGGCTCGTTGCTGGAATTTGACTACCATGAGGTACGCACCAAGCGCGCGATTATCGAAAATTCGCGCCACGTGATGCTGGTGGTGGATCACTCTAAATTTGGCCGTAACGCGATGGTAAACATGGGCAGCATTAGTATGGTCGATGCGGTCTACACCGATACCCTGCCGCCGCCGGGCGTGATGCAGGTGTTGACGGAGAACCATATCCAACTGGAGCTGTGTTAAAGAGACTGTCTTATCAGGCCTACACTCTGCGCGTGATCGTAGGCCTGATAAGCTCATCAGGCATTAATTTAAACCCCGTACCCCATCATCTTCAGCAACTGCTGCGCGTGCTGTACCGCGTCCTGACGGTGCGCGACGCCGAGTTTCTGGTAGAGGTTGCGGATATGCGTCTTAATGGTGGTCGCGGCCACCGCCAGTTCGCCGGCAATCTGTTCGTTGCTGTAACCGGAATAGATAAGCCCTAACACCTGCCATTCACGCTGGGTGAGCGGGCTGGTGCGAATAAGCTCCGGGACATCCGGATGGTTAAGCAGGCGCTCGACGAAGCCTTCGTCAAAATGGGCGAATTTATGCCGGTGATGTTGGTTAATCTCTCGCAGGATGCGCTGCGCGCGATGCTGCTCCATCTCCGGCAGCGTATTGAGCTGGATAAGCTGACGCAATTGTTGCGCCATGGCTTCGCCTTCAATCACAAAATGGCTGATAAATCCGGTGCGGTTGGCAAGCTGTAAGGCATCAAGCAATACGCGCTGGGCGTCGTTTTTCCGCCCGGATTGCCAGTAAAGCTGATTGAGTAACAGCAGATTGCGGTTTAAATCGCTCATTAAGCGCAGGCTACGGGCATTCTCATTTAACTCTTCCAGCACGATTTCCGCAGGCTCGAATTCGCCCAGCAAGATCTGCGCGCGGGCGATATTCCGCCATTGCCCTTGCAGAAAATGGTTATTGGCAAACGCCGGTTTGGGCGTATGACGTAACCAGTTGGCGGCGGATTTTTTGTCGCCGGTTAACTGCCAGTAAATGACACGCACCTTATCGGCGTTAGAGATCCAGTCGCAGTGATAACGACCATTGCCTAATAAATTTTCCAGTCGGTTAAGCTGACTACGGGCATTATCCAGATCGCCGCGCGCCAGCGAGCACTGCACCAGTAACGTCAGGCACTGCAACTGTTGTTGCGGCTGGAAGGTGGACAGCACAGCGATACCGCTGCGCGCCGAGGCCTCCGCTTCGTCAAGGCGCGCCCACGCCCACAGCAATTGCGCGCGGATACGTACCAGAAACTCATGCATCGGCAGTTGTTCCAGATGTTGCTCTTTGATCAACTGGAAGGCTCTCTCCTGCGTTTCCCATGCGGCCTGCAGGAATCCCTGGGCGAACTGAATTTCGCTTTGTTGAATTAAGCTCCACAGCGCGTAATGCCAGACGTCATGATGGCGTGCCATTTGTTCGGTTTGCTGCATCAGCGATAAAGACTGGCTAAGATCGCCTTTACAGTGCAGCACTTCGCCGTGAACGGAGGTCGCGACAATGCGGCTATAAAACCAGGCGAGAGGAAGCTCATCCAGCGCCAGTTTCGCCAGCCGCTCTGCCTCTTCCGGATTGCCGTCGTTGATGGCGACCTGGGCGCGCAGCGCGTTAAATTCAGCATGTAGCGTGCCGTCCATGACCCCTTTGATCTCTTGCTCGGCGCGCGCCAGCAGCGTATTCACTTCGCTGTAGCGGTGTTGGCTTTGCATCAGCCAGGCCTGTAACAACACCAGCCGCGGATTTTCCAGCAGGCTTTCCCACGGCAGCGCTTTTAATGACTCTTCCAGCAGCGCCAGTTCACTGTGATTAAACAGCCCCCACGCATGGTTAAGCAGGATATCGCGCAGCATTTGCGCGTCACCCGCCGCCAGCGCATGATGTATAGCTTCGCTGGGAAAACCTTGTTCCATCCAGCTTTCCGCGGCCGCACGGTGGATCTCCGGCAGTTCCGCCGCCAGTTCCCACTGGCAACGCTGGCGCAGAAAGCTACCAAACAACGGGTGATAGCTGAACCATTCGCCCGTGTCGTCCATGCGTTGCAGGAATAACCCCTGGCGCTCAATCTCCTCCAGCCGCATCTGGCCGTTTTCTTCGCCGGTCACGCGCACAATCAACGCGTCATTCATTGAGCGTAAGATCGCGCTTTTAAGTAAAAAATGTCGGGTGCTGACATCCACGTTATCCAGTACTTCGTCCACCAGATAATCAGAAAGGTGGCTGGCATTAATCCCGGCAAGACGGCGGGCGGAGTGATGCGCAGAGGTATGGTTCTGGCGCGCGGAGAGGGCGATCAACTGTAGCGCAGTGGCCCAACCGGCCACATCGTCGCACATACGACTGCTCTCAGCGGCTTCAATGGGCGACGAAAGGCGACGGTCAAAAAATTGCTTTGCTTCCTGATGGTTAAAAGCTAACTGCTGGCTGCCGATTTCCAACAGCTGATCGCGCACGCGCAGATTAGCGATGCCCAGTTGCGGCAAATTACGCGATAACACCACCAGGGTGAAATTTTCCGGCTGATGCCGTAAGAAAAAGCGCATCGCGTCGTGAATCACCGGATTGGTAATCAAATGGTAGTCGTCAATCACCAGATAAAGCGGGCGATGCCACTGCGCCAGTTCAATAAAGAGCTGTGCGAAGAGAGACGTCAGGCTGGCGTACTGACGTTTTTGCGCCATCGCTTCGCTGGTAGAGCAGTGTCCGCCGGTGGCCTGTTGGATAGCGGCAATTAAGTAACTGGCGAATCGCTCTTGCTGGTTATCGCCTTCGTCGAGAGAGTACCAGCCTAATTCATTTTTGCCCGCCGCCCACTGTGAGACAAGCGTGGTTTTCCCATAGCCAGCAGGACTGGTTACCAGGGCGAGCCTGAAATTGTTCGCGCCGGAAAGTTTAGCCAACAGCCGCTCACGAACCACGGTATGGTCGAGACGAACCGGACGACTTAATTTAGACGGAATCAACATAGCAATCACTTCACTGTGGGAAATGGGGGGAACTGCGATTTTTTTTGCGCTTCGTAATTAATAGATATAAGGTCGGCCAGAAAGCATTTTAATGCAAGCTAAGCAGACTTTTTATGTGTCTGAATTTGCACTCTGTCACAATTCTAAATAACGGTATTAAAAAAGTATTCGGCGCGGTTGAAACGAGCGTCAGAGCTGGGCTGAGGTCATATTTCCGTTATTGTAAATAATGTCCTGGACAGGATGCGGATTTAACACAATGGCGATACCAGGCGTTTAATTAATTATGTTAAGTTAGTGAACCTCCCGCTGCTGAATATTTCAGGTAAGAAACTATTTCGGCGTTCATATAATCTTCGAAAATACCCCTTCGCGATTTACTGTTATTTCTGTTTATTCATTTGATTATGCGTAACACTGGGTGTCGTTGACAGGAATCGGCGCGTTTATACAGGGGTAAGTGGCGGCGATCACACTTTTATGCTCATCCCCGCTCCTCCTCCCTCCCTAATCATTGCCGGGAGGAGGAAGGTCAACATCGAGCCTGGCAAACTAGCGATAACGTTGTTTTATTACCCGAGGACGGATTTCCTATGTCACAGCCAACCTTCAATAAAGATCAATTCCAGGCCGCCCTGACGCGTCAGTGGCAGCGTTTCGGTTTACTGTCGGCGTCCGACATGACGCCTCGTCAGTGGTGGCAGGCCGTTAGCGGCGCGCTGGCGGAATTACTGAGCGCGCAACCGGTAGCGCAGCCGACGAAAGGCCAGCGTCATGTGAACTACATTTCGATGGAATTTTTGATTGGCCGCCTGACGGGAAATAACCTGTTAAATCTGGGATGGTACCAGGACGTTAGCGATGTGCTGAAAGCGCACGATATTAATCTGACCAATCTGCTGGAAGAGGAAGTCGATCCGGCGCTCGGCAACGGTGGTCTGGGACGTCTGGCCGCCTGCTTCCTCGATTCGATGGCCACCGTCGGGCAGTCCGCTACGGGCTATGGTCTGAACTACCAGTATGGGCTGTTCCGTCAGTCATTTGTTGAAGGCAAGCAGATGGAAGCGCCGGATGACTGGCATCGCGGCAGCTATCCGTGGTTCCGCCACAACGAGGCGCTGGACGTCCAGGTTGGGATCGGCGGTAAAGTCACCAAAGAAGGGCGCTGGAAGCCAGGTTTTGTGATTACAGGCCAGGCCTGGGATCTGCCGGTGTTAGGCTATCGTAACGGTGTCGCGCAACCGCTGCGTTTGTGGCAGGCGACCCACGCCCATCCGTTTGATCTGACCAAATTCAACGACGGCGCTTTCCTGCGGGCGGAACAGCAGGGTATCGATGCGGAAAAACTGACGAAGGTGCTTTATCCCAACGATAACCACACGGCGGGCAAAAAACTGCGCCTGATGCAGCAATACTTCCAGTGCGCCTGCTCGGTAGCGGATATTCTGCGTCGCCATCATCTGGCCGGACGCAAACTGCATGAGCTGGCGGATTACGAGGTCATTCAGTTGAACGATACTCACCCGACCATCGCCATTCCGGAACTGCTGCGCGTGCTGATTGACGAGCACCAGCTGAGCTGGGATGACGCCTGGGCTATCACCAGCAAAACCTTCGCCTACACCAACCACACCCTGATGCCGGAAGCGCTGGAGTGCTGGGACGAGAGGTTAATCAAAGCGCTGTTGCCGCGTCATATGCAGATTATCAAGCAGATTAACGACAGCTTTAAGACGCTGGTCGATAAGACCTGGCCTGGCGATAAGCAGGTATGGGCAAAACTGGCGGTGGTGCACGACCGTCAGGTACGCATGGCCAATATGTGCGTGGTCAGCGGCTTTGCGGTCAACGGTGTGGCGGCGCTGCACTCCGATCTGGTGGTGAAAGATCTGTTCCCGGAATATCACCAGCTTTGGCCGAACAAATTCCACAATGTCACCAACGGCATTACGCCGCGTCGCTGGATCAAACAGTGCAATCCGCAGCTTGCGGCGTTGCTGGATAAAACGCTGAAAAAAGAGTGGGCTAACGATCTCGACCAGTTGATCAACCTCGAAAAATACGCTGACGACGCCAAATTCCGTCAGCAATATCGCGACATCAAACGGGCGAACAAGGAGCGCCTGGTGAAATTTATCCAGGCCCGTACCGGGATTGAGATTTCGAGCCATGCGATTTTTGATATTCAAATCAAACGTCTGCACGAGTACAAGCGTCAGCATCTGAATCTGTTGCATATTCTGGCGCTGTACAAAGAGATCCGCGAAAACCCGCAGGCCGACCGCGTACCGCGCGTATTCCTGTTTGGCGCGAAGGCGGCGCCGGGCTATTACCTGGCGAAGAACATCATTTTTGCTATCAATAAGGTTGCGGAAGCCATTAATAACGACCCGGCGGTGGGTGATAAGCTGAAGGTGGTTTTCCTGCCGGATTACTGCGTCTCGGCGGCGGAAATGCTCATTCCTGCGGCGGATATTTCCGAGCAAATTTCTACCGCCGGGAAAGAGGCGTCCGGCACCGGCAACATGAAACTGGCGCTGAACGGGGCGTTGACTGTGGGAACGCTGGACGGCGCTAACGTTGAAATCGCTGAAAAGGTGGGTGAAGAGAATATCTTTATCTTTGGCCATACTGTGGAAGAGGTCAAGGCGCTCAAAGCCAAAGGCTACGATCCGGTGAAATGGCGTAAAAAAGACAAAGTGCTGGATGCGGTGCTAAAAGAGCTGGAAAGCGGTCAATACAGCGATGGCGATAAACATGCCTTTGACCAGATGCTGCATAGCCTCGGCAAACAGGGGGGCGATCCGTACCTGGTCATGGCGGACTTCGCCGCTTATGTCGAGGCGCAAAAGCAGGTGGATGCGCTGTATCGCGACCAGGAAGCGTGGACGCGCGCCGCGATCCTCAATACCGCGCGCTGCGGTATGTTCAGTTCCGATCGCTCTATTCGCGATTATCAGGCCCGTATCTGGCAGGCAAAACGCTAAGGGAGCGCGATGGAAAATAAACGTCTCGATAGTGCCGCGCTGGCGGCGGGGATCAGTCCCAGTTACATCAATGCTCATGGCAAACCGCAGTCTATTGGCGCTGAAACCAAGAGACGTTTGCTGGCGGCGATGCACGGCACGACAACAGGACCACAGTCGGTCGTGCCGAATGTGAAGGTTTATACCGCGGGTAAAAAAATGGCGTTGCCGGTAGAGGGGCGCGGTGAGTTTGCCTGGCTGCTGACTACGGAAGAGGGCGTGCATTACAAAGGGCGCGTGACGGGCGGTAAAAAACTTAACCTTCCGGCTACATTGCCGGAGGGCTACCACACCCTGACGTTGACTCAGGATGAACAGCGTACGCACTGCCGTATTATCGTTGCCCCGCCGCGATGCTATGAGCCGCAGGCGCTGCTGGAGGGGAAAAAACTGTGGGGGGCCTGCGTCCAGCTTTATACTCTGCGTTCAGAAAAAAACTGGGGTATTGGCGATTTCGGCGATTTGAAGTCGATGCTGGTCGACGTGGCGACACGCGGCGGCGCGTTTATCGGCCTGAACCCGATCCACGCGCTTTATCCGGCGAATCCGGAGAGCGCCAGTCCCTACAGCCCCTCGTCTCGTCGCTGGCTGAACGTGATATATATCGACGTCAACGCCGTCGAAGATTTCCGCCTGAGCGAAGAGGCGCAGGCATGGTGGCAAATGCCCGCCACACAGCAAAAGCTGCGACAGGCACGCGATGCGCAATGGGTGGATTACGCTACCGTTACCGCGCTGAAAATCACGGCGCTGCGGATGGCGTGGACGCGGTTTGCCGCTCGCGACGATGCGCAAATGGCGGAGTTTCGTCACTTTATCGCCCGCGAAGGCGAAAGCCTTTACTGGCAGGCGGCATTCGACGCGCTGCATGCGTATCAGGTAAAAGAGGATGAGCAGCGCTGGGGCTGGCCAGCCTGGCCGGAGGCGTACCAGTCGGTAGAGTCTCCCGCGGTAAAACAATTCTGTGAAGCGCACCGCGAAGAGGTGGAGTTTTACCTCTGGCTTCAGTGGCTGGCCTGGCGCCAATTCGCCGCCTGCTGGGATACCTGCCAGAGTTTTAAACTACCGATTGGTCTGTACCGCGATCTGGCGGTTGGCGTAGCGGAAGGCGGCGCGGAAACCTGGTGCGACCGGGAGCTGTACTGCCTGAAAGCATCTGTCGGCGCGCCGCCGGATATCCTCGGCCCGCTCGGTCAGAACTGGGGGCTGCCGCCGATGGACCCGCATATCATTGTCGCCCGGGCGTATGAGCCCTTTATCGACCTGCTGCGCGCCAATATGCAAAACTGCGGCGCGTTGCGCATTGACCATGTCATGTCGTTGCTGCGTCTGTGGTGGATACCGTATGGCGAAACAGCGGATCAGGGGGCTTACGTCCATTATCCGGTAGATGATTTGCTTTCTATTCTGGCGCTGGAGAGCCAACGTCACCGCTGTATGGTGATAGGCGAAGATCTGGGGACGGTGCCAGTTGAGATTGTCGGCAAGCTGCGCGATAGCGGGGTCTATTCTTATAAAGTGCTGTGGTTTGAAAATGACCTTGAGAAAAACTTCCGCGCGCCAGGCGCGTATCCGCAACAATCGATGGCTGTCGCCTCGACGCACGATCTCCCCACGCTGCGCGGCTATTGGGAATGCGGTGACCTGACGTTGGGTAAAGCTCTGGGGCTTTATCCGGATGAAGTGATTCTGCGCGGGCTGTATGAGGATCGCGAGCGGGCGAAACAGGGGCTATTGGACGCGCTGCATAAATATGGCTGTCTACCAAAACGCGCCGGGCATAAGGCATCGTTAATGTCGATGACGCCAACGCTAAATCGCGGACTTCAGCGCTATATCGCCGACAGTAACAGCGGTCTATTGGGGCTTCAGCCGGAGGACTGGCTGGATATGGCCGATCCGGTTAACGTACCGGGCACCAGCGATCAGTATAAAAACTGGCGGCGGAAGCTCACCGCCACGCTGGAGCAGATGTTTGCCGATGAGGGCGTAAACAAGCTGATTAAGGATTTGGATAAGCGCCGAAAAGCGGCCGCGAAGAAGAAGTAATAAAGCCGGGGATTTCCCCGGCTTTATTATGGTGAGAGCACGTAGGTCTGATAAGCGCAGCGCCATCAGGCAATCCTGGCGCACATTGCTGCCTTATCCGGCCTACAAGCTGTCTCGCTTAAACCACCATACCCAACAGCAGACAGCCGATCAGGCCGCAGACGGAGATGATCGTTTCCAGCATCGACCAGGATTTAATGGTCTCGCCGATAGTCAAATTGAAATACTCTTTGAACAGCCAGAAGCCTGGGTCGTTGACGTGAGAGAAAATCACGCTCCCGGAACCGACTGCGATAACCATCAGTTCAGGGCTAACGCCGGTAGTGGCGATCAGCGGCGCCGCAATGCCGCCTGCGGTAATCGCCGCGACAGTCGCAGAGCCCAGCGCGATACGCAGCACCGCCGCGATAGACCACGCCATCAACAGCGGAGAGACATTGGTTTCATGCATCATTGAAGCGATGTATTTATCCACGCCGCTATCGACCAGCACCTGCTTGAACGCGCCGCCGCCGCCGATGATCAGCAGCATCATGGCGATAATTTTGATGGAAGAGATCAGCGTATCGTTAATCTGATCCATTGAACGCCCGCGGTTCAGGCCAAAGGTGAACATCGCAATCAGTACGGCAATTAACGTAGCCATTACCGGGTCGCCCAGGAACTCGGCAACGGGCAGGAAAGCGTGGCCTTTTGGCAGAATCATCTCGGCAATCGCACGCATCGCCATCAGAATCACCGGAACCAGCGACGTCCAGACGCTGACGCCAAAGCCCGGCATCTCTTCTTCCGTAAAAGTTTTCGCGCTGTACAGGCCTTCCGGGATCGGCTTATCGATACCTTTCAGGAAACGGGCGTAAACCGGTCCGGCAAGGATCACGGTCGGGATTGCCAGAATCGTACCAAACAGCAGCGTCTTACCCATATCGGCATGGAAAATCGTGGCGATCGCGGTTGGACCCGGGTGCGGCGGCAGGAAGCCGTGTGTGACGGAGAGCGCCGCGGCCATCGGCACGCCGACGTACAGTAACGGGATATTCGCCGCTGCGGCAATGGTGAATACCAGCGGCAGCATCAGAACGAAGCCCACTTCATAGAACAGAGCGAAGCCGACGGTAAAGCCGGTTAACACGACGGCCCACTGAATATGCTTTTTACCAAATTTCGCGATCAGGGTAGTGGCGATACGTTGAGCGCCGCCGCAGTCGGCAAGCATTTTGCCCAGCATGGCGCCGAACCCCATAATCAGGGCCAGACTGCCAAGCGTACCGCCGACACCGGCTTTGATGGAGCCGATGACTTTATCCAGAGGCATTCCCTGCATCAACCCGACAGCGAGCGCTACCAGGACAAGGGCGATAAATCCGTTCATTTTGAAGCGGATCATCAGAAGAAGTAACAAGATAACACCGATAGCAACGATGACTAATGGCATGATTTACCTGGCCTTTACTTTGTTATGGGTAACGTCATTGTTTCGACGACAAATTCCTGTTGTTCCCGACGGGAACAGAGTCGCAATAGCACCAATACTGATTACCGTTGAAACGAATGAGCGTAGTCAGATGTTATATGGATGTTAGGTGCCCATAAGAATGATACGGGTAACATATGGGTGTTGAAAATGACCCTGGCAGGCAAAATTTAAATTATGAGACACAGGTCATGTTATCGGCGAAAGAAGAAGGGCCATTGTTATGAGATGTGGTTGATAGCGCCGGATGGCGGCGTAGACGCCTTATTCGGCCTACGGTGGGGCAGACAAGGCCCGACAGGCGCAAGCGCCATCGGGCATGGATGCGGGGAAAATCTTAGTAGTAGGAGTGCTCGCCGCGCTGGTGTTCGGTCAGATCGCGAACCCCTTTCAGTTCCGGGAATTCATTCAGCAACTGTTTCTCGATCCCTTCTTTCAGCGTGACGTCAACCATCGAGCAACCGTTACAACCGCCGCCAAACTGCAGAATTGCATAGCCTTCATCGGTAATTTCCATCAGCGAGACGCGACCGCCGTGGCCCGCCAACTGCGGGTTAATCTGCGATTGCAGAGCATATTCCACGCGCTCCATCAGCGGCGCGTCATCGGCCACTTTGCGCATCTTCGCGTTTGGCGCTTTCAATGTAAGTTGAGAACCTAGCTGGTCGGTCACGAAATCAATTTCCGCGTCTTCCAGATAGGGCGCGCTCAGTTCATCGACATAAGCGGTCAACAGGTCAAATTTCAGTGCAGTATCGGTGGCTTCTACGGCGTCGGGCGGACAATAAGAAACACCGCACTCTGCGTTAGGAGTGCCGGGATTAATGACAAATACGCGGATTTGCGTCCCTTCTTCCTGATTTGCCAGCAGTTTGGCAAAGTGCGCTTGTGCAGCATCGGAAATACGGATCATAGTAATGGCCTAATAGTTGACTATTTTAGTTGGTTATAATACGCCCATCATCGAGGCTCTACAAGGTTCGACACAGGCACCATACCTGGACAGTCGCTGCGCCGTTGCGCAAAAGCAGTTGCGCGATTTCCGCGACGGTACTTCCGGTAGTGACGACATCATCCACAATAACCATATGGAGACCCTGTACCGGCAATTCAAGGCGAAACGCGTTTTTCAAATTGCGCTTACGTAACCTGGCGCTGAGATGATGTTGTGTTGCGGTCGCCCGTACCCGCGTGATGGTCTGGCTGTCCCACGCGCAGCCCAGCCAGTGCGCTAACGGTTGGCATAACAGATCGCTTTGGTTAAACCCCCGCCGCCAGTGTCGGCGCGACCAGAGCGGAACGCTGACGATTCTGTCGGGAAGCTGCAAGCCAGTGCTGCGGCGCGCCATGAGGACTTCCTGCAACAGTAGACGCGCCAGAGCGGCGGCAATTTCGCTGCGGCGGGTAAATTTAAGCTGATGCACCAGTAAACTCAAGGGCGGCGTATAGTCACTGACGCTCACCAGACGCTGCCAGGGCGGAGGTTTTTGCAGGCAGCGACCGCAGGGGAGCGAAGGATGCGCGGCAGGTAATCCACATTGCGGACACAGGCTGACGCGCTGGCGGACGGCGCGCGCGCATACGGAACAAATCCCCCAGTGGCTTAACGCCAGCGGCATTCGGCATAGCCAGCATAATCCCGGTACTGTTAGCATAGGTGCATCCTTGTTAGACAAAAGAGAACAGTAACTGATGAATGACATCTGGTGGCAGACCTACGGCGAGGGAAATTGTCATCTTGTGCTGCTGCACGGATGGGGATTGAACGCGGAGGTATGGCATTGCATTCGCGAGGAACTCGGCTCGCATTTTACGCTGCATCTGGTCGACTTGCCGGGCTATGGTCGCAGCTCGGGGTTTGGCGCCATGACGCTTGAAGAGATGACGGCGCAGGTAGCGAAAAACGCGCCGGACCAGGCTATCTGGCTTGGCTGGAGCCTGGGTGGCCTGGTGGCGAGTCAGATGGCGCTCACCCACCCTGAACGCGTCCAGGCGCTGGTGACAGTCGCCTCTTCGCCATGCTTTAGCGCGCGTGAGGGGTGGCCGGGAATAAAACCAGAAATCCTCGGCGGATTCCAGCAGCAGCTTAGCGACGATTTTCAGCGCACGGTGGAGCGTTTTCTGGCGCTGCAAACGTTAGGGACGGAGACGGCGCGTCAGGATGCCCGCACCTTAAAAAGCGTGGTGCTGGCGCAGCCTATGCCGGATGTAGACGTGCTCAATGGCGGACTGGAAATCTTAAAAACGGTCGATCTACGAGAAGCGCTTAAAAATGTGAACATGCCGTTTTTGCGTTTGTATGGTTATCTGGACGGTCTGGTGCCGCGTAAAATCGCGCCTTTGCTCGATACGTTATGGCCGCACAGTACATCACAGATAATGGCGAAGGCGGCACATGCGCCGTTTATCTCGCATCCGGCGGCGTTTTGTCAGGCGCTGATGACGCTAAAATCATCGCTGTAACCAGGGCGTTGCCGGGCCCGGACCATTCTGCAAGATTAATGACTTTCAGACGCCAGATCGGCAGGCGCCAGCCCGGTAACCCTAAGCACGGTATCGCGATCGAAACCATCGTTTAGCATGGAGCGGGCAATGCGCAATGCGGCGAGCCGTTGGCCTTCCTGCTTGCCTTGCTGTAACCCGTTACGATGTCCTTCCTGACGTAATCTGTCTGCGATAGTCATGATCTTCTCCTTATGCTGTGGGATACGCATAGCCACCTGGCGGATAAACGTATTGAAGCGCGCGGCGTCGCCAGTGTGCATCATGTAATTAAACAAACTTTGAAGCTGGGTGTCATTAGCGTATCCCTTAACCAGCAGGGCGACCAGCTGTTCGACAAGCCCCATCAGATCGCGCTGGCGGATGTGTTTTTGTATGAGTTCCAGCAGCGCGACCCGTCGGTGCCGCATAATCTCGTCGTCCGGCACGACCGTAATATCGACCAGAGGAAAGGCGGTGGCGTATAGCTTACGCGCCATCACCGGGTCGGCAAATTCATCCAGCCAGCATAATGAGAACGGATACGGGCTGCGGTTTCCGTGATAAAACAGCATTGGCACCACTAACGGCAACGTCTTATGCCCGGCCTCCAGGTGCCGTTGCATTGCAGCCATTGCGTAACGCATCAGCCGAAATGCCATATGCGCGTCCGGCGTACTCTGATGTTCAATAACCACGTAAATGTAACCTTCACCTTCACTTGTTTCCAGCGACCAAAGAATATCGGAATAATGGGGGCGTAAATCCTCTTCAATAAAGCTACCGGACTCCAGCCGTAACGTATTCAGATTACAGATTTGACGTAATGTCGTCGGGAGATGAATTTCCAAAAAATCCCGTGCAGTATCGGGGTGGCATAGAAACTGTTTGAATACCGCGTCATGCGGCGTGGATGTTGTTGAGGTCGCCATATCGATCCGTCATCGGTGAAGTTCAATGGCGTGACACTACGCGCAGACCGGGCTGATTGCAGTAGAGGATTAGTGCGCTTGCGAGGTGCGTGGGGAGATAAATGCGCACGGCGGTAACGCTTTCATCTTTGTGGAAGGCATGACGCAAAATTGCCCGGCAGCGTGACGCGTACCGGGCAACATAACGCGGGATAAAGGCCGGATAAGACGCGTTACGTCGCTACCCGGCGAAGGCTAACGCAAGGCCCACCATTCGCGCAGGCAGGCTTTACCTTCCGGACAACTTTTACAGCTGCCTGAAAGGCAGCCGTCCGGTTCTTCCGGGATACGTACCGCTTTACCCATGATCTCCAGTTGATTCAGCATGGCGTCGATCATGGGCTGCGGAGCGTGCAGCGTATGGCTGATTTGCGTTGCCTCCATACGCCCCCGCAGCGCCAGTAGATCGCGAACCTGTATCAATGAAGCCATTTTTTACATCCCTTAGTGACAATTGCCCGCAGTGCCCGAACAACAGGAACTGACGTTTTTGTGGGTTGCCAGCAGTTCAATGTCTACACGGCTGCGGGCGCGGCGCAACAGGCTTAACACCACAACGTTAAAGACGATCACTGCCAGAATACAGATCAGGCTGTACGTCGGGTGTTGACTGAAGCTGGTAACCTGGTAGAACAGCGTGGCGAGCGAATAGGCGATATTCAGCCCCCACAGGATGGAGAAGCCCATCCAGCCGCGGCTGGACTCGCGGGCGATAGCGCCCATTACCGAGATACACGGTACGTAAAGCAGGACGAAAATCAGGTAACTGTACGCCGCCGCGGCGCTGCCGAATTTTTGATCCATCACGCCCATCGCGCCGGTCGCCATTTCGCCGTCGCCTTTACTCGCTTCGATCGGGTTAGCCAGTACGCTCAGGCTAAAGGTGTCTTTCAGGCTTTGCCAGGTATCGTCAACCGCGCCCAGCAGTTCATCGCCGAGGTGAAAATCGGCAGGATTAAACGCTTCGTCCTGAATATTTTCGGCGGTGTAGAGCGTGTTCAGCGTACCGACGACAACCTCTTTTGCCATGGCGCCCGTAAACAGACCCACGGTAGCTTGCCAGTTATCCTCATGGACGCCGATCGGTTTAAAGACTGGCGTGATGACGCGGCTTACGGAGGCGAGGGCGGAGTCATTAATGTTATCGACGATTTTGCCGCTCAGCGAGAAACTGTTAAACGCGCTCAGGAAAATACTCACGATGATAATGACTTTACCGGCGCGTAGTACAAAACCTTTCAGGCGTTGCCAGGTCTGGATGATCAGGCTCTTGATATGCGGGACGTGGTAAACCGGCAGCTCCATCACAAACGGAGAGGCTTCGCCGCGCATAATGGTATGCTTCAGCATCAGGCCGGTTAATACCGCCATGACAATACCCAGCACGTACAGCGAGAAGACCGCCAGCGCGCCGTTTTGCCCGAAGAAGGCGGCGGCAAAGACGGCGAAAATCGCCAGGCGCGCGCCACAGGACATAAACGGCGCCATCATGATGGTCATCAGGCGTTCGCGCGGAGCGTCAAGCGTGCGGGCGCCCATCACGGAAGGTACATTACAGCCGAAGCCGACAATCAGCGGCACGAAGGATTTACCCGGTAGTCCCAGCGCCTGCATCAGGCGATCCATGACGAAGGCCGCGCGCGCCATATAACCGGAGTCTTCAAGGAAGGAGAGGAACAGGTACATCATCCCGATTTGCGGCACCAGCGGCAGGACGGTATTGATCCCGCCGCCAAGACCTTGCGCCAGGAAGATGGTTAACCAATCCGGGAAGTGCAACGTGTAGCCAATCCATTGAATGCCATGAATAAAGATGGCGACGGAACCGGCATCAAACAGGGGTTGCAACGCGCCGCCGATGTTAATGGCGAGCAGGAACATCAGGTACATCACGAACAAAAAAATCGGTAAGCCGAGGAAGCGGTTCAGGATAATTTTATCGACCGCCCTGGTGAAGCGGCTGGGTTCGGCTGTCAGGGTATTGCTGACCACGTCGCAAATAGCGGCGATACACTGGTAACGGGCGTCGGCGATATGCAGCGCCGGGTCGTCCATTTCGTCCTTCAGACGGGCCAGGGAGGTGTCCAGGTTTTGCGCCGCCTCGCCTGCGTAAGCCCGGCTGTAGATATCGCCCTCCAGCATTTGCAGACCCAGCCAGCGGCGCTGTTGTAAAGGCATCTCCTGGGCCATCGCGTCGGCCAGGAAATCCGCTTCGCGCAGCAGCGGCTGGGCATAATGCACCAGTTCGACGTTGTCGTTAGCGTTGTGACGGTCAATGGCCAGTTTCAGCGCCTCGATACCGCGGCCGCGAGTCGATACCAGCGGTACGACAGGGCAACCCAGACGCGTGGACAGAGCGTCGACATCAATACGAACCTGCTGTTTTTCGGCGATATCCAGCATGTTGAGCGCGACAATACAGGGGATACCCAGCTCCAGCAGCTGCAGCGTCAAATAGAGGTTGCGCTCCAGATTGGAGGCGTCCACAACGTTTATCAACAGGTCGGCGTCGCCGCTCAGGATGTAGTGGCAGGCGATCTGTTCGTCGAGAGAGGTTTGTGACGAGATGGTCGTCAGAGAATAGGTGCCGGGTAAATCTACCAGCGTGACCTGGTGGTCAGTTGTCGCGAACTGGCCCTCTTTACGCTCGACGGTGACGCCCGCCCAGTTCCCCACGCGCTGACGCGCGCCGGTGAGTTGGTTAAATAAGGTGGTCTTGCCGGAATTAGGATTACCAATTAAACCAATGGTTAATTTTTTCATTTTTATAGACTCACTGTATTAACAGGAAACCGCTTCCACTTCTATTAACGCCAAATCCTTTTTACGCAAAACCAGACTCACGCGTCGTGTTTCGATATGGATCGGATCGCCTAAGGGCGCGACGCGGACGACATTAAATGAAGAGCCGGGCAACATGCCGAGCGAAAGCAGTTTTTGACGATACGCCGGGCTGATTTCACGCGCAAAGCCGGTGATTTTCCACGCAGTGTCAGGAGTGAATTGCATACGACCTACTTGTTTCTTACTAACTGGATGTATACCTCATGCGGCGCTCAGGGGGGCGGCAGGAGACCCGATGTTTAGCCAACGAAGGAAAGAGTAAATAATCAACAACACAATGATAATGAGAATGGTTTCTATCTTCAACGATTAAAATGTGACGGAATGTACAAATAAGCGATAATTTGCGCCGATGTTGATATGGCTCAACATTTATTTGTCTTTTTGCAAATACCCCTATTGTGCAAATATCCACCGTTTTTAATGTTTAATTAAGGTTTCATCTGTTAATAAAGTGATAATTAATAGTGCGGGTAGCAGAAGGAAATTAATTAACAGATTCTAATGGGTAAGATTTAATTGTTAATTAAAAAAGAAAGGGTTGGACGTATTGCAAAATCGCAGGCCGGATAAGAAGTAACCCGGCCTGCGTATTACCCGATTAGCGTTTTTTTCCCATTGCCGCTGCCAGCGCGTCCATCATGGCGCTGTTACCGGCTGGCTGGGCGTCACGACCGCGCGGTTTCGCCGCTTTTGATGCCGGGCGGTTGCCCTGAGCGCGATCGGCGCCGCCGCCGCGGCGAGCGGCGGTTTCGCCGGGCTGTTCGTCCAGACGCATCGTCAGCGCAATACGCTTACGTTGCAGATCCACTTCCAGCACTTTCACCTTCACGATGTCGCCCGCTTTCACCACGGTGTGTGGATCTTCAACGAACTTAGTCGACAGGGAAGAGATATGCACCAGGCCATCCTGATGAACGCCGATATCGACAAACGCGCCGAAGTTAGTGACGTTAGTGACCGCCCCTTCCAGAATCATCCCCGGCAGCAGGTCGTTCATGGTTTCGACGCCATCGGCGAATTGCGCGGTTTTAAATTCAGGACGCGGGTCGCGGCCCGGTTTTTCCAGCTCTTTGATGATATCGCTCACGGTCGGCACGCCGAATTTATCGTCGGTAAAATCAGCGGCCTTGAGGTGACGCAATTCGTTGCTGTTGCCCATCAGATCTTTTAGCGCTTGCTGCGTCGCCGCCAGAATGCGTTCGACAACCGGATAGGCTTCCGGGTGGACGGTGGACGCATCCAGCGGGTTATCGCCGTGGTTAATACGCAGGAAGCCCGCGCACTGCTCAAACGCTTTCGGCCCCAGACGGCTCACCTTCAACAGTTGCTGGCGGTTCTGGAACTGACCGTTCTCATCGCGCCAGGCGACGATGTTTTGCGCCATCATGCGCGTTAAGCCTGCGACGCGGGTCAGCAGCGGTACGGAGGCGGTATTCAAATCGACGCCGACGGCGTTTACGCAGTCTTCGACCACCGCATCCAGTTTACGAGCCAACTGGGTCTGGCTGACATCGTGTTGATATTGGCCGACGCCGATGGATTTCGGATCGATTTTCACCAGTTCCGCCAGCGGATCCTGTAGACGACGCGCGATAGAGACCGCGCCGCGCAGGGAGACGTCGAGATCCGGAAACTCCTGCGCCGCCAGCTCAGAAGCGGAATACACGGACGCCCCCGCTTCGCTGACGATCACTTTCTGCGCCGTCACGTTCGGGAACTGTTTCTGTACGTCGAGATAGAAGCGTTCGGTTTCACGCGAGGCCGTACCGTTGCCAATCGCGACCAGTTCGACGTGGTATTTTTCGCACAGCGCGGCGATCACGGTAGCCGCTTTGGCCGCCTGACCGGTATGCGGATAAATGGTATCCGTCGCCACCAGCTTACCGGTGCCGTCAACGACAGCGACTTTTACGCCGGTACGCAGGCCAGGATCAAGGCCCATTGTGGCACGCAGGCCTGCGGGGGCTGCCATCAGCAGGTCGTGCAGGTTACGGGCAAACACGTTAATCGCTTCGTCTTCCGCACGTTCGCGCACGGTGCCCATCAGCTCGGTTTCGAGGTGCATTAAGACTTTGATACGCCACGTCCAGCTCACTACGCCTTTGCGCCAGCTATCCGACGGGGCGTTATTCAGCCGCAGGCCGAGATGGTTCATGATGATCTGCTCGCAGTAGCTCTCTTTCGGCGGCTCATCAAACTGTGGGTCGGCATTGAGCGAAAGTTGCAGAATGCCTTCGTTACGACCACGGAACATGGCCAGCGCACGGTGAGACGGGACGTTAGCAATGGGCTCATGATGGTCGAAATAGTCGCGGAATTTTGCCCCTTCTTCCTCTTTGCCGCTCACGACTGTGGCGACCAGATGGGCGTTCTTCCACAGGTAATCACGCACTTTCGCCAGCAATGCGGCGTCTTCGGCAAAGCGCTCCATCAGAATGTAGCGTGCGCCGTCGAGCGCGGCTTTCGTGTCCGCCACGCCTTTGTCGCCATCAATGTACTTTGCCGCTTCCACGTCAGGATCGTGGGACGGCTCGTTCCAGAGCAGATCGGCCAGCGGCTCAAGGCCGGCTTCAATGGCGATTTGTCCACGGGTGCGGCGTTTAGGTTTATAGGGCAGGTAGAGGTCTTCGAGCTCGGTCTTACTTAACGTAGCGTTGATGGCGCCAGCCAGCTCATCGGTCAGTTTGCCTTGTTCGGAAATGGACTTGAGAATGGCCTGACGCCTGTCTTCCAGCTCACGCAGATAGCCCAGACGCGTTTCCAGGTTACGCAACTGCGTGTCATCCAGACCGCCGGTGATTTCTTTACGATAACGTGCGATAAACGGCACGGTGTTCCCTTCGTCAAGCAGGCGAACGGCAGCTTCAACCTGCCCGGCATTTGCCTGGATTTCACCCGCAATAATGCGGCAGAAAGAATCATTCATCATGGGTTAGCTTCGTCTTCAGGATAAAAATCAGGGGATAGTTATACGGATTGGCTGGCAAAAATGCCAGCCATCAGCAGGGGCTTAGGATTCTTCTTGTCTTATTTGACGTATTCGATCGCATTGACGTACCAGTTTGCTTCGCCGACAGGGGTGTTGACCACCGCCAGATCGCCCACTTCTTTTTTCAGTAGCGCCCGCGCCATCGGCGAGTCGATAGAGATGTAATCCTTACGTCCGAAAATTTCATCGTAGCCGACAATGCGGAACTTCAGCGTATCGCCGTCATCGTTTTCAATTTCCACCCAGGCGCCGAAGAAGACTTTGCCCTCCTGCTGCGGGGAATAATCCACGATTTTGAGATTTTCCATGCATTTGGTCAGATATCTGACGCGTCTGTCGATCTCACGCAGGCGCTTTTTATTATACTGATAGTCGGCATTCTCGCTGCGGTCGCCCAGACTCGCAGCCCAGGTCACTTTTTTGGTGACCTCCGGGCGCTCTTCACGCCAGAGATAATTGAGCTCTTGTTTGAGTGTTTCGTACCCTTCGCGGGTGATCAGGGGCGTTTTCATCTCGTTGATTTACCTTTGCTGTCGATATTGCGCACACGGGGTATAACGTGATCGTCCCGACAGAATAAATAATGGGGTTGCCGATTAATTGTATATTTAAGCTGCTGTTAAATATGCTTTGTAACAATTTAGCCTGAAATTCATACCAGAATTTGCTGGTGACTCACGTGAGCTTTTTTAAGAATACACACTTACATTTGTTGCGAACCTTTGGGAGTACAGACAATGCAAGAGAATTATAAGATTCTGGTGGTTGATGACGATATGCGTCTGCGGGCGCTACTGGAACGTTATCTGACCGAGCAGGGCTTCCAGGTTCGAAGCGTCGCTAACGCCGAGCAGATGGATCGTCTGCTGACCCGTGAATCTTTCCATCTCATGGTACTGGATTTAATGCTGCCAGGTGAAGATGGTCTGTCGATTTGTCGTCGCCTGCGTAGTCAAAGTAATCCAATGCCGATCATTATGGTCACGGCGAAGGGTGAAGAAGTTGACCGTATCGTCGGGCTGGAAATCGGCGCCGATGACTACATTCCTAAACCGTTTAACCCGCGCGAGCTGTTGGCGCGTATTCGCGCCGTGCTACGTCGTCAGGCAAACGAACTGCCCGGCGCGCCGTCGCAGGAAGAGGCCGTTATCGCGTTCGGTAAGTTTAAACTGAACCTCGGTACGCGCGAGATGTTCCGTGAAGATGAACCGATGCCGCTGACCAGCGGGGAGTTTGCGGTACTGAAAGCGTTAGTCAGCCATCCGCGCGAGCCGCTCTCTCGCGACAAGCTGATGAATCTGGCCCGTGGTCGCGAGTATTCCGCGATGGAACGCTCCATCGACGTCCAGATCTCCCGCCTGCGCCGTATGGTGGAAGAAGATCCGGCGCATCCGCGTTATATTCAGACCGTATGGGGCCTGGGCTACGTCTTCGTACCGGACGGTTCTAAAGCATGAGGCGAATGCGCTTCTCGCCGCGAAGTTCATTTGCCCGCACGCTGTTGCTCATCGTCACCTTGCTGTTCGTCAGCCTGGTGACGACCTACCTGGTGGTGCTGAACTTCGCGATTTTGCCGAGCCTCCAGCAGTTTAATAAGGTTCTGGCTTACGAAGTCCGTATGCTGATGACCGATAAGCTGCAACTGGAGGACGGCACGCAGTTAGTCGTGCCGCCTGCGTTTCGCCGGGAAATCTATCGCGAGCTGGGGATCTCTCTCTATACCAACGAAGCCGCTGAAGAGGCCGGGCTGCGTTGGGCGCAACACTACGAATTCTTAAGCCACCAGATGGCGCAGCAATTAGGCGGCCCGACGGAAGTGCGCGTTGAGGTCAACAAAAGCTCGCCCGTCGTGTGGCTCAAAACCTGGCTGTCGCCCAATATCTGGGTGCGCGTGCCGCTGACCGAGATTCATCAGGGCGATTTTTCTCCGCTTTTCCGTTACACGCTGGCGATCATGCTCCTGGCGATAGGTGGCGCGTGGCTGTTTATTCGTATACAGAATCGACCGTTAGTGGATCTTGAACATGCCGCTTTGCAGGTAGGGAAGGGAATTATTCCGCCGCCGCTGCGTGAATATGGCGCCTCTGAGGTGCGCTCTGTGACCCGGGCGTTTAACCATATGGCAGCCGGCGTGAAACAATTGGCCGATGACCGTACGCTATTGATGGCGGGCGTCAGCCACGACTTGCGCACGCCGCTGACCCGTATTCGTCTGGCGACGGAGATGATGGGCGAGGAAGACGGTTATCTCGCGGAGTCGATCAATAAAGACATCGAAGAGTGTAACGCCATTATCGAACAGTTTATTGACTATCTGCGTACCGGTCAGGAAATGCCAATGGAGATGGCGGATCTCAATTCCGTGCTGGGCGAGGTGATTGCGGCGGAAAGCGGCTATGAGCGTGAGATTAACACTGCGCTTCAGGCAGGCAGCATCCAGGTGAAAATGCACCCGCTCTCGATTAAGCGCGCGGTGGCGAATATGGTGGTCAATGCTGCCCGCTATGGCAACGGCTGGATTAAGGTCAGCAGCGGCACCGAGTCGCATCGCGCCTGGTTCCAGGTAGAAGATGACGGGCCGGGCATTAAGCCGGAGCAGCGTAAACATCTGTTCCAGCCTTTTGTGCGTGGCGACAGCGCCCGTAGCACCAGTGGCACAGGGCTGGGGCTGGCGATTGTGCAGCGCATTATTGATAACCATAACGGGATGCTGGAGATTGGCACCAGCGAGCGTGGCGGATTGTCGATTCGCGCCTGGCTACCGGTTCCTGTGGCTCGCGTCCAGGGAACGACAAAAGAGGCATAAGAAAGGGAGGTATTACCCTCCCTTTCTTCTCAACGCTGGATGACGCTGTTCAAAGCCGCCATCCGGCCTGTTCCTTACAGCTTCGGTCCGGCGCTAACCAGCGCTTCGCCTGCCGGGGTATCCGTATACTTCTCGAAGTTCTCAATGAACAGTTTCGCCAGCGCGGTGGCTTTTTCCTGCCATTGTTCCGGCGACGCGTAAGTGTTACGCGGGTCGAGAATGTGGGTATCCACGCCTGGCAGTTCAGTCGGGATCGCCAGATCGAACAGCGGCAGACGGAAGGTTTCCGCGTTATCAAGAGAACCGTTCAGAATGGCGTCGATAATCGCGCGCGTATCTTTGATGGAGATACGTTTGCCGGTGCCATTCCAGCCGGTGTTAACCAGATAAGCCTGCGCGCCCGCAGCCTGCATACGTTTCACCAGCACCTCAGCATACTGCGTCGGGTGCAGCGTCAGGAACGCGGCGCCGAAGCAGGCGGAGAAGGTGGGGGTCGGTTCGGTGACGCCGCGTTCGGTGCCGGCCAGTTTAGCGGTGAAACCCGACAGGAAGTGGTACTGCGTCTGGTTAGCGGTTAAACGGGAAACCGGCGGCAACACGCCGAAAGCATCCGCCGTCAGGAAGATAACCTTAGTGGCGTGACCTGCTTTGGATACGGGCTTAACGATGTTATCGATATGATAGATCGGGTAAGAGACGCGGGTGTTTTCGGTTTTGGAACCATCGTCGAAATCTACGGTGCCGTCTTCGCGCACGGTGACGTTTTCCAGTAGCGCATCACGGCGAATCGCATGATAAATTTCTGGCTCCGCTTCTTTCGACAGTTTGATGGTTTTGGCGTAGCAGCCGCCTTCAAAGTTGAACACGCCGTCGTCATCCCAACCGTGCTCATCATCGCCAATCAGACGACGTTTCGGGTCGGTGGACAGAGTGGTTTTTCCGGTACCGGAAAGGCCGAAGAAGACCGCGACATCGCCTTTTTCACCCACGTTGGCGGAACAGTGCATTGAGGCGATACCTTTTAGCGGCAGCAGGTAGTTCATTACCGAGAACATCCCTTTTTTCATTTCGCCGCCGTACCAGGTGCCGCCAATAAGCTGAATACGTTCAGTCAGGTTGAACGCCACAAAGTTTTCCGAGTTCAGCCCTTGCTCTTTCCACTGCGGGTTGGTGCACTTCGCGCCGTTCATGACAATAAAGTCAGGTTTGAAGCCTACCAGCTCTTCGTCCGTTGGGCGAATGAACATATTTTTAACGAAGTGGGCCTGCCAGGCGACTTCCGTAATAAAGCGCACGGAAAGACGCGTATCGGCATTTGCGCCGCAGAACGCATCAACAATGAATAAGCGTTTACCGGAAAGCTGATGCGTCACCAGATCTTTCAGGTGTTGCCAGGTTTCCTGGGAAAGCGGCTTATTATCGTTTTTACCTTTACCCTTATCGGACCACCACAGCGTATCACGCGTGGTGTCGTCGCGAACAATATACTTATCCTTAGGCGAACGACCGGTAAAAATACCGGTATCAACGGCAACAGCGCCCAGGTTAGTTAACACGCCACGCTCATAGCCTTCCAGACCAGGATTAAGTTCTTCCTGATAAAGGGTGTCGTAGCTGGGATTGTAAACGATATCCTGGACGTCGTTGATACCATAAGCCTTGAGATCTTGCGGGGTTAAATTGTTAACGCGCATATCACTGCTCCTTAGCCAATATATATTACCGAAAATAGTAAGGTTTTTTGAGGTTGGTTAACCGCGACAAGGCTCATAGATTTACGTATCTGGACAAAATCACGATTGACGAAAAACACTGTGACTCCTGTCACGCAGCGGCGGTTATTATGGCAGGAAACCTACTTTTGTTGTGGAAAATGTTCTGAAAACGTTAAAAGGAAGTGTTTTTGACCGACATAATGTGACTGTAATCGCATTCATGTAAGAAAGTTACGTAACACCAACATTAACAATATCGATTCACCTCTCTGCGTTTTTTTCTGAATTATGCATGACGACGCCTGGCGGTGAACAGATGATGCAATAATGCGACTTTCTCATCATTCTGGATAACGACATGGAAAGTGTAGCGCTTTCACGTACTACTCGCTGGGGTATGTTGCTCACCGGTTTGCTGCAGGGCGTTTTGTGCTACCTGCTGATGGCCTGGCTGGTACCACAAAATAGCGACTGGCTGTTCTATGGTATGCCTGCGACGATAGCGTTGTCGTCAATGCTATTGCTTACCGTGGTCTCTTTTAAACAGCGCGCGCTGTGGGGCTGGCTGGGGCTGACCTTTGTGGTCGTGCTGGCAATGAGCGGCTGGCTGAAATGGCAGGTTGAGGCGGTGGAGAAATGGCGCCTGGCCGAGCTCCTCTGGCTGTATGGTCTCCGGCTTGTGTTGATGGCGATGCTGGTATTACCCTGGATGCAATATCAGCTACATTCGCAAACCGGTTCGGCGCGTTATCCCCAGTTTTATCTGCGGTTATGGCATAACGTACTGACATTGTTTATCGTCCTGGTCGCTAACGGACTGTTCTGGCTGGTGCTTCTGCTCTGGAGCGCGCTATTCAGGCTGGTGGGCATCCGCTTTTTCAGCATCCTTTTCTTTGAAACTGAAGCCTTTATTTATGTGACCATCGGCCTGATTACGGCGCTGGCGGTCATTCTCGCCCGCACGCAGTCGCGCCTTGTAGCGGCGGTGCAAAAGCTGCTGACGCTGATCGCGACGGGTTTACTGCCAGTGGTGTCGCTGCTGGCATTGCTGTTTATTGTGACGTTACCCTTTACCGGACTGGAGGCGATTTCTGCGCGTGTTTCCGCTGCGGGGCTGCTATCCACGCTGACGCTGATGCTGCTGCTCCTCGTGGCGATTGTCAACGAACCGCAAAAGCGCGTATTACCCTATCCGCGCGTACTACGCGGCATGATTAGCGCCTCGCTGTGCGTTGCCCCGATATATATGCTGCTGGCGGGCTGGGCGTTATGGGTACGTATTCAGCAATACGGCTGGACGCCGGATCGCCTGTATGGCGCGCTGACGGCGTCTGTCTTGCTGGTATGGTCCTTCGGTTATCTGATCGGTCTGTTACGCCGCGGACGCGACCCTGGTGAGTGGCAAGGCAAGGTGATACTGAGCGTCTCTTTGTTGACGCTGGTGATATTGCTGTTGCTGGCCTCGCCTGTACTTGATGTCTGGCGTATTAGCGTCAACAGCCATATGGCGCGTTACCATAGCGGTAAAATTACTGCGGATCAGATCAGCCTGTATATGCTGGATCACAGCGGCAAACCTGGCCAGGAAGCGCTGAAATCGTTGCGGGATGACGAGGCGTTTACGCAGAACAGAAAGCGCAATCGTAAACTGATGACGTTTTTGCAGAGAAATAAGGTCTCTCCGACGGCGGACGATTTAGCGCGGGTGGTGATGATTGCGCCCGGTAGCCAGAAGCCGGATGCCGCATTTTGGGCGTTTGTCAAAGAGCAGAGTTATTCGGACGATTCCTGCCTTGAACCGGATGCCTGCGTGCTGGTGAGTCAGGATCTTAACGGCGACGGTCAGCCTGAGCAGGTGCTGTATAACTTTATTGTTGCCGAGAGCCAGGTCTACGGCTTAAAAGAGGGGAAATGGACGCAGAAAGCGTTCGCCCGATTGCCGGACGGGTTTTCTAAGACGCAACTGTTGCACGCGATTGCCGGGCATCGGTTAGACTCAGCCCCCAAAGCCTGGCGCGATATCATTGTTGATGGTCAGCGGTTGGATGTGGATTACTACAACGAGTAAGCTTTTTGCCGGATGGCGGCATAAATGCCTTATCCGGCCTACGGAGCGGGATGCTGTAGGCCAGATAAGCGCAGCGCCATCAGGCAATGACGTTGCCGACTACGAGGCGATTAGTGAACCTGTGGATCGGCAGGAGAGGCGTTGTTACGGATCTCCGCGATATCCATCGCATTGAACAGGTAATGATTGCCGCAGTAATCGCAGTGCATATCGATTTCGCCTTCTTCCGCCAGAATGCTGTCCACTTCTTCATCCGGCAATGTTTTCAGCGCGCCCGCGCAACGTTCGCGTGAACAGGTGCATTTGAATTCAACATCTTGCGGATCGTAGAGCGTGACTTCTTCTTCGTGATACAAACGCCACAGCACGTCATTTGCCGGTAACGTCAGCAGCTCTTCGCTTTTAATGGTTTCCGTCAACATAGCCAGATGGTCGAAATCCTCCGCCTGCGCGTTCTGTGCCGGCATCACCTGAAGCAACATTCCACCTGCCGCCGGTTTACCGTCGACATCGCCGGTACGGATAAACAGGCGCGTCGGCAACTGCTCGGAGCGCAGGAAGTAATCTTCCAGGCACGCCGCCAGAGTATCGCCTTCCAGACCCACCACGCCCTGATAGCGTTCACCCTCTTCCGGCGTAATGGTGATCACCAGATAGCCGTTGCCAACCAGCGTTTTGAGATCCGCATTGTCAGGGATATCGCCCTGAACGCGAGCCACGCCGCGCATCTGCTGCTGATTATTGCCATTGATCACCGCCAGGCTTAACGGCCCGTCGCCCTGGAGCTGTACCGTAATGTCACCGGCAAACTTCAGCGTCGCGGTCAGCAGGCTAGTGGCGACCAGCAGTTCGGCCAGTACGGTTTTCACCGGCTGCGGGTAGGTATGATTGTCGAGGATCTGTTGCAAGGTTTCCGAAACGGTCACCAGCTCGCCGCGAACGGCAAAGTTTTCAAACAGATAACGATGTAATTGGTCATGTTGCGGCATAATCATCTCTCTTGCGGGTGACAGTTATTCGCTGTCGCCGTGTTTAAATCGTAACAGGTCGCGGCGCTCTTTCTTGTCCGGTCGCCTGTCCGGATGCGGCATGGTCAGGGCGTTAAGCTTGCGCGCCTGCGCCATTTTTTCGCGTTTTTCCACGCTTTCCGCCGTCTCTTCATACAGAGCGACGGCTTCGCTGGCCGGACGGCGCTGTTCGGTGATGGCTTTAACGATCACCGTCCGTTCGTCATTTCCCTGACGCAGGGTAAGGGTTGCGTTCAGCTCGACGATTTTGCTCGGCTTACTGCGCTGGCCGTTGTAATGCACCTTACCGCCTTCAATCATCTCGCGGGCCAGCGCGCGGGTTTTATAAAAACGCGCGGCCCACAGCCATTTATCCAGTCTGACCTCAACGGAGGACTTTTCTTTCATGGCGTCTCCTTCACATCAGCGAGGGGATCAGACGGCGGTAGTCGTTCAGGGACGGATGGCGCGTATAGTGCTTTTCCGCCAGGCCGGAATCGGGATTCGTCACGCCAAGACAGTAGCGAATACCAAACCGGGCGGCGGCGTCGAGAATCGGTTCGCTGTCATCGATAAACAGCGTTTTCTCTGCGCTTATTCCCGTTTCCTCAGTGACAGCGCGCCATAACCGCTGATCCTCTTTGGGATAACCAAATGTGTGGGTGGAAAGTAATAAATCAAGGTGTGAGGCCAGACCGGTATGCTCCAGCTTCACCGCCAGGTTATGTGGATGCGCATTGGTGAGCAGAATCCGACGTTTTCCGCTGGCTTTTAACGCATTCAGAAACGGTACGGTATCGTCGCGCAAAACGGCGCGCGGCCCTTGCGCCGTCGTCATGGCGCAAATATCCAGACCCAGACGCTCGCTCCAGTAATCCAGACAGTACCAGTTTAGCGTATGCTGTACGGCATGATACTGCTGGCGAATATATTCCTGCGCGTCCTGCGGCGAAATACCCTGCTGCGCGCCGTAGGTTTCCGGTACCAGCTTTTGCCAGAAATAGTTATCGAACGCGAGATCGAGCAGCGTGCCGTCCATATCCAGCAAAACGGTATCCACGTTTTGCCAGTCAATATCAATATGCATGGGGAACTCCAGGGTAACGCAATTTGCGCGACAGGGTAGCATACCCTGTCGCACGGCGGCGCTATCAGATGAGATTTTCCGGAGAGACGGTTAACCTGGGATTGAGACAGCTTTCATAGTATTCCTGGATGTCCGCCATACGGGTACGGTGGCGTTGATAACGTCTGAACGCCTGAATGCCGTTGTAGACCGCGCTCACTATCATTGCCAGCATCAGCAGCGTGGTGCCGAGGTAACGCCACCAGCCGGATTTATCGGGGATACGATGCAGGCTGATATGCTGCGTGCCGTTGGCATCGGTATACACGCTGGTGACAATGCCCTCGGCGCTAAATGGCGTCTGCATAAGCGTTTGCGCCAGACGCTGGAAGGCGCTCCACTGTTCCTGCGCGGGATAGTCATACAGCGGCGTTGACGGCCAGGCCTGATCAACCAGTTCGCTGCCTTCATCGCTGGCGATCAGGAATCCGCCGGGAGCGGGGCTATTTAGCGACTGGGCGGCACGCGCGGTCTCGCGAGAAATAAACGGCGCCGTTGAGGTCGTGACCAGATTTTCCAGCGACTCTGCGCTTACGGGGCGTAGCAGCACGTTGACGCCGTCCAGTTTGCCGGCGTTCGCGCGTTTCACCAGCGCGTTCCAGTCCTTACTGTTACCGAGATTAACCAGCGCATTTTTCAGACGCACGCACTCGTCTTCCGCCGCGCACAAATCAGCGGTTTTCAGAACAATATCGCCAAAGTCATCTAATAATACCATGCCCGATTTTTGGATCGCGGAGCGTAAAGATGCGCTGACGCGCGAGTCGTCTTCGGGTTTTGGATGGAGCTGACGATTTACCGCCTGGCTTAGCGCCATCGCTTTATTCACCAGGTCTGATTCCGGCAGCGGTAGCGCAGGCGCGTCATTCCAGATGATTTGCGAGCAATCGAACGGCATAAACGGTGAGTTAGACTGGCCGCTCCAGGTCGCGCCGGAATGAATATTACACATTCCTTTACCGCTCAGGTGCAGCGTATCGCCCACCCGCACGCCAGCTTTTTCAAGTTGTTTTACCGTTGTCGCTTCAATGGTTTGCGCGCCTTTCATCCACGATAGCGTGAACTTGATTGGCATATCCAGCGGGATCCAGAACAGCAGCATAAACAACACCAGCAGCGAACCGATAGCAATAACAGTGCTGCGTAACCAGTGCTGCAACGGGAAGTTTTTCACTTCATCATGCAGGGATAAAAACCGGCCCTGGCGCGCGACATGGCGATCAAGGTAAATATCAATATCCGTTTGTTGCCCAAGATCCTGCGTAATGTAGGGTTGCCAGTGGGCAGGGTAAATAAGGTCGATGATGCCCAGCGAAATATTGTTAATCTGCTCCTGATTATTCTCCCCAAACAGTCCCCAGCGGCGGGGCGTTCCCCGCAGACAGTGAATTTCCCGCAGCGCGCTTTTCGACGGCGGCGCAAAAAGCCCCCAAAGTCCGGCTGCCAGCAGCAGGATCGCGCCGCCTATCATCCACGGTACAAAAACGTCTGGCGTTATCAGGCAGAAAAAGAATAACAAAAAGGAGGCGACGATTAACAACGCTTCGCGCAAGCCAGCCGGGCGGCTGAGCGCATATTCTTCGTGGGTCTCCTGACGGATATTCAACAGCTCAATCTGCTCGCTCTCTTCGCCGCGAATCGACGCCTGCGTAGAGGCCGTATTCTGTAGCGCGTAGCCGCGCGACTCCTGCATATACTCTTGCAGCGTATGGCCGTTTAAAGAGATCACCAGCGGCAGCGTATCCGTGAGGATCAGCTCAACGTTGTTTTCATCATTGATGTACTGTTCCCAGAAAGGCGGCAGATGGACTTCGACGGAGTCGAGGTAGTAGCGCCATTTATTAGGATCGTCAGTGGTAATGCCGTAGCGGGTGATGGAGTGGGTCAGTATCACGACACTGTTGCTTTCCGCGTTCAGCGTCAGCGAGATGGGCGCAGCACTGGCGCCTGTCGGCCCCGGAACTTGCTGGATCTGGCTAAGGTTATCGAGATAATTTTCTACCGCGCTGCGCTCTTCGGGCAACAGTTTACGCGTTTGCGCGTCCTGAAAGGCGCTGATCCACGGTAAGCTTCCTCGTCTGGACTTTACCCGGAACCGCCATATTGCCAGTAGAGAGCAGGCCAGCAAAGCAGCTATAAAAATCAGAATGGTGCTCATGCTTTCCCCATCTTACTAAGTCTGTCAGGCGTGGTCAGTCGCACCCTGTCCAATAAACATTTTTCTGTGGTTGGCTATCGGCAAGCGTGGAGTTGAACTTGAGCATTGTAAAGCGCATCCCAGTGAAGGCAAATCATAGCAATACCACCAAAAACGGAATATCAGCAAATTCCTGGAGTTATTTCAACCTATTGACTTTTAATTTGAAATAAGAATTAATTTTTATTACGTTACATAAATGTAAATAAACGGCAATTCGCATTGCCGAAACCGTGCGGTATGTCGCACAATGACCACAGATTACACTGCAAAGATTCTCACAATGAGCAAATCATTACAAAAACCCACCATTCTGAAAGTGGAAACCGTCGCACAATCCCGACTGTTTAACGTAGAAAGCGTGGATCTGGAGTTCAGCAACGGCGTGCGTCGCGTGTATGAACGTATGCGACCATCAACCCGTGAGGCGGTAATGATTGTGCCGATCGTTGATGAGCATCTGATTCTTATTCGTGAGTATGCGGTGGGAACCGAATCCTATGAGCTGGGCTTCTCGAAAGGATTGATCGACCCGGGCGAGACCGTTTTTGAAGCGGCGAACCGGGAGCTCAAAGAAGAGGTCGGGTTTGGCGCGCATAACCTGACCTTCTTAAAAAAACTCAGCATGGCGCCCTCTTATTTTTCCAGCAAAATGAATATCGTGGTGGCGGAAGATCTCTATCCGGAGTCGCTGGAAGGCGACGAGCCTGAGCCATTGCCGCAGGTACGCTGGCCGCTGGCGCATTTAATGGATCTGCTGGAAGACCCCGATTTTAACGAGGCCCGCAACGTCAGCGCGCTGTTTCTGGTACGCGAGTGGTTGAAAGCGCAGGGCCGAATTGCCTGATGGCGCGGCGTTGATCAAGCCAACGGAAAGTTTGTCTCCCCGTTCGCCGTCATCCGCTAAACACAATAAAAAAGGCGCCGGAGCGCCTTTTTTGATCAGAACAGTTCGTGTGTTTCACCATTATCAATAATGGTGGTTCCCACCTCGTGTACCGCCTGTTGTGTCGGCTGCGTGCCTTCGATGAAATACTCTTCACGGCTGTTACCGCCGCTCGCCAGTTGTCCGGTACTGCGGTCGATATTCACCGTGACGATGCCCGGCGGCGGCGTTAGCGGCTGTTCCGGCACGCCTTCCAGCACGGCTTTCATATAGGCGTCCCATGCAGGTTGCGCGCTCTTCGCGCCGCCCTCATAGCCGGAGATTTGATCTTTGATCGCGCCGGAAGCGGTGGTGCGGCCTAAATCACGGCGGTGATCGTCAAAGCCGATCCATACGGAAGTGACGACGCCAGGACCATAGCCGGAGAACCATGCGTCTTTCGAGCTGTTGGTCGTACCGGTTTTGCCGCCGATATCGCGACGTTTAAGGTCGCGCGCCGCACGCCAGCCGGTACCCATCCAGCCGGGTTCGCCGAAGATATTGGTGTTCAGCGCGCTTTTGATCAGAAACGCCAGCGGCGTATTGATCACATGCGGCGCGTACTCCTGCGTGCCGTTTTGCGCGACCAGCGCCTGGTTTGCCTGTTCCAGCTCAGGCATCGGTACGGCGCTGTTTTGCTGCTCTTGCGAAACCGCGACCTCTTCCACATTGGTGTTTTCCAGCACGTCGGATTTCTGCGTATTGCCGTAAATGACCGGGATATCGCACTCCGGGCAGGCGATTTTCGGTTTCGCTTCGAAGATCACGCCGCCCTGATCGTTCTCAATCTTGCTGATGAAATACGGGTCGATCAGGAAACCGCCGTTCGCCATCACCGCATAACCGCGCGCAACCTGCATCGGCGTGAAGGAGGCGGAGCCCAGCGCCAGCGATTCGGTATGCACGATATTCTGCGCCGGGAAGCCGAAGCGTTGCAGATACTCCGCCGCATAGTCGACGCCCATGGCGCGCATGGCGCGTACCATCACCACGTTTTTCGACTGCCCCAGCCCCTGGCGTAAACGAATCGGTCCGGCGTACTGCGGCGGGGAGTTTTTCGGACGCCAGTCTGAACCTGCCCCGGCGTCCCAGCGGGAAATCGGCACATCGTTGAGCATACTGGCGAGCGTCAGCCCTTTATCCATTGCGGCGGTGTAGAGGAACGGTTTGATGTTCGACCCCACCTGACGCAAAGCTTGCGTCGCGCGGTTAAATTTACTCTGATTAAAATCGAAACCGCCGACCAGCGCCAGTACCGCGCCTGTTTGCGGGTTAAGCGAAACCAGCGCGGAGTTCACTTCCGGTACCTGCGCTAGCCACCAGTCGTTATCCACCTGACGAACCCAGATTTGCTGACCTGTCTGGACGACATCGGTAACTTTACGCGGCGTCGGCCCCTGCTGTGTATCCGAGCGGTAAGGCCGCGCCCAACGCATTCCTTCCATATGTAGCGAAACGGACGTGCCGTCGGCAAGCGCAGCGGTCGCCTCTTGCGGATTAGCGCTGGTGACCACGGCGGGAAGCAGCGGTCCGTAGGTCGGCAACGCTTTCAACGTATCGGTAATTTTTTTACTGTCCCACGCCGTTTCGCCCACTTTCCATAGCACATTCGCCGGGCCGCGATAACCGTGGCGCATGTCATAGTCCAGCACGTTATTACGCACCGCCTGTTGCGCGGCCTGCTGCACTTTGCGGGTGATGGTCGTATAAATACGATAACCATCTTCGTAGGCGCTTTCGCCATAACGGTTATACATTTCCTGGCGCACCATTTCCGACAGATAAGGCGCGGAGAAGGCGATTTCCGGCGCGTGATAATTTGCGTCGATAGGTTCGCTACGTGCCTGATCGTACTGCGCCTGAGTGATATATCCCTCGCTTAACATTCGCGAAAGCACTACGTTACGGCGCGCCACCGCCCGATCCATCGAGTAGAGCGGGTTAAAGGTAGAAGGCGCTTTAGGTAGCCCGGCGATAACCGCCATTTCGCTTAGACTAAGCTGGTCGACCGTCTTACCAAAGTAGACCTGTGCCGCCGCGCCAACGCCATAGGCGCGGTAGCCGAGATAGATCTTGTTCAGATAGAGTTCGAGGATCTCATTTTTATTCAGCAACTGCTCAATACGAATCGCCAGAAACGCTTCCTTGATCTTGCGCATCAGCGTGCGTTCGGGGCTAAGGAAGAAGTTTCGCGCCAGTTGCTGGGTAATGGTACTTGCTCCCTGCGATGCGTGACCGGAGAAGAGCGCGACGCTGGCCGCACGGAAAATACCTACCGGGTCAATGCCGTGATGCTCATAAAAGCGGCTATCTTCGGTGGCGATAAAGGCGTTGATCATTTCCGGCGGAATTTGATCGAGCGTAACGGGAATACGGCGTTTTTCGCCATATTGCGCGATAAGTTCGCCATCCGCGCTGTAAACCTGCATCGGAATTTGCAAACGCACATCTTTCAATGTCGCGACGTCAGGTAGCTGCGGCTCAATATAGCGATAAAGGCCATAAATCGAGCCTGCTCCCAGCAGGATGCAACATACTGCAAGGATCAATAAATACTTTACGAACTTCACTGGAGATTTCCCATTTAGTGTCATTTGGGCAGTTTATAAACAAACGCGCGGTAGTATAAAGGCAAGCCAGACGCATTGATATACCCGTTAACGCGACGGGTGATAAGGAGATCGACCGTTATGGCTTTTAAAACCTGGCAAATAGGATTGCATATTCAGCAGCATGAAGCGCTGGCCATCGCCGTTATTCGCGGCGCATCGGGCTGGTCTCTGCAACGTTGGTGGCGACTGCCGCTGATGAACGCCTCCACGGCAGAGGGTACGATTCCTGACCCGCAATCGCTGGCTCACGTACTGCGACCCTGGAGCCGCGAGCTGCCGCTACGTCACCGTATTTATCTCTCTTTTCCCGCAAATCGGACATTGCAACGCGCTTTTCCACATCCGCCGATGCGTCTGCGGGAACGTGAGCAAGTCGCATGGCTTTCACAAACGATGGCGCGTGAGCTGGATATGGATCCGGACTTATTGCGTTTCGACTTTCAGGACGATGCGCTAAGCCCTGCGTTCAACGTTACCGCCGTGCAAAGCAAAGAAATTTCAGCGCTGTTAACGCTGGCGCAAACGCTCAATGTGCGCATCGCTGCTGTAACGCCCGATGCCTGCGCGCTACAGCGCTTGCTGCCGTTTATACCTTCGGGGCGGCAATGTCTGGTCTGGCGCGATGAGAGCCAGTGGCTGTGGGCGACGCGCTATGCGTGGGGACGTAAATCGGCGCGAGAGGCGATGACGCTGCATGACCTTGCCGCGACGTTATCCGTCGTGCCGGAACATATTTCGTTATGCGCCGAAGGCGAATTCGACCCCTGGCGCGCCGTTACCGTCCGCCAACCGCCGGTTCCGCCGGACGGTTATCGCTTTGCGATTGCGCTGGGTTTAGCCATGGGGGAGATACGCTGATGGCGCATTCTGTCAATTTGCTCCCCTGGCGGCGCCAACATTACGTAGCGCGTCTGCGGCTGTGGTGCGTGGTATGGGGCGCATCCCTGCTGCTGATAGCAAGCCTCGCGACGATCGCCCGGTTGGTTTTTTGGCAGGAGGGGAGGATTAATGAACTGCTACTGACGGCGGAAAACGGACGCACGACGGCGCTTGCGGCGAACATACCGCAGTTGCAGCAGCGTCAGCGACAGCAACAGGCGCGATTACAACGTCAGGCGCAGCGTGAACTGACGCAAGCCTGGCAATCTATCTTGACTGACCTTGCCAATCTGTTGCCAGAGCAGGCATGGCTGACAAGCCTCAATTATCAGCAAGAGACGCTAGAGCTGGAAGGGCTGGCGAGAACGTTTGACGCCCTGCTCACGCTTGAGACATCGCTTCGTCACTATGTCAGTTTTCCGCTAAACCGCACGGGCGCCACGCAGCAGGATGCGCAAGGGCGCTGGCAGTTCCATTATCAGTTAACGAGGAGCGCCGCCCGTGAACGCGCTCTTTGATATCTGGTACGGGATGTCGCGCCGTGGTCGGGTTTTTGGTTGGTGTGCAGGCGTGCTGTGCCTGACGCTGACGGTTGCGTTATCTGTGGGCTATCCCGGCTGGAAAACGCTGGATACGCAACAAATGCGGTTAAGCCAGCAGCGCGAGGCCGCCCGGCAACAGTGGCGTCATCTGCGCCGTCTGAGCGTCGCGGCTGAACCGCTTTTCGGGCGCACCGTGGAAAATCCGCGTCCTTTTTCGCCGTTAGATTTCCAGGCGCCTCCCCTGCGTTTGCTGCACTGGCAGCCATCGGCGCAGGGGGGAGAATTGGCGCTGAAAACGTCCTGGGATGCGGTGCCGTCGCTGTTTGTCCGGTTGGCCGAAAGCGAGATGAGCGTAAGTCGGTTTTCATTGCGTAAAGAGGGGGCGGAATTATTGATGATGCTGCAACTGGAGCGCCTGGCGAATGAAGGTTAGCCGCGGTGTATTGCTCTGTTTTTGTTTGCTGACGTTGACGGGAATGCGCGATCCCTTCCGCCCGCCGGAAGATCGCTGCCGGATAGCCGAACTCTCGCAGTGGCGGTATCAGGGCGCGGTGCGTAAAGGCGAGCGATGGACAGGCATTCTTAAAGACAGCCAGCAAAAATGGCGGCGAGTGGAAGAAGGGCAGACGCTGGAAAACGGTTGGACGATTGTCCGCCTGACGGCGGAAGCCTTAACGTTAACGACCGGTAAAAATTGTGCGCCGCCGCAGTGGCGGTGGCTACGTCAGGGAGCGGACAATGAAGCGATGGATAGCCATAATACTGATAGCCTTGATGCCCGCCGCGCAGGCGGGAAAAGCGGCGAAAGTGACGCTGGTGGTTGATGACGTCCCTGTGGTGCAGGTTTTGCAGACTTTAGCCGAACAGGAGCGGCAGAATCTGGTGGTGTCTCCGGACGTCAGCGGGACATTATCGCTACATCTGACGGATGTGCCGTGGAAACAGGCGCTACAGACGGTGGTCAATAGCGCGGGGCTGGTGCTGCGTCAGGAGGGGAATATTCTCCATGTTCATTCACAGGCCTGGCAGAAAGAGCACAGTGCGCGGCAGGATGCCGAGCGGTTAAGGCTTCAGGCTAATTTACCGCTGGAAAATCGCAGCATTAGCCTGCAATACGCCGATGCCGCCGAACTGGCGAAAGCGGGCGAGAAACTCCTGAGCGCGAAGGGAACCATCATGGTAGATAAGCGCACCAACCGCCTGCTGTTACGCGATAACCGCGCGGCCCTGGCGGAGCTGGAAAAATGGGTATCGCAAATGGATCTGCCGGTGGCGCAGGTGGAGCTGGCGGCGCATATCGTTACCATTAACGAAAAGAGTCTACGGGAACTGGGCGTAAAGTGGACGCTGGCTGACGCGACGCAAGCGGGCTCGGTGGGTGACGTGACGACGCTTTCCAGTGATTTATCTGTCGCCGCCGCCACCTCACGCGTCGGGTTTAACATCGGGCGCATTAACGGACGCTTGCTGGATCTGGAGCTGTCAGCGCTGGAGCAAAAGCAGCAGTTGGATATTATCGCCAGCCCCCGGCTGCTGGCTTCCCATCTGCAGCCAGCCAGTATCAAGCAAGGCAGCGAAATTCCTTATCAGGTTTCCAGCGGCGAAAGCGGCGCGACCTCCGTGGAATTTAAAGAAGCGGTGCTGGGAATGGAGGTGACGCCCACCGTTTTGCAAAAAGGGCGCATCCGCCTGAAGTTACATATCAGCCAGAATGTTCCCGGTCAGGTACTACAACAGGCTGACGGCGAAGTGCTGGCGATAGATAAACAGGAAATTGAAACGCAGGTAGAGGTAAAAAGCGGCGAGACGCTGGCGCTGGGCGGTATTTTTTCGCGAAAAAATAAATCGGGTAGCGATAGCGTGCCGCTGTTGGGGGATATTCCCTGGCTTGGTCAGCTCTTCCGCCATGACGGCAAAGAGGACGAGCGACGCGAATTAGTGGTGTTTATCACCCCCAGACTGGTGGCGACAGAATAATTTATGCATAAAAAAGCGCTGTTTTTGCACTGAACGCATCTGCGGGATTTGACGTGCGGATGTATTTAGCATACAAGGAGTACCGATTTGAGAGTCGTGCTTTTCGTTGCTTACGCATTGATTAATGCGCTTTGCCTTGCCGAAGGTGTGCATAAGACCGATGATAAACGGCTGAATGTCCGCTGATGCAGACGTATTGGTTCTGCGGATTGCGCACAATTGTTTGAAAGTAGAACAATTTGTAGGCCGGATATGTTGTTCTGGCCGCCATCCGGCAACGCTAACTCGGGTTTTGCAACAATCAGGCTTGGTGATTTATTCAGTTGCCAAACCCGCTTGAGTATTGAGATAATTTTCAGTCTGACTCTCGCAATATCTTATGAGGTTTCAGTTCATGTCCTGCTGCGCTGGGTGTCTGTGAAGCGGGTTTACCATTAACGAATAGTCTTAGTAGTACCGAAAAAATGGCAGAGAAACGCAATATCTTTCTGGTTGGGCCTATGGGTGCCGGAAAAAGCACTATTGGGCGCCAGTTAGCTCAACAACTCAATATGGAATTTTACGATTCTGATCAAGAGATTGAGAAACGAACCGGAGCTGATGTGGGCTGGGTCTTCGATGTTGAAGGTGAAGACGGCTTCCGTAATCGTGAAGAAAAAGTTATCAACGAATTGACGGAAAAACAGGGTATTGTGCTGGCAACCGGCGGTGGCTCTGTAAAATCGCGTGAAACGCGTAACCGTCTCTCCGCGCGTGGCGTCGTGGTCTACCTTGAAACGACCATCGAAAAACAACTGGCGCGCACGCAGCGTGATAAAAAACGCCCGCTGTTGCAGGTTGAAGCACCGCCTCGCGAAGTTCTGGAAGCGCTGGCTAACGAACGCAATCCGCTGTACGAAGAGATTGCCGACGTCACCATTCGCACCGACGATCAAAGCGCTAAGGTTGTGGCAAACCAGATTATTCATATGCTGGAAAGCAACTAATTCAAGCAGAATACGCTGGGTAAGCGGGCACAAGTAACTAAGGTGGATGTCGCGTCATGGAGAGGATTACAGTCACTCTCGGGGAACGTAGTTACCCGATCACCATCGCGGCTGGTTTGTTTAACGAACCAGCTTCATTCTTGCCGCTGAAATCAGGCGATCAGGTCATGTTAGTGACCAACGAAACCCTGGCGCCGCTTTATCTGGACAAGGTTCGCGGCGTACTCGAACGGGCGGGCGTTAACGTAGACAGCGTGATTCTTCCTGACGGCGAGCAGTATAAGAGCCTGACGGTGCTGGATACGGTGTTTACGGCGTTACTGAAAAAACCGCATGGTCGTGATACCACGCTGGTCGCGCTTGGCGGCGGCGTGATTGGCGATCTTACCGGTTTTGCGGCGGCCAGCTACCAGCGAGGCGTTCGTTTCATCCAGGTGCCAACTACCTTACTGTCGCAGGTTGATTCTTCCGTGGGCGGGAAGACCGCCGTCAACCATCCCCTTGGCAAAAACATGATTGGCGCGTTTTACCAACCCGCTTCTGTGGTTGTCGATCTTGATTGCCTGAAAACGCTTCCCGCACGCGAACTGGCATCGGGACTGGCAGAGGTGATCAAATACGGCATTATACTCGACGCGGACTTCTTCACCTGGCTTGAGGATAATCTGGATGCGCTGTTGCGTCTGGACGGCCCGGCGATGGCGTACTGTATTCGTCGTTGTTGCGAGCTGAAAGCCGAAGTTGTTGCCGCCGACGAGCGTGAAGCGGGCTTACGTGCTTTACTGAATCTTGGACATACCTTTGGCCACGCCATTGAAGCGGAAATGGGATATGGCAATTGGTTACATGGTGAAGCCGTTGCCGCAGGTATAGTGATGGCTGCGCGCGCATCCGAGCGTTTGGGGCAGTTCAGTTCTGCTGATACGCAGCGCATCATCGCTCTACTCGAGCGGGCCGGGCTGCCAGTCAATGGCCCTTGCGAGATGTCCGCGCAGGACTATTTGCCGCACATGCTGCGAGATAAAAAAGTGTTAGCGGGGGAGCTGCGTTTAGTGCTTCCGCTGGCCATAGGGAAAAGTGAAGTGCGCGGCGGAGTGTCGCACGAAGTCGTTCTTAGCGCGATTGCTGACTGTCAGCAGGCGTAACAACAAGAAAGGTCAGACTGATATTGCGTAGATGTCAGTCTTTTAGCTTCAGGTTATGTGCAATGTCGTAAGCATTAACCTTTGAGTGGGGTGTTAAATGGATGAATTCAAACCAGAAGACGAGCTGAAACCCGATCCCAGCGATCGTCGTACTGGTCGTTCTCGTCAATCTTCAGAACGCGATAATGAGCCGCAGATCAACTTTGATGACGTTGATCTGGACGCCGACGATCGCCGTCCGACGCGTACGCGTAAAGCGCGTAGTGAAGAACCTGAAGTTGAAGAAGAGTACGAATCCGATGAAGACGATACGGTGGACGAAGAGCGTGTTGAACGCCGCCCACGTAAGCGTAAAAAAGCGGCCCATAAGCCAGCCTCTCGTCAGTACATGATGATGGGCGTTGGCGTACTGGTGCTGCTGCTGTTGATTATCGGTATCGGCTCCGCGCTGAAAGCCCCCTCAACGTCTTCCAGCGAGCCGTCGGCCTCTGGCGAAAAGAGTATCGATCTTTCCGGTAACGCCGCCGATCAGGCGAATGCGACCCAGCCTGCGCCGGGCGCCACCTCCGCAGAACAAACCGCGGGCAATACGTCGCAGGATATTTCGTTGCCGCCGATTTCTTCAACGCCGACGCAGGGACAGTCGCCTGTGGTCGCTGACGGTCAGCAGCGCGTGGAAGTGCAGGGCGATCTGAATAATGCGCTGACGCAGAATCCAGAGCAGATGAACAATGTTGCGGTGAACTCTACGTTGCCGACAGAGCCTGCAACCGTCGCGCCAGTTCGCAATGGCAGCACGACGCGTCAGGCGGCGGTTAGCGAACCTGCTGAGCGTCATACCACGCGTCCGGAACGTAAACAGGCCGTCATTGAACCTAAGAAACCGCAGACCACGGCGAAAACCACCACTGCGGAACCGAAGAAACCGGTCGCGCCAGTGAAACGCACGGAACCGGCAGCGCCAGCCGCGACGCCGAAAGCGACCACCACGACGGCTGCGCCGACAGCGACGGCAAGCGCTGCGCCGGTACAAACCGCGAAGCCAGCGCAAGCCTCGACGACGCCTGTCGCAGGCGGCGGGAAAAGCGCCGGCAACGTTGGCGCATTAAAGAGTGCGCCATCCAGCCACTACACATTGCAGCTCAGTAGTTCTTCAAATTACGACAACCTGAACGGTTGGGCGAAGAAAGAGAACCTGAAAAATTATGTGGTATACGAGACGACGCGTAATGGACAACCGTGGTATGTGCTGGTAACGGGGATGTATGCTTCGAAAGAAGATGCTAAACGTGCGGTGTCCACCTTACCTGCCGATGTGCAGGCGAAAAACCCGTGGGCAAAACCGTTGCATCAGGTTCAGGCCGATCTGAAATAATCCAGGCTGTGTCCTGCAATTGCCTGTGAGTGTCGCTGACAGCTATTTTTGTTCAGGACAGGCGCGAGGGGCGCATTTGCTACCGTCAAATGCGCCGTAAAGCAACGCGGCACAGCCTAAAGCGCAGGATGCTGTCGGAGCTTTCTCCACAGCCGGAGAAGGTGTAATTAGTTAGTCAGCATGAAAAAAAATCGCGCTTTTTTGAAGTGGGCAGGGGGAAAATACCCTCTGCTTGATGATATCAAACGACATTTGCCAAAAGGCGAGTGCCTTGTCGAACCTTTTGTGGGTGCCGGATCGGTGTTTCTTAACACCGACTTTTCTCGTTATATCCTCGCCGATATCAACAGCGACCTTATTAGCCTCTATAACATCGTGAAGTTACGTACTGACGAGTATGTACAGGCTTCGCGCGAGCTGTTTATGCCTGAAACTAACCAGGCTGAGGTCTATTACCAACTCCGTGAGGAGTTCAACACCTGCCAGGACCCCTTTCGTCGGGCGGTACTGTTTTTATATCTGAACCGCTACGGTTATAACGGACTCTGTCGCTATAACTTACGCGGGGAATTTAATGTACCGTTTGGTCGTTATAAAAGACCTTACTTCCCGGAAGCGGAGTTGTACCACTTTGCAGAAAAAGCGCAGAATGCGTTCTTTTACTGTGAGTCATACGCAGACAGTATGGCGCGTGCGGACAAGTCGTCGGTGGTCTATTGCGATCCGCCTTATGCGCCGCTATCCGCCACGGCTAACTTCACAGCGTATCACACCAATAGTTTTAGCCTGACGCAACAAGCGCATCTGGCGGAAATCGCTGAGAATCTGGTCAGTAACCGGATACCGGTGCTCATTTCCAACCATGATACGGCGCTCACACGCGAGTGGTATCAACTCGCAAAATTGCATGTCGTCAAAGTTAGACGCAGTATAAGCAGCAACGGCGGCACACGTAAAAAGGTGGACGAACTGCTGGCTCTGTACCAACCAGGAGTCGCAACGCCTGCAAGAAAATAATTCTCAAGGAGAAGCGGATGAAACAGTATTTGATTGCCCCCTCAATTCTGTCGGCTGATTTTGCTCGCCTGGGTGAAGACACCGCCAAAGCGCTGGCTGCCGGTGCTGATGTTGTACACTTTGACGTCATGGATAATCACTATGTGCCGAACCTGACTATCGGCCCGATGGTGCTGAAATCCCTGCGTCAGTACGGTATTACCGCGCCTATTGATGTCCACCTGATGGTCAAGCCAGTCGACCGTATCGTGCCCGACTTTGCCGCCGCTGGCGCGAGCATCATTACCTTTCACCCGGAAGCCTCCGAACATGTTGACCGCACGCTACAGCTGATTAAAGAACACGGCTGTAAAGCGGGGCTGGTATTCAACCCGGCAACGCCGCTCAGTTATCTCGATTACGTCATGGACAAACTGGATGTGATCCTGCTGATGTCCGTGAACCCAGGCTTCGGCGGCCAGTCTTTTATTCCGCAGACGCTGGATAAACTGCGCGAAGTGCGTCGCCGCATTGATGCGTCCGGTTACGACATTCGCCTGGAAGTGGACGGCGGCGTGAAGGTGAACAATATCGGCGAGATCGCCGCAGCTGGTGCGGACATGTTTGTTGCGGGGTCGGCAATTTTCGATAAACCCGACTACAAAAAAGTGATTGATGAAATGCGCAGTGAGCTGGCAAAGGTAAGTCATGGATAAGTTGCAGAATATTCGGGGCGTCGCCTTTGATCTTGACGGTACGCTGGTGGATAGCGCGCCGGGTCTTGCCGCGGCGGTAGATATGGCGCTGTATGCGCTGGAACTGCCGGTTGCGGGCGAGGAGCGCGTGATTACCTGGATTGGTAACGGCGCAGACGTATTGATGGAACGCGCGCTGACCTGGGCTCGCGAGGAGCGCGCCACGCTGCGTAAGACGATGGGGAAACCGCCCGTTGATGAAGATATTCCTGCCGAGGAACAGGTACGCATTCTGCGTAAACTGTTCGACAGGTATTATGGCGAAGTGGCGGAAGAAGGCACCTTTTTATTTCCGCATGTCGCCGACACGCTGGGCGCGCTGCACGCCAGCGGATTGTCATTAGGTCTGGTGACGAATAAGCCGACGCCGTTCGTCGCGCCGTTGCTGGAATCGCTTGATATCGCCAAATACTTTAGTGTGGTTATCGGCGGCGATGATGTGCAAAATAAGAAGCCGCATCCGGAGCCGCTGTTGCTGGTGGCAAGCCGGCTGGGCATGATGCCGGAGCAGATGCTTTTTGTCGGCGATTCGCGTAATGATATTCAGGCTGCAAAAGCGGCGGGCTGCCCTTCGGTTGGCCTGACATACGGCTACAATTATGGCGAAGCGATCGCTCTTAGCGAGCCGGACGTCATTTATGACAGTTTTAACGATCTTTTGCCCGCACTTGGGCTTCCGCATAGCGATAACCAGGAAATAAAAAATGACTAAGCCCATCGTTTTTAGTGGCGCACAGCCCTCAGGTGAATTGACCATTGGCAACTATATGGGGGCATTGCGTCAGTGGGTAAACATGCAGGATGACTATCATTGCATCTACTGCATCGTAGACCAACATGCTATTACCGTGCGTCAGGACGCGCAGCAGCTACGTAAAGCGACGCTGGATACGCTGGCGCTGTACCTGGCATGTGGTATTGATCCTGAAAAGAGCACTATTTTCGTTCAGTCCCATGTGCCGGAACATGCGCAGCTTGGCTGGGCGCTGAACTGCTATACCTATTTCGGCGAGCTGAGCCGTATGACGCAGTTTAAAGATAAATCTGCGCGCTATGCGGAAAACATTAACGCCGGCCTGTTTGATTACCCGGTGCTGATGGCGGCAGACATCCTGTTGTACCAAACCAATCTGGTGCCGGTAGGCGAAGATCAGAAGCAGCATCTGGAACTGAGCCGCGATATCGCCCAGCGTTTCAACGGGCTGTATGGCGATATTTTCAAAGTACCGGAACCGTTTATTCCAAAATCCGGCGCGCGCGTGATGTCGCTGCTGGAGCCGACAAAGAAAATGTCCAAATCGGACGATAACCGTAATAACGTGATCGGCCTGCTGGAAGATCCGAAATCGGTAGTGAAGAAAATCAAACGTGCGGTCACTGACTCCGACGAGCCGCCGGTAGTGCGTTATGATGTGAAAGAGAAAGCGGGTGTCTCTAACCTGCTGGATATTCTTTCCGCCGTGACCGGTCAGAGCATTCCTGAACTGGAAAAACAGTTTGAAGGTAAAATGTATGGCCATTTGAAAGGCGAAGTGGCGGAGGCGGTTTCCGGAATGTTGTCTGAGTTGCAGGAGCGCTATCACCGTTTCCGCAACGACGAAGCGTTCTTGCAGAAGGTGATGAAAGACGGGGCGGAAAAAGCCAGCGCACGTGCGGCCGAAACGCTGAAAGCCGTTTACGAAGCCATTGGCTTTGTGGCGAAACCGTAAGGGTTATTGCTTGCCCGATGGCGCTAGCTTATCGGGCCTACAAACGAGCGTAAGTTGGACAAGGCATCTGCGCCGTACCGTTTATCAGACCTGTAAAAAAACCGGGAAAATCCCGGTTTTTTTGTATCTGCGCAGTCGTTTCTATTATTGATCGGCAGCCGGGCCGCAACCGCCAATAATTTTAGAAATAGAAATTGCAGGGTGCAGCAAATAATCGTAGCTGCAGTTATTTTTTTTGTTTTCGATATGACCAGTACAAGCAGTGAGCGTCGCCAGAACCCCTGCCACAACGGCAATTTTTACAAATTTAAACATTTCAAAATCCTTGTTGATAAAACGAGCACTACTGGTGGAATAAATATAAGATCTATTTAGCGTATAGTACGATAGCAATTAATGAATCATCCAGGTAGTCCAAATAAGGACTTTATCTTTACCAGGGGATATGATTTAAAAAGGCCGCTTAATAATAAGCGGCCTTTATTAGTGTTATATAATGTCGTTTATTTAACGAAATGTTTTCTTAACGTTAAGCATAAAGCCTTTATCGCTGATACCGTCTTCTTTCCACTGGTAGGCATCCAGATGTAGCGCGGTATCATTGCTGCTGTATTTCACGCCGATGGTTGCCAGACCATTAACGCCGCCGCCTTTTTGACCGTCATCCACGCCGAACGATTGACCCGCCGCACCCTGTAATGACGCTGTACGCTGGCTCTTGCTGTAGCTCAGGTTCGGGCCGCCTTCCAGGGTAGCGGTGGCGCTCCAGCCGTCTTTCCCGGCGTAATCCAGCTTCAGGCCGACAATAGAGTCTACCGCCGTTTCGTTGCCAGAGTTCATCGACAGGTTAAAATCTCCGGCGCTGCGCTCTTTGTAGCCATCTTCCATGGTGTGACGGAATTTCACTCCGGCATACGGCGTGACTTTCAGCGTATCACTCATCATGGTGAAAGTTTTCGCCCCTTCACTGCGAAACTCAAGGTACTGCTGACGCATGTCGGAATCGGCAATTTTGTTGACATCGCCATAAGCGACAGAACGGCTGCTGTCGAGGTTGTGCACGTCATAACGCAGGCTGTTGTTCCACGCCAGACCTTCATCAAACGCCATGCTGTGCTTCAGGCCAAAGAACTGGCTGTAGCCGCCGGTCAGGCCGTTATCGCCTGCGGTTTTCGAACCGTCACCATCCAGACGCGCAATACCGTACTCCAGCGTCAGATTCTGGCTGGCGGTGAGATCCAACGTCTGGCGTAATGCCAGCATGTCGTACTGGGTGTCGTTGCCCAGCTCCGCACGTGGGTCGCCTTTCGCCACCACGTTGAACGCCAGACCATCTTTAATTTGCGGCGCGGCGTCGGCCAGCATGGTAAAGCGGTTGCTGAGTACTCGCGCTTCACGGAATACCGTGGTGGCTTGAGCACCGCTCACCTGCTTGAGTGCGCTGTTCAGCTCGGCGGTAGTCCCCACATTAAGGCTGGTGTACAGCTCGTTGTTGGTGTAACCGGCGTCCAGCGCCTGCGCCACGTCGCTTACCGAGCTGTCGGTCGCCACATCGGCATAGGCGTTTTTGGTCATGGTGACGTCAACGTTGCCGTCGGCATCCTGGCTTCCCTGGGCGTTCCAGACGACGGAAGTGGACTGAATCGCGCCCGCGTCAGACAGGTTGCTGCCCTCAACCACGTTGTCAAAGCTGACGGTGGTGTCGGCGGTGCCTGCAGTGAACCCGGTGTTAATTTCCACACCGTTCATGCTGGCATTGCTGACCATCAATTTACCGGCGCTGCCATCAGCGCTGGTGCCGACCACGTAGCCCGACAGGTTGTTGGTGGCAGATGAATCTGCACTGTCGCTGGTGGTAACGGTCGTCGTGCCATCGGTAATGGTGGGTTCCGTGGGGGCAGTGAAGTCAACATAATGCACTTCCGTACCGTCGCCGTTTTCGCCGCTGCCTTCAATGGTTTTACCGTCCTGCTTGATAAAGCCGGAACCGGTCACGCTGTCATCAATGTAGACCGTGCCGTTGTTGACGATATGGCCGTTGCTGCCCAACTGGCTGAAGGCGTAGGAGTTGCTGGCGTAAATATTGATGGTGCCATTGTTCTCGATCACTGCATCGGATTTTGCATCTGATTCCAACTGCATCCCGACCATTCCGGTTTGCGTGGTGCCGACTGTACCCACATTGATAGTGCCGTTATTGACCATCTTCGCGCTGCCATGCGCCGACATCGCCACATTGCCGGTTTTATCAATGTTGATGGTGCCGTCGTTAATCGCCTTGCTGCCGCCGTTATTTTTCGCCGTGGTGATCTGCCCGTTAATAACACCGGTGCTGCCGTTATACAGGGTGTGCCCGCTCCCGCCGGTGGCGATATCGGCATCGCTATTCACCGTTCCCCAGTTATTGAAGGCGCCAGCCCACAGGCCGTCGTTTATTAGCGTTACAACGCCGCCTTCGAGGTTATTAAACGTACCGCCTTTATCAACAGAACCATTGTTGATGATCCCTGCGTTATTAACGGTTGCGGCACCGGTAAAGTTCAGCTTATCGATTTCGCCGCCTGAGTAGTTATTCAGTACCGTACTGCCCGATGCGCCGACCCAGGCCGACACTGTGCCTATGTTATTCATGGTGCTGGCCCACTGCTCAACCGCGTTCATGGAGCCGCTGTTGTTGATAATGGAACCCGCTACCGTGGTCCCCGTTTTCCCGGTCACGGTGCCGGTATTGTTGAACACGCCGCCGTCTACGGAAACGGCAGCCGTTGTTCCCTCGTTGGTATAGACGCCGCCTTTGTCGATGCCGACGCTGCTGATGCTGCCGGTGGACTCGTTGGTGACATCACCGTAATTTCTGACGGTGACCTTGCCGCCGCTGACGATGCCTGCGTTGGTGACGTGTACGGTCTGCGTTGCGATCGGATTGGTGATGATGGTTTCACCGGTCAGCGTTTCACCCTCGGCGGTAATCTCATCACCATCGCTAAAGGAAAGGGATACATTGCTATCGGTTGGGTTGTACTCGTCACTGTTCTGGCAAGCGCTGTCATAGCAAACGGTGCCGTAGTTAACTACGGTGCTACTGCTGTCGGTCAGGAAGGGCTGGCCGTAATCGGCATCAATATTGATGATGCCGCTGGTGTCGTTGATGACGACGCCGCCGCTGAGCGCCGCCATCCCGACCAGCTCGTTTGCCTGGCCGGTAACGCCGTCATCGGCGGTCAGGGTGATCACGCCCTGGTTAATGGCGGTGCCGCCGTTAAGCGCCATCATGCCGAACCCGGCGTTGTTGACGGTAATATTGCCGGTGTTGATAGCGGTGGCGTCGCCATTACCACTGCTGGTGGAACCTGCCACCATCCCCGAACTGGTGAGATAAAGCTGCGACGGTTTCCAGTAATTTGTGCCGGTGATGTTGTTTTCATCATCCAGCGTCGGGACAAAGCCGTCCAGATAGATATCGCCTGCGTTTGACGCTGTTCCTTTGCTGGCAGCGACGCCATATACGCCCGCGCCCTGCAAATGGATAGTGGCGCCCTCATCGTTAACGACATCGCCATAATCCGAAGCCATCATGGCGTAAAAGGTGTGGGTGTACCATTCCAGTGGGTATGTGCCAATACCGCCATTGCCCTGCGGCGTCTGGTTAGAAATGATGGTGATATCGCCGCCGGCTTTGTTATGAACAGCCGCTCCCTCGCCACTAGCCCTTGTGATGGCTGCACGATCCTCACTGCTGTTGCTACTGGTCGCGTAGACAAGAATATCTCCGCTGTTGCTGACTTCCGCGCCGTTATCTGCGCGAATGACGGAATACACGCCATGGCTTGTAATATCGCCTTTATTTTCAATTGATGTGCCTTCGCCATCAGCCATCAGCAACGCGTTGTAGGTGTAATAGCCTGTGGGTATATAACTGACATTAACGTCAACAACTGAGTCATCACCCAGAATCAGGGAGCCGCCGTTGTTGACCCGCGCCAGTACAACGTGACCCCCCACTACCGTGTTGGTATCAATGGTAGAATGACCGTTTAGCGTAACGGTACTGTTACCGCTGACGCTGATGCCGGTAATGTCTGCAGAGGTTCCATCAAATGGATCCTCGCTGTGGGTGATATTAATACCGCCGTCAATCTCAACGTCGTTATCATCACCTGTTACGCTCAGGCCAACAACGTCCAGGTATTGTCCGCCGGTGGCGGACAGATCGTTGTCATCAATATTCAGCGCGCCATTAAGGGTAACGGTATTGCCGTTACCGCCGACGACAACGCCGGTTAACGGGGGAGCCCCGGCAGCCAGATCATCCTGCCCGTAGTCGGCGCTGATATTTACGTTGCCGGTGATATCAACGGTGTTGCTGTCGCCGCTCACGTTCACGCCTGTCGCTGAGCTAAACACGCCTTCGCTGTCCTGGACTGAGACAACGTTAATATCGCCATCCAGCGTAACCTGCGACATATCGCCGCTCACCAGCGCGCCGGTGCCGTTAAGGCTGACGTCAATATCCCCTTTGTTTTTGAAGGTGTTTTTTTCGCCTGCAACCACAAAACCTATGGAGTCTGCATCACGTACGGTGGCGTTGCCGGTATTTTTTGCTTCATTTCCGGTACCGTAGGTGATGATGCCCATCGCGCCGTCGGTGACCAGCAGATCGCCCGCCTGGGTCAGGCTGCCGTTGTCGCCGTTGATAATCACGGCGGCAGAGCCCGCGCCATCCACCGCGATATCACCGGTATTGGTGGTATGGGCGTCGTCGCCGTCAATGCGCGTACCGACGGCGCCGCCGGAGATAGTCTGATTACCTTCGTTGATAACGAGCGCGTTGTCGCCATCGATATACAGCGCCGTGGAGTCCGCGCCGCTGACGGTAGTGCTCCCGGCGTTATCGATCACCACGTTATCGCCGGTAATGTGGCCGCCGGTGCCGCCGTCGGTGATGGTCATATCACCGTCATTGTTGACGCGGGCGTTATTGCCGTCAATGACGGTGCCGGTGGAGCCTGCGCCGCTGATGTCAGAGGTACCGGTATTCTTAATCGTGGCGTTGTCGCCGTCGATGATGATGGCGGTACCGCCGCCGCTCACGGCAATGTCACCAGCGAAATTGGTGGTGGTGCCGTTGCCGGAAATCAGCGCGCCGGTGGCGTTGTCCACCGTTGAGTGGCCCGAAATGGTATTGGTAGTGCCGTCACCGGAGATAACCATGCCGGTGGCACCGTCGGTCACACTGGAGTCTCCGGTGAGCGTGTTGACGGTTCGATCGCCGGAAATAATCACGCCGGTGCGATCCTGGCCGCTGATATCCATGCCGCGATCGGAATTATGCGCCTGGTCATCGCCGCTGATAACGGTGGTGTTATCGTCGGCAATAATCAGATAGCCACGGCTGTCGTACTTCCAGTAGAGACCATTTTCCTGGGTGCCTTCAATCACGGCGGCATTGGCGTCGGTCACGTCCCAGCCGGTGACGTTCAGCGTTTTGCCGTCCGCGGTGGTGAGCTGCCACTGGTTGTCCTGTTCTGAATAATTCCACACGGCACCCTCGAGAACGCTGCCGTTATCCAGTTTGAAGCTATCGAAGGTCAGGGTGTCTTTGCCTTTATCTATGGTGACGCCGTTGCTGAAGGTAATAACAGAGTCATCTGGGGGCGTGTCGTCGTCGTCGCCGCTATCATCGGGCGGGGTCACATCGTCATCGCCGCTGTCATCGGGCGGGGTCACATCGTCATCGCCGCTATCGTCGGGCGGGGTTACATCGTCATCGCCGCTATCGTCAGGCGGGGTTACATCGTCATCGCCGCTATCGTCAGGCGGGGTTACATCGTCATCGCCGCTATCGTCGGGCGGGGTTACATCGTCATCGCCGCTATCATCAGGCGGGGTTACATCGTCATCGCCGCTATCGTCGGGCGGGGTTACATCGTCATCGCCGCTATCGTCGGGTGGGGTTACATCGTCATCGCCGCTATCATCGGGTGGGGTTACATCGTCATCGCCGCTATCGTCGGGTGGGGTCACATCGTCATCGCCGCTATCGTCGGGTGGGGTCACATCGTCATCGCCGCTATCATCGGGTGGGATCACATTGTCATCGCCGCCATCGTCAGGCGGGGTGACGTTGCCGCCATCGTCGGGCGGGGTAACGTCGCCGCCATTATCGGGCGTAGGGGGGGTATAAGAATGATTAGAATCTCCGCCACCGTTATTTTCAACGCCAATAGCCACACCTGCGACCAGTGCAGCAACGCCGCCAGCAACCCAGCCCCAGTGATTATCATTTTCAGGTGTAGCAAGGCAGGTCGGTGAGAGTTTTGCGCGTTTTTCTTTAGGCAGGGAGGAGATATTACTGGGACATTCTTTTTCATCATCGTTATTTTCTGCGGCGATGGCCGGAATGTAATAACTTTGTAGCGTTAAAGCGATAGCGATAGAAATAAGTTTTTTCTTTTGCATAGGGTTCATCCTTAATTAATATTTTCCTTGCGTACTAAACATATGCAGAGAGCGATACAGGCAATGATGAAATGGCCAGAAGAAAAATTATGCTTTAGTGTTTATTTTATCACCCGATAACCAGGTCAGGTCAAATTGAGTGCTTAACGGTGTTATTTATTGTATGAATGAATAATAGGTGAATTTGACGAGTAAAAGGGTTTTTAGGCAAGATTATTACTATTTAAATTTTCCTGGTGTATTTAAGGTTGATTTCTTAATTCACTTTTAAGTAAAAATAATTTGAGATTACGAGTAGTTGTAAAATAAAGCCCTGTTATTCAGGGCTTTATTTTAATTAATAATTAGAGAACCAATTTAATTTATCGCGTAAGCCAACGACCCGGCCAACGATAATCAGCGCCGGGCTTTCAACCTGTTGCGCTAATTCACCGAGCTGCGTCAGCACACCGTGGACGACGCGTTGCTTCACGGAGGTACCGTTTTCTACCAGCGCAACCGGCATATCGGCCTGCATACCGAATGCGATCAGTTTTTCCTGGATAGTCGCTGCCTGATTCAGCCCCATGTAGAACACCAGCGTCTGTTTTTCTGCCGCCAGGTTTTCCCAGTCCAGCTCGCCGCCGGTTTTCAGGTGACCGGTGACCAGACGTACGCTCTGGGCGTAATCGCGATGGGTTAGCGGAATACCGGAGTAGGCGGAACAGCCGGAAGCCGCGGTAATCCCCGGCACTACCGAGAAAGGAATACCGGCATGACACAGCGTTTCCAGCTCTTCGCCGCCGCGACCAAAGATAAAGGGATCGCCGCCTTTCAGGCGTACCACGCGTTTACCTTTTTGCGCTTCACGCAGCAGGATCTGGTTGATTTCCTCCTGTGGGACGCAGTGGTAACCTGCGCGTTTCCCCACAAAGACCCGATCGGCATCGCGGCGTACCAGGTTCATAATGTCGTCGGAGACGAGGCGATCGTAAACCACGATATCCGCCTGTTGGATTTGTTGTAACCCTTTCAGCGTCAGCAGTCCGGCATCGCCCGGCCCGGCGCCGACCAGCACGACTTCGCCACGGTGATCCAGCGGTTCGCTAAACAGGCGTTCGGTTGTCGCGTTAACCGCTTTCTCGTCGGCATTCGCCAGCGACTGCGCCAGCCGGTCATTGACGAAAAATTTTTCCCAGAAGCGACGACGCTCGCCCATCGTGGCAAACTGCTTTTTCACCCGGGCGCGGAGTTGCCCGGCATAGCGCGCGACCTGCCCCAGATGCTGCGGCAGCAGCGATTCCAGTTTCTCGCGCAGCAGACGCGCCAGCACCGGGGAAGTGCCGCCCGAGGAGACGGCGACCATCAGCGGCGAGCGGTCAATAATTGAGGGCATGATAAAGCTGGCGGCTTTCGGCGCATCCACCACGTTGCAGAAGATACGGCGTGACTCCGCCGCGTCGCTGACGCGCTGGTTGACGGTATCGTCGTCAGTGGCCGCGATCGCCAGCCAACACGAGTCGAGAAGCGTTTCGTCGAACGGTCCCTCAACCAGAGTCAACATGCCTTCATTTGCCCATACGGTGAACTGTGGAATAAAGGTTAGCGCATTGACCGTTAAACGTGCGCCTGCTTCCAGCAATAACCGTGCTTTGCGTTCTGCGACATCGCCACCGCCGACGATCAGACAGTCGCGGTCGCGTAATTGACAAAATATAGGCAAATGGTCCACGACATTACCCCTTAATGGTTGGCTGTAACCTTAATTTGGTTGGTTTTTTGCGGAACAGGACGCTCCGATTTCGGCGTAGCATACCAATAACCCAATCCCATGAACACGACGCCGGACAAAGTATTACCCAGAGTGACCCATAACAGGTTGTGTCCGATTCCGGACAGGGTATAGGCGTCGCTGTGATGACCAAACCAGGAGAGGGCGAACAGCGTCATATTCGCGACGGAGTGCTCGTAGCCGGAAGCGATAAACGCCAGCAGACACCACCAGATAGCAAGAAATTTTGCCGTGCCTTCGGTGCGGATTGCCATCCAGATTGCCAGACAAACCAGCCAGTTACACAGCGCGCCTTTGAAGAACAGTACCGTGGCGGGCGCGGTGGTTTTCGCCAGCGCGACTGAGTGAACGATGCTGGTATCGACCGGCAATAAACTGCCGCCGCCCCAGCTGTAAAGCAGGGCGACAAACACGGAACCGACCAGGTTGCCGAGCCAGGTTTGCGGCAGGATAGCCCACATTTGACCGTGGCTGATGGTGCCTGCTTTGACGCCCAGCGTCAGGAACATGGTGTGGCCGGTAAACAGTTCGGAACCGGCGATGATGACCAGCGTTAAGGCGATACCGAAGGTCGCTCCCATCACCAAAGGACGCACGGACGGGTCGAGCAGATTGCCGAGGGTGAAAATAAGAATGATGCCGAGACCGACATAAGCCCCGGCCATTGCCGAACTGACCCAGAAGCCGAGCGGATTATTCGCCGACAGGCGTGCGATGCGCGCAGCGTTAGCCGCACACTTATTGATAGTGTCTGTAAACATTTGATTATCCTTTTCTCACTTCATCCTTTGCACTGCCTCTTTGTTGGCTGCCCTCGCTCACCCCAGTCACATAGTGAACTATGTTCCTGGGGATTAATGAGGGACATCCTTGTCCCTCACCGAAGGCAGCCAGCGGCTGTTCAAATTCGTTCCTGACGAATTTGTTGCTCAGTTGCCGCCGCGATGCAGTACAAATGATTTTGTGATAACAATTAAAATGAAAAAAAATACAAAAAAGGGGAGGCGTTGCGCCTCCCAAAAATAATTAACCGCGCAACTGCACCACGCCGTCTTTCACCCGCGCGTCGTAATGTTTCACAGAAAACTGCTCATCTTCCATGCATAAACCATCGCTCAGGCGGAAGCGCTGCTTTTTCAACGGGCTGGCGACCCACAGTTCGCCCTGGTGTTCCGCAATCAGCCCACGAGACAGCACGCTGGCCTCAAAGAACGGGTCGATGTTGCTGATCGCGAACACCTGATCGCTATGGTAAGGACGGAAAATTGCCACCTGCTCGCCGCCTGACAGCGCGCAGACGCCGGTTCCCGGCAGGATGTCATCGATTTTGCAGATGTTTTGCCACTGGCTCATGCGTTTTCCCCCACCAGAGTGACCGGGATACGTTCATACGGCGTGGCCGGACGATGCTGTTCGCGTTCAGGCACAACCTGGACATTTGGGTCGCGTTTGTCGCTGTTGATGAAGTGTTTGAAACGAACCTGCGCCGCTGGCGTGTTGACGGTCTCCGTCCACTCGCAGACCACCGCTTCACGCAGACGGGCCATCTCTTCTTCCAGATGTTCGTTCAGGCCCAGCTTGTCGTCGATGATGACCGATTTCAGATACTCGATGCCGCCTTCCAGGTTATCCAGCCATGGCGCGGTACGGGTCAGCTTATCGGCGGTACGGATGTAGAACATCATAAAGCGGTCGAGGTACTTGAGCAGCGTGTCGCGATCGAGATCGGCTGCCAGCAGATCCGCATGACGCGGTTTCATCCCGCCGTTACCGCAGACGTACAGGTTCCAGCCTTTCTCAGTGGCGATAATGCCGACATCTTTACCCTGCGCTTCCGCACATTCACGGGTACAGCCGGAGACGCCGAACTTCATTTTGTGCGGGGTGCGAATGCCTTTGTAGCGGTTTTCCAGCTCCACGCCGAAACCGACGCTGTCGCCCACGCCGTAGCGGCACCAGGTGCTGCCGACGCAGGTTTTCGCCATCCGCAGCGCTTTGGCGTACGCGTGACCGGTTTCGAAACCGGCTTCAATCAGTTGACGCCAGATTTCCGGCAGATCGTCTTTTTGCGCGCCAAACAGACCGATACGCTGAGAACCGGTGATTTTGGTATAGAGGTTAAACTCGCGGGCGATACGCCCCACGGCCACCAGACCTTCCGGGGTGATTTCACCGCCCGCCGAGCGCGGGATCACCGAGTAGGTGCCGTCTTTCTGAATATTCGCCAGGAAGTTATCGTTAGTATCCTGTAGCGGCGTGTGCTGCGGTTTGAGGATGTATTCGTTCCAGCACGACGCCAGCAGCGAACCGACGGTCGGCTTACACACTTCGCAGCCGTAGCCTTTACCGTGTTTCGCCAGCAGTTCTTCAAAGGTTTTGATACCTTCCACGCGGATTAAGTGGAACAGTTCCTGACGAGAATAAGCAAAGTGCTCGCACAGGTTGTTGTTGACTTCAATACCCTGTTTCGCCAGTTCGGCGTTCAGTACCTGCGTCACCAGCGGGATGCAGCCGCCGCAGCCGGTTCCGGCTTTGGTTTCCGCTTTCAGCGCCGCCACGGTATGGCAGCCTTTATTGATAGCGGCGATCAGATCGCCTTTAGTCACATCGAAGCAGGAGCAGATCTGCGCGCTGTCCGGCAGTTTATCCACGCCGATAGCGGGTTTACCACTGCCCGCGTGCGACGGCAGGATCAGCGAATCCGGGTTTTCCGGCAGTTCGATGGCGTTCAGTACCAGTTGCAGCAAATTGCCGTAATCGCTGGTGTCGCCGACCAGTACTGCGCCGAGCAGAGTTTTGTTATCTTCGCTGACAATAAGACGTTTGTAGACTTCTTTGCTTTCATCGAGGTAAACGTAGCTACGCGCGCCCGGCGTGCGGCCATGCGCGTCGCCGATGCCGCCGACGTCCACGCCCAGCAGCTTCAGTTTGGCGCTGAGATCCGCGCCTTCAAAGGCGTTTGCACTGCCGAGGATATGGTCAACGGCAACCTGGGCCATTTTATAGCCTGGTGCGACCAGACCGTAAACGCGGTTGTTCCAACTGGCGCACTCGCCGATAGCGTAGATATCCGGGTCAGACGTCTGGCAGGTGTCGTTAATCACGATCCCGCCGCGCTGCGCGACGGCCAGACCGCACTGGGTAGCCAGCTTGTCGCGGGGGCGAATACCGGTAGAGAAGACGATAAAATCGACTTCCAGCTCGCTGCCGTCGGCAAAACGCATAGTCTTACGCGCTTCGTTACCCTGCTGAACAATCTCTTGCGTGTTTTTACTGGTGTGTACACGCACGCCCATGCTTTCGATCTTGCGACGTAGCTGCTCGCCGCCCATCTGATCGAGCTGTTCTGCCATCAGCATTGGCGCAAATTCAATGACGTGCGTTTCCACGCCGAGGTTTTTCAGCGCGCCAGCGGCTTCCAGCCCCAGCAGACCGCCGCCGACCACCGCCCCGCGCTTGCTGCGACGGGCGCAGGCTTCGATAGCGTTGAGGTCTTCAATGGTACGGTAAACGAAGCAATCCTGGGTTTCGGAGCCTTTAATCGGCGGAATCCACGGATATGAACCGGTCGCCATGATCAGCTTGTCATAATAAACGGTACGACCCGCGCTGGAGTGAATCACTTTCTCCTGACGGTTAATGGTAATTGCGCGTTCGCCAACCAGTACCTTTACGCCGTGCTTCTCGTAAAATCCTTCACGCACCAGAGAGAGCTCTTCCGCGGTGTGGTGAGAGAAGTAGGATGACAGGTGGACACGGTCATAGGCTTTACGGGGTTCTTCACAGAACACGGTAATGTCGAACAGGCTAGCGTCGGATTTATCAAGGAGATCCTCAATAAAGCGGTGGCCGACCATACCATTACCGATAATAGCGAGTCTGACTTTGCTCATTTTTGCCTCGATTTCTTTTTTATTACCGCCTACCTTAACGATTCAGCAACCCCGCTTATTGATGTAAATCAAATTCACCTTTATATACCTCTTAATGGGTATATGGCTGATTTGTCAGGATTTTTATAAGTGGCGGAATTGTCAGGCTTTTCAGGTTTGTACAAATAACATACAAAATGAGGGGTTTTTAGGCCAACAGGCCTACCCCGTCAGGAGGGGGGATAGAGTGCCGGAGGGCGACGTCGCCATCCGGCAAGGATTATCAATGCGTAGCCGGCGCGCTATGCTGACGATGACGGGAGACAAAGCCGAGCGCAAAGCACATCACAAAGACCACCGCATACAGACCATTCGCGGTGAGTAACGCCGCCTGTGGGCCGCTGTGCGCTACAATCGGGCCGGTGACGACGAAGGTCAGCATCGTTCCGATAGTGCCGCAGGTCAGAATAAAGTTAACCAGCTTAGGCGAGGCCACTTTCGTTTGCTGCGATCCCAGCGTAATGATGGAGGTATAAATGGCGCTGGAGAAGAAGCCCAGCGTCAGAATAAACCACGGCATATGCGCCTGCGTGCCGGTAATAAACAGATACATCAGTACCGCCGCCATACCCGCCAGTACGGTCAGAATGCGTTGCAGATCGAAAAAGCGCAGGATAAAGCTGAACGCCCACATGCCAAACATATAGGACATCCAGAAATCACTCACCAGCGCCCCGGCGTCATTCAGGCTCATGCCGAGGCCTTTGGCGTATTCCGGCACCCAGGAGATAAAGCCTAATTGACCGAGGATATAGCACAGCGCGGCGACGGCCAGAAACAGTACGCCAATGCCCCATTTTTCTTTGACGACAGGCGCCTGAGAGTGCTGCGCATGTTTACCCAGCGCCGGAAATTCACAGCCGAAGGTCAGGATGAAAATCGCCAGGTAGACCAGGCCGATGCAGGCGTAGACCCAGTACCACTCAATACTACGCGCCAGCAGGAAGGCGGCGACCATAGGAAAAATCATCCCCGCCATGCTGAAGAAGGAGTCGGTAAACAGCAGTCGGGAACCGCGCTGACGCCCTTCATACAGTTGCGTAATCAGGAAGGTGCCAATCGACATGGTGATCCCGCTGACCAGCCCCAGCACAAACATCGCCGCTGAGAACAACGCCAGGCTATGGCTGAACATCAGCCCGGCCACCGCCAGCACCATCAGGATAAAACCAAAGCGTAGCTGTGTTTTCAGCGGGATGATTTCCATCAGCCACGCATTGAGGAAGATCGAGATCAAAATCCCGGCATTCAGGAAAGTAAAGGTGTTACTCATGCTGGAAACGGGCAGCTGAAAATAGTCTGCGATATTTCCCATCACCATCCCGGTGACAATCACCAGCGCCCCGGTCAGGGCGTAGGAAAGAAAGCTGATCCATGTGAGCTTGATGCGGTTGCTGTTAGTCATGTCTGGCCTTGAAGAGAAGTGAAGCGCGTGGAGGGCGCGTTAAGCGGGCAGATTTTAGGCGCTTTTGTGATGCATTTAAATAATTATTAGTGATAGTAATGTTCATTGCATTTTTTAATGTGATGTTTGTCACATCATATTGCAAGAATACGGCGTTGCGTCGTAACGTTACATTTGTTTCATATACGTAAAATTAGGTAAAGGGCTGGCCTGGCCCAGGAAGGCTCTTTAAAATCATTCCACTTGCTTTATTTCTGCTCTCTTTAAGGAAATCTCATGCTCAAATCGACTCTGGCGGCTGTCGCAGCTGTTTTCGCTCTTTCTGCTCTTTCTCCCGCAGCGTTGGCAGCAAAAGGCGATCCTCATGTGCTGTTAACCACCTCCGCCGGGAATATTGAGCTGGAGCTGAACAGCCAGAAAGCGCCGGTTTCTGTGAAAAACTTTGTCGATTACGTCAACAGTGGTTTCTATAACAACACTACGTTTCACCGCGTTATTCCTGGCTTTATGATTCAGGGTGGTGGTTTTAACGAGCAGATGCAGCAGAAGAAACCGAATCCGCCGATTAAGAATGAAGCCGACAACGGTCTGCGTAATACTCGCGGCACGATCGCGATGGCGCGCACCGCAGATAAAGACAGCGCCACCAGCCAGTTCTTTATTAACGTCGCGGATAACGCTTTTCTCGACCACGGCCAGCGCGACTTTGGCTATGCGGTATTTGGTAAAGTGGTAAAAGGTATGGATGTCGCCGATAAAATCTCACAGGTACCGACGCACGATGTCGGGCCTTATCAGAATGTGCCGACAAAACCAGTCGTTATCCTTTCCGCGAAAGTCCTGCCATAAAACATGCCTGCGCGGGTGCGAGCCGCCCGCGTTTTCTCCCTGTCTCAGCGTAACCTGAAATTGCTGCTTATACTTGTGGTCAAGCACAGGCATATTCAGGGAGGCCAGGTGAAGAAACTTACCGATAAACAAAAGTCACGCTTTTGGGAGCAACGGCGCAACGTTAACTTCCAGCAAAGCCGCCGTCTCGAAGGTATTGAGATCCCCTTAGTAACCCTGACTGCCGACGAAGCGCTGGTACGTCTTGACGAGCTTCGGAGGCACTATGAGCGATAAATTTGGCGAAGGACGCGATCCGTACCTCTATCCGGGGCTGAATGTGATGCGTAATCGGCTGGGGATTCATCAGGCCCAGCGACTGGCGCAAGCGGCATACGAAATGACCGCGCTCCGCGCCGCTACGATTGAACTGGGGCCGCTGGTACGCGGCTTGCCTCATCTGTGCGCGATTCATCGCCAGCTCTATCAGGATATTTTCGACTGGGCAGGGCAACTGCGGAAGGTCGATATTTACCAGGGCGATACCCGTTTTTGCCACTTTGCCTATATCGAAAAAGAGGGCAACGCTCTGATGCAGGATCTGGAAGAAGAGGGCTACCTGGTTGGTCTGGCGCACGAGAAGTTTGTCGAGCGGCTGGCGCATTACTACTGTGAAATTAATGTGCTTCATCCGTTTCGTTTGGGGAGCGGGCTGGCGCAGCGCATCTTCTTTGAACAACTGGCGCTACATGCAGGCTACGCGCTGAGTTGGCAAGGTATTGCGGTTGAAACATGGAAGCAGGCGAACCAGAGCGGCGCGATGGGCGATCTCTCCGCTTTGCGGGCGATTTTTCAGAAAGCGATAAGCGAAGCTCGCGAAACTGAGTAAAATAGGGCGGTTCTACTGACCCGGAGCCGCCATGATCCTGCTTATCGATAACTATGATTCCTTTACCTGGAACCTCTACCAGTATTTTTGTGAACTGGGCGCGGAAGTGCAGGTTCGGCGCAATGATGCGCTGACGCTGGCGCACATTGACGCTTTGAACCCGCAAAAAATCGTTATCTCTCCTGGCCCCTGTACGCCAAATGACGCTGGCATTTCACTGGCGGTCATCCGCCATTATGCCGGACGTATTCCGATGCTGGGCGTTTGCCTGGGTCATCAGGCGATGGCGCAGGCCTTTGGCGCGTCGGTGGTGCGGGCAGCGAAAGTGATGCACGGTAAAACGTCACCTGTTACGCATAATGGACAGGGCGTGTTTCGGGGATTGCCCAGCCCGTTAACCGTGACACGTTACCACTCGCTGATTGTCGACCCTGCCACGTTGCCAGAGTGTTTTGAGATCACCGCCTGGAGCGAAACGCAGGAGATTATGGGCATTCGCCACCGCGAGTGGGATCTGGAAGGCGTGCAGTTCCACCCGGAAAGTATTCTTAGCGAACAGGGACACGCGCTACTGGAAAATTTTCTTCAACGTTGATTAATGGTTGTCATTGAGTGATTTTTTATTCATATTTTGTGAGTATAATTTCACTGAATTTTCTGCTTAACCGGGTGGTAATGATATGGCAACTGAACAAACGGCTATTACGCGCGCAACTTTTGATGAGGTGATTCTGCCTGTTTATGCACCGGCGGACTTTATTCCGGTCAAAGGTAAAGGCAGCCGCGTATGGGATCAGCAGGGCAAAGAGTATATCGATTTCGCCGGCGGGATTGCAGTGACTGCGCTGGGCCATTGCCATCCGGCACTGGTCGAGGCGCTGAAATCCCAGGGGGAAACCTTGTGGCATACCAGTAACGTTTTTACCAATGAACCGGCGTTGCGTCTGGGACGTAAACTGATCGACGCCACGTTTGCCGAGCGCGTGCTGTTTATGAATTCCGGCACCGAAGCGAACGAAACCGCTTTTAAACTGGCGCGTCATTATGCCTGCGTGCGCCATAGCCCGTTCAAAACGAAAATCATTGCCTTCCATAACGCCTTTCATGGCCGTTCCTTGTTTACTGTCTCTGTCGGCGGGCAGCCAAAATATTCCGACGGCTTTGGGCCGAAACCCGCCGATATTATTCACGTTCCCTTCAACGATCTTCATGCGGTAAAAGCGGTAATGGATGACCACACCTGCGCGGTGGTGGTCGAGCCGATTCAGGGTGAAGGCGGCGTGCAGGCGGCTACACCGGAATTCCTCAAAGGGTTACGCGACCTGTGTGACGAGCATCAGGCGTTGCTGGTATTTGATGAAGTGCAGTGCGGGATGGGGCGCACCGGAGACCTGTTTGCCTATATGCACTACGGCGTCACGCCGGATATCCTCACCAGCGCCAAAGCGTTAGGCGGCGGTTTTCCGGTGAGCGCCATGCTGACCACGCAGGAGATCGCCTCGGCCTTCCATGTTGGTTCGCATGGTTCAACCTATGGCGGCAATCCGCTGGCCTGTGCGGTGGCTGGCGCGGCATTCGATATTATTAATACGCCAGAAGTACTACAAGGCATTCACACTAAGCGGCAACAGTTTGTGCAACATTTGCAGGCGATTGACGAGCAATTTGACATTTTCAGCGATATTCGCGGCATGGGGCTGCTGATTGGCGCGGAACTGAAGCCGAAGTACAAAGGTCGGGCGCGCGATTTTCTGTACGCAGGCGCGGAGGCCGGCGTGATGGTGCTCAATGCCGGAGCCGACGTGATGCGTTTTGCCCCGTCGCTGGTGGTGGAAGAGGCGGATATCCATGAAGGAATGCAGCGCTTTGCGCAGGCGGTAGGGAAGGTGGTGGCCTGATGGCGGATTGCCGGATAAGCGTAGCGCATCCGGCAGTCGGTCTTAACCTTTTGTATCCCGTAGCCGCTTACTCAGCCAGATACCGTGATGCGGACGCTGACGCCAGGCCATCGACGAAATGGTGTGCATGGTGTTCAGATGGCCAATGATGCGCTGTAAATGTTGTTCCAGAGTGCTCAATAAGCCATGTGACGGCATGTCCGGCGACTCCAGAATATTGACATCGCCGGAGCCGCCTGGCCTGTCGTACTCCAGGCGCTGCTGGCAGCGCTGAATTGCAATCTCGCAAGATTCCAGATAGCGCTGCGCCAGATCCGGCGTCAGCATGGTGTGCTCCCGCGCCAGCGTCGTCATGGCGTTGATATGCTCGACAATAAACTGGCTGTGCGTGACCCATAGTTTCATATCCGACAGATAGTGGGTATTGAATCCGGGTTCCTGCATTGCCTGATTTAACGAGTTGAATAACGTGTTATGCGCCTGGTTGACCCGCATTCTTTGATAAGCGAGCGGGGTGGCCTGCGGATCGTTACTGAGGATCAGTCGGATAGCTTCTTGATCGGCTTCCAGCGCATCATGGGCGTTTTTACGTAATAGCCCGCTTTGCCATTGCGGCCACAGCCAGACCATGCCGCCAAAGGCAATTAAACAGCCAATCAGCGTATCGATCAGCCTCGGCACAATAAACTGCTCTCCGTTTAGCGTCAGTAACTGGATGGTGTATACCGCCGTCACCGTAAAGCCGACCGTCGCCCAGCCGTAGTTTTTACGAATAATCAGATAACTTGCCAGCGTGAGTACCAGCATGACCGCCAGCGTAATGCTTTCGGGAATATGTAAGTGCAGCGTGACGCCGGCAATCACCAGGCCGACCAGCGTTCCGACCGAACGGTGCAGAATACGTACGCGCGTCGCGCCATAGCCGTTTTGGGTGACAAACAGCACCGTCATGAGTATCCAGTACGGTTTAGGCAGGTGCAACGCACTGCCCATCAGACTGGCGATGCTCATCATCACGCTGATGCGTCCGGCGTTGCGTAGCGCCGGCGATTTAAGAGACATATAATTTTTCAGCGCCGGAAGTAGCGGCAAACGACGCTGTTTATCGGCCATCAGGTCGCGGGCGTACAGCGGTCGCTGAGTACGCAGCACACGGGCGATTCGACTGAAGTGCCAATAGCAGAACTGGCCTACCGGATTTTCAGGATGCTGATTGGCGATCTTCTCCAGAGCGCCAATCTGTTTTTCCATGGAGAAGCGCGTCGGCAGACGATGATAAAGAATGTCATCCGCCAGCACGCGCAGACGGGCGGCGACCGTTTGCGCATTCCAGCGAATCACCTCTTCCGCATGGCTGCGTTCTACCAGTTTCTGTACCTCTTCCGGCTGATGCAAGCTGACGGAGATGTGCTCCTGCAAATCCATCGCTTCCTGAAAAGCCCGCAACAGGCGCTTGTAATCATTATTGTTGTGCGCCGAAAGCATATGCATCTGTTGGTAACACTGGGTAATGAGATCGACCGCTTTTTGCTGGCGTATCAGCAGGGGAGGCAGCGCTTTTTCCGGATCGATATGTTGGGTGAGCAGGCTGTATTTCGCTTCACAATAATCGGCCAGTTCACGGTATAACAAACTCAATGACTCGCGCAGCGGCTGTTCGCGCCATAGCCAGAACCAAAACCAGTTAAACACGCCGTACCATAGCGTGCCCAGCGCATAAATGAGCAGCGGCTCCCAGACGGGCATGTATCCCGCAAGACTCAGGGTAAAGATGGCGGCAATCAGCGACGCTGGCAGTAGCCGCGCGTGAAGCGGGCTAATTTCCGCCGTCACGCCAAGCACCAGCGTCAGCCCGGTCAGGATCAACGGCAGGGGGATGGATTCCGCCAGCAGAAGTTGCGTTACCAGACTGCATCCGGCGAACAGCGACGCGCCGATGATCAGGCGTTTAAAAAAGCGTTTGTGCGGGGTATCCAGACCTGCAATGTTGCAGCAGGCGGGAACGAGAGAGAAAAGCAAGCCCAGGTGTAGCTGGCCTATCAATAAACCAACAGCCACAGGCAGGCACAGCACCAGCGTTTGCCGTAGTGCGTAATTAATCTCTGGGTGATAAATCAGTCTTCGCCACATCGATGCAAACAAAAATGGCGCATGATAAAACGCGCCATTCTGACGGGATTAACGGGTGCCGTAGACGACGATGGTCTTGCCATGCGCGGAGATCAGGTTTTGATCTTCCAGCATTTTCAAAATACGACCAACGGTTTCGCGGGAGCAGCCGACGATCTGGCCGATTTCCTGACGGGTGATTTTGATCTGCATCCCATCCGGGTGCGTCATGGCATCGGGCTGTTTCGCCAGATTCAGCAGCGTCTGAGCGATACGCCCGGTGACGTCAAGGAAGGCGAGGTTACCTACTTTTTCAGAGGTGACTTGTAAGCGACGAGCCATCTGGGAAGAGAGGCGCATCAGAATATCCGGGTTGACCTGGATTAATTGGCGAAATTTTTTGTAGGAAATTTCAGCGACCTCACATGCGGTTTTCGCACGTACCCAGGCGCTGCGTTCCTGGCCTTCTTCAAACAGGCCCAGTTCACCAATAAAATCACCCTGATTCAGATAAGAAAGGATCATTTCTTTCCCTTCTTCATCTTTGATCAGCACTGCCACGGAGCCTTTAACGATGTAGTACAGCGTTTCTGCTTTTTCACCCTGGTGAATCAGCGTGCTCTTTGACGGGTACTTATGAATGTGGCAATGAGACAAGAACCATTCAAGAGTCGGGTCTGTTTGCGGTTTGCCAAGCACCATGCGCGGTTATCCTCTGTTATAAGCTGTCTCCAGAGCCAGAAAACGGCACTGTCTCTGGGGTTGCAAAAATATACTTCCCGCTACCTGGGAAGGGGGCTACGAAAATAGATTGTAGCCTGTAATGTGATGTCCTCTGCATACATGCAGTACGTCAATGTATTACTGTAGCATCTTGTCTGTTTTAGCATAGCTTTCGCCGTGTGTCTCCTGGTGTCTCGCTTCAGCATGACCCAGGTCGCCTTCCATTGCGACTTTTGTTGTATGCGCGTAATCTTTCAGGAAAATTGAAACATTGGAGTTACGAAATATGCAAGCGCGTGTAAAGTGGGTTGAAGGGCTCACGTTCCTCGGAGAGTCCTCCTCCGGCCACCAGATTTTAATGGATGGCAACTCCGGTGACAAAGCGCCGAGTCCGATGGAGATGGTATTAATGGCGGCTGGCGGATGTAGCGCTATTGATGTGGTATCAATCCTGCAAAAGGGCCGTCAGAATGTCACCAACTGCGAAGTGAAGCTGACATCCGAGCGCCGGGAAGACGCGCCGCGCCTGTTTACGCACATTAATCTGCATTTTATCGTTACCGGCAGCGATCTGAAAGAGGCTGCCGTCGCGCGCGCTGTCGATCTCTCCGCGGAAAAATATTGCTCGGTAGCGCTAATGCTGGAAAAAGCGGTCAATATTACCCATTCGTATGAAGTGATTGCGGCGTAACATGTGATGCCGGATGGCGGCGTGGCTTTATCCGGCCTACCCGTTTTTATCTCGTAGGCCCGATAAGCGTAGCGCCATCGGGCATTTCACCGCGGTTATTCGATTTTTTTGCCTTCCATTAATCGCTGCACCAGCGGCAACATAATCAGCTCCATCGCCAGCCCCATTTTGCCGCCCGGCACCACTAATGTATTAATGTGAGAAATGAACGAGCCCTGGAGCATCGCCAGGAGCCAGGGAAAATCGATCCCTTCCAGGTTGCGGAAATGGATCACCACAAAACTTTCATCCAGCGAGGGAATACCCTTTGCGGCGAACGGATTGGACGTGTCGACGGTCGGTACGCGCTGGAAGTTGATATGGGTACGCGAGAACTGCGGCGTAATGTAATTGATGTAGTCGTCCATGGAACGCACCACGGAATCCATCACCGCTTCACGGGAGTGTCCGCGCTCGCTGGTGTCGCGGATTAGTTTCTGAATCCACTCGAGGTTGACGATAGGCACCACGCCAACCAACAGATCAACATGACGCGCGACATCATGTTGCGGGGTGACGACGCCGCCGTGCAGTCCTTCATAAAACAGCACATCGGTCGGTTCGGGTAGCGGCTGCCAGGGCGTAAACGTGCCGGGAACCTGATTCCACGGTACGGCTTCATCATAGGTATGCAGATATTTACGCGACTGGCCTTTACCCGTCTGCCCGTACTCAATAAAGGTATGTTCCAGTAGGCTGAAGTCATTGGCTTCAGGCCCGAAATAGCTGATATGCCGCCCGGCGTCACGCGCTTTGCGGATCGCCATGTCCATTTCCGGGCGGGTGTAACGATGAAAACTGTCGCCTTCCACCTCGGCGGCGTGCAGATTTAACTGCGCGAAAATTTTACGAAACGCGAGGCTGGTGGTGGTGGTCCCCGCGCCGCTTGACCCTGTTACTGCTATCACCGGATGTTTGGCTGACATGGCAACTCCATGATTGAGCTTTAGTAATAATGTATTGTCGGCAAAGGCGTTTTATTCGCGAAACTGCTTTTTCGGCATAATATTGACCGTTTCATGTAATTCAGACCATACCAGCACGGCCTCGCCGGATTGCAGTTGGCGTTTTACGTCAGCGACTTTTTGTTCAAGCGAACGTTCATGTTCACCATAATCGGTGCCTTCGCGCAACACAAAGCTTTCGATCAGGTTGTCCAGCGTGTCGGGGGCGAGCCCCTGCCAGGGAATGATCATGATGACGCCTCCAGGTACGTTGTCAGCCAGTCAGGAATTCGGCGTTCCAGCCACATTTCAGGGCGCAGCGGCGTACCGCCGATAAATCCTACGTGTCCGCCATGCTCAGTCAGCTGATACTCCACCTGCGGGGGCAGATCTTCCGCTTTAGGGATCACGTGATGATCCATAAACGGATCGTCTTTAGCGTGAATAATCAGCGTCGGTTTAGCAATCTGGTTAAGCAACGGCATGGCGCTACACTGACGATAGTAGTCGATGGCGTCGGCAAAGCCGTGAATTTTCGCGGTGATCAGGTCGTCAAACTCGCGAATTCGGCGCATTGATTTCAGTTGCGCCAGATTCACCGGCAGCGACCCGGGATACGCCGCCAGCTTGCGTGACGCATTCGCTTTTAACAGATTAAGCAAATAACGCTGATAGACGCGGGAAAACCCTTTGTCCATGTGGTAGCTACAGGCTTCGAGAACAAAGGGCGCAGAAACAATCACCGCCGCCTCGATGGGAATATCGCGGCCTTCTTTCGCCAGCAGGCACGCCAGCATATTACCGCCGAGCGAATAGCCCACGGCGGCTGTCGGAACGGCGCCGAACTCCCGCTGTAGCCAGCGTAAAAACCAGGCTCCGTCCTCCGTTTCACCGGAGTGGTAAATACGATTCAGACGGTTGGGTTCGCCGCTACAGCCGCGAAAGTGCATCACCACGCCCAGCCAGCCGCGCTTTTGCGCCGCCTCAATCAGCCCGTGGGCATAGGGGCTGTTCAGGCTGCCTTCCAGACCGTGAAAGACCACCAGCCGCGGTTTATGCTTTGCCTGTTGCGGTTCTTCGCTCCATGCCAGATCGACAAAATCGCCGTCCGGTAGCTCCAGCCGCTGCCAGTGGGCGTTGAACTTCACTTTGCGGCGGATTAAGCGCGGCAGCATAGTTTGTAAATGGCGATTACGAATGCCACGCATGGGAATAAATTCATGCGAGTCATTGACAGGCGGGGTCATTTCTGTGGACGTGATCTCAACCATAGCACCAGAACAATTGATAATTGGAAACAATACTATACCGCGCATAAGGTTCACAGATTAGTCAATATGTGATTTTACGTTCAATTGGTCGTCTGGCGAAATAAAATTGCGCCTCATTTCACCAGAGGGGGCGGTATGCAAGGCGCGCGCAATACCCCACAGAAATCGCGTGAACCCCTGCATCAGCCGAATTAATCGTGGTAGTGTGGCAACACGATAGTTATGTGACTCAAGGAGAAGGCATGTCGAAGACACTTTTACAGATCCATTTTAACTTTAGCGGCCCTTTTGGCGAGGAGATGACTCAGCAACTGGTCGGGCTGGCGGAGTCTATCAATGAGGAGCCGGGCTTCATCTGGAAAATCTGGACAGAAAGCGAGAAAAACCAGCAAGCTGGCGGCATTTACTTGTTTGAATCCGAAGAAACGGCGCAGGCTTATATTAAAAAACACACTGCGCGTCTGAAAAATCTTGGCGTTGATGAGGTGACGTTTAAATTATTTGGCGTGAACGACGCGCTGACGAAAATAAATCACGGCAACCTTTGCCGCTAAATCACATAACGCAGGCTTCTGTTCCGGTGCTGCCGACCGCAACGGTAATCTTTATACCGGGGCGAGTACCTAAGAGGCCTTTATGGACGAACAGCGGACCACGAACGTTCTCTTCCAGCGTGTGCAGCGCCTCGGCGGTGCGGGCGATGTTACCCTTCTCCACAAGCATCATGAAGATGGTGAGCTTGCGGAAGGTAATGTCATCGGTGATAGACAGGTTCATCGTCCGCCCCGTGCGTTAGAGCCTAATGGGATAGGCTCTTAGTCGTTCTGCATCATCTGCTCAAGCTGCTCCTGCGCCTCAAGCCATGCCATTTCACACGCTTCCAGCCCGGATTTGGCGCTGGCCTGCAGCTGCAGACACTCGGTCATCTCCGCTTTACGGCTGGGGTCATACAGGCTGCTGTCGCCGAGCTTCTCTTCCGCCTGCGCTAACTGGGCGTTGAGCTTTTCCATCTCTTTTTCCAGACGGGTAATCTCTTTACGCAGCGGCTGCGTCAGAGTGCGTAGCTCGGCTTCGCGACGCTTCTGATCTTTGCGTGACTGGGCGCTGTTGGCGTTGTTTTCCTTCGGCGCGTCGTCGGCCTGGTTTTCCTGCTTCTGCACGTCGCTCAGCCACTGCTGATAATCTTCCAGGTCGCCGTCGAACGGTTCGACCTTTTTGTCGTGAACCAGATAGAGGTCGTCAGTGGTGGAGCGAATCAGGTGGCGGTCGTGCGACACGACGACCAATGCACCTTCGAAATCAATCAGCGCTTCGGTGAGCGCCTGACGCATGTCGAGATCCAGGTGGTTGGTCGGTTCATCGAGCAACAGCAGATTTGGACGCTGCCAGACGATCAGCGCCAGTACCAGGCGCGCTTTCTCGCCGCCGGAGAAACGTTGCGTCTCTTCCGTTACTTTGTCGCCCTGGAAACCGAAGCCGCCGAGATAGTCGCGCAGCTTCTGCTCCAGTTCCTGCGGCGCCAGACGCGCCATATGTTGCAGCGGGGATTCATCGGCGCGCAGGAACTCCAGTTGGTGCTGGGCGAAGTAGCCGAGCTTAATGCCTTTGGCGAGGCCGATTTCACCGTGCAACGGTTCCAGTTCGCCCGCCAGCAGCTTGATCAGCGTCGATTTCCCCGCGCCGTTGCGGCCCAGCAGGCCGATACGCGAGCCGGGCACCAGGTTCAGCTTGATGGATTCCAGAATGATGCGATCGCCATAACCTGCGCTGACTTTTTCCATCTTCAGCAGCGGGTTCGGCAGGCTTTCCGGCGCGCGGAAGCTGAAATGGAACGGGTTGTCGACATGAGCCGGCGCAATCAACTCCATACGCTCCAGCATCTTGATACGGCTTTGCGCCTGCTTGGCCTTGGTGGCCTTGGCGCGGAAACGGTCGATGTAGCTTTGCAGATGCGCCACACGCTCCTGCTGACTCTCATACATCGCCTGCTGCTGCGCCAGGCGCGTGGCGCGCTGAACTTCAAACGCGCTGTAGTTGCCGGTGTACTCGAACAGAGTCTGCTGTTCGATATGGATAATTTTATCCACTATCGGGTCAAGAAAATCGCGATCGTGGGAGATCAGAATCAGGGTGCCCGGATAGCTCTTCAGCCATTTTTCCAGCCAGATGACGGCATCCAGATCGAGGTGGTTGGTCGGTTCGTCGAGCAGCAGTAAATCGGAGCGGCAAATCAGCGCCTGGGCCAGGTTAAGGCGCATCCGCCAGCCGCCGGAAAAGTCGCTGACCGGACGTTCCAGCTGATCGTTAGAGAAGCCGAGACCGTGTAGCAGGCTGGCGGCGCGCGAACGAACGGTCCATGCGTCGATGGCGTCCAGCTTGCCATGTATGGAGGCGATAGCATGTCCGTCGTTACGTTCGTTGGCGTCGTTAAGCTGCGCCTCCAGCTGCCGGTATTCACGGTCGCCGTCAATGACATACTCAATCGCTGGCTGAGGCAACGCAGGTGTTTCCTGATTCACCCACGCTAATTGCCAGGTTCCGGGCAGGGTAAAACTCCCGGCATCGGCGCTGATTTCATTTTTTAGCAATGCCAGCAGGGTAGATTTACCGCAGCCGTTTTTACCCACCAGGCCGACTTTCTGGCCTGGATTAATGGTAGCCGAGGCATTGTCCAGTAGGACGCGCACGCCGCGACGAATTTGTAACGAGGAGAAAACAATCATAAGGCGCCGTATGTTCAGACTATGTTAATTTATCATTATGATAATGTAATATTCGGGCGTACCGCCGCGCTGGAGCGCAATGGTAGCTCAAAACAACAACGATACACAAAATCATTCAGGCCGCCTTTGGTGAGGGACAAGAATATCTCTCATTAATCCCCAGCGGCGGACATGGAGTACGTTTCTGAGTTGAACAAACTCTGTCAACGTAGAAGCGGCCTGAAGAATGGCATGTATCGACCCAAAACAACCGGGAGGGGGATTGATGTCTCAGCCAGCGAAAGTCTTGCTGTTGTATGCCCATCCGGAATCTCAGGACTCGGTTGCTAACCGGGTACTGCTTAAACCGGCCATACAGCACAATAACGTAACCGTGCACGATCTTTATGCGCGCTATCCTGATTTTTTTATCGACACGCCCTATGAACAAGCCCTGTTACGTGAGCACGACGTCATTGTTTTTCAGCATCCCCTTTACACCTATAGCTGTCCGGCTTTACTGAAAGAATGGCTTGATCGCGTTTTGAGTCGGGGGTTCGCCAGCGGACCAGGGGGAAACCAACTGGTGGGAAAGTACTGGCGTAGCGTGATTACGACCGGCGAGCCGGAGAGCGCTTACCGGTATGACGCGCTAAACCGCTATCCAATGAGCGATGTACTCCGCCCTTTTGAACTGACCGCGGCCATGTGCCGGATGCACTGGATGCCGCCCATTATTGTGTACTGGGCGCGCCGCCAGTCGCCGCAGACGCTGGCCAGTCATGCGAAAGCCTATGGCGAGTGGCTGGCGAATCCTGTGAGCGCGGGAGGCTATTGATGGAAGGTGCTGATTTATTGACCGCGGGAGTGTTGTTCCTCTTCGCGGCGGTAGCGGCGGTGCCGCTGGCCGCGAGGCTGGGCATCGGCGCGGTGCTAGGGTATTTGCTGGCGGGAATCGCCATCGGTCCGTGGGGGCTGGGATTTATCAGCGATGTTGACGAGATCCTGCACTTTTCCGAACTGGGCGTCGTGTTTCTGATGTTTATCATTGGTCTCGAACTCAATCCGTCACGGCTTTGGCAACTGCGGCGCTCTATCTTCGGCGTCGGCGCTGCTCAGGTGCTGTTAAGCGCGGCGGTGCTGGCGGGATTATTGATGCTTGCTGATTTCTTATGGCAGGCGGCGGTCGTCGGCGGGATTGGCCTGGCGATGTCTTCGACGGCGATGGCGCTACAACTGATGCGCGAGAAAGGCATGAATCGTAGCGAGTCCGGGCAGTTAGGGTTTTCCGTCTTACTGTTTCAGGATTTAGCGGTGATCCCCGCGCTGGCGTTGGTGCCTTTATTGGCGGGATCGGCCGACGAGCATTTCGACTGGTTTAAAGTGGCAATGAAGGTACTGGCTTTCGCGGTAATGCTGATTGGCGGTCGTTACCTGCTGCGCCCGGTATTTCGTTTTATTGCTGCGTCCGGCGTGCGGGAGGTTTTCACTGCCGCGACGCTGTTGCTGGTGTTGAGCGCCGCCTTATTTATGGACGCGCTGGGACTGTCGATGGCCCTGGGAACCTTCATTGCCGGCGTTTTACTGGCAGAGAGCGAATACCGGCATGAGCTGGAAAACGCTATCGATCCCTTTAAAGGTTTACTGCTTGGGCTGTTCTTTATCTCCGTCGGTATGTCGCTAAATCTCGGCGTACTTTATACCCATTTACTGTGGGTGGCGGCGAGCGTTGTTATTCTGGTCGTCATAAAAATGCTGACGCTGTATCTGCTGGCGCGGTTATATGGAATAAGAAGTTCTGAACGGATGCAGTTTGCCAGCGTGCTGAGTCAGGGGGGCGAGTTCGCTTTTGTGCTCTTTTCTACCGCCTCTTCTCAGCGCCTGTTTCAGGGCGATCAGATGGCGTTATTATTGGTGACTGTCACGTTATCAATGATGACCACGCCGCTACTGATGAAAGGGATTGATAAGTGGTTATCGCGCCGCCTTAATGGCCCGGAAGAGAATGATGAAAAGCCGTGGGTTGAGGATGATAAGCCCCAGGTAATTGTCGTCGGCTTTGGCCGTTTTGGTCAGGTGATCGCTCGCTTATTGATGGCGAATAAGATGCGTATCACCGTGCTGGAACGCGATATCGGCGCCGTTAATCTGATGCGCAAATATGGTTATAAAGTGTATTACGGCGACGCTACACAAGTCGAGCTGCTGCGTTCTGCGGGCGCGGAAGCGGCGGAGTCGATAGTCATCACGTGTAATGAACCGGAAGACACGATGAAGCTGGTGGCGCTGTGTCAGCAGCATTTTCCTCATCTGCATATTCTTGCGCGAGCGCGTGGACGTGTGGAGGCCCATGAGTTATTACAGGCTGGCGTCACGCAGTTTTCCCGTGAAACGTTTTCCAGCGCGCTGGAATTGGGACGTAAAACTCTGGTGTCGTTAGGTATGCATCCGCATCAGGCGCAACGCGCGCAGTTGCATTTTCGCCGGCTGGATATGCGAATGTTGCGGGAGCTGATCCCGGAGCATAGCGACATGGTACAGATTTCGCGCGCCAGAGAGGCCCGACGCGAACTGGAGGAGATTTTTCAGCGCGAAATGCAACAGGAACGGCGCCAGTTGGATGGCTGGGATGAATTTGAGTAGAGGTGAACAATGGCAATCCGTAAACGTTTTATTGCAGGCGCGAAATGTCCGGCCTGTCAGGCGCAGGATACAATGGCGATGTGGCGTGAAAATAATGTCGATATTGTTGAATGCGTTAAGTGCGGGCATCAAATGCGGGAAGCGGATAAAGACGTTCGCGAGCATGTTCGCAAAGAAGAGCAAGTGATCGGGATTTTTCATCCGGACTAGCGATATGCCGCAGGTTTTTTTAAGCTAAGGGGTACACGGCTGCAGAATTCCGCTACAATCTGCGCCACTATTCTTCCCATGCTCAGGAGATATCATGAAAGTAGCAAAAGACCTGGTGGTCAGCCTGGCCTATCAGGTACGTACAGAAGACGGTGTGTTGGTTGATGAGTCTCCGGTGAGTGCGCCGCTGGATTACCTGCACGGTCACGGCTCCCTGATCTCTGGTCTGGAAACAGCGCTGGAAGGCCATGAAGTTGGCGACAAATTTGATGTCGCTGTTGGCGCGAACGACGCTTACGGCCAGTATGACGAAAATCTGGTGCAGCGTGTGCCTAAAGACGTCTTTATGGGCGTTGATGAACTGCAGGTAGGGATGCGTTTCCTGGCGGAAACCGACCAGGGCCCGGTACCGGTAGAGATTACCGAAGTGGAAGACGATCACGTTGTGGTTGATGGTAACCACATGCTGGCGGGCCAGAATCTGAAATTTAACGTAGAAGTTGTTGCGATTCGTGAAGCGACTGAAGAAGAACTGGCTCACGGTCATGTTCACGGCGCGCACGATCACCACCACGATCACGGTGAAGATGGCTGCTGTGGCGGTCATGGTCATGACCATGGTCACGAGCACGGCGGCGAAGGCTGCTGCGGCGGCGGTGGTAAAGGCGGCTGCGGTTGCCATTAATCCCCGTCGTCTTTCAAGCCACCGCGGTGTTGGCTACGCTTTCAAACCCCGGTCACATAGTTATCTATGCTCCCGGGGAATTTTCAAGCTTGCCGCCTTGCTGTGACTCGAAATCCTTAGGGTATTATCATTGGTTCGATAAATCATCGGGCACAAAAAAAGCGGGTTATCCCCGCTTTTTTTTCGTCTCAATAATGCGGCGGCGGCGTTTCTTCTGCCTGAGAGGCGATATTTGACGGCTGACTGGCTTTTAACTTTTCCGTGAGCAAACGCAGATGATCGCGCAGCTTCGCCATCTCCATTTCATGTGCGGTTACCGTCAGGTTTAGTTCTTCTATGGTAATCTCCTGGAACGCCAGACGGCTTTCCAGTTCAGCCAGACGAGCTTCCATCGTGATATCCTGCATGATGTACCTCTTTATGTTGTCTCCGTCGGCGGATTCTACTTAACTTTACCGGCTTTCACAGCAACCATTACGCGCCCTACGAAACTAATTTAAACAAAAAGAGTCTGAAAAGAAGTGATAATAGGGCGTGTTCGTATGTTGATTTGTTCTGCAACGATTTATAGTACGCTTCTTACGTAAGTTAACATGGGGCGAGATGCCCCGGCCCTGGAGATATGGATGAAATCACTGTTTAAAGCCACGCTGCTGGCAACTACGATGGCCGTTGCTATGCACGCACCGATCACTTTTGCTGCTGATGCGGCGAAACCGGCAGCTACCGCTGATAGCAAAGCAGCATTTAAAAACGACGATCAAAAAGCGGCTTATGCGCTGGGCGCCTCGCTGGGTCGTTACATGGAAAATTCGCTTAAAGAGCAGGAAAAGTTAGGCATCAAACTGGATAAAGATCAGTTGATTGCCGGCGTTCAGGATGCCTTTGCCGATAAGAGCAAACTGTCCGATCAGGAAATTGAGCAAACGCTGCAGACGTTTGAAGCACGCGTGAAGAGCGCTGCTCAGGCGAAGATGGAAAAAGACGCTGCCGATAACGAAGCAAAAGGTAAAACGTTCCGCGACGCTTTTGCTAAAGAGAAAGGTGTGAAAACCTCCTCTACCGGCCTGCTTTACAAAGTAGAGAAAGAAGGCACAGGCGAGGCGCCGAAAGATAGCGATACCGTTGTGGTGAACTACAAAGGTACTCTGATCGACGGTAAAGAGTTTGATAACTCTTACACGCGCGGCGAACCGCTCTCCTTCCGTCTGGACGGCGTTATCCCTGGCTGGACTGAAGGTCTGAAAAATATTAAGAAAGGCGGCAAGATCAAGCTGGTTATCCCACCTGAGCTGGCCTACGGTAAAACGGGCGTTCCGGGGATCCCGGCAAACTCAACCCTGGTATTCGACGTAGAGCTGCTGGATATCAAACCAGCGCCGAAAGCGGATGCTAAACCTGCCGATGCGGCTGACGCTAAAGCCGCAGATGCTGCTAAAAAATAAAAACTGAGAGCCGCCGCTTGTAATAGCGGCGGTTTTTTTTATTCAGGCCGGATATATTACTCACCATAATTTGATTTGCGGATAACGGCGCTTGCGCTGGTCGTTAAGGGCGAGACCGTAGGCTGAATGACCGCCAACGCACACGTAGTCTGAAATAGACGAGCAAATTAGTACTGGAAAGATGAACCCTCACTGTATTAATTTAATCATCCGCGTAAATAATGAGCCTGCCCTGAAAACATAACGACAGGCTCCTGAAAAGGAGTGTTTTTTTTCATGTCCAGGTCGCTTTTAACCAACGAAACCAGTGAACTTGATTTGCTGGATCAGCGTCCCTTCGAGCAAACCGACTTCGATATTCTGAAATCCTACGAAGCGGTAGTGGACGGGTTAGCGATGCTTATAGGTTCCCATTGTGAAATCGTATTGCACTCTTTGCAGGATCTAAAATGTTCAGCCATTCGTATTGCCAATGGCGAACATACGGGCCGTAAAATTGGCTCGCCGATTACCGACCTGGCGTTGCGTATGTTGCACGACATGACAGGGGCGGACAGTAGCGTGTCGAAATGCTATTTCACGCGCGCGAAAAGCGGTGTCTTGATGAAGTCGTTGACGATTGCCATTCGCAACCGCGAGCAGCGCGTCATTGGTCTACTGTGCATCAACATGAATCTCGATGTGCCATTTTCACAGATTATGAATACCTTTATTCCGCCGGAAACGCCGGAAGTCGGCTCAGCGGTTAATTTTGCCTCCTCAGTCGAAGATTTAGTCACCCAGACGCTGGAGTTCACGATCGAAGAAGTGAATGCCGATCGTAATGTTTCTAACAATGCGAAAAATCGTCAGATCGTCCTTAACCTGTACGAAAAAGGCATTTTCGATATTAAAGACGCCATTAACCAGGTAGCCGATCGTCTGAATATCTCAAAACACACGGTTTACCTCTATATTCGCCAGTTCAAAAGCGGCGATTTTCAGGGGCAGGATAAATAATGCGTTATGCCATTATGGTCACCGGGCCGGCATATGGCACCCAGCAGGCCAGCAGCGCACTGCAGTTCGCCCACGCGCTGCTCAATGAGGGGCATGAGTTAGCCAGCGTCTTTTTCTATCGGGAAGGTGTCTATAACGCCAATCTCCTGACCTCGCCGGCGAGCGATGAATATGATCTGGTACGCGCCTGGCAGAAATTGAATACGCAGCATGGCGTAGCGCTGAACATCTGTGTCGCGGCGGCGCTTCGTCGCGGTATTATTGATGAAACTGAAGCCGGCAGACTGGCGTTGCCGTCCGCCAATCTTCAGCCGGGCTTTACGCTAAGCGGCCTGGGCGCGCTGGCGGAGGCTTCTCTCACCTGCGATCGGGTGGTGCAGTTTTAATGAAACGTATTGCATTTGTCTTTTCCACCGCGCCGCACGGTAGCGCCTCAGGTCGTGAAGGGCTGGATGCGCTGCTGGCGACGTCAGCGCTAACGGAAGCGCTGGGCGTCTTTTTTATCAGCGACGGCGTCTTTCAGTTATTACCAGGACAAAAACCAGACGCTGTGCTGGCGCGTGACTATATTGCTACTTTCAAGCTCTTTGATTTGTACGATATTGATCAATGCTGGATCTGCGCGGCATCGCTGCGCGAGCGTGGTCTGGAGAACATTAATTTTGTGGTAGACGCCACGCCGCTGGAACCCGTGGCGTTACGCCGCGAGCTTGGCAACTATGATGTCATCCTGAGATTCTGAGGCGTTTATGCTGCATACCTTACCTCATTGCGCTTCGAGCGTTGATTTTCCCGCTTTGCTGCGCCTGCTAAAAGAGGGCGATGCGCTTTTGCTGCTCCAGGATGGCGTTACCGTCGCGATTGAAGGTAACCGCTTCCTTGAAAGTCTGCGCGATGCCCCCATAACGGTCTATGCCTTGAAAGAAGACATTGACGCCCGCGGCCTGGGGGGTCAAATTTCAGACAGTGTCGTCAGGGTTGACTATACTGAGTTTGTCAGACTCACGGTTAAGTATGCCAACCAGATGGCCTGGTGATGGCGGGATCGTTGTATATTTCTTGACACCTTTTCGACACCGCCCTAAAATTCGGCGTCCTCATATTGTGTGAGGGCGTTTTATTACGTGTTTACGAAGCAAAAGCTAAAACCAGGAGCTATTTAATGGCAACAGTTAACCAGCTGGTACGCAAACCACGTGCTCGCAAAGTTGCGAAAAGCAACGTGCCTGCGCTGGAAGCATGCCCGCAAAAACGTGGCGTATGTACTCGTGTATATACTACCACTCCTAAAAAACCGAACTCCGCACTGCGTAAAGTTTGCCGTGTTCGTCTGACTAACGGTTTTGAAGTGACTTCCTACATCGGTGGTGAAGGTCACAACCTGCAGGAGCACTCCGTGATCCTGATCCGTGGCGGTCGTGTTAAAGACCTCCCGGGTGTTCGTTACCACACCGTTCGTGGCGCGCTTGACTGCTCCGGCGTTAAAGACCGTAAGCAAGCTCGTTCTAAGTACGGCGTGAAGCGTCCTAAGGCTTAATGGTTCTCCGTTAAGTAAGGCCAAACGTTTTAAATTAATGTCAAACTAAACTCGTAGAGTTTTGGACAATCCTGAATTAACAACGGAGTATTTCCATGCCACGTCGTCGCGTCATTGGTCAGCGTAAAATTCTGCCGGATCCGAAGTTCGGATCAGAACTGCTGGCTAAATTTGTCAATATCCTGATGGTAGATGGTAAAAAATCTACTGCAGAATCAATCGTATACAGCGCGCTGGAGACCCTGGCTCAGCGTTCTGGTAAATCTGAACTGGAAGCTTTCGAAGTCGCTCTCGAAAACGTTCGCCCGACTGTAGAAGTTAAATCCCGCCGTGTAGGTGGTTCTACTTATCAGGTACCAGTTGAAGTCCGTCCGGTCCGTCGTAATGCTCTGGCAATGCGTTGGATCGTAGAAGCTGCTCGTAAACGCGGTGATAAATCCATGGCTCTGCGCCTGGCGAACGAACTTTCTGACGCTGCAGACAACAAAGGTACTGCAGTTAAGAAACGTGAAGACGTTCACCGTATGGCAGAAGCCAACAAGGCGTTCGCACACTACCGTTGGTAATCCCTTCGGAGTCATAGTCACCAGGCGGGCGCTTCAGGTAAGTCGCCCGTTTTGGATAACTTAACTGAACGCCTAAAGATATCAACGAGGAATCAAATGGCTCGTACAACACCCATCGCACGCTACCGTAATATCGGTATCAGTGCGCACATCGACGCCGGTAAAACCACTACTACCGAACGTATTCTGTTCTACACCGGTGTAAACCACAAAATCGGTGAAGTTCATGACGGCGCAGCTACCATGGACTGGATGGAGCAGGAGCAGGAGCGTGGTATTACTATCACCTCCGCAGCGACTACTGCATTCTGGTCTGGTATGGCTAAGCAGTATGAACCGCATCGCATCAACATCATCGACACCCCGGGGCACGTTGACTTCACTATCGAAGTAGAACGTTCCATGCGTGTTCTCGATGGTGCGGTAATGGTTTACTGCGCAGTTGGTGGTGTTCAGCCGCAGTCTGAAACCGTATGGCGTCAGGCAAACAAATACAAAGTTCCGCGCATTGCGTTCGTTAACAAAATGGACCGCATGGGCGCGAACTTCCTGAAAGTTGTTGGTCAGATCAAAACCCGTCTGGGCGCGAACCCGGTTCCGCTGCAGCTGGCAATTGGTGCTGAAGAAGGTTTCACCGGCGTTGTTGACCTGGTGAAAATGAAAGCCATCAACTGGAACGATGCCGACCAGGGCGTTACCTTCGAATACGAAGATATCCCGGCTGACATGCAGGACCTGGCTAACGAATGGCACCAGAACCTGATCGAGTCCGCCGCAGAAGCTTCTGAAGAGCTGATGGAAAAATACCTGGGTGGTGAAGAACTGACTGAAGAAGAGATCAAACAAGCTCTGCGTCAGCGCGTTCTGAACAACGAAATCATCCTGGTAACCTGTGGTTCTGCATTCAAGAACAAAGGTGTTCAGGCGATGCTGGATGCGGTAATTGATTACCTGCCATCCCCGGTAGACGTACCTGCGATCAACGGTATTCTGGACGACGGTAAAGATACTCCGGCTGAGCGTCACGCAAGCGACGACGAGCCGTTCTCTGCGCTGGCGTTCAAAATCGCTACCGACCCGTTTGTGGGTAACCTGACCTTCTTCCGTGTGTACTCCGGTGTGGTTAACTCTGGTGATACCGTACTGAACTCCGTGAAAACCGCACGTGAGCGTTTCGGTCGTATCGTTCAGATGCACGCCAACAAACGTGAAGAGATCAAAGAAGTTCGCGCGGGCGACATCGCGGCTGCTATCGGCCTGAAAGACGTGACTACCGGTGACACCCTGTGTGATCCGGAAAACCCGATCATTCTGGAACGTATGGAATTCCCTGAGCCGGTAATCTCCATCGCGGTAGAACCGAAAACCAAAGCTGACCAGGAAAAAATGGGTCTGGCTCTGGGCCGTCTGGCGAAAGAAGACCCGTCATTCCGCGTATGGACTGATGAAGAATCTAACCAGACCATCATCGCTGGTATGGGTGAACTTCACCTGGATATCATCGTTGACCGTATGAAGCGTGAATTCAACGTTGAAGCTAACGTGGGTAAACCTCAGGTTGCTTACCGCGAAGCGATTCGCGCGAAAGTTACCGACATCGAAGGTAAACACGCGAAACAGTCTGGTGGTCGCGGTCAGTATGGTCATGTTGTTATCGACATGTACCCGCTGGAGCCGGGCTCTAACCCGAAAGGTTACGAGTTCATCAACGACATCAAAGGTGGTGTAATTCCTGGCGAATACATCCCGGCCGTTGATAAAGGCATCCAGGAGCAGCTGAAATCTGGCCCGCTGGCGGGTTATCCGGTAGTTGATCTCGGTGTGCGTCTGCACTTCGGTTCTTACCATGACGTTGACTCCTCTGAGCTGGCGTTTAAACTGGCTGCGTCTATCGCCTTTAAAGAAGGCTTTAAGAAAGCAAAACCAGTTCTGCTTGAGCCGATCATGAAGGTTGAAGTAGAAACACCTGAAGAGAATACCGGTGACGTTATCGGCGACCTTAGCCGCCGTCGTGGTATGCTCAAAGGTCAGGAATCTGAAGTTACAGGCGTTAAGATCCACGCTGAAGTACCGCTGTCTGAAATGTTCGGATATGCAACTCAGCTGCGTTCTCTGACCAAAGGTCGCGCATCGTACACTATGGAATTCCTGAAGTATGATGATGCGCCGAACAACGTTGCTCAGGCCGTAATCGAAGCCCGTGGTAAATAAGCCGCAGGGTTAAAAACCAAAATCCCGTGCTCTCTCCTGAAGGGGAGAGCGCTATAGTAAGGAATATAGCCGTGTCTAAAGAAAAATTTGAACGTACAAAACCGCACGTTAACGTCGGCACCATCGGCCACGTTGACCACGGTAAAACTACCCTGACCGCTGCAATCACCACCGTACTGGCTAAAACCTACGGCGGTGCTGCTCGTGCATTCGACCAGATCGATAACGCTCCGGAAGAAAAAGCGCGTGGTATCACCATCAACACTTCTCACGTTGAATACGATACCCCGACCCGCCACTACGCACACGTAGACTGCCCGGGGCACGCCGACTATGTTAAAAACATGATCACCGGTG